>NC_010511.1:0-1416250 GCF_000019365.1 Methylobacterium sp. 4-46 | reverse complement strand
GATGTCGAGCAGGATCTTGCCCCGCAGGAAGCTCAGCGCCCGCGTCTCGGCAGCGGCTCCCAGGTTGAGCGCCGAGCGGGGCGCCATCACGACCTCGGCATCCTGCCCGAGACGGAAGCGCGCGTGGGCCGCCGTCCGGGTGAAGCGGTCGGTGAGCAGGTCTTCCAGGGGCACGAAGCGCTCCAGCGCGACCGCGCCGCCGGCGGCGAGGGCCGTCAGCCCCGCCACGACGTTCCGACGGTCGCGCCGCGGCGGCGCCCCCATCCGCGCCACCGTGCCCCGCGGCAGCCCGGAGCGCGCGACGATCCCGAAGGGTTGCAGATTCCCGGCCATGCGTCCCCAGGCCTCGGCATTGGCCGGGCTGGCGCCGTACCAGACCTCGAAATCCCGCCGCTGGCGCTCGCTCAAGCCACCGGAGGTCATGGCGACCATCCATTTGATTGCGGCCCGGCCGCTCTCGTCTATCCCATTCTCGTCGTCGTCCGATTGTCGTGAGCGAGCAGGATTCATCGCCTCAACTTTCCATCCTGGCGCTGTAGACGGCCGAGAAACCCTGCGTCATGCACTTGCTGACCGCACTCATCGAGACGTTGAGTTCCTTGGCGATCTCACGGTTCGACATACCATCGATCTGGCTCAGAAGGAACGCCGTGCGCGCCCGCGGCGACAATTTCGCCAGCACTGCGTCGATCTTCTGCAAGGCCTGCACGAGGATGAGCCTCTCCTCGGGCGAGACGTCCAGCGCCTCGGGCATGGCGGCGAGCGCGTCCTCGTAGGCGATCTGAAGCCGCTTGCGCCGCCGCGCCTCGAAGATGATGCGCTTGGCGATCGTGGTCATCATGGCGCGCGGCTCGCGCACGCTCGCCACGTTCGGCAGCGCCATCAGGGACACGAAGACGTCGGAGACGATGTCCTCCGGTGCCGCACCGGCGCCTGATCGCGGGAGAGGGCGGGGCCGTCGAGGGTGCGCTTCCCGATCCAGATGACGGGGCGCAGCGCCCCCGAGGCGGTCACGGCCCGGTCGCCGACCGCCAACATCTCCACCGGGACGTCGCCCCGCGCCGTCCGGATCCTCGTCCCGGTCACGAAGCAGAGCGGGTAGGCGGCGTGGTCGACCTGGACGGTGGCGCCGGGGTCGTAGGTGTTGTTCGTGTAGAGGAAGTAGATCGTCCCCTTCTTGCCCTTGGCGGTTCCGATCAGGCCCTGCTGGCTGGTCTGTCCGAAATAGGTTCTCGGCGCCGAGCTGCCGTCGACGACGCCGGCCGTGAAGACGTCGTTCTGCACATCGCCGATCTGCGTGGTGTCGTCCGTCTTGCCGGCATCCGGCGTGTCCCTGACGACGAAATTCTTGGTAATTCCTCCGTACCGCCCGATGGTGAATTGATCGGATGTCGCGGTCTTGTAGATGAAATAGCAGTGCGAGAAGTATTGTGCCGGGCTCGGATCGGAAGACATGGCGACAACCCTGGTTGAGGAAGGGGATGGTGTGATGGACCTGGCGTGCCGCGGCCGGGATGCCGGGCCGTCACGCCCGAGGGGCCGGGGGTTCGCGCGCCCGCGATTCGCTCAGGCCGGAGGTGCTGGCAGGCCGGAGGTGCTGGAGCCGCCCGCTCCGTCCCGCACCGGCGATCGGCCCCGGCGGCCGGGAGGCGCCGCCATTCGCCTCGCGCCGCGTCGTCGCTCACCCCCGGGCATCGTCGCGCACCTCGCTTCTGCCGCTCGTCAAGTCTGTGGGACGAGGCGCCGAGTCTCACATCCCGATGCCGCGCATTTTTTTCGGCGCATTGCCGGCGCGCGGCGCGGAGCCCGGAGCCCGGCACGCCGCGTCCGCATGTCGCTGCAAATTTTCGCCTCTCGTTGGACACGCAGGGTGACGCAACGGCAGATCCCGCAGGGGTCCGGACGGGGGCACGAGATGACAGGTCTCACGGCGGAGCAGGACGACGAACTCACCTTCATGACCGGCGTCGACCGCGCCGGCGTCATCGCCGCGACCGTGCGCGAGTCAGCGGCGCACGTCACCGACCGGCACGTGGAACTGGACGCGCACGACCCGCGGCCGGCCGAGGGGCCGGCCGTCGAGGCCGAGCGCCGGCGCCCCGACGCGGTCTTCGCCCACGCCGCCCGCTGAGTGCCTTCCGGAGTCGTACTGGCCATGACGAACGCTCTGTACCGTCGCGACGCGCTCAGCCTCGAACGGATGTCCGACTTCTGCGCCCGTCTCCTGGGCCTGCTCGCCAGGAAGGCCGGAGGATCCCGTTGGCTCGGGCAGAGCGTGGAATTCGATCCGGACTTCTACAGCCGGCTCTATCCGGACCTGCGCCATCTCCGGGACGCCAAGGCGCTGCTGTCGCACTACCTCGTGCACGGGCGCAAGGAGCGGCGCTTCCCGACCCGGACCGCCTATCTCGCCCATCTTTTCACCAAGCACGGGGACCTGCCTGAGGGCTTCGACCCGACGATCTACCGCGACCTGAACCAGGACCTCGCGGCCCTGCTCCAGGAGGATTGGGAATACGCGGCGCATTACGTCCAGTTCGGGCGCGTGGAGCGGCGCCGGTTCCGGCGGGAATCCGAGCGCGGCGACGAGGCCGCCTGGCCCTCCCTGGTCTGCGCCGAGGTCGACGACGCGCTCGTCGCGGCGCATCTGCGCCGGCACGACCTGATGCCCGGGCGCTGGCAGCAGCGCTTCGATCTCGCGCAGTTCATCTTCCTGAACGCGGACTGGATCGGGGCCGCTCCGGCGACCCGCATCCAGGGCATGCTGCTCTTCGCCGAGCAGGGCGTCGACCGGCTCGCCCCCCTCAACATCGAGGACGCGTTCGACCCGGCCTTCTACCGGGCGAACCATCCGGTGGCGGCCAGTCTCGGCGATGCCGACCTCTACCGTCACTGGCTGCGCGAGGGGGTCGAGCTGGGCTTCGCCCCGAACGAGCGCGCCTGCACCGCCGCCCTGATCGGCCAGGGCGCGTTCCCGTCGTGCTTCGATGCCGAGGCCTACCGCGCGACCCAGGCCGGCCTGGCCGACCTGACCCGCACCCAGCTTCTCGCCCACTGGCTCGACCACGGGCTCCCGGGAGGGTGCCTCGACGTGATCCGCGGGCCCGACGCGCCGTCCTTCCTGGCCCAGGTCGGCTTTCGCGCACTCCTGCGCCACCAGGGCAGCGTCGCGCTTCGCGCCTACGACGAGGCCATCGCCCGCGGCGGTCCGAGCTCCGCCCGCCTGCACGGCCGCGCCGAGGCGGCCCGCGCGCTCGGCCAGGACGCGGCCGCCACGGGCGACTACGTCGCCGCCGCGAGGGAGCCCGCCAGCAGCCTGTGGAGCCACATCCACGCCGCCGAGGGACTCGCCGCCGGCGATCTGCCGGCGGCCCTCGCCCAGATCCGCGCCTCCTCGCCCCGGTGGAGCCGCGACGCGCGCTGGCGCGACACCGCCAGGAAACTCCTCGACCAGAGCTTCACCGCCCATCGCGAGGTCGCCCGCGCGGCCTACCGCCAGGGCCTGCGGGCGCAGGGCGACGCGATCCTCGACGACGCCCTGAACCAGCTCGCCCTCGACCTGCCCCTCGTGCTGCCGCTCCCGGCCCCGCTCCCGCCGGTCCCCGGCGGCGCGATCGTCATGCTGGCCAATCTCGACCTGCCGCAATGCGTCCATTACCGCGTCGAGCAGCGCCGGCAGCAGCTGGAGCGCGGGGGCTGGACCGTCCGGGTCTTCGGGCAGAACGAGACCGAGGCCTTCCGCCAGGCCCTGCCCGGGGCGAGCGCCGCGATCTTCTACCGGGTGGCCGCCTTTCCCGACATCCTCCACGCGATCCTCACCGCGCGGGCCCTCGGCCTGCGCACCTTCTACGACGTGGACGACCTGATCTTCGACGCGGCGAGCTATCCGGATCCCTTCGAGAGCTTCGAGGGGCAGATCACCCGGGAGGACTACGCCGAGCTGCAGGCCGGCGTGCCTCTGTTCCGGTTCGCCATGTCCCAGTGCGACGAGGGCCTCGCCGCGACGCCCGCCCTGGCGGAGGCGATGGCCCCGATCCTGCGCCAGCAGCGCTGCCACCTGATGCGCAACGGCCTGGACGCGCGCAACGACCACTTCCTCGATCAGCCGGACCCGCCGCTCGCGGAGCCCGGCGACACCGTGACGATCTTCTACGGCTCCGGCACCAAGGCGCACAACCGCGACTTCAACGACCTGATCGGACCGGCCCTGCTCGCGATCCTGCAACGCCACCCGCAGGTCCGCCTCCTGATCGCCGGCCACCTGAAGCTCGGCCCGGCGCTGAGAGCCTGCGCGCACCAGATCCAGACGATGGGCTTCACGGCCGAGGTGGGCGATTACTGGGAGATCCTCTCGGGCGTCGACATAAACGTCGCGGTCCTGCAACCGGGCCGGGTGGCGGACGCCAAGAGCGAGATCAAGTGGCTGGAGGCCGCGACCTGCGGCATCCCGTCCGTGGTGAGCGGCACGCGCACCTACCGGGAGATCCTCGTCGACGGGGAGGACGCGCTCCTCGCCTCCACCCCGGAGGAGTGGACGCGCGCGCTGGAGCGCCTGGTCGGGGATCCGGGGCTCCGCCGCCGGATCGGGCTCGCGGCGCGGGAGAAGGCGCGGCAGCTCGACGCGTCGGCGCGGGCGCTCGCGGACATCCTGCCCCCGCCCCGCCCCTCCGCCCCGATTCCGGCCGCGGTGAGGAAGCCGCTCATCCTCGTCTCCAACGTGTTCTTCCCGCCCCAGACGATCGGCGGCGCCACCCGGGTGGTGCGCGACAATCTCGACCACTTCCTGGATCGCGCGGGCGACCGCTTCGACTTCGCGGTCGTGGCGAGCGACGAGGGCGTCGCGCCGGAGGGCCGGATGCGCATCGACGCCTACCGGGGCATGCCGGTCGTCCGCATCTCGACACCGATCGAGGCCGACATGGATTGGCGGCCGTTCAATCCGACGGTCGGGAGCGTCTTCGCGGCCGCCCTCGACCGGTTGCAGCCGGACCTCGTCCACTTCCACTGCGTACAGCGGCTGACCGCCTCGGCCGTCGAGGCGGTCCAGGCGCGCGGCCTGCCGCACCTCGTGACCGTGCATGACGGCTGGTGGATCTCGGACCACCAGTTCCTGCTCGACCGCGACGGGAGGGTGGTGCGGACGCGCGCGGACACCTTGCAGGCCTCGGCGGAGGGGCCCCGCGACGCGGCGGCGCGGATCGTGCGGCGCCGCCGCCTCGCCCGCCTCCTCCAGGGGGCCGACCGGATCCTGGCCGTGTCGGAGAGCTTCGCGCAGATCTACCGGGACGCGGGCTTCGCGCGGACGATCAGCGTGCCGAACGGCCTGTCGCCCGGCACGGTCCGGCGGCGCGCGGCGGGGAAGGGGCCGCGCGTGCGCCTCGGCCACGTGGGGGGCCGCGAGGCGCACAAGGGCGCGTGGCTGATCGAGGCGGTCCTGCGCACCAAGGCGTTCCGCAACCTGAGCCTCACCCTGGTCGATCTCGCCCAGGAGCGGGACCACGTGCGGCACGACGTGTGGGGCACGACGCCGGTCCGGATCGTGGGTCCGGTGCCGCAGGAGGAGATCGCGGCGCTCTACGGCGAACTCGACGTCCTGCTGGTGCCCTCGCTCTGGCCGGAGAGCTTCGGCCTCGTGGCGCGCGAGGCGCAGGCCTTCGGACTCTGGGTGGTGGCGAGCGACCGGGGCGCGGTGGGCAAGGACATCGTGCCGGGCGTCGACGGATTCGTCATCGACGTGGCGTCACCCCGCGACCTGCGGGCGATCCTGGCGGAGATCGATCAGGACCCGGCGCGCTTCCAGGTTCCGCCTCCCGAGGGCCGGGCCGTCCGCACTGCGGCCGATCAGGGCGACGACCTGCTGCGTCTCTACGGCGAGATTCTCGGCGAGCGCCGTCCCGGGCCGCCGCTGCGGCCGGCCCCCGACGCGGAGGAACCCGCATGCGCCCCGAGGGCGCCGGCCGGGACGGGCGGGGCGTGGCTCCCCCGGGTCTGCGCGTCGGCGGCGACGGCGTCGGCCGCCCGCGCGGGCGCCTGACGGAAGCCCGCGCGGGAACCCTGCCGGGCTCACGCAGGCGAGCCCTGCCGGGCTCACGCAGGCGAGCCCTGCCGGGCTCGCCCAGGCGAGCCCTGCCGGGCTCGCCCAGGATGGTCCCTACTCGATCACCTCGACGATCCGGTGGGTGTGCGGGTCCACCAGGACCGGCTGGTCGTTGACGACCGTGTAGCGGTAGCCGGGCCGCACATGGTACTCGGCCGGCACGTCGTAGTAGGTCACGCCCGAGGAGGGCAGCACGGCCCCGACGCGGACGTCCTCCCTGTACCGGTACGAGGGCAGGTGCCGCTCGCGCACGTAGGAGCGGAAGCGCGGACGGTCGTCCACGCCGAGGATGCCGCCGACCGTGCCGGTCGCGGCCCCCACCGCCCCGCCGACGATGCCGCCCACCGGGCCGGCCGCGGCCGCGCCCGCCTCGGCACCCTCCTGCGCCCCGCGCAGGGTTCCCTGGGCCTGGGCCGCCAGCGGCAGCCCGAGGGTGGCCGCCGCGACGGCGGCCAGAAGCAGTTTGCTGGTCATGATGCGTCCTCTCGACAAATCCGGCAGTTCAGCGCGGCGCGATCAGCAGCCTTCCTTGTGGACGGTCTTGGAGTTGCCCATACCGTCCTCCTTGTGGACGGTCTTGGAGCCGCAATCGACGCTGCCGGTGGTGACCTCGCGGTGCTCGACCACGCCCTCGCGGTGCTCGACGGCGACGCCCGGGGCCCGGTCGCGATGGATCACGGTGGTCTCCTCGGCCATGGCCGAGCCGGAGAGGCCCGCCAGGACAGTGGCCGCCAGGGTCGCGACGAAGACGGTGCGCATGCGTCATGCTCCTCAGTTCAGAACTGCGCCATAAACGCCCGTTTCAGCGCACAGGTTCCGGCATCTCGCCCGCGGTATCTCGTTTAACCGCGACTTAAGTTGAGGAATGATCTATTTAATCTGGCTTGCCTGGCCCAGGTTCGGCGGGAATGAGCTGTCGGACACGCATGCCCTGAGCAATAGTCCCTCCTGCACTGTGAGGCGGGGCAGGTTCTCCTGGGGCGCACGGAAGGCCACGCCGGCTGCGAAGGGGCCGGCGGACGGGGTGAGCGCGTGCGGTCCCGGAAATGCCGGTGCCGGGCGGACCGTTCCATCAGCCCCGCCGGACGGAGCCCGCGTCGCGCTGCGCAGGCCGCCGGCGCGCCGACCGGGTCCCCCGGCCCTGCTCCGCCACGCGGATCATCTGCTCGGCCCGGTCGAGCGACATGCCGCGCGGGTCGCACCCGCCCAGCGGCAGGTCCAGGTGCGTGTAGGAGAGCACGAACGCGTCGGGCTTGGCGCCCCGCAGCTTCGCGACGCTGATCCCGATGCGGCGCGCACGGGTCCGCAGGCGGCCGAGCCGCCGCTTGTCGGTGGTGTCGGACGAGGACGCGATGACGATGCTTCCGTGCTCGGCGGATTTCGGGAGGCGGCGAGGGGAGGCGCGGCCCGGCGCGGCGCGCCTCACGGCCCGGCCGCGCGACCGGGCCGTCCCGCCTCGTAGCCCAGCGCCTGCGCGAGGGCGGCGCGCGCGCGATTGACCCGGCTCTTCGCCGTCCCGACCTGGCAGTTCATCAGCTCCGCGGCGGCCTCGTAGGTCATGCCGTGCATGGCGACCAGCAGCAGGGCCTCGCGCTGCGCGGCCGGCAGCCTGCCGAGCTCCGCCCAGACCTCGCGCAGCTCGACACCGTCCTCCTGGGCCGGGAGGGAGACCAGCTGCGCGGCGGCGGCGCCGTCCGCATCCTCGACCTCGCGGCGCCGCCGCCGGCCGTTCGTGTAGAACTGGTTGCGCAGGATCGTGAACAGCCACGCCTTGAGGTTCGTCCCGACCTCGAAGCGGTGCTGGTTCTGCCAGGCGCGCAGCATCGTCTCCTGCACAAGGTCGTCGGCCTGGATCACGTTGGCCGTCAGCGACAGGGCGAAGCCGCGCAAGGCCGGCAGCGCCGCCAGCAGATCGTCGCGGAAGCGGGAGACGACGGCCGGCTGCCCCGCCAGGGCCGCCTCCAGGCGCGCGATCGCCTCGCGCACCTCCGAGGGGTGCGGCGCGCTGACGAAGGCCGCGTAGGCGGTTCGCAGCTGCCGGCCGAGATGGTCGCGCAGGAAGGGCGCGAGCTGCGGCCGGCGATCGGCCGCCGCGGGCTCCCGGGCCGCCGGCTCCCGATGCGAGAGCGGCGCGCACGCGAGGACGGGCGTCGGCGCGTGCCGCGCGCTCGCCGTGGTTCGGACCAGTCTCGATGTTCTGTGCAACACGCTGCGACACCCGCCTTCGAGAGTTCATTCACGGTCTTGCCCGCGGTCTCGGAACACGGCCGGACGAACGCCGCGCGGGCCTCCCGGGCGGGGCAGAGCCCCGAACGCGCGGGGATCCGCCTGCAACCATGGCCGCCCCTCGGCGCCCGCGCCCGTTCCCGCGCCGCCTCCCCGGCGGACGACCCCGCCCGCCGGGAGCATACAGCGAAGGAAAGTTACAATTTCACTGTACACCCCCGGGGCCCGGAGGGTCAACCCGTCGCGGCCGGCCCCGGGCTCCCGCGGCCGCGTCAGTGGAAATTCGGGTGGACCGGCACCGCGTCGTGATGAGCGATGCCCACGAGCCCGACCTCCGCGTGCGCGGCCCCGTCGTGGGCCGGCCCGGCCGGCGCCGCCGGGACCGGGTGCGGATTGCCCGGAGCGAAGACGAGGGTGCCATCCGCCCCGATCTCGGCCTGCAGGCCGGAGGGCGCGCTCGGCGCCGGGGCATGCCCCGCCTGCGCGGCCGCGGACCCCACCGCCGGGCTCGCCGCGCCGGCAGCCGGCGGCGGGGGCGAGCCCGCGGGTTCGGGCGCGACGGCGGGATGCCCGGGATCCGGCGCGGCCTGCGCCGCACCGGCGGGGGGCGAGGCCGCATCGGCCCCGGGGGCGTGCGCGGCGTGGCGGTCCGCGGCGGGGGCCTCTCCTCCCGCGGCGCCGTCGACCGGGCTCCGATCCGACGGGGCGCTGCCGGCCGCTTCGTGGCCCGCCAGCGGCGTCGCGGCGTCGGGTCTCGCGGCGCTCGGGGCCGACAGGGTCTCCGCGCCGGTCCCGGGAGCGGCCCGGCCGTGGCCGAGCGGATCGATGACCTGCTCCGGTGCGCCCTCGGCGTGGCCACGATCCGAGACGGCATTCTCCGCGCCCGAATGGCTCGCCGCCGTCGACCCGGCCTCGGCGCCCGCCCCGCCCGGGGCGGCCCCCGGATCGCGCGCCTGCGGGCCCGGATAGCCGGGAGCGACGGTCGCCCCCGGCGCGGGATGCGCCTCGGCGCCCGCGGGCCCGGGTCCCGCCGGGACCGGGGGCGTATCCGGCGCCGCGGGGTGACCGCCAGGAAGCCCGCCGCCCTGGCCGGCGCTCTCGGTCGGCTCGGCGGCCGGGACGGCGGGGCCGGCCGCGTCGCTCGCGCCCGCCGCCCAGATCTCGCCGCTCGCCGCGGGCGGCACGGCCGGCGCGGTGACCGGAGCGGTGCCGGGACCGGCCGGGCCCGCGTGATCGGGGCGGATCCCATCCCGATCCTGCCCGGAGGCGGCATCGTCCGTCGGCGCGTAACCTGCCGCCGTCGGAACCGCCGGGACGATGCGGGACGCGTCGCTGCTGCCTCCCGGCACCGCGGCCACCGCGCCGTCGCCGTGTCCCGAGGGCTCGGCCCGGGCCGCGCCGATCTCCGGGGACGCGGCCGCCGCGCCCGGCCCGCGCGCCGTCCCCGGGTGGTCCGGGTCGATGGCCGTGCCCGCGATCGCACCGGCCGCCGAGGCGGGGCCGGCCCCGTGTCCTTCTCCCACCGTGACCGGCACCCGGGCCGCGTGACCGCTCCCGTGATCCGAATCCTGCGCGGCCGGGGCGTCGGCGCGCGCGCCGTGCGGCGCGTCGGCCCCGGGAGCCCGGTCGGTGCCGGCCGCATCCGGGCCGGACCGGTCGGGCCGGACCTCCGCGCGCTCGGCCTGCGCATCATCGCCCCGGCCCGGGCCGCGGGCGGCGTCGCTCGCCGCCTCGCGGACGGGGCCGGCGTGGGCGCCGGCGCGCTCGGCGGCGCCGTGGCCCGCCCCGTCGCCCGGCGCGTCATCCGCCTTCGGGCCGGACGACTCCGAGGCCCGGCTGCCGGTGGCGCCGCCCTCGCCCGCGCCGTGTGCGGCGCCCCGGCCCTCGCTCTCGCCCGGCGCGGCATGGTCCGCCCCCGCGCGGCTCGCGGCCGGGCCGGCCTCGGCGGCGCCCTCCTGGCGCGACGGCGGCGCGAGCGCCCTCGCGGCGCCGGTTTCGCCCCGGCCCGCCTCCGCGGCGGCCTCGGTCGCGGCCGGGACGGGCGCCGCGGCGTGAGCGGCCTTGGCGCCCGGATCGGCGCCAGGAGCAGCCGAGGTGGCGGCCGAGGCGTCGGCCTGCACCGTCTCGCTCGCGTGGTCCGCGGCGCCCGGCGCCGTCCCGGACGGGTGGCCGCCGGACGCGGATTCGGCCGTGGCGGGAGAGCCGGCCGCCTGGGCGCCCGCCTGCTGCCCCGCCTCGTTGGGCCGGGCGCCGGCCGCCTTCTCGGTGAGCGGCGTCCGCGAGAGGTCGGGTCCCTCGCCGGGATCGGGCCGGGCCGGGTGGACCGGGCCGGCCGGCGCCGCCCCGCCGCGCCCGGCCCCGTCGAGGTCCTGAGCATTGCCGCCGCGGGAGAGCGGGGGCGCGGCCGGCGCGGAGGCGTCCGTGGCGCGCGGGCTGCCCGAGGAGGGAACCGCCGGCAGCGCCGCGTCCCCGTGCCAGGAGGCGCCGTCCGCCGCGCTCGCGGCGCTCGTCGGCGCGAGGTCCGTCTCCGGCCGCGGGCCGGCCTCGTCGGGCGCGGCGTCCACGGCGAACAGCATCGCGGTGGTCACGATCGCGGCGACGTGCCGGCGGTGATCGTCGTGCTGCGATTGGGCCTCGCCCGCGCCTCCCGCCTCCGCCGAGCGGGGCGGCGCGACCGGTCCCGGCCGGCCGGCGGCCGCCGGCCCGGGCAGCGGCTCGACCGGGGCGAGTTCGGAGGCGGCGGCGTCGTCCTCGGACAGCAGGAAGGCCGCGGCCGCGACGATGGCCGCCAGCAGGGCGGCCGGGTGAACCACGAGCGTCGTGCCGCCCTGGCCCTGCGGGATGGGCAGCAGCGCCGGGTAGCGGACCGCGATCTGGTTGAGCAGGGCGCGGAAGTCGGGACCCTGCATCGGCTGGTCCAGCACCGCGCTTCCGACCACGTAGCGCCCGTCGATGCGGGCGAAGTGCATGATCACGTCGCCGTCCGCCCGGCAGAAGACGAACCACGGGTCGGCCTCGTCGCTCAGGCCCTGATCGCTGGTGATCCGCATCCCGGCCCGGACCAGGGCGGCCTCGACCCGGTAGAACTCGGCCAGCTCCTGCTGGGACCAATCCCCGCGCGTCGTCGGCGCGGGCCGGAAGAAGGAGATGACAGCACCCATTTCGCCCTCACTCCGCACAGAAGCGCGGGGCCGGAGCGGGGCATCCCCGAGGCCCCCGGCGCGCGCACCCGTCCCGTCCGGACCTACGCAGCATGGCCCGCGCGATCCTGCCGACTCTCTCGTTCCCGCATCATGGTCCGCCACCGCACCGGCGACCGTCTCGGCGAGTGATGCTCAGCGCTCATGGAAGGCACGTCCCATCGCGTCGAAGAGGGGTGAGACCATGTAGTCGAGGGCCGTCCGCTCCCCGGCCGAGAGGACGATCTCCGCGGGAAGTCCGGCCAGGAGGCGGTCCCTGACGTCGCCCGGCACGTCGTGCTCGTCGATCTCGACGATCCCGGCGAAGTAGGGCTGCTTGGTCGCCTCGTCGATCAGCCGGTCGCGCGACACCGTCCTGAGCGTCCCGAAGATCGCCGGGGTCCGGCGCGTCTGGAAGGTGGGCAGCTTGACCTCGGCCCGCATCCCGGCATGGACGGCCTCCAGATCCTGCGGCGAGAACTGCACGCTGATCACCAGCCGGTCGCGCGTCGGGACGATCTCCATCAGCGGCTCGCCGGGGCGGACGACCTGCCCGATCGTGTAGACCTTGAGGCCCTGGATGACGCCGCCGTGCGGGGCGCGCACCTCGTGCCGCCGCAGCACGTCCTGGGCGACGAGCAGCTTCTCGCGCAGTTCGGAGATCTTCTGGCGGGTCTCCAGGAGCTGGGCGGTGACGGATTCCTGGCGCCTCTGCTCGATCTGGGTGACCTGCATGCCGGCCTCGCCGATGGCGTTCTCGGCCTTGGCCGTCTCCGCCACCGAGCGCCCGATCACGCCCTGGAGCCGGGTGCGTTCCCGCTCCATCATCAGGAGCCGCGAGAGCGGGATGAGGTTCTTGTCGCGCAGGCTGCGCAGGCCGCCGAGCTCCTCGTCGATGTAGCGGACCTGCGCCTCGACCGAGGCCCTCTCGGCCGCCAGCCCCTCCATCTCGACCCTCAGCTGCCGCACGCGCGCCGCGATGAGGTCGAGCTGGGCGCGCATCGACTTGCGGCGCTCCGCGAGCTGGCTGCGCTGGTCGCCGATCGCCCGGGCGATCGGCGCCTCGTGGCGCCGCGCGACGATGTCGGGCGGCAGGTCGAGGTCGGCCGCCCCGTCCTGCTCGGCCCGCAGGCGGGCCTCGAGGATCAGGGCGGCGTCGAGCTGGGTGCGGAACAGGTCGGCGCTCGCCCGCGACTGCAGCGGGTCGAGGCGCAGGAGGACGTCGCCCTCCCGCACGCTCTGGCCGTCCTTCACCAGCACGTCGAGGACCATGCCGCCCTCGAAATGCTGGACCACCTTGCGGCTCGTCTCCGCCACGACGACGCCCGGGCTGATGACCGCGCGGTCCAGCCGGACCCGCGCGGCCCAGCCGCCGACGACCCCGAAGGTCAGCGCGATCAGGGCGTAGCCCGCGACGGCGTAGAGCCGCCAATTCGTCATCTCGGCCGGCCGCGCCAGACCGGCCCCCGCCTCGGGGCGCGGGGCGACGGGCCGGGGCGATCCGGGGACGGGCAGGAAGCGGGCGGTCCCGGTGGTCATCGCTCAGCCCGTCGCGGCGCGGGGCCGCTCCTGCAATCGGCGGTCGACGACGCCGTCCCCGATCGCCGCCGGCGCGGAGGCGGGAAGCGGCCGCCCGCCCGTGAGCTGCGCCAGGATCGGCTCCGCCGCGCCGAAGGCCTGGACGCGGCCCTCGTTCATCACCAGCACCTGATCGGCACCGGCCAGGATGCCGAGCTTGTGGGTGATCAGGATCACCGTGGCGCCGTGGCGCTTGAGGTCCGCCACGGCCTGGATCAGGGCCGCCTCGCCGGCCTGATCGAGGCTCGCATTCGGCTCGTCGAGCACGACGAGGCTGGGCGCGCCGTACATGGCCCGGGCGAGGGCGATGCGCTGGCGCTGCCCGCCCGACAGCCCGTGCCCTCCCGGGCCGATCCGGGTGTTGTAGCCGTCCGGGAGCGCCTGGATCAGCGCGTGGCAGCCGGCCCTGCGCGCCACCTCGACGATCGCCCCCTCGTCCTCGACGGCGAAGCGCGCGATGGTCTCGGCCACGGTGCCGTCGAGGAGCTCGACGTCCTGGGGCAGGTAGCCGAGGTAGCGGCCGAGGGCCTGCGGGTCCCAGTGCCCGATCTCGGCGCCGTCGATCCGCACCGTGCCGCCGAGAAGCGGCCACACCCCGGTCAGGGCGCGGGCGAGCGTCGATTTCCCCGAGGCGCTGGGTCCGACGATCCCGACGACGCTCCCGGCCTCGATCCGCACGCTGACGCCGCGCAGGATCGGCGCCGCCCCGCCGGGCGCCGCCACCGAGGCGTTCTCGATCTCGACCTCGCCGCGGGGCCGCGGCAGGCTCATCCGCCGCGGCTCCGCCCCGGCCGCCGAGACCAGGTCCGCCAGCCGGCGGTAGCTCGCCCGGGCCGCGGTGACGCCCTTCCAGTGGGCGACGATCGCCTCGATCGGGGCCAGGGCGCGGCCGATGATGATCGAGGCGGCGATCATCGACCCGGCCGAGATCTCCCGGCGGATGGCGAGGTAGGCGCCGAGGCCGAGCACCATCGTCTGCAGCAGCATGCGGACGTACTTCGTCGCGGCGACGATGAGGCCGGCCCGGTCGCTGGCGCGGGCCTGCAGCATCAGCACGTCCTGGTGGGGGGCGCGCCAGAGTTCGCGCACGGCCGCGACCATGCCCATGGCGTGCAGCACCTCGGCGTTGCGGGCGCTGGCGCGGGCCTGCTGCGCGGCCGCGTGCGAGGCCCGGTTCGCCGCGTCGAGCAGCCGGCGGGTGGCGACCTCGTTGACGAGCGTCAGGGCCAGGATCGCCGAGCCGCCCGCCAGGGCCATCCATCCGAACCAGGGATGCAGGGCGAAGCAGGCGAGCAGGAAGATCGGGGTCCAGGGCGCGTCGCAGAACGCCAGGAGGCCGCTGCCGGTCAGGAATTCGCGCAGGACGTCGAGGTCGCGCAGGGCCGCGTCCTGCCCGCTCCCGGGCCTGCGCAGGATGCTGCGATGCACCGCGTCGTAGATCGGGGTCGCGATCGCCTGATCGAAGATCACTCCGCCGCGCACCAGGATGCGCGCGCGGAGCATCTCGAGGCACGAATAGACCGCGAGCGCGAAGGCGGCGATCAGGCTGACGCCGACCAGCGTCGCCTCGCTGCGGCTCGACAACACCCTGTCGTAGATCTGCAGCATGTACAGGGGTGTGACGAACAGCAGGATGTTGATGAAGAAACTGAAGACGAACGCGGTCGCCAGGACCGGACGCAGGGAGCGCAGGCCGCTCTGCAGGACGGACGTCGCCCGGTCACTCGTCATACCGAAATCCCGCCAAGGAGGCGCCGAGGCGCGGAACGATGGGCATCAGCGGAGCGGCCGCGGTCGGTCCGACCCGGTCCGCGGCAGCCGACCCGGGACTCGGGAGCCAACGATCGGCCGGGGGGTTTGTTTCGGGTCCGGGTCTCGCGTGCAGGTCTCGCGTCCGGGTCTCTTGTCCAGGTCTCGTGTCCAGGTCTCGTGGCGCCCCCCCAGGTCGCTGACCGACGGCGTGCGTCGCGCCCCGATCACGCGATGATAGGGCAAGTTGTATTTATTCCAAGTGCGCGGGACGCGGGTACCCCTCGGGGCCGGCGCGGCGCCGCCCGGAGGACCGCCGGACGGACCGCCGCAAGGACCGTCAAGGCGCCCGGGCGGGATCGCCCTGGACACCGCCGGCCGGACAGGGGTATATGAATGTCACTGTACAGGCGGGGCGCTCGCAGGTGAGGCCCGCAGGAAGGCATCCACCGTGTATGCTCACCATCAGCGTCTGGACTCCGAGGAGGTCCAGGAACTGCGCCGGGAAGGCGGCCGCTACCTCAAGGAGCTGAGGGAGGCGCGCGGCCTCTCGCAGCGGCAGCTCGCGGCGCTGGTCGGTGCCGAGTACTACACCTTCATCTCCCAGCTGGAGACCGGCCGGGGCCGCATCCCCCCGGACCGCTACCGGGCCTGGGCCGAGGCGCTGGAGGTCGACGTCCGGCACTTCGTGCGGTCCTTGATGCGGTTCTACGACCCGATGACGCACGACATCCTGTTCGGGGCGGAGGCGCCGCGGCCCTGAGGCGGCCGCGGCCGTCGGGGGAGCCGGCCGGGGTCAGCGCTCCGCGCGCGCGGCCGCCTCCGCCAGGACCGCCGCGAGCGCGTCCGCCATGGCGGTGTCGTCGCCGGCCATCCCGTCCATCGCCGCCATGCGGGCGACCGCCGTCGCGGCGATCCGCTCCTCGACCGTGTCCTCGGCGTAGGCGTAGTAGATCACCGCGTGCTGGCCGTCGCGGTGGCAGCGTCCCTCGATCTGCTGCAGCTGGATCGCGCTGTGGCGCATGTCGTGCACCACGAGCGCGCGCGGGCGCTCGCCGCCGGGCAGTTCGTGCCGGTGCAGCGAGATCGATTCCGTGACCGTGAACACGAGAGCGTCGAGCAGGCCGCGCTGGAAGTCGAGCCGGGTCGCCTCGTTCGCCTCGGCCGGGCGCTCCCCGTTGATCTCGCCGACCCGCCAGCGCTGCCCGCGCAGGGTCTCGGCGAGCAGGGCCGACGTCTCCAGGAAGGCGACCGAGAGGGCGACCTGCTCGCCGGCCTCCAGCAGGTCGCCCGCGAAGGCGGCGGTGCCCGCGACCCGCAGCAGGCTCGCCTTCTGGCGGAAGCGCAGGTCCGCCGCCCAGCCCGCCGGGCGCCGCGTCGCGCCGCCGAGGAGCCCGAACGCGCGCCGGAACTCGCGCCAGGACGCGTCGTAGAGGCGGCGCTCCTCCGGGCCGAGCGCAGTCGGGGCGAGTTCGCGCTGCGCCTCCGGCCAGCCCGCGATGTCCGCCGGGCGGCGGCGCAGGCCGATCGCGTCGCGGCCCCGGTAGAGCAGGTCGGCCATCACGGCGCGGTCGCGCGGGTTCGGCGTCCAGCTCCAGTTCGTCCAGCGCCCCCTGGCGCGCCCGATCCCGAGCGCGCGCATCAGGGCGCGGAAATCGGCCAGGGACGCCACCTCCCGGCCCGCCGCCCGCCCGAGCAGGCGCCCGAGATAGAACAGCTCGTGCGGCGCCTGCCCGGCCGTGGCGCTCATGTAGATCGCGAACGCCGCCTGGTCGGCGAGCTGGCGGCAGGCCATGCTCTGCTGGGCGTAGGGGTTGCGCAGCCGGTGGGCCTCGTCGAACACCACCAGCGGCCAGGCCCGCTTGGGGCGCCCCTCGCGGGCGAGTTCGTTGTTGCGGGCGCGGGTCGAGCGCCGGGTGCTGTCCGGCGGCGGCAGGAACAGCGACTTGGTGCGCTCGTAGTTGATCAGCGTCACGCTCTTGGCGGGCAGGCCGCTGCCCGCGATGGTGCGGCGCCATTGCGGCAGGCCGCCCTTGGGGCAGACGATCAGGATCTCGCGCTCGGGCATGGCGGCCAGGGCGGACCACGCGGTCAGCGTCTTGCCGAGGCCGGTCATGTCGCCGAGGAGGAAGCCCGGGCGGCCCGCGGCGCGGTGGGCCAGGATCGCGTCGCGCCCCTCGCGCTGGTGCGGGCGGGGCACGAACAGGGGAGGGGGATCGGCTGACATCGCGTCGGGGCGGGGGCTCTCGCCCGCGGCGGGCTGCGATGGGCGGCGCGAGCGGCCCCGGACGGGGCATCCCGGCTCACCGCGGTGAGCGCTCCCTGGGCCACGCGGCGCGGCTTGAGGCAAGCCGAAAGGGCGCGGCCCGTGGACGCGCGGGGCCGCCGCGGCGCGCAAGGCGCGGCCCCGATCCCGCCGCGGGACGAACGGGCGAGGGCGGCCGGGAGGCGTCATACGCCATCCGGTCGATGGCTTCGCCATCTCCCGTTTCGCCCATGCGGATGTGGGCTTCGCTCAGGCGCCGCGCTCAGGCGCCGCGCGGGCTCGGGATCCGGGCTCCGCTGTGATCAACCGGTTCCCGGATCAGACCTCGCTCAGGGTGGTCGGCGCGGCGACGCGCTTCGCCGCTCTCGCGCAGGAGACCGCGACCACCAGCCCGGCCGCGAGGCTGCCGCCGAACGGCGCCACCAGGAGGGCCTTCAATCCCAGGACGGGCGCGAGCGAGGCGAGCGTGATCGTCCCGCCGAGGATGGCGGACCCCACGAGGGCGATGACCATGGGCGTGAATCCTACCATCCTGGATTGCACGCCCGGGCCTGCGGCCCCATTTCGCTGCGTGCTCGGCGGGCGCCAGTAAATAGCGGGCTCAGCTTCGACAACCGCGCCATGTGGGTTAGGCCGCGCGTCGCCTCTCGCGCGACGCCCCCTCACCCCGCCCGTGCGCCGGCCGAAGCGGATGGTTGAGGCGCCGCCATCGCGTCGGGACCCGGCCCGCGCCGCCGCCGGACAGTCAGTCTCGATCAAGCCATCCCCTCTGCGGAGCAGGGATCCGCCGCCTGCCCGGAGTTTGGGACGACCAGGCGGGATCTGGTAACATTCTTGCACAGATCATCCTCGCGCGCGCAGCTGCAAGCCATGAGAAAGTCACCCGGCATGAAAATCCGGCCCGCCGACATGACACACCATTCGCCATATCCCGTGAAAATCTCTGACAATAAGAAACTTGTCTCCATACAATATCTGCGCGCTTGTGCTGCGCTCGCGGTGATCGTCTATCACAATTTTCAAGGACGACTTTACGGCGTAGCCCATTATGGTCAATACGGCGTGGATCTGTTTTTCGTGATAAGCGGCTTTTTGATGATGTACCTCACGGAAAAGGAAACCGTCACACCGTCGCGCTTCGCGGCGGACCGCCTGGCCAGGATCGTCCCGACATACTGGGTCGCGACTTCCGCTTGGTTTCTCCTCACAGTCTACGACGACACGTTCGTCTATAACCCTGATGCAAGCCTTTCACATTTCGTATTGTCACTGCTATTTATTGCAAACCCGAGCGAGAGCGGCAGAGTTTATCCGACCCTGTACCTGGGCTGGATCCTCAATTACGAGATGTTTTTCTATACGATCTTCGCGCTCATTCTCGCAATCAGCAGAACATTCCGTTTCGAGATCCTGGCGGTCGTGCTTGTGTCGCTGGTGGTGACTGGATTAACGTGGAGTACGAATGCTGGCGTATCTCAGTTTTACACGAACCCCATTCTGCTCGAATTCCTCTCGGGCGCCGCACTCGGACGGTTCCTGGGGATGGATGCGCGATCGCGGCCTCCCGCCGCGCAGGTCCTCGCCGTTCTCCTGGCGGCCGCCGGTCTCCTGCTCTTCTCGGCCTTCGATCACCGCTTGCGATGGGGTGCCGGGTCCACCATCGTGCTGGCCGGCGCGCTCATGCTCGAGCGGTCCAGAGCTGTCGTCTTCCTTCGCCCTCTCTTTCAGATCGGGAACGCGTCCTATTCCATATATCTCTTCCAGGATTTCGGTATCTACATCGTAAGATCCATCCAAAGCGCCTTCCACGCGCTGGATGACGAGTCTTCGATTCTCCATAAGACATTTCCCGTCCTCTTATGCCTGTCGAGCCTGGCAGGCGGGCTCCTCGCCTATCGTCTCGTCGAGAAACCTGCCACGCGCGGGGCGAGGCGGGTCCTGTCACGCATGATCCGCGATCCGGTGAGGATCGGGCGGTGACCGCCCCGCCCCGGGGGGCGGTCCGCCCGACCGGAGCCGACGCGTCTCGGGGGTGTCGGCGGGCCGGGGACGGGGCGCGCCCTCCATCGTCGCCGGCCCTGTTGCCGCGGCCGGGCCGCGCGCCGAGAGTGGCCGCATGAGTGCTCCGCCCCCTCGCCCCCTGCCGCCGATCCTCCGCGACAAGCACCCGGAGGCGGCGTCCGCGTTCACGCCGCAGAGCCTGCTGCGCGAGGCGCGCCGGCAGCGGCGCATCCCCGACGCGCCCGTGCCGGAGGTCTGCATCCTGGACCCGGACGGCGACGTCGTCCGCCACCTGCGCGCCGCCGGCAGGGCCCGGCCCGTCGAGGGCTGGGCCTGCTACCACTCGGAGATGGACCGCTTCGAGCAGGGCGGTCGCGCGTTCGGCATCGTCGGCTGCGCGGTGGGCGCGCCCTACGCCGTGCTGGTGGCCGAGCAGATGTTCGCCTCCGGCTGCCGCCTGCTCATCAGCATCACCTCGTCGGGTCAGATCACGGCGCTGCGGCCGCCGCCGTACTTCATCCTGATCGAGCGCGCGCTGCGCGACGAGGGCACGAGCTACCACTACCTGCCGGCCGGCGACTTCGCGCAGGCCGACCCGGCCCTGGTGGCGTCGGTCGGGGCGGGGCTGGCGGAGGTGGGCGAGCCGATCGAGCGCGGCGCCACCTGGACGACCGACGCGCCCTACCGCGAGACCGCCGAGGCCATCGCGGCGGCCCGGGCGGCGGGCCTCCTGGCGGTCGAGATGGAGGCGGCCGCGCTCTACGCCTTCGCCGCGGCGCGCCGCCGCGCCGTGCTCTGCTTCGCGCACGTGACCAACCGGATGGGCCAGGCGGGCGACTTCGAGAAGGGCGAGGCGGACGGCGCCCCGACCTCCCTGGCCCTCGCGCAGGCCGTCGCGGAGGCCTGGGCGCGGTCGCGCGCGCCCAGGCCCGGATAGGGCCGGGCGGAGGGGCGGGATCCGCGCCGCCGGCCCGCGCGGCGGGCCGGCGCGGTGTCGCGCGGCGCCCCCTATCGGCGCGGCGCCGGGCGGGGCAGTGTCGCCCGGACGGCCCGACGCGTTCCCGTGCGGCGCACCCTGATCGGGGGCCCGCCGCGGGGCATCGCATCCGGGCCGGGCCTCGCCGCGTCCGTTCCGGAGCCTCGCCGATGATCCGCCGTCTCCCCGCCCTCGCTCTCGCCCTCGCCCCGGCCCTGGCCTTCGCGGCGGACCGCCTGCCGACCATCCCGCCCGACCAGTACACGCCCGAGCAGAGGAAGGCCGCCGAGGAGTTCGAGGCGGCCCGCAAGGTCAAGGTCTTCGGTCCCTTCGAGCCGCTCATGCACTCGCCCGAGGTGATGACGCTCACGCGCCAGATGGGCGACTACCTGCGCTACAAGCCGAAGATCGGGACCACGCTGTCCGAACTGGTGATCCTGATCAACGCGCGGCACTGGTCGCAGGACTACGAGTGGTACGTCCACGCCCCGATCGCCCGGAAGGTCGGCATCGCGCCGGAGATCATCGAGGCGATCCGCGACGGGCGCCGCCCGGAGGGCCTGAGCGCCGACGAGGCGATCGTCTACGACTTCACCACCGAGCTCCAGCAGAACAAGCGGGTGTCGGACGCGACCTTCGCGCGGGCGGAGAGCCGCTTCGGCAAGGCGGGCGTGGTCGATCTCGCGGCGATCAGCGGCTACTACACCTTCCTGGCCATGGAGCTGAACGCCGCCCGCTACGGCCTGCCGCCGGATGGGACGCCCCTCCCGCGGCTGCCGGAATGAGGGGCGCGGCGGCGCGCCCCCCGCGCGGCCGCTCGACCCGCACCGTTCCGCCGGCCCGGGCGAGCGGGTCGGCACGGCCGCCCCGTCGCGGTCGCAGGGCCCGAGGGCGGCCGGACGGGGTGTCGCGGCGCGGCCGCGGCGCGGGCTGATCGCGCGCAGCTTTGGCTGGATCGGCCGCGCCGGCCTCGTCCCGAGCGCCGCCATGGTCGGCGTCGCGCGCATCGCGACTGTATCTTCAGACAAAACCTGACGTATTTGTTAAGCATTCTCACGGGATAAGAGGCGCGTGGGAAACACGATTTGGATTGATTTCCTATGCCGCATCTATCCGACATCAAGATCCTGCCCAAGCTCTCCAGCGTCATCGCGCTCATCGGCCTGATCGTCGGTGGCTGCGTCTGGTACGCGCAATCGCGCATGACCCGGATCGATGACGCCTACAGCCTGTTCATCGTGCGCGAGGCGCGCGCGGCGGCGACGGCGCGACTTATCAACCAACAGTTGTTCGAACTCAATTACTGGGTCTATCGCCTCATCGCGGAGACCGAGGAGCCGCAGATCAAGGCCGCCGACCGGGGCTTCGACGCCGTGCTGCCCCGGCTGCGGAAGGCCCTCGCGGATCTGCGTGAGGAGGCGCCGAGCTTCGCCGAGCGCGTCCAGGCGCAGGCTGCCCGCGTCGAGACGTTCGTGACGGCCGTCGAGGAGGTGCGCCGCCTCGGCGCGCATAATCGGGACGCGGATGCCCTGGGCATGGTGCACAGCGCCATCGACCCGACCTTCTCCGGCGTGGTGCGGGATGCCGTCAAGCTGAGGCAGGACATCGCCGATTACATGGAGAGGGGCTCGAACGACCTCACCGCGCAGACCAACGCCACGCGCCGCAGCCTGATGGCGTTCAGCGCGCTCGGCGTGGTGGTCGGCATCGTGGCGGCGATGCTGATGGCGGTGTTCGGCATCACGCGTCCGCTGGGCCGCCTCGTCGCGGTGCTGCAGCGGATCGCGGCGGGTGAGGTGAACGCGGCGATCCCGGAGGCCGGCCGCGGCGACGAGATCGGCGCGGTCGGCAGGGCGGTCGAGGGCATCAGGGCCATGGTCGCCCGCAAGGCCGCCGAGGAGGCCGAGGTCAAGCGGCGCGCCGACGCGGCTGCGGCGGCCGAACGCCGGCGCACGATGATCGAGCTGGCCGACCGCTTCGAGCGGGCGGTGGGCGGCATCGTGGGCCTGGTCTCGTCCTCGGCGACCGAGCTGCAGGCGACCGCTCAGCAGATGACGGCCACCGCGACGGAGACGGCGAGCCAGTCCAGCACGGTGGCGGCCGCGGCGGAGGAGGCCGCCTCCAACGTCGGCACGGTGGCGAGCGCGGCCGAGGAGCTCGGCGCCTCCGTGCAGGAGATCGGCCGCCGGGTCAGCGGCTCGGCCACCCTGGCGCAGCACGCGGTGGCGGAGGCGGACAAGACCACCGCGCTCGTCCAGGCGCTGCAATCCACCTCGGGCAGGATCGGCGACATGGTGGGCCTGATCTCGGGCATCGCCGGCCAGACCAACCTGCTGGCGCTCAACGCGACGATCGAGGCGGCGCGGGCCGGCGCGGCGGGCCGCGGCTTCGCGGTGGTCGCCGCCGAGGTGAAGGCGCTGGCCGAGCAGACCGCCAAGGCGACGGAGGAGATTGCGCGTCAGATCGGCGAGGTGCAGGGCGTGACCGGGCAGGCGGTCGGCGCCATCGGGTCGATCACCGGCCGGATCCGGGAGGTCAACGCGGTCTCGGCGAGCATCGCGGCGGCGGTCGAGCAGCAGGGTGCGGCCACGCAGGAGATCGTGCGCAACGTGGCCCAGGCCTCGACCGGCACGGCCGAGGTGACGCGCACCATCGCGGGCGTGGCCCAGGCCTCCGAGGAGACGGGCGCCGCCGCCGCCCAGGTTCTCGCCTCGGCCTCCGAGCTGTCGCGCCAGTCCGAGCATCTCCGGACCGAGGTCGCCGGCTTCCTCGCGACCGTCCGGGCGGCCTGAGCGGCCGCCCCCCGGGGCCTCGCCGCGCCCCGGGCGTTGCCGTCGCCGGTCGGCGGGGTCTCGCGGCAGGGCTTGGCGGCCCGTCGCGGGGAGCCGCGGTCCAGGATGGTTGCGCGTCCGGCCGGGTCGGAAGCGGCGGTTCAAGCCGCACCCGCTGGATGTCGGCAAATGGCGCATCTACGTTGTTGGCTAAACCGCCCACTCGGGAGCCTTCCTGCCTGGGCTTCAGCTTCACTGCTCACAATTCAATGAAAGCGCGAGGTTCAATGGCAGGACGGCTGATTTGATGCGCTCGTATGGCCAAGTTGGGCCTTGTCGTGCTCCAGCCCTACTGACCCCTTGATCCTAACCCTTTCGCCTCCACAATCTTTGAACGATGGCGATGAGGAGGCCGTGATGTCTGAGCACATCTACAAGGTCATCGAGCTCGTGGGGTCGTCCAAGGTATCGATTGAAGACGCGATCCAGCAGGCCATCGAGCGCGCAAGCCAGACGGTGCGCAACTTGCGATGGTTTGAAGTGCTGGAGACCCGTGGCCAGATCGAAGGCGGTAAGGTGCAGCACTACCAGGTCACGCTGAAGGTCGGCTTCACCATGGAAAAGGCTTGAGTGGTCTGAACCATGACGGGCTCCGAGTGACCCCTTGCGGACCCTCGCCTCTGCCGCATCAAACATCCGCTTCAACGCAGGAAGCGGAAGTTGATCCTCCACCGTTTCGGTGGTTCTTCCGCGCTTTGCGTGGATCAAGCAGCGATGAGGGTGCGGCGACGGAGGAGTGCGAAGCTGGCGCAACCGTACATGGTGCGCTTGAGCATCTTCAGCCGACTGATCTGCCCTTCCGCCTGGGCGTTGCTCCATGACGTCGTCAGCGCCGCTCGAACGGCCGCCCCATCCTGCGCCAAACCAGCCGCGAAGGTCTCTAGAGCGGCACCCGATCACGTTGCAACCGAGTGCAGCTCTCGATCTTTGATCTTGCCGCATGTTCTGCGACGAACCGGCATCCACTTCGTCGGAAAATGCTCTAGCGCAGCGACGCCGCAGTTGCGCGTTTCCAGCAACCATCTGTCGAGTTCGCCGGCGGCATCCGCTGACCGGTCGTTGCCAAGACCGCAGGCGCGCACCAGCAACGTAAACTGCTGCGCCAGATCGGCGACCCGTGCGGCTTCAACGTCCTGCCGGATGCGGGCGAGGTCGGCCGTAGCGCGAGGCGGCAGCGTGGCAACCGGTTGCACCATGATCCAGGCCCGTTGCTTGGGAGAGGCGATTGGCGATGGTGTCACCGCCTCGGTGCTCGTCGAGGCGGGGTAGGGAGGCAATGCTTGCTGAACAGCGTCTCAGTTTAAACTTTTGCGCGGCTCGTGACGGCGCGCGACCGATAAAGCTAACAACGCGACGAAACCAGGAACGAGGTAGCCTCCAAGCTGCAAAGCCGCGTCCGAAGCCACTACGATCGATCTTGATACGCCAGATCGATAAAGCGCTATCGGAATGTCACGCCGGGCCACCACGAAGATCAACCCGATAATTATACCCGCGAGACCGGACGCCAACTTCGTTAACAGAAGGCCGCTCCTGCGCCATATTGCGATAAGCAGGGGAACAGATAAAAAAAACACGGTGTTTGAGCTAAGTTCTTTCATCACTCCCGGCGCGAAAAAATCTATCATCATTCCGGACGCGGCAAACGAAGCTACTGAGAGAGCGATTTTTAGCAAAAACACCATTCTTGTTGCCCTCCGTCCCGCTTCTTGAAGGGCCCACGCTTCGTCGGGATAGGCGCTGCCGAATCAATAAGTGCCATACTCTTGGACGAGTGAAGCATCCTGCCGGGCCGGCCTGGGGGCACCTTGATCCATCTCAACGCCGCCGGTCTCGGGCCCTGTCACGCTGCCCTTGAGGATGCTCCGACCCCGGCCTCAAATCCGGAGTACCCCCCCGTGTACCGCGCAGGCCCTCCAGCACGAGGCGGACCTTCTGCTCGGCCGAGAACTGCCGGCGCGTGGCGCGGCGGATGTCCTTGATCACCGTCCCTGCCGGCTTCCGCGCTGGTCCGGATGTATTTCATCTTCGCCTCTGGCGGATACAGTGTCGCCGCCATCTTCACTCGTGAAGGCCCTCAAGCCGTCTCACGGGTGCGGACGGCAGACGCTCCCAACCGCCTAGGGGTCCGTGCTCGTGTTCATGATGTCGGTGTGGGAATAGGAGAAATCGCGGAGGGACACTCAATGTGGCTTCTCAGCTCCGTTCTGCTCTGGCTGGTATTCATGTTAGGCCCCGCTGGGTCCGAGATCCTCTACGCGCGTCCTGACGGAGATCAGTCCACCTCCGGATATCTCTGGGCGGGCGAGATTATTACGGACAGTGTTCCCCTACAGGACGCCGTCGCCGCGGCAAGGGCAGCGGCAGGTTCTCGGCCGCTCGAGATCCGTCTCCTTCGCCGCTCCGGCCTCGAAGAGACGCAATACTCGCTCAATCTTGGAAAAACAGGCTTGGCTATCCGGTGGCGCGGCACCGAAGCCAACAGACTTACCATTCGAGGTCAGGTCGATAGGTCAGGAGGCACTCCCCGCGCGCTCACAACAATCGTCGGGCAGCGCTCGCTCCGAGAGATTCTCTGCAAGCCGCACGATGTCGACCTGTGCTCCGGCCCACCGCCGGATGGTCCGAAGCCGGACGGGCCGACAGGGAAGCGGCAGGACCTCCTCGAATACCTGTCTCGGGAGCTGGAGCCGGAGGCCGGAGTAACGATGCCTGACATCCGCCTTCGGCTGGACTGCGTTCTCCTCTGGGAGGCCGCCTTCGTCGACCTCCGGGACCTCGGGTTCCGCGAATGCTGGCTCGCGGCCGTCGCTGCCTATGCCTCATCGAATATCGGCTTACATGGATCGCTGATTGATGGAGGGTCCTACGCCTTTGCTGCCATCGCAAGGAAAGGCCACCCGGAGACCGCACACACTTTCGAGATCACTGGGAACGTATGGCGGCAGAGTCCGGCGAGCTATCGTCCGTCCAAACGCGCCTGCGACATCCGCAATGATTGGTCCTGTCCGGTCAGCGCCTGGTCCGACATACCCTGGGCCGTGGTTCACCACTACTTCTGGAGCCCGCTGAACGGAGCACTCTTCGTCGCCAAGGACATCCTGGGCAATGTGCGAATCGCCGACAACCGGGTGACCGACGCCTATAATGGCGTTCGCGTCAGGCTCAGTGAGGTGTGCCTCGAGAACCCGAACTGCCGGGAAATCGCGAATGCCGGTTTCGAGATCACCGGCAACAGGTTCGAGAACATCAGGGACAATGCCGTCGAGCCGGAGAGCCAAGCTACGTATTGGATCGTCAAGCACAACACCATCATAAACAATTACGCCCCGATCTCGACGGACGGGGTTGCAGGCCACGATGTCTTTGTCTTTGGAAACGTCTTCGCCCTTGATGATGCGCCTGGATCAAAATGCACGAACGATGGTTGGGTGGGCAGCAGGCAGTTCCGGCCCATCCTGGGGGCACGGGGGCGCTGGAGTGCCGACATGGCCGAAGGTGACGATGCGAGCTGCTCGACGCACATGCTGGGTACCGTCATCAAGATGGGGACGTATGACGATCTGCCGGACGGACCCGTCCTGGACCGCCTCTTCTTCTTCAACAACAGCGTGAGAACCAGAAGTCCCCTCTTCCGCGGGAGCCCGGGGCCGCCGATCACGAGCTACAACAATCTGGTCGAATTCATCGGGTGCGGAGCGAACGGCCCTCGCGCATGCCGGCAGGCGGACTACGACGACCCGTCCTGTGCCGGACAAGACGTGTGGACGCGCGATGGTCAGTCCATTTTCGCCAAGTGCTTTGCGGTTGAAGGACGGCCCGATCGGCACTTCTGGCACCTGATGCGTTTCAACGCCTACAACCGCGCGCCTGGTCCGGAGCTTGATGCGATCGATCGGGACCGCGTCGCAATCCCGGCGGGTGGCACCCTCGGGAATGCTGGCTGCGGCTTAGCGTACGCGGATGGCGATCTCACGTGTCTCGACTCCCCTGGGCCCATTGGCGCCGTGCTGCCGGACGGCCATCGCTTCGACCTCGCTCTTCCGTTCCGCTTTCCTTTCACCAAGGTGCTTCTTTTCCTGAACGGGATCGCAGCGCCGAAATAGCGGTCAGGCGTCGGTCGGCACCTGCGATGCACGGAGCAGAGCGCCCTGCGTCTACACTCCGCCGTCGCATCATTGGCGAACCGGGATCGCGAGGCGGTTTGGGACGGCTGTCCGGGAGGGGGGATGATGGCTATGTCAATGCGGAGCACTGCCGTCGCGGTGACCTTCATATCCTTCCTGACTGGAGCGCGCGCAATGGCCGAGGATGGACTTGTCACGCTGAGGAGTGCCTTCGGACCGGCCGAGACGATGGCCCGACTTGAGGCAGCGGTGAAGGCCAGGGGGATGATCGTCTTCGCCCATATCGACCACGCGGCCGCCGCGACCGGCGCTGGCATGGCTCTTCGTCCCACCGATCTGTTGATCTTCGGCGCGGCCAAGGGAGGCACGCCGCTGATGCAGTCCATGCAGACGATCGGGATAGACCTTCCGCTCAAGGCTCTGGTCTGGCAGGATGAGACCGGGACGACGTTCCTCACGTACAATGAACCTGCGTACTTGGCCCGCCGCCACGGGCTTGGCGCTTCCGTGGACGCGGTCGTTGGCGCGATGTCGAGCGCGCTGGAGGAGATCGCGACGTCGACCACATCCGATTGAAGGGCCGTCACGCGCTTCCGGTCTCGCCTGGGAGGTCTTCCCGACTGGAGCGGCATCAGGCGCGACGAGAGGGCGGTGAACCGCACCGAGCGCCGTGCCTGCACCGGAGGCGGCCCTCTCAGGGCGCGCGGTTCCAGGGTGCGCGGAGGTCTCGCGGCCGCGGTGCGCACGCCCGCCTCTTGGTGCGCCCATCCCCGATGCACTCTCGCCGATGAGTGTCGACATCACGTGCGTCCCACGGCGCCGCGTGACCGCATCGCCTCTACCCGGAAGATCGTGGCGCGTTGCGGAGAGGATGCGCGGGTGCCTCGTCGATGTCCTGGCCGTACGAGCGGTCAGCCCGCCAGCCGGTCGAGCAGGTGATCGAGCAGCGCTCGCAGCCGCCCGAGCCGCCTCAGATCGCGGTGGTAGCCCACGAACGTGTCGCGGCACGGCGGCGCCTCGCCCAAGTCGAGCGCGACGAGACCGGGAGTGGCGTCACCGAGCGGGCGCGGCAGGACAGCGACGCCCGCTCCTTCTCGGCACAGCTGCGCCTGGACCTCGCGGTTGTTGCTGCGGAACGCGACTCGCGCATTCGGCAGCATTCGCCGGAGCCACACCGCGTCGGGCATCTCAGCGAACGCCGCGTCCATCGTGATGGTCCGCGTGCCGGAGCCGTCCCCCGCAACCGGCAGTGTCGTGCCGCGTGCTCCGTAGACCCCGTAGCGGACCGTCAGCAGGCGGCGCGAGATCACCTCGGGCTCGTCGAACCGGGTGATTCGGAACACGAGGTCAGCTTCCCGCCGCGGGAGGCTGTAGAGCCGCGCATCCGTCAGCAACTCGATCTCCACGTCCGGGTGGTGGTGCCCGAACGTGGCCAGGGCCGGTGCCAGCAAGGTTCTGCCGAACCAATCCGACGATGACAAGCGAAGCGAACCCGCGAGCGTCCCGGGCCGACCGGCGAGTTGCCGCTCGATGGCGAGCGCCTCCTCCTCCATGCGCTCGGCATGGGCGAGCAGAACCTCGCCCTCGTCGGTCAGCACGAACCCGTCCGCCGTGCGCTGGAACAAGGCATGACCGATCGCGGCTTCGAGCGCGCGAAGGCGCCGGCCCATGGTGGGCTGAGTGCTCCCGACCGCGCGGGCGCCCGCACCGAGCGTGCCGGCCCGGGCGATCGCGAGGAAGATCCGCAAGTCGCTCCACTCGATCACGGTCGCGATCAGCCATACAATTGCGTCTGAGCAGCGTGCAGTATCGTTCGTTCCCATTCGCCTGTGAATGCTCGATCGTCGACTCATCACAGGAGATCGCCATGAGCTCACCCGCCACCATGAGAGCAGCCGTGGTCGAGAGCCACGGGGCGCCGTTCCGCATCGCCACGATCAGCCGGCCCGAGCCCGGCCCGGGCCAAGTCCTGGTGCGTGTCGCGGCCAGTGGCGTGAACCCGCTGGACCTCAAGATCCACGCGGGGACGGCCGCGCATGCGCGTCATCCCCTGCCGGCCATCCTCGGCCTCGACATGGCGGGGACGGTCGAGGCGGTCGGGCCGGGTGTGTCCGGCATGCGGGTCGGGGACGAGGTCTACGGCATGACGGGCGGCGTCGGTGGCCACCAGGGCTCGCTGGCCGAGTACCAGGTGGCGGATGCGAACCTTCTCGCCCCAAAGCCCGCGAACCTGAGCATGCGCGAGGCCGCGTCCCTGCCGCTCGTCGCGATCACGGCCTGGGAAGGTCTCGTCGATCGGGCCCGTGTCGGCTCCGGTCAGCTTGTCTTGGTGCACGGGGGTGCCGGCGGGGTCGGGCAGGCCGCCGTGCAGATCGCGCGGGCGTTCGGGGCGGAGGTGTTCGCGACCGGATCCGGCGTGAATCGGTCAGTGATCACGCGGCTGGGCGCGACCTTCATCGATTACCGAAGCGAGACCGTTGCCGACTACGTCGAACGACACACGGCCGGAAGAGGGTTCGATCTGGTTTACGACACCGTGGGTGGCGCGACGCTCGACGCATCCTTCGAGGCGGTCCGGCGCTTCGGCCACGTGGTCAGCGCGCTGGGCTGGGGCAAACACGCCCTGGCGCCCCTTTCCTTCAAAGCCGGCACCTACTCGGGGGTTTTCACGCTTCTGCCGCTGCTCACGGGGGAGGGCCGAGCGCAGCACGGTGAGATCTTGCGCGCGGTGACACAGTTCGTCGAGGCCGGCCGGATTTCCCCTCGTCTCGACGCCCATGTCTTCGAATTTGACATGATCGACGCGGCGTACCGCGCGGTTGCGACGGGTGCCTCGAACGGCAAGGTCGTGGTGAGCATGGATCGTGCTGCCCCGCTCGGCCCTCGGTGAGCACGCAGAACTGACTTCTCGTGGCGCATAGCCGAACCAACCGAGCGCGAACTTCTGACCCGAAGCGGCCCCTCGCGGCCAATATCCGGAGTGTCCGGTTACGAAGGTTTTCCCGACATTTGATTTCCTGACGAGGTTCCCCGCGACTGACCGCTGCGGGGGCTCTGGCGTCAAGCGCGTCAGCGTCGGACGACCGTCAGCGGCTGTGCGTATGCCCCACGGCGGACGCCAGTTCCGGAACAAAGATGTGCGGCACATGTGCGACTGAGGTGGCAATCCCTCTCGTGACCAGCAGCCGAACAACCGTAAGCACGCACCTCATACCTGGAGCACATCGTTGATTGCATTGTGCGCCGCACCATCGCACAAAACTCGTGCACAGCCGCGATGGCGTTGCGGCGGTGCATACCCTCCATGGGCGTGTCCTCCCTAGATTTCGGGCTGTCCGCGAGGGCGGCCCTTTTTGACTCGCTCAGGAACGCGCTCAAAATCAGAAATTGCTTATTTATCAGATTGTTACAGCATGTACCGAGCCAGGCTGGCTACGTCCATGCACTGGTCGGCCAGCATGTCATAACCCACCGCCCCGTCGTCCTGAGCGCATCGTCGCCTCTGCCTTTATCTCTTTTGGACTAATCCGAAAGGTCGAGTTGCGCGTCATTGTGCACTGCACCATTTTTATTGCACCGTACAAGAAGGCGGTGAGTACCACCGTGGAGAAGCGTCATGGCAAGCCAGAACCCCATCGAGATCCCTGCCCAGCTGCGCGACTTCGCCGAGAAGAGCGTGTCGCAGGTCCAGCAGGCCGTCACCGCCTTCTTCCAGAACACCCGCAGGGCGAACGAGACCGTCCAGTCCTCGTTCAAGAACGCCCAGCTCCCGGTCAGCGTGGCTTACACCCGCAGCCTCGATTTCGCTGAGCAGAACGCCAACGCTGCCTTCGAGGCCACCCAGAAGGTCGTCCGCGCCCGCGGTCTGCAAGAGGCCGGCAAGATCCAGGCGGAGTACGTCCGCGCTCAGCTCGAGGCTTTCCAGGTCCAGGCCAAGGAACTCTATTCCGTCGCTAAGGCTGCGTAACCTGATTTGATTAGCCGGAGCCCGCGCTATTTCAGACGCGCGGGCCGGCCCTGACGAGAGGGAGCGGTAACATGGCAGCGCGACGCGGGAGGCGTTCACCGGAAGTGCAACGGAGAAGCCCCATGAACGAGGTCATGGCCGCTGACGCGCCGATCCTCAATGCTGGGGACGGGCAGGCTGTCCTCCCGCAGGGCAATGGCGACCAGAGTGGCGATCAGACGTTGCTTGAGTCTGTCCCTGCCAATGAGCCCGAGCCGTTGTCCCCACTGGAAGGGGCCAATGAGGACCTCGTGCCGGATGACGCCCGACTTGATGGTGATGAACCTGCAAGTACGCTTGAGAGTGCCACACCTGAGCCGGAACCGGTCGCGGTTTACGCGGCTGCAGTAAGCGCGCCAGAGATTTCGGATGAGCTCACCACATCAGGATCGGCAGCGAGCGAGCACGCTGGTGCTGATGCCAGCGCTTTTGCTGAACCATCAACTGCTCGGGCGAGCACATACTCGACGGCTGCTCGATTGCTAGAGAAGATCAGCGCGCAGCATAGCATCTGGGTGTCGTACGTACAGGACGAGCTGGGAGCTAAGCTCGCGTACGGCCGCGTTCTCGCGAAGTCTCAGACGCCCGTTGATATAATGCTGGCGACGAACGCTGAGTGCAGTCGTTCATTTGTTGCGGCAAACAATCTGATGACTGCGTTCATATTGGAAAGCTTAAGGGCTTCTTGAGCGACATGTGTCGTTAGGCTGATTACGGAATCGTGGCGTCAAGCTACTGCAAAAGAGGCATATCATGAAGCCGTCCGTTAGAGCGCTCATCAAGTGTCGCGTGCTGCGCGATCTGGATTGCGCGCTGACCTACCGCAATCTAGAGAGAGTGGCGATCTTGCTTGGACGTCAACTCTGGCTCGATGAGTACGGCTCCGCTGCAGCATAGTGGCTCACCACACAAGCTGGGTAGGCCGACGTTAGCTGATCGAGTGGCAAGCCGTTCGTGAGAGTTGCCGGTACGCTCAGATTCTCGAGCGGTTCGTACGACGCGCACACTGAGCGCTGCATGATCGCGGCACACTCAGCTGGGAAACGGTCCGTCTTGACCTCACCGATGAGCGGCTACTCCCCGGCGAGACTCGGCCAGCTGCATCGGAGCCCGGGCTTCCAAAAGGCGCTGGCATCACACGAACTCAACACGGGTCTGACTAAGCGCCAGCTTTCTAGGAGGCACCTGCGGAGTAACCTGCACAACCCGTTCTCACCTCGTCGGAAGGAGGCGCTCACACTCCGCCTGCCGCTCGTCTCGACGCTCCTGATGCTGATTGGGGCGGCGATCGCGATCGTCGGCATTGCCCTGGCCGGGTAAGAGCTGTTTGCAGCTTGGCTGCCGGCGAACTCACCCGTGATAAGGTGAACCCCATTTTACCTGTCCACGCCCATCTCGCGCTCCACTGCCGCGCTCGATCTTAGGGCATGACACGCCGCCGACGTTTCGGCCTTCAAACTTGGGAGTACGATTTATGTCTACAATTCAGGCCGTGATTCCTGTCGTGTTCCATCTGTTTGCAGTTTTAATCATGACTGCTGCCACTTTTATGGCTATGGCGTGGCAATCATGGCCGCAGGATCATAAAAATTCTTTTCATGTGGGCGTTGAATCAGTCTAAGCTCGGCCGCGGCCAATCCAATGGGCGCTCGTCAGGGGTGCCTCGAGAAAGCGGGCGTGAGGGATGGGCTGGTGGGGTTTCCCGCGGCAGTGTCACGGGAACTGGAACGCGCGGTCGCAGGATCGGCCTGTCGAGGCGTGTCTCAGAGCCGGACTCGAAAGTTCACGTCAGGTAGCAGTACCTTGCGAGCCGTCGTGACATCGGCGTGATGCTGGCAATGAGAGCCCTGGCGGCGCAGCTCGCGGTGGTTCTCTCCCAACCCTTGGCGAGACCCTGGCCACGGCCAAGCCAGGCGAATGTTCGTTCAACATCTCGAGCTCTTGTGCCTGGACCTGTCGGCAGCCCCGGATACGTGCCGGTGTATCTGCCCGACAACAATCGTTAATCGCCCTGCTCAGTCCCGCCAGCGGCATGATTGCGGTACCAGCGATCCGCGCCGTTGTGAAACGGAAGGAACATGTTGCGTGTGAAGTTGGCCGGAACGGTTTCGGTCGCAGCGGGATGCGTGCCGATCAGCTCATCCTGATGTGAAAACACGGCATCCAAGATCGCATATACAAGATTGTCGGGCAGATCCATCCGACCCACGGCAAAATTGAAAAGCCCAACGGTCTGATATGGGGTCGGAAGCGAGGCATAGATCCCCGGCGGTACAGTCGACAGTTGCAGCTCGGGGTGCGTCAAGCGGAGGACAGCGATTTGCTGAGTAGTGACGTGAAGGAAACGCAGCTTGCCGTTTGTTTCAAGATCGAGAAAGGACGGGAACGGAACACCGGCCGCGACCGCGAGAGCATCAAGCGCTCCTGTGCGAAGTTGCTGAGCGAGATCGGCCCAGTCTCCATAGATCAAGGGAGCCTCGATCTTAAGCGCCTTCAACATCTCGGGCATGTAGGTGGCCGTAGTGCCCCCTTGCGGGCCGGAACCAATGCGCTTTCCAGCGAGATCAGCAACCGACTGAATGATTGACCCGTGCATCACGACCAACTGGAACGGAGTGTCATACATGGGAAACAACGCGCGCATCTCGCGGAACGGCTTGCCTTGGCTCCCCGCGCCTGTTCCGTTCCAAGCCTGCAAGGCGACCCCGAGCGTCGCGAAAGCCAACTGGATCTCGCCCTTCTCCAGAAGAGCAATGTTCTGAACAGGGCCCTCTGTCGCCCGTGCGGAAACAGGTATGCCAAGTTCGCGGGTCAGGATCTTTGCCAAACCCTCGCCATAAGTAAAGTACGTTCCGCCCGGCGATGCCGTCCCAATGACCAGAGTGGCAGGCCAATTGGGATCAGCAGGAAAAGCTACCCCCGTAGAAAGGAGCATAGCAGCCAGAACACAGACGAGCCGGCATATGTGTCGCATAAGATCCTCCGCTACCTCTACTCTGACAGTTGGCTTTGTTTTGCGGCCACCGATAGACGTGTGATGCGCGCTGCGTTGAGTCGCGCAAAATATTCTCCGGCGTGGTGCGAAGAGCGGGTCAGCGGCGTCGCCGAAACAAGCAGGAAGCCCTTGGCGTAGGCCGTGGTCTCGTAGGCCCGGAACTCGTCGGGCGGCACGAAGCGCATCACCGGATGGTGCTTCTTCGTCGGCTGCAGGTACTGGCCGATGGTCAGGAAATCGACATCGGCCGAGCGCAGGTCATCCATGAGCTGAAGCACCTCGTTGCGCTCTTCGCCGAGGCCGACCATTATGCCAGACTTGGTGAAGATCGTCGGGTCGAGTTCCTTCACGCGCTGGAGCAGGCGGATGGAGTGGAAGTAGCGCGCCCCGGGCCGCACGGTCAGATATTTGGACGGCACCGTTTCGAGGTTGTGATTGAACACGTCGGGCCGGGCCGCGGCCACGACCTCCAGGGCTTCTGTTTTTCGCAGGAAGTCCGGCGTCAGCACCTCGATCGTGGTCTCAGGCGAGCGGGCACGGATCGCCCGGATGACTTGGGCGAAGTGCCCCGCGCCGCCGTCCGGCAGATCGTCCCGGTCCACCGACGTGATGACGACGTGGGCGAGCCCGAGCTTTTCCACCGCTTGGGCGACGCTGTCAGCCTCGTGCGGATCAAGCGCGCCGGGCAGGCCGGTCTTGACGTTGCAGAAGGCGCACGCACGGGTGCAGGTGTCCCCCGAGATCATCAAGGTGGCGTGCTTCTTCTCCCAGCACTCGCCGATATTGGGACAGCCCGCCTCCTCGCATACCGTCACGAGCTTGTTCTCGCGCACGATGCGGTTCGTCTCGGCCCATTTGGGCGAACCCGGCGCCCGCACCCGGATCCAGTCGGGCTTACGCTGGACGGGCTGGTCGGGCCGATGCGCCTTCTCAGGGTGGCGCGGGCGGATGTCCGTGTTGAGGAGATCGAGAACGACGGCCATGAGACTCCTTGCGTGCTCTGAAGCAACCGCGGCCTTGTTCCTGACGATCTACTTGTTGTAATCTTCAAGAACAAGCTGATGCTTTTGAATTTTGCCGTACCGCGTCTAAGACACTGACCCACCCTCCGCGCGAGTGAGGCTGCGGTTCGATGCGGGCCGGCGGTGCGGCTGTCTCCCGCTATCCGTACCCACCGCCCGCGATCTCCTTTGCGACTTTGCCACGGAACACGTAGTATGCATAAGCCGTGTATGCGAAGGTGATCGGCAAAGCGAAGGCATAGCCGATCAGGGCGAACATTTGCGAGTCCACCGTATTCGCAGCCTGCCAGATCGTTATGGAAGGCGGCACGATGTAGGGGAACAAGCTGATGACCAACCCCAGGAACCCGAGCAGGAACATCACAATGGAGAGTAAGAACGGCGCGGTATGATGACCGTCGTTGACCGACCGATAAATCATATATGCAACGAACGCCGTCAACAGTGGAACCGGGACCAGAGCGAGGATGCTGGGCCAAGAGAACCAGCGTGCTTCGATCTGCCGGCCAAGAAACGGCACCCAGGCGCTCACGATCGCCATCATGACGATTGTGGCGACGAGGAATTGCTCAGATTTACGCCGGGCCCAGATCTCTAAGGCACCCGTGGTCTTCATCACACACCACGTCGCGCCCAAGAGGCCATAACCGCAGACGAGGCCGACTCCGGTCGCTAGACTGAACGGGGTCAGCCAGTCCCAGGTGCCGCCAGCGAACTGCCGTCCGCCTACCTCGAAGCCCTGCACGAATGCGCCGAGCACGATCCCTTGCGCAAAGGTCGCCAGCAGGGAGCCGTAGTGGAAGGCGTAGTCCCAGATACGCTTGGATGTATCCGCCTTGAAGCGGAACTCGAAGGCGATGCCCCGGAAGACCAAAGCGATCAGCATAATCAGCATCGGAATGTAGAGCGCCGGCATCAGGATCGCATAGGCGACCGAGAAGACGCAGAACAGGCCGGCGCCGCCAAGGATCAGCCAAGTTTCGTTGCCATCCCAGATCGGCGCGACCGAGAACATCATCCGGTCGCGCCAATTGTCGTTCTCGGCCCTGGTGAACATGATACCGATGCCGAGATCGAAGCCGTCGACCACCACGTACATGGTGATCGCGACCCCAAGGATCACCGCCCAGAGCAGGGGCAGCCAAAAGGCCCAGCCGACATATTCCGTTCCGAAGCCGAACATGTGGGCTCTCCTTATTCGGCGGGTTGGGGAGCTTTGCGCCTTGGTCCTCCGTCGAGTCTCTCGTCGGGTAGCGACAACGGCCGCTTCGGCTTCTTGGCCAGGCTCTCGGCTCCCGGGATCTCCTCGACTGGATCAGGTCCTTTCCGCAGGAGCTTGGCGAGGTAGTAGCTCCCGCAGCCGAACACGATCGAGTAGACGATGAGGAAAGTCATAAGCGAGATGGTGACCGCACCCGTCGTAACCGGCGATACGGCATCGGCCGTGCGCAATTGCCCATACACGAGGTAGGGCTGCCGGCCGATCTCGGCGGTGAACCAGCCGAGCAGAACGGCGCCGAAGCCCGAGGGCGTCATCATCATTGCTGCGTTGAGGAACAGCCGGTCGGTGAAGAGCCCCCCTTTCCAGCGCAGGTAGAGATGCCACAGGCTCAGGCCCAGCATGGCAAATCCGATGGCAAGCATGCCCCGGAAGACAAAAAATACCGGCAGCACGGGTGGGCGCTGATCCGGCGGCACGTCTTTCAGGCCGGGTACCTCGCCGCCGAACTCATGGGTCAGGATGTAGCTGCCGATCTTCGGGATGCTGATCTCGTAATGGTTAGTCTCGGCGTTCTGGTCGGGGATCGCGAACAATCGCAGCGGCATGTTGGCCCGCCGCTCCCAGTTGCCCTCGATCGCTGCCAGCTTGGTCGGTTGATACTTGAGAACACCCAGGCCGTGCATATCGCCGACGAAGATCTGGATCGGCGTCACGATCGTGGCAAACCAAAGCGCCATCGAGAGCGCGCGGCGCGCGCCCGCGAGCTTGGCCTCGGGCGCATCATGCGGGTGGCGCAACAGCATCCAAGCCGACATGCCCGCAACTGCGAACGCCGTGGTGAGATAGCACCCCATGACCATATGGGCGTAGCGCAGCGGGAACGATGGGTTGAAGATAATCTTCCACCAGTCAACCGGCAGGGCGAGGCCGTTCTCGACGCGAAAGCCGTCGGGCGTCTGCATCCAGGAGTTTGCCGACAGGATCCAGAAGGCCGAGATCAGAGTTCCGAGGGCCACCATGCAGGTTGCGAAGAAGTGCAGCCGGTCGCCGACGCGATCCCAGCCGAACAGCATGATGCCTAGAAACCCCGCCTCCAGGCAGAAGGCGGTGATCACCTCGTAGGCGATCAAGGGACCTAAGATGTTGCCGGTGAACTCGGAATAGCGCGACCAGTTGGTGCCAAGCTGGTAGCTCATCACGATGCCGGAGACGACGCCGAGACCGAAGGAGACCGCGAAGACCTTCACCCAGAACTTGTAGAGATTTTTGTACTGAGGGTTGCCGGTGCGCAGCCACTCGAACTCCAGCCGGGCGAGCCAGCTTGCGAGACCGATGGTGAAGGCCGGGAAGATGATGTGAAAGGAGATGGTGAACGCGAACTGGATGCGTGAGAGGACGAGCGCGTCGAAGTTCATGATCATTTTCTACCTCCGCCATCACCGCTCACCCGACCCAGGGGCTCCCGGGTTCGTATCGTCACCTGGTTTCATCGTTGACCCCCTTGGCGTCTGGGCGCCGACATCGCTGCGTACCTTGGAAGCATGGCTCACTCTTCTCTCCTCGGCAGCTAGGCTCATTCGTCTTCACACGTCGATCACTCCGCACATTCAAGCGCCTGGAATGCGCTCGCGGCGGAGTCCGGCCGCATCAAGTCCCTCAGCGCCTAACCCCTCACCTGCAATAGATTAGCTTGTAAGCGCGGCGATATCAGATCGTCAGCTTGCCTTCCTCTTGGCAAGAGCAGCTCGCGCGCAAATGCGAACGGTACAAAATTGATCCTCGGCGTCAGCGGTCTGACCCGCACCATACTTTATGATCAAGGTTCAGCTGATACCTGCGCAACTTACCATAAAGCGGTTTCTTTGGAATACCAAGTGCTTGACTTGCCGTGGCGACACAGCCATTTTGCCTTTTGAGTTCGTCTTGGATAAGACTTCTCTCAAATTGGTCAACGTGGTCCGTTAACGAGTTCTTTATGTTTGGACTTCCCAGACTTCCGACTCTTTCGGCTCCATTCATGCCTAGTACAAAGCGGCTCGCGACATTGGAAAGCTCGCGAACATTGCCAGGCCAGGAATGGGCTAGAAGCTGCCGCACAAATCCGGCCGATGGCACAGGTGCTTCACGGCCGAAACGAAGGGCAGAGAGTAGCGTCAAATGCTCAAATAGAAGCGGTATATCTTCACGTCGTTCTCGAAGAGGCGGAAGATCAATCGGGACAACGTTGAGTCGGTAGTACAAATCCGAACGGAACCGATTTTGCTCGCTGAGAGAAAGAAGGTCATCTTTTGTGGCCGCTACGACACGGCAATTGACAGGCACTTGTGCGTTTGATCCAAGGCGCTCAAGGGTCTGTTCTTGTAAAACACGAAGAAGTTTTACTTGCAAATTGCACGGCATGCTTTCTATCTCGTCGAGAAAAAGAGTGCCGTTGTGCGCGTGCTCAATTTTACCTACCCGACGCTTCGCAGCCCCGGTAAATGCCCCAGCTTCGTGCCCAAACATTTCGCTTTCAAACAGCTGCTCCGGCAACCCTCCACAATTCAGCGCAACAAAATGGCCGCTGCTGCTGCTACCCTGTTCATGCAGGCAGCGGGCGACCAGTTCTTTTCCGGTTCCGGTCTCACCATTGATAAGCACGCTCGCCTGAGTGGCTGCGACGTCACTGATGATCCGCCGAACCTTCTCGATCCCTGGGGACTGGCCGATCAGAACGGCCTCGACCGCTTGCCGAACGAGCTTTTTCTGAAGGTGGGCAACTTGCAGAGTCAGGTTGCGATTCTCAACCGCACGCCGCACAACGCCGACGAGTTGCTCCGAAGCGAACGGTTTCGTGATAAAATCGTAAGCGCCGTCCCGCATCGCCTGGACCGCCATGGAGATGTCACCATGGCCGGTGATCACGATCACCGGCAGCTTGGGATCCAAGTCACGGAGGTGTTTCAGGAGTTGCAGACCATCCATTCCGGGAAGCTTGACATCCGTAACCACGACCCCAGCGAAACCGCCGGGAAGATGGCTTCGAACCCATTCTGCCGATCCGAAGGATCGCACATCGAAGCCAGCCAGATCGAGCGCCTGTTCGATCCCAGCGCGGACCGCGGGGTCGTCCTCGATAACAATCACCTTGATGGCGTCAGCCATGATGCGCCTCCGGAGGTGCAAGGGGCAGATCAAGAATGAACTCGGCTCCGCCCTCTGGCCGATCATGGGCATGAATGGTTCCACCCATTGCAGCCACGATATCGGCTGAAATAGCGAGTCCGAGCCCAAGGCCGGATCCAGCTTCTTTTGTGGTAAAAAAGGGCTCGAACAGGTGAGGCATCACGGAGTCGGATATTCCCGGTCCGTTGTCGTGGACGCAAATAGCACCTCGATCTTGATGACGGCTTACGCTTACAACGATCTCGGGATGATGGACGTTCGCAACGGCGTCGACGGCGTTGCTGAAAAGATTGATGATTACCTGTTCTAGGCGGTTAGGGTCGCACTTTAAGATGACATCTTCAGACGGAATTTTCGTCACAATATTGATTTCTTTCAATTTCATTGAGCGATCGACAATCAATAAAGCATTCGAAATCGACTGTCTGGCAGAAACAATGCCTGTAATCGGCTCCGATTTCCGCGCGACTCTTTTCCAGTGCGCAACAATTTGCCCCATATGCTCAGACAGCTCGGATATCTTCGAAAGATTGGCTGTCGCCGCCTGAAGTCGGTTTCGCTCAAGGAGTACCTTCGCGTTGTCGGACAGGGTCCGTACAGCCGTGAGCGGCTGGTTCAACTCATGCGCAATGCCGGCGGACATCTGCCCGAGAGCGGCCAGCTTCTCAGCATGCACAAGTCCAGCCTGCGCTTCGCGGAGTACAACTTCGGTTCTATTGCGCTCCACGATCTCTCGGTGGAGCTGCTGATTGGTTTGGACGAGATCGGCAGTACGATCCGCCACATCCTGCTCGAGTCTGTCGTGCGCGACCTGCAGCGCTTCCTTCGCAGTGGCAGCCGCATTGAGCGCGCGCCAGCGTTGATGAAGATAAAGTGTTAGAAAGATCGCCGCTCCGATTGCAAGACCACATGCGATGGCAACGCTAAGGGCAAACCGCCTTTGAGGCTCAAGGTCGGAGAACAACAAGATGCGCCAACCCGCAGAATCAACCGACCGTATCTGTTCCAGAAACTTCCTGCTGGACGATCCGGAGTACCGATCCGGCATATCCTCATTAAATCTTATAATAGGAGCGGATCCGGTAGACCGAACTACAACCAATTCAAGCGGCTTCAAACCTGCACCGTCGTACTGCCGGGAAGCGCGAATTTGCTCCAGGGCCGGAGGATCGAGAGATTTAGTGGTCTTATACTTCCAAGAGTTTCGTGACGAGAGAAAGATGATGCCGTTCTTGTCGGCAACCGCTACAATCTCGCGACTCTTCGTACGACCCTCCTCCCACGCGCCCTCAAGCTGTTCTATGCTGATCTTGAGCGCCATCACACCAAGTAGACGGCCGTCGTGGATAATCGGGCTGGACCTAAAATAGCCAGGAATGCCGCTGGTGGTCCCTATTCCATAGAAACGGCCGTGGGCGGACTTCAGAGCTTCCAGGAAATACGGCCTATAATCCAATTTTACACCAACGAAACTGATATCGTCATTCCAATTGCTCGATGCGAGAGTGACTCCCTGATGATCTAATATATAGACGGCCGATGAGCGAGCACTTTCATTCACATCCTGAAGGTACTCGTTCACTTTTTTGCGAAGTTCTTGGTCGTCTGGATTTTGCAACATTGCGGTCACATTGGCGTTCAGCGCAATTACTGTCGGGAGATAATCGTAGCGCCCCAGCTCGCCGTTGAGACTCTGAACGTAAATATCCAGCCTTCGCTCTCCCTCTGCCTGCAATTGCCGAATAGCGGAGCGCTCGACTCCGTCCTTAACGCCAAATACAATTGTCGCTGAGAGAATACAGATTGCGGCCCACGCGAGAACTCTCGTGTACAAGCCTTTGGCAAGACGTGATCTCATAAAGCCTCCTCGGGAGGCTGTAGGGCGACGAGTACCAGCCGGCGAGGGAGGACGTCGCCGGCTGGATTTCCGTTCAATGTGACGCAGCCTATCTCAAACGCCATAGGAAATTGAAACCCCAGTTTCGCAAGCCCTAGCAAATGCCGCGAACCGCCCCGGAGTCTTTTGTTACGTCATGTACTGGCCACCATTGATGGCCAGCGTGGATCCGGTGATGAAGCCGCCGTCCTCGCCAGCCAGAAACACCACCGCCCGCGCGATCTCCTCCGGCTGGCCCAGCCGTCCTACGGGGATCTGCGGGATGATCTTGCTCTTCAGGATCTCCGGATCGATCGCCTGCACCATTTCCGTTCCAATGTAGCCCGGGCAGATGGCATTCACCGTGATTCCCTTGCTCGCGTTCTCCTGCGCCAGCGCCTTCACGAAGCCGATGTCCCCTGCCTTTGCAGCCGAATAGTTTACCTGCCCCGCTTGGCCCTTCTGCCCGTTAATGGACGAGATCACGATCACCCGCCCCCAGCCGCGCGTGCGCATGCCCTCGATCACCGGCCGGGTCATGTTGAACAAGGAGTCCAGGTTGGTGCGCATGACCGCCGACCACTGCTCGCGGCTCATCTTGTGGAAGAAGCCGTCCCGCGTGATGCCGGCGTTGTTCACCAGGACGTCCACTGGGCCAGCCTCGCTTTCGACCTGCTTCACGCCGGCTGAGCAAGCATCGTAGTCGCCCACGTCCCACTTGAACACCGGGATGCCGGTTTCGGACTTGAAGCGCTGAGCGGCTTCGTCATTTCCGGCGTAGCTGGCCGCCACCGTGAAGCCATTCTCTTTCAGCGCCTTTGAGATCGCTGCCCCGATCCCACGGCTCCCGCCCGTCACCAATGCGACCCGCGCCATAGCGTTTCCTCCTTTGTTCCCAATGAGCTTCGTCGGTCAGTGCCGATCGGCGGCTTAGACAGGGCGAGCCGCCGATCATCCGCTGGTCGTCCGATGATCAGCGTTCCACGCACATGGCGACGCCCATGCCGCCGCCGATGCAGAGGGTGGCGAGCCCCTTCTTGGCGTCGCGCTTCTGCATCTCGTGCAGCAGGGTCACCAGCACGCGGGCGCCCGAGGCGCCGATCGGGTGGCCGATCGCGATGGCGCCGCCGTTCACGTTGACCTTGGAATCGTCGAAGCCGAGTTCCTTGTTCACCGCCAGCGCCTGGGCCGCGAAGGCCTCGTTCGCCTCGATCAGGTCGACGTCCTGCGGCTTCCAGCCGGCCTTCTCCAGGGCCTTGCGGGAGGCCGGGATCGGCCCGGTGCCCATGACGGCGGGATCGACGCCGGCCGTCGCCCAGGAGGCGATGCGGGCCAGCGGCTTCAGGCCCCGCTTCGCGGCCTCGGCGGCCGACATCAGCACGATGGCGGCGGCGCCGTCGTTGATGCCCGAGGCGTTGCCGGCCGTGACCGTGCCCTCCTTGGAGAAGGCCGGGCGCAGCTTGGCCATCGCCTCGACGGTCGCGCCCTCGCGGATGTACTCGTCGGCATCGACGACCACCTCGCCCTTGCGGGTCTTGATGGTCACCGGGACGATCTCGTCCTTGAAGCGGCCCGCCTTCCTGGCGGCCTCGGCCTTGTTCTGCGAGCGGGTCGCGAAGGCGTCCTGCTCCTCGCGGGTGAGCTGCCAGCGCTGGGCGACGTTCTCGGCGGTGTTGCCCATGTGGTAGCCGTTGAAGGCGTCCAGCAGGCCGTCCTTCAGCATCGTGTCGACGAGGGCGAGGTCGCCCATCTTCTGGCCGCCGCGCAGGTGCTGGGCGTGCGGGGCCATCGACATCGATTCCTGGCCGCCCGCCACGATGACGGTGGCGTCGCCGTTGGCGATCTGCTGCAGGCCGACCGCGACGGTGCGCAGGCCCGATCCGCAGAGCTGGTTGAGACCCCAGGCCGTCGCCTCCTGCGGGATGCCGGCGGCCATCGCCGCCTGGCGGGCCGGGTTCTGGCCCGCGCCCGCGGTGAGCACCTGCCCGAAGATGACCTCGTCCACGTCCTCGGGCGACACCTTGGCGCGCTCCAGCGCCGCCTTGATCGCAATGGCGCCGAGTTCGTGCGCCGGCAGGCTCGCGAAGGAGCCGTTGAAAGCGCCAACGGGCGTGCGCACGGCTGAAACGATAACGACATCGCTCATGAGTGTCTCCTCTGGTTTGCCTGTCCCCGTGCCTCACACAGTTCCAATTCTGACGTCGCGCACGGGCACTCGCTCGTAGACGACGTGACCGTGGCGGACAGCAACAGCTGCACCGAAGCGGTGACCGCCGAGACGCGGATCGGGCGGAGGGCTTGGCCCGGGCATCAGAAACTCCCCTTGCTAATGCAGTTTCACGCGAGGTTCGGTGCGGCGCGTCAGTCTACGAGCAACGGTGTCGAGCATAACTCGCCACCAGCCGTGCAGGGCCGTCTGGTGCATCTTGTACAACGATCGATACATCAGGCGGGCGAAGTAGCCTTCAATGAACAATCCTCGACCTCTGACGAAGCCCATCAGGTTCCCCACTGTGCTGTACTCGCCGAGCGATACAAGCGACCCGAAGTCCCGATAGCGGAACGGATCAAGCGGCCTTCCGGTGAGCCGACGGCGTATCTGCGCGACGACATGACTTGCTTGCTGATGCGCGGCTTGAGCACGAGGGGGAACCGGCTTGTTATCGCTCGGACTGATCAGGAAGGCGCAGTCTCCAATGGCAAAGATGTTTTGATCGCTCGTGGTCTGCAGGGTCGGCGTCACCACGAGTTGATTGTTTCGACTCGTCTCGAGGCCGTCGATATTCTTCAGGAAGTCCGGGGCCTTGACCCCGGCCGCCCAGACCACAAGTTCGGAGGGGATGAAGTCGCCATCCGCCAAGGCGACCCCGTCGGGTCGGACCTGAACGACCCGCGCGCTCGTGCGCACGTCGATACCGAGGCCCTCCAAGAGCTGAGCCGCCCCCTTGGCGACCCGGGCCGGTACAGCGGGCAGAATACGCTCGGCCGCTTCGACGAGCGTGATCTTGAGATCTCTGTCGGGATCGATACGGTCGAGACCGTAGGCCACAACTTGGCGGGTCGTGCGGTGCAGTTCTGCGGCAAGTTCCGTGCCCGTCGCTCCCGCTCCGATGATGGTGACGTGCAACTGCCCGGGCCGCACTGGCTCGGGCTGTGCATGAGCCCGGATGAAGCGGTTCACGAGCCTCTGGTGGAAGCGGACGGCCTGCTCCTGCGTATCGAGCGAGATCGCGAACTCATTGACGCCGGGCGTGCCGAAATCATTGCCGGTGCTGCCGACGGCAATCACGAGAGTATCGTACGGAACAGCGCGCGCCGGCGTGACTTCCTGGCCCTCTGCATCGTAGCTGGCCGCCAGATAAATCTCACGGTCCGCCCGATTGAGGCCAGTCATCTCGCCGATACGGTAGCGAAAATGATGATCAGAAGCTTGCGCCAAATAGTCGACCGCGTCACGACCGACGTCCATTGTGCCAGCTGCCACCTCATGCAGGTGAGGCTTCCAGATATGGGTCCGGTTGCGCTCGACGAGGGTAATCTGCGCCTGCTTGCCTCTTCCTAAGGTGTCGCCCAGCTTAGTGGCCAACTCGAGACCTGCCGCCCCTCCCCCTACAATCACGATGTGATGGAGAGACGGGTCAGGAATCCAGATCCGGGCGGGCCTGCTTGTGCCGGTAGGCTCCCTGGCTGTGGACGAGGAGATTGGCAGGTCCGGAGTCGCCAAGCTCTGTTGGCTACCCTCAGCGCCACCGTTCCGATCCGCATCCAGGGGCCCTGCCACGGTCTCCCGGTTGGCGAGTGTGTCAGGGGTAACCTGTTCAGCGGGTCCGCCCATCGTAGTGGTCCCGAGTGATGGACCGCTCTCTGAAGGTGACATCAGTCGACCTCCGCCCGTCCTGGGTTGCTAAGCGGCCGGGATGTGCCCGGCCACGATGGTCTCGGTGGACCTCGTCCACTCAACCGGTTGTTACCGCCACCTCGACGTCGGATGGGTCGACGTCTCGGCTCAGTGCCGCGGCGAGTTTGTTGCGGTCGAGCTCACCCTCCCACCAAGCCACCACAACGGTGGCCACGCCATTGCCAGTGAAGTTCACCAGAGCGCGGCACTCGCTCATGAACTTGTCGATGCCGAGAAGGATGGCCATGCCCGGCACCAACGCCGGGTTGACGGTCGCCAGCGTCGCCGCGAGCGTGATGAAACCCGCGCCCGAGATGCCGCTGGCACCTTTCGAGGTCAGAAGAGCGACCAGCAGAATGGTTCCCTGTTGGCCCCAGGTGAGGTCGAAGCCCATCGCTTGCGCTATAAAGAGCGAGGCTAGGGTCATGTAGATGTTGGTGCCGTCGAGGTTGAACGAATAGCCTGTCGGAACCACAAGGCCGACAACCGACTTCGAGCAACCGAGCCGTTCAAGCTTTTCCATGAGAGCAGGCAATGCGCTCTCGGACGAACTTGTTCCCAGCACGAGTAGAAGTTCATCCTTAAGATATCCGATAAATTTGAAGATGTTGAATCCTGCGAGCCGTGCAATGATGCCGAGCACCCCGAAGACGAATATAGCGGACGTGATGTAGAAGACGGCGATCAGACCGAACAGATTACCGAGCGCTTGGGGCCCGAACCGTCCGATTGTGTAGGCCATGGCGCCGAAAGCCCCGAGCGGCGCAGCCTTCATCACGATCGCGATCACCCCGAAAATAGCGTGAGCAGCATCATCGATGAAGCTGCGAATCGTGGCGCCGCGCTCGCCGAGGATCAGCAGTGAGAAGCCGAACAGGATGGAAAACAGCAGAACCTGCAGGATGTCGCCCGCAGCAAACGCCCCGACCACGCTGTCGGGGATGATGTGCAAGATGAAATCGACGGGCTTCTGCTCGCCGGCTTTCTTGGCGTAGACGGCGACGGCAGCGGCGTCAGCTGCTCCGCCGGAGAACCCGGCCCCCGGCCTGGCGACATTGCCGACGATCAAACCCACGATAAGGGCGAAGGTTGAAACAACTTCAAAGTAGATGAGTGCCTTAAGGCCGACACGCCCCACCTTCTTGGCATCCTGAATGTGGGAGATGCCTGAGACGATAGTACAGAAGATGATCGGCGCAATGACCATTTTGATCAGTTTGATGAAGCCGTCACCCATTCCTTTGATCCAGTCGCTCTTGGCGTAGTCGGGCGAGAGCCATCCGAACAGGATGCCAAGAACAATCGCGATCAGAACTTGGACATAGAGCAGTTTGTACCAGGGTTTTTGGCTCACTCTGGTCGGGGCGGTCGCACCCGCTGCAATGGTCGCCATGAGCTCCTCCTCAATTCTTTTTGCCAAGCTATGCGGCAGCGACTGCTGTCACCGCGGTCATGTTCACGATACCGCGCACGGTGACTGTTGGCGTGAGAATATGGACCGGCTTGGCGGCCCCCAGCAGGATCGGCCCGACCGAGATGCCCTGCCCAGCCACCACCTTGAGGGCGTTGAACGTGATGTTCGCGGCGTCCAGGTTCGGCATGATGAGCAGGTTCGCTTGTGCCGTCAGGCCCGCGTCCGGGAAGGTGCGCCTGAGGATCGGGAGGCTCAGGGCGGCGTCCGCGTGCATTTCGCCCTCAACCTCGAGGTCAGGCGCACGCTCGGCAATGAGCTCGAGCGCATCCCGCATTTTGCGGGCCGAGGGATCATCGGCGGTGCCGAAACTGGAGTGCGAGAGCAGCGCCGCGCGCGGCGTTTGCCCGAAGCGGCGCATCTCGGCGGCCGCGAGCACCGTCATCGCGGCGATTTCTTCTGCCGTCGGATCGAGATGGATGTACGGATCGCAGATGAAGACCGTGTGCCGCGGCAGTTGGAGGAGGCCCATGGCAGCAAAGCCCTGAGCGCCCTCTCTCAAGCCGATGACGCGTTCCACGACGCTCAGATGCGCAGCGTAAGACCCGGACAGCCCGCAGAGCAGACCATCAGCCTTACCCATCCTCACCAGCATCGCGCCTATGAGCGAGCCGTTGCGGCGCATCTCGGCAGCGGCGGTAGCGTGTGACAGGCCGCGCCGCCGACCTAGTTTATAGTAGGCTTCGGCGGCCTCAGCGACGAAACCTTCGTCGTCGATACTGGCGACCTCAAGGTCCCGGCCGATCTGGACCCGCAAACCGAGGTCTTGCAGCTTGGCACTGATCGTCTCCGGGCGTCCGACCAGGATTGGTTTACCCAATCGTTCGTCGACCACCACTTGCACGGCCCGCAGCACGCGGTCGTCCTCGCCCTCGGCGTAGACGATGCGCCGCGGATCGCCCTCCGCCGCTGCCGCGAAGACGGGCTGCATGACCGTGCCAGACGTATAGACGAAGCTCTGGAGCGAGCGCCGGTAACGTTCGATGTCCGCGAAAGGCCGCGTGGCCACGCCGCTATCGATCGCTGCCTGCGCCACCGCCGGGGCGACGCGCAGAATTAACCGGGGATCGAACGGCCGCGGGATCAGATAGTCGGGCCCGAAGCGTAGATCCTGTGTGCCATAGGCTGCGCTGACCATGTCCGACTGCTCGGCTTGCGCCAGTTCCGCGATGGCACGCACGGCGGCCAGCTTCATCTCCTCGTTGATTGCGGTCGCACCGACATCGAGCGCACCGCGGAAGATGAACGGGAAGCAGAGAACGTTATTGACTTGGTTCGGGTAATCGGATCGTCCGGTCGCGATGATGGCGTCGGACCTTACCGCCTTGGCAGCTTCGGGCCGGATCTCCGGATCCGGATTGGCGAGCGCCAGGATGAGCGGACGGCTCGCCATCGTCTTGACCATGTCTGGCTTGAGTACACCAGCCATGGAGACGCCAAGAAAAATATCGGCCGCTTCGACCGCATCCGCGAGGGTGCGGGCCGAGGTCTCACGCGCGTAAGCCGCCTTTTGTTCGTCGAGCGACCCCAGCCGCTCGTTCGTCAGAACTCCCCGGCTGTCCGTGACCAGAATATTCTCTTTCCTTGCGCCCAGCCCGACCAGGAGATTGAGGCAGGCGATCGCTGCCGCGCCCGCGCCGGAACAGACAACCTTCACATCCTCGATCCGTTTGCCGACCACCTTCAGGCCGTTGAGCACGGCCGCGGCAGCAACGATCGCGGTGCCATGTTGGTCGTCGTGGAAAACCGGGATCTTCATGCGCTCGCGCAGCCGAGTCTCGATCACGAAGCACTCAGGCGCCTTGATATCCTCGAGATTAATACCGCCGAACGTTGGCTCCAGGCTGGCGATAATATCGACAAGCCTGTCGACGTCGGTTTCGTCGATCTCGATGTCGAAGACGTCAATGCCGGCGAATTTTTTGAAAAGGCAGCCCTTGCCTTCCATCACCGGCTTGCCGGCGAGCGCCCCGATGTTGCCGAGACCGAGCACCGCGGTGCCGTTGGAGATGACCGCCACCAGGTTGCCGCGCGAGGTTAGGCTCGACGCCTCGGCTGGGTCGCGCTTGATCGCCATGCAGGCGGCCGCGACGCCGGGCGAGTAGGCCAACGCCAGGTCGCGCTGGGTGGTCATGTCTTTCGTGGGCAGGACCGAGATTTTTCCAGGTGTCGGGAATCGATGGTAATCCAGGGCGGCACGGGTCAGGACATCGTCGGTGCCTGCCTCGTCGTTAGCCTCGCCGGGCGTTCTGAGGTTCATCTCTTCGCTCACTGGCGTCTCCTCGCGACTGGGCGCTTTTGCGCCTGTTCTGTCTAGCTCCAGGCGATCGGGTTGCGGGCGGCTGGAGCTCTACTGGAAATCTGTCTAGATCGACGGTCACACGATATCCGCAGATTGGTCTATCTAGTTTTCCGCAGTCAATTAATGCGTCGGTACGGTCGATAGAGTGGCGCCCACATTTTGTTTCGGATTTTCTGATACATATCGCCAGCGTCCATCGCTTCGGTCAGGCCGTCATTCCGCGCCTGCAGGGCGACTGCTTGTGCTACCCGCAGCGACACGTCCCGCAAGTCCGAGACATTTGGCAGTAAATTGGCGTTAGGATTGAGTCGCGCTGGCGAGATGTCCGCCAGAGCACGTGCGGCGGCCATCAGCATGGCGTCCGAGACTCGCCGCGCCCGGACGGCGATGGCGCCGAGTCCGATGCCAGGGAAGACATAGGAGTTGTTGGTCTGATCCACCCGGACGTACATTCCGTTTTTAAGAAGCGCTGGGAACGGGCTGCCCGTGCCGATCACCGCTCGGCCCTCAGTCCAGGCCATGAGGTCGGCGGGCGTCGCCTCGGCCCGCGATGTCGGATTGGACAACGGGAAGATAACCGGCCGTTTCACTGACGCCGCCATGGCTCGCACCACGTTCTCGGGGAAGGCCCCTGGCTGGCCCGACACGCCGATCAGCACAGTGGGCTTGGCGTTGTGTACCACGTCGCTAAGCCCGATCCGGCTCTCGTTCTCCAGGACCCAATCCGCCACCGCGTCGCGAGGTTGTATGAAGCGCTCCTGGAACGGCAGGAGGTCCGGCATGCCCTCGACCAAGAGACCGTCGCGGTCGATCAGGTAGAAGCGCCGGCGCGCCTCCACCTCTGTGAGGCCGTCCTCGATCATAGCGCGTAAAAGCAGCGAACTGATGCCGGTCCCAGCCCCGCCCGCGCCTACGACGGCGACCCGCTGCTCCCGCATTGGCAGGCCCGTGACGTTCACGGCCGCCAGCAGAGCGCCGGCGGCAACAACCGCCGTGCCCTGGATATCATCATTGAAAGTGCAGAGCCGGTCGCGGTAGCGCTCCAACAGCCGGGTCGCGTTGTCGCGTGCAAAGTCCTCCCACTGCAGCAGGACGTGTGGCCAGCGCTCCGTCACCGCTGAGACGAATGCTTCGATGAAGTCGTCGTACGGCTGGCCGCGCAGGCGCTCGTGACGCCAGCCGATGTAGAGCGGATCGGACAGGCGCTCAGGGTTGTTGGTGCCAACGTCGAGGAAGATTGGCAGTGTGGTTGCAGGGTGGAGGCCGCCGCAACCAGTGTAGAGCGACAGCTTCCCGATCGAGATCCCCATGCCACCCGCGCCTTGGTCACCGAGACCGAGGATGCGCTCTCCGTCCGTGACCACGATCGCCTCAACACTGTCGAACCGCGGATGAGCTAGGATGCGGGCGATACGCTGCTGGTGGGGGATGCTCAGGAACAGGCCTCGCGGCTTGCGGAACGCCTGGCTGAAGTGCTGGCAGCCGAGGCCGACTGTGGGCGTATAAACGATGGGCAACAGCTCTTCGAAGTGGCGCACCAGGAGAGCGTAGAACAGCACCTCGTTGGTGTCCTGCAAACCGCGCAGGAAGACGTAGCGCTCGAAGTCGTTCGGCAGCTGACGCATTGCCTGATAGCGTCGCGCAACCTGCTCGCCGAGGGTCGCAACCGTCGGCGGGAGAAGCCCGTGCAGCTCGAAAAGATCGCGTTCCTCCTCCGTAAAGGCGGTACCCTTGTTTAGCAGTGGATCGTTGAGGAGACTGTAGCCGCTGCTAGCGGTCTCGACATAAGAGCCAACTGAGGATCCTAGATCATGCTCCGCACTCACTAAAATCTCTCCTTCTTTTTCCAAGGAGCGGGCCGAAGTTTATCTGGACAGGGCTTTATTCCGGCTGCCTCTTAGCTTGACTTTGGCCATCTCCCACGCCGTAGCCGGAGGTGTCACCCTACACGCTTCATTACGGTAACCTGCCATGCAGCGCCGGGCCTCTATTCGAGAACCGGTCGCCTGCACGGCCGCTCCCGTTCCGCGCCGAGATGCCAGTCGGAAATCAGCCAAAGTCGAGCTTAGTGAGTCTTCTTTTTTGGCATGTAGAGGTCGGTGATGCTGCCCTCGAAGGCCTCCGCCGCCATGCCGACCGTCTCGGACAGGGTCGGGTGCGGGTGGATGGTCAGCCCGATGTCGCTCGCATCCGCCCCCATCTCGATCGCGAGCGCGGCTTCGGCGATCAGGTCGCCCGCGGACGGCCCGACGATGCCGCAGCCGACGATGCGGTCGGTCGCCTCGTCGAACAGCACCTTGGTCAGGCCCTCGTCGCGCCCCAGCGACAGCGAGCGCCCGCTCGCCGCCCACGGGAACACGCCCTTGCCGACCTTGAGCCCCTTGGCCTTGGCCTCGTTCTCGGTCAGCCCGACCCAGGCCACCTCCGGGTCGGTGTAGGCCACCGACGGGATCACCTTCGCGTCGAAGAACGAGTTCTTGCCCGCCGCCGTCTCGGCCGCGACCTTGCCCTCGTGCGTCGCCTTGTGGGCCAGCATCGGCTGGCCGACCACGTCGCCGATGGCGAAGATGTGCGGCACGTTGGTGCGCATCTGCTTGTCGGCCGGGACGAAGCCCCGCTCGTCCACGATCACGCCCGCGGCCTCCGCGCCGATGAGTTTGCCGTTGGGCCGGCGCCCCACCGCCACCAGGATCTTGTCGAAGGTGTCGTGGGCCGGCGCCGAGCCGCCCTCGAAGGAGACCTTCAGCCCCTCGGGCAGAGCCTCGACGGCCGTGACCTTGGCCTTGAGGTGGATCGCCTCATACTGCTTGGAGATCCGCTTCATCAGCGGGGTGACGATGTCCTTGTCGGCCCCCGGGATGATCTGGTCCATCAGCTCGACGATGGTCACCTTGGACCCGAGCGCGTGGTAGACGGTGGCCATCTCCAGCCCGATGATGCCGCCGCCGATGACGAGCAGGCGCTGGGGGATGCCGTCGAGTTCGAGCGCCCCCGTGGAATCGATCACCCGCGGGTCGTCATGCGGGATGAAGGGCAGCTTCACCGGCTCGGAGCCCGCCGCGATGATCGCCTGCTCGAAGCCGATCACCCGGGTCTGGCCCTCATGCTCGACCGCGATCTGGTGCGGGCTGACGAAGCGGGCGGTGCCGGTGACGACCGTGACCTTGCGCTGCTTGGCGAGGCCCCCGAGGCCGCCGGTGAGGCGCTTGACGACGCCGTCCTTCCAGCCCCGGAGCTTGTCGATGTCGATCTGCGGGCTCGCGAAGCTGATGCCGTGCGCCGCCATGCCGTGGCTCTCGTCGATCACCTTGGCGGCGTGGAGCAGGGCCTTCGAGGGGATGCAGCCGACGTTGAGGCACACGCCGCCCAGCGAGGCCCAGCGCTCGACCAGCACCACCTTCTTGCCGAGGTCGGCGGCCCGGAAGGCCGCCGTGTAGCCGCCCGGTCCGGCGCCGAGCACCAGCACCTCGGCGCGCATCTCCTCGCCCGAGACGGGCGCGGCGGCCTGGGGCGCGGGGGGCGTCGCGCCGTTGCCGCCGCCCCTCGCCGAGGAGCCATAGCCGGCTTGCCCCTCGCCGGGCGCGTGGGCGGGCGGCCCGCCCGCGGGCGCCGCCGCGCCCGCCCCGGCCGCCTCGGTCATCAGCAGGATCAGGTCGCCCTGCGAGACCTTGTCGCCCGGCTTGACCTTGATCTCCGCCACCGTGCCGGAGACCGGCGAGGGCACGTCCATCGTCGCCTTGTCGGATTCGAGCACGATCAGGGTGTCGTCCACCCCGATCGTGTCGCCCGGCTTCACCACCACCTCGATGACTGGGACGTCCTTGAAGTCCCCGATGTCGGGCAGGCGGACCTCGTTGCTGCTCATGCGCCGCGTCTCCTCAGATCGCGAGCCGCCGCACGTCCTCCAGGACGTGGGCGAGGTGGCGGGTGAAGCGGGCCGCGAGCGCCCCGTCGATGACGCGGTGGTCGTAGGAGACCGAGAGCGGCAGCATCAGGCGCGGCTTGAACTCCGACCCGTCCCAGACCGGCGCCATCCTGGAGCGCACGACGCCGAGGATCGCCACCTCGGGCGCGTTGACGAGCGGCGTGAAGGCGGTGCCGCCGATGCCGCCGAGGGATGAGATCGTGAAGCTCGCCCCCTGCATGTCGGAGCCGGCGAGCTTGCCGTCGCGCGCCTTCTTCGACAGGGAGCCGAGTTCCTGGCTGATCTCCTGGATGCCCTTGCGGTCGGCATCCTTGACCACCGGCACCACGAGCCCGTCCGGCGTGTCGACCGCCACCCCGACGTTGTAGTAGCGCTTGAGGATCAGCGCCTCCTTGTCGGGCGACAGCGAGGCGTTGAACTCCGGGTGCTGGCGCAGGGCCGAGACGGCGGCCTTGATCAGGAAGGCCAGCAGCGTGACGCGGTAGCCCTTGTCCTTGGCGGCCTTGTCGAGGTCCTTGCGGTAGGCTTCGGTCTCGGTGATGTCGGCCTCGTCCTGGTGGGTGACGAGGGGCACGTTGAGCCAGGCCCGGTGCAGGTGCGGCCCCGAGATCTTCTTGATCCGGGCGAGCGGCCGGGTCTCGGTGGGGCCGAACTTCGAGAAGTCGACGGCCGGGATCTCCGGGATGCCCATGCCGCCCGAGGCCATCACGGCGCCGCCCGCGGCGGGCGCCGCCGCGCCGGTGAGGTGGCCCTTCACGTCCTCCTTGGTGATGCGGCCCTTCTCGCCGGTGCCCTTGATGGTGTTGAGGTCGACCCCGAGTTCGCGCGCGAGGCGGCGTACGGCGGGGCTGGCATGGACCTGCGAGAAGTCCGGGATCGCCGAGGCCGCCCGCGGGGCGGGGGCGGAGGCGGGCGCGAGGGCCGGCTCCTGCTTGGGCATCAGAGCGGCCGTATCGGCCGCCGGCGCGGCGCCGTTGCCCTTCGGCTCACTGCGCGGCGCAGCCGAGGCCTCATCTCCGCCCCTGAGCAGCAGGATCGGGTGCCCCTCCGAGACCTTGTCGCCGATCTTGATCAAGAGCTTCTCGACGACGCCGGCGGAGGGCGCGGGCACCTCCATCGTCGCCTTGTCGGACTCGAGCGAGATCAGCGGGTCGTCAGGTCCGATCGTGTCGCCCTCCTTCACGTGCACCTCGATGATCGGCACGTCCTTGAAATCCCCGATGTCCGGGATCTTGACCTCAGTCGCCACGGCGTTTCTCCCGTTCCGTCATGTCGCTTGGCTAGACGTTGGATTTGAAGGTCAGGGTGGGATCCCTCTCCCGGGCGGGAGAGGGGCAGGGCATCGTCGATCCCGCGCGAGGAACCAGCCGGTCGGCACCAACCCGAGAGTTCGGCAGGAACCCGGAACCGCCCCGCTGCCGGGATGGCGCCAAGCGCCACATCCTGACCGGCACGGGGCGCTCCACCCCGGAGCCTCGCCCCGCCCCCTCCCACACCGGAGAGGCTTCCCGCCGGGTCCTAGACCGTCCAGGGCGCGGGCTTGCCGGGGTCGATGCCGTACTTGGCGATGGCCTCCACCACCTTCGCGGTCGGGACCCGTTTGTCCTCCGCGAGGCTCTTGAGCGCCGCCACGGCGACCCAGCGCCGGTCGACCTCGAAGAAGTCGCGCAGGCGTACCCGGTAGTCCGAGCGCCCGAACCCGTCCGTGCCGAGCACCTTGTAGCGGGCGGGCACGAAGGGGCGGATCTGGTCGGCGAACAGCCGCATGTAGTCGCTCGCCGCGATCACCGGGCCGGAGCGGCCCGACAGGCAGGTCTCGACGTAGGATTTGCGCGGGGTCTCGGTCGGGTGGAGCATGTTCCAGCGCTCCACCGCCATGGCGTCGCGCGCCAGCTCCGTGAAGCTCGGGCAGGACCAGATGTCGGCCACGATGCCGAAATCCTTCTCCAGGAGTTCGGCCCCGGCGATGACCTCGCGCAGGATCGTGCCCGAGCCCAGGAGCTGCACCCGCGGGCCCTTCCCCTTGCCCTCGCGGAACAGGTACATCCCCTTGATGATGCCCTCCTGCGCTCCGTCCGGCATGCCCGGATGCTCGTAGTTCTCGTTCATCACGGTGATGTAGTAGAAGACGTCCTCCTGCTCGCCGTACATCCGGCGCAGACCGTCCTGCACGATCACCGCCACCTCGTACGAGAAGGTCGGGTCGTAGGAGACGCAGTTCGGGATCGTGGCCGAGAACAGGTGGCTGTGGCCGTCCTCGTGCTGCAGCCCCTCGCCGTTGAGCGTGGTGCGCCCGGCCGTGCCGCCGATCAGGAAGCCGCGCGCCCGCAGGTCGCCCGCCGCCCAGGCCAGGTCGCCGACCCGCTGGAAGCCGAACATCGAGTAGTAGATGTAGAACGGGATCGTCGGCGCGTTCGAGTGCGAGTAGGAGGTCGCCGCCGCGATCCAGGACGACATCGCCCCGGCCTCGTTGATGCCCTCCTGCAGCATCTGCCCGTTCTTGTCCTCCTTGTAGTACATCAGCTGGTTGGCATCCTCGGGCCGGTAGAGCTGGCCGACCTGGCTGAAGATGCCGAACTGGCGGAACATGCCCTCCATGCCGAAGGTGCGGCTCTCGTCGGGCACGATCGGCACGATGCGCTTGCCGATCTCCTTGTCGCGCAGGAGCGTGTTGAGCACCCGCACGAAGGCCATGGTGGTGGAGATCTCCCGGCCCGCCGTCTCCTTGAGCTGGGCCGAGAAGGCCGAGAGCGGAGGCACCTCCAGGCTCTGCGACTTCTGCCGCCGCGCCGGCAGCGGCCCGCCGAGGGCTTGGCGCCGCGCCATCAGGTAGCGGTGCTCGGGGCTCCCGTCGGGGAAGCGGATGAACGGGATCTCGGTGAGCTTGTCGTCGGTGAGGTCGATCTGGAAGCGGTCGCGGAACTGCCGGAGGACCGCCTCGCCCATCTTCTTCTGCTGGTGGGTGATGTTCTGGGCCTCGCCGGCCTCGCCCATGCCGTAGCCCTTGACGGTCTTGGCGAGGATGACGGTGGGCTGGCCCTTGTGGTTCACCGCGGCGTGGTAGGCCGCGTAGACCTTGCTGGGGTCGTGGCCGCCGCGGGTCAGCCGCCAGATGTCGTCGTCGCTCCAGTCGGCGACCAGCGCCTTGGTCTCCGGATAGCGGCCGAAGAAGTGCTCGCGGATGTAGGCGCCGTTCTTCGACTTGAAGTCCTGGTACTCGCCGTCGACGCACTCGGTCATCAGGCGGGCCAGCATGCCCGATGTGTCGCGGGCGAGCAGCGCGTCCCACCCTGAGCCCCACAGCACCTTGATGACGTTCCAGCCCGCGCCGCGGAAATTGGCCTCCAGCTCCTGGACGATCTTGCCGTTGCCGCGCACCGGCCCGTCGAGGCGCTGCAGGTTGCAGTTGATCACGAAGACGAGGTTGTCGAGTTTCTCCCGCGCGGCGAGGGAGATCGCGCCGAGGGACTCGGGCTCGTCCATCTCGCCGTCGCCCATGAAGGCCCAGACCTTGCGACGGTCGGTGTCGGCGAGGCCGCGATGGTGCAGGTAGCGGAGATACCGCGCCTGGTAGATCGCCATCAGCGGCCCGAGGCCCATCGAGACGGTCGGGAATTGCCAGAAATCCGGCATCAGCCAGGGATGCGGATAGGAGGACAGGCCCTTGCCGGAGACCTCCTGGCGGAAGGAGAGCAACTGCTCCTCCGTGATCCGGCCCTCCAGGAAGGCGCGGGCGTAGATGCCCGGCGAGCAATGACCCTGGACGTAGATCAGGTCGCCGCCGTGGCCGTCGCTCGCCCCGCGCCAGAAATGCATGAAGCCGGTGTCGTAGAGCGTCGCGGCGGACTGGAAGCTCGCGATGTGGCCGCCCAGCTCCGAGGAATCCTTGTTGTTGCGCAGGATGATCGCGATGGCGTTCCAGCGGATCGCCGAGCGGATGCGGTGCTCGATGGCGCGGTCGCCCGGGTGCTTGGCCTGCGCCTCGAGGGGAATCGTGTTCAGGTAGGCGGTGTTGGCGGAGTAGGGGACGGGAGCGCCCTTCTTGCGGGCCTCCTCGATCACCTGCTCGATCAGGAAGTGCGCCCGGTCAGGACCCTCGACCTCCAGGACGCCATCCAGGGAGTCGAGCCATTCGCGGGTTTCGATCGGATCGGGATCGCGTGTGGAATCCAACGTCACCTCCCTGGCGCTGCCCCGGTAAGGCGTGAGGCGCGCTTATTGTGTGGCTATTTCAGCAGGTGCCGTGCCAAGTAGGCTCGCGTAGAAATAAGATTGCGCGCTGAGACACTTAAACGGGTGTGGATCTGTGCGCCGGCAGGAGCTGAGTGCGAAAATCCAGAATTTGGCTCCGGATTTTGGCTGGACTTTCAGACAGTGCGGGACAGCTCTGCCGGCCTGGGTGGCTTACTGGCCGGTTGCTAACCCGGATCATTCATGTGGGGTGACGGGCATGGTGCAAGCCGCTGATAGGCCATAGATTTCGGCTGCGACACTCGAATCCAGCCGCTCGCGGAGACCATGCCCGCCAAGGTCGATGATACCCCGTCGCAGACTTCGACATCATGTCCGGCAGCACGAAGGCCTTGGACGGCCGAGCCGCGCAGCGCGGCGGCATAACTACCCGGAAGGGGATGGCAGTCGATCGGCAGAACCCGCATGCGAGCCGTTCAACTCTCAGGGTGAGCCCCGGTTCTGACTTCCGCGCGGCGGCTCAACCAGTCAGTCAAGCCGAGGTCTCTTTCACGCCCCCAAGCAAAAGCAAAAACGGCAGCAAGCATCCATGTATTTATCACTGGGATCCGGCTCTAGACTCAATCGCAAAGAGAGGGGCAGACAAGCATTTGCGCTGATCCCGCTGGAATGGGCAGGACTTCGAAGAGCCTTATCGGCCTCCGCGACTGTGCCCGCAGGCGCCGATCAGCGCAAGTTAGCATTTCCCTTGTACTCATGGAAAAGCATAGTAAATGGTAGGACACATGCTGCTAAAATGAGAGGCTTGTCGATGAAATTAACTGCCAAAGCACCCGCTATGGCCCCCAATAAGTACCCAAACCACGCTAGAGCGAATATGGCGCTTTCGCGTTTCACTTGCTTGCCCGGAGAGGGCCACATCCAAGACACAAGTTCTTCGCCAATCTTTTGGAGATTTCCCGTAATAAACACATGATTCAGGGTGACGCCTCCAAAACGGTTAGCAGCCGAGTTCTGAATCCCCATTCCGATTGCAAGAAGCAATGCTCCCCAGAATTTATCTGTAAGACTGCTAAAAATCAGCAAGCCACTTGTGACCAATAGCGCTCGAAAAACTTCCAGACCTGCTCGTACTATGATTCGGCCGAATACAACTCCAAACAAGAACATGGCTATAATGGCAGCATGAAATGCAGCTTCCCTATATTTGCCCGTCGCAATTTCCATTCCCATAAAAATCGTATTGCCGGTCATTAGTCCCGCAAAAGCATTCAGATGCAAATACCCAACGGTATCTGCGTATCCGGCGATGAGCGCCAGCGCCGTTGCACGGAGCATAGGACTACCTCACAATAAGAACGCAAATGGAATGTTCGTGGATAGAGGAAAGCCATGCTCGTCCTCTAAACGGTGCCAGGCAGCTGATCGAGCCGCTTGGCCGAATTTGGTTAACGCCGGCGACAGCCAAACCGCGTCGGTCCCGCCTGCTGAACGGGGAGTCATGCGCACCACCGCCTTAGGTTCCAGCACGACCGCCTCCACTTGCCAATTCAACATCGCGCAACCTGCTTCGGTCGAAGACCATCGATCAAGTTCAGCATGCGGCGGAACAGGTCACGCGGCACCGCCACTTCGGCCAAATGGAACACCGTGTAGCGCGAGTGGGCGATCACCTTCGCGCCGACCTTCCCCAGTCGCTTGAAGCGCAGGCTCAGATCTTTACTCCCATAGAGCCGGCAAACCCTCTTGTGGCTTATCCGCCAGCTCTCCCGGCGCAGGAGGATGTGGATCCAGAAGGAGCCGTAGCGCACCCAGCTCTTGGCCAGATTGCAGATGCGCATCCGCAGCGGTGCCTGATCAAGCTTGGTCGAGCGGCAGCGGATGCCCGACCGGCCGCTGCCGAGCGCGCCGCAGCTGCGCCGCTCACTCACTGGGATCACGTCTGATCCTGTTCTGGCACGGGGGTGCTCCTCGGTGAGACGAGCCCGGCCGCGCTGGATGCCGGGCGATTTGCAGCGAAGCCGTCGCGAGGATCAGGACTTCCAGGTTGCATACTCGGCCTTACGCGAATTGGTGGGAGCGCCAAAGGGGCAATCGCCGATTTCGAAAAGTCCGCTGTCGGGTGCCGAGCGACCATTCCGGCGGTACCGGTCGAAGGTCTGGAAGTGGCGCATCTCGGAACCCTGGCGCCAAACAGATTGCGATCACGGGTGCGAGCCGCGCCGCCTTCGCATCGGCTCGGAGATGTCCAGCGGCCCAACCGGCCGCAGTTTGCAAAGCAGAGGACGCCCCCAGGTTCGCAGCCGTCACCTGCGATGAACGCGCTAGCGTTCCGGCCGGCCCGGACCGCGGATTGAAGCCACGCGAGACGCCGTCACTTCGTGCTTGACGGGCCTCCCAAGTCCGGAATACCGATTGGTATACCGCGTTTGATTCCGGTCTGAGAACTCCTCGCCCCCGCCGACGAAGGGGCTGCGGCCGGAGCCCGACATGCGCCGCCCCCGTCGTCCAAGCTGAGACAAGCATGGCGGCGATCCGCCCCATCCACGGGCGGCTGCCTTAGAAAAATAAGTCGAGCCGGAGGAATGCCCGTGACGAAGGAGTCCATGACCGCGCTGTCCAGGCGCCGGGTGCTGTCCGGGATGGCCGCGGTTCCGCTGGTATCGATCGGCGCGACGCGCGGCAGGGCCGCCGAGTTCGTCTGGAAATACGCGACCGGCCAGGATCCGACGCATCCGGTCAACCTGCGCGCCGCCGAGGCGATCGCGCGGATCCGCGAGGCGACGGGCGGCCGCGTCGAGATCAGCCTCTTCCCGGCCAACCAGCTCGGCTCGGACACCGACCTGATCTCGCAGGTCCGTAACGGCAGCGTCGAGATCCTCAACATCTCGGCGTCGGTCCTGGCGACGCTGGTCCCATCGTGCGGGATGCTCAACACGGGCTTCGCGTTTCCCGACTACGACCACGTCTGGAAGGCGATGGACGGCGCCTTCGGCGATCTCGTCCGCGCGCAGATTGCGAAATCCGGCCTGTTCGTCACGGAGAAGATCTGGAACAACGGGTTCAGACAGATCAGCTCCTCGACCCGCAAGATCGACAGCCCGGACAGCATCAAGGGCTTCAAGATCCGGGTGCCGGTCGCGCCGATGCTGACCTCGCTGTTCCAATCGCTCGGCGCCAGCCCGACGCCGATCAATTTCAACGAGGTTTATTCCGCCCTGCAGACGAAGATCGTCGAGGGACAGGAGAACGCGCTTCCGCTGATCTATACGACGAAGCTCTACGAGGTGCAGACCAGCATCTCGATGACGGATCACGTCTGGGACGGATTCTGGGTCGTCGGCAACCGCCGCGCCTTCGCGGGCATGCCCGCGGACCTGCGCGACATTGTCGTCAACGAGATCAACAAATCGGCGATCGAGCAACGGCAAGACGTCGTGAAGCTCAGCGACAGCCTGCGCGGCGACCTTCGAGCCAAGGGCATCACGTTCGTTGACGTCGATCGCGCGGCCTTCCGCGACACGTTGCGCAAGAGCGGCTTCTACAAGAACTGGCAGGCCAAATTCGGGGACGAACTGTGGAATAAGCTGCAGGACGTCGTCGGTCCTCTCTGATGCGGCGTCTTACGGCGCGATCTGCCGCGGACAAGGAGATCGGCGCATGTCGCAGATGATGGCGGTCTACGAACAACTCCGGGATGCCATCCTCTCGCTGGAGATGGCCCCGGGGCAGCGGTTCAGCGAACGGTCCCTGGAGACCCGGTTCAGCGGTTCGCGCACCCCCATCCGCGCCGCCCTGGCGCGCCTGGAGACCGACGGGCTCGTCGCCCGGGAGGACCGGAGCTGGATCGTGACGCCGATCTCGCTCGATGAGCTCGAACAGGCCATCGAGTTCCGGCAGGTGATCGAGGTCGAGGTGGTGAAGCTCGCCTGCCGTCGTGCGCAGCAGGCCGACATCGCGGTCATCGAGGAGATCCTCGCGTCCTGCCGGGAGGACGAGTCCCGTGCGGCGTGGCACCGCGTCGGCTCCGACTTCCACGTCGAGCTGGCGCGGCTGACGAACAACGGCTTCTACATCCGCGCCGTCGAGGACCTGATGATCCGCCTGTCGCGGGCGCGGTGGCTCGAGGTCTGGACGGTGGAGGGCCGCGATCGGTCGTGGGACGAGCACCACGCCATCCTGCACTTCATCCGGGAGGGCCGCGTCGAGCAGGCGGTCGCCGCGATCACGAACCACATCGAGGGCGTGCGGTCGCGCAACATCGGCAGCCGGCTCACGGACGGGCCCTCTCATCAGGTCCGCGGCTTTGCAGTGGTCGGAAAGGCATCATGACCCAGACCCCGAACCCCGGCGCCCTGGCCGGGATCCGCGTCGTCGAGGTGGGCTCGTTCATCGCCGGCCCCTTCTGCGGGCAGCTGCTCGCTGATCTCGGTGCCGACGTCGTGAAGGTCGAGCCGCCGCAATCCGGCGACGTGATGCGCCAGTGGGGTGCGGTCCAGCTCGACGGCAAGTCGCTGTGGTGGCCGGTCATCGCCCGCAACAAGCGCAGCCTGACGCTCGACCTGCGCACCGGGCGGGGTCAGGAGATCGCGCGCGCGCTGATCGCGGAAGCCGACATCCTGGTCGAGAACTTCCGCCCCGGCACGCTGGAGAAGTGGGGGCTCGGCCCGGACGATCTGTGGACGACCAATCCCGGCCTGATCGTCGCCCGGGTCTCCGGCTTCGGGCAGACGGGCCCCTACAGCCGCGACGCCGGCTTCGGCGCGATCGCCGAGGCGATGGGCGGGCTGCGCACGCTCGCCGGCTTCCCAGACCGGCCCCCGCCCCGCGCCGGCCTATCGATCGGCGACTCGCTGGCGGGCGCCTTCGCGGCCCTCGGCACGCTGGCCGCGCTCGAAGCCCGCCGGCGGACCGGCAAGGGGCAGGTGGTGGATGTCGGCATCACCGACGCCGTGCTGGCGGTCCAGGAGAGCGTCCTGTCGGAGTACAGCGCGACGGGCGCGCTGCGCGAGCGGACCGGGACGCGGCTGCCGGGCATCGCACCCTCCAACCTCTACCCGACGCGTGACGGGCAGTGGGCGATCATCGGGGCGAACGGGGACGCGATCTTCAAGCGTCTCGCGCAGGCCATGGGCGCGTCCGAACTGGCCGCCGACCCGCGCTACACGACGCACCGCGCCCGTGGCACCCACCAGCAGGAGTTGGACGACCGCGTCGCGGCCTGGACGCGGACGCTGCCGCTCGCGGAACTCCTCGCCGTCCTCAAGCGCGCCGCCGTGCCGGCTGGCCCGCTCAACGACGCCGCCGGCATCGTGCAGGACGCCCACTTCCGCGAGCGTGGCGCCGTCGTGGAGGTCGAGTCCGAGGAGTATGGGCGCCTCACGATGCAGGGCGTGACCCCGCGGCTCTCCGAGACCCCGGGTGCCGTGCAGTGGGCTGGTCCGCCGCTCGGGCACCACACGCGCGAGGTCCTGTCCGAACGGCTCGGCCTGAGTGCCGCCGACATCGCCCAACTCAAAGCCGACGGCGTGATCTGATCCCGCCGCGCTGCCACCGCCAGCCCCATCCAGACGGAAGCACGCCCGTGTCAGACATCGCGATCTTCACTGCCATCCAGAGGCTGGTGCATGGCTGCGGCGCCCTGAACCAGCTCGCTGACGAGGTCGACCGCTTCGGCCGGCGCAGGATCCTGCTGGTCACGGATCCGGGCTTGGTGAAGGCAGGCATCGCCGGACGCGCGCTCGACCTGCTGCAGGGACGCGACGTCGAGGTCTTCTCGGACGTCGAGCCGGATCCCAGCATTGAGACGGTGGTCGCCTGCGCCGACCGCGTGCGCACGCAGAAATGCGACCTGATCGTTGGCCTGGGCGGCGGCAGCGCCATCGACACCGCCAAGTGTGCATCGGTCATGGCCACCAACCCGGGCGCCGTCGAGGATTACCTCGGCATCGACAAGGTCACGTCGCCGGGCGTCCCGAAGATCATCGTCCCGACAACCGCCGGCACGGGCAGCGAGGTGACGAACGTCGCCGTGCTCAGCCTGAAGGCGCAGCACACCAAGAAGGGCATCGTCAGCCGCTACCTGCTCGCCGACACGGCCCTGCTCGATCCTGAGCTGACGCTCGGGCTCCCGGCCGCGGTGACGGCCGCGACCGGCATGGATGCCCTGACCCACGCGATCGAAGCCTACGTCTCGCGCTTCGCCCAGCCGATGACCGACGACTTCGCACTCAGGGCGATCCGCTTGATCGGCGAGAACCTGCGGACGGCCGTTCACAACGGCCAGAACATCCGGGCGCGCGAGGCGATGCTGACGGCGAGCCTCTACGCCGGCTACGCCTTCGGCAGCGCCGCGACCGGGATGGTGCACGGCCTAGCGATGCCGCTCGGCGGGCAGTTCAACATCCCGCACGGCATCGCCAACGCCGTGCTGCTGCCCCACGTGATGCGCTGGAACCTCGTCGCGGCCCTGCCGCGCTATTGCGACGTCGCGGCGGCCCTCGGCGAGACGGTCGCCCACCTCCCGGTCCGCGAGGGCGCCGAGCGGGCGGTCGCGACGGTTGAGGCCCTGTCGCGCGACGTCGGCATCCCGGCGCATCTCGACGATCTCGCCGTGCCGCGCAGCGCCATGGAGGCGCTCGCCCGCGATGGCATGACGAATGTCCGCCAGGTCCGTCCGAACCCGCGCGACGTCACCTACGAGGGGCTGATGGACATCCTCGGCCGCGCCTTCCGGCCGGAGGCCTGACGACGATGCGGCTGCCTGCCTTCGCCCACATCACTGAGGTCGGCCCCCGCGACGGCCTCCAGAACGAAGCCCGCTTCATGCCGACCGAGGACAAGGTCAGGCTGATCGAGCAGCTGGCGGCGTCCGGCCTCGGCGAGATCGAGGTGACCTCGTTCACCCATCCGTCGTGGATCCCGAACCTCGCCGACGCCGAGGAGGTCGTGCGGGCGACCCGTCACCTGCCGGTCGGCGCCTTCGCGCTCATCCCCAACGCGCGCGGCATGGAGCGGGCGCAGCGCGCCGGCATCAAGGGCATGACCTTCGTCTTCTCGGCGACGGACAGCCACAACAGACGCAACCTCAACCGTTCGACCGAGGAATCGCTCGTCGAGATCCTCGACCTGCACGCGGCCGCGGGAGCGGACGGGCTGCGGCGGCGGATCTCGCTGTCGACGGTGTTCGGGTGCCCCTTCGAGGGCGCGGTGCCGGATGAGCGCATCCACGCCATCGTGGCCCGGCTGGTCGCGGGCGGGTGCGAGCGGATCGGCCTGTGCGACACGATCGGCATCGCCGATCCGGTGCAGGTCGACCGGCTGTCGCGGGGGCTGATCGCGCGCTTCCCCGGCATCGTGTTCGAGCTTCACCTGCACAACACGCGCGGCTGCGCGCTGGCCAACGTCCTGGCCGGGCTGCAGGCCGGCATCGTCCACTTCGATACCGCCATCGGCGGGCTCGGCGGCTGTCCCTACGCGCCCGGCGCGACCGGCAACGCCGCGACCGAGGACGTCGTGTCCATGCTGGAGGCGATGGGCGTCCGCACCGGGATCGACCAGGCGGCCCTCCTGGCGAGTGACCGCCACCTCGCGCAGTGGCGTGGCGCGCCCCTCGACAGCGCGGTCTGGCGCGTCGCCCAGCGCTGCTCCTCCGCCGAGACTGCACCCTGAGCTTTGGCCGACATCCGCGCTCCCGCCCTTCCGGCTGCGGGGTGACCCTCACGACTGTTCCGCTCGCGGCCGATGTCCCCGACGTTACCGCGACGGCGCGGATATCGACCGTGACGAGGCCGGCGTGATCGCGCGCCTCGCGACGGTTCGGGACGATTATCCGGGCCGCATCCGGCCTCGACCAACCGCCGGATGCGAGGCCCGTCTGCGCACCGCCCCCAAGACGCCCAGAGCTCAACCTGCGGCCTCGTCGCCCGCACCGGCGAGGCGGCGCAATCTGGGCCAGGGGACGATCGCGCCGGGTGCCTCGTGGCTGCTATCCGGTGGCGCGCAGGGTTCGTCGTTAGTGAGGGCGGGCGGCCCCGTTCGACCGCTGCGACTGATCGGCAAAGGCGGAAGCTGGCCAGCGACGACTAAGGCTAGGGTCAAAACCAATCAGCTTAGCCATGCAAGGGGCTGCTCTCGACCCTACCAGACCCCCGGAATGCACTCTCATAACCGCCGCTGCTGACCCCAAGCGGACATTTGAACCGCTGGCGACCAAGGTCTGGATGGGGTGGAGGCTGTGTGAAAACGCAAAGGCGGCAGGAGGATCTTCCCTCGATAACCCTGGGCAGCGCCGGAATAGGCACCCAGTTGGCATCTCGGCCGCCATCCAGGATGCTCGGATAACGGCTGTGTAGAAGATTATTCTCCGATTTCGGAGCGCGCCTGAGTTTTCACACGGCCTCGGTGGAGAGCCGCCATTGGCCCGTTGCCCGAAAGCCGACATTCGGCTTTTCTCCCATTCCTGCCATCCAGCTGACCCAAGCGGCATCTCCAAATCGGCCATTCGCCGACTGGACATTATGGATCCTGCCCTCCCTTGGCTGGGATCGCCCATCGCTGGCCACGCAGGTTCGGCAGCGAGGTCTCGTAGTCGCGCAACAGGGCCGCTGCCTCGGCGGTGTCACACCCGGCCTTGCTGAGGCCGATGATGATCGCAGTCAGCGCCGTGACCTGTGTCTCGGCCTCCACGATGCGGCGGTCCAGCGCCTCAAGGATCTCGTCCTGCCTCTGCGATGGCCTACCGGAGCGAGGAGATCGAAGCTCGCGGCTCGGCGGGCTCCTAAGGAATGGACCGGATGTACTCGCGCTGCGCCGCCGGAAGAATGGGGCAACCATTCCAGAGGAAGTTCGATGGAGACACTTGCCACAATAACCGTGATGGATCCCGCCGGATCCGGAGTCGCTCAGGTACCACCGCAGGTGTCTCCGGCGCCGGAAGCGGACAGCCCCGTCTGTGCGCTGGCGCGTAAGCTCGATGGCTTTGCCCCGCTCTCGGTGCAGGATCGAGCGGCGCTTGAAGGCCTGACCGGCTATGTCCGGCCGGTCGAGCGGCACACCGTCATTGTGGAGCAGGACAGCGTGGCCAATCACGCGCTCATCGTCTTCGCCGGGTTCGCGAGCCGTGACAAGCGACGTGCGTCCGGCCGCCGCCAGATTGTGGCTTATCTCGTCCCCGGCGATCTGTGCGACCGCGGTGTCCTCCACAACTACCCGCTCGACCACACGATCGAGACCCTCACGCACTGCCTCGTCGCCAAGGTTCCGCGCGTGGCTTACTTCGACCTGCTCGGCCGGCATCCCCGCATCGCGCTCGCGCTCCAGTACGCGAGGCTCGCCGAAGAGGCGACGGCGCACGAGTGGGTGGCCAATGTCAGCCGCTCGGGCACTGAGCGAATGGCGCATCTCCTGTGCGAACTGCTGGAGCGCCTGGGATCAATCGGCCAAGTCTCGGATGGTCAGTATGATCTGCCGTTGACCCAGGTGGATCTGGCCGACACACTTGGCCTGTCGTACGTGCACGTCAACCGCGTGCTGCAAGCCCTACGACGCGACGGGCTGATCTCGCTGCGGGGACCGCGCCTGCAGATACTCGCGCCGCAGCGGCTGCGTCAGCTCGCGGAGTTCGAGGCCGGGTATCTCTAGCGAACGCCGGCTGTCTCGAGGCCCATAACGGCCCGCTTCCTACGCGGGCGCTGGGCTGCGACCTAGTCGCCGTCCTGAACGGTGGGACGCACGCCAGCTGCGGTCGCGATGAGAACGGCCTCGGGTAGGGTGTGGGCGCCGAGCGCCTCCATGACCCGAGCCCGGTGGATCTCCACCGTGCGCGGGCTCAGGCCCAGCGTGCGGGCGATGGTCTTGTTGGTCCCGCCCGCGAGCAAACCCTCCAGCACCGCGCGCTCGCGCGCGGAAAGCGCCGCAGTCCGGGCACGGGCCTCCTCGCCCTGGCGCGCCCGATCAGCCTCGGCGTGGATCTCGGCGAGCGCCGTTCTAACCGCGAACAGCAGCACCTCCGGTGTCCAGGGGGCTTCGAGGAAATCGACCGCTCCCGCCTTCATGGCGCGGACCCCGAAGCCGACGTCGCCCCCGCTCGCGCCGACCGCCAGCACGGGCAGGTGCGCACGTGCCGCCTTCAGCGCGCTTGTGGTCACCAGGCCGCTCGCCTCCTCGAGGTCGAGCACGACGCAGCCCGGCATCAGCGAGCCAGCAATCTTGAGGAGGGCCTGACCGCTCGCAAAGGTCTGCACCTCGTACCCGGCGGCTTGCAGGGCACCAACAAGGCTACTCCGGGCGTCGTCCCCAACCGCGACCACGTAGGCGCGCAGGCCGGTGTCGGTGGTGACGTCCTGCGCGATCCCGCCCGCTGACCGGCTCCGTCCGTCAATGCCCGGGATCGGGAAGAAGGTGTCGCGGATGCGGCGCACCGCGTGGTCTGAGGCGCGCTGGATGCGATACTCCAACACGACTGTCTCGCCGCCGCCGACCCGCTCCAGCGCCTGCGCGGCGGCGTCGCGGTCCTCCGGGTGAAGGCTGGCGAGCCAACTCGCGAGGTCCGGCATGTCCTCGGCGGACATGCCCCAGACCTGCGCGAAGGCCGGGCTGAGATAATTGAGTTGTCCGCTCTCCAGGTCGGCGAGCCAGAGAACGTTCGCCGAATGCTCGGCGAAGCGCTGGAAGCGCTCCTCGGTCAAGCGCAAGGCACTCACCTTCTGCAGGCGGTCGATCACCGGCCCCAGGATGATGGCGTAGGTGCGCAGGAACTCGGTATCCTCTTTGCCGAATTCGCGCGGTTCGGTCGCGTCCACCTGCAGCAGGCCGTAAGCCTTCCAGCCGGGCACGAAGATCGGCACGTTGGCGAATGCGATGACTCCGGCCTCCTTCATGAACGCGGGGACATCAAAGCGCTCCTCCTTGCGGATGTCCTGCGTGATGGTGGGCCTGCCTTCCTTGATCGCGAAGGTCTCGGAGGAGCGCTCTCTCATGGGTAGGCGCAGCCGACCAACGATGCCCGGATCCCAGCCGACGCCAGCCCGCACGAGCAAGCTTTGCCCGTCCCCTTGGATCTCTAGGATCTTGGCGCGGGTGATGCCGCAAGCCTCGGCGACGAGACGGCAGGCTTCAGCCAGCACCTCGTCGAGGTTCTCGCTGCGCAGGACGAACTCGCCGAAATCGGCCAGCACCTGCTGGCGCTTCATCATCTGCTCTTGGCTGGGCATTGGAGTTCCCCGGCGCTGAGCGATCAGGCGCTTGTCAGCGAAGAACCGTGGCTCGGACCCTGCGCAGCACCTCAATAACTGGTGTACGCGCGAGCCAGGGCTGGGTCCAAGCCCGTTCCAATAGGGCTTGATGAATGGAACAGCCATGCTGGAACATGGCCGTCCTCGGCCAGCCCCGGTGGTTCAGGGCCGATCAGACCGCCGGTAAGCAGACCTTCCGAACGCCCGAGAAGGGTCGGAAGCGGCCCTTCAGATCTCGGCAGCTCAATGTCGGCTCCTGGCGCGCAGCGGCCCTAGCCCACACTACGCCTAGGCTTAGGTTGCAGTCGGGTCAGGGCGCGAACAATTGCCGTAGTGCTCGGACGTCCTCAAGATTTTCGAGGTCGTTGATACGCGCAATCAGGTCGTCCGCGCGCGATACCCCAAGCACCGGCACGATCAGGTCGCGAACCTTCGCGTTAACCCGCTCCGTGCTCAGGGGGTTCTCCTTCGTTCCCGGCGGAAACTTCGTGAAGTGCTCGAGCCTGCGCCCGTCGGCAAGGATCACCTCGACCCGCGCGCTGCGCGGAGCCTCCCGTGTCATCAGGCCGGGATCGCCCACCACCTCGACCTTCTCCCGCACGGACTGGATGGATGGCTCCTGCATCAGCCTCGGATCATGGCTGTCGGCGAAGGAGACGGCCCCCTTCACGAGCGCCAACGCGACGAGGTGCTGACAGTTCACGTCTGGCATGGCGCTGTGCCCGACGATGCCGACCGCGTCGGTCGGCAGATGCACCACGACCCGTCGCACATCGGTGGCCCGCAGGCCGTGGCGCTCGCGCAAGGTCAAAACCGCGTCGAGCGGCGACTGGATCGGGTACCCGACCGAGAAGGTCTTGATCGCGGTCTCGGTGACGAAGAAGCGGCTCCCGAGCCCCTCCAGCATCGCCTCGGGCTTTGGGTCGCTTGAGAGCGCGATGAACAGGTTGTGCGTCCCGTCGAGGACGTCAGCGACACCGGTCAGGCCGGCTTGAACCATGGAGACGGCAGTGACGCCGTTGCGGGCGCCCATGCCGGCGAAGTCGAACGCCTTCTCGATGTGGTCCTCGTCCTTCACCCAGCTCCACAGGCCCGAGACCTGCTGGGCCGCGTAGGACAGCGCGAAGCGCGTGCTCCGCTCGTCGAGGCGGGCGAGTGTGGCGGCCGCCCCGAGCGCACCGAAGGTCGAGCTCGTGCCCTCTGCGCTACGGTGGGAGCCGCGCACAAGGTCTGGCCCGAGCGCCAGCAGCAGCCGGCAGCAGAGATCGTAGCCGAGCGCCACGGCGCGGATCATCTCCAGGCCGGAGCGGCCCTCCTTCTCGGCCATCGCGAGAGCTGCGGGCACGGTCGCGGAGCCCGGATGCGCCTTGGTGACCGGCTCGAAGTCGTCCGTCTCGTCCGCGTGGGCACACATGGCGTTGGCGAGCGCCGCGTTGATCGCGGTCGTGCGCAGGTCGGAGGCGACGACGGTGGCCTGATCGGTGCCGCTGAGGCCGCGCACATAGGCCGTCGCCAACTCGCCAGGCCGCATGCGAGCGCCGGAGATCATGGCGCCGAAGGTGTCAAGGATGCGGTGCTTGCAGGCCTGCACGACCTCGGGCGGCAAAGGCCGGTCCCGCGCCTCGACCATGTAGCGGGCGAGCTGTCCGGTGACCTCGCCACCGGCCGCGGCCACCCGCACGGGACTGGCGGCTGCGGCTAGGAGGCTGCCCGTCACTTGCAGGAACTTGCGTCGATCCGTGCCATGTCCTGAAGCGGTCTGGGACATCTCCTGCTCCTCCCCGAGCTCTGTCGTGTGGTGGGCGGCTCCTACACGTCGGTGTGTACGAGATGGGGCGGTACCGCTCTGCCGGCATCCGGCCAGGCTCGACCTGGCGGCCGTCGGTGGGACCTGGATCGCCGTGTAGGTCGGCGCCGGCGGTCTGCGAGGGGAGCAGCGCCGCGCAGAAGGCGATGCCACCGGCGCACAGGGCACAGGTACTCATCGCGGTGCCCAGCCGCCCGGTTGAAGCTTCCCCAGTTCGCGATGCTGAGAAACGCCTGGAGCCCCAGGAAGTGGGCCCTCTCCATCGTGCCCTGCCGGCCTGTGCCCGCAGGCGTCGCTGATCCACCGAAGTGGCACGCTTGCGGTCGGGCGAGAAGCCTTTCTGCGAGGGATTGATGGACTGAGTTCAGATGGGCGAGATGATCTCCGCCCTTCTTCGCTCTGTCCTGTGTGGCACCACCAGATAGGCGCTCACGGACGCGATCCGCTAGACCAATCTCGCGGTGCGTCACGTACAGCCGGCGCGCGAATGGCGCCCGTGGTGCGTGAGGCGGAGGGCGAGCGCGAGTTGGCGGATTATGCGCTGGGGCTTCCCGCCGCCCCCGAAGCTCGGCACCCAGCCCGTCACAAACGTCCGCAACGTGATCTCGTCCTACTGGCGGCCATGGTTCAAGCGCGCGTTCCGCTGCCTCGTGTCGGCCTCCTTCAGCGAGTACGCCGAGACCAAGCCCCGCAAGACGCCGGCGACCGAGATGCATTATTTTGCGGCCTTCTACCAGCCGCAATCAGGGCGGCTGAACCGAAGCCCCGCCTACCGCAGGAAAGGCCCTCGACCGGGAGCGGCGTTGTCACGCCTGATTGGCGAAAATCGCCGGCTGCTTACCACGCGCTTACCAGCGTCTCATCCTGGTAAGCGCCCGGTCGCTTAGTTTTCACTAAATGCTTGAGTTTGATGGCGCGCCCGAAAGGATTCGAACCTCTGACCCCCAGATTCGTAGATTGGGGCAGGGCGCTGAAAATGCAGAGTTTCTCTGCAAACTGAGCGACGATCTGCCCTTTAAGGATCAAGGGGTTAGCACCCGGGTTGCAAACCTGGACCCGCACTCATCTCTCTCCGAAAAGAGCAACGCCGCCCCGGGAGTCCAGGCCCGGAGCGGCGCTAATTCAGAGGCTTCCTTCAGCAGAAGCGGAACAGAGCATAAGCAGGCTCGTATCGCCCTGACAAGCCGCCCGGTGGTCGTCGTCGACCGCGAAGGCATGGTCTGCGGCGTCTTCAGCCGGCCGAGCGAGGCCCGCGCCTACCTGATGGAGGCGCGGCGATGATCCCACAGCGTCTTGCCACAATCCCGAAGGGGCGACGCGAAGCGTTCGTCGTCGAGCTCCGCCCCTTCCACGGAAAGCCGATGGTGGAGGTCCGCCTCCACCGCTCCGGCGGGCGCGGGATGGCGCCGACAGCGAGCGGCATCGTCGTGCGGCCGGATCTCCTCGCCGCGCTCGCGGAGGTCCTGCTGGCCGCCAAGGCCGCCGTCGAGGCCGAGGGTCTGATACCGGATGCGGGAGGTGCGTCGTGAGTGCACCTCACCTCATCATCGAGAGCGTCACCACCCGCGACTGCGTGGTGGAACACTCGGACGGCTCGTGGGTCACGCTCCCCCGGCCACCCCGCGGCGTGGGCTGGGTCATCGCCGACAGCAGCCGCGAGCGCCACACGACCTGGCGCCGGATCCGCCTCGCCCCCTGCACGTCCCTGAACGCCCTTCAGAGGGGGATCCCGTGAGCCGTCCGTCCTCCGACGAGAGCTATGCCCAGGCCGCCCTCGACCGCGAGTGCGAGGGCTTGGCCGCGACCCGCTCGGGGCGCAACAATCAGCTGAACCTGGCGGCCTTCAACATCGGGCAGCTAGTCGGCGCCGGCAAACTCGACCGGAACTCGGCCGAGCGCTGCCTGTTCGAGGCCGCAACGGCAAACGGCTACGTTCAGAAGGACGGCGCCGCTGCGGCCCGAGCCACGATCCGGAGCGGTCTGAGCAAGGGTGAGCTCGAACCCCGCACCACCCCTGCGCCGGCCGGCCCGCGTCCCAACGGTCACGCGAACGGCGCGGTCGCGCCGGCAGCACGTCACGGCTCGGCGGGCCCGTTCCCGGACTGGACCCCTCCCGACGCTAAGAGCAAGCCGCATTTCTTCGCGATCGGTCGCGACGCCATCGACCCGCTACGGGACGAGCTGCGCCGCCACATCTACCGGCGCGAGGGCTCGCCGGTCCGGATCAAGGTGAAGCTCACAAGCGGCGAGTTCCGCGACTTCTACCGCGTCAGGCGGCCCTCAGACGGCGAAGTCGGCTGGCAGGGCCGCAAGCCCGCCGGCTACCAGCCGGTGCCCTACACCGGCCCTGCCGGCGCGCTGGATCCTTTCGATCCGGAACACCGCGCCGAGCCGCTCCTGTGGCCGGAGGGAGAGCGCGACGTCGACACGCTCGCTGCGGTGGGCCTCCTCGCCTTCACCTTCGGCGGCTCGAACGACGTTCCGGACGCGGCCCGCGCCCTCGTCGCAGGGCGGGACCTCGTTGTGCTCGCCGACAATGACGAGCCGGGACGGGCCTGCGAGGAGCGTAAGATCGCGCTCGCCTCCGGCGCGGCGGCCCGCCTGCAGCTGATCAGGTTCCCGGAAATCGGCGTCGGCGAGGACGTCACAGACTGGCTCAACGGTTACGGGGGTACCGCCGCGGCTCTCCTCGACCGCGCGGAGCCAGCTCCGCAGCCACTTCCGTGGGCAAGGACTGCGGAAGCCTCACCCGCGCCGCTACGCGCCACACCGTTCCGCTGGCGGGACCCCGCAAGCATCCCGCCGCGCGAGTGGCTGTACGGGCGTCACCTCATCAGGAAGTTCACCAGCGCGACCTTCGCGCTGGGCGGGCTCGGGAAGTCCTCGCTGGTGATCGTGGAAGCGCTCGCGATGGCGACCGGCAGGCCGCTTCTCGGCATCAAGCCGGCGGGGCGCCTGCGGGTGTGGTTGTGGAACGGCGAGGACCCTCTGGAGGAGCTGGAGCGCCGCGTTCTCGCGGCGTGCCTGCACTACAGCATCAGCGAGGTTGACCTTGACGGATGGCTGTTCCTCGACAGCGGCCGCGACAGCGGGATCATCCTCGCGACCACGAGCAAGACCGGCACGACCGTGGCGGCGCCGGCATTTGACCAGCTTGAGGCGACGATCCGCGAGAACCGGATCGACGTCGTCATCCTCGACCCCTTCGTCTCGACGCACGCGGTCTCAGAGAACGACAACTCCGCCATCGACCTGATCGCTCAGGGCATCAACCGCGTCGCTGGCCGCACCAACTGCGCCTTCGAGCTGGTGCATCACGTCCGCAAGGGCCAGGCCGGCGGGGCCGAGTACACCGTCGAGGACGGGCGCGGCGCGAGCGCCCTGAAAGACAAGACCCGGGCGGCCCGCGTGCTCAACGCCATGTCGAAGGACGAGGTCGAGCGTGCCGGCGTCGAAGAGTCGTGGCGCTACTTCAAGGTCACTACCGGAAAGGCCAATCTCGCGCCGCGCGATGAGAAGGCCACGTGGTACCGCACCGCTTCGGTGGATCTCGGAAACGCTACGCAGGAGCGCCCGAGCGATCACATTGGCGTGGTGACAGCGTGGGAGTGGCCGGATGCCTTCAACGGCGTGAACGTCGATGATCTTCGCAGGGCCCAGGCTGCCGTGGCCAAGGGCCAGTGGCGGGCAGACGTCCAGGCGAAGAACTGGGTCGGACACCCGATCGCGGAGGCCCTGGGCCTCAATCCGGACGACAAGCGGGATCGCGATCGCATCAAAGCGCTGCTGCGCACATGGATCCGCATGCGCATGTTCGTCGTGGTCCAGGGCCGCGACGAGAAGAGCAAGCCGCGGCCCTTCATCGAGGTTGGCGAGGCTGCCTCGGATTGAGCCTCCACCTCCACCTGCCACACGTCTCCGCCACCACCACCCCACCCCCTATAAAGGGGTGGTGGTGGAGACGTGACAGTGGCCACGTTCGCCACCTTTCTCCACCCACCTTGCAAGGTGGAGAATCCGGGGCTGGACGCAGCGGAAATTCCGGGCAGCTGTCCGGATGTCAGAGGGCTAGAGATCGTTAGCGGTTCGCCGGTCGCACGGATGGCGTCAGGACCGTACACGGTGGCTGATCGTTGAGGGGCTTTCGAGGCCGCTCAAGGTAGGGCTGCTCTCTCAGCGATGTGGGCGAGGTGAGACGGGAATAGCGCCGTTCACAGACTTCGCCCAGGCAGATAAATCCACCCCGATCACACCACATCGACTGCGGCACGGCGCACATGATAGCTTCAGGACTTGCCAACCGCCGAATTAGAACTTGCGAGGAAGCGCTCGGTCCCGTACAAACAAACAAGACGTTCGTTATGCGAGTTTATATGCCATGGCCTCGGGCAAGCACGTCTCGTATCTCAGGGTCTCGACGGCGAAGCAGGGTGCGTCCGGTCTCGGCTTGGAGGCGCAGCGCGAAGCCGTGCTCGGCTACCTGAACGGCGGACACTGGACCCTCGTGGCCGAGTACGTGGAAATCGAGAGCGGAAAGCGGAACGACCGCCCGCAGCTCGCCGCCGCCTTGGCGCACGCGAGGGCCATCGGCGCCCGTCTGGTGATCGCGAAGCTTGATCGCCTCAGCCGTGACGCCCACTTCCTCCTCGGCCTCGACAAGGCCGGCGTCGACTTCGTGGCTGCAGACCTGCCGACTGCCAACCGGCTCACCGTCGGCATCATGGCGATGGTGGCGGAGGAGGAGCGCCGCGCGATCTCCGCCCGCACCAAGGCCGCTCTGGCCGCCGCCAAGGCCCGGGGCGTGCGGCTCGGCAGTCGGACGGGCGGTGCCCACCTCCGCGGCCTGGGGAACGCCGCTGCGGTCGCGGCCGGGCGGGAGAATGCCGAAAGGCGCGCCGCTGACCTGGGCCCGATCATCGCCGCGATCCGCGAGGCTGGCCACGACAGCCTGGGGGCTATCGCCCGCGAGCTGAACGCCCGCGGCATCCTCACCGCCCGCGGCGGTACGTGGCACGCCTCGACGGTGCGCAACCTCCTCGCCCGGCTCGATGCCTGACCCTTGATGCCGGAAACGCCCAGCATCCTACCGGTGGCCCTGCCGCTGGCGGGGCGGATTGCTGGTGTACCGGGTGTTGGACGGCGCTGCCGGCGAGGGGAGCGCGGAGCCCGTCGCGGCCAGGCCGGCATTGTAGGCGCGCGTTCGCTCGGCATCCTCGTTCATGAAGCGGTACATCTCCCACTTCGTGGTGCCCTCGCTGAACATGCCCGACGGCGCCTTGTAGCTGTAGCGCTCCTTGGCCGATTGAGCTGAGGCAGCGGAGGCCGCGAGCGTCATCACGCCCGCCAAGAGCAGGATCGACTTCGTCATAGCTCCACTCGTCTTATCGTGCGGCCGGTTGCGCATTGAGCGCCTGCCACGACGGTCCAGATAGACTCGCAACCTAATTGGTAATGTGCGCCAACGCACATTTTGAGGTCCATATTGCGAAATCTGCCCTCTTTGCCGCTCATCTATATTTGCAGATCATAGCTGATCCGCGCCGAGAGCATGGTGACACTGTGGTGACAGCAGGATTTTCTACTGCGAAAGCTATGTGTAGAAGCTTTTCGCGCGCGCTAGCCGGCACGGGTTGCAACCGCGCCGCTTCTCAGCGATTGTCTACCAGTCGGACCCAGTCCGTCACGCCTATGGGCCGCCACCGCGGCAGCAGGCACCTCCTCTCCGGACGTGCAGCAAGGCGTGACTGGTGTGCCCCGCTCCATCCCCCTCACCCCCGCCCCCGCATCCTGGCGCCGCGCGACCGGTTCGGCCCGTGGATGCACAACCTGCACCCGGCCGAGCAGCGTGCCCGCCTTCGGGTGATGAGGGCGATCGCGCAGCTGCACTGCGGTCTGCGCGCCGCCGACCTCTGCAGCCTCCTCGCCCAGGCCGAGTTCGACCCGGGCGCGCTGGCGCCGGCCCTCGAGGCCCTCGACCGCCTCGCCCCGGTCGACCGCCGGCGCGTGCTGGCGAGCTACGCGAGGCTCGACCGGCCCTGAGTGCCGCACCCGATCCCTTTCGCTCCGCCACCGGGGCTCACGACAGCGGCGAGGATCCCTTGAGGGCGCCGCGGCCCGTCCGACAACGGGAACCCGGGCTCCCGCCCTCGCTGCTCCGCGCATTGCGTGGGCGAACGGGTCAAGCCCGGGAAGGCCGCACCCCTTTCACGAGACCACGGCCATGATGCCCACCAATCGCCCCGCCGCGACCCGCAACGCGCTCTCGAACGGCTCGCGGGTTCACATCCGCCACATCGACGGCCGCACCGAGGAGGGCCGCCGCCTCGCGGACCTGATCCACGACCTCACCGAGGAGCGCGGCGGGCCGAAGGCGGTCACCATCGTCCAGCAGCAGGCCATCCGGCGCTACGCGCAGCTCGCGGTGGAGTGCGAGTCGATGGAGGCCGACCGCGCGGCCGGGAAGTCGATCGACGCCGAGGCCTACGGCCAGCTCGCCGACCGCATGGACCGCCAGGCCCGCCGCATGGGCCCGCCCACATCCGAGGCCCGGCCCCTCAGCCCCCGCGAGCGCGCCCTCGCCCGGAGGCACGCGCAGTGAGGCGCCTGCTCAGCATGCGCGAAGCCCTAGAGGACCCCAACGTCTTCGGGGCCATCCTCCCGGGCGAGTCCTGGGCCGCGTGGCGCGTGCTGCTGATCGCGAGCCAAGGCGAGCCCCTGACGGCCGCCGAGCGCGCGATCTACGCCGCCCTCACCGGCCGCGAGAACGAGCCCGGGGCGCCCGTGGAGGAGGTCTGGGCCATCATCGGCCGCCGCGGCGGGAAAACCCGCGCCATGGCCGTCCTGGCGGCCTATTTCGCCGTCCTGTGCGACTGGGACGACGTGTTGGCGCCGGGCGAGCGCGGCTCCCTCCCGCTGATCGCGGCTTCGACCTATCAGGCCGGCAAGGCGCTCTCCTACATCCGGGGCATCTTCGACCACGTCGAGGGCTTCGCGGGGCACGTCACCGGGCAGACGGCCGACACGCTCTCGCTCGACACCGGCGTGGACATCGAGGTCCGCCCGGCGAGCTTCCGCACCTCGCGCGGCGGCACTCTCGTGGCGGCCCTCTGCGACGAGGTCGCGTTCTGGCGCGTCGAGGGCTCGGCCAACCCGGACCGCGAGATCCTGGCGGCGCTCCGGCCCGGCCTCGCCACCACCGGCGGGCCGCTCTGCATCATCTCCTCGCCCTACGCCAAGCGCGGCGAGCTCTACGGCGCCTTCCGGCGCGACTTCGGCCCCGAGGGCGACCCGGCGGTGCTGGTGGCGAAGGCGCCGAGCCGGACGATGAACCCGACGCTCGCCGAGAGCGTGGTAGCCCGCGCCTACGCCCGGGACGCCGCGGCCGCGCGGGCGGAGTACGGCGCCGAGTTCCGCGACGACGTCGAGGACTTCATTTCGATCGAAACAGTCGAGGCCTGCACCGTCCCGGCCAGCGAGAACCTGCCGGTCGAGCGCGTCCGCTATCACGCCTTCGTCGACCCAGCCGGCGGCTCGGGGAAGGACTCGATGACGCTCGCGATCGCCCACCAGGCGGACGGGATCGTCGTGCTCGATCGGGTCATGGAGCGGGTCCCGCCCTTCTCGCCGCAGGCCGTGGTGGCCGAGTTCGCCGCGGTGCTGAAGGCCTACCGCATCACCGCCGTGACGGGCGACCGCTGGGGCGGCGAGTGGCCGCGCGAGGCCTTCCGCGACCACGGCATCGGCTACGAGCTCGCCGACATGCCGAAGTCCGAGATCTACCAGGCCGCGCTGCCGCTTCTCACGAGTCGCACCGCCCAGCTCCTCGACCTGCCGAAGCTGAAGGCGCAGCTCACCGCCCTCGAGCGCCGCACGGCCCGCGGCGGCCGCGACAGGATCGACCATCCGCCCGGCGAGCACGACGACGTGGCGAACGCGGTGGCGGGCGTGCTGATCCGGGCCCAGGTCCGGCGCAGGTACGGCATGATGGACGTCATCGGCGGCGGAGCCGAGGCCGACAGGCCGGCCTTCCGGGTGGGCGCGCTCCTAGACCATCTCAGGAGGCACGGATGAGCGCGCCCCGTATCCTGATCCCCTGGGACCCGGCTGAGGCCATTTCTATCGGCGAAGCGGCCTTCCTAGCGCACTGCTCGGCGAGCACGGTCCGCGGCTGGTGCGCCTGCCACCACGTCGGCCGCTGCATCGCGGGCGGCGCCTGGAAAGTGTCCGCGCCGGCCTTCCTGATGCTCCTCGACGACGACCACGACGCGCTCGCGGCCTACCTCACGGGTGACCGCACCTCGCCCGCAGTCACCGCCTACTTCGTGCGCGCCGGACTGCCGTTATCCCCTGCAGAATCTCCAAAGATCGCAAAGCCGCCAGTTCGGGCCGTAGCCGGATAGACATTGGCCCGCATCCGGTCAGGTTGCGCAAGCCCAGACGGCGGGATGCGCTATGCGAATTCTGACACTCGACGAGCGGCGGGCGCAGCTGCGGGCGCTGCTTCCGAAGCTGGCGGATGCCGAGATCGACGCGCTCATCGGAGCCGGCGCGCTGCAGAACGGCGCGGCGCTCCGCATCCCGCTCATGTTCGCCGACAGCGCCCGCCCGCCCGGCCCGCTCACGAAGGATGGTGCGATGACCCTCACCGACAGCCTCGCCCAGGTGCCCGACGAGTTCAGGCAGAAGTACATGTATGTCAGCGGCATGCTGGCGTCGGACAACGCCGCCGTCATGGAGGACGCGGCCTGGCAGGCCGACGCGCTCGTGGCCCGGATGCGCACGCTGGACCAGATTGGACGTGGGTCCGGCGTCACGACGGACAGTGGCGAGAAGACCGCGCTCGCCCACCTCGCGGAACACCTCAGCGGCGAGGCGGTGGCCGCGCGCCACACCGCGGCGCAGCGCCGTGCGGGGGCGGCCCGATGAGCGGCCTCAACGACCGCATCGCCGCGGCAGTCTCCGGCACCGCCCTGTCCTCCGGCGAGGTCGCGAACCTCATCGTGGAGGCCGGCCGCGCCACCGTGGCGCTGAAGGCGGAGCACGTCCAGGCCGAGAGGCGGGCTCTCGACCCGCGCCTGTCGGGCGATGACGTGGAGCAGGCCCGCGCCGACATGGACCGCCTCGCCTTCGCCGGCCGGTGCCTCGCGACCGGCATCGAGGCGCTGAAGCCCGTCCTGGATCGCGCCCAGCGCCGCAAGGACGAGGAGCGCCGCCGGGAGGACTACGCCGCGGCGAGGGAGAAGCGGGACGCCGCCGCGACGCTCCTGCGCGAGCGCTACCCGGCGCTGGCAGGCGACATCGCCGGTCTCCTGCGGGAGGTCACCGAGGCCGAGCACGCGGTCGAGGCGGTGAACCGCCGGTTGCCGCAGGGCGCGGTGGCGCTGGTGCTGCCCGAGTTCGAAGTCCGCGGCGTCAGCCCGAGCGGCACCCACGCGGCCGGGGTCGTGTGGCTGCTCGCCCAGAGGGTCGTGCTCCCGGCGCTCGAAGGGCGCGACGCGGCGATGGGGCTCAACATCTGGGATCGGAGTCGCGGCTGAAGCTGCGGACCGATCAGCAGGGGGAAATGCTAGTGGTGCTAATCTGACGCTCTGATGTCCGCAGTCAACTACCGGGACGAGCGAGATCGTTCGCTCTGAGGAGCGGCGCAGTGAGGATGTACGCGCATGGGTGGAGACGGGACCGATGGACGTCGGTGATCAAGCTCTGATGCGCGGGTTGGCTACCGCAGTCCCGAGTGTGCGTCCGGAGCTGTCCCGATCTTACAGCGGGCGTCGGCCTCACGGCCGGCCACAAAGCGTCTGACGGGCGTTCTCCTGCCGTGGTCCCGCCCCCGCCGATGCGCGAGGAAGCGTCCCGCTTGGTGGCCGCCTCAGGCGACCCGCGCCTCCCGGGCGACCGACCACATGAAGCCGACGAGTTCGCGGGCGATCGCCGTGCAGACCACCGTCGCCTTCTTGCCGCGCCCGATCAGCGCCCGGTAACGAGCCGTGAGGCGGGTCTGGGCCTTCCAGGCGATCTCGCGCACCCGTGGCGTCGCGGCTTCCATCCGGTAGAGCTTCTTTGCTCCGACCTTCGGCGGGTGACGGTAGGTCCAGGCGCTCTCCACCAGCATGTGCCGCACGCGCCCATTGCCGGCCTTGGTGATCCCGCCGCGCCGGACCGTGTCGCCGGTGGACCGCTCGCTCGGTACGAGGCCGAGATATCCCATGAGCTGACGCGGACTCTCGAAGCGGCTGATGTCGCCGACCTCGGTCGCGAAGGTGACAGCGACGATGAGGTCGATGCCGCGCAGGGTCTGCAACGCCCGCACGACCGGACCGAGCGACCAGGTGGGCACGAACTCAGCGATGGCCGCCTCGATACGCGCCACGCGCTCCTTGGCGATCCGCACCGCCTCGACCAGCTCCTGCAGCGCGATCTGGTGGGCGGGATGGTCGAAGCGCTGCTCCTGCAGCCAGCAAAGATAGCGCATCGTCCAGCCCTTCTTGCGGGGATAGACGCGCCCGTGCTTGAGCATGAAGGCACTGACCTGCTGGCGATGCACGCGCAGGCTCTCGACGGCAGCGGCCCGGGCGCGCACGAGATCGCGCATCGCCTCATGGCCTTCGTCGGGCACCCAGACGGCCGTGAGCTCGCCGGCGCGCAGGAGCTTGGCGAGCGCCACCGCATCGCGGCGGTTGGTCTTGACCCGGTCGCCGGGCTTCCTGGGGATCAGAGAGGGCGCCACGACGGAGCAGGAGTGGCCGAGTTCGGTGATGAGGCGGTGGAGACCGTAGCCCGTCGGCCCCGCCTCGTAGCAGAAGTGCAGGCGCTCGTGCTGGCCTGCCAGGCGCCTCACCAGCCGGCGCATGCTCTCGGGCGAGGCGTCGACCTCACCCAGGTAGCGGACCTCGCCTCCACGCTCGCCATCAGCAACGGCGACGGCATTGCGCATCTTGGACACGTCGATCCCGACGAAAACCTCGGTAGCATGGCCCACGGCTCGTCCTCCTGCGATGAGGATCGGCTCGGCCGCGCCGAGCAACCCTCGAAGGCGCAGTGTAGGGCGAGCCACCCCGGCTCGGCGGACATACGGTCTTAGTACCAGCCACGAGGGGCTGCTTCCGACCCCATCCGGACCTTCACACTGCGATAGCCTGACCTGCGCTCCTGACCCATTGCAGACTTTCGACATCACGCTTCCGAAGGTCTGCTTCAAGTTGCGAAGCGGACGTGGCGCCGATTGCGGCAAAACCGGCATGCTCGCACTTGTTGAGCTCGGGCTCAAAGTTCCGCTTTGAGCGCCAAAGTTCCGCAGCCACCGAGCCCGAACTGACGCGATGCCGCTTCCGAAGGGGAGCGGCATCGCGCATTTGGATCGTCGTTCAAGGCCGTTTGGCGCTCAGTGCCGCAGTGCGCAGCGAGCAACCACGGGCCCCGTCGCTGTGCGGCCTACGCCGGGACCCGACCGTCTGGAGTGTAGCGGTCGACCGCCTGTGGGAGCTCCCTGGAAAGCCTGGACAGCAGCTCCTCGCGAGAAAGCCCCGTGCGTTGCGTTAAGGTCGCCAACACGTCCGGGCCGATGGCCTGCTCCAGGTGATGCGGGGCGATCTCCTGGTTCGGGCCCTGGTTGACCCAGGACTGGGCGGCCGCTCCGTGCCCGGCCTGGTGGAAGCGCTCCAGCATCTCGCCCAGACCGCTATTCAGGAACCCGCCGGGCGCTACGCTCCGCTGGTTGCCCAGCAGGCCGCCGAGAAGGCCGCCCAAACCGCCACCGGAGCCGCCGGGCGCGGCCGCGGGGCCCGTGGGCGCGGGAGCGGCCTGACCAGCGCCTCCGAGCAGTTCCGAGAGTTTGTCCCGGTTCTGGTACCCGGCCAAGGCCAGCAGGCCCAGGAGCGCCGTCATCGAGGGGTAGCCATCGCTCATCGTTCATCTCCGGCTTGCGGCGGTGGGGCCGGGCCCGTCCGCCTCGGGTTCGAACTCAGCAAACGCACTTGTGCGCCGAGCCGATGCAGACGGAAAGCCTCGCCGGCTCCCTGTCCTCCGTCCCAGGATCATACGTCCTCGGTTGTCGATCCACGCCCTGATATCAACGGCCCGGTCGGCCGCCTGCGGGAGCTCATGGAAGAGCCTGGACAGCAGCTCCTCGCGGGAGGACGCCGTACGCATTGTCAGGGTGACGAGTAGGAGCCAACGAAGGCGGCGTCGACCTCGTGCAGGCGAACGTGGGAACCGGGCTCGACGAGTAACTTCTTCGTCAGATCCATGCTCCGTCTTCCCAGGAATTGGCCGGCAGGCTATCCCGCCCCTAGGAATCCACGGCGCTCGGTGCAACCATTTTGGCCAAGTAACTGTAACAGGGCCAGCACGCGCCCGCGGGGCGCATTATGGGGGGGTCGGTGGCAAGCGGCCGACGGACTCAATTCCGGGAGGCTTCGATGGAGCGTTCCGAGAGAAGCGGCCTCGCGAGGCTTTTGCTCCGGTATCCCGACCGACGGGAGACGCTTCGCGGCAAGGCCGCCGAAGACGCCAATTTCCGCGACCTGTGCGAAGCCTACGAGGCGGCCTGCGAGGCGACGGACTACTGGGCGAAATCGACCGAGCCGGTCGGGCCCGAGCGGGCGGAGGAGTACCGGCAGCTCGCGGGTGCCATCGAGGAAGACATCCTGCGCAACTTAGGATAGAACGTTAACCTATGCGTAGCCTTCCCGGCTCATCAGGGGTCGCTCGAGCACCGTAATCGGGCAAGATCCACCTAGGTTCTAACGCGGTCTGCGGAGGATCCGATGGATGCTGATTATTCCTCGGCTAACTCGAACGAGCCGTCGCCGGAGCTCGAACGGGTATTTCGCGAACTCCTGGCAGCCGAAGGCTTGCGGTTGTCTGAGCGCAACCGTCGCTTCCTCTCGTTCGTGGTCGCCGAGGCACTGGCCGGGCGCGGCGGGCGCGTCAAAGCCTACACCATCGGGGTGGACGTCTTCGGCCGGGGTCCGGATTTCGACCCCGGCAAGGATCCCATCGTCCGGATCGAGGCGACCCGGATCAGGTCGGCCCTCGCCGCCTATTACGATGGCCCCGGCACCCATGACCCGGTTCGGCTGGTCCTGCGGCCGGGGTCGTACATACCGGTCTGCGAGGCGGCCCGGCTGCCACCGGCACCCTCGGCCGCCACTTCCGCCTGTCACCCACTGCCCCACGCCACAGAAGAAGACCTAGCCACCCATGGTCGAATGGCCCTGGTGGTCACGCACCGGAGCGACCGACGCGACCGGTGTGCGATGGCCAAGGGGGACATCTTCCTCCAGGCCATCGTCAGGGCCCTCGCCGGGAGGAGGTTCCGCGTCTTCGTGAAACCTCCTCCCGAGCACAGGGCCGCCGCTCATGCCATCAGGAAACTGCTCTCGCAGCCCGAGGCGGTCCTCGCGCTCGACGTCTCCGTGCACGGGATCGCGGAAGGGTGCCGATACTCGTGGTCGGTCAGCGACCCGCGGAGCGGCGAGGTGAAGGCGTCCGGTGCCGTCGACGGGATGGAGGACGCCGTCCCTGAGGGAGCACGCATCGATGCGCTCGCGGACGCCGTCGCGCAAAGCGTGACGGACGTGGTCGCCTGAGAGCCGCTCGAACCGTCGCAAGCCTCGCGGTGACGTCTCCCAGCGCAGCCGGCAAGGTGTCCGCGGGCAGTTACAGTTACAGGCTTCAGGGGCATCCGCGCGCGTGCGACCGTCACGCATCATGTCCATGCCGTTCATCGACATCTTCGCCTGGATCGTCCTGCTGGTCGTGGTGGCGACGCTCATCGCGACGTTCGTCGCGCTCGGCGTCATGCCCGGCCGCATCGCGCGCAGACGCGGGCATCCTTGGGCGCAGGCCGTGACCGTCGGCAGCTGGGCCACCCTCGTCTTCGGCTTCGTATTCTGGCCGCTGATCCTGGTCTGGGCCTACGTCGATGCCCCTGCACGGCGGGACGCGGACCGATGATCGTCTTCCTGCTCAACAGCTACATCGCCCTCCTGGTCCTGTTCGTCTGGCTGCGGTTCATCCCGTTCAACCTGTTCTGGAAGCTCTCACCCGCGCTCGTCCTCATCCTCCTGCTCGTCGGGCTGTTCATCCCGATGGGCTGGGGGGCGCCCTCAGGGCCGGCAGCGGTCATCCGCAACTCGGTCCAGATCGTCCCCTCTGTCGCCGGCGAGGTCATTGACGTCCCGGTCAAGGCGAATACCCCGCTCAAGGAAGGCGACGTCCTCTTCCGGATCGATCCGACGCCCTATCAGACGCAGGTCGAAGCCATCGGGGCGCAGCTGAAGCTCGCTGAGACCCGACTGGCCGAGATGTCCCAGCTCCAGAGCCGCGGGACCGGGCGCGCCTTCGACGTCGAGCAGAGACAGGCCGAGGCTGACCAGTTGCGCGCCCAGCTTGAGGGCGCCAAGTGGAACCTCGACAAGACCACCGTGCGGGCCCCGGCCGCCGGCTACGTGACCAACCTGACTCTACGAAAGGGGGCGCGTGTCACCGCGCAGTCGCCGGTGATGGCCTTCATCGATACCGGCGACACCCTCCTCGGCGCGGAGATCCCCCAGATCTACGCGCGCTACATCGAGCCCGGTCAGCCCGTCGAGATCACCTTCAAGACGCTCCCGGGTACCGTCCACTCCGGGCGGGTCGAGGCCGTCCTGCAGGCCATAGCGACGGGGCAGGCGCAGTTTGGGGGTTCCGCGGTGGCGCCGACCGACATCCAGTCCGCGCCGTTCGTGGTTCGCTTCACGCTCGACGACGCTGAGGTGGCCCGCCGCCTGCCGGCCGGCAGCACCGGGACCGCGGCGATCTACACGGACCACGTGCAGCAGGCGCACGTCATCCGGAAGGTCCTGCTCCGGCAGAGCGCGATCCTGAACTACGCCAACCCGTTCTGAGCGAGGCGGCGAATGGGAACCACCCTCACGAGGAAATTGGGCCTGGCGGTGCTGGCGCTGATCACGGCTACCGGCCTGGCCGCGGCCCAGACGGCACCCGTCACCGACAAGGACATCGACGACGCCTACGTCTACCTGCTCGGCCGTGCCCTGGTCATCCGCCAGGAGATGATCGACAGGAGCGGGCCCGACTTCTCCTACAACAGGATTAATTACAATCCCGTGGGATCGGCCGACTTCGTCAACCCGAATTTCGACGTTTCCTATCTCGAAGCTTGGTTCGCGACCGACGACAAGGCGGCGGCGCTGCTGGAGATCCCCGAGGTGAAGGGACGGTACTACACGGCGCAGATCCTCGACGAATGGGGCGAGGTCATCGCCAACATCAACGATCGCACCTTCCCGACGAAGCCCTACGGCACCTTCGCGCTCGTGAAGCCCGGCTCGAACGTGGCCGTCCCGCCCGGCGCTGGGCGGATCGAGCTTCACTCCGGCAAGGCGAAGATGCTCGCCCGCATCGAGATCAAGGGCGACACCGATGGCGCGCTGGCGCTGCAGCGCGCCTTCAAGGTGACGACCCTGGGCACGCCGGAGGCCGCTCCACCACCTCGGCTGCCGATGTTCGGCAACCAGGACCTCGTCGGGGTCGAGATCTTCGACGACGCGGACGCGAAGCTCGCGAGCGCGCTCGACGTGGCTCCCAACTCCGCCGAGATGCAGCAGAAGGTCCGCGCCGTGTCGGCCTACGCGGCGTCGAGCGCGGGAGCCCGCGCCGAGGTCGACGCGAAGCTGCGCGACGTGATCCGCCGTTTCCGGGAAGATGCCCTGACCAAGTCGGCCCCGTACCGCAACCACTGGCTCTGTGGGACGGGCAGCGGCAATTACGGGGGTGACTTCCGGCGGCGCACCGCGGCCAATTACGCCGGGATCTGGGCGAACACCTCGAATGAGGTCGTCTACTTCGTTGCCACCCGGGACGCCGAGGAGAAGCCCCTCGACGGGAGCGGGGGCTACGTCATGCACTTCGCAGCCGACCGATTGCCCGAGGCCGTGGTCGACGCCTACTGGTCCGTGATCCTGGTCGGGGTGCCCGACTACCGGGTCGTGCCCAACCCCCTCAACCGCTTCAACTTCAACAACCTCTCGACGCTGACGAAGGAAGTCGACGGCTCCCTGAAGATCGCGGTCGGGCCGAAGCCGGTCGCCGGCGTTCCGAAGACGAATTGGCTTCCCTCGGCCGAGGGCCGGCCGTTCTCCCTGACGTTCCGTGCCTACGTGCCCAGGGAGGTCGTGAAGCGATGCGAGTGGACGCCGCCGTCTGTCGCGAGGATCGAGGGAGCCCGCCCATGACCCCTAGGCGCCACATCATGACCGCGGCCGCGCTCGCGCTGCTTGCGGCGACGCCGGCCGCGCGCGCCGAAGCCCTCGCGCCGTCGCCTGACTGGGCGGCCGCGCTGCCGCCGGCACCAGACAGCGCGGTCAAGATCACGGAAGCCTATGCCCGCATGGTCGCGCGCGACGCCTACTTCTGGGCCTGGCCGATGGAGAACATCTACAATCGCCGGCAGGCCAACAGCCAGGTTCGTGAGGCTGGATTGATGAACGGCGTGCTGGCGTTCGCGCCCCTGAACGCCATGGCCATGCTGCACGATTACATCGCACCCGAGCAGCGCTGGGTTGCCTGCCCGAACCAGGACGTCGTGTACGGAGCCTCCATCGCGGCGCTCGACGAGACGCCGGTCGTGCTTCAGGTCCCCGATTTCGGGAGCCGCTTCTGGGTCTACCAGGTGGTGGATACCCGCACCGACGGCTTCGCCCAGCTCGGCTCCATGTACGGCACGCGACCGGGCTTCTACCTGCTGGTCGGCCCCAACTGGACGGGCGAGGTCCCGAAGGGGATCGCCAGGGTGTTCCGGGCCAAGACGGGCACGGCGTTCGTGCTGCCTCGCGTCTTCATGGACGACACGCCCGAGGACCGACGGGCCATCCAGTCGGCCATCTCCGGGATCGACGCCTACCCGCTCGCGCAGTTCGACGGGACGATGAAGCGGCACGACTGGCGGCAGCTGCCCAAGTTGGGCTCGCCGGGGGAAGGAGGTGGCTCGGGAGAGACGAAGTGGGTGTTGCCGGAGAAGTTCTTCGACGAGCTGCCGTTGGTGCTGAGGGACGCGCCGCCGCTGCCGGGCGAGGAAGCCCGGTACGCGCAGGTCACCGCCGTCCTCGCCGCTGCTCGACGCGACCCGGCCCTCAAGCAGGCCATGGCCGACGAGGCCTCCAAGGCCGAGAGGGAGATGGTTGACCCGCTCCTCCAGTTTCGCAACTGGGGCGTGCAGCTCAAGGATCACTGGAGCACGACGTCCAACAACGCCGCGTTCGGCGTCGACTACTTCACTCGGACGGCGGCCGCAAAATCGAACATCTTCGTCAACGCACCCAACGAGACAAAGTATTACTACCAAGATCTCGATGTCTCAGGGGCGCGGCTCAACGGCGCCAAACGCTACACGGTGACCTTCGCGAAGGGAGAGACCCCGCCGGTCGACGGCTTCTGGTCGCTGACGCTCTACGACGCGGCGCACTTCTTCGTGCCGAACGCGATCCAGCGCTACTCGCTCGGCACCAAGAACAAGGCCATGAAGTACGGCCCGGACGGCTCGCTCACGGTGTACGTGCAGTCGGAGCCGCCCCCGGAGGCCCAGCGCGACAACTGGTTGCCGGCGCCCAAGGACGGGGACTTCACGCTCTACGTCCGAGCCTACTGGCCGAGGACCGCCGTGGTCGACGGTTCCTGGGTTCCGCCCGCGGTTCAGCGAGCGGATTGACCTCCACTCCGGAGGCGTCCCGGTCCCCACCTTCGTGGCCTTCAGGCGGGCCGATGGCTGGACGCAGGCGCGGCGGGGTTCAACGGCGGCAGGTCCATTCGCTTCGCTCTGATGACCTCCTTCGCCAGATCCCTGCGGACCTTCGGGACGACGTTGCGGAGCTGCCGCCCCGCGTCGGCCGACCAGGAGCCCCCCTCACCGAACAAGGTACGCTCCAGTTCGCCGGCGAGCGGCGCGAGGCGCCGATCATGCCTCGCGTCCCGCCGCACGCCGGAAGGTAGCCGGGCAAGCCATATCGCGAGCGCCCGGTAAGTCGCCGGGGCATCGCCGCTCCGGGCAACCCGGCGCAACTCGGACAGTGCCGTCGCTTCCGTGGTGCCGGCGTCTCGGCCCTGCCGGCGTCGGAGGGCCAATGCGAGACCCAGCAGCAAAGCGATCCCGAGCAACGCTCCGGCGGCCCAAGCCCATGTCCTTCCGCGGCGAGGCGCCGGCTCCGTCGCAGAGGCTGCCTGAGCTACGGCTACCCTGACGCCGGCAAGCGTCACCGCCCGCGCGCGCGCTTCGTCCAGATCCCACCAGGGCTGGACGACGGCCGGCAGGTCGTAGCTGCCCGGCTTCTCGAAGACGTAGGTCACCCGGTCGACACGCGACCCGGTGACGGCGCCGCGGTTCATCCGGTCCTCGGAGCGCGGCGGGTCGACGTAGATCCGGACGCCCTCGGGAGCGGTGAAGGCGAGGTCGGCCATACCCATAGCCGGAACGCCGTCGGCGCTGCGGCGGATCGCGCGCACCAACGCGCCGCCGGGCTTGAGCCGCGCCTGCGCAGGGTCGGGCTCCCAGGTCTGGGTGGCGTCGACCTGTTCCGCGGCGATGACGGGTCCGGATGCGTCGAGCCGCGGAGGCACGGTGACGACGAGGCGCCGCGCCTCGCCCCTTGCCGTTCCCGCTGGGTCACCCGCAGCGTCGAGCAGCGTGACCTCTGCGGCCGGGATCTCGATGGCTCCTCCCCGGCGCGGGAACACGACGAACTCGAACTGTTGCCCGACGTAAGGCTGGCCACCGATCTCGTCGTTCGTGGTGACGCCCTGGGTCTCGAAGCGCAGGACCTGGGCACCCGGAGCGTCGCCGACCCTGACCCGCGGCGGGCGCGGCATGCTGCCGGGGAAGAGCACGTCCACCCGGAGGTGAACCGGTTGGCCCACGACGATGCCTCTTGTCGCGTCGACCTGGGTCCGGACCACGACCTCGGCTGCCTTCGCCGCTGCGGTGCTCGCCCAAGCAACTGCCAACGCGAGGGCAGCGACCAGCCTCCTCATGGTCGTGTCCCCGAGGGCGCCCCGGAATCGGCGCCGGACGCCGTTTGGAGTTGGTAGGCGAACTTCACCCGCAGGAAGTCTGCCGGCCGCGTCTGCACCCGCTTCAGCCAGAGGGCCCGGACCGCCTCGTCCGACATGGGCTTCCCGTCGCCCTCGACCGTGGTGTCCGCGCCGCCCTTCTTGCCCTTGTCGTAGACGACCTCGTCGGGGCTCGACTCGGTGTCCCCGGTCTCGCCTCCCTCCTGGCGCATGCGCTCGGCCCGCAGGCGCGCGATCTCGCGGTTGGCGGCCGCATCCTCCCATCCGGGGCGGAGAGCCAGCGCCCGGTCGTAGCGCCTCACGGCGTCGTCGTACTTGCCGAGAATCACCAGGGCGTTGCCCTGGTCATAGGCGCCCTCCGCCGTGTCGACGCCTCCGAACGCTTGCGCCGCCCCCTTGAAGTCGCCCGCCCGGAACAGAGCCACGCCGCGCCAGACCGGATCGCGGAACGCGGAAGCCGCCTCGCCCGGACGGCCTCGCGCCATCAGGAAGCGCCCGCGCTGGTCCGGCGTGAGCAGGAGGTTCCGCAAGCCGACGTTGTAGGCGGTCGCACCGAGCGCCAGGAACAGGGCCAGTGACACGAGGACGTAGGGGTGCGGTGGCTTGGCGAGGCGGATCATGCCGTCACCCAACCGCGGCGAAACCAGAGAAGCGTGAGGAGGGCGAGGAGCGGCGTCAGCCAATAGCCCGCCTCCCTCCAGTGCTGCCCTTCGCCCGCCACCTCGGCCGCGCGGCCGGTGCGGTCGAGCCGTCGGGCGACCACGTCGACATCGGCCTGATCCACCGTGGTCGCGACGAGGTCCGCATCGAGAGCGCGAGCGACGTCGGCGAGGCGTCCTCGATCCTGGTCCGGCGGCAGCAGCGCGAAAACCGTCGCGGGGTGACCGAGGCGGGAAAGGCCGAGGCCACCGGCCGAGATGGCCGTGGTGTCGGCCATCAGGAGGATCGAGCCGCCGTGGCCGCCTCCCGCGAGGACGCGGTCGGCCAGCGCGGCGGCGCCCGCGATGTCGTCGCCCTCGCGGGGCATGATCTCGGGCGAGAGGGCCTGCGCCAGGTTCAGGACGACGGTGGCGTCCGGCGTCGGCGGTAGGACGAGATGGCTGGAGCCCGAGTAGGCGATGAGGCCGGTGGAAGCGCCCTCGCGCAGCTTGAGCAGGTCGGCCAGCTTCTGGCGCGCCCGGTCGAGGCGGGTCGGCGCCAGGTCCGGGGTCATCATCGTGGGCGCGACCCGAAGGACGACCAACACAGGGGGCTTGGCATCCGCGAAGGGTGACGGCTCGCGCTCCCACACGGGTCCCGCAACAGCGGCCGCGGTGACGAACCAGACGGCGAGGAGCAGCGCGTTCGGCGAGAACCACGACCGGCGCTCCCGCCCAACGAGCAGGTGCCGGAGGAGTTCCGGGTCGATCACGCGCCGCCAGCGCTGGGCCTCGTCCGACCGCCGGCGCTCCAAGTACCAGAGCGCCGCTGCCGGCAGCAGCAGCAGGAGCCAGGCCGGGCGCTCGAAGTGGAAGGCCGCGAGGGCGCTCATCACGAGGTCCTCGCCTTCGACGCCAGCCCGGGCCCGGACAGGGGCGCACGCGACGTGGAGCGGCCCCGTAGAAGCAGGTGAACGGCTTGCGCGAGCAGCGAGACGAGCAGGGCCACCGCGAGCGGGACCCAGTAGACGTCCTTCCGCGGGCGGAACGTGACCGTGTCGATCCGGCGGGTCTCGGTCCCGTCCAGGCGGCCGTAGATACGGGCGAGCTCGTCGCGGTCGAGGGCGCGGAAGAAGCCGCCGCCCGTCGCGGACGCCACGTCCTTCAGTGCCGTCTCGTCGAGCTTGTCCTCGCCGACCGTCGAGGGGTCCCCGATGGCGACCGTGTGGATGACGATGCCCTTGTCCTTGGCGACACCCGCGGCCTCGGTCGGCGGCACCTGGCTGGCCGTGTCGTTGCCGTCGGTGAGGGCGATGATGGTCTTGGCCTTCACCGTGCTCCGGTCGAACAGGGCAATCCCGAGTCCGATGGCGTCGCCTAGGGCCGTGCGAGGGCCCGCCATCCCGACGACCGTATCGCGCAGCATCTCGCGGCAGAGGTCGAGGTCCGTGGTGAACGGCACGAGCGCGAAGGGCGCGTCGCCGAAGACCACGACCCCGGCGCGGTCGCCCTTGCGGCGTGACAGGAAGTCGTCGAGCACGGCCTTCACGGCCGTCAGCCGGTCGACGGTCCTGCCGGACGCGTCGGTGAAATCCTTCGTGTCCATCGACCCGGAGAGGTCCACCAACAGGAGGAGGTCGCGCGTCGGCTGGTCCCGATGGAGCGGCGCCTCGATCCATTGCGGGCGCATCAGGGCGGCGAGCGCGAGAAGCCAGCAGGCGACAAGCGTCGCGAGGCGCGGGAGGCTTCGCGGCGCCACCAGCCCGCCCGCGTGCGGGTTCCGGCCCGTAAGGGCGACTAGCCGGGCGAAGAAGGGGACGCGCAGTCCCGCGTGACATGTCACGTGCGCCGGCAGGAGCCACCACGCCAGGGCCGGCAGGGGAGCCAGAAGGAAAAGCCAGGGATAAGAGAACGTGAGCACGCTTAGCCCGCCCCTGCCTTGGCTGCTGGCCGGTGCTCGGCGACCCAGATGCGGGCCTGCTCGATCAACCTGCGGACGTCGGCAGGCTCCGGACCATGGGCGCCGTAGGCTTCGCAAAGCAGCCTGCGCAACGCGGGCGCATCGAGCCTGCCCCTGCCGCTTCCGGTGAGGAAATCGGCCCACCTCGCACCGCTCAGGGGCGCGACCTGCTCGCGCGGGAAGGCCACCAGCGCCGCCCGCTTCATCACCTCCGAGACGCGCTCGACGGCACGGGCATACGGCTGGGGCGACGCCGCGAGGGCGTCGAGTTCCGCGAGAGCCGCGTGTCGATAGGCATTGGCGCGGTGCCGTCTCCGGACATCCCGCAGGAAAAGGGCCAGCATGGCCGCGAGCCCCGCCAACACGATCCAGGTGCCGGGTGCCGAGGGCCAGAACGACACCGGGGCCGGCACCGCAAGGTCCCGTAGGTTCTCCAGGCTGCCGGGATCCGGGTTCATGGGGCTGTCCCTCCGACGCTGGTGAGACGACGCTCGGCCCTTCTCCCGATCAGCGCCTGCAACTGGGTCGCGACATCCTGGGCGGTCGTGACCGGGAGCACGGGGATGGCTCGCCGGAGCGAGAGCGCGCCCAGGCGCTCCCGCCACTCGGCGCGATCGTCCGAGTAGCGGCTGCGCAGGCTCTTCGAGGAGGAATCGACCTCGACCTGTGCCTCGCCCGAGCTGAACACCGCGGGCCCCACGTCAGGGAGCTCGAGTTCGAGCGGGTCGTGGACATGCACCGTCAGGACATCGTTGTGGGCCGTGAGGCGCGTGACGAGGCGCGCGGTCTCGGCGTCCTCGCCCGCGGCGTCGGTGACGAGGCAGACGAGCCAGTCGTGCGTCGCCAGGCGCTCGGCCCGGCGCAGGGCCTCGTTGAGCTGCCCGTCGGCTCCGGGAGAAGGGGCGCCGGTACCGAGAAGTCCGTTCCGACGCGCGACCTCGGCGATGACCCGGACGGCCCCCGTCTCTCGCCCCTGCGGTCTCACCTCGGTCATGTCGACGTCGCCGAACACGACCGCACCGACCCGGTCGCCGAGCGATGTGACCCGCCAGGCCGCGAGCGCCGCGACTTCGGCCGCGACGACCGACTTCATTGCCCGCCGGCTCCCGAAGAACATCGTGGTGCGCTGGTCCACGAGGAGCAGGACCGGCCGGTCGCGCTCCTCCGAGTAGACGCGGACGTGCGGCGCTCCGAGGCGCGCGGTCGCCAGCCAGTCGACGGTGCGGGTGTCGTCGCCCTCGAAGTAGTGGCGCAGCTCCTCGAAGTTCAGGCCCCGTCCGCGCAGGCGGGAGGCGTGCCGGCCCGAGAGCAGGCTGTGCACGGGCTGCCGCGGCAGGAAGCTGAAGCCCTTGGCCCGATGCCGAAGGCGCAGGAGGGCGTCGAGGCCGACGTAGGCACGCGCTCCGTTCGACGGCTTCCCGTCACCTACCTCACCGCGCCGCTCGATCGACCGCGCCATCGCGTGCCCCTCGTCAGACCGCCACCGCGACCTGCTTGATCACCTCGTCGAGGACCCCGTCGGCCGTCACGCCGTCCGCGCCGGCCTCGTAGCTCAGGGAGACGCGGTGCCTCAGGCAGTCGTGCGCCACAGCCTGGACGTCCTCCGGCGTGGCGTAGTCCCGCCCGCGCAGCCATGCGTTCACGCGCGCGCAGCGGTCGAGGGCGAGCGAGCCGCGCGGGCTCGCCCCGATGGCGACCCACGCCTTCAGCTTGTCCCCGAACTCTCCGGGCCGGCGCGTGGCGGCCACCAGGCCGACCATGTACGCCTCGACGGCATCCTTGGTGACGACGCGGTCGATCTCGGCCCGGGCGTCGAGGATGGTATGCTGCGGGATTTTCGGCGGCTTAGGCGCCGCCGCTCCCGCCGGGGTCTGCTCCGACCGCACGAGGCGGAGCACCCGGACCTCGTCGGCGTCCGACGGATAATCGATCCGGACGTGCATCAGGAACCGGTCCATCTGTGCCTCCGGCAGCGGATAGGTCCCCTCCTGCTCGATGGGGTTCTGGGTGGCGAGCACCATGAACAGGGGCGGCAGGTCGTAGCGCTTGCCGGCCACCGTCACGTGCCGCTCCTCCATCGCCTCCAGCAAGGCGGACTGAACCTTGGCGGGGGCGCGGTTGATCTCGTCGGCCAGCACCAGGTTCCCGAACACCGGGCCCTTGCGGAACTCGAAGTGCCCGTCGTTACGCAGGATCTCGCCGCCGGTGACGTCTGATGGCAGGAGGTCGGGCGTGAACTGGATGCGGCTGAAATCGGATTCCAGGTTCTTCGACAGGCTCTTGATCGCCCGGGTCTTGGCAAGCCCCGGCAGGCCTTCGAGAAGCACGTGGCCGTCGGCGAGGAGCGCGATGACGATGCGCTCGACCACGCGCTCCTGGCCGATGATGTCACAGTTGATGCGCGCCTGCAGGTCGAGGACGGCGGCGCGTGCCGCGGAGCCCGTTCCCACCTCTGCTCGGTCCTGGACGTCCTTCAACATGCCGGTGCGCTCCCCGCGGGAGTTTGGACGAGCGGACGCCCAAGTCAGCCCTGTTACCGTTACAGCCTTGCCAACCGAAGGCGGCCTGCGACCTCAGTCTCGGGCCCAGCCCGGCGCGAGGACGATGCTCAAGGACGTTCCGGTCGACGAGATCACGCACGTCATCGGCCTCGCGACCGCGCCGGCGTTCCTGCTCGGAGCCGTCGCCGGGCTGTTGTCCCTCCTGGTCCTGCGCCTCACCCGCATCGCGGACGTCGTTCGCTCCTTGGTGGCGGACCGCGAGCGAGCCGACGGACGATGGGGGGATGCCACGCTCCGGGACGCGCTCCGGCGGGCATGGCACACGCGGTGGGCCATCACCCTTTGCGTGCACAGCGGCATCGTCACGGGCTGGATGGTCATCCTGACCTTCGTCGACGCCATGTTCGGCTTCCACAACAGCCCCGCCATCGCGGTGCTGTTCATCGCCGCCCTGGCGCTGTTCACGAGCGCCCTGGTCTTCCTTCTCCTGGAAATCCGCCTCTCGGTCGCGGACATCGCGCGCATCGAGCGCGCGCTTCGCGACGGGCGAGCCGAAACCCGTTGAACCCGGCGGCTACCGTCCCCGCGCGGCACGCTCGAACGCGCGGCGCAGCCGCTCGCCGCGGCCCGGCCTCACGCGCAGGTGCGGGACGATCAGCCTGTCGAAGGCGAAGGCGACCTGGTCGTACTCCTCGCCGCAACCCTCGGCCCGCTCCTTCGGCAGGTAGCCCTTGGCCACGAGGTAGCCGAACCGCTTCTCGTTCGATCCGTAGGCCAGGCAGGCGAGGTTGTAGAAGCGCTGCCAGGAGAAGCCGTGGACGTCCGCGAAGCCGCCCTTGTCGACGGGCTCGTCCTTGCCCGTCGTCGCGAAGAAGAAGGCGCTCCCGTTCACCACCGTGCGCGCCTCCTTGCCGCCCAGTTGGAGCAGGGCGAAGGACGCCACCTGATCGGCCGCGTCCTCCTCGCGCCCGAGGATGGGCACGCGGAGGAGGTCGAAGAGCGCGTGCCCGCTCTCGTGCATGAGGATCTGGGCTACGGGACCCACGAGCGCGTCGTGGCGGGAGACCCCAGCAGGCGACCTGGTCTTCGGCGCGACCTCATGGATGCTGGCGACGAGTTCGTAGCAGAGTGTCACGCTCCGGTTCTCGGGGTCGTACCAGGCGTTCAGCTCCCCGGCGCACTCCTTGAGGCGGTACGTCAGCCGGGTCGGTAGCCGGGCCAGCCCGACGATGGCGCCGACACGCTCCAGCACGCGCTTCCGACGCATGGAATCGTAGATCTCGCGGTAGGCCGCCTTCTTCGGTGCCTCGTAGACGACGCGGATGCGGTCCGAGCCCGCGGAGGCTGCGCCGCGTGCTTCTGCAGCTTCGATGGGCAAGACGACGCAGACGGAGGCGAGGGCAAGCGCGCGACCCGACGTGCGGCTCATGGGCGTCCATCCCCCGCTGCCACGTCCACGCGCGCCATCGCGCGGATCGTCGGCCGGTCCTCGGCCGAGACGATCCGTCCGTTCTGCCGGCTCGAGCGATAGACCGGGAGCGCGATCTCGCCGCCCCGCAGGAGGCGGCGCACCCGGACGACCGCGACCTCGTGCACGCCGTCCGGCGCGGTGTGGACATCCGCAATGTGGCCGATGGGGTGGCCATCGGAGGTGTAGACCCACTTTCCCCGTCCGGCTCGGCGCAGGCTCTCCGCGAGGATCTGGTAGTAGGCGTTGTCCCATCCATCGACGCTGGACGGCGGTGCCTGTGCGTGGGCCGCGGAAGCGCTGGCGAGCGGCCCCGTCAGCAGCAGGGACTGGAGCAGCCGCCTCCAGGGCCCGGCGAGCCGGCCCCGAACGCTCATGGGCGGTCTCCCGACCGCCGGATGCAGCGGAACCCGATGTGGCTCGTCGAGGTGTCGACTGGGTGGGGGTGGCGGGCAGCCGGGCGATACCGACGGCAGTAGTTCGGCGCGCAGAGGTGCGAGCCGCCCTTGACCACCCTTCGCGGGATACGGATCCCGGGCTGGCTTGGGTCGAAACTCTCGTCCGCTTGGCCGCCTCTGGGGTTCTGCGGGATGCAGCAGGCCTTCGCCGCGTCGGCAGGGTGCTTCGGGACGTAGAAGTCGGTCGTCCACTCCCAGACGTTGCCGGTCATGTCGAAAAGGCCGTAGCCGTTCGGCGGGAATGCCGTGACCGGCGAGGTGCGCTCATAGCCATCCTCGGCCAGGTTCTGGTGCGGGAAGGCGCCCTGCCAGGTGTTGGCCATGTGCCGGCCGCCGGGCGTGAGTTCGTCGCCCCAGGCGAACTCCGCCCCGTCCAGGCCGCCGCGCGCGGCGTATTCCCACTCGGCCTCGGTCGGCAGCTCTTTGTCCGCCCAGGCCGCGTAGGCTTCGGCGTCGGCGTAGGCGACGTGCACCACGGGATGTTCGTCGAGCCCGGCGATGGAGGAGCCTGGCCCGTAGGGGCGGCGCCAGTGCACACCGAACTTGAAGCGCCACCACGCGCCCCAATCCCGTAGGTTGACCGGCCCCTTCGGCGGCTTGAACACCAGTGAGCCGGCCTGGAGCATGTGGGGCAGCGCGCCGGGGTAGTCGGCGGCGTCGGGTTTCCGCTCGGCCATGGTCACGTAGCCGGTGGCGCGCACGAAGGCGCGGAACTGCGCGTTCGTGACCGGCGTCGGGTCGATCCAGAAGCCGTCGATGCGGACCCGGTGGGCCGGGGCCTCCTCCGGGTAGTGCCGGTTGGAGCCCATGCGGAACGTGCCCCCGGGCAGGAACACCATATCCCGGACCGCGTCCGGAGCGGGGGGGCGGTCGAGAAGGGCCGTATGCGTCATCGGTCGCTCCTTGGCGCAGGCGGGAAGACGGCGTTCCAGTCCCGCTGCATGTCGACGACCGTCCACCCGCGCCGGCCGGCCTCGTCGAGGGCTTTGTCGAGGCGCCCGACGTGGGACTGGCGGTCGTAGGCGAATTCGCGCTCGGCATCGGTGTGATGCACGAGGCCCAGGAAGCGGGGCCCGGCTCCCGCAGCCGTCCATTGCAGCATCTGGTGGTCCCCGTCCGAGTTGCCGAAGGCGAGGACGGGCCGGCGCCCGATGAAGCGGTCGATGCCGGACGGCTTGCTGGGACCGTCGTCGATGAACTCGACCTTGGGCTCCTTCACGAGGACCGGCGTCCCGTCGGGCCTCAACTCGAACTTCGTGACACCGGACGAGCCCACGACCTGCTCGGGTGGGACGCCGTAGGTCCGCTCCGCGAAGACGCGCATGAACTCGACGCCCCCGCCCGAGACGATGAAGGTCTTGAAGCCGTTGGCACGCAGGTAGGCGAGCAGCTCCAGCATCGGCTGGTAGACGAGGCTGTCGTAGGGCCTGCCGAAGCGGGGATGGCGCGCGGTCTTCAGCCAGTCCGCGACGATGCCGTTGAAGGTCTCGGTGGTCATGCCGGCGTGGGTCGCCGCCATGACCTGGAGCAGGCCTCGCTCCCCGGCGGCCGCGACGGCCTTGGGGTCGCCCTCGACGATGCCCTTGAAGGGCTGGGCGTCCTTCCACTCCGGATGCTCGGGCGCGAGCGCCTTCACCCGGTCCAAGGCGAACGCGACTTGGAAGTAGATCGGCTGCTCCGCCCACAGGGTGCCGTCGTTGTCGAACACGGCGACGCGTTCGGCCGGTGCGACGAAGTCCGGGCCGCCCCCGCCGCTGACGCGAGCGACGAAATCGAGGATGGCCCGTTTCGGAGCGCCGTCGTTCCAGGAAGGCAGCGGGCCATCCTGGGATCGGGCCGCTCTCACCCACGGTGGCCCTGCCAGGATGGGGACGGCCGCCGCGGCCGCAAGCATCCCACGGCGGCTGAAGGTACCTGTCCGCGAGGACATCGCCGGTCTCCTGACGCCCTACTGGCTATGCGCCTCTGTCGCACGGCGCATCTTCTCGATGATCTGGTCGATGCTGAAGCTCGCCGCCCGCTGGCGAGGGGGGAATTCGCGGAACGTCGCGAGGAACTTGGCGACTTCCTCCTGGGCGGGAAAGATCAGGTAGGGCTGCGAGACGAACCAGTCGTAGTAGGTGTTCGATGTGATGTCGGCGCGCTCGTAAGGGTCCGCCCGCAGGTCGAACAGCTTCGGCATGCGCAGCGTAGTGAAGGGCTCGGCCCAGATCCGCATCGTGCCCGGGGCACGCTGTTCCTCGAAGACGATTTTCCAGTTCTCGTAGCGCATCGCCACGAGGTCGCCGTCGTCGTTGAAGTAGAAGAACTTGTTGCGGGCGCTACGGTCCTGCTGCCCGGTGAGATACGGAAGCTGGTTGTAGCCGTCCAGGTGAACCTTGAAGGTCTTCGCACCGGCCGTGTGACCCTTCAGGAGCTTGCCCGTGATGTCGGGATCACCTGCGGCCGCCATGAGCGTCGGCACCCAGTCGAGCCCGCTGACCATCTCGTTCGAAACCGATCCGGCCTGGATGTGCCCGGGCCAGCGGATCATGCAGGGCACCCGGAAGGCGCCTTCCCAGTTCGTGTCCTTCTCGCTCCGGAACGGCGTCATCGCGGCGTCCGGCCAGGAGTTCATGTGCGGGCCGTTGTCGGTCGTGTAGAGGACGATGGTGTCGTTCGCGATGCCGAGGTCGTCGAGCTTCTTCAAGAGCTGCCCGATGTGCCCGTCGTGCTCGACCATCCCGTCGGCGTACTCGGTCCGGGCTGTGAGGCCCGGGGGGCTCCGGCGGTCCGCCGCGACGTGGGTGCGGAAGTGCATCCGGGTCGAGTTGAACCAGCAGAAGAACGGCTTGCTGGCCCGAACCTGGCGCTCCATGAAATCCATCGCGGCGGCCGAGGTCTCGTCGTCGATGGTCTCCATCCGCTTCTTGGTGAGCGGGCCCGTGTCCTCGATCTTGCCGTCCGCCGACGCCTTGAGGACGCCGCGGGGACCGAACTTCTTCCGGAACTCGGGATCGCGCGGGTAGGTCCGCTGCTCGGGCTCCTCCTCGGCGTTGAGGTGGTAGAGGTTGCCGAAGAACTCGTCGAAGCCGTGGTTGGTCGGCAGGTACTCGTCCCGGTCGCCGAGGTGGTTCTTGCCGAACTGCCCCGTGGCGTAGCCGAGCGGCTTGAGGAGCTCGGCGAGGGTTGGGTCCTCCTTCTGCAGGCCCACCGTCGCGCCGGGCACGCCGACCTTCGACAGCCCCGTACGCAGGGTCGACTGCCCCGTGATGAAGGACGAGCGGCCGGCCGTGCAGCTCTGCTCGGCATAGTAGTCGGTGAACATCATGCCCTCGCGGGCGATGCGGTCGATGTTGGGGGTGCGGTATCCCATCAGGCCGAAGGTGTAGGCGCTGATGTTCGACTGCCCGATATCGTCGCCGAACATGACCAGGATGTTGACCGGTCGGCCCGAGCCGCCGGTCCTGGCGGGCGCGGGCTGCGGGGACGGCGCGGGCGCCTGTGCCTGGGCGCCCATCGTGGATGCGGCCAGCGCGGTCCCCCCCAGGAGCATCGCGCGGCGGCTGAACGCCCGGCCCGCCTCCTGCTTCACGTCGAGGTCGTTCAGCCGCCGTGTCTCGCTCATGGTCCTCTCCTGAAGGGTCGGTCGCGGTCATGGAGCCCGGGTGCGCGCGGCGCCCGGATCGAGGGTGTCAGGGGTTTCGGCAGCGTTCTCCCGCTCACTCCGCCGGGGCGGGCGGCACCATGCCGGTGACCTGCGCCGACGGCTCCGCGCTGATCCAGTGGTAGAGCATCCCGCCCAACGTCCCCCCGAGCAGCGGTGCGACCCAGAACAGCCAGAGCTGCCCGACGGCCCAGCCTCCGGCGAAAAGGGCGGGGCCCGTGCTGCGGGCCGGGTTCACCGAGAGGTTCGTGACCGGGATGCCGACGAGGTGGACCAGCGTCAGCGCGAAGCCGATTGCGAGGGGCGCGAAGCTGACCGGCGCCTTGCCGTGGGTCGCCCCCATGATGATGAACAGGAACATCATCGTGAGCACCACCTCGGCCATGAGGCAGGAGACCAGGCCGTAATGCCCCGGCGAGTGGTCGCCGTAACCGTTCGCGGCAAATCCCTTCGCCGCGTCGAAGTCGGGCGCGCCGCTCGCGATTGCGTAGAGCAGCGCCGCGGCGGCGATCCCGCCGATGACCTGCGAGACCACGTAAGGGGGGATCTCGCGTGCTGGGAAGCGTCCGCCCGCGGCGAGCCCGCACGTGACCGCCGGGTTGAGATGGCAGCCCGAGATGTGGCCGATGGCGTAGGCCATGGTCACCACGGTCAGGCCGAAGGCCAGCGACACGCCGAGCAGGCCGATGCCGACCTGCGGGAAGGCCGCCGCGACGACGGCGCTGCCGCAGCCGGCGAAGGTGAGCCAGAACGTGCCGATGGCTTCGGCCGCGCACTTGCGGATGTCCATGGAAGCCTCCTCAGGTCAGCGAGGGCAGCGGTCCCAGAAGCCCTTCGTCCGGGACGCGTCGGTGTAGAACCAGCAGTAGCCGGAGGCCGGCGGGGAGCCCGCCCAGGCGGCGGCCGTCGCCGCGCCGACGAAGCCGAGGGCCGCTCCGGCCGCGATGGCGCCACCGGCCGGCCACCATGCGCCGTAGGGACGGTAGACGCCGCCGACCACAACGTTCCGGCGCACCACGACGGCGTTGCGTCTGACGCCACCGCCGTGCCAGCCCGGTCGGACCCTGCCCGCGATGGGGCGCCGGACGCCGCCGCCATGCCAGCCAGGCCTGACCCGGCCCGCGATGGGGCGTCCGATGCCGCCGCCCGCGAAGCCCGGGCGTCCCTACCCACCCCAGAACCCGCCCATCCTGCGCCCTGCGAAACCGCCACGGAAGCCTCCGCCCCTGAAGCCGCCGCCACGGAAGCCGCCGCGGAAGTTGTGCCGGCGCGCGACGGGCACGAGCGTGACGCCCGGCCCGACATCGGTCATCGCGGCGACGGGCAGCGGAGCCGCCTGCGCGGGCTCCAACGGCGCGGGAGCGGCCAATGCGAGGAGAGCCTTGCAATCAATTAAGCCGTTCACCCGCATCTTATGCTGCTCCGCGTTTATTTTAGGGATCTCGGCACGACGGTTCGCCGGCAATATGCCGTTGCAATAATTCAACACCGTTGACAGCAACCAGGAGATGCTCGGGTTTTCTATTTATGTCATCCGGGACCTTCCGTAGCCTGGACTTGGTAGCAACGACGCCGGGGCGAAGAATGCCAACCATGAAAGGGAACGGGGCCACTCTCGCAAGGCCGCTGAGGGCCGTTGCCGCCCTCGCGCTTGCAGCGGCGGTGTACGGCAGCCCTCCCTTCGAGCGGGAGGCGGAGGCCGCCGAGGCCGCGACGGGCGTTTACCTGCTGGGTATCCGAGGTCCCCTGGCGGGCGTCACTCCGCCGCCTGGCTTCTACTTTGAGGATGACTTCTACCACTACTCCGGAGCGCTCGGCGGCGGCCGCGTCTTCCAGTCGGGTGGCGTGGTGGCCGCGAACGTCCGCCAGGACACCAACATCAATCTCGTCACCCCGCTCTGGGTGACGCCGGTCGAGATCTTCGGGGGACAACTCGGCTTCTCGGTCGCGATACCGTTCGGCGAGCCCACCGTGAGCGCGGCGACCCTGCTGTACTCGCCCCGCATCGACCGCGTCGTTGGGGGACGAGTGAGCGACTCGACCTTTAACGCCGGCGACCCCTTTGTGTCCGCCTTCATCGGTTGGCACTCCGGCAACTTCCACTGGAGCTTGAACCTGAGCGGGAACATTCCGGCGGGGGCCTACGAGGTCGGCCAGCTCTCGAACGTGGCCCTGAACCGGCCGGCTATCGACCTCACGGGCGCGCTCACCTACCTCGACCCGGTGGCGGGCTACGAGCTCTCGGTGACGCCCGGCGTAACCTTCAACTTCGAGAATCCGGCGACCCGCTACATCTCGGGCAACGAGTTCCACGTCGAGTGGTCGGCCACGAAGTTCCTGACGAAGGAGTTCACCCTCGGGTTCGTCGGCTTCCACTACCAGCAGTTCACGGACGACAGCGGCCCCGGCAACCGCATCGGGCCGTTCCGCGGCCGGGTGACGGCGCTGGGCGGCATGCTCGGCTACGACTTCAAGGTGGGCCAGACGCCGGTCACGACGCGGGTGAAGGTGCTGCGCGACGTCGAGGTGCAGAACCGGTTCGTCGGCACCACCCTGTTCGTGTCCGTGGCCGTCCCGCTCTGGGTGGCTCCCCCTAAGGCCGCCCCGGAGCCTCGTCCGCTCGTCGCGAAGAATTAGCATCCGGGCCGCTCCGTCGGACCTGGGAAGCGCGGGGCCGCCCCCCTGAGGTGACCCCGCCGGGAGATCCTCCCCGCTCCCGAACCCCGATGTCATCACTGTTACTGTTACAGCGGTGACACCCCCGCGGGCCGGCGCTCTAGTCCCACCGTCCGTCGCGCCTCACGAGGAGCGGCGAGCGGTAGGAGGGGCGCCGGCGCGACCATCCGCTCGGCCAGCCCCGGCTCACGCTGGAGTGCACGCGATGCGAAGCAGGGGATTGGTGGCGCTCTTCGCCCTGGCCTTCGGGGCCTGGCTCGGACTCGGCGCGATGGAGAAGGGCCGGATCGGCGTCGACACCGCCGAGGCCGTGGGGGGCTGCGGGATCGGCTTCCATCGAGGGCCATACGGCGCCTGCCGGCCGAACGTCTACGGTGGCTACTATGGCGCGCCCGGGTACTACGGCGGGGGCGCCGTGTACGGCTACCGCGGCGGCGCCGTCTACGGCTACCGCGGCGGCGCCGTCTACGGGCGGCGGGTCTACGGCGGCCGGGTCTACGGCGGTCGCGGCGTTTACGCGCGCCGGGTGGGTGGCTTCGCAGGCGGGCGAGGCTTCCACGGCGGCGGCTTCCGCGGCGGCCGGTTTCACCGATAGCTGGCTGGATACCTAAACCCTTGTCGAGGGCGACCTCGGGCCGCTCTCCAGGCTCGCCCCGAACCCGAGGATGCTCTCGACGCGAGCCTGACCGTCGGCAGTCGCCTGGAGGAGGACGCTGATCTCGTCGATGCGCGACCTTCAGCGATAGCTCCTTCGGTCCGGCACGGCGGGAAGCGGCGGGCGTCTGACCGAGCCTTGCGCGGGCGGTGACCCGTCCGGCGCCCGGTCCGTCAGGCCCTGATAACTTCGGGTGCAACCTGGATGAGACCGTCGCAGGTCAGGAACGGTTCGGACAGGAGCACGGCGATGTGGTGATCCGGCACGGCCGGTTCCGGCAGCGGCAGCGTGATGTCGTCGTCCGCGAGCGGGATCTCGTCGCCGAAGGTCTCGGCGAAGTCGAAGGCTTGTTCCTCGTTCTCGACGACCTGCACGGCGTGCCGGTGGTTCGGCCCGGTCAGGTCGCACCCGCGTACGACCCGCGCGTGCAGCGTTCCGTCTGCATCCTCCCAGTGGGGTCCAGAGCATCCTCCCAGTGGGGTCCAGAGCACATGCGACCGCTCCTGGGCCTTGAGGACTGTCCAGGCGCCGCGCTCGTCGTGATCGTAGGTGATCTGCGCGAGCATGAAGACGATGTTCATCCAATCCGAAATGGGCAGCCTGGGAGATGGTCGGGGCACAGAGCTAGGCCTTCGCATTCATGTCTGCCCATAGATCAACAGCGGACCTTCAGATATGCGAAGTTGAAGGTCAGCTCGTGGCGCATTCCTGCCCTTAGGGTGTGCTTCCGCCAAGGGTAGAGAAATACCCGCTGCGGACCTCGCGCGCGGACATCAAGCGTCAGATGCGGACCAGTAGCGGACCTCCCTACCCTCGGGCTCGCGGTCGACGGCCGGCCGGCTATTACGGCGGCATCGGCCCTCGACCAGCTGATCAGCGCGTCCGGCCGCGCGGAGAGCGCCGCCGACAAACTCACCCAGTCGTTCAGCAGGGTCGGTGCAGCCGTGAACTAGATGGCGGAGCAGCTCAACGGCCTCCTGCGGAAGAGCGTGATCGTAGCGGTGCCGGTGGAGATGGCGGGGATAGGGCTCAAGTGAGCTCCGCCCTTCGAGGTCGGCTGGGGCGGCGAGCCGCCCTCCTTGCTGCGTGGACGGTGGTACGTACACACGCCAGCAACGCGGCCGAGGCAGCCTGATCCGGTCCAGCGGATCCCCCTCCTCTCCACGCCGGACCGCCGGCCGGCCCTGGGGCTATCCGAGGACCTCGGCGCCGGCTCCACTCCCCCGGCGCTCCGATTGATGGCACGAGAGCCCTGGCGGCCGTACGACGAGGCCCTTGGGGCTCTCTATTTCCAGCGCTTTCGAGTACCTGGTCAGCCTGTTCAAGGGGAAAGTCCAGGCACGGCGCGCCCCGGTTCGAAACGCCGCCAGCCTGAACCGCAGTAGGTCCAAGCTCCTCAGGAGAGGAGGGGTTCAATTGTCGGAGGCTGCATTTTATGGCGCGCGATCATTATGCCGGCTTAATCGATGGCGCGGAGGAGCGCCTGTTTAACGGTGATCTCTGATGCCATTGCCGTGAACAAAATCCCATCCCGCGCCTTTGGATCAGAAGCTCTTAACATGGATCAAGTGGCTCCGCTTGACCGCAGAAGGTGCAAGTGAATGCATGATCAAATCCTCCTCAAGCCCAGACTGGATCGCACGTACACCCTGTTCAGTGGAGGGCGGCCGCTCGTGCATGGATTGGACAAAGTTCAAGCGCTGCGCTTTGCAGAGAGACTCGGCGGAGTCATGGAGCCTTGTCGCGTAAAGCGGCGGAGTGCATATGCTCAGGCGTCTTAGAAGACCGCGTTCAGGGGGACTAATGCCGCATTTCTATTTTCATTTCCGCGACGTGGACCGCGTCGAAAGCGACGACATCGGCATCGAGTGCTCCAGTGTCGAGGAAGCTTATCTCGAGGCGTGTGAGGCAATCCCGGGCGTCTTGGGCGACGTCGTTCAGGCGGGTCGCGATCCGCGCGCATGCGCGTTCGAGATCGCCAATGCTGCGGGCCAGCATCTCATGCAGGTCCCCCTCCTAGAGCCGATCAGGTCAGCAAGGCGCCGTGCAGCGTAGCCGCCGCACTCCCGCCGGTGACATGCCCGGTATGGGCAGCGCAGGCCGAAGCACCGCAGCACTGAACACGCGGGCGTCGTGTCGAACCCGGAGCATGAGGTCGAGCAGCTCGCCTTCGCCAATCGGCACATGGCAGAGGGCGAGGGACGGCTTGGGGCTCAGGAGGCTCTCGTCGCGCAGCCGGCCGACAAGGGCGCCCCGGCGCACCTTGCCGAGGATCTTCTGCGAACGATGGAAGTCTCCCAGGCGCAGACGCTCCGCCACCGTGCGTTCATCGCCGAGATGACCGCGAGGCTGACCGGGCATGCCTGAATGGCCCGCCAGCCCGCCAGCCCGCTCGACCGGAAGCGCGGAGGCGAGCGTCAACCCTGCGGGTCGTGCGTGGTCACGACCTCGCGGCCGTCCCGATCCACGACGCGGTAGTGCGCCCCACCCGGCGGGAGCCCGAGCTCCAGGATGTGCTGCTGGGCGGCCGCGTTCGCCTCGTCGAGGCCCGGGAACTCGCCGGGCAGGCGGTACGTCGGTCGGCCCGCCTCGCTGCCGGGCGCTGGCGGCTCGACCCGGATGATGTCGACGAAGTAGCTCATCACCGGAGGATGCCAGAGGCGGCGAGCTGCGCAAGGCGGGGCGCCCCACCCGCCACCGCGACGGTCACGCAGACCCCGCAGGGGCCCCGGGTCGACATCCAGATGGAAAAGATGCTCGGCGGAAAGATCGCTGACGGCCGCCTGGATGTGATGATGCGCAGGCGCTTCGGTACGAGGGCGACCGGCTGATGGCGGCGACCTATCCCTCCGGGCTGCCGTCGCCGTGGCGGGGGAGCCGGGGGTGCTCAGCAACCGCCTCGCGGCTGGCTTCCTGGTGGGAGAGGTGATCACGAGCTGCCCTCTAGCTCGCCATCGTCTCGACCGCCGCCCGCGCCCGGAGCTGATCCATGACCGGCGCCAGCAGCGGCGGCACCTCCAGGCTGTACTCCTCCAGCAGCAGCCCTGCCGCGACCAGGGCGCTCATGTGCTCGCCCGGCACCGCCACTCCGACCATGTGATCCTTGTAGATGCGATCGGCCAGGAGGTGGGCCAGGCGCGAGACCTCGGCGAGGCGTGGCGGCTGATCCACGACGCTACTCATGGGTCACCGAGATAGAGCATCAGCCGCTTCACGGAGGACACCCGTTGGCACGCTCGAACGCCTGGATTTCAGCAATGGCGGCCCGCTGGCGTACCGACAGCGGCACGTCCGCCTGACTGTCGTACCGGCATCCGGCGTTGCCGAACGTCCTGATCGCTCTCGGCGACTTGAAGCAGTAGCCGCCCTGTTTGAACAGGATGTTGCGCTGGTACCAAGCCTCTTCGCAGGATTGCGCGAAGGCTGGGCCGGAGTGCGCGACCGGGAACAACACGGCTGCTGCGGCCGCAGCGAAAAGACAGCGGCACGTCATTTCGGGTGGTCCTTTGCCTTCATGCCCATCATTCCTCACGCGTGGCCGCTCTGATCCGAGAAAATGCGCCGGGCCTCGGCTCGCAGGACGTCAAGCTCATCCTGGAGGCCGTTGATCTGGCCCTCCAGCTCGTCGAGCGTCACGCACTCTGCGGTCAGGTAGACGACCTCTCCGCTCGGTCCTGACGTGCCAGCAACGGCAATGGACACACGAGCCGGCATCGTGGTCGTGGCAGGCTCGATGTGGAGAGTGACGGTGCCGAGCTGGCGCATGTCAGGACTCCCGATTGGTTTTGCGGAGACGCACGCCGGGGCCGCCATCGACCATCTCGCCAGCCGACAGGAACACGACGGTGGCGGCTTCAAGGACGCCTTCTCGTGAGAATGGCACGCACCCAGCGCCACAAGCGCACGAGAGTGCCCTCAAGGACGGCTTCGACCACCCAGAGGATCTGCTGCCAGCGCGAGGGTGGTACTCGCTTAGGAAGGTGAGTGGGCACCGTCGGTCGCCTCTCACTTCAGGTAGCCCTTGGCTCTGTGGTGCTTGGATGGGCGCATCAGAACTGGGGCTCCGACCTCAGCGCGATTTCGACGAGACGGCGAACAGCCTCCGGCCGCGAAGGCTTGGGATCGGGCTGGTGTCCAATCCAAGCGTCGAGGGCAGCCACAAGGTCCGGCTGAGCGCGGACAACAATTTGCTGCCCTTTGCCCGTGGGGGGCGGGCCGCGACGTTTCTTTGCTAGCACGGTTTCTTGCGACATGGCAAAACCGTGCTAGCACAAAGACGGCCCGACCGGAAGGTGGACACTCCCGGCCAGGCCTGACCACAACCGTCTCCTGGGGATCAGTCATGGCCATCTGGACACCTACCACGCCGGCCCGCGCCGGCGAACGCTCCCGCTCACCCTCCACACAGGTTGGACCGGTCACAGCTGCCATCCGGGCCATGCGCACCGGGGAGCCGGCCCGCGGCCCGATTGTGGTCTTGCGCAAGGCCCTGCAGAGGCGGTTCGCTCCTAAGGATCCCGAGGCGGCGCAATCGTTCGCCGCCCTGTGCACTGAAGAGAGCCTGTGATGAGCACGCTGCAGACTGATCCGATCTTCGTGGCCATCGAGAGCCACCGGCAGGCCTACGCGCAGCACAGTGAGGCCGTCGACGCATACGCCAAGGTCGATCCAGGCCACTCGAGCGAGCGCCGCCTGCAGGCGCTCATTGGCGAGTTCCAGGCGCGGCATGATGTTCTGCTCCGCGCCTTGCTGCCGACGAGGCCGACCTCGACGGCCGGGCTCACCGCCCTCGCGACGTACCTGCCCGACATCGTTCGCCAGGTCGAGGATGGCGCGGCAGACAAGCCGCTGACCGAAGCGGCACTTGAGGCCGTCTGCGCGGCCATTCAGGCCCTCGTGGAGCCCGAGCCGCGGCCCGCGTCCGGCCTGCAGACCTGACCATCCATGAGCTCGTGCGCCTACAGCGCGGGCTCGAGCACAGCGCCGATGCGTGCGCCGCCCAGAGCTTCCACCCGAGGCTGGGCCCGATCGCGGCCGGGATCCTCGATGATGAAGCGCAGCGGCTCGATGACCTGCGCGACATCGTCCTGAAGGCGATCCGTGAGAGCACGCCGTAGACGGATGAGGAGGCGAGGCTTCGAGCCATCGAGCTGGTACGCCACAACGCGGAATGCGGGGACTGGGAGAAGGTGTCGACCATCGCCGTTCAGGCGGCGGCCGATGCTGCTCACGTCCGGTCGGAGTCTTGAGCGGCAGCGATCGAAACGCCGGGGTCAACGCGCCTCCGCAGCGGTATCCCACTTAGCTCACCTTGGCTCGTGCTGGTCCCGCCGCCGCGTCAATGCGGCGGCTCTCGTCTGTCCCCAGCGAACCAGCACCAAAACGGCTCCGATGCCTGCGCAATATCATTGACGCGACCGCATCAATCGTTCAGCATGCTCATCGATAGGATCGCAATCTGCCATGCTCGATGTGCCTCAGTTCCTCTTGGCGGACGCTGCCGCGGTTACCGGCATGGAGTTCAACACGCTCCGCAGCCAGATCTCGCGGGGCGCGGTACCGCTGACCGGCAACGATCAGCCCGCGGAAGGGCGTGGCGGGCGTTACCTGGTGACGCTTCGCACCGTCTATCTCATCGCACTTATCGCAGAGCTGACCAGCTACGGGATGTCTCCGGGCCAAGCGTCGCTGGCCGCCCAGAAATTCACACACTTGGTGATTTTTTACGAAGATCCCGCCAAATCGAGAAAAGCTGGTGAATTATTTCCGGAAGGTTTGACCATACTATTAATTTTTAGTCCACCACCAAGCGTTAAGAACTCGGATCCTAGTAGCACGCTTGGACATGGTGCGTCGACTATTTTGGTCAACATTACCGACGACCGGGATTACATCGATCTCTGCAAGTCGCTACTCAACAAGCGCTCGTCGGCGATATTCGTGAACTGCAACGACATCGTCAGTCGTGTTAACGCAAAAGTGGAAGCTCTACGCTCCCGCCGGCATAAAGAGGCGTAAGATGTCGCGTCGGCCGACCATTACTCAGACCCAGGTCAAGCGCATCCTGAAGGGCGCCACGGAGGCAGGCCTCAAGGTCGGCCGCCTCGAGGTCGATCCCGTGACCGGTCGCCTCAGCCTTACGATAGGGGAGGGGAGCACCTCTACCGACATGACGTTGCGCGAGAAATGGAAGGCCGGCCGTGGTTCGCGCTAACTATCCGGGCACGTTCCCGACCTACAAGACCCTCAAGGACGGCACGCGCCGGACCTACTGGTACCACCGCGCGACCGGCATGCGGCTCGACGGTGAGCCGGGCTCCCGTGAGTTCCTGCTGAGCGTCGCCGAGGCGGAGAAGACGCTAAAGGCGCGACACACGGGCGACAACTTCGACGGCCTCATCCGCGAGTACACGGCCTCCCTAGAATTCACCGACAAGCTCTCCGCCTCCACGCAGCGTGAATATCGGCGCATGCTGGCGAAGGCCGAGAGCGAGTTCGGCGACATGCCGCGCGAGGTCCTGAACGACCCGGCCGTGCGCGGTGACTTTCTGGATTGGCGTGCGAAGGTCGCCCGTGCCTCGGGCGAGCGCGAGGCGGACAACCGCCTCTCCGTCATCTCGGCCATGCTGACCTGGGCACGGGAGAACGGCCGGATCCACGCCAACCACATCCAGGGCTTCAAGCGCCTCTACCACGTCGACCGGTCAGAGATCATCTGGCTACCTGAGCACATCCACGCCTTCATGCGCGTGGCACCGATCGAGTTGCAGCGCGCGCTCATCATGGCGCTTCACACCGGCCAGCGGCAGGGCGACCTGCTGGTGCTGCCCTGGTCCGCATACGACGGCACCGCCATTACGCTCAGGCAGGGCAAGAGCGCCCGCGGCAGGCGCGTGGCGCCCCTCGTCGCCATCCCGTGCACTCAGGCCCTCCGGCTCATGCTGGACGGCATGCAGCGTGTTTCACCGCTGATCCTGACCACCAAGACGGGGAGGGCGCTGCAGAAGCGGTACTTCGCCCGGCTGTGGGAGGAGGCGACGATCGAGGCCGGCCTCGACCGGATCACACTCCCGGGCCTCGCCGAGCCGGTGAGCCTGCACTTCCACGATCTGCGCGGGACAGCGGTGACGATGCTGTCCGAGGCCGGCTGCCAGCCACAGCAGATCGCGACCATCACCGGTCACTCGCTCAAGACCGTGACCGTGATCCTCGACCGCTATCTCGCCCGCACGCGGGCGCTGGCGGACCAAGCGATCTTCAACTGGGAGAACTCGCCACGAACAGAATTTGCAAACCGACTGCAAACCAGCCCTCCGGAGCCGAAAGCCCCGAAAGGAAAAAACCATGCGTAGCAAGAAGTTAGATGGCGCGCCCGAAAGGATTCGAACCTCTGACCCCCAGATTCGTAGTCTGGTGCTCTATCCAGCTGAGCTACGGGCGCCTGGCCGGGAGGCAGCGGCCTCCGTCGGTGGGGGGTGATCTAGAGGGTCCGGATCGGCTTGGCAACCCCTAAATCGCCGGCAAGGGACCGGCGCCGTGGGGCGCCGGCCGGGAGCCGCTCAGAAGCCGGCCTGGGTGACGAAGCGGGTGTTGAGGTAGCCCTCGATCGCCTCCGAGCCGCCCTCGCTGCCGTAGCCCGAATCCTTCACGCCGCCGAAGGGCGTCTCCGGCAGCGCGATGCCGTGGTGGTTGATCGACAGCATGCCGCTCTCGATGCGGGTGGCGAGCTTCTGCGCCGTCTCGGTCGAGCCCGTATAGGCGTAGGCGGCCAGCCCGTAGGGCAGGCGGTTCGCCTCGCCGAAGGCCTCCTCGTCCTCCGAGAAGCGCTGGATCGCCGCGATCGGCCCGAACGGCTCCTCGTTCATGATCCGCGCGTCGAGCGGCACGTCCGTGAACACCGTCGGCTCGAAGAAGTGGCCGCGGTTGCCGAGGCGCTTGCCGCCCGTGCGCAGGCGCGCGCCCTTCGCCTCCGCGTCGGCCACGAAGCCCTCCATCGCCTCGATCCGCCGGCCATGGGCGAGGGGGCCCATCGTCACCCCCTCCTCCAGGCCGTTGCCCACGGTCAGGGCCCGGGCATAGCCGACGAAATCGTCCACGAAGCGGTCGAAGACCGAGTCGTGCACCAGGAAGCGCGTCGGCGCCACGCAGACCTGGCCGGCATTGCGGAACTTGTTGGCGCCGAGCACCTTCACGGCCTTGTCGACATCCGCGTCGCGGAAGACGATCGCCGGCGCGTGGCCGCCGAGCTCCATCGTCGCCCGCTTCATGTGCTGGCCGGCCAGGGCCGCCAGCTGCTTGCCCACCGCCGTCGAGCCCGTGAACGACATCTTCCGGATCACCGGATGCGGGATCAGGTAGGACGAGATCGTCGCCGGGTCGCCGAAGACCAGGCCCAGCACGTCCCCCGGCACGCCCGCGTCGAGGAGCGCCCGGATCAGCTCGGCGCAGCTCGCCGGCGTGTCCTCCGGCCCCTTCAGGATCACCGAGCAGCCGGTGCAGAGGGAGGCCGCGACCTTGCGCACCGCCTGGTTGATCGGGAAGTTCCAGGGCGTGAAGGCCGCCACCGGCCCCACCGGCTCGCGCAGCACGATCTGCATCACGCCCTCGGCCCGGGGCGGGATCACGCGGCCGTAGGCCCGCCGGCCCTCCTCCGCGAACCAGTCCATCGTGTCGGCGCCCGCCATCACCTCGACGCGGGATTCCGCCAGCGGCTTGCCCTGCTCCTGGGTCATGATCCGGGCGATGGCGTCGGCGCGGCTCCGCAGCAGGTCGGCGGCCTTGCGCAGCACCTTGCTGCGCTCGAAGGCCGAGACCTTGCGCCACGCCGAGAACCCCCGCTCGGCAGCGGCGAGCGCGGCGTCGAGATCCTCCCGCGTCGCCACCGCGAGCTGGCCCAGCGTCTCGCCGGTCGCCGGATTCAGGATCGGAAGCGTCTGGCCGGCGCCGCCGCGGCGCCACTCACCGGCGATATGCAGTTGAACATCGGGAAACATCGGGCGGCCACTCCTCAACACCGCGGGGGCAACGGCCCGGATCTAGCGCGTCGGGCCCCGAAAGGCACGCCGCGCCGCACCCGCGGCCACCGCGCCGGGCCGGTCCGCCCCCGCCGCCGTGCCGCAAGGGGAGAGTTGTTGTCAGGGGTGACTGCGCGCAGAAAGTGCAGATCCCGGCGCGTGCCGCCGCTTTACTCTTGGTTAAGCATGCGGATCGTAAGGATCTCTTTACGCTGAGTTGGCGCAGGAGAGGGCGATGCGGGGGAGGGCGAAGGCTTGGCGCGCCGTCCTCGAGATGGCGCTCGCCCTCGGGAGCGGCGGGACTCCGCCGGCGGGCGCCTCCGACTACGGCCTGCGCGGCGCGATCGAGAGCGGCCCGCCCGCCGGCCCGGCCCCGGCGCTGGTGCGGCGGGGCACCGACGTCTTCGTGCGCGGCGCGAGGGAGGCGGCCGCGCCGCTCCCGGAGGGCAACGTCACGCTCAACCTCGTCAACGCCCCGGTGGCGGTGGCGGCGCGGGCGGTGCTCGTGGACGCGCTCGGCTGGAGCTACAGCCTCGACGAGCGCGTCGCCGGCACCGTCACCCTGCAGACGGCGGGGCCGGTCAGCCGCGCGGCCCTGCTCGGCCTGTTCGAGAGCGCGCTCGCGGCGCGCGGCGTCACCCTGCGCCGCCGGGGCAGCCACGTGCAGATCCTCCCCGCGGGCGCCCCGCCGCCGCCCTCCGGGGTGCGCGGCACGCCCGATGCCGCGGGCGAGCCCGGGGCGCAGGTCATCCCCCTGCGCTGGATCTCGGCGGGCGAGATGCAATCCATCCTCGCGGCGGTGGCGCCGCGCGACCTCGTCCTGCGGGCCGACCGCACCCGCAACCTGCTCATCGTCTCCGGCGACCGCGCCCAGATCCAGGCCCTGCGCGAGACGATCGCGGTCTTCGACGTCGACTGGATGCGCGGCCTCTCGGTGGCGATGGTGCCGGTGCGGCGGGCGAATCCCTCGGCGATCGCCCGCGACCTGGCGGAGGTGTTCGGCGGCGAGGCCTCGGGGGCGGGCGCGATGATCCGCTTCCTGCCCAACGAGGCGCTCGGGGCGATCCTGGTGGTGAGCTCGCGCGCCCTCTACCTCGACCGGGCGCGGGAATGGATCGCCCGGCTCGAAGTCGTGGCGGCCGATCGCGAGCGGCAGCTCTTCGTCTACCGCATCCAGAACCGCTCGGCGAAGGAGCTCGCCGCCGTGCTCCAGGGGGTCGTCTCCTCCGACCCGACCATGGCGAGCGCGCCGGGCGCCGCCGCCTACGGTTCCGCGGGCGGCGGGGCGGGCCTGAGCGGCGGCTTCGCCGATGCGGGCGGCTTCGGCGGCTTCGGCGGCGGGGCGGCCGGGACGGGTCCGGCGGGCGCGGGAGGGTTCGGCGGCCCGCCGGGCGGCGCCGGCGCTCCCGCGGGCGGGGGGCCGGGGGCAGGCCCGTCCGGCGCCTTCGGCGGCGGATCGCCCGGCGCCTTCGGGGGGCCGGCCGCTGCCCTCGGCCCGGGCGGGGCCGGGTCCGGCGTCTCCGGCGCCGGCGGGTTCGGCGGCGGGGCCATGGAGGCGGGCTTCTCGGGCAGCGCCCTCTCCGGCATGGGCGAGGCCGGGGGCTCGGGCGCGGTCTACGGCAGCGGCGCGCGGCGGGGCGGGATCGGCATCGTCGCCGACGAGACCAACAACAGCCTCGTGATCTCGGCGACCCGGACCCAGTACGAGAAGATCCTCCGGATCCTCGGCCGCCTCGACGCGCGCCCGACCCAGGTGCTGCTGGAGACGGTGATCGCCGAGGTGACGCTGAACGACAAGCTCGAATTCGGGGTGCAGTGGTTCCTGAAGAACGGGGGCTCGCGCTTCAACCTCGCCCAGTCCGACACGGCGGCGTCGGTCGCGAGCGGGACGAGCGGCGCCGGCGCCCTGGTCAGCGCGGCGATGCGCGGCGTGCCGGGCTTCAACTACCTGCTCAACGACGCGGATTTCCACGTCGTGCTCAACGCCCTGCGGGGCGTGACCCGGGTCAACGTGCTCTCCTCGCCCAACATCACGGTGCTCGACAACCGCACCGCGCGCCTCCAGATCGGCGACCAGGTGCCGATCGTGAAGCAGAGCGGCCAGAGCGCGCTCGCCGGCAACGCGCCGATCCTCAACCAGATCGAGCTCAAGGACACCGGCGTGATCCTCTCGGTCACGCCGCGGGTGAACAAGAACGGGCTCGTCGTCCTCGACATCAACCAGGAGGTCAGCGACGTCGTGCCGACCACGACGTCGAACATCAACTCGCCCACCATCCGCCAGCGGCGGGTCGCGACCTCGGTGGCGGTGTCGGACGGGCACAGCCTGGCGATCGGCGGCATGGTCCAGGAGAAGGCGCAGATCGGCACCGAGGCCCTGCCGGTGCTCGGCGACCTCCCGGTGATCGGCCCCGCCTTCCGCAACAAGTCGGATCTGCGCGTGCGCACGGAACTGATCGTGTTCCTGCGCCCGAAGGTGATCCGCGGCACGGCCGACGCCGACCGCATCGCCAGCGACTTCCGCGACCAGGTCCGGACGATGATGCCGGTGCGCCCGGTCAGCGCGCCGCCGCCTCTGGAAGAGGTGCCAGCCGGAGTGCAGGGGCTGCGCCAGCGGATCCTGGACTGACCCAGGGCTGCCCGCCCGGAGGCGCCGCGCCCGGCGCGGGGGGCGCGGGTGGCGCGGCGGCGGGGGGAGCACGACCGGCGGCCCGAGCAGGTCCAGGGCGGCGCGGCGCTCCGCCCGGTCCGCCACCTCGACGCGACCGGGCGCGATGGCGGTGATCCGCCACGCCTCCGGCCCCTCGCCGGGGGCGCGCCATTCCGGCGGCCCGCTCCCGTCGTCGATCAGCGCGCGGCGCCGGGGTCCGTCGACCAGCACGCCGAGGAGCGACAGGGTCGTGCCCGGGTTGGGCATCCCGAACGCGTCCTCCCAGCTGCCCAGCGCGGTCCAGGCCCGGCGCCCGGGGTCGAAGAGCGGCTGCCGCAGCGCCCCGCCGCGGCCGCCGGGGCCGGGGCCGGGGCCCGCGGCCGGACCGGGCGCGGGCGCGGGCGGGGGCGCGGCATCGACCGGCCACAGCCCGGCAGCCAGGGCGACGGCCGCCGCGAGGGCCAGGACGGCGCGCGGGACGGCGCCGCTCTCGGCCGCCAGCCGGCGCAGGGCGGCGAGGCGCGGGCTCATCGGGCGCCCCCCTGGGGGGGCGGTGCGCCCCCCTGAGGGGGCATCGCTCCCCCCTGGGGGGGCGGGGCGGCCCCTTGGCGGGGCGGTGCGGCCCCTTGGCGGGGCGGCACGACGACGCCGCGCGCCGCGAGCGCGAGCTGGAGCAGCGTCGGCCGCTCCGCCTCGGGCTCGGCGGCCTGGACGATCGTGAGGTCGGCGCGGTCGAGCACGACGAGGGGCTCCTCCGTCTCCAGGGCGAGCAGCAGGCCGCGCAGGCCCTCCGTGGTGCCGCGCAGCACCGCGGCGAGGCGCGGGGCCTCGAGCCGCCCGGGATCGGGCTCGACGTGCACGGCATCCACGAGGACGGCGCGGCCGGCCGCCAGGGCGTCGAGCCGCGCCCGGAAGGCGGCGAGGAGGGCCGGCGCGTCGGCCGCGAAGAGGGGGACCAGGCCGGTCGGGCGCGCGGCCGCCTCGCTCACCCGGCCGAGGAGCGCGCGGGCGCGGTCGATCTCGCGGGCGCCCTCGATCAGGGGAGCGAGCGCCGCGGCGGCGAGGGCGGCGGCCGCCGCGAGGGCGAGGAGGGCCGGCAGCGCCGCGCGGGACGGGCGGGGGAGGGCGGGCAGGCGCCTCACCGCGGCGGCTCCGCGGGCCGGGGCGGCGGCGCGCCGCGCGGCGGCACCGTGCCGCGCAGCGGCACCGCGAGGACGGCGCGGCCCGCCCCGTCCTCCGCCAGGAGGCGGGCCGGCCCGAAGGCGGGGACGCGGGCGAGGGCCCGGAGGGCGGGCGCGGCGTCGGGCGCGCGCAGGCCGAGGGTGAGCCCGCCCGCGTCGAGGTGCAGGGTCTCGGCCGAGACGGAGCCGGGCAGCGCCTCCGCGAGGGCGTCCCAGATCGCGGCCAGGGGCGGGCGGGCGGCGCGCTGCGCCAGCAATTCGGCCGCGACGGCCGGGACCGGCGCGGGCGGGCGCGCGGGGGCGGCGCGGCGGGCCGCCAGCGTCGCGGCGTCGAGGGCGGCGAGGGTCGCGGCCTGGTGCCCGCGCCAGAGCCCGTGGGCCGCGATCAGGAGCCCGGCCGCGAGCGCGAGCGCCAGGGCGTCGCCGGCCCGCAGCCCGGCGAGGCGCCGCGGCAGGGCCCGGCGCCCGCCGCTGAGGAGGTCGACCGGCAGGGTGCGGTCCTCCTCCAGGCCGACCACCACCGGCCCCGCCGCCAGGCCCGCGGCCGCGAGGGCGCCGAGGAGCGGATCGAGGCGGCTGCGCTTGACGACGCAGTGGCGGATTCTGAGCCGGCCGGCCTCCTCGCCGATCACGAACCAGTCCCCGTAGATCGCGGCGGCCCGGAAGGGCGTCGCGGCCTCGAGTTCGCGGTCGAGCACCTCGCGCATGCGCGGCAGCGCGCCGGCGGGCAGGGAGAGGGTGCGCAGGAAGCAGAGGTCGGGCGGCACCAGGACCTTGACGCGCACGGCGGCGCGGCCGGCGCCGCGGATCGCTGCCAGGCGCTCGGCGAGGTCGCCGAGATCCGGCGCGAGGCGGTAGCTGCGCGGCTCCGCTCCCCTGCGGTCGAGGAGGACGAGGTCCCCGCCGGGTTCCAGGCGCAGGACGAGGTCCGACTCGGCGCGGTCGCGGCGCTCCTCCTCGCCGAACAGGGAGGCGGCCTCGGCGAGCCACCACCCGGCGCGGGGCAGCCAGCGCGGCCAGAGGGGCGAGGCCGCGAGGGCCTGGAACCCGTGCGGGGCGCGCACGCTCAGCGCCTCCCCAGGGTCAGCACCGGGACCGGGATCCGCCTCATCTCGCCTCCCCCTGCGGCCGCGCCGCGCCCTCCGCCGGTGTCAATCCTTAACTGCCCGGCCTTTAGATTTGCTTGCGGGCCGGACGGGCCGCTTCCTCTCGGGCAGGAGGCCGCATGCTGACGATCTGGACCGGCAAGACGCGGCCGCGGCGGCCCCGGCCGGACCGGCGCGGCGCCGACCGAGACGGAGCCGACCCCGCCCGCCGGCTCCTCCACGACCTCGCGGGCATGCAGGTGCTCGACGCGGCCGGCCTGGAGCGCGCGCTCGCCGCCCTCGACCTGCCGGGCCGCCGCCCGCTCCCGGTGCTGCTGACCGAACTCGGCCTCGTCCACGAGACCACACTGGTCACGGCGCTCGCCGAGGCGACCGGCCTGCCGATCCTGCGCGAGGAGGACCTGCCGGCCGAGCCGGTCCTGCCGGAGCTGATCACCGCCGAGTACTGCGCCCGGGCCCGGGTGCTGCCCCTCGCGGCGGATGCGGAGACCCTCGCGGTCGGGCTCGTCGACGCGCTCGATCCGGAGATCCCCGCCGCCCTCGCCCACCTCACCGACCGCCGGGTCGCCCCGCGCCTCGTCGGGCCGAGCGCCTTCGAGCGCCTGCACCGGGCCGTCTACGGCGATGCCGGCGAGGCGGAGGCGGGCGAGGGGCTCGACGACGACCTCGCCCGCCTGCAGGACGTGGCGAGCCAGGCGCCGATCGTGCGGCTCGCCGCCCGCCTCGTGCGCAAGGCCTTCGAGCTCCAGGCCTCCGACATCCACCTGGAGGCCGAGGAGGCGGAGGTGCGCGTCCGCTACCGGATCGACGGCGTGCTGGTCGAGGCCGAGCGCCTCGCCCGCAGCGTGCAGCTGCCGCTCACGACCCGCATCAAGATCCTGTCCGGGCTCAACATCGCCGAGCGGCGCCTGCCCCAGGACGGCCGCATGAGGGTGGCGGATCGCGGCCAGGACGTCGACATCCGCATCTCGACCCTGCCGACCGCCCACGGCGAGAGCGTCCCTCGGTGCTCCCGCGTGTGAAGTGTCTCTAGTGATAGGGTTTTCGCTTCCTAATGTACAGCCGGCGTCGGGGATCGGTCGGGACTTTTCGCTCCGCCCGCCCCACGCACCGCCGCTTCCATGGCGGCGACGACGTCGTCTTGCATCACGTGGGCGTACTTCGTCGTCGTGGAGATGTTTGAGTGCCGAAGCAGCGCCTGCGCAACCCGGAGGTTGCCGGATGCGCGCAGGATCCGCGTCGCCGCGGTGTGGCGGTTATCGTGGAACCGGTAGTCGGGCAGGATCGGCTTCACGGCCCTCCCGAACGCCGTCTTCAGGCCCTCGTAGGTGATCGGCCGGCGCGCGCCCTTCCGAACTTCCCGGCCGCCGTTCCGGACCTGGTAGGTGAAGACGACCTCCGAGTCGTGCTCCCGGAGTGTGCACAAAAGCTCGCGCACGGTCGGTGACAGCGGGATGGTCGCCAGCTTGTCGCCCTTGCCCCGGATCCAGATCTGACGGCCGCCCCAATCCACGTCCGCCCAACGCAGGTTCACGCACTCGGCAAGCCGGCAGCCGGTCAACAGCGCGAAGCGGACGATGGGGTGGTAGTCCTCGCGGAGGACGGCAAACATCCTCGCCTCCTCATCCTCGCGCAGTTCGCGCACTCGCTCCTGCGGTTGCTTGAGCCGATACCTGCGCCAATCGACTGCCGTGACGGGCTCCCCCCAGACGCGCTCCGCCCGAAACACGATCGTGCGCAGCACGTCCGTTACCCTGTTCACTGTCGCCGGCTTCAGCACCGTGCCGGTGCGCGTTTTGCAGGCCCGACGTTTCGCCACCAACGCCGCAACGAGGCGGCCATCGACCGCTTTGAGGGGGCGATGGTTGCCGATTTCGATCTGAAGCCAAGACAGAACCGGCAGGAGGTTCGCTCGCGACTTCACATGTTGGCCGACCTCGTTCCAGTACCGGGTTGCCGCGACCCCGAAGGTCATCGGCTGTCGGCCTAGAGATCGTGCGTCTGCTATTTGCTCTGCCGCTTCTTTGCGGCGCTCTTTTTCAAAAGCTTCGGCTTCGCGCTTGCTCGTGCAGCGCGTAGAGCCGTGAAATCGATGACCGCCGAGCTGGAAATCATAGAGGTAGTACGGTCTGCTTTTGGGTTTGTAGATTGACACTGGCGTTGTCTCCTTGCCTCGATGAATGCAGCGAGATCGTCGGGATGAAACATCATCCGACGCCGCACAGTACCGCGGCCAATGTCGATGTAGGAAAGGTCGCCGTGCTTGACGTGGGCGCGCAGTGTCTCCCGGCAAATCCCGAGGTAGGCCGCGGCTTGCATAGGCGTGAGGAGGCCGGCGCGGGTCATCGCCAATCGCGATCCTGCAGATTACTTGAGGCGAATATCCACCTACTTCAAGACACTGTGCTGCTCGAACTCGGCAGAAATTGGCCCAAAGCGGGCTGAACCCGACATGGAGACTGAACACGGCGACAGGTAGCAGCGCGATTTTCGTTCCGAGTCACAGTAACGTCTGCCCGGCTCTCCGCTACGATCATCGCCGCCCCGCGGCATCGGCCGCGAGCCCGCGCTCGACGAGCGTACACACGGCCGCCTTCCATGACGGGATGATCGGTTGCGACCGCCGCCAGTTGTCGACCTGGCGCAACCAGGCCGGCGACACGGTCAATTGCTTGCGGACGAACGAATGATTGTCGGGTGGGTCGGGTCGTCTCAGTCGTGTCACACACGCCTCCCTTGCTGCCGGCATGATTGAGAGCAGCGGTGGAGTTGCGTGTCAAGCAGTCGTGGAGATCATACAAGGCGGGCGGCCAGTGTCTGTCAACTAACTCCAACGCCTGTTAGGTGACTAAGTTAGGTGACGCGCGCGTATCCTGCTGAAGGTGGGCGGAAGTGCCCGTATATTCGACCGACAAATTGTCGGTAGCCTAATCCTTTTTAACGATTGCTGTACACAGGCTCGGGTGCCATGAACAGGCGACCCGACCGGAGCTGGCAGGCCACGGTCGGGTCTAACCACAGTCGGACTAGGGTACGACCATGGCTCAAACAGTAATTAGCGCTTCAACCAGTCGAGTCGAGTCCTCACGCACGTTGGACCTAGATTTGCTCGGCCTCGGCGAACTGCTCTTGTTCTATGAGGCATTCACGGCCCGGGCGCGGTCCGCCGAGAAGTGCATCCTGGAGCTGCCCGATGACGCCCAGGACATAGCCCTGTACCAGCGCCTGGCCCTCGCGTGGGATGATGATGCCGACCGCCGTCTCGCCGTCATGCGCGAGATCGCGAGCCGTGAACCGCGAGACGGCGCGGAGTGGGAGGCGATCCACCTGATGCGTTGGCGCCACCACGCCGAGACCGGGCGGTGGATCGGCGGCGGCGCGGTCATCGACCTCGCCGAAGTTAGGAGACAGCGGCAGGGATAGGGCCCGAGCGGACCGGAACCCACTAGATCTTGTGTCTGATCGGGGTGCGACATATCGGCATCCCGTATCGGAGCTGGTCGCCCGGTGCGTTCGCTCGGCCCCGCAACTCCGCATCGCCGCTAAGCCGTTGCGGCGATGCGGCTTTGCGCTCTGAGGTGCCGCGCAAGACTAGATGGGCCAGTCATCTTGTGCCAGCCATGTGCCAGCCGATTTCGCGGATGTGCCAGCCGTTTAGGGAAGCTGTTTGACGTAAGGGGTCGCAAGATCATGCTTGCAACGGGACGTGACAGCTCCCACTCTCCTCTGAGCGCCCGAGCTTGGCGCAATTTCGGAGGACCTGAGTTTGAACGATGCTGCCACCCGGATGGCCCGGGCCCGTGCCTTCATCAAGAGGAAGGCGACCGAACACGACGCGATTACCCGCGTATTGACCCGACCGAGCGTCGACGCCAAGACCGCGGCCGAAGTGCTCGATCTAAGCTTGGCGGCTGCGCGCGCCGCGATTGTCCGCGGAGAGATCCCGGCAGTAAAGCTCGGCCGTAGCTATCGCGTGCCCACGCTCGCTCTGCGCGAGATGTTGGCCCTTCCTACCGGAGCGCCCCGCACCGCGCAGTAGACCGGCCCACCCCGACACGCCCTAGGAGAAAAACCGAAGCCGCCTCGTCACCGGGGCATGTCTACACGTGTACCCTGCCGTAGCTTGCCAAAGAAAGCAGCCCCGCTCAGCGGAGGCTGGCGGGGCTATTGAAAGTCAATTTCCATGAAAAGATCTAACGTTGTTTCGGCGCCGCGTCAAGACGCGGGCGCTGAAAATCTTGTCGCGCCTCCTGTGAACGCGGGGCGGACTAGCATCGCGTCGTGGCTCGCCGAGAATGGTGCCCCGGTGTTTCCGTTACACGGCATCCTGAGGGCAGACGACGGATCGCTCGCGTGCACGTGCGGGAACCCCAACTGCCGGCACCCGGGCAAGCACCCGATGGCCCGCTTCGCGCCGAGCGGCTTCAAGGACGCCACGACCGATACGCGAGCCGTGCGCCAGTGGTTCGAGGCCGTGCCGGGCGCCAACATCGGCATGGCCACGGGCAAGGTCACGATCATCGACGTCGACCCCCGGCACGGCGGTGACGCGACCCTGGCGGCCCTGGAGGCCGAGCACGGGCCTCTGCCCCACACGGTGCGGGCCAGGACCGGCGGCGGTGGGCAGCACATCTTCTTCCGACCGCCGGCCGGCGTCACGGTGGGGTGCTACGGCGACCCGAACAGCCCCTTGGGGCACGGCCTCGATGTGCGCGGCGCGGGCGGCTACATCGTCGCCGTGGGCAGCGACCACATCTCCGGCGGTCGCTACGAGTGGTCGGCCGAGCACCACCCGCTCCGGGGGGCACCCGTCGCCCCACTGCCCGAGTGGATGGCGGCACGCCTCGCCAAGCCCGAGCGCAAGGCGGCGCGACCCGTGTCGGAGTGGCGCGAGCTGGTGACCGAAGGCGTCACCGAAGGCGGACGCAACACCGCCGTCGCCAAGCTCGCCGGCTATCTCATCTGCCGACACGTCGACTTCGAAGTGGTGCATCAGCTCCTGCAGTGCTGGAACGAGATGCGGTTCAGCCCACCCCTTGAAGAGGACGAGGTCACCAGCGTCGTCGAGAAGATCGCCCGAGCGCAGATCCGCAAGATGGAGGCGCGCTATGTCGGGCTCTGAGAGCAGGATTATTAGCCTTGCCGAGAAGCAGGCCAAACTTCGCGAGGCTGCAACTTCATCCGACGAGGATCTGATCACCGAAGACGGCGTCGCTCTTGAGTTCGCAAAACAGTTCGAGGGGTTTCTTCGGTACAACGTCGACAGCAAGACCTGGCTTCACTGGACCGGGACGATCTGGGAGACCGATAAGGTCAAGCGCGCGTTCCAGTACGCACGCGAGCTGGCCCGCCGGGTGGCACAGGAGGCCCCGGGGCACTTGCGAGTGACGCACTCGAAGGTCGCCTTCGCCGCGAACGTCGAGACCTTCGCGAAGACCGACCCACGCCTCGTGACCGTCTACGAGGATTGGGACCTCGACCCGTACCTGCTCGGCACGCCGGGCGGGACCATCGACCTCAGGACGGGCGAGCTGCGGCCCGCGCTCCAGTCCGACATGATCACCCGGACCACCGCCGTGGCGCCGGCCGACACCGCGGAGTGCCCCCAGTTCCTGCAGTTCCTCGACGAGACCTTCGGGGGCGACACCGAGACGGTTCGGTTCCTGCAGCAGTGGTGCGGCTACTGCCTGACCGGCGACACGACGGAACAGCGGTTCGTCTTCGGTGAGGGCAAGGGCGGCAACGGCAAGGGGGTCCTGATCGGCACCGCCCTCGGCATCCTGAAGGACTATGCGACCGTGGTCGCTATGGAGGCCCTGACCGCGGCCAAGCACGACCGGCATCCGACCGAGATCGCGGCCCTGCGCGGCAAGCGCCTGGTGACGGCGAGCGAGACCGAGGGCGGCCGGGAGTGGGCGGAGGCGCGGATCAAGGCCCTGACCGGCGGGGACCGGATCAAGGCGCGGTTCATGCGCCAGGATGAGTTCGAGTTCCTGCCGCAGTTCAAGCTCTTCGTGATGGGCAATAACCGGCCGAGCCTGCGCAACGTCGATCAGGCGATGCGGCGTCGCTTGATCGTCGTGCCGTTCAACAACGACGTGCCGAAGGAGAAGCGCGATCCTGACCTTCCGAAGAAGCTGGAAGCGGAGTGGCCGGGCATCCTGCGCTGGATGATCGATGGCTGCCTTGACTGGCAGGCGAACCGCTTGATCAGCCCCAAGGCCGTTGAGGACAATACCGAAGAGTACTTCTCGGGGCAGGACCTCCTCGGACAGTTCCTGGCAGAAAAGTGTGACCTGGACCCCGGTAACGATCGTCTGACCGTAGGCTCTACCGAGCTGTACAACGCTTGGAAGAGCTACGCGCTTGTGAACGGCGAAGAGGCCGAAGCGCAGAAGGTGTTCAGCCCGAAGATCGCGGGCCGTGGCTTCCCGCAGATCCGCGGCGCGACGGGACGGGGGTTCTCTGGCATCCGGCTCAAGCCGTGCCCCGACTTCCCGCTAAACGCTTGATCTGACGAGATATCTTCCCCCTGCCCGGTGTGCCCCGCTGGGCAGGGGGATCAAGCCAGGAATGACGGATGACGGATCATGACGGATTAAACCCTTCCCGCCTCACGCGCGCGCCCGCGCGGGCGCGCGTGAAGGCCGATACGGAAGATCCGTCACGATCCGTCATCCGTCATCCCAACCCCCAGGGCCAACCCGAACCGGCCCGCCCAACCCGCCCCCCGGGCCTCATTCCTCTCGACGGGATCACCATGCCCACGACATCGAACACCACCCGCCGGCCGGGCCGATCGCCTGCGCCGGACGCCCTGACCCAGCAGCAGCGCGACGACGTCGCCGGGCTGGAGCACGTGCTCGCCTTCCTCGCCGCGACGCGCATCGACTACGAGGCCCGCGTCGCCGATGCACGTCGCGCCCGAGGCGAGCGGCCCACCTACAAGTTCCTCACGCCCGACGAGTGCCGCCGCGGGCTCGCGCGCCGGGGCCTCGACACCCTGCTTGAGGACCCGGTCGGCCATGCCCTCGACCGCGCCATCCGCGACGTCGGCACCCACCTCGCCCGGATCGGCGGCACCGCCCTGATGCACACGACGCTGGAACGCGTGGCCGAGAACGCCGACCACCCCGCGGGACGGGTACGGTCACTGGTTGCGGCCCGATGGGATGGCGTTGGCGACAAGGCCAGCGGCGACGTGTGGTGGACCTGAGCCGTAGGCCAGGAGCCCGCCCCACAGCCCGCTGAACGGCGTTCCCGACCGCCGACGTCCGATCCCACCCGCGACCCCATTGCGGCCGTCCACGGCCGCACCTCGAACCGGAGAACCGACGTGGATGCTTTCGACCTCGCCCCCCGCGCCAGCCGGTGCTTCGACGCGCTCGTGTCGGTCACCCGCGCGCTCTTGGTCCTCGAATTGCGGATGCGGATCGCCCACGACCAGGACGCGCCCATCGAGAACAGCCTCCGCCCCTGGTGCGAGACCCGGGGGCCCTCCTTCGACGACATCGCCGACGATCCGGTCCGGGCCACCTTTCGGCTGGGCCTCGCCGCGGTGGGCGACGAGCTGCACCGCATCGGCGGCACGATCGCGATGGCCGAGGCGCTGCGGCGGGTGTGCCAGCGCTATCCGGAATTCGGCGCCTACCTCGTCGACGTCATCGACGACGCGTGGACCTTCGTCGGCGGCGGTGACGACCCATGGCGGAATAGCCGGGCGCTCGACGCGGCGCTCGCAGCGCGTCGGCCCACGGCGCCGGCCCGATCCACGCCTATCTGACTTCGGAGCGTCAAAAGCGACACGGTGTCGTTTTTGCCGGCCCCATTCCCTGAGGTCATGACGGGCAGAGCCCGGCCAAGGGTGCGCAAGGGAAAGTTTATCAGGCTGATAAACTTTCTAAGGGCAGCTCCCCCGCGCACGCGGGCAGTCCTTAAAAGTTTCCCACAGTGGGAAACTTTCGGGGTCGCTTCCCCACGCACGCGGGCGCGAGCATCGGGGCCGAATTTCCACCAAGTGGAAGTTTGGCTCGCCCCATTCCCTAAGGCCATGACGGCCGGCGCTGCCCGCAGCGCGTCGGCCCACGGCGCCGGCCCGATCCACGCCTACTTCGGAGTGTCAAATTCAACACAATGTTGAATTTGCTCTTCCCCCTATTCCCTGAGGCCATGACGGGCAGAGCCCGGCCAAGGGTGCGCGCCGCCGGTCCGCGACACGGTAACGAAGCTGGAGCGTGCCGCCCACGTCGAGGAACGCAGGCGCAAGGCCCGCGAGGTCGTAGCGCGACCGGGCTGCTTTCCGCAGCAAGACCTCCGCCCCGAACCAACGTCGTCGCTTCCGACCGCCCCGCGTGACCTAGTGGTGCGACGATCTGCGTAATTGATCTTTTTCGCAATCCGTGGTTTAATGGGCGTAAGTTGTCGTACTCGCATGCGCCCGACCTTGCATCGGGCCCCGGTTCGACAGCCGAGAGCACAATCAGCCGATTAGGGCGGGGGCCTCGGGGGGGGTGCAGTCGGAGGTCTTCCCTATGAGGACCTACCCGGGGCTGCTCTACCAATCAGGTCCTCCGTCCTAGATTGTGTCAAGTTTGTGGTAAAGTATTTTGCCAGTCCGCAGGCGCCTCACGGCGCCTTTTTTCGTGCTCTGACGATCCGATAGCGCCGACCAAAGATCGGCCCGCACCGTTGCGACCAGTATATCCGCAAGGGAAATCTCGCCATGTCTGCCACATCTGCTCACGCCCGGGCCTCGGCTGCGGGCGATCTTCTCTATGGGGTCCGCGCCATCGCCGAACATCTCGGCGTGAACCGCCGACAAGCTCAGTACCTCGCCGAGGCCGGCAAGCTTCCGGTCTTCAAGGTGGGTAACGGCGCCACGATCTTCGCCCGCCGCTCCCGCCTCGACGCGTGGCTGCGCGAAGTCGAGACCGAAGGCGCAGCCCGCAAGTAGCCCGGCGGTGACGCTTCACCTCACCGAGCATGACCGGCTCGGCCTGTTGTCCGGCGTCGACCAGATCGCCGACTTCCTGAACTGCTCGCGCCAGCGCGTCGAGCGCATGATTGAGACCGGCCAGCTAGCGCCGGTCTTTTTTCTTGGTCGCACGCCGTGCGTGCGCCGCGAAACGCTCCGGGCTTGGCTTCGCGAGCCCGAAGAACTCGCCAGATCGGCTGGAAGCCGCAGATCGTGATTGAAATCGCAATTGAGCCCGCAGGCCGCGGGCAGTACCGGGCCTTCGTGGGCGACCGGGAGCTTGGCGTCTTTCGCGTGCCGCTGTGCGACGTCGCCCGGATCTTGAAGGCCGAGGGCACGCCCGACCGGACCCCGCTGGTGCTGCGACACGCGGCCGGGGCGGTCAGCCTCCGGTCGACGGTCGGCCGCGCCGCCGCCCTCACCGTCCGAGAGGATGACCGCTGGCTGCACCTCACGCGGTACGTGCCGTTCCAGATGCCCCGAGAAAGCACGAGCGGGTCGCCAAAAACGGCCGATCGGGGGTCGGCGGCTAGGCAGGTACCGGCCGACCCCAAACGGCCGCTGGCGAGCGCCCTGCCGGCAAGGGGCGGCCGGGGGTGACCGCGCCGCGCAAGCCGCTGGACGCCGCCGCCCGCGCCCGGCACGTCGAGGCCCAACAACGCTATCGCCGGCGCCACCCCGAGCGAGTGGCGGCGCAGGGCAAGGCTCAGCGTGCCCGCCGCCGCGGCGAACTGGTCTCGGAACCATGCCAGGCATGCGGCGACCCGCGGACCGAGATGCACCATCCCGATTACGCCGAGCCGTTGCGGGTCGAGCACTACTGCCGGCCCTGCCACGTGGCCGAACACGTAAGGCTCCGGGCCGAGCGCGCCGAACGCGCACCGCGTCCCCGGCGCGGTCTCGCCGTCGACCCCGTCGAGGTCCGGCCATCGTGAACACGAACCCCGTCCCGTGCCGCGTGGAGGCGACCGGGCCGGGTCAGGCGCGGTCGAGCGTGGCGCGGGTCTCCTGTCCCCCGAACGCCTCGCTCCCGCGCCCGGGCGGCGCCGCGATCTTCACGCGGCGCCGCCCCGTCTTCAGCGAACACCCCAGGCGCAGCGGCGAAGCGCTTCGGGGGAACCGGCTTCGGCCGGTGGGCCGTCACAGTTCAACGGGTTGCTGTGACGGCCCAGAAGAATTCGCGCCCGCTTGAGGTGTCGGGCGTGAGTAAAAGGGGGTGCCATCGAGGTCGAAGCCCGGGCCGGGTCGACCGACAACGGGAAGTGGGGCTCCTTCCCCCGACGTCTTAGACGTTTTTGCTCAAGGCCAAGCCTCGCAAACCCGGCCCACAACTCAAACTGATGGTACGAACATGAAGAACGCGATCAAGGCCATACTGCGCGCACGCACGGCGGCCGACGTCGAGACCGACATCGCCGCGCTGGTGAGCGCCGACGCCGCCCGCGCCGCGAAGCTCGCCGAGCTGCAGGCAGCCCGGACCGCCGCCGTCGAGGCCGGCGACGTCGACGCTGCCGAGGGCCACGAGCTGAAGCTCAACCGACTGCGCCTCGAAGCCGAGGCCGCCAGCGTCCGCAAGGCCAAACTGGAAGCGGAGGCCGCGGCGCTGCGGGAGGCCGAGGCCGAGGCGGGGCGCGTCGCCCGGTACGACGCTGCCCGGCGCGCCAGCGCCGAGCGCCGAAAGTTCATTGTCGAGACGTACCCGCGCCTGGCCCAGGAACTGGCGGAACTGCTCGGCAAGGCCGAGGACCTGGGCCGCACGATCGCCGAGGCGAACGCGGACTTGCCCGCGGGCCGGGAGCCGATCGCGAGCGGCGAGCCGCACCGGGGCCGTCCCGCTAAGCCCGAGCAGATCATTCCGAATGTGCAGAAGGTCCGCGTCCACCGGAAGACGGGGCAGACCCTGCTTCAGTATCGGCTCGACGACCCCGACGTGGTTGTGGAGGAGCGGGCGGGTAGCCCGACTATCATCTCGGCCGAACCTGCGGGCCCGCACCAGTCTATCCTGAAAGAAGTGCATCTCCCGGCCCTTGAATACGGCGCGCCCGCGCTGCGGCAGCGCGTCGTGTCGGAGGATGAAAAGCTCGGGGCTCAGCTCCGTAACGGCATGATCGGCGCCGCTTTCGTGGCCTGAGCAATCGAGAACTTAGATGTCTACCACACGCACCATCTATCGCGCAGCATCGCTGCGCTCCCAAAGCTTCAACGAAACCGAGAACACGATCGAAGTCGTGTGGACAACGGGAGCGCCGGTCCGGCGTTATTCCTTCGTCGACGGCGAGGAATTCGACGAAGTGCTCTCGCTCGAACCCGGCGCCGTTCGACTGGAAAAGCTGAACCAGGGCGCACCCTTCTGCGACACCCACATGTCCGAGTCGGTGCGGAACGTCATCGGCGTGGTCGTGCCCGGCTCGGCGCGGATCGTGGACGGGAAGGGCATTGCCACGATCAAGCTGAGCGACACCGACGACGTTCGTGACGCGGTGCGGAAGATCAAGACCGGCATCGTTCGCAGCGTCTCGGTCGGCTATTCGGTCTTCGAAGTTCACAAGACCGAAGCCCGTGACGGCCAGCCCGCCACCTGGGAAGTCACGGACTGGGAGCCCTTGGAAATTTCCTTGGTGCCAGTCCCGGCCGATGCCGGCTGCCACGTGCGCTCCGCTAAGGCGCCGGACGGCGGGAAGGCTAAGGGCAGTTCCCGCAGCGCCAAGCCGGCCAAGGCAGCGGCCAAGCCCTCCCCGAAAGGCCGAATGTCTCCCGCTTCGATCGAGGCGCAGCGACGCGCCGAGGTCTACGCACTCGCGGTGAAGGCCGGCCGGGAGGATCTGGGCCGGGAGGCCGCAGAAAGCGGCATGAGCGTTCGGGCCTTCAAGTCGCGCCTGCTCACCCTGCTCACGGCCGAGGGTCACGCCCGCGACGCCGACCCGCGCGACGCAGCCCGGCAGCAGGAGCGGCGGGAATTCCGGGCGGCCGAGAAGCATTGGCGCCGCGTGGCGGGGAGGCCGGTATGACGCTCAACGAATGCTCTGACGTCCAGGTCCTGAGGGAGATCGCGGACGTGCTCGGCTGCGCGCTGCAGCGCATCGAGTACTCGACCGGCGCGGTTGCCGACGCCCTTGATGAGCACGCCGACAGCCTGGACCCCGCCGGCCACACGATCGCGGGTCTCCTGAAAGAGCAGCGGGTTGACGCCCGCTCGGCCCTTCATTTGGCCGTCTCGCTCCTCAGGGGTGAGGCCAGTGCCGAGGCGGTGAGGCACTGACCATGACTTACGGTCTCGCTCGCATCGACCTCGACGACGGTCGAGCGATCTTCAGCTTCCCCGCCAAGCACGGCCACGAATTCGTCGTGGCGGACCCGACCGGCAGATGGCAGCCCGGGGTGTGGGACAGTGAGGCCGCGGCGCGTGCCTCGTTGAGCCTAACACCGGAAGAGCGGCACGCGCTGCAGGCCATGGCCAACCGCAAGGCGGGCGCGAAGGTCATCAGCCTGTCCGACATCTCGGCCTTGCCCGAGATCATCCACGAGGCGCACGCCGCCCGCCCGATGTGGTCGCCGGTCTGACCGGGCCGCACGGACCCGCGGCGGCCCCAGCCGTCTCGGCTCGGCCGAGGATCTCCGCACCCGCTGGCGGGGCCTCCCCTGCCACCCTACCCCCACCCCTGCTTGGGTCCTTCCCTAAGGGTGGAGGGGGAGGGTGACGCGCGAGGCTCGGTTCCTGGCTAGGTGCAGCCTCTCACCCCTTCTTAACCCCGCGCTCGCGAGGCGAACGCATGACGATCACGACTAAGTCTGCACTTGCGGCGGAGTTAGGAATAACTAAGGCGCGCGTCTCACAATACGTCGGGCGCGGCATGCCTGTACGCAGTGACGGCCGATTGGACCGAGAGACGTGCTTAAGCTGGGTGGCGGGCTCGCATTCCATTTCGTCCGGCAGCGACAAGGGCGCCGCACGCGCGCAGGCATTGGCGGCCGAGACGTCCAAGACGAAGGCGAAGGCGAAGGGCGCGTCGTCTCGCCCGTCTCGCGCGCCACGATCCGCACCGCTCGAGGCGCCCGCATCGCCTCAGCGCCCGGCGCTCCCGCGGGCCTACGCCAGCGCAGACCTCTGCACCGATGCGGAGGATCGGGCGGCGGTGCTGGGCATGATGTGCCTGACCTACCGGGCTCCTAGCCTCGTCGCCCCGCTCGCCGTCATGCTGGGGATCAAGCCGAGCCTCGCCTATCACCTCACGTCCCTGGTGCGGATCGCGCTCCTGCAGGAGGTCGAGGACGTCCTCGCTGAGATGGGGATCAAGCCGCGGGACTTGCTGTGGGAGCCCGAGGCATTCCGGGAGGTGGCCTGGTCCGCCCTGGCCAAGGAAGCCGGCGAGCCGGTGAACGTCGAGGCGTGGAAGACCGCTATGCTGCGGCGGTACCGTATTTCTCAATCCTGAGCTGCCGCCCTAGCAAGATGGCAACTCGCTCAAGGTTACGTTGCGCGAGAGCACGATCCAATTCGCGCAGCACCCGACACTTGATGAGCACTCTGGCAGACCGCTTCATGATAGCCCCTTGTGCGCCAGCTTTGCCGCGAAAGCATCGCTACTGGCATTACTTGAAGGCTATTTTACAGCAGGCTTACAGCCGCGGCCACATACCCAAATGGTGCAGAGTGACACAGGCTGGCCACTCTGACCCCGCTCATTGCCTCACTCGGCCGCCTTGGCTTTCCGCGGGCGGCCCGGCCCCCTCTTCGGCGTAGCCGGTGCTGTCACCTTCGGGTCGGGGCTGGCGCGCTTCTCTGCTGCTGCTCTCGGGCGCCTCTGGCCAAGGCCGCTGCTCTTGGCGATTTCCGATCGCCGGGCCGTGAAGCTCGGCGCGACCATGGGGTAATCGCCCGGCAGGCCGAACTTCTGCCGGTACTCGGCCGGGGTCAGGCCGTGCGTGGTGAGGTGCCGTTTCAGAACCTTGTACGGCTTGCCGTCAACGAAGCTGATCAGGGCATCCGGCGTGATCGACCTCCGGATCTGGGCGGCAGTCGCCTTGGGCGTCTCCTCTGCCGGTGGCGTGGCAGGCTTACCAAGGTCCTGCAGAGCGGCGTGAAGCGAAGCGATGAGGCCCGGCAGCTCACCGGCCGTCACGCGGTTGTTCGAGACATAGGCCGAAACAATGTCGGCCGCTTGCTCGATCAGCGCACCCTCTTGCGCGGGCGCTTTGCTTTCGAATTCCGGCATCCTGCGGGCTCCTTACACTGTTAACATAGGTTTTAGAGTGGCTGCATGCAGCCTATACCGGAAATGCGGCCGCCGAGCAGAAGATCCGCCTCATCCACAGAAATTGCGCCCTGTGAGCGCAGAGATCGAAGATGTCTGACGAGAACCTTGTCCTTACTGCGGAAGTTCGCGACCAGTTTTCCAAAACGCTAACCGAGCTGAAGAAGCAGCTCGACGCGATCCAGAAGAGCGACGCGGCGAAGAAGACCGGCGACGCTTGGGCGGACGCGGCCAAGCGTGTCCGGGCGGAATGGAGCGAGGTCGGCCGTGAGCTGAACCGCCACTCAGGCGCTTTCGGCGCCGCGGGCCCGCTAGCCTCTCACATGACGGCCGGGCGGTTCGGCGCGATGAGCGGGATCGGTCTCGCCTCGGCCGGGATCGCGGGTCTCCTCAAGTACGGCCAGGGCGGCTTCGACCTGAAGACGCTGTCACTCGGGTCCGGCATGTCGGCGGCCCAGGTCTCCGGTCTCCAGCGGGCGCTTGGCGCCGCGGGCATGGGCTCGGAGGAGAGCGCCAGCGCGATCATGCAGATGATGCGCGCCAAGGACAGCGTCGACCGCCAAGCGGGCGGCTACTGGTCGTTCCTGGTTGGCAAGGGCCGCGGCGACGTCGCCCGCAAGCTCCGGAATGCGAAGTCGCTCGACGAGTTCATCACCGAGAACAACCGCTTCCTGAAGAGCATCGACAACAATGCTCGCCGGGAGGAGGCTTCCGGTGCGGCCACGGGCGATGCGCTGTACGGCACGCGCCTGCGCTCCCTTGAGATCGATATCGACCAGCGCCGGAAGGAGTACGAACAGCGGTACGGGAAGGACAGCGAGGCCAAGGCAAAGGCCGGGCCGAGCATCCAGGAGAAGCGCGGCGAGGCGATCAGCCGGGCCGACAACCTCGGCGATGAGGCGGGCGGGCTCCTCTACGGGTTCGGCCGCAACGTCCTGCGCGGTGTCGGTGTCGTCAAGGATTGGTGGAACGGCACCAGCGAGACGCCGAGCAACTGGTCCGACCGCTCCCGGGTCAAGGCCAAGCTCAAAGACGCCCAGGACGCCTATGAGTTCAACAAGACGCTCGACCAGAACCGGCCCGACGTCCAGAAGCGGCAGGATGAGCTGCGCCAGTCGATTGACCGGCTGACTGAGCAGCTGAAGAAGATGCAGGGCGGCATCCCATCCGTTCAGCAGCAGAGCTATTCCGGCCCGTTCGGTGACGGCGCGAGGGTGCAGACTGCCGCGTGGGGCGGTGGCGGCATCTTCTCTCCACGGTTCGGTGGCGGCTTCGGCGGTGGATCCGGTGGCCGGTTCAACGGCATGGGCGGGGGCGGTTCGGGCGGCGTCGGTTCTGTTTCAGGCGCTGGCAGCGGCGCGGGCAGCCTGACGGCGTTGATCGACGAGGAGGCCAAGAAGGCCGGCATCGATCCGCGGATCATGCACGGCATTCGGGCCGGCGAGAGCTGGAAGAACAACAAGTACGACTTCAAGCACGACGCCCTGGAGTCGTCCTGGGGTCCGTTCCAGCTCAACCGGCGCCGCGGCATGGGCGTCCAGTTTGAGAAGGAAACCGGTCTCGACTTGCGCGATCCGAAGTCGATCCCCGCGCAGGTCCGCTGGGTCGCCAAGTACCTCGCCCGAGGCGGCAGCACTCGCCCCTGGGCCGGCTATCACGGACCGCGCGACCCGAGCCCGCGCTGGGGCAATTCCGGGTACGTGCCGGAGGCCGGCGCTCTCGACCACACGGGTCTCCCGCTCAAGAGCGGCGAGGCGGTCGCGGGCGGGTGGAACGCCTCGGGCCTGAATGCCCTCGCGCGGGATCTGCAGCATGACGGCGTCCTGAAGCAGATCACGGCCATGAATGACCACTTCCACCGCGGGAGGGGCATGCACGGCCGCGGCCTGGCGATGGATCTGAAAGGCAACCCGGACGAGCTGCTAGGCCGCATCCGGACCCGCATGGGTGAGGCCGGGCTCCAGGAAGGCCGGGACTGGAAGTACATCGACGAGTACCGGACCAAGTCCGCGCGCTGGTCGGGCCCGCACTTCCACGTCCAGTTCCAGAACCGCGCGGCGGCGGACGCGTACGCGCGCTACCGGCTCGGCCGGGAAGGGTCGCCGGCAGGCTCTGGGCGGCGGCCCGCCGACCACGGCGAGCGCTTCCAGGAGCGCGACGGTGTCGCCGCGGAGATGCTGAACCGCGCCAGCGCCTTCCACGGTGGCGGTAGCGGCCCATCCGCTGCGCCCGGCAAGGGCACGCTGCACGTCAAGTTCGACAACATCCCTGCCGGAACGCGGGTCGAGGCCGATAAGGGGTCGCTCTTCCACGAGGTGGAGATCGCCAAGACCCGGCAGATGGGCGCGCGGGCGATGAACGTCGTGAAGAAGCGGACGGCCTGAGCCGCCGGAGGCCCGCCCGGTGTGCTGCTAGGCGGGCCTCTTCCACGAGGCGAAGGTCACCCGCCGGGCGGCGGGGTGCAGTCGTGGGGCGGGCGGGAAGCCTGAGGCTTTCATTTGCCCGTCCGGCACGGGTACAACCGCTGGCACCCGCGACGTCGGCGGGTTCAAGAGTGCCGACATCGCGGGTGTTAGCGCTGCGGCGGGAGGCGCGGGGCGGGCCACCTCTGCGGATCGCAAGATAGAAGTCGGTGCAGAGGGGATCCCTGCCGCCTTGTCAGAGTGCACGTAGTGCACTATTTTGGCGGCAGAGTGGAGAGGCGCCTTGCCGACCGTCCAACGGTTCGCCGGTTTCACGATCTACATGTATGCGGACGATCATCCGCCACCACACTTTCACGTGAGAGGTCCTGGATTTGGTGGGGTAATCCTCCTGTCCAACCTTGAGATGGATAGAGGCGTTCTGCCACCTGGGATCCTTGACGAAGCCGTTAAATGGGCTTCACGGAACAAAGATGTGCTATACGAGCAATGGAGGCGCCTCAATGACCGAGACTAAGATGATCGAGGTTGGCGAGCGGCTGCCTTCTGTTGCGCATGTTGAGGCTAGCGAAGGCCTCTATTCTGTAACAATCACCTGGGGCGAAGGTCCGCGTATGGGCCGAGTAGATCTAGTTGACCTAGCCCCTATGATTTTTACGTATAAGGTATTTGCTCCTCTTCGTGAAAACCGAGATCTCTTCAGATCGGTGCGGGTTGGCGAATGGGGCGGCTCTATAGAGTGGGAAGGTAACGACGACCTAGCCGTTGCCGCGACGACGCTTGCCGACTTAGCCGAACAGACTATGACGAATGAAGATTTTGCGGCGTTCCTGAAACGCAACGGCCTCACTCTTGATAGAGCCGCGGCCGAACTCGGTATTGCGAGACGGCTGGTTGCCTACTATGCAAAAGATCGAGCAATTCCAAGGTATATCTCTCTGGCTTGTGCTTACCTGGACGATTCTCTGGCCGAGAGCCGTGTGCATAATATCGTATCCAAGAATTTCGTAGAAGGTTTTTCTTCAAATAGAGAAAAGAGTCTACAGGCTTGGTTTGAGAGAAAATCTCGCTCACGGCAAGCGCATTCACGCACGAATGTTCAAAATCATCCTAGCCCAGACCATCCGCATGCCAGCTTTCAAATTGGAGCAACTCAATACGGCTCCAACTATGAATTTCGCACCGCATTTTCCTCAGGCCCGTTCAAGAAAGATATTGATAGATAGTTGAACAGGTATTTGTCACGAGATCGATCCCAGCCTGAGGGATTGAGAGGCGACCAAAGCTCCGGAGCTTTGGTCGCCTTGGGGAAGCCTACGTCGACGCCATCGTAGATCCGCATTAACTTACATACGTGGGTTGCATCCCAGCCCCGCCGGGAGCCCCATGACCGGACCGGCCGCTACAGTCCTCGCCAGAATAGCCGAACGGCCCTGGAGCCGCCCAGAAGGCCGATATACCGGCCCTCGACTGGCGCCCCGCCCGGACCGGCTCCGAGGTCTTCCGGAGACTGTCCGCGGGTTCCGTAATCGGTTCCGTACCCCACCTTATGCGAATGGGCCGCCCTCACGCGCGCGAGAGCAGGCAAAGCCGCTAGCTCGCCGTTTGCAACCTTCAATAGGTACGTAATTTGCGTCGCAGCAGCATCATTGTACTGCATCACAGCCCTGCTACCGTGCAGGTGGGCGGCGGGTCGTTGCGAATGACCTAATCCTTTGAGCGTTTGTGCTTTAAGGCTCGCCGTCCGCCACCGGCAAGGTGAGAGAGTCGGCCTTTCCGCCAGTGACGGCAGTGACTTACATCCCGAAAGTCGCGGGGAGGAAATCACTCACGCGACGGCCGGGACGGCGTCACGGTTGGCGTGAGGGGCGGCAGCGTAGCTTAAGAATTGGCTTACCGTGGCGTGGTTACCTGTCTCTTGCGGAACGAACTCCAACCTCAAGCCCGCCCGGCCCTGCCGTGGCGGGCTTCCTTGTGCAAGGCGTCACGCTCTACGGCTAAGCCGGTCATGGTAGGAGGCAGCGCATGGCCGACGACTTCGACGTTCGGGACGCAATCGAGGAGCATCTCCGCGAGGCCGGCCAGATCTTCGACATGCGCGACCGCGACGACGGCTGGACCCTGGCCGCCTCGTTCGTCGTCGAGGTTCAGGCTCGGGCCTGCTGCGAGGCGCTGAACGCCCTGAGGGCCGGGAGCGGTTCAAGGTAGTGAAGCGGGAGAAGCGGAGGGCCTGAGGGCCCCTTCCACCCGGCCGGAACCGCCCGGGGCCGGCGCGCGATGAGGCAGGAGTTGTGATCCTTCCCCCTCTACGCCGGCCGGGCTTCCCCTCCCGAGCCGGCGCTTCTTTGTGCGGGCCGGGCCCTGGCGCCCCCGCGCTCGAACGCGGCCCCTGGGCGAGCGGCGGAAGACTAGCACAGTCGAGACGCCTGCCCTCTCGTTCTAGCAGACCAGGTGGAGGCCGTCGCGAACCAGACCGCCTCAGCACTCTCCCGTGTTCACGACATGAGCATGCGCAACGCGCAGGGCGCTATTCGATAGCGGCCGGCTTAAGATATCAATTAGGGGTGGCCTTGTCCTTCAGTGGCAGGGCCACCCTAATGCACTCCGCCACTGTTTTAATCTTGTAATATGCGGCCTTACAGCCTGCATATCCACACTCTTCTACTAGACGCCTTGATATGCGCCCCTCGTTGTCACTCAACCATTTCAAATTCTCCATCTCAGACTGGATGCAGATCTGAATAAGCTCGGGGTGATCACTGTAGCGGTCCGCGCAGAGGCGTTGTGGGGTTGGGGCCATCAGATCACACGGTATTCGCGGCTCTGCCATGGCCTGAATAGGCAGACACAGGGCTACAACGCCAACAATGGTCCGCATAGGAAACCCCTCCGCACGACACTTGGTCAGCTAGGCGCGCACCCCCCGCCCGGCTCCCCGCCGCAGCGGGGTTTTCTGTTGGCGATGGCGTATTTGGCTCGGAACCAAACTTTGATAATAGCATAAGCTGTTTATGCGTACTCTCTTTGCTTGGTCTTCTTAGGCCCATGATCCTGCCCGTCAAGATTATATGTGCCAATCAAAGCCTCAATTGGTATCTTCCACGAACTGGATATGGCCCGTATTTGCTCAAGATTTAAACGTCTTCTACGGTTCAGTATCTCAGAAGCCCGAGATCTGGATCCGATTAGGTCAGCCAACTCGGCCTGTGATCTGCCCATATTTTCTATGGCGAACCACAGGACGGATACTGGGTCTGCCGCATCCACGGGAACGGCGTCTTTTTCGTACGCGCTGATGAGCGTGGACAGGATTTCAAAACGCTCCGCGTCAGGAGTGCCGGGGGTTGGCTCATTGTCGAAATAAGCCTCCACCTGACCAAGCGCCCAAGCGTAGTCGTCTTCATTGCGGATATGTCTGACGTCAAGCAGCATCATACAGTCTCCGGGTCAATGCGGTCGTACTCCGCGTGGGTTCCAACGAATTTTATCAACATCGATCTATATTGATAGGAAACCCTCACGATCAATCTGAATTCATTATGGCGAATATCAAATATCACGCGATTATCTCCTACAAAGTCAACCCCCTTCCTGAAAGTGTTTTTTATATCCTGCGGGCTAGACCAATCAGCCTTGTCCGCGATAGCGTACCAAGCTCTTAGATCGTCCTTGGCTCTAGGGTTTTTTTCCCAGAACTCCCTAAGATGCTTTAGGGCTAGTACGCGCATAACCCTCTCTAGCATGTTCCCAAATGTGGAACAAGCGGAATCGGGATTGGTTCCCCGACGGCGCTTGAAGGCGGTTCCGCGAGCCTCTTCGGTTCAGAACCCTCCCGCTCGGCGCAGCCGCTCCAGAGCGGCTTCGAGACCTGACGCCGCCTCTGCCGAACCCTTCTCGCCGATAAGGAAGGACGCTTCCGCTGGATGGTCTCTTCTGGCGAGTTGGGGGGCGGACGGAGCGGGGGTCCGCGGTGGGGGACGCTCCGGCTTCGTTGGTGTGGCCGCGGACGGCCGCGGTAGGGCAGGGGGCATGATCGGGCGCCGCGCCGGAGAACCGGCTCCACGGGCCCTCTGAGCCCGCCGGTTGGCCGCGAGAAACACCGGCATGTAGTCCGGGCCGAACCGCCATTGGACCGGCTTGCGCCGTAGACCGTGTTCGGTGGCGCGGTAGGCCGAGCCGGCGACCTCGACGCGCTCGACGAAGCCGATCTCCTCCAGAACCGCGAGGGCGCCGCGCACTCGGGCTTCCGTGAGCCCCAGCTCGGGATGGTCCGCGAGCGCCACGCGATCTACGGGGAAGGCCCGCCCGATCCGTCCCGGGGCGCTCCAGAACCGCGCCAGGAACGTCGCCAAGGCATGCACCGCCTTGGCGTTCTTCCGGCCCTGTGCGGCCGTCGCCAGCCTGTCCGCGGCCTCGCGCGGCAGGCGATAGATACAGGTCATCGTTCCCGGCCCTTGTCAGGGCCGCGGCAGGGCGAACGGCAAAGCGCGCCCGCGTCCGAAAGCGGTGCTTTCAGATTGACTCAGACAGGCTGTCGGGACAGGATCAGAGTGCTACCAAAGATCCAGCCCCTCGCGGGCTTGAGACCCCTTCAGGTTCCAGCCTGAGGGGGTCTTGCTTTGTGGTGTCGTGCTGCGGCGGCGGGTGCTCCTGGTGATGCGGCCCGCCCTGAGGACGGGCCGCGGTGGCACCTCACACGCGGGATCGTCTCGCCCGACCGTGAGAACGGGATCCGCACGCTGGTCGGGAGCTTCGTCGGGACCTTGTGCCCCGACAGACCCCCGTCGTTGTGCTTCCGTTCTCATTTCGGGCCGGCGTTTTGCCGGCCCGTAGCCGATAAATCCGTTGCAGTCACAAAGGGATAGCTAGATCGAGGGCGGTGCGCGAAAAACGTACCCACGATCAGAGCGTGGTGATGCGCGTCCTCGACGGCTCGCGCCGGGTCGACGATTTCGCCGGGCTCGGCTTCGACGCCCCGGCCATCGCGCGGATCGAGGCGATGATCCGCCGGCCGAACGGCCTCGTCCTCGTCACCGGCCCGACCGGCAGCGGCAAGACCACCACGCTCTACGGGGCGCTGCGGCGGGTCGCGAGCCCGCAGGTCAAGGTGGTCACGGTCGAGGACCCGGTCGAGTACCGGATGGCGGGCGTCAACCAGGTCCAGGTGCATCCCGGCATCGGGCTCGACTTCGCGACGGCCCTGCGGGCGATCCTGCGCCAGGATCCGGACGTGGTCATGGTCGGCGAGATCCGCGACGGCGAGACCGCCCGCGTCGCCGTGCAGGCGGCGCTCACCGGCCACCTCGTGATCTCGACGCTCCACACCAACTCGGCCCCCGCCACGGTGACGCGCCTCGTCGACATGGGGGTCGAGCCCTTCCTGATCGCCGCGACCCTCAACGGGGTGGTGGCGCAGCGCCTCGTGCGGCGGGTCTGCGCCGCCTGCGCCGAGGCGGCGCCCGCGACCGCGCAGGAGCGGCTGCGCCTCGGCGTGCCGGCGGGGGCGCCGCTCACCCTGCGCCGCGCCGGCGGCTGCCCGGCCTGCAACGGCACCGGCTATCGCGGGCGCATGGTGGTGTCGGAGATCATGACGCTCGACGCCACCCTGCGCGGGCTCGTCGCCGACCGGGCCGACGAGCAGAGCCTGACCCGGGCCGCCGAGGCGGCGGGCCTCACCAGCCTGGCCCAGAGCGCCCGCGCCCGCGTCCTGTCCGGGGACACGACCCTGGAGGAGGTCGGGCGCGTCTTCGAGGGGCTGGTCTGATGATGGTCTTCCACTACCGCGCCTTCGCGCCCGACGGGCGCCAGCGGAGCGGCCGGGTCGAGGCGGAGGGGGAGGCCCGGGCGCTGGCGCAGCTCCGGGCGGAGGGGCTGCAGGTCTTCGAGATCGGGCCGGCCGGCCCGGGCGAGAAGCCCTTCTGGGCGCGCGACCTGTTCGGGCGCGACCGGGTCTCGGACGCGGCCCGCATCGCCTTCCTGAAGGAGTTCGGCACCCTGCTCGGCGCCGGGCTCACGGTGGACCGGGCGCTGCGCCTCGTGGAGCGCCAGAGCCCCGGCGCGCTCCGGCCGGTGCTGGCGGACGTGCTCCAGCGCGTGCTCGCGGGCGCCTCCCTGTCGCGGGCGATGGCGGCCCACCCGCAGGCCTTCCCGCGCGAGATGGTGGACGGGCTGCGGGCGGGCGAGGCGACCGGCACGCTCGGCGAGGTGGTGGCGACCCTGACCGCCTCCCTGGAGCGGCGCGACGCGGTGCGCCGGCACCTCGCCTCGGCGATGATCTACCCGGCGCTGCTGATCCTGATGGGGCTCGGCACGCTCGGCATGGTGATCGGGGTGCTGGTGCCGGCGCTGCTGCCGCTCTTCGAGGGCAGCGGCCGGCCGCCGCCCCTCGCGATCCGCGCGGCGGCGGGGCTCGGCGCGTTCCTGGCCGCGTGGTGGGTGGCGCTCCTCGCCGGCGCCGGCGCGGCCTGCCTCGCGCTGGCGGCAATCTGGTCGGACCGGGGCTTCGCGCGGGTGCGCAGCCGGCTCGCCCTGCGGCTCCCGGTGATCGGCGGGATCATGATCGGCATCGAGCTCGGGCGGATCTGCCGGGTGCTGGGCACGCTCGTGACCGCGCAGGTGCCGATCCCCGACGCCGTGGCGGCCGCCCGCCCGCTGCCGCGCAACGCGGTCGTCCGGGCGGCCCTCGACCACGCGGCGCGCTGCCTGACCGAGGGCGGCGGGCTCGCCGCGGGCCTCGCGGCCCTGCGCGACTACGCGCCCTCGACCCTGACCCTGATCGCCAGCGGCGAGCAGGTGAACCGGCTCGGCCCGGTCCTGCTCCACGCCGCCGCGATGCACGAGGCGCAGGTGCGCGAGCGCATCGACCGGCTGCTCGCCCTGTTCACGCCGCTCGTGACGGTGGCGATCGGCGGCCTCATCGGCGGGCTCATCGTCTCGGTGATGAACGCGATCCTGAGCGTCGGGCAGCTGGTGCAGTAGGGGAGGGCGGGTCGGGGCGGTGCGCCCGTCCGGCCGGCGGGGCGGCCGGTTGCGATGGCCGCTCCGCCGCGGCACCTCTGCCGACGCCAGCGGCCGCCGGCGTCGCAAGGGGCGCGAGAGATTTTTGCCGCCCTCACAGCTGATGCTTGACCGTTAGCTTGAATCGGCCGCCATTCGCCCGAAGATTGGCGTTCAAGAGGTTTTCCACGTCGCGCAACCGGCCTGCGTGCTCGCGCACGCCGATGCAGCCATTGGTCTGCGGCGCGCCGCCGTCCGGATGAATTCGGAACAGACTGCGGCCATAGACCGGTGTCCCAGCGGTTGGATCGAGATCGAATGAGAATCCGACGCCTTCCAGAACCATTCCGGCCGTCGTGCGATTGGGGCGATGGTTGCTGACGCGGTAGATGCCGGGGGGCGTGGGACCGTAGGTGGCGCGGGAGCCGCGGGCTCCGCCGCCCGAATTGGCCGTGAACGTGACCACCTGGCCCCGGTCGGGATCGAGCACGGCGAGCGTGCCGCTCACGACGGGAAAGCCTCGGGCGCTCGTGAACGTACCCGTTCCGGTGAAGGCCGCCAGAACACCGTCCTCTCCGAGATCCGGCGCCTCGAACGCGCGCGGGCCGAGCGGCGCCGACAACACGCCCGGCGGCGACGCCTCTCCCGTATCGGCAAATTCCTGGAACAGAAACCTGATGCGGCTGCGCGCCTCCGGGGGCAGCGTCGCGACGATGCTGTTCAGGTGATCGTCCGAGCGCCGCCAGAGGTCGAAGGTGACGTCGGCGACGCCCTCCGTGACGAAGTGCGCCGTGAGCGACTGGATCTGGAGCCAGCGCATGAGCGTCGCATCGTCGGCGGCATCCCGTGCGCGCAGTGCAAATTCCTCGATCTGGGATGCGAGCACCGTATCGTAGAATTCACGCTGGTCGTCCTCGGCGAGAGCCTGCAAGGTGCGCACGTCGTCCGCAAACGAGTCGAGTTCGCCCTCGCTGATCGAAGGAGCCGCGGCCGCGGGAGGAGCCGCTGCGGCGAGAGGAGCCGCAGCAGCGGGGCGAATGGCTGCCGGAAACACGTCCTTTCCCTTCAGGAACTGCCATATCTCGTCCGGCGCCTCGTCAGCGCACCAGAAACCGTAGGCCTTGAACCCCTGCTCGGTCACGAGATCGACGAACGCCGCCGCCCTCTCCAGGCAAGCAGCCGTGCTCTCATGCGCAACGTCGCCGCGAATCGTGATGTTACCGACCGGCTTGTAACGGTCAGCAAACGCTCGCGAGAGTTCGAGGGCCTTGTATTGCTGAATTGACCGATTCAATCTTCCGGAAACCTCCTTCGTGTAGTAAACTTGTGGGCAATTATCGCTGACTTGGCTCAAGAAGCGTGGGAACGGAAAGTTCGGAAAAAATCTCGGCGCATCGTGGCTCGAGAGGGCGAGGCCTGCTCCCAGGGCGCTCAACCCGGTTTCCACTTGGCGGACATAAGCTGCCGCTTCATCCCCGCCCCCTTGAAAGAAGCGGTCGCCCTGCTCCGCATCCAGGAGAACGCCAGCCAAGGTGAAGTCCCGCGCCCAGCCGACGACGAGTTCGGCTTCCTGCTGGGCAATCTCCACGTTCGGACAGCGCGGCACGTGCCAGCCCCAGATCTGGATGCCGGCACCGGTCAATTTCTTATGAAGCTGCGAAAAGTCAGGATGCCGGAGATTGGGATCGATCCGCCTTCCATAGCCCATCCGGATCCATATGGAGGCGAGATGCGCGTCGGTGCAACGCTGCACGAATGGATCCACGCCTCCACTCGCAGCCATGACGTTCATCAGGCGCACGATGTACATCGATCGGCCTTCGAGCCTGCGCATCGGAAGTCTCCAAGTTTTAGAGGATATCAACGAGGCCTGAGTGAGACCGACTCTACAGTTCTACCGGAAATATATGGCGATTTGACTACAGACTATATCTTAGCTCGGACCGTAAGCTCTCATAGTGCAATTTTTCACACCTGTGCGAACTAGATCGCACATCGAACAATTATCTCTTTGCGGAATCAGATTTGCATGCGACGATCACTGGTTCAGTCAGTTTATTGTCTTTGATGCTGATCACGGTGTCTTTGTTAATGGTGCATGTTCGCGGGTCCGGCTCGGTCGAGGCCCAGCAGCCCACCCCAAGGAACAGGATCGATGCGATGAGCCCGGCCAAGCCCGGACCCGCCTTGACCACGACGTCGAGCGCCCCCGTGATCGCTTTGAAGAGCTCCGAAAGATCGCCGATCGTGGGAGCGTTGGCCGGCAGCGCGCCCGGTGGGCCGCCCGCCGGCGCGGCGCGCTGAACCGCCCCGTTCGCGGCTTCGCTGGCCTTCTTTGCGGCGTCGGCCGCCTTCCATTGTACATAATACGTCGTGATGGAGCCAAGGACAAAGCTGGCGAAGCTGATCCACGCAAGCCAAACCGATGTCACGACAACCAAGCGATTCATGGCCGCCCCGCATTGTGCCACCTGCCGCAAATGGCTCTCCACCTACGGCGGATCGAAGCCGTCCGAGCCCCAATTCATTCCTTCGTAAGGCCGCGCTTTTCCCTTCAGGCGCAAGCGCCACGCATCGACCGCAAGCTTTTCCGATTGTGACAGGTCCGAATGCTGGACGGCCGCCCCGGCGACCACCCCCGGCAGCGTCGCGGCTCCCGCGACATCGTCCGAAGAGCCCTCGACCTCATGGAGACGCGGCGAGAATGATTGCAGGATCGTGACTTTCGAGTTCAGCTTTTCGAAAGTCTCCGATGGATCGGGCGCCTTGATGAGAAGCAGCTCATTCATCGTTCGGCCCTCCGCGGTGCGGCCGCTACACGGCCGGCAACCCGTTGTAGCCAACGTGATATGGTGTCATGGCGCACATCGACCAAGTGTTTGCCTTCATCAAACAGGGCTCGCCGCCGCTCGGAGCACAGCTTTCACAATTGATGTTGGGGCGCCCGAAGACGCCCCAGGAGCCGCCGCACTCGCACCGCGCCAACGCATACTCATCCGGCGCACCAAAGATGTGGCAGGACTCGCGCGCAAAAACACGGTCGATATTGTCGGCCCCCCAGCTGTCGTTGTAGTAGTTGAGAACAAGGTACGCGCTCTCAGGATGCGCATAGGCAAAATGAAAAGTCGTATACTTTACAAAGAACGCGCAGTAATAATAATCCGCCGCCACGCTCTGGCGCATGCTTTGCAAAAATTGTGCGATACCGGCCGTCCCCGCGTCGTGACCAAGCTGGGAGAGCGCCTCATCCCGCCAAAACTGCTCCTGGCTCTCATAGCTGCCACCTTGCGGATTGTCGGCGGCGGTCACGTCAACCTGATTGATGATCGGTACGAACGTGACGTCCTTCGCAGGACTTTGCGAGCTTAGCCAAGCATGGGCGTTCTGGACTTCGGCGACGATCTTGGTCCGTTCGGCTTGCGTGAACGCGAGCGCTCCGGGGCCGGAGACGATGACGAGACCGGCCGCCACGCGGCCGATCAGCCTGTAAGCCGCCGGGGCTCCGGGCGGCGGATCGAACGAACGTTCGAGGTCGCCCTTGTCGAGCGGCGCGCGCGGGCCATCCCCGCCCCAGGTCAGCGCGTTCGCGGGCCGGTTCGCCTTGGCCTTCCTGTAGGATTGCTCGCTCCGAAGGCGAAACGCATCGAGCCCCAGCCTCTCAGTTTCATACAAATTCTCCTCGTTGATCGGCGACGTCACGCCGACATCTCCCAACGTAATCGCAATACGTCCATATTGTTGGAGCACCGGCAAGGCGCGCCCTTGCGGAGAAAGATGTGGTTGCGCGTCGGGTCCTCGCACCGCGTGAAATACTACCGACTCTTGAAAATCCATATCGCCAGCCACCACGCCCTCCGTCATCGAGGATTTGAGAAAAGCGGCATCATTACTGGCCATCTGTGGTTGCACAGGATGCCTGCGAAAGGCCGCCTCCGCAAGTGGTTGTTGTAGGAAATGATCACGGGTGAAGGCCATGACCTCGCCGGGCCCGGTTTGCTCGTAGGGCCGCGACGGGCAGGATTGGGGTGGGCCGACCTCCCTCGGGCGGGCGCCGGGCCGCGCGCGCCTGCCGGATGGGCGCGGCAGCGAAAGGCGGAAAACCCGAAAGGCCGAGAACCCGAGCGGCGGAGAACCCGAGAGGGGGAGAACCCGAGAGGCGGAGAACCCGAGCGGCGGAGACCGGCCTCGGCAGCGCTGCGCCTGGTCAGGGCGCGTCCGGCGGGACCGGGCCGGCGGACCGGCGCGGCAGGAAGCGGTCGCGCTCCTCCCGGAAGCGCCGGGTGATGAAGTCCCGGCAGGCGGCGACCCGGCGCGCCTCGTGGCTGTCGGGATGCGACATCAGCCAGTAGGTCCGCCGGAACTGGATCCCGGGCAGGACCCGCACGAGGTCCGGGCAGCCGGCGGCCGCGAAATCGTGCAGGATGCCGATGCCCGCCCCGGCCCGCACCGCTTCGAGCTGCCCGACCGCCCCGGCGCAGCGGAAGACCCGCCGCGCCCGGTCCTGCAGGAAGGCCGCGTAGTCGAGGGCCGAGGCGTAGGCGTAGTCGTCGAGGCCGATCACCGCCGGGTGGGCGGCCAGGTCCGCCTCGCCGGCCGGCGCGCCCGCCTGGTCGAGGTAGTCGCGCGCCGCGTAGAGGCCGAGGCTGTAATCGGAGAGCTTCGACAGGATCAGCCGCCCGTGGCTGGGCCGGTCGAGGCCGATGGCGAGGTCCGCCTCCCGCCGCGACAGCGAGAAGGAGCGCGGCAGCGGCACGAGCTCGATGATCAGCCCCGCGTGGCGGCGGGCGAGCCGGCCGAGTTCCCGGGCGAGGAAGAGGTTGCCGAGCCCGTCCGGCGCCCCGATCCGCACCGTGCCGGTCGGCTCGGCCTCCTGCGCCCGCAGCCGCGCGGTCGCGGCGAGCACCTCGGCCTCGATCCGCTCGGCCACCGGCACGAGGCCCTCGCCCGCCTCGGTCAGCACGGAGCCGTGCGGCCGGCGGTGGAACAGCGTGGCGCCGAGCGCCGCCTCCAGCCCCTCGATCCGGCGCGCCACCGTGGCGTGGTTGAGGCCGAGCCGGCGGCCGGCCTCCAGCATCTGGCCGGAGCGGGCGACCGCCAGGAAGACCTGCAGGTGGTCCCAGTTCATCGGCGCTCCCGGCTCACGGGCACCACCCGTCCGGGCGCGACCCGCACGGGCGTGCCCCCCAGGGGCGCGAAACTCCGCACAACGGTTGGGCGGGATCTGCCATTGAGCCGCGATTTTTGTCGGCCCAGAACAGCCCGTCAACAGGCGGCCCGGAGCGGGCCGGACAGGAAGGCACCCCCGCCATGATCTCCCCGATCGACCACTTCGTGAACGGCGCCCGCGTGCCGGGCCGCTCGGGCCGGACGGCGCCCGTCTTCAACCCGGCCACCGGCGAGCAGACCGGCGCGGTGGCGCTCGCGAGCCGCGACGAGGTCGAGGCGGCGGTGGCGAGCGCCCGGGCGGCCTTCCCGGCCTGGGCGGCCACCCCGCCCCTGCGCCGCGCCCGCATCCTCAACCGGTTCCTCGGCCTCCTGGAGGCGCGCGCCGACGCGCTCGCCGCCGTGATCACCGCCGAGCACGGCAAGGTGCTCTCCGACGCCAAGGGCGAGATCCTGCGCGGCATGGAGGTGGTGGAATTCGCCACCGGCGCGCCGCAGCTCCTCAAGGGCGAGGTGACCGAGAATGTCGGCACCCGGGTCGATTCCCACTCCCTGCGCCAGCCGCTCGGCGTGGTGGCCGGCATCACGCCCTTCAACTTCCCGGCCATGGTGCCGATGTGGATGTTCCCGGTCGCCCTGGCCTGCGGGAACTGCTTCATCCTGAAGCCCTCCGAGCGCGATCCCTCCGCCGCCCTGCTGCTCGCCGAGTGGCTGCGGGAGGCGGGCCTGCCCGACGGCGTCTTCTCGGTGGTGCAGGGCGACAAGGAGGCGGTCGACGCGCTCCTGCTCAGCCCCGGCGTGAACGCGGTGAGCTTCGTCGGCTCGACCCCGATCGCCCGCCACATCTACGCGACCGCGACGAGCCAGGGGAAGCGCGCCCAGGCGCTCGGCGGCGCCAAGAACCACATGATCATCATGCCGGACGCCGACCTCGACCAGGCGGTCGACGCGCTGATGGGCGCCGCCTACGGCTCGGCGGGCGAGCGCTGCATGGCGGTCTCGGTGGCGATGCCGGTGGGCGAGAAGACCGCCGACGCGCTGATCGCGCGGCTGGTCCCGAAGGTGCGCGCGCTGAAGGTCGGCCCCGGCACCGATCCGGAGGCCGAGATGGGGCCGCTCGTCACGCGCCAGCACCTCGACAAGGTGCGCGGCTACATCGACCAGGGCGTCGCCGAGGGCGCCGAGCTCCTCGTCGACGGGCGCGGCCTGACGCTCCAGGGCTACGAGAACGGCTTCTTCGTCGGCGGCACGCTGTTCGACCGCGTCACGCCCGAGATGCGGATCTACAAGGAGGAGATCTTCGGGCCGGTGCTCGCCGTGGCCCGCGTCCCCGATTACGCCACGGCGGCGGAGCTCATCAACGCGCACGAATTCGGCAACGGCACGGCGATCTTCACCCGGGACGGCGACGCCGCGCGGGAATTCGCCCACCAGATCGAGGTCGGGATGGTCGGCATCAACGTGCCGATCCCGGTCCCGATGGCCTTCCACTCCTTCGGCGGCTGGAAGGCGTCGCTGTTCGGCGACCACCACATGCACGGGCCGGAGGGCGTCCGGTTCTACACCCGCCTCAAGACGATCACGACCCGCTGGCCGACCGGCATCCGGGCGGGGGCCGACTTCGTGATGCCCACCATGCAGTGATCCCGACGGCCCGGGATGCCGACGCACCGGGCCGTCGACCCTCTCGATTGCGCGCCCCAAGCCGGCAGCTCGGCGACGAGTCGAGAACGGACCCGCCGGTCATGTCCCATGACCGCTGGGATCAGGCGGGGCCGGGGTCGCCCGGCCCGCGGCCGGGTCAGGGGATCAGCCCCAGGCTGCGGCCCGCCTCGACGGGCCGCAGGACGCCGTGGCCGCGCTCGGCGTTCCACCCCGGGGGCCCGGTCTGGAGGGCGGTCGCGCGCAGGACCTGCGCCATCGCGGCGGCGGAGGTGGTGGCCGGCTTCGCCCGGGTGCGGAGCGCCGCGACGCAGCCGGCGGCGACCGCGCAGGCCGCCGAGGTCCCGCCGTCGGGCGTGAACCGGCTCCGGCTGAGCGAGCCGAGGAAGTGGCTGTAGGCCGTCACGTCCGGCTTCTGCGGCGTCATCCCGGCGATCGACGGACCCTTGGCGGAGTAGCCCAGCCGGTCCCCGGCGGTCGTGCAGGCGGCCAGCGTGAGCACCTCCGGATAGGCGTTGGCGCCCATGATCGCGCCCTGCACCCGCTGCAGGCACGGGGCCGCCGGGCATTCGGGCCCGCAATTCGAGCCCGCGAACACGACGTCGGTGCCGCTCTGCGTCAGGGCGCGGACGTAGAACCGGAACGGATGGTTCGGGTTGTCGACGTAGCGGCCCGGATGGCCCTGGGGGAAGTCGAGGCTCGGGTGGTAGATGCCCCAGCTGTTGCTCACCACGAGCGCCGCGAGGCCGGCCGGCGGCCCGGTGAGCAGCCAGCGGGTGATCAGGAACCAGTAGGCCTGGATCGCCGCCCCGACCGTCCCGGCCGCCGAGTGATCGCCGGCCGAGCGGGCGGCGAGGGCGGGCACGTCGAGCAGGGTGGCCTTCGGCGCCGCGATCAGCGCGTCGAAGGCGCACATCGTGCCGTGCCCGACCCGGTGCCTGCCCGGCACGGAGACGATGGTCGTGGGCGACCAGGACTGGCCGGCGTCGAGGAGCGGCGGCGTGCCGAGCCGCGCGGCGAGCCGCGCCAGGGAGATGCCGCCATCCACGATGGCGATCGCGACGCCGCTGCCGTCGAGCCCGTTCTGGGCGAGCAGGGCGGTGTCGAGCCGCGTCCGCACGTCCGCCTCGGTCCCGACCGCCCGGCTGCTGCCGCAGGTCAGGGTGGTGCCGACCTCGGCGTCGGAAGAGACCGCGCCGCCGTCGAGCGTGGCGGGGATCTCGCCGGAGCCGGGCACCGGGATGATGGCGCGCACCAGGAACCGCTCCGACCGGCGCGGGTCGAGGGACAGGGGGGAGATCTCCCGCGCCCCCGCTCCCGGGCCGATCGGGATCGCCCCGAACGCGCGGTCGAGCCTCACCCCGTCCGGAACCCGGTAGGCGTCCAGCCAGCGGTCGGGCGGCTCGCGCGCCGCCACGCTCTCGGCGGCCCGCACCAGGGCCGGATCGCTCGGCCTCTCCCAGAGAACGCGACGGAACCCGGAATGCGGGACATTGCGCGCCACGGACGCCTCCCCTCTTCGCCGCGAGAGCCTCCTGCGCCGAAGCGGCGACCGCTTCGGCGCTGCGGGCTCAGGCCCATTCCGCCTGCGCCGCCGCCAGCGTGTCCTTGTAGAGCTGGCACTGCTTGATGAAGGGCTTCAGCTGCAGGCCGACGTCGAGGCCGACATCCACGTCCTGGCGGAAGTGCAGGCCCGCGATGACGCGGTTGAAGCCGACCCGCGCGGCCAGCGCGGTCAGGGCCTGGGCCTGGGCCTGGGCTGGGGGCGGGAAGAGTTCCGCCAGGCAGGCGGAGGTGAAGCTCCCGATCAGGGCGTGGCCGGCCGGGTAGGAGGAGTGGCCCGGGACCGGCACCGGGGGGTAGAGCGTCGGGCAGACCTGGGACGGCCGCGGCCGCGCCGGGTGGCGCAGCTTCAGCACCATCATGGCCAGTTCGCCGCACCGCGCGATCAGCTTCATCAGCAGGTAGGTCTGCGGATGGGAGGCCCTGCTGATGTTCAGCAGCTGCAGCCAGCAGGTCTGGAAGTTCTGGTGCTGCTGGACGATCTCCGGGAGCGCGTCCGGCCGCTCGGTGATCGCCAGGAGCAGGAGGTCGTCGATCATCGGCTGGGTGATGGCGGCCGGCGCCGGCAGCGCGATCGCGGCGTCCCAGGTCTTGGTGCCGACCTTCGCCTTCATGAATTGCGGCAGGATGGCGAGCGCGATCAGGTCGGGATCCCATTCGGAGGCCCGGAAGGTGGCGGTGAGGTCGGCCTGAACCGGGATCTCCGCCAGCGGCCGGTCGGCCCGCATGGCGAAGACCTGCGGGCCGGGCGAGGCCGCCGCGTCGACCCAGTTGCCGCCCATGGGGCTGATCCAGTTGCCGCCCAGCGCGTCGAACCAGTTGCCTCCCATTACCCCCTCCGATCCGCCCGGGGGCCGGCTCCGGTCATGCGTGCGGCAGCCCGGCCCGCTCCAGCCTGTCGATGAATTCTTCTAGCAGAATTCCTGAAAAAGGACACCTTGCCGCGTAAGCTCTCAGGCGAAAAGCCGGCTGCACCGAGAGGATCGCCCGGGCGGCAAGATTGGCTTCCGGAATTCTCTCCAGAGCAACCAGTGTTGCCGCAAGAATCCTCAAATTTGCGCAGAGCCTCGGATTGAGCAAAAAGGTTTTTTGCGCCCAGATCAGCGCCTCTTCGTAGTTTCTACTGAGATAATGAGCCTGACCAAGAAACATGAGATAGAAGTATGATTGCACGTCGACTGGGGAAATACGCAGCCCCTGCTCCGCACGGGTGACGGCAGCCTCCCCTTGTCCGACATAGCCGTAGACGCCGCTGCTGAGCGTCCAGGCCATCGCGTTGCCGGGCGAGGCTTCGAGGGCACGCTCGAAGATCAGCATCGCGTTGGCGTATTCGCGGAAGAAGAGCGCCTTGGTGTGGCCGTAGACCGCGAGCGCGAAGCCGTCCGCCGGGTCGCGCTCGATGGCGGCGACCGCGAGGCGCGTGGCCTCCTCGGCCTCGGAGCCGACGTCGGCGGCCCAGCCCTGCGCCACGTTGTGGATGTGCCAGAGGGCCGCGTACGCGAAGGAGGTGGCGTAGGTCTCGTCCGCCCGCATCGCGTCCTGCAGGAGTTCGCGGGCCTTCGGGAATTCGGGACTGCGCATGAGGTACATGGCGTCGACCGCCTGCAGCACGAGTTCGTAGGCGTTCCGGTTCTCGGAGCGCTTGCGCAGCGCGCGCTTCAATTCGGCCTCGCGGACGTGGGGGGCGATGCTCCACAGGATGCGGGTGGCGATGCGGCTCTGCAGCGCGAAGATGTCGGCCGTCGACCCGTCGTAGCGGTCGGCCCAGATCACGACGCCGGTCTCCTGGTCGGCGAGGCTGGCGTTGATCCGCAGCCTCGCCCCGTTGACCGCCACGGACCCGCTGAGCACGTAGCGCACGCCGAGTTCCCGGCTGACCCGCCTGCGGTCGACGCCCCGGCCCTGGTAGGGCAGGGTGGAGCTGCGCGAGATGACCAGCAGCCCGCGCACGCTCTGCAGCGCCACGATCAGGTCGTTGGCCAGTCCCATGCCGATGTAGTCGGAGCCGGCCTCGCGCCCCTCGGTGCGGAAGGGCAGCACGGCGATCGACGGAACCTTGGCCTTCAGCCGGCGCAGCGGCCGCGCCGCCGGGTCGGTGTCGGGCTGGTGCCCCAGCACCGAATAGGCGCGCACCGGCGTCGCCATGTTCTTGAGGTGGGTCGGGCCGAGATCGACCGCCTTGATCCGCGCGCGCGGCGCGACCGCGTCGAAGACGGGCTTGGAGATGATGATGCCGCCCGGCGGCGCCATCTCCTGCAGGCGCGCCGCGATGTTGACGCCGCGGCCGAACACGTCGCCGGAATCGACGATCGTGGAGGCGACGTTGACGCCGATCCGGAACCGGATCCTGCGCTCGCCCGGCTGGGCGCGCTCGGTGGCGGCGACCTCGTCCTGCAGCTGGATCGCGCAGGCGACCGCGTCGAGCGGCGAGTCGAAGGACGCGATCAGGCCGTCGCCGGTGTTCTTGACGATGCGGCCCCGGAAGGAGACGACGCAGGGATCGATGGTGCGGACCCGGAGCGCGCGCAGCCGGGTGTGGGTGTCCTCCTCGGCGATCTCGGCCAACCGCGAGTAGCCCACCACGTCGGCCGCCAGGATCGCGAGCGTGCTGCGGGCGATCCCCTCGGCCGGCCCAGCCGGATCCCCCGTGTCGGCCATCCGTGGCTCCCCATTGGCCATTCGAAACGAGCGATCCCGATGGAGCAGTGCATCGCGGGCAATCGCCGCTCCTTACCATAGTCGGTCACCGCTGGGGAGCAGCCGCCCGGCCCGGTCCGCACCGTCGAGGCACGAACAGGACCGCAACCGTGCGAGTCGATCGGGGTCGCAATTGCGGGACATCGCGGCCGAGCGGGCGTCCTTGCAGGGAACGACATCTTGGGTAACGAGAAATGTCGTGACACTGATCCTGCGGGCCGTGGCGAAACTGGTGGCAAGGGGATCGGCGGGGACCTCGCCGCGCGGCTGTCCGGCCCCTCCCGGCGGGGCGCGCGAACCGGAGACCGCGTCCGGCCGGGCGGGCGGCGGATCGCCGGGGGGCCCTCGCGGGTTGGCCCGGGGTGTCGCGGCGCGCGGGATCGCGGCGCCGCTCCGCACCGGAGGCCCGGCATGGACGATCCCTACGATCTCGCGCGGTTCGTCGCCGCGCAGCGCGGCACCTACGATCAGGCCCTGCGCGAGCTGACGGCCGGGCGCAAGCGGAGCCACTGGATGTGGTTCATCTTCCCGCAGGTCGCGGGGCTCGGATCCAGCGCCATGGCGCAGCGCTACGCCATCGGCGGTCTGCCGGAGGCCCGGGCCTACCTCGCCCATCCCCTGCTGGGCGAGCGGCTGCGCCGCTGCACCGCGGCCGCGACCGCGCTGACCGGCTGCACGGCGCAGGACCTGTTCGGCTCCCCGGACGACATGAAGTTCCGCTCCAGCATGACGCTGTTCTCCCGCGCGGCGCCGACCGAGCCGGGGTTCCGCGCGGCCCTCGACCTCTATTACGGCGGCCGGGAGGATCCGCGCACCCTCGAGCGACTGGGGCTGTGAGGGGCCCTCCTTCCCGGATCTCCCCCTGCGGTGCGGCCGCGCGGGCCCGCACGGGCGCGGGGCGCGCGGTCCCGCCCTCAGGTGCCCTTCTCCTCACTTGCCCTTCTTCGCCCGGAACACGACCGGGATCGCGAAGGTGAGGCCCTCGTCGGCCACGAGGGGCGGCGGCGGCGGGACCGGATCGGCGCGCTGCATCATCGCCAGGGCCGCGCGGTCGAGCGCCGCGTCGCCCGATCCCGCGCTGACGGAGGCCGAGGCGACGCGGCCGAGGCGGTCGAGCACGAAGGTCACCGTCACCTGGCCGGTCGCCTGGGCGGCGCCGCTCGGGTAGCGCTTGTGCCGGTCGAGATGGGCGAGGAGCTGCTTCTGCCAGGTCACCCGGGCGCGCCGCGCGCTCTCGCCCGTTCCCAGCACCGGGGCGGTCGAGCGCGGCGCCTCCCGCATCGTCTCGGAGGTCGGGACGGCGGCCGCCTCCGAGGCGACGGAGTCCTGCGAGGCGCTCGTCTCCGTCCGCTTGACCTCGGGCTTGTCCTCCTGCGGCTTGCGCGTCGCGTCGGGCGAGACGATCCGGTCGGGATCCTCCGCCTCGGTCGGCACGGCCTTCGGCAGCTCGGTCGGAGTCTCGGTCGCCTGCTGCTGGACCATGGCCTGCGCGGCCGCGGCCTCCTCCGCCTCGGGGCCGGGCGGCAGGTCGGAGGGCTCGCGGCGCGGCGCGGCCATCTCCAGGCCGATCTCCAGCGCGCTCGCGCCGAGGTCGTCGGACTCGTCGGGCACCGCCGCGCCGAGGGCGAGGACGAGGCCGCTCGCGTGCAGCGCCAGCACGAAGGCGCCGGCCGCGAGCCAGATCGGCCAGGCCGTCCGCCCCACCCGCCCGATCGCGGCCTCGCCGCGAGCCGGTCCGGTCATCGCGGCGCGGGGGGCGCGCCGCCGGCCCCCCTCGCATCCGCGCCGGGCGCTCCCTCCAGCGCGACGAGGGCCACCTTGAGGTAGCCGCCGGCGCGCAGGATCTCCAGCACGTCCATCATCTCGCCGTAGGGCACGGCGCGGTCGGCGCGCAGGAAGATGCGCCGGTCCTTTCGCCCGTCGCCCTGCCCGTCGAGGGTGCGCGCGAGGTCGACCCGCTTGACCGGCGTCTCGCCGATCGCCACCGCGAGATCCGCCTTGATCGTCACGTAGGTCGGCTTGTCGGGCTTCTTCTGCGGCAGGGCGCTCGACGAGGGCAGGTCGATCGGCAGGTCGACCGTCGAGAGCGGCGCGGCCACCATGAAGATGATCAGGAGGACGAGCATCACGTCGATGAACGGGGTGACGTTGATCTCGTGCGCCTCGCCGAAATCGTCGCCGTCGTCCTCGTCGCCGCCCAGTGCGACCGCCATCGGGGCCTCCCGGCTACTCGGCCGCGCGGGCGAGCGACAGGCGCCGCCCGGCCTCGCCGTCGCGGTCGAGATCCCGCGACAGCAGGCGCTGGGCGGCCCCGGAGGCCCGCTGGACGAGCTCGCCGTAGCCGCGCGTCGCCCGCGCGAAGTGGTTGTAGACGATCACCGCCGGGATCGCCGCGGCGAGGCCGATGGCGGTGGCGAGCAGCGCCTCGGCGATCCCGGGCGCCACCACGGCGAGGTTGGTGGTCTGGGCCCTCGCGATCCCGATGAAGCTGTTCATGATGCCCCAGACGGTGCCGAACAGCCCGACGAAGGGCGAGATGGCGCCGATCGTCGCCAGCGCGCCCATGCCGCGGCGGGCGGTGCGGCCCTCCGCCTTCACGATCTCCGCGCAGCGGGAGGCGGCGCGCTCCTTGATGCCCTCGCCGAGGCCGCGCGAGATCCGCACCTCGTCGAGGATGGCCGCCACGAGCCGGTCGAGCACGGTGTCGCGCCCGCCGAGCTCCCGCTCGGCCTCGGCGAGGCTGCCCGCGCCGGCGACGCGGCCGAGGGCCCGGCCGAGGCCGCGCCGCGCCAGGCCGAGCTCGACCGTCTTGGCGGCCAGGATCGTCCAGGTCACCACCGAGGCGAGGGCGAGCCCGGACATCACGATCTTCACCAGGATGTCGGCATTCAGGAACATCGCCCAGGGCGACAGGTCGTGGATCTGCGGCGCCGCGGCGGCCGGCCGGGCGGCGGGCTCCGCCCGGTCCGCCTGCGGCGCGCGGGCCGGTTCGGCGGCCGCGGGCGGCGCCTCGGCCGGCGCCGCCGAAGCGGGCGCGGCCACCGAAGCGGGCGCAGCCGCCGAAGCGGGCGCGGCCACCGAAGCGGGCGCGGCCGCCGGAGCGGGCGCGGCCGCGTCGGGCGGCGCGGCGGCGCCCTGCGGCTGCGCCCGCCCCGGGGCGCCGGCGAGGCCGAGCAGGGCCAGGATCAGCCACGCGCCGAGCCCGGCGCGGAAGGCCGCGGACGCCCGCCGCCGGCGCGGCGCGGCGCGCTCCCTCGGATCTCTGCCCCTCATCCTCTCGTCCCTCGCCCTCATACCTCGGCCCATGTGCGGATCAGGTTGTGGTAGATCCCCGCCAGCCTGACGACTTCGGCGTGATCCTGGCCCAGCTCCGCCGCGAGACCCTGGATGGCGCCGTCGAGGTCGTAGATCAGGCTGCGCGCCTGCGGGCTGCGGACCATGCTCTGCAGCCAGAAGAACGAGGCCACCCGGGTGCCGCGGGTCACCGGGGTGACCCGGTGCAGGCTGGAGGACGGGTAGAGGACGAGGTCCCCGGCCGGCAGCTTCACCTCCTGCGTGCCGTAATAGTCCTCGGCCACCAATTCGCCGCCGTCGTACTCGTCGGGCTCGGCCAGGAACAGCGTCACGGACAGGTCGGTCCGGATGCGCAGCCCCGTCAGGGGATCGCCCCGCACGGCGTTGTCGACGTGCATCCCGAAATGGTGCCCCTCGCCGTAGCGGTTGAAGAGCGGCGGGAAGATCTGGAGCGGGATCGCCGCCGAGACGAAGTGCGGGTTGGCGAGCAGGGCCCGCACGACCCGCGCGCCGAGCTGGCGCGCCACCTCGCCGTCGGGCGGCAATTGCTCGTTGCGCTTCACGAGCGCCGATTGCGCGCCGGCCGTGGCGCGGCCGTCCTCCCACTCCGCCGCGTCCATGATGCGGCGGAACTCGGCGACCTCGTCCTTGCTCAGGACCTCCGGGATGCAGACCAGCATGATTCAGAACTTCGCCTGCGCGATGAGGTAGACGCTGCGGCCCGGGGCGATGAAGGTGAAGGGCGCGTCGCTGCGATAGAAGGCGTCGTAGTACTTCCGGTCGAACAGGTTCTGACCGTACAGCTTCACGGTCAGGTTCTCGCTGACCTTCGCCTCCAGGAAGGCGTCGAAGCGCCAGTAGGAGGGCAGCACGTTGTTGTTGGAGGCGAGCGTGCCGCCGGAGATGCGGGAATTGTTGACCGCCTGCAGGCCGAATTCGAGCCAGTTCGTGACCTTGTACTTGGTCAGCATGCTGAAGGAGCGGTGGGCGATGTTGGCGAGCCGGTAGCCGATGGTGGCCGGATTGGCGCTCTTGGTGACCTTGGTGTCCATGATCACGTAGCCGCCGAAGACGCTCCAGCGGTCGGTGATCTTGCCGGCGAGTTCGAGGTCGACGCCCTCCACGCGGTAGGCCGCGTCCGCCACGATGGTGGCGGCCGCGCCCGTGCCGACGGTCTCGCGGGCATTCTCCTTCGTGGTGCGGAACAGGGCCGCGGTCGCGAGCAGGTGGCGGTCGAACAGCTCCGCCTTGACGCCCACCTCCTCGGCGGTGTTCAGCTCCGGCCCGAACACTTGGTTGACGGTCGCGGTCGGGCTGAGGCCGCCATAGGCCGAGCTCGACGCGTCGAGCTCGGCCCCGACCGGGTTCGACGAGGTCGCGTAGGCCCCGTAGAGGCTCAGGAACGGCTGCGGCTTCACCGTCAGGCCGACATTGTAGTTCAGCAGGCCCGAATGCGCCCGCACCGTGCTGGTGCCGCTCGTCGAGGAGACGTTGTAATCGTCGTAGCGGACGCCGCCGTTCAGGAGGACGACGTCCTCGTAATTGGCGGTCTCGATCAGGTAGGCCGCCTTGGTGTCGACCGGGATGGTGGTCGGGTTGCCGGCCCGGTAGGGCTTGCGGGCGAAGGGCAGGAGGTTGGGCGGCGCCAGGATGTTGACGCCGGTCAGGCTGCCGGTGCCCGTGAAGGTGCCGCCGGTTCCGGCGCTCGACAGTTCCGAGCGCAGCCCCGCATAGGTGTCGCGGCCGACATTCTCGCGGCTGATCTCGCTGCCGATCACGGCCGTGTGCAGGATCGGCCCGGTCGCGAACTTGAAGGTCGCGTCGGCGACGTCCGCCACGACGTCGACGGTCTGGTAGCGGCTCTGCGGGCTCAAGGTCAGGGTCGTGCCGGCGAGGTTGCCGTTGGCCGGGATCACCGGCGCCTGGGGCAGGGTGCCGACGTAGTCGAGCACGGAATGCGCGGCGCGGAAGCGGTTGCTCAGCTTGATGCCGTCGGACGGCGCGTACTCGGCCGTCAGGGTGCCGGTATCCTGCTGGACGCGGTAGAAGTCGCGGTTGACGAAGCCGTAATAGGTGTCCCGCGGGACGATGCTCTCGGTAAAGGGCCGGCGCACCCGCACGTTGAAGGGCACGCCGAAATCCGGGAGACTGTCCAGGTCCGTGTGGAAGTAGTTCGCCGTGAAGGTCCAGCCGTCGGCCGGCTTCAGGGTCACGGCCACCGCGGCGCCGGCGCGGTCGTCGTAGACGGAGTTGCGGCCCGCGACGCCGGCCTCCTGGTAGAGGCCGTTTCACACGCACGGCCAGGGCCGGGCTGATCACCTGGTTGACGTCGAGGGTGACGCGCCGGGTCGCGTCAGTGCCGAGCTGCCCCTCGCCCCTGACGAAATCCGCGAAGCCCGCCTGCTTGGTGACGATGTTGACGGCGCCGCCCGCGGTGCCGCGGCCCGCGAAGGTCGAGGCGGGCCCCCGCAGGATCTCGATCTGCTCGGTGAAGAAGTTCTCGCGCACGCTGACCGACGGGTCGCGGATGCCGTCGATGAAGACGTCGTTGCGCGCGTCGAAGCCGCGGATGAAGAACCGGTCCCCGAAGGCGTTGCCGCCCTCGCCGGTGCCGAGCGTCACGCCCGCGGTGGTGCGCGCGAGGTCGCGGAAGCTCGTCGCGTTCTTGTCGTTGAGGACCTCCCGCGTCACCACGGTGATCGATTTCGGCGTGTTCAGGATCGGCTGCGTGAAGCGGTTGGAGGCGAGGCGGTCCGCCTTGTAGGGCGCGGCCGGGTCCGCGTAGGGGCTGCCGCCCACGTCGAGCTGCGCCAGGGCCGCGGCGCCGCCCGCGGCGGGGCTGGGCGCGGGCGCCGCGACGGGCGGCGCCGCCACCTGCCGGGCGCGCACGACCTGGCGCAGGGCCGTGCGGGCCTTCACCTGCGCCTTGGTCGGCTGCGGGGCCGGCGGGCGCGGCCGGACGATCGGGGCATCGACGTTGAGCGGGGGCAGCGCCGCGGCCGGCGCCTGCTGGGCCTGGGCGGTCCCGACCGACCCCACGGCGACCGCGCACGCCACGCCGACCGCGCCCTTCGGATCCGCCAGCATCGTCGGATGGCTGTGACCGGCCCGACGCCGGAGATGCGGAACTGGCTTCGGCCGCTTCACGGATGGTGCCCCCTGTATGGATGCCGCGCCACGCCTCGGGCCGGACATGAAAGCTAAAAAAGGCAGGATAATTTTCCAGTCAATCGCCGTAGTTTGGAATTATAATAAGGAATATTATAGCAATCGCAGCGATCTAACGCAGAGGTAGAGTCCCTGATTAGACTTTTTCCAAGAATGATCTGCGGATCTCGCTGGCGTCGAGATTTCCCCTTGTGCGATCAGGGCCTTGCTGCGTCGCCGGGAGGGCGCCGGGGCCGGATCCGCTGAAAGATTGCCATTTAAGGTTGTATTGTTGCAAGGCAGCAACAACCCGAACCTTTCCCGAAACGGGCGGGATGACGGCCCGCACTCCGGTCGAGCGCCCTCATTCCCGGCTCGGGGGCTTCATCAGGGCGAACAGCTCGTCGACGGCCGCCAGGGCGCTCGCCCGCACCCGCCCCTCGTCGGCGGCGCCCGCGATGCGCACGCCCCCGACCACCGCCCGGATCTCGTCGCGGAATTCGCTGAGGAACCCCACCGGGTCGCGCGTCTCGCCGGCCATCCGGGCGATGACGCCGGTGAGAAGGATCTGCACGCCGAGCATCCGTCCGTTCAGTTCGTCCATCCGTGGCATCCTCGCGCGAGGGGCCGGCGCTCCGGCGCGGACCCCGTGGCCGGGCGCCCCGGGGGCGCTCCCGCGCACCGGGGCGGGGCAGCCCCTGTTCCGGCCCAGCTACCGGGAGCCGGGCCGGTCGCGCAAGATGAAACCCCCATCTCGCGCCGCCGCACAGATTTGAATGAGAATAAATCAGGGCGAGCGAGGGCGTCGCAGCCCCGGTGACGCCGCATTCCCGCGACTCGTCTGCCGCTGCTCTTGGCTGGTACTCTTGGCTGCTACTCTTGGCAGCCGCTCTTGGCAGCCGCTCTTGGCAGCCGCTCTTGGCAGCCGCTCTTGGCAGCCGCTCTTGGCAGCCGCCCGGGCCGGGCGCCGCCCCGCGGCCGGTTCCCGGCCGGGCGGAGGGGGAACGCCCGTCGGGCGAGGCGGGACGAGGGCGAGCGCGACGCGGACATTCTCCCGGTCGAAAGCTGAGGAAGGTCGCCGCCCGCCAGCGATCGGGCCGGCAGAGACCGTCGCGGCGCCAGATCCGCCCGGATTTGTCCGGCCGGAACGCCGACCGAAATTTCCGACGCGGCCGGATCATCGGCCTTCTCAATCGAGGCGCTTCGCCTATAAGGGAGTTACAGACATCCTTGTCTTGCGTAGTCCATCCGCTTCGCCGCATCCGCCTGTTGAATGCGGGTTGTCGTGCGGCGTGCGCGATCTTCCGGCCCCGAGCGGGGCGAGACACTGAGCGTGTGCGTGAGAGGAATTCGGCATGACCGCCGAACACGGCGGCACGCGACCGAATCGGGGGAGGCGAGCGAAGCGAGGACGGTCCCATGCCCGCCAGCCAGACTCACATCGGTCCCGACACGCCGATGGGCGCCACGGCGAGGCCCGGCGGCTGCACTTTCCGGTGCTGGGCCCCGCGCGCCCTCGGCGTGTGGGTGACCGGCTCGTTCAACGGCTGGTCTCCTCGCGCGGAGGCGCAGCGGCTGGTGCGCGATCCCTCCGGCTGCTGGGCCGGCTTCGTACCGGGCGTCGGCGCGGGCGCGCAGTACAAGTTCTACGTCGACGGGCCGGGCTCGCGGGGATACAAGCGCGACCCTCACGCGCGCGAGATCGTCGCCCCGGACTGGAACTGCGTGGTGACCGATCCGGCGGCCTATCCCTGGCACGATGCGGGGTTCCGCCCGCCGGCCTACGAGGACCTGATCATCTACCAGCTCCATGTCGGGACCTTCTTCGCCGTCGACGCGGCGGGGGCGGACCGGCGCCAGGGCCGGGTCGCCACCTTCCTGGACGCGATCGACCGGATCCCCTACCTCGCCGAGCTCGGCGTCACGGCCGTGCAGCCGCTGCCGATCGTGGAATTCCCGACCGCCTTCAGCCTCGGCTACAACGGCACCGACTATTTCTCGCCGGAATTTACCTATGCGGTGCCGGAGGCCGAACTCGGCCCCTCCCTGCGGCGCGCCAACGCCCTCCTGGCCGCGCGCGGCCACGCCCCCGTGGCGGCGGCCGACATCCGGGACGCCGCCGGGCAGCTGCGCCTGTTCGTCGACCTGCTGCACGTCCACGGCATCGCGGTGCTGTTCGACGTCGTCTACAATCACGCGGGCGGTGATTTCGGCGACGAGAGCCTGTACTTCTTCGACCGGGTCCCGCAGGGCAACAACAACGACAGCCTCTACTTCACGGACCGGGGCTGGGCGGGCGGCCTCGTCTTCGCGTACTGGAACGCCCCGGTGCGCCGGTTCCTGATCGACAATGCCGTGTTCCTGGCCCGGGAATTCCACGTCGACGGGCTGCGCTACGACGAGGTGAGCGTCATCGACGCGTTCGGCGGCTGGTCCTTCTGCCAGGACCTGACGGCGGCCCTGCGCGGCGCCAAGCCCTCGGCCGTGCAGGTCGCGGAGTACTGGGCGCCCGATCAGGCCGCCTGCGTGCGCCCGGCGGCGGAGGGCGGCGCGGGCTTCGACCTCGTCTGGCACGCGGGCCTGCGCGAGAGCGTGCGGCAGGCGCTCGCCCAGGCGGCGGGCGGGCGCGACGCGGACGTGAACCTCGACCCGGTCGCGCAGGCCCTGGCGGCGTGGAACGGCCTCCCGCAGCGCTGGCGCGCGGTCCAGATGCTGGAGAACCACGACGTCCTGCTCGTCGCCCACGAGGCGAAGGACCGGCGCCCGCGCGTCCCGGCCGCCGCCGATCCGTCGAACGCGCGCTCGTGGTACGCGCGCAGCCGCTCGCGGGTCGCGACGGGCCTGCTCCTCACCGGCCCCGGCATCCCGCTCCTGTTCATGGGTCAGGAGTTCCTGGAGGACAAGCTCTGGAGCGATTCCCCCGACGATCCCGACCACCGCATCTGGTGGGACGGCCTGCGGCAGGACCGGGCGATGGCGGATTTCCTGCGCTTCACGCGCGAGCTGATCGGCCTGCGCCGGGCGCAGCCGGCGCTGACCCGCGGCGAGATCAACGTCTTCCACGTCCACAATCTCAACCGCGTCATCGCGTATCATCGCTGGCTGCCGGGCCAGGGGCGGGACGTGGTCGTCGCCGCGAGCTTGGCGGAGGCCACGCGGCACGGCTACGCCCTCGGGTTCCCGCGGGGCGGGACGTGGCGCGAGGCCTTCAACAGCGACGTCTACGACGGCTGGGTCAATCCGGCGGTCGCCGGCAATTCCGGCGCGATCGAGGCGGGCGGCCCGCCGCTGCACGGACTGCCGCACTCGGCGGCGGTGGTCCTGCCGGCCAACGCCGTCGTGGTCTTCGTCAAGGAGGACCCGTGAGCGGTCCGCGGGCCCGGGCCGGGGGAGATCCCGGCGGCCCGGGTCGCGTGATTGACACCCCCGCCGAATTGGCGAAGCATGATCGCAACAGGTGTCGCCACGATCCCGCTCCCCGCCGCCCCGTCCGGGCCGGTCGAGGCGGGAGGATGTCGGCGCGGGCAGGGGGCGGGGAGGAGAGATCCATGAGCAGGATCCACTCGGGACCGTCCGGCGTGCGCGCGGCGTGGCGCGCGGGCGCCGCCGCCCTTCTGCTGGCGACGGGGCCGGCCCTCGCCGACGAGACCTGCCAGTCGCCCTACATGGCCAAGATCACCGGCGTCGAGGATTTCGTCTACGTCTGGACGCTCGGCGTCGAGGGGCTCGGCGACGGCTCGGACAAGCTCGTCACTGTCGACGCGCGCGAGGGCTCGCCGACCTTCGGCAAGCCGATCCACGCGGCCTCGGTGGGCGGCCGGCACGAGGCCCATCACGGCGGCTTCACCGACGACCGCCGCCAGTTCTGGGCGGCCGGGCTGTCCGACAGCAAGATCTTCATCTTCGACGTCGCGTCGGATCCCGGGACGCCGCGCCTCGTCAAGGTGATCGAGGATTTCGTCGAGAGGAGCGGCGGGGCGGCCGGCCCGCACGGCGCCTACGCGCTGCCGGGCCGCATGCTCATCCCGAGCCTCTCGAACCGGGACGGCACCGGGCGGGCGGCCCTCGTCGAGTATTCCAACGGCGGCGACTACATCGCGACCCACTGGCTGCCGACCGACGCGGCCCCGAACGGCGCCCGGATCGAGGCCCGGGCCGACGGCTACGGCTACGACGCGCGCGTGCTGCCGCGCCGCAACGTGATGCTGACCTCGTCCTTCACGGGCCTCGAGAACTACATGCGCCCGCTCGCCGAGGTCGTGGCGGATGCCGAGGCCATGAAGCGCTTCGGCCAGACCATGGTCGTGTGGGATTTCCACGCCCGGCAGCCCCGGTCGGTGCTGCACGTGCCGGGCGTGCCCCTGGAGATCCGCTGGGCCTGGGGGCCGCACCACTCCTACGCCTTCACCTCGACCGCCCTCACGGCGAAGATCTGGCTCGTCCACGAGGATGAGCGCGGCACCTGGAAGGCCGAGGCGGTGGCCGATATCGGCGATCCCTCCAAGCTGCCGCTCCCGGTCGACATCAGCCTCTCGGCGGACGACCGCACCCTGTTCGTGGACACCTTCATGGACGGCACCACGCGCGTCTTCGACGTCTCCGACCCGCACCGGCCGCGGCAGATCTACGAGAAGAAGATCGGCGCGCAGCTCAACATGGTCTCGCAGAGCTGGGACGGCAAACGCCTCTACTACACGAGTTCGCTCCTGGCGAACTGGGACAAGACGGGGGCCGAGAACGAGCAGTTCCTGAAGGCGTATACCTGGGACGGCGCCGCGCTGACGCCGCGCTTCGCGATCGACTTCACGGCCGAGCGTCTCGGGCGCCCGCACATGATGGCGTTCGGGGCGGCCTCGCCCTCCACGAACTGAGCCCGGATGCGACCGGCGGCGCTCCCGCTCCTCGCCGCGGCGCTCGCCGTCGCGGTGCCCGCCTTCGGCGCGGCGGCCCACGAGGGCCACCCGCCCGCGCCCGGCGCCGCGGCCGGCCCCTCCTTCCCGGTGCCGCCGGCCGGGAGCTACCGCCTGCCCCCGATCCGGCCGGCGGCCGGGGGCGTCGTGCTGGACGAGACCGGCCGCCGCCTGGACCTGCTGCGGGACGCGCTGCGCGGCCGCGCGACCGTGCTCGCCCTGATCTACACGCGCTGCGGCGACCTCTGCCCCCTGGCCAGCGCCGACATGGCCCGGCTGCAGGACCTCGCCGCGGCGGACGCGGACCTGTCGCGGCGGATGCGCCTCGTCACGCTGAGCTTCGACCCGGAGCACGACACGCCGGAGGTGATGCGCGCCTTCGCGGCCGCGTGGCGCTCCTCGGACCCGGCGGCGCCCGCCTGGGCCTTCCTCACGGCGCCCGACCGGGACGCCCTCGCGCCGATCCTCGCTGCCTACGACCAGCGGCTCGACCGCCGCCCCGGCGGCGCGCTCGGCCACCTCCTCCGCGCCTTCCTGATCGACCGGCGGGGGCGCATCCGCAACATCTACAGCCTCGACTTCTTCGAGCCGGCCCTCGTCCTGAACGACGTCCGAACCCTGCTGCTGGAGGAGGCCGGACCCGGGGGAGCCGACGGGACCGCCCCGGCGGAGGCGCGGTCGGGGCAGGGGCCGCAACCCGCCCGCCAATGATGCGGCCGGGTTGAGCAAGGTCAATGACGGGCAGCCCAAGATGCCCGCATTCTTGCCGGATGCTCGTCGCCATCACCGCCAGCATCGTCCTCGTGGTCGCCACGATCCTGGTGCTCTACGAGGTGCTGCGGCTCACCTCCGAGCACCTGTCCGACCTCCCGGTGCCGCCGCGCGCCCGCATCCTGGTCGTGGTGCTGGCCGCCTTCGTGGGCCACACCATCGCGGTCTGGATCTACGCCGGGATGTACTGGCTGCTCGTCCTGCGGCTCGGCCACGGGGCCTTCGCGGGCGTCCCGGTCACCTCGTTCGAGGATTGCCTCTACTTCTCGGTGGTCACCTACACGTCGCTCGGCTTCGGAGACCATATTCCGGCCTCGCACACGCGGCTGCTCGCCGGGGTCGAGGCCCTGAACGGGCTCCTGCTGATCGGCTGGTCGGCCTCCTTCACCTACCTGGCCATGGAGCGCTACTGGCCCCTCCACGGCAAGGGGCGGGCCCACCGGGCCGCGCGGGCGCGCCTGCTCCCGCCCGGGGCGGAACCCTGACCCAGGGGTCCCGATCGCGCCAGCCTTGCTCGACCGCACGGGGCGGAGAACGCGCGGGCGAGCGCCGCGGATGCCGAGATACCAATTCGAAACAAAGATATTTCGCCGGCTCATCGCGAGTCGTGGCAGTTCGGACACGGTCCGGATGCGGCAGAAATTATGACGGATTATGACGGCGACCCGCGCGTTGCCGCACCTTAACCATCCCGGCCGAGAGCATCGCTCAGAATGACTTTGGGGAAGCCGGATGAGGTTCCTGTCGGGTGTCTCGCTTGCGGCCGTGATCACGGCCATCATGGGAGTCGGGGCGGCGCGGGCCCAGGCCGTCAACACGACGCCGGCCAACGTCAACGTGCTGAACCTGCTGGCGCCCTTCCTGTCGCTCGCCAGCACCCCGGTCGGCCGGCAGACGCTTCAGCTCAACCTCTCGCAGGCGATCGCGCAGAACCAGAACGCGACGACGGCGCAGAGGCAGCTCGCGATCAGCGACAAGGCGCTGCCGGGCAGCGCGGCCTTCGTCACCGCCATCACCCTCGCCAACGGCACGACGGTCACTCTCGGGCCGGCCGACAATCTCGCGGGCGGCCTGCCGCTCCAGGCGGTCCAGGGCGCGGGCACGCTGAACCCGGTCCAGCCGGTCGGCGGTCTCGGCCCGCAGCTCGGCAGCCTCTACCAGGCCGGCATCCGGGCGAGCACCGCCACGACGGGTCCGCTCGCCGCGACCTTCGCCCTGCTCAACACGGCCTACTCGGTGATGGGCACCGATCTCGGCGTCGCCAAGAACTACTTCGCGAACGGCGCCGCCACGAACCCGGGCACGACGCCCGCGAACTACGTGCCGGTCCCGGCCGTCGCGCCGGCGGGCTCCACCCTGCCCACCCTGAACGGCCTGCCGAACACCCGCGACAGCGTCTACGACCTCGCCTACGGGGTGACGAACACCCAGGCCGGCCAGGACGTCTACGGCAGTTCGCGGCCGATCCAGGTCGCGCCCGGCCGCTACGCGATCTTCGACCCGACGGCGCTCAACGGCATCGCCACCAACCCGTCCTTCCCGAGCGGGCACACGCAGTACGCCTTTACGGACGGAATCCTGCTCGCCATGCTGGTGCCGCAGCAATACCGCAGCATGCTGTCCCGGGCCGCCGAATACGCGGACAGCCGCATCGTGCTGGGCGTCCACTACCCGCTCGACATCGTCGCGTCGCGGGCCTTCTCGGCCTACGACCTCGCCCAGGCCTTCACCAACCCGGCCTACGTCGCCAACGCCGCGACCACCGGCTTGGCGATGAACCTGCCGGGCCTGTTCACGCGCGCCCAGGGCGAGCTCCAGGGCTACCTCGCGGCCCAGTGCGGCGCCTCCGTGGCGGCCTGCGCCGCCGGCGCCGCCAACACGACCAACACCCCCTACCTGCCCTCGGCCGCCAATCAGGCGCTCTACCAGTCCCGCCTGACCTACGGCCTGCCCACCCTCCCGTTCGACCAAGCGCCCCGCGAGCAGGCCCCGGCGGGCGGGCCGGACGCCGCGATCCTCCTCGCGCCCCTCTACGGCGGCACCGGCGCGGCCGCGACGCTCGCGCCGAATGGCGGCCTCTCCGGGAACCTCGCCACCGCCACGATCAACCAGATCCTGGTCAACACCGAGACCACCGCGCTCGCAGCCTTCTACGGGCAGCCGCTCAGCTACTGGGCGCGCCTCGACCTCTACGCGGCCGCCGGATACTTCGACAACGTGGTCGGCACGCTGCGCATGGACCCGGCCGACCGCCTCACCACCGCGGTGACGATCGGCGATACCGGCGCCCTCTACGCGAACGGCGTGATCGGCGGGCCGGTCACGGTCGGAGCCGGCGGCCTCCTCGGCGGCACCGGCACGGTCGGCGGGATCGTGGCCCAGGCCGGCGGCACCGTGGCGCCCGGCACCTCGATCGGCACCCTGACCGTCGCCGGGACCGTCGCCTTCGCGGCCGGCTCGACCTACCGGGTCGAGGCCAACGCGGCCGGGCAGGCCGACCGCCTCGCCGCCACCGGCACCGCCGCCCTCGCCGGGGGCACCGTCGCGGTTCTGGCCCAGGCCGGCACCTACGCCCCGCGCACCCTCTACCCGATCCTGACGGCGGGCGGCGGGGTGAGCGGCAGCTTCGCGGGCGTCACCGCCAACTTCGCCTTCCTCACCCCGACCCTGCGCTACCAGGCGAACGAGGTCGACCTGACGCTCACCCGCAACGACGTTCCCTTCGCGGCAGTGGCCCGGACCCGCAACCAGGCCGCCGCGGCGAACGGCATCCAGGCGAGCGGCGGGGCGAGCGCCGTCACGGCCCGCACCGTCGGGCTGACCACGCCGGAGGCGGTCGGCGCCTTCCAGGCCCTCAGCGGCGACATCCACGCGAGCAGCGTCTCCGCCGCCTCCGAGACCGCCTTCTTCGTGCGGGAGGCGATCCTCGACCGCCTGCGCCGGGGCGAGGCGGGCGTGCGCGACTACGGCAGCCTGCCGGCCAGTTACACGGCCGACCTGCCCGGGCGGGCCGCCCCGGCGGCGCCCGTGCCGGTCCGGGTGCTCGACCCGCGGGTCTTCGGCCTCTGGGGCCAGGGCTTCGGCTCCTTCGGCGAGGCGCGCAGCGACGGGAACGCCGTGGCGGTGAGCCGCGACACGGCCGGCTTCGTGCTCGGCGCCGACCTGCGGCTGGGGAACGGGCTCACGCTCGGCGTCGCGGGCGGCTACACGACGACGAGCCTCGACACGCCCGGCCGGGTGCAGTCGGGCACGATCGAGAGCGGCTTCGGGGGCGTGTACGGCGGCTACGAGGCGGGTCCGTTCGCGCTGCGCCTCGGGGCGGTCTATGCCGGGGACAGCCTGCGCACGCGCCGCAGCGTGACCTTCCCGGGCGTGGCCGAGACCGAGGCGGCGCGCTACGGCGGCGCGACGGTGCAGGGCTTCGGCGAGATCGGCTACAGGATCGTGCTGGGCGGCGCGCCGTCCGTCGCGGGCAAGGATCCGCTCGCGCCCATCCCGACCTTCATCGAGCCCTTCGTGGGTGGCGCCTCCGTGAGCATCGACCGCGACCGCTTCGCGGAGACCGGCGGGGTGGGGGCCCTCACCGGCGCCGCCCGGACGGCGGAGATCCCGACGCTGACGGCGGGCATGCGGGCGCAGACGGGCCTCGACCTGGGCTTCGGCGCGCCGGTGATCCTGCACGGGCTGCTCGGCTATCGCCGGGCCTTCGGGGACGTGGTGCCGACCGCGCTGCTCGCCTTCGGGACGGCGCCGGGCTTCGTCACGGCGGGCATCCCGATCGACCGCGACGCCCTCCTGGCGCGGGCCGGCCTCTCGCTGCGGCTCTCGGAGCGGGCGACGCTCGACGTGTCCTACACGGGGCAGGTCGGGCCGCGGGCGCAGGACCACGCCGTGAAGGGCGGCTTCACCTACCGGTTCTGAGCCTCCACCCCGGAGCCCGCGGGTCATCCCAGCGGTCATCTCTCATGACCGCTGGTTCCGTTCTCGCATCGCCGCCAAGCCGTCTTCCGCGCCAAGCCATTTCTCGCGCCAAGCCATCTCTCGCGCCAAGCCTTCGGCGCGGTGTCGACGGTTCGAGAGGGCCGACGGCCCGGTGCGTCAGCATCCCGGGCTTTTGGGATTAGGACATTCGAGACGGGTGCGCGCGTACCCTCCTGCCCGGATTGCTCCAGCGCAGGAGAGGCGATGCCCGAGGCGCCCGCCCGGCCCCGCGACCCGGACCTGACGATCGTGCCCGAGGCGCGGCCGGTGCCGCGCCCGCCTGGCGCGGCGCCACGGGTCCGGCGGCCCGCCGCCGCGCCCGCGGCGCTGCCGGAGGCCGGGGGCCCGCGCGGCCGGTTCGAGGCGCTGCTGCGCCATCCGGCCGCCATCGCCGGCGGGCTGCTGACCCTCGCCGCCACGGCCGCCGTGGCGGTGAACGCCCTCAGCTTCCAGAACGGCCGGCATCCCGCTCCCCTCTTCGCCCAGGCTCCGGCCAAATCCCCGGCCAACGCCCCGACCAAGTCCGCGGCCAAGCCCGACGCCCGCCCGCCGCGCCCCGCCCCGCACCCCGCCGAGGCGCCGCAGGACGGCATCGGCGAGATCCTCCGCGGCGACGCGCAGGTCACCGCCTCGGTCGCCCCGCACGACGCGCCGCCGCGGCCCGCCTCCGGCAGCCAGAAATCCCTCGCCTCCCTGCCGCCGCCCCCGCCGCGACCGAGGGGAGAGGCGGCGCCGGCCGCCTCCGCCAAGCTCGCGGCTCTCCGCGCCCCGGAAACCCGGGCGGCCGAGGCCAAGCCGGCGGCGCGGAGGCCGGCCGGCCCGGACCGGGGCGAGGCGCCGCACCCCGACCCGCAGGTCGCCTTCGCCCAGAAGGCCCTGGTGAAGCTCGGCTACGGCCCGCTCGCCGTCGACGGCCGCGCCGGCCCGGCCACCCGGGCGGCCATCGCCCGGTTCGAGCGCGAGCGCCGCCTGCCCGGCTCGCCGGAGGTGGCCTCCCGCACCCTAAAGGAACTCGCGAGCCGCTCGGGCCTCAAGCCGGACTGAGCGGCGGCGGGGCGCCGCGCCGCCCGGACCCGGTTGGCCCGGCGGTCCGGCCTGTGTAGCAGGGGCGGTCCGGCCGGGAGACTCGCGGATGGCACGCCTTCGCTCCGATTTCTTCGTCGCCGCCCACCTGCGCCGCTGCGCGGTCGAGGGCGTGAGCGCGGTGCAGCGGCGGCGGGGCGCGCCGGAGGCCGGGGCGATCTTCGTCAAGGTGGATCGGCTCGACGGCCGCGCCGACCTCTACGGCCCGGCGCCCCAGGCCCTGTTCGCCGCGGACGACGACGGCGTGCGGCGCTTCGAGGCGCTGATGACCGAGGCGATGCCCCCCGACGTCGAGACCCGCCTCACCAAGGAGATGCGCTTCGACCCCGACCTCTGGATCATCGAGATCGACGACCCGCAGGGCCGCCACTTCCTCGACCTCGCCAAGGGCTGAGGGCGGCCCGCCGCCCGCGCGGCGCCCCCCGCCTACTCGCTCCTCGTCTGCGAGCGCCGGACGCGCTCGGGCAGGGCCGGGCGCAGGGCCGGCGCGGCCGGGCGCAGCCGCGGCGAGGCCGGGCCGTGATGGGGCCGGTGCTGCTCGGGGCCCGCGACGCGCTCGGCCGGCTCCTCGCCGAGGATGGCCGCGAGGAGGTCGCGGGCGGTGGCGGGAAGCGTCGTGCGGAACAGGTTCGCCAGGGCGAAGACCGCCTCGACCGAGCGGCCGATCTCGGGATCGAGCCGCAGGAACAGGAACACGGCCTCCTCCTCGCTCAGCCCGGCGGCCCTGAGCGCGAGGGCGAGGAGGTCGTGGCGGCGCGGCGCGGCGAAGTCCCAGGCGACGCCCGCGAAGCCGAGGGCGGCGGAGAGCTCCGCCTCCGCCCGCTCCCGCGCGCCGCGCAGCGCGAAGGTCTTGAGGGCCTCCCCGAGGCCGCGCGGCGCCGGCCTGGCGAGGGGCCGCAGGGCGGCGCGGGCCGCCACCCCCTCGCGGATCCGCGCCCGCAGGCCGGTCGGCGCGTCGAGGTAGAGCGGGGCGAGGTCGACCGCCGGCAGGTCGTCGCGGGCGACGAGGGCGGCCGCGAGGTCCGGCCGCGTCCGGGCGCGGGCGACGAGGCGCGCCAGGGCCGGCCCGTCGAGCCGCGCCCCCCGGTTGCCCGCCAGGGCGAGGTCGACGGCCGGATCCTCCCGCAGGGTGAGGTCCTCGATCAGCGCGCGGCTGAGGTCGCCGCGCCGGGCGATCACCGCGTCGAGGGCCGGTCCGTTCTCGGCGGCGTCGAGGAGGTCGGTCGACAGGACCGGGCTCAGCCGCAGCACGGCGTCCCGCGCCTCGCCCCCGTGGGCGGCGAGGAGCCGCAGCACGCTCTCGGGCGTGTCCGCGAGCGGCGCGAGCTTCTCGGCGACCAGCGCCGCCGTAGCGGCATCCACGGTCGGGATCAGCCCGCAGGCCAGGGCCTCGAAGGCCCGGATCGTGCCCGGATCCCGGACGGGCGCGGCCCGGAAGAGGTCCGTCTGGACCCGCAGCAGCACGGGCTTCATGTCGAGCCGGCGGTCCTGCGCCAGTTCGAGGAGGCCGGAGAGGTCCGGCAGGGCGTCGACGGCGGGACGTGACATCGGGCGGATCGGCTACGCAATACGAAGGCCCCGACCCTAGGGCCGGCCCTGTAAAGCGACGCTTAAGCCTGTCGGGAGGGGCGGGCGCCGGGGCTGGGGAAAGCGGGGATGCCGCCGGGACGCAGTGACGGACGGTTTACGGGCGAGGGGGGTCCGGACCCCGTCCCGAAACCTCTCGTTAACCACGCCGCGTCATGAGGAAGCGATCAGCGCGCCGCCGTCCCGCACGGCGGTTCTCGGAGGGTCGTCGGGTTTGGGAGGCGGCAATGAGCGGTCCGGAGCATCGCGTCACGGGGAAGATCGTGCCCCTGAGGGCCTCGGCCCGGCCCGCCCGCCGGCCGGACGCCGCCGAGCACCCGGGCGCCACCGTCCTGCTCTTCACCGGGGTGCGCTATGAACGGATGCCCGATCCCGCCCCGCTCGCCTGCCCGCCCGCGGGCAGCGACGCCCGCAAGCGGGGCTGACGCGCGGATGGGGCCGCGCGGCCTCCTGCGCCGCCCGATCCTGCTCGCCGCCCTGCCGCTCATCGCCTCCTGCGTGCAGCAGGGCGATCTCGGCCGCCCGGCTCCCACGGCCTGGAACAGCCTCGTCGACGCGGCCGGCGCGCTCGCGGCCCGCGACCGCGGCGCGCCGGCCTCGCCGTTTCCCTTCACGGAGGACGAGAAGGTCCTGCGCGACCGGGCGTGGCGCTACCTGATGCCGGCCCGCGATCCCTTCGCCTTCGAGGCGGCGCTCGCCGACCTCACCCGCGCCCGGCTGCTTCCGGCGGAGTGGCGCCCCGCCGCGCCCTCGGCGTATTTCGACGCGCTGATGGCGGAGGAGGCGCGCTCGCCCGTCTCCCGCTACCGCCGCCTCTCGGACGACGCCGCGGCGGACGGGCGCCTGCTCCCGGCCTTCGCCGAGACGGCGTCGCGGGTGATGCGGGCCGATCTCACGCGCCTGCGCAGCCTGCCCTTCATCCGCACCCTCAACGACGCGGACGTGCGCAGCGCGGCCCTGCGGGTGGCGGAGAATCGCTGCCTCGTCGCCTGGGTCCGCCGCGAGGCGCGCCTGCGCGAGGAGGGCTACCGCTACGCCCTGGAGCACCTGCTGGTGGCGGTGCCGGACGAGGAGGCGGTCGGCGCCGAGCGCGTGCTCGCCTTCCTGGCCGCCCGCCGCCGGCTGCTCGACCCGCTCCTGCCGGTGGACGCCGAGGCGCGCTGCGGCCTCGCGCCCGGGGAGGGGACCGAGGCGGTGCTGGTGACCAAGGGCTGACGGAGGCCGCGGCGCCCCGACGCGGCGCCCCGGGCCGGCGGATCACTCGTCCGGCCCGTCGATGGTGCAGGAGACCGAGCGCGCGGCCGCGTTGGCCAGCGCCTGCTGGCTCGGCAGGGCGGCGAGCACCCGCACCACCACGAAGCCCTGGCGGCTCGGCGCCACGATGCGGACGTCGCGGTTGCGCTCGTCCTCGTCCGCGTTGGCCAGCGCCTCGTCGAACTGGCGCTGGGTCATCACCACGAGTTCGATGTTGCCCTTCACGGCGGCCTGGTCGGTGATGGCGTAGAAGGCGCTGCCGCGGCCGTGCACCGAGAGGGATTCGAAGAGCGGGCCGGTCTCGGCCGAGATCCGCACCGGCCCGTCGTCGAGGTCGTAGGCGCAGACGCCCACCGCCACCGCCGGGTCCTGCGGCGGCAGCCATCCCTCCGCCGCCTCGGGCGGGCCGCTCAGTTCGGCGGCGTGGATCAGCACCGAGGTGTCGTTGCTGAGCGTGGCGCGGGTGCGCGAGAGGGCGTCCCGGGCCGACAGGGCGGGGATCGCCAGCACCACCGCGATGTGGACGATGCCCGCCAGCACCAGCCCGGACAGCGTCGCGATGAGGAAGCGGCCGAAGGGGGTCATCCGTCGCAGCCCAGGCGCGTGATCGAGGGGACGCCCTCGCGCTCGAGCACGCCGGTGCTCGCCGCGACCGGCGTGTCGTAGAGCCGCAGGACCAGGCGCAGGGCGCCCTCCCCGGGCGGGGTCGGCAGCCAGTTGCCGGGCTGGACCGAGGGCGACAGGGTGATGGCGAAGCGCCCGGATTGGTCGCGCAGCACCTCCGTCGAGGTGAAGCCGCGCCGCGGCACGGGCCCCTCCGCCGCGGGCGCGGCGGCGGGCCGGCGGCGCTCGGCGGTGAGCGTCCAGGCCCGGGCCGGCGGCGTCGCCCCGGCGATCCGGTAGCTGCAGCCGGGCGAGAGGCGCTGGCCCGCATCGTCCTCCCGGGCGGTGAGCAGCAGCCCCTCGCCGAGCGCGATCGGGATCTCGCCGGTGCGGGCGTGGATCGCCCGCACGTAGGGGTCCGCGTCGCGCGAGCCGATGCGCGGCCACGCCGTCCAGGCGTTCAGCGCGACGCCGCCGAAGGGGTAGCGCCCGCGCGTCGCCCAATTGGCGCTGGCGAGCCCCAGGCCGCCGCCGAGCGCGAGGGCGTAGACCACGAGTCCCACGGTCCCGGTCCGGCGGGGATCGAGGCCCGAGCGCCGCAGGGCGCTGCGCGCCCGGGCGAGGGCGGGGCGGAGCGGGGCGGCGCGGGCGGACCACTCCGCCGGCACCCGGGCTGTTCGCGACGGCTGCATCGGCTGCGTGTAGCGCAGGTGCGGGGGCGAGGTCAGCACCCGGTCAGCGCGTGACGAGCCGTCCGGCCGGGCGGCCGCCCTCGGCGACGCTGCCGGGTGCGGTCACCTCCCGCATGGCGGAGCGGCCGGGCGCGGGCTCGACGGCGCGGAACAGGCTGCCGATGCCGCCGAGCACCTCGAAGGAGCGCCGCGAGATCGTGCCGGGAGGCGCGCCGGGCGGCGGGGCCGGGGCCGGGGCCTTCGCGGCGACCGCGCCCGGCTTGTCGCCCTCGAAGCCGGGCAGCGGCTTGAGTTCGATCCCCTGGTGGGCCGGCGCCATCACCTCGTGGAAGGTCATGGCGGGCAGCGAGCCGCCGGTCATGTTCTTGCTCGAGGAATGGTCGTCGTTCCCGTACCAGACCGCGGTCACGAGGTTGCCCGTGTAGCCGACGAACCACGCGTCCCGGTAGGCGTTCGTGGTGCCGGACTTGCCGGCGGTCTTCACGCCCTCGACCTGCGCCTTGCGGCCGGTGCCCTCCTCCACGACCTTGTTGAGCATGAAGTTCATGTCGGCCACGACGCGGGTCGAGAGCACCTGCTCGGGGGGCGGCTCGCTCGTGTCGTGGCGGTAGATCACCTCGCCGGCGGAGGTGCGGATCTCCACGGCGGCGTAGGGCTTGGCGCGCTTGCCGCCGTTGGCGAAGACCGCGTAGCCGGCCGCCTGGTCGATCACCGTCACCTCGGCCGAGCCGATCGGCAGGGAGACCGAATCGACGAGGTTGCTGGTGATGCCCATCCGGTGGGCGGTGTCGATGATCTTGGCCCGGCCGAGCTTGGCGGCCCGCGCCTCGTGCGTCTCGCCCGTCGCCTTGCCCATGGCGATCGAGAACTTGACCGGGATCGTGTTGATCGACTTCGCGACCGCGACCCAGAGCGGCACCGTGCCGGCGAAGGAGCGGCCGTAATTGGCCGGGCACCAATTGCCGATGCAGACCGGGGAATCCACCACCTTGCTGTCGGGCCGCCACAGGCCGGTGGAGAGCCCCGCCGCGTAGACGTAGGGCTTGAAGGACGAGCCCGGCTGGCGCAGCGCGTCGGTGGCGCGGTTGAACTGGCTCTGGCCGTAATCGGCGCCGCCCACCATCGCCCGCACGCCCCCGTCCGGGTCCATGGTGACGAGGGCGGCCTGCTCGACGTCGAAGGCGTCGCCGAACTGGCGCAGGATGTTCTCGACGGCCTGATCGGCCCGCCGCTGGATCGACAGGTCGAGGGGCGTCTTGACGACGAGCACCCGCTCCCGCTTGAGCTTGCCCTCGTCGGCGAGGCGCTTCACCTCGTTGAAGGCCCAGTCGAGGTAGTAGTCGGCGCTGATGTCGCGCGAGCGCGTCACCGGCGTCGCCGGGTTGCGCAGGGCGGACTGGATCTGGCCCTCGGTGAGGTAGCCGGCCTCGACCATGTTGTGCAGCACGTCCGCGGCGCGGGCGCGGGCGGCCGGCAGGTTCACGTGCGGCGCGTACTTCGTCGGCGCCTTGAACAGGCCCGCCAGCATGGCCGCCTCGGCCAGCGAGATGTCCTTGAGGTTCTTGCCGAAATAATAGTCGGCGGCGGCCGCCGCCCCAAACGTGCCGCCCCCCATATAGGCCCGGTCGAGGTAGAGCTTCAGGATCTCGTTCTTGGTGAGGTGCCATTCCAGCCAGAGGGCCAGGAAGGCCTCGTTGATCTTGCGCTGGAGGGTGCGCTCGTTGGTCAGGAAGAGGTTCTTGGCGAGCTGCTGGGTCAGCGAGGAGCCGCCCTGGACGTGGCCGCCGCCGCGGGCATTCACCGTGAGCGCCCGCAGGGTGCCGATCGGGTCGATGCCGAGATGGTCGTAGAAGCGGCGGTCCTCGGTCGAGATCAGGGCCTTGACCAGGATGTCCGGGAACTCGTCGATGCGCAGGGAATCGTCGTGCTTGATGCCGCGCCGGCCGACCTCGGTCCCGTAGCGGTCGAGGAAGGTGACGGCGAGGTCCTGGGCCTTCAGCCAGTTCTCGCTGGTCTGGTTGAAGGCGGGCTGGGCCAGGGTGACCATGACGACGGCGCCGCCGAGGGTGAGGGTCACCGCCTCGCTCGACAGGTCGAGGATCAGGCGCTTGACGCCCCGCACGGTGAAGCGCCGCCGCATCGCGTCGGAGAAGCGGGAATAGGATTCGCCGAGCCCGGCGCCGCCCTCGTAGAGGCTCGCATTCACCCAGGCGTCGAATCCGAGGGCGGCGCGATTGAGGCGCGTCCAGAGCGAGGCAAGCCGGTTCAGCGGCACGGCGGATGTCCTTGGCGGCCCGGCCGGTCAGCGGGCCGGACGGTGAGGTGTACCCAAACTCGACGCGGATCGCGAGGCCGGGTTTCGGAAACGGCCGCGCTGGCGCCCTGCGGCAACGCCGCGGCGGCGCCCCGGATCCCTCGCGGATCCTGCGCCCGGACGCGCCGGGGCGCGAGGTCGCAGGACTGCGCAGGGGCGGCCGCGCTTGTGCGGGAGGCCCGGCTGCGGCAGAGGGAAGCCCCGCCCCCGACGAAGGATCTGCCCTTGGCCGCCAAACCCAAGGCCGCCAAACCCAAGGCCGCCGACCTCAAGGCCGACAAACGCAAGGCCGCCCCGCCGCTTTCCGCGCCGCCCGGGAGCGACCCCGCCGCGCCGTTCTGGCGCACGAAGAGCCTGGAGGCGATGACCGCGCCGGAATGGGAGAGCCTCTGCGACGGCTGCGGGCGCTGCTGCCTGCTCAAGCTCGAGGACGAGGATACCGGCGAGATCCACCACACGGACGTGGCCTGCACGCTCCTCGACATCGGCGCCTGCCGCTGCCGCGACTATGCGCGGCGCCAGAGCCGGGTGCCGGATTGCGTGCGCCTGACGCCGGAGGCGGTGCGCCGCCTGCCCTGGCTGCCGCCGACCTGCGCCTACCGCCTCGTCCGGGAGGGCCGCGACCTGCCCTGGTGGCACCCCCTGGTCTCCGGCAGCCGGGCCACCGTGCACGAGGCCGGGATCTCGGTGCGCGGGCGCGTCAGCGGCACCGAGGAGGAGTTCGAGACGGACGAACTCCTCGACCGGATCGTCGGCTGGCCGGCCGAGGATCCGCAGGCCTGACGGGATTTCGGCACGCGGTTTGCATGGCCGATCGGGTCACCATGACGTTTCCTCCCTGATCTCACGCCCCGCTCCTCCCGGAGCGGGGCGTTTTTTCGCGCCCCGTTGCCAGGAGGACGGGCGCGCCCGATAACGCCGCCGACCGGAGGCGCCTTCCCATGGCCTTGACCGTCGCGGTCCAGATGGACCCGATCCAGAGCATCCGCATCGCGGGCGACACCACCTTCGCGCTTCTCCTCGAAGCGCAGGCGCGCGGCCACACCCTGCTGCACTACACGCCCGACCGGCTCTCGATGCGCGACGGGCGGGTCACGGCCCGCGCCGAGGCGCTGCGGGTGCAGGATGTCGAGGGCGCGCACGCCGCGCTCGGCAGCCCGGAGCGCGTCGACCTCGCGGATCTCGACGTGGTGCTGATGCGCCAGGACCCGCCCTTCGACCTCGCCTACATCACGGCGACGCATCTCCTGGAGCGCGTCCACCCGGCGACGCTCGTGGTGAACAACCCCTTCGAGGTGCGCAACGCCCCCGAGAAGCTCTTCGTCACGCATTTCCCGGACCTGATGCCCCCGACCCTGATCTCCCGCGACAGGCAGGAGATCGAGGAGTTCCGGGCCGAGCACGGCAGCGTGGTGATGAAGCCCCTGCACGGGCACGGCGGCGCGGCGGTGCTGCGGGTGACGCCGGACGACCCGAATTTCGGCTCGATCTTCGACCTCTTCTCCCAGACCTTCCGCGAGGCCTGGGTGATCCAGCGCTTCCTGCCCCGGATCTCGGAGGGGGACAAGCGCATCATCCTGGTCGACGGCGAGCCCCTCGGCGCCGTGAACCGGGTGCCGGCGCGCAACGACATCCGCTCGAACATGGTGCGGGGCGGAACCGGCGGGGCGACCGCGCTGACCACCCGCGAGCGCGAGATCTGCGCGGCGATCGGCCCCGAATTGCGGCGGCGGGGCCTGATCCTGGTCGGGATCGACGTGATCGACGGCCACCTGACCGAGATCAACGTGACCTCTCCCACCGGCATCCGGGCCATCAAGCGCCTCGGCGGCCCCGACCTCGCGGTGGCGGTGTGGGACGCGATCGAGGCGAAGCGGGCGGCGGGCGGGGGCTGAGGGGCGGCACGCCGCCCCGGACCCGCGCCCCGCTCACTCGCAGACGCGCACGCGGCGGAGGTAGACGTCGCCGAACTCGTCCACGACGCGGCGGCGCACGACGTAGCAGTCGGGCTCCACGTAGACCGGTGCCGGCCCGTAGGCCGGCGCGTAGCCGTAGGCGGGACGCGAGCCCGCCGCGATCGCGCTGCCGAGGGCGAGGCCGCCGATGGCGCCGAGCGCGATCGCCGGGCCCGCCCGCCAGCCGCCGGCCTGCGCCGGAGACGCGCCCGCCGTCACCATGCCGGCCAGGGTTGCGGCAGCCACACAGGCGGAGACGATGCGCTTCATGGCCGATCCCCTCGATCTCGCATGATTGAGAATGGAAATCGCGGCGTTTGCCCGGGAGAGATCTCCCGCCGTCGCGACGACGATCCTTGTAGGGAAGCGTGACTGAATGGGTGCTGAAAGTGGGCGGCGAGGGCCGGTGCAACCCTGCGTCGGCCGCGCAGCTCAGGTCGCGTCCGCGGCCGGCCGCGCGGTGACGCGGCGGTGGCCCGAGACCTCGGCCCCGGCGGTCGGGGCGAGGCGCGCGAAGGCGAAGGCCGACAGGCCCGAGACGAGCGCCACCGCCAGGAAGGCCGGCCAGAAATCCTCCGACCGCACGGAGGCGCGCCCGTGCCACTGCGCGGCGCTCTCGAGCGCGAAGGCCCCGAACGCCACCCCGATGCTGAGGGAGAGCTGCTGGGCCACGCTGGCGAGGCTCGTCGCCGCGCTCATGTCGCGCGAATCCACGTCCGCGTACGCGATGGCGTTGACGGCGGTGAATTGCAGCGAGCGGAAGCAGCCGCCGATCAGCAGCACCGCCACGATCAGCGCGTGCGGGGTCGAGGGAGTGAACAGGCCGTTCGCGGCGAGCAGGCAGGCGGCCAGAACGGCGTTCACCGTCAGCACCGTGCGGAAGCCGAGGGACCGCAGGATGCGGGCCGCCAGGGTCTTCATGAACAGCGCCCCCGCGGCCGCCGCGAAGGTGAGCAGGCCCGAATGCAGCGGGTCGAGCCCGAACCCGAGCTGCAGCATCAGCGGCAGCAGGAAGGGGATCGCCCCGGTGCCGATGCGGAACAGGCTGCCGCCGGTGATCGCCGCCCGGAAGGTCGGGTAGCCCATCAGGTCGAGGCGGATCAGCGGGTGGGCGGTGCGGCGCGCATGGCCGCAATAGAGCGCGAGCAGCGCGAGCCCGGCCCCGACGCAGCCCCACGACACGGAAGCGGGCAGGAGGTGGCGCCCGCCCGAGGCCAGGCCGAGCATCAGGCTGGCGAGCCCGGCCCCCGAGAGCACGAAGCCGACCCCGTCGAGGGGCGGGCGCTCGGCCTCGCGCAGGTCGGCGAAGTAGCGGGTCGCCAGCAGGATGCCGGCGAGGCCGATCGGCAGGTTGATGAAGAAGATCCAGCGCCAGTTCAGGGTCGTGGTGATGAGGCCGCCGAGCGGCGGGCCGATCACCGGGCCGACCAGGGCCGGGATCGTCAGGGTGGCGAGCGCCTGGACGAGTTCCGCCTTCGGCACGCTGCGCAGGAGCACGAGCCGCCCCACCGGCACCATCATGGCCCCGCCCATGCCCTGCAGGAAGCGCGCGCCCACGAACCAGCCGAGGGAATCGGCCGCCGCGCAGGCGAGCGAGCCGCCCATGAACACGGCGAGCGCGAGGCGGAAGACCGTGCGCGCCCCGAACCGGTCCGCCATCCAGCCGCTGACCGGGATGAAGATCGCGAGGCTCACCAGGTAGGAGGTGAGGGCGAGCTTCAGGGCGATCGGGTCCTCGCCCAGATCCGCCGCGATCGCCGGGAGCGAGGTCGCGATCACGGTCGAATCCGTGTTCTCCATGAACAGGGCCGTGGCGACGACCAGGGGGACGATCCGGGCAGGGCGCATCGGGCTCGGAGCCTCGCGAATTTGACCCGGATGATATTGACGGAGGATATCATCCGGGTGATATCTCCCCGCCGAGGAGGATCCGGCGATGGAATCAGGGTCGGACTGCACGGCGTTCCAGGGGGAGCGCCGGCTGGCGTCGGGCGCAATCCGTGAGGTTGCGCTCGCCGTCAAGGCCGCTCACCAACGGGAGGGCGGCGCGCCGGTTCACGTCTTCGACGACCGGACCGGGCGGGTGATCGACCTCGACCTGCGCGGCAGCGACGCGGAGATCCTGGCCCGGCTCGCACCCGCGCCCCCGCCGCGGCAGGCCGGGCGGCCGAAGCTCGGGGTCGTGGCCCGGGAGGTCACGCTGCTGCCCCGGCACTGGGACTGGCTGGCCGCCCAGCCGGGGGGCGCCTCGGCGGCCCTGCGCCGGCTCGTCGACGCGGCCCGGGCGGAGGGGGCCGGGCGCGAGCGGGTGCGGCAGGCCCGGGAGGCCGCCGACCGCTTCATGGGCGCGATGCTGGGCGACGCCCCGGGCTACGAGGAGGCGTCGCGGGCGCTCTACGCGGGCGACGGGGCGCGCTTCCGGGCGCTGACGGAGAGCTGGCCGGAGGCGCTCCGCGACCACGCCCGCGGGCTCGCCGCGCCGGCCTTCGCGCAAGGCGGTGCCGACGCAGGGGGATGAGGCGCGACGCCCGTCCCGGCATCGTTCGCCGCGAGGGTCGTCCGACATCCGGTTGATGGCTTCGCCATCTCCCGTTTCGGCAACGCGGATGTCGTCTTCGCTCAGGCGCCGCGCGGGCTTGGGATACAGGATCCGCTTCGACCAAGCGGATCCCGGATCACCGGTCCGGCGGTGACGATGACGTCGGCGCACGCAATTCTGCCGAGCGCGCCGAAGGGCCGCCTCAGCCCCGCCGCAGCAGGAAGATGCCCTGCGCGCCGACGAGGTTCCAGATCCACCAGGGCAGGGAGAAGCGCATCGGCTCCCCCTCGGCGTCGAGGGCCGAGGCGCGCTCGATCCGGGCACCGACCAGGTGGCACAGGCCCACGAAGTCGCGGATCGTGCAGTGATGGATGTTGGGCGTCTCGTACCACGCGTCCGGCAGGTAGTCGTTGACGGGCATGCGCCCGCGCATCAGCAGCTCGGCCCGGATGCGCCAATGCCCGAAATTCGGGAAGGAGACGATGGCCCGCCGGCCGATGCGCAGCAGGTGCTCCAGCACGACCTTGGGCTGGCGCGTCGCCTGGATCGTCTGCGAGAGGATGACGTAGTCGAAGGCGTCGTCCGGGTAGTCGGCGAGGTCGGTATCGGCGTCGCCCTGGATCACCGGGAGGCCGCGGGCGAGGCAGGCATTCACCCCCTCGCGGGAGAGCTCGATGCCCCGCCCGTCGACGCCGCGGCGGTCGCGCAGCAGCGCCAGCAGCGAGCCGTCCCCGCAGCCGACGTCGAGCACCCGCACCCCGGCCTCGACGAGGCCGAGCACGACGCGGTGGTCGGCCCGGGCGGCGGCGAGGCCGGGCTCCTCGGGCAGGCCCGCGGGGGCGAGCGGCGCGGCGGCGGCGCTCACAGGCCGCGCTCCCGGGCGGCGGCGGCGATGAAGCCGCAGGCGGCCGCGAACATCGCCGGCTCGTCGAGCAGGAAGGCGTCGTGCCCCTTGTCGCTCTCCACCTCCACGAAGGCGACCCGCGCCGCCGCCGCGTTGAGCGCGTGCACGATCGCCCGCGAGTCGGGCGTCGGGAACAGCCAGTCGGAGGTGAAGGACATCACGCAGAAGCGCGTGCGGCTGCCCCGGAAGGCGTTCGCCAGCACCCCGCCATGGTCGGCGGCGAGGTCGAAATAGTCCATCGCGCGGGTGAGATACAGGTAGGCGTTGGCGTCGAAGCGCTCGACGAAGCTGATGCCCTGGTGGCGCAGGTAGCTCTCGATCTGGAAATCGGCGTCGAACGAGAAGGTCGGCGCGTCGCGGTCCTGGAAGCGGCGGCCGAACTTGCGGTGCAGGGCCGGCTCCGACAGGTAGGTGATGTGCGCGCCCATCCGCGCCACCGCGAGCCCCTTGGCGGGCCGCGTGCCGACGTCGAGGTAGCGCCCGCCGTGCCAGGCGGGATCCGCCATCACCGCCTGGCGGCCGACCTCGTGGAAGGCGATGTTCTGGGCCGAGTGGCGCGCGCCCGTCGCGATCGGCATGGCGGCGAAGACCCGCTCGGGGTAGCTCGCCGCCCATTGCAGCACCTGCATGCCGCCCATCGAGCCGCCGATGCACAGGAACAGGTCGGGGATGCCGAGCCGGTCGAGGAGCATCGCCTGGCCCCGCACCATGTCGCGGATGGTGACCAGGGGGAAGTCGAGCCCGTAGGGGTGGCCGGTCGCCGGGTTGATCGAGGCCGGCCCGGTCGTGCCCATGCAGGAGCCGACCACGTTGGCGCAGATCACGAAGTAGCGGTCGGTGTCGACGGGCTTGCCCGGCCCCACCACGGTCTCCCACCAGCCGGGCTTGCCGGTGAGCGGGTGGCGGCTCGCCACGTGCTGGTCGCCGGTCAGGGCATGGCAGACCAGCACCGCGTTGCTGCGCGCGGCGTTCAGCCGGCCGACGGTCTGGTAGGCGATCTGCCAGGGGGCGAGGGCCACGCCCGCATCCATCGCCAGCGGCGCGTCGAGCCCGAACTGGGCCACGGGACTCGCGGGCTCCACGGCCTGCGAGGCGGTCTCGGCGCCGGGTCTCAGGGCGGAGATGGCCATGATCGCGAAGGGCCTTCCAAGCAGCATCCGCCGGTTGCGGACGATAAAGCGGCCAGAAAATTCGTTTCGCCGGACGCTTGAGTTAGGACCTTCGCGGCCGTCCGTCAATCGAGGGTGACGGGCGGGGCGGGGCGGTCGTAAGACGGCGCGATGTCTCCCCGGATGCCCGATCCCACATGACCTCCCCCGCCCCCACCGCCGATCTCGCGGCGTTGCGCGCCGAGATCGACCGCATCGACGCGGCCATGCACGACCTGCTGATGGAGCGCGGGCGCATCATCGACCGGCTGATCGCGGTCAAGCGCACCGGCGCCTCGGGCTCGGCCTTCCGGCCGGGCCGGGAGGCCTCGATGATGCGGGCCATCGCCGAGCGCCACGCGGGGCTCCTGCCCCTCGACACGGTCGAGGGGATCTGGCGGGTCATCATCGCCACCTTCACGTACGTGCAGGCGCCCTTCGCGGTGCACGCGGACGTCTCGGGCGGCGACGCGCCGATGCGCGATTCGGCCCGCTTCCACTTCGGCTTCACGGTGCCCTACCGGCCGCATCCGAGCGCCAAGGCGGTGATCGCCGCGGTGGCGGATTCCCGCGGCGACCTCGGCATCTTCCGCCTCGACCAGGGCGTCACCGCCGGGCCCTGGTGGGAGGGGCTCGCCGGAGAGGGAAGCCCGAAGGTGATCGCGCGCCTGCCCTTTATCGAGCGGCCGGGCCATCCGGCAGGCACCCCGGTCTTCGTGATCGCCCGTCCCCTCGACGATCCGAGCGCGGCCCAGCGCGACTGGGTGCTCTACGCCGCCCGCTTCGAGCGCTGGCGGGAGGGCGCCGAGGCGGTGCTGGCGGAGCTCGGGGCCGAGGTGGTGGCGAGCGCCGGCCTGCGCGGCGGCCTCGGCCAGCTCCTCGCGCTGCCGGGCGCGGTCGATCCCGAGACCCTGCGGGACGCCCTGGCGGCCTGCGGCGCGCCGCCCGCCCGCCTCGACGAGGTGGGGAGCCACGCGGCCCGGTTCCGGGTCGAGGGAACGCGCGCCTGAGCCCGCCTCCGCGAGGCCCTGCGGCCCGCAGCACCCCGGGCGGAGCCCGGCGGCCTCATCCCACATCCGCTTGATCCCTTCGGGATGGCGGATGTCGCATCACGCCTCCGGCCCGCCCTCCAGGATCGCCCGCAACCCGTCCGGCAGCCGCGCCGGGCGCCCGCCGATCAGGGCCGCGACGCGGACCTCCGCCGTCATCAGCACCTGATCGCCCCGCAGGATGCGCTGCGCCACGAGGATCGAGGCGCCGCGGACCTCTTTCGTGCGCGTCTCGACGGTGAGCACGTCGTCCATCCGGGCCGGGACCAGCCAGTCGATCAGCATCCGCCGCACGGCGAAGAACAGGCCCTCGCCCCCCGCATGCAGGGTCGACTGGTCGATCCCCGCCGCGCGCAGCATCTCGGTGCGCCCGCGCTCCAGGAAGCGCAGGTAGCTCGCGTGGTAGACGAGGCCGGAGAAATCCGTGTCCTCGTAGTAGACGCGCAGGGTCAGGCGGTGCCCGGTCACGCGGCGGCCTCCGTCCCGATCTCCACGACCACGATCTCGGGCGGGACGCCGATCCGGATCGGCGCGATGCTCATGCCGAGCCCGCCCGAGACGATCAGGTCCGTGTGCTCGCGGATGTGCCCGTAGGCGTAGCGGCGGCCGTAGCGCGAGGGCACGACCGGCGCGTAGCCGAAGAACCTGACCTGACCGCCGTGGGTGTGGCCCGACAGGGTCAGCGCCACCCGGGCCGGAACGCGCGGGAAGATGTCGGGCTCGTGGGCGAGCAGGATCACGGGCGCCTCCGGCGGCACCGCCGCCAGGGTGGCGGCGAGGTCGTCGAGGCCGACCCGTCCGGGCGCCGCGCCGGTCTCCCGGCGCAGGCGGTGGTGATGGGGCAGCAGCGCGAGCTGGTCCTGCAGGCCCGCGAGCCAGACCGGGCCGCCCGGCACCGCGAGGGGGACGGCCGCGTTCTCCAGCACCCGGATCCCGACCCCCGCCAAGGCGACGGCCGCCTCGACCGGGCCGCCGCCCCGGGCCTGGGCCCGGGCATCCTCCCACCAATCGTGGTTGCCGAGCACCGCGTGGACGCCGAGGGGCGCCGCGAGGCCCGCCAGGGGGGCGGCCCATTCCTCGGCCCGCAGGCGGCGGGTGATGAAGCGCTGCCCGGCCACGTAGTCGCCGAGGAGCACGATCAGGTCGGGCCCGAGCGCGTTCGCCGCCGCGACGAGGCCGGCGACGCGCTCGACCGTCATCCAGGGCTCGCAGGCGTGGATGTCCGCCAAGGCGACGAAGCGCAGGCGCAGGCCCGCGGGCCAGGCCGCCCGGGGCCGGACCGCGTAGTGCGTGACCACCGACCAGAACGGCTCGATCCCGGTGCCGTAGGCCGCCGTGGCGAAGCCCGAGGCCCCGAGCGCGCCCAATCCCCCGATCACCTGGCGGCGGGTGGGCCAGCGGCGCCGCGAGGGCTCAGACATCCTCGTCCCCGCCGAACAGGCCGAATTGCGCGGCGGGGTCGCGGCTCGGCTCCGGCAATCCGAGGTGTCGGAAGGCGTGCGGGGTGAGGAGGCGGCCGCGCGGGGTGCGCTGCACGAAGCCCTGCTGGAGCAGGTAGGGCTCGATGATCTCCTCGATGGCGTCGCGCGGCTCCGACAACGCCGCCGCGATCGTCTCCACCCCGACCGGACCGCCCCCGTAGGAGCGCGCGATCAGCCCCAGATACTTGCGGTCCATGGTGTCCAGACCCGCCGCGTCCACGTCCAGCAGACGCAGCGCCCGGTCGGCGATCGCCCGCGTCACCGTCCCGGCCTCCTCCACGATCGCGAAGTCCCGCACCCGCCGCAGCAGCCGCCCGGCGATCCGCGGCGTGCCCCGCGCCCGCCGGGCGATCTCGTTGGCCCCGTCCGCCGCCATGCCGATCCCCAGCACCCGCGCCCCCCGGGCCACGATCGCCTCCAGCTCGTCCACCGCGTAGAATTCCAGCCGGATCGGGATGCCGAAGCGGTCGCGCAGCGGCGTGGTCAGCAGACCCGCCCGGGTCGTGGCCGCCACCAGGGTGAAGCGCGGCAGCTCGATCTTGACCGAGCGCGCCGCCGGGCCCTCGCCGATGATCAGGTCGAGCTGGTAATCCTCCATGGCCGGGTAGAGGATCTCCTCCACCGCCGGGCTCAGCCGGTGGATCTCGTCGATGAACAGGACGTCGCGCTCCTCCAGGTTGGTGAGCTGCGCGGCCAGGTCCCCCGCCTTGGCGATCACCGGACCCGAGGTCGAGCGGAAATTCACCCCCAGCTCCCGGGCCACGATCTGCGCCAGCGTGGTCTTGCCCAGCCCCGGCGGGCCCACGAACAGCACGTGGTCCAGCGCCTGACCGGTGCGCCGCGCCGCCTCGATGAACACCCCCAGATTCGCCCGCGCCGCGCGCTGGCCCGTGAAATCCGACAGGCTCAGTGGACGGATCGACGCGTCGATGTCGTCCTCGCGGCGCTCGGGGGTGAGGAGAGGTCTGGGATTGCTCAAGGGGCGCTCGGAGGGGCTTCGAGGGGAGGAGGCCGTCGGGGCCCGCCGCCCGGCAGGTAACCCTTCCCCGGATGTACTCATCCGGGGCCGCCGCACAAGGCGACCGATCGCGGCGACCGATCGCGGCGACCGATCGCGCCGCGCCCCCCGGCCGCCCGTCAGCGCCAGATCGGCTGCGAGTCGATCCAGTTGCGGGCATTCTTCGACAGCGTCACCTGCGAGACGCCGCCGCAGACCGGGAGCCGGACGACGATCTGGTTGACCTTGTCGTTGTTGCGGGAGGCGGAATTCAGGAGATAGATGAACTCCGCGTCGCGCTCGATCTCCTCGTAGCGGGAGACGGTGAGGTTGCTGTAAACGGGGAGATCGAACCAATCGCTGCCCCGGCGCTGGAAGGCGCCGCCCGCGTACAGGTAGACGTCGGAATACTTCAGGCAGTAGGGCACGCCGAGGGCGCGGGCGGCGGAGACCCAGGCCGGCGGGCCGGCCGTGGCGGCGAGCGCCGTCAGGGCGAGCACGCCGAGGCCGGCCCAGACCTCTCGACGTCCGAGCCAGCGGCCCATGGCGCGAAGCCGACCCGGACGGGGGTGCGACACGGTGTCGATCGCTGGGCTCATCATGTTCATCCTCGCCTGGTCACGACCGAGATCGCCGATGTATTCCGCAGCATCTTACCGGGCCGACCTGCCCGAGAGACGAACGGCCTAGACGCAATTTTATCGGATGAGCTATATACAACCTGAGATTTTACATCTTTCGGTGTCGGCAGGCTGGGCAACTCGTCGGGGGCGGACGGTCCGGGCTCATCGCAGAAAATAGTACCATGTTGTTGACGGAATCTTTCCTATCGAGGATCGGCGCAGCATCGATTCGGCAGATTGCCCGAAGCAGACGTCCAAGCCTTCCCCTGGGGCGCCCGGCAGCGACGCGGGAATTTCTCGAACAGCACCCGCTCCGCGCGGCGGTTTGGAGCGCAACCGCGGCCTCGCGTGAGGCGAGGGCAACCGACGAGGGCGTCGGGTCACACGCCATCCGGTTGATGGCTTCGCCATCTCCCATGTCGGCAATGCGGATGTCGGATCACGGCTCCTGGCCGGCGCCCGGCAGCCCTGCCTGAGCTCGGGATCTCTCCCGTCGTTGCGTCCGCCGGCCGGACGGGCGGCGCCCGGGGCGAGCGCGTTCCGACGCGCTCGAACGCTGTGCCGGCCTCCGGGCCGGGGGCCGCTCCCGGACCTCCTGCGGATGGCGGCGCAGGGGCGGGCCCGCTCACGCCGCGGGGCGTCGACCTCGTCCGGCCCCGCACCGGGTGGGACGGCCCGGGAATCGGGCTCGCCCGTCAGGCCCGATCCGCCGGGGCGGGCCGCGCTCGGTGCGGCGCCCGCACGGAGGGGGGCGCCGCGCCGGGCGATCTCCGAACCGATGGTCCGGGCCCCGCGTCACTCCACCTCGGGCTCGATCTTGTCGAGGCCGCCGATGTGCTTCTGGGCGTAGAGCGGCAGGCCGATCTGCTGGATCAGCTCCAGCTGCGTCTCCAGGAAGTCGATGTGGCCCTCCTCATCCTCGGCGAGGTCCTCGAACAGCACCTTCGAGACGCGATCATTGATCGACTCGGCGTACTGCGCCGCTTCGAGGTAGAGCGCCCGGGCCTCGTTCTCGGCCGCGAGGTCGCACTCGATGATCTCCTGCACGTTCTGCCCGATCTTCAGCGGATCGAGCTCCTGCAGGTTCGGGAAGCCCTCAAGGAACAGGATACGATCGATGAACCGGTCAGCATGGTTCATCTCTTCGATCGACTCTTTGCGCCAGTACTTGGCGAGCTCGATGTAACCCCAGTCGTTCAGCATGCGGAAATGCAGCCAGTACTGGCTCACGGCGGTCAGCTCGCTGCGCAGGCCGCGGTTCAGGTACTCGATGACCTTCGGATCGCCCTTCATCCCATCCCTCCTCAGACTCGCGCCGACGCTGCCTCTCCGGAAACCCGCCCGGCCGATCGACGGCTCCCCCCACATGGCACGGCGCGGGCGAACAGCCAAGACACTTTCTTAGAATAGTTCTAAGTATGGCCCCGCCGTTCAGGCCCCGATCGGCGCGCCGGCACCCGCCGGCGCGGCCTCGCCGCGCCGGCCGTCCCCGGCCTCCCGCGCGACCGCGCCGGGCAAGGCCCCGCCCCGGGGCGGGGCCTTGATGCGGTACCAGCCGACGTAGAGGGCGGGCAGGAAGAACAGGGTCAGGAAGGTCGCCGCCACGATGCCGCCGATCATCGCGTAGGCCATCGGCCCCCAGAACACCTCGCGGGCGATCGGGATCATGCCGAGGCTCGCCGCCGCCGCGGTGAGCAGGATCGGCCGCATCCGGTGGCAGGTCGCCTCCACGACGGCGTCCCAGGGCGCCATGCCCTGCGCCTCGTACGCGTCGATCTGGGTGACCAGGATCACCGAGTTGCGGATGATGATGCCGATCAGCGCCAGCACGCCGAGGATCGCCACGAAGCCGAGCGGCGCGCCGGAGGGCAGCAGCGCCGCCACGACGCCGATGAGGCCGAGCGGGGCCACGCTCGCCACCAGCAGCGTCTTCTGCACGCTCTGGAGCTGCACCATCAGCAGGAAAGCCATGACCAGGAGCATCACCGGCACCACGGCCGCGATCGGCCCCTGGCCCTTGGCGCTCTCCTCGACCGCCCCGCCGATCTCCAGGTCGTAGCCGTCGGGCAGACCGGCCTTGAACCGGTCGATCGCCGGCTGGAGCGCCTTGACGACCGTGGGGGGCTGGGTGTCGTCCGTGATCGCGGCGCGCACCGTGATGGTGGGCTGGCGGTCGCGCCGCCAGACGATCGGCTGCTCCAGGTCGTAGCCGATGCGCGCGAAGGCGAGCAGCGGCACGGTGGCGCCGTTGGCGAGAGGGACCTGCAGGCTCTGGAGCGTGTCGATCGAGCGCCGCTCGGCGGCGAGCGCGCGGCCGACCACGTCGACGAGGTAGATCGCGTCGCGCACCTGCGTGATGGCCGTGCCCCCGACGATGCCGTTCAGGATCGTGGCGATGTCCTTCGAGGTCACGCCGAGCTGGCGGGCCTTGTCCTGCAGGATCTCGACCTTGAGCACCTTGCCGGGCTCGTTCCAGTCGAAGGTCGGCACGCCGAGGCTCGGATGGCCGCCCAGAATGGCCGCGAGGGCGAGGGCCTGCTGGCGCACGACCTGGAGGTCGGGGCCGCCGATCCGGTACTGGATCGGGCGGCCGACCGGCGGCCCGAGATCGAGGGGGTGCACGAAGACGTCGGTGCCCACGAAGTCGCGGCGGCCGAGCGCGGCGAGCCGCGCCATGGTGCGGTCGCGCGCCTCCAGGGACGTCGTCTCGATCACGATCTGCCCGAAGAAGGCGTTGCCGAGCTGCTGGTCGAGGGGAAGGTAGAAGCGGATCGCCCCCTGGCCGACATAGGAGCTCCAGTGCCGGATGTCGGGATCGTCCTTCAGGGCGGCCTCGAAGCGGTCCATCTGCGCCCTGGTCTCGCCGATGCTCGCGTTCTGCGGCAGGGTGAGGTCGACCAGCACCTCGTTGCGGTCCGAGGAGGGGAAGAACTGCTGCTGCACGTGGCCCAGGCCGACGACCGAGGCGGCGAGCAGACCGATCGTGGCCGCCACCGTGATCCAGCGCAAGCGCATCGCCGGGACGAGCAGGGCCCGGAACACGGTGAGCAGCCGGCTGGGCCGGTCGTGGTGGGACTTCATGGTCTTCGGCAGGATTTTCACGCCGATGAGGGGCGCGAACAGAACCGCCACCACCCAGGAGACCAGGAGCGAGGTCGCCAGCACCACGAAGAGCGAGTAGGTGTACTCGCCTGCCGCCGAGCCGTTGAAGCCGATCGGCAGGAAGCCCGCTACCGTGACGAGCGTGCCGGTGAGCATCGGGAAGGCGGTCGAGGTGTAGGCGAAGGTCGCCGCCTTGGTCAGGCTGTCACCGGCCTCCAGCCGCGCCACCATCATCTCCACCGTGATCATCGCGTCGTCGACGAGCAGCCCGAGCGCGATGATCAGGGCGCCGAGCGAGATGCGCTGCAGCGTCACCCCCATCGCGTCCATGATCACGAACACGATGGCGAGGACCAGCGGGATCGAGAGCGAGACGACGAGGCCGGCCCGCAGGCCGAGGCTCAGGAAGGAGACGACGAGCACGATCACCACGGCCTCGACCAGCGCCTTGGTGAAGCCGCCGACCGCCTCCTCGACGATCTTCGGCTGGTCCGAGACGAGGTGGATGCCGACGCCGACCGGCAATTCGCCCTCGATCCGGCGCATCTGCGCCTTCAGCGCCTCGCCGAATTCGAGGATGTTGCCGCTCGGCTGCATGGCGATCGCGAGGGCGATGGCGGGCTGCCCGTTGTAGCGGAAGAGCGTCTCGGGCGGGTCGGTGTAGCCGCGGTGGATCTCCGCCACGTCGGAGAGGCGGAAGAAGCGGTCGTTGAGGCGCAGGTTGATCGCCCTCAGGCTGTTCTCGTCCGCGAACTGGCCGCCGACCCGCACCGACACCCGCTCGGGATCGGCCTGGATCACGCCCGAGGGCTCGACGGCGTTCTGCGCCTGCAGCGTGTTGATCACGCTCTGCATGTCGATCCCGAGGGCGGCGAGCTTGCGGGTCGAGAAGTCGAGGAAGATGACCTCGTCCTGCGCGCCCACGATCTCGATCTTGCCGATGTTCCTCACCTTGAGGATGCTGGTGCGGGCGGATTCGACGTAGTCGCGCAGCTGGCGCATCGAGAGGCCGTCCGCCGTGAAGGCGTAGACGTTGCCGAACACGTCGCCGAACTCGTCGTTGTAGAACGGCCCCTGCACGCCCTGCGGGAACTGAGCCTTGATGTCGCCGATCCGCTTGCGGACCTGGTAGAACAGCCACGGTATGGTCTTGGGCGGCGTGGTCTCGCGCAGCTGCACGAAGACGGTGGTCTGGCCCGGCGTCGTGTAGCTGCGGGTGTAGTCCACCGCGTTGATCTGCTGGACCTCCTTCTCGATGCGGTCGGTGATCTGCTCGAGGGTCTCGCCGATGGTGGCGCCGGGCCAGCGCGCCTGCACCACCATGGTCTTGATGGCGAAGGCGGGATCCTCCTCGCGGCCGAGGCGCTCGTAGGCCATGGCCCCGGCCACGATGGAGATCGCCATCAGGAACCAGACGAAGGAGCGGTGCGCGAGCGCCCATTCGGAGAGGTTGAAGGAGGTCATCGGCGCGTCCTGGATCGGGGCCGCCGCGGCCCGCCCAGGGGCGGGAGGCCGCGCGGCGCGGGGAGGGGATGAGGTTCGGCGCGCCGGGCCCCGGGCCCCGCGCGCCTGATGCCGGATGGCCGCGCGGCCGCGCCGCACGGCGTCATCCGACATCCGACGGATTGCGTCGCCATGCGGATGTCGGCGTCGCTCACGCGCCGCGCGGGCTTGGCATCCGCTGTCCGGACGTGATCGTCCGGAAAGCAGATCACAGCCCGGCCTCGGGCAGCCGCACGGCCTGGCCCTCCTTCAGGCTGTGCACGCCCGCGACGACGACCCGCTCGCCGGCCGCGAGCCCCTCGCCCACGAAGACCCGGTCCCCGGCCCGCCCGACCAGCGTCACGTCCCGGCGCCGGACCGACTTGCCGTCCGCCGCCACGACCCAGACCGCGGGGCGGCCCTCCGGGTCGAGGAGGGCCGTGGAGGGGAGGGGGATGCGGGGGGCGATCCGCCGCTCCAGCGCGACCGTCACGGTGGTGCCGAGGCGGAAGGCGGGGGAGGGGTCGACCAGCGTCATGCGTACGCGCCGGGTGCGGGTGGACGCCTCGGCGAGCGGCCCGATCTCCCGCACCCGGCCCCGCGCCGTGAGGCCGGGCGCGGAGAGCAGCGTCACCGTGAAGACCGCCTCGCGCGGCACCTCGCCCATCAGCGCGTCCGGGATGTCGACGACGGCCTCGCGGATGTCGGGCCGCGCCACCGTGACCACCGCCTGCCCGGCCGGCACGACCTGCCCGACCTCGGCGCTCCAGGCGGTGACGACGCCGTCGAAATCGGCGGTGAGCGTCGCGTAGCCGAGTTCGTCCTCCGCCTTCTGGAGGGCCGCCCTGACCTGGGCGAGGCGCGCGGTGGCGGTGTCGCGGGCGGCGACCGCGGCGTCGAGCTGGGCCTGCGTCACCGCGCTGCCGTTCTCGAACAGGGTGCGCTGGCGGCTCTCGGCCGCGGTGGTGTTCTGGACCTGGGCCTGCGCATCCGCCACGTCGGCCCGGGCCCGCAGCAGGGCGAATTGCTGCACCGTGGGATCGAGGGCGGCGAGCCGCGTGCCCTTGGCGACGAGGTCCCCGACATAGACGTCGCGGGCGACGATGCGGCCGCCGATGCGGAAGCCCATCTGGGTCTGGTAGCGCGGCTCCACCGTGCCCGCGAAGGGGCCGAAGGTCTCGCTCGCCTGGCGCTCCGCCGCCACGGCGAGGACGGGGCGCACGGGCGGGGGCGCCTCGGCCTTCTCCTGCTGGCAGCCGGCGAGCGCCAGGAGCGCGGCGGTGAGGAGCGCGGCGGTGAGGAGGAGGGGCCTCACGGCGCGCCCTCCCCGGCGGCGGCGACGCGCTGGCCCGGGCGCAGGAACTGGATCCCCGCGGTGACGACCTGCTCGCCCGCCTCGACGCCCCCGGCCAGCACGATGGCGGAGCCGGCGTAGCGGGCGATCTCGACCGGCCTCGGCGTCACCGTGCCGGAGCCCGGATCGAGCACCCAGACGGCGGGCGCGTCCTTCCAGCGGAAGAGCGCGCTCCAGGGCAGGGTCACGGCCTGCCGCGGCCGGAAGCGCCCGCGCCCGAGCACGACCGCGCCCAGGCTCATCTCGGGCGGCACGGAATCGAGGCCGATCCTCACCCGCACGCCGCCGGTGCCGGGGTCGATGGTCGGCGAGATCTCCCGCACCGCGCCGGTGGTGCGGATGCGCGGATCGGCCTGCAGGCTGATCTCGATCCTGCCGCCCGCCGGCGGGGTGGTCAGCAGGGTCTCGGGCACGATGAAGACCGCGTCGCGGGGGCCGTCATGCGCCAGGGTGAACACGGTCTGGCCCGAGGAGACGACCTGCCCGGCCTCGGCGTTGCGGGCCGTGATGATGCCGGCGACCCCGGCCCGCAGCTCCGTGTAGGTGAATTGCTCCCGGGCCGAGCCGAGGGCGGCGCGGGCCGAATCGACCGAGGCCTGGCTGGTGCGCAGCTGCTGCTCGGCCTGGTCGTAGCTGCTGCGGGTCGTGTAGCCGCTGCGCATGAGCGCCTGCTGGCGCTCGAAATTCACCTTGGCCTGGGTCAGCAGCGCCTCCGCCGAGGACAGGGCCGCCTCGGCGGTCTCGACGTTGACCCGCTGCTCCTGCGGTTCGAGCCGGGCCAGCACCTGGTCGGCCCCCACGTGGTCGCCGACCTCGGCGAGGCGCTCGGCGATCTTGCCGGTCACGCGGAACGCGACGGTGCTGAGGAACTTGGCCTGGACGTCGCCGGACAGCACGACCTCGCCCGCCACGTCGGTGCGGGCGGCCGTGACGGTCTTGACGGCGGCGAGCGAGGGCGGCGGCGTCGCGTCGGCCGGGGCGCCGGCCGCCGCGGCGGGGCCGAGCGCCGCGCCCGCGAGGAGCGCCGCGCGAATCAGGCGAAGCATGGGGAGGAGCGGCATGGGAACGAAGGCTCCATGGGTGGCGGCCCACCGGAACGGCATGCGGCGATTCGTTTGAGAGTCTTGTCGGTGCATGGTTTTTCCGGCGAGCCCGGGACCGCGTCGGCGCATGATGCCGAGGCGGAGAACCGTGAAGGAGCGGCCGCGAGGGGGCGGAGCGGCCGCTCCTTCCAGGCCCCCTGGCGACCTTACGTCAACCGGAGACCTGTCGCGAGCCCCGCGCGGGGCAAGGATGTTCGTGGCGAAGCGGCGCCGCGCTCCTCGAACGGGGGACGGCTCTTGCTCTTCGCGGCGCCTTGGTACTAGTGACTGACTGGTTGGTCAATAGGGGGAGCGATGGAGGCGGCACGGCACGGGCCGCGGCAGCGGCGCAAGGAGGCCCGTCCGGGGGAGATCCTGGACGCGGCCTTCGAAGAATTCGCCCGCAGGGGCTACGCGGCGACGCGCCTCGACGACGTGGCGGCCCGCGCCGGCATCACCAAGGGCACGATCTACGTCTACTTCCCGAGCAAGGAGGACCTGTTCGTCGCCACCTTCAAGGAGATGGTGCGCCCGACGATGGAGAACATCGCGGCCCTGACGCACGCGCCGCAGGGCACCGCGATGGACATCCTGCGCGCGCATTTCCGCTTCGTCTACGACCACATGGTGGCAGACCGGCGGGGCCGGGAATTGCTGCGCCTGCTGATGGCGGAGGCCGGCCGCTTCCCGAGCCTGGCGGAGCGCTGGCACGACGAGGTGATCGGCCCGGCGGTGGAGCGGATGCGGGCGGTGATGCGCTACGGCGTCGCGCGCGGCGAGTTCCGCCCGGGCGTCGAGGAGGCCTATCCGCACCTGCTGTTCTCGCCGGTGATGATGGCCTCGACCTGGCTCAGCCTGTTCGGGGAGGCGCACCCGCTCGAGCTTCAGGGCTACTACGCGGCCCATCTCGACATGATGCGGCGCGCCCTGTGCATCGCCGCGTGAAGCGCCGATCCCGTCGCGGTCAGGTCGGCGCCTCCGGCCCGCCCGCCTCCTCCTGCAGGGCGCGCAGCACGAAGACCCGGATCGCCGAGGAGAGGTTCTGCCCCGCGCGCCCGGCGTCGATGCGCCCGATCAGCGCCGGGACGGAGAGGCCGCGCGCCCGCGCGAGCCGCTGGAGCGCCTCCCAGAACGGGTCCTCCAGCGACACGCTGGTGCGGTGCCCGGCGATCATCACCGAGCGCTTGCGCAGGCCGGCCGCCGATCCCGTCATTCCGACGGATCGGTCACCCCGGGCCGGTCCTCGGGCGGGCCCTCGAGCCGGTGGCCCTCGTGGCGGGCGGTCTCGATCGCGCGGCGGGACTCGGCGAGCGTCCGCGCGGCCTTCGGCCGCCCGAAGGCGACGCGGTTCTCCTCCGCCCTCGCCTCCTCGGTCTGCCGGGCCCGGGCCTTGCGGGCCCGGCGCAGGTTGATGATCTCGGCCATCGGCTACTCCGCGCTCGGCGCCAGCATCGTCTCGGGCCGCACCACGGCGTCGAACTGCTCGGCCGTGACGTAGCCGAGGCGCAGCGCCTCCTCCTTGAGCGTAGTGCCGTTCTTGTGGGCGGTCTTGGCGATCTCGGCGGCCTTGTCGTAGCCGATCGTCGGCGCGAGCGCGGTCACCAGCATCAGCGAGCGGCTCATCAGGTCGGCGATGCGGTCGTGGTTCGGCTTGATCCCGACGACGCAATTGTCCGCGAAGCTCACCGCCGCGTCGGCCAGGAGGCGCACCGATTGCAGCACCGCGTTGGCGATGACCGGCTTGAACACGTTGAGCTCGAAATGGCCCTGGCTGCCCGCCACCGAGACGGTGGTGCCGTTGCCGATCACCTGGGCGCAGACCATGGTCATCGCCTCGGCCTGGGTCGGGTTGACCTTGCCGGGCATGATCGAGGAGCCGGGCTCGTTCTCGGGCAGCGAGATCTCGCCGAGGCCGGAGCGCGGGCCGGAGCCCATCAGGCGGATGTCGTTGGCGATCTTGAACAGGCCGCTCGCCAGGCTGGTGAGCGCCCCCTGGGCGAAGACGAGCGCGTCGTGGGTGGCGAGGGCCTCGAACTTGTTCTGCGCCGAGGTGAAGGGCAGGCCGGTCAGCTCCGCCACCTTGGCGGCGAAGCGCTCGGCGAAGTCCGGATGGGCGTTGAGGCCGGTGCCGACCGCGGTGCCGCCCTGGGCGAGGGCCAGCACGCCGGGCAGCGCCGCCCCGACGCGCGCGCCGCCGAGGGCCACCTGGGCGGCGTAGCCGGAGAATTCCTGGCCGAGCGTGACCGGGGTCGCGTCCTGCAGGTGGGTGCGGCCGATCTTGACGATCCCGGCGAAGTCCTGCGCCTTGGCGTCGAGGGCCGCGTGCAGGTGGTGGAGCGCCGGCATCAGCCGGTCGCTGATCTCGCGGGCCACCGCGATGTGCATCGCGGTCGGGAACGTGTCGTTCGAGGATTGGCCGCGGTTGACGTGGTCGTTCGGGTGCACCGGCGACTTGCCGCCGCGCTGCCCGCCGAGCCGCTCGTTGGCGAGGCTCGCGATCACCTCGTTGGCGTTCATGTTCGACTGCGTGCCCGAGCCGGTCTGCCAGACCACCAGCGGGAACTCGCCGTCGTGGCGCCCCTCGACCACCTCGGCGGAGGCGGCCGCGATGGCCTCGGCGAGCCGCGGCTCCAGCACGCCGAGGTCGCGGTTCACGAGCGCCGCCGCCTGCTTCACGAGGCCGAGGGCGTGCACAAGCGGGGCGGGCATGCGCTCCGTGCCGATGCGGAAATTCTGGATCGAGCGCTGGGTCTGCGCCCCCCAGTAGCGGTCGGCCGGGACTTCGATCGGCCCGAACGTGTCGGATTCCGTGCGGGTGGCTTTCTCGGTCGGCGACATCGTGGCCCTCTTTGGCAGAGCGAAACGGCGCCTACTTAAGCCAAAGATCCGCCTTGCGCGATGCCGGATCCGCGCGAGGCCGCCCCCAGCATGACAGGAGACAGGATCTGTCAGACGCCGTGATAGAGGCCCGCCCTCCCCAGGCTCCCTTCCGTCCGGCGGTGCCCCGCCCGCGCACGGAGCCGATGGACCTGTTCGCCTTCCTGCGCGCCGCGCGGGCGAATCCCCTCACCACGTGGTTCCGGGAGCATTTCGAGCACCTGATCGTGACGGGGGAGGGGGCGCTCGGGCGGATCACCGTGGTGAGCGACCCGGCCGCGATCCGGCACATCCTGGTCGACAACGCCGCCAATTACCGCAAGGACGACCTCCAGCGCCGCGTCCTGGCGCCGGGCCTGGGCAACGGGCTGCTCACCGCCGAGGGCGAGGAGTGGCGCCTGCAGCGGCGCACGCTGGCGCCGATCTTCTCCGCCCGCCACGTGGCGGGCTTCCAGGCGCCGATGAGCGAGGCGGCGGCGGTGCTCGCCCGGCGCCTCGCGCGGCGCGACGGGCAGGCGGTGGACGTGGCCCTGGAGATGACCCGGGTCACCCTCGACGTGCTGGAGCGGACGATCTTCACGCACGGGCTGCCGCGCGACCCCGACGCGCTCGGGCGGGCGATCACCCGCTACTTCGAGGCGCTCGGGCCGATCGACCCCCTCGACGTGTTCGGGATGCCCGACTGGGTGCCGCGGATCGGGCGGCTGCGGGCGCGGCCGGCCCTGCGCTTCTTCGCCGAGGTGGTGGACGAGCTGATCGCGCGGCGCCGGGCGCTGCTCGCGGCGGGCGAGGCGCCGCACGACCTGATGACGCTGCTCCTGCGGGCGCAGGACCCCGAGACGGGGCAGGGCCTCTCGGACCTGGAGGTGAAGGCCAACATCGTGACCTTCATCGGGGCCGGCCACGAGACCACCGCCAACGCGCTGACCTGGACGCTCTACTGCCTGTCGCAGGACGAGGCCTCCCGCGCCCGGGCCGAGGCCGAGATCGACGCGGCCTTCGCGGCCGAGGCGCAGCCGCGCGCCGACGCCTTCCCGTTCACGCGGGCGGCCCTGGAGGAGGCGATCCGGCTCTTCCCGCCGGTGCCCTTCATGAGCCGGCAGGCGATCGCCGACGACCGACTCGGGCGGATCAAGATCCCGCGCGGCTCGCTGGTGACGGTGGCGCCCTACGTGCTGCACCGCCACCGCCGCCTGTGGGACGATCCGGACGCCTACCGGCCGGAGCGGTTCCTGCCCGAGTTCCGCGGCCGGATCGACCGCTACGCCTACCTGCCGTTCGGGGCGGGGCCGCGGGTCTGCATCGGGATGAGCTTCTCGCTGATGGAGGCGACGCTGGTGCTGGCGCATCTCCTGCGCGCCGTGCGCCTCGACCGCTCGCCGGAGGCCGGGCCGGTGGTGCCCCTGCACCGGGTCACGCTGCGGCCGCGGGACGGCATGCGGATGCGGGTGACGCGGCGGGAATCCGGCCGGTAGGGGGCGCCGAGCCGCGGGGGCCGCAGAGCCGCCCGGGGGGTTCCAAGACCACCGGTCATTTCTCATGACCGGTGGTGCTGCTCTCGAATGTTCGCCAAGCCTTCGGTTCGCCAAGCCTTCGGTTCGCCAAGCCTTCGGTTCGCCAAGCCTTTGGCTTGAAATCGAAAATACGAGGCGCATCAACGGCTCGATGCGTCCGCATCCTGAGCCGTTGGTATAAAGCACCATGCGCCGAAATGGTCGGCGGTTCGCCGCCGAACCGAAGGACCGCGTCAGCGAAACATGACGCGGCACCAGGAGACCAAGCCGAATGGCCCCATGCGATTCGGCTTGGCCGAGGGAAGCGGGGACCTGCGCCCCGGGGACCCCTGCGCCCCTGCCTCAGCTCTTCTTGCGGAACGCGTCGAGGCTCACCACGGAGGCCCCGCCCTCGGGGGCGGCGGGCTCCTCGGCCGGCTTGGCCGGGGCCTTGGCGGCCTCCTTGCCGGCGGGCTTCGCCTCCGGCTTGTCGGCGCCCAGCATCTTCGGCGCCGCCGCGAGGGCCGGCACCTTCGGGGCCGCCTCGCTCGGCTCGGACCCCGCGCCGCGGATCGCCCGCAGGCTCGCTCCCGGGCTCGCGGCCGGCGCCGCACTCTCCTCGCCCGCCTGCCCCTCGCCCAGTTCGAATTTCAGGCCGAACTGCACCGAGGGGTCGAAGAAGCCCGTCACCGCCTCGAACGGCACCAGAAGCCGCTCGGGGATGCCGGAGAAGGACAGCCCCACCTCGAAGGCGTGCTCGGTCACCCCCAGGTCCCAGAACTGGTGCTGCAGGACGATCGTCATGTCCTGCGGGTACTTCTCGCGCAGGCGCTGGGAGATGCGCACGCCCGGGTAGTCGGTCCGGAACGACACGTAGAAGTGATGCTCGCCCGCGAGCCCGTCGCGGGCCGCGTCGCCGAGAACCTTGCGCACAACGCTGCGCAGGGCGTCCTGCACCAGGAGATCGTAGCGAATCAGATCGTCTGCCATCGGCGGTCGCTTACCCGGTGCCGCATCCATCGGCGAGTCGTGGAAGGGAAAGTGGAGGCTTCTGTTGCCAGGTGCCTCCGAACCCCGCCTATGCGATGCTAACCGCTAGGACTTTGTTTGGTCTTGGGCACCGCTTACGCGGCGACCGCCACCGGAGCATAGTTGTCGTTGGCAACTATTGCATTGGCCCGATAACGGCGGAACCATGCCGAGCGAAAGTCCAACCTTTACGCCCTCGTCGATCCTATTTCGCCCCCGCCGAAGCCCAGCCCGCCGGAACGGGCTGGGCTTGGGTGGAGGCGCCGGGTACCGCCCCCGGGTCCGATAGGTTTATTGCGAAGAACGTTTATCGCCATAGCCGACCTCGCGGCCGGCCTACCGAATATAGAGGCAGGCGCGCCGGTTTTGAAGCCCGTCGATCACCCTTCCCGCTCCCCTGTGGCGGATCCGCCCTTCTCCCCTCCCGCGCCGGGGCGCGAACGCCCCGCCGAGGGGCCCGGCGGCCCCGCGGCGGGGCCCCGCGGCGGCGCCTGGCAGGACCGCAACGCCTGGCGGGACCGCAACGCCTGGCGGGAGCTGGGCGCCGCGGCGCTCCTCGGCCTGCGCCCCCCGCTCTTCCTGGTGGCGGCCGGGCTCCTGGCCTTCGCGCTGGTGGCGGGGGCCGCCCGCCTGCTGCGCCGCGTCGGCCTCTCGGTCTGGGGCTTCCCGTACGCGGGCTTCGACGAGGCCGAGCGCTACGCCCTGACCTTCGCGGTCGTGCCGCTGCCGATCCTCGCCGCCCTGGTGGTCTGGCGGGCGCGGGCGCGCTTCGGGCGGGGCTGGACCGGGGCGCTCGGCCTCGCCGCGCCGCCCCGCGGACCGCTCCTGCCCCTGCTGCTGCTGCTCTGGCCCGGCTTCCAGATCGGCTGGGTCTCGGCCCTCGCGCTCCTCGCCGGCCAGCCCGCCGCGGCGGCGTTCCGGCTGCCCGCGGCGCTCGCCGGCCCGGCCTTCGCGGTCTGGGTGGCGTGGCTCGTGCTCCTGGCGCCGGTGGCCGAGGAGTTGCTGTTCCGGGGCGACCTGTTCGCCCGCGCGGCCGGGCGGCTCGGCCCGGTCGCGGTCGTGCTCCTGAGCGCCGGCCTGTTCGCGCTCAGCCACGGGATCGGCCACGCCGCCCGCCCGCTGAGCGTGCTCCCCCTCGGCCTCGTGCTCGGGTTCGTGCGGCTGCGCACCGGCAGCCTGCCCGCCTGCATCGCCCTGCACGCGGTGAACAACGGCGCGATCGTGCTCGCCATGCTGGCCCTCGCGGTCCCCTGAAAAAGCGGCGCCGCCCGCTCACCCGCGGACGCGGACTGCGCTATCCTGGAGGGCCTCGGAGCACAGCCCATGCGCGCCTATCACGACCTCCTGCGGCGCATCCTCGACGACGGCGTCGAGAAGCACGACCGCACCGGGACCGGCACCCTCTCGGTGTTCGGCCACCAGATGCGCTTCGACCTCGCCGAGGGATTCCCGCTCGTCACCACCAAGCGCCTGCACCTGAAGTCGATCATCCACGAGCTGCTCTGGTTCCTGGCCGGGGACACCAACGTCGCCTACCTGCAGTCGAACGGGGTGACGATCTGGGACGAGTGGGCCGACGAGCACGGCGATCTCGGGCCGGTCTACGGCAAGCAGTGGCGCTCCTGGGCCAAGCCCGACGGCGGCAGCCTCGACCAGATCGCCTGGGTGCTCGACGAGATCCGCCGCAACCCGGATTCCCGCCGCCTCGTGGTCTCGGCCTGGAACCCGGCCGACCTCGACCGCATGGCGCTGGCCCCCTGCCACTGCCTGTTCCAGTTCTACGTCGCGCAGGGCCGCCTCTCCTGCCAGCTCTACCAGCGCTCGGCGGACGCCTTCCTGGGCGTGCCCTTCAACATCGCCTCCTACGCGCTGCTCACCGCCATGATGGCGCAGGTGCTCGACCTTGTCCCGGGCGACTTCGTGCACACGCTCGGCGACGCGCACCTCTACGTGAACCACGTCGCCCAGGCCCGCCAGCAGCTCGCCCGCGACCACCGGCCGCTGCCGCAGCTGCGCCTCAACCCGCAGGTGCGCTCGCTCTTCGATTTCCGCCATGACGACGTGGTCCTGGAGGGCTACGACCCGCATCCGGCGATCCGCGCGCCCGTGGCGGTCTGACCCCGTGCCCCGCGTCACCCTGATCGCCGCGGTCGCGCGCAACGGCGTCATCGGCCGCGACAACGACCTCGCCTGGCGCCTGCGCGGCGACCTGCGGCGCTTCCGCGCCCTCACGATGGGCAAGCCGGTGGTGATGGGCCGCCGGACCTGGGACTCGATTGGCCGGCCGCTTCCCGGCCGGCGGGTCATCGTGATGACCCGCGATCCCGGCTGGTCGGCGCCCGGCGTCGAGACGGCCGCCGGCTGGGACGCGGTGCTCGCCCTCGTCGGGGAGGCCGAGGAGGTGATGGTGGCGGGCGGCGCGCAGATCTACGCCCTGACCCTGCCGCTCGCCGACCGGATCGAACTCACCGAGGTGGCGGCGGCGCCCGAGGGCGACGCGCGCTTCCCCGAGATCCCGGCGGGCCGCTTCCGGGAGGTCGCGAGCGAGGCGCACCCGGCCGGCCCGGAGGACGAGCATCCCTACCGGTTCGTCACCCTCGACCGCCACGTTTGAGCCCGTCCGGGCCATCCGGGCGCCGGGTGCGGCGATGAACCCCCGGCGCCGGGGCGCCGCCCGGGGCCTCGCCCGGTCCCGGGAGGTTGCTTTCCCGCCAAGCGCAGCCGATATCGCTGCGGGGACAGCGTTGACAGCAACTCAAGATGCCGCGCGGGTCGCGACAGCGAGAGGCGTGCCGGCCGGGAAAGGAAGTGGGCGAGCATGCCATGGAGTAATCAGAGTGGCGGCGGCGGCGCCGGCGGCAACGGGGGCGGACCCTGGGGCCGGCCCGGCGGCAACGGCGGCGGGCCCTGGGGCAGCGGCGGCGGCGGCAACCAGCCGCCCGATCTCGAGGATCTGCTGCGCCGCGGCCAGGACCGGCTGCGGACCCTGATGCCGGGCGGCGGCCCGGTGGGAGGGCGCGGCATCGCGCTCGCGGTGCTGATCGTGGCCGCGGTCTGGCTGCTGACCGGCTTCTACACCGTGGCGCCGAACCAGGTCGGCATCAACACGGTGTTCGGGCGCTACACCGGCCAGGTCGGCGAGGGCCTGCGCTACAATTTCCCCTACCCGATCGGCGCCGTGGTGAAGCCGAATGTCGGGCAGGTGAACAGCATCCAGATCGGCTACCGCTCCGGCGTCGGCCCGCAGCGGATGCGCGACGTGCCGGAGGAGAGCCTGATGCTCACCGGCGACGACAACATCGTGGACATCGACTTCGACGTGCAGTGGCGCGTCAACCCGGCCAAGGCCGAGGAATTCGTGTTCAACCTCCAGAACCCGGAGGGCACTATCAAGTCCGTGGCCGAGAGCGCCATGCGCGAGGTGGTGGGCCGGCGCAAGATCCAGGCGATCCTCACCACCGAGCAGACCAGCGTCGCGCAGGAGGTGCAGGAGATCATTCAGCGGGCGCTCGATTCCTACGGGGCCGGCGTGCTGATCAACGTGGTGCAGCTCCAGGGCGTGAGCCCGCCGCAGGAGGTGCGCCAGGCCTTCGTCGACGTGAACGCCGCCCAGCAGGACGCCGAGCGCGCCCGCAACGAGGCCCGCACCTACGCGAGCCGCGTCGTGCCGCAGGCGGAGGGCCGCGCCTCGCAGATGATCCAGCAGGCCGAGGGCTACAAGTCGCAGGCCACCGCCGAGGCGACCGGCCAGGCGGGCCGCTTCCGCGAGGTCTACGAATCCTACAAGCTCGCGCCCGCGGTGAGCCGCGAGCGCATGTTCCTCGACACGATGGAGAAGGTGCTGGGCAGCGTGAACAAGGTGATCCTCGACCAGCCCGGAACCGGCGGGTCCGCCGCCCCGGGCGTGATCCCGGTCCTGCCGCTCAACGAACTCGCCGCGCCCCGCGGCGCCGGCCAAGCGCAGGGGACGACGCGATGAACGGCAGCAACGCCCTGCGGACCGCCGCGATCGGCCTGATCGCCGTCGTGGCCCTCCTGCTCTACGCCTCGGCCTTCACGGTGAGCCAGACCCAGCAGGCCCTCGTGCTGCAGTTCGGCCGCGTGCGCACCGTGCTGAACCAGGCCGGCACCGACCGGCCCGGCCTCTACTTCAAAATCCCGTTCTTCGAGACCGTCGTGCTGTTCGAGAAGCGCCTGCTCGACCTCGACCTGCCGGTGCAGACCGTGCTCTCGGCCGACCGGCAGAACCTCGAGGTCGACGCCTTCGCCCGCTACAAGGTCTCGGACCCGCTGCGCTTCTATCAGGCGGTGAACAACGTGCAGGTCGCCAATCAGCGCCTGTCGAGCTTCACCAACGCGGCGATGCGCAACGTGCTCGCCAGCGCCTCGCGCGACGCCATCGTGCGGACCCAGCGCGAGGCGCTGATGAACCGCATCCAGGAGGACGTGAACCGGCAGGCCAAGAATCTCGGCATCGAGATCATCGACCTGCGCCTGACCCGCGTCGACCTGCCGGCCGCCAACAGCCAGGCGGTCTACGGCCGGATGCAGACCGAGCGCCAGCGCGAGGCCGCCGACCTGCGGGCGAACGGCGAGCGCGACGCGGCCACGATCCGGGCGCGGGCCGACCGCGAGGTGACGGTGCTGGTCGCCGAGGCGAGCCAGAAGGCCGACCAGCTGCGCGGCGAGGGCGACGCGGACCGCAACCGCATCCTGGCCCAGGCCTTCGGGCAGGATCCGGACTTCTTCGCCTTCTACCGCTCGATGCAGGCCTACGAGAAGGGGCTCACGGGTCCCGACACCCGCCTGGTGATCGGCCCCGGCTCGGACTTCTTCCGCTACTTCAACGACCCGCAGGGCCGGTCGCGTCCCGCCGCCGCCTCGCCCGCCCCGGGCCAGTCCGGCGCCCCGGCGCCGAGCGGCCCGGCTCCGGCGCCGGGTACCCCGGCGCCCGGCCAGTAGCGCAGGGCCGTGCGCGACCTCGTCGCCGCGCTCGGGCTCGCGCTCGCGATCGAGGGCCTGCTCTGCGCGGCCTTCCCGGGGGCGATGCGGCGGGCCATGCTGGAGGCGGCCCAGACCCCGGCGGAGCGGATGCGCCTCGTCGGGGTCGTCTCCGCGGTGGCGGGGGTGATCGTGGTCGGGGTGGTGCGCCTCCTGCTCCGCTAGGCGAAACCGCGCCGGGGCGGGCCGGAGACGCCCGGGCCGCCCTTGATCCTTCGGGCGCGACCACGATCTAAGGGATCCGCCGGGCGGTCGGCCCTCCGCTTCCCGGAGGCCGCCCGATCTGGCAGCATGGCCCGACACAGCCGTTCAGACGAGGTTCCCGATGCCCGCTGCCGAGTCCGCGCCCGCGCGCCGATCCGAAGCCTTCGCGAAACGGCGGCTGCCGGCGCTCGCGGGCGCCCTCCTGGCGCTCTCGGTCGGGACCGCCGCGCTCCCCTCCGCGGCCCTCGCCAGGGGCCCCGAATCCCTCGCCGACCTCACCGAGCAGGTCACCGACGCGGTGGTGAACATCTCGGCCTCGACGACGGTGGAGACCCGCGGCCGCACCCTGCCGCAGCTGCCCCCCGGCACCCCCTTCGAGGACCTGTTCGAGGATTTCTTCAACCGGCGGGGCGGCGGCGATCAGCCGCGCCAGCCGCGCAAGTCGAACTCGCTCGGCTCCGGCTTCATCATCGACGCCTCCGGCATCGTGGTGACGAACAACCACGTGATCGGCGACGCCAACGACATCCAGGTCATCCTGCACGACGGCCGCAAGCTGAAGGCGGAGATCGTCGGCAAGGATTCCAAGACCGACATCGCGGTGCTGCGGGTCAAGCCGGAGGCGGACCGGCCGCTCAAGGCGGTGCCGCTCGGCGATTCCGAGAAGATGCGGCCGGGCGACTGGGTGATCGCGATCGGCAACCCGTTCGGCCTCGGCGGCTCGGTCTCGGCCGGCATCGTCTCGGCGCGCGGCCGCAACATCGATTCGGGGCCCTACGACAACTACATCCAGACCGACGCGGCCATCAACAAGGGCAATTCGGGCGGTCCGCTGTTCAACATGAGCGGCGAGGTGATCGGCATCAACACGGCGATCCTGTCGCCGACCGGCGGCTCGGTCGGCATCGGCTTCGCGGTCCCGACCGCGACGGCGGCCCCGGTGATCGAGCAGTTGCGCCAGTACGGCGAGACCCGTCGCGGCTGGCTCGGCGTGCGGATCCAGAACGTCGACGACACCACCGCCGAGGCGCTCGGCCTCAAGGGCGGCGCCCGCGGCGCGCTGATCGCCGGCATCGACGAGAAGGGCCCGGCCAAGACCGCCGGCTTCGAGGTCGGCGACGTGATCGTGAAGTTCAACGGCGTCGAGGTGAAGTCGTCGAGCGACCTGCCCCGCATCGTGGCGACGACGCCGGTCGGCAAGACCGTGGACGTGCTCACGATCCGCAAGGGCGCGGAGCAGACGCGGCCGGTCACCCTCGGGCGGCTGGAGGACAACGACAAGCCCCAGCCCGCCGCCCTCAACCGGCCCCAGCCCGAGGCCGACGTGACGCGCCAGGCCCTCGGCCTCAACCTGACCGGCCTCTCCGAGGAGGCGCGGCGGCGCTTCAACATCAAGGACGGGCTGAAGGGGGTGGTAGTCACCCGCGTCGACCCGAACTCGAACGCGGCCGACAAGCGCATCCAGGCCGGCGACCTCATCGTCGAGGTCGGCCAGGAGCCGGTGAACTCACCCTCGGACGTCACCCGCCGCCTGGATCAGATCAAGAAGGAGGGCCGCAAATCCGCCCTGCTGCTGGTCTCGAACGCCCAGGGCGAGGTGCGGTTCGTGGCGCTGAGCCTCGAATAGGAACGCCCGGTCACCCGCCGGAGAGGCTCCGGCGGGTGACCCGGTGCCGCGACGGCGCCGGACCGAGGCGCGCCCCGCCCGGCTCCCTCACCGGGCCGGGGCGATGATGCCGGGGGTCACCGGCGGCAGCGGCAGCGTCTGCTCGCGGCGGATCTGGCCCTGCAGCTGGTTCGTCTCGAACCGGTTCTGCTGCTGGATGTCGCGCGATTCGCTGCGATAGTTCATCGAGTTGTTGAGACCCTCGACCGTGCGCTCGGCACGGGTGGTGCCGCGCTGGTTCTGGGCCAGGGCGGGGCTCGCCGCCAGGGCGGCCGCGAGGATCAGCAGGGTATGGACGCGCATGGGAACACCCCGAGGCTGTGAACGGTCACGGATATCGGCGATGGGGGGACGCGCCGGGACGGTCTCGGGTTCCCCGCGACCCTGCGGCGCTGCGCCACCGTCCGGCCCCCTCGCCGGCCCCCTCGCCGGCCCCCTCGCCGGCCCCCTCGCCGGCCCACCCTCGACGCCGTTCGCGTTTTGGTCCAGTGATGAATCCATGACTCGCGATGCCGCCGGGGCCGAGGCGCCCGCCCCCACCTCGATCGCAGCCCGCGCGAGGGCCGCCGTGGCGCCTCCCGGGGCGGCCTATCTCGACGGGCTCAATCCGGAGCAGCGCCGCGCCGTCGAGGCGACGGAGGGGCCCGTCCTGGTCCTGGCCGGCGCGGGCACCGGCAAGACGCGGGTGCTGACCACGCGCATCGCCCACCTGATCGCCATCGGCCGCGCCCGGCCCTTCGACATCCTGGCCGTGACCTTCACCAACAAGGCCGCGCGGGAGATGAAGGAGCGCATCGGCGGCCTGATCGGCGCGGCCGGCGAGGGCATGCCCTGGCTCGGCACGTTCCACGCGATCGGCACCAAGATCCTGCGCCGCCACGCGGAGCTGGTCGGGCTGCGATCCGACTTCACCATCCTGGGCACCGACGACCAGCTGCGCCTGCTCAAGCAGGTGATCGAGGCGGCGGGCATCGACGAGAAGCGCTGGCCCGCCCGCGGCCTCGCCCAGGCCATCGACGGCTGGAAGAACCGCGGCCTCGCCCCCGACCAGGTGCCGGCCGGCGAGGCCGGCGCCTTCGGCTTCGGCAAGGGCGGGCCGCTCTACGCCGCCTATCAGGAGCGCCTCGCCACCCTCAACGCGGTCGATTTCGGCGACCTGCTCCTGCTCTGCCTCAAGCTCTGGCGCGAGAATCCCGACATCCTGGCGAGCTACCAGGACCGCTTCCGCTACATCCTGGTCGACGAGTACCAGGACACCAACGTGGCGCAGTATCTCTGGCTGCGGCTCCTGGCCCAGGGCCGCCGCAACGTCTGCTGCGTGGGCGACGACGACCAGTCGATCTACGGCTGGCGCGGCGCCGAGGTCGACAACATCCTGCGCTTCGAGCACGATTTCCCGGGCGCCGTGGTGGTGCGGCTGGAGCGCAACTACCGCTCGACGGGCCACATCCTGGCCGCGGCGGCGACGCTGATCGCCCACAACGAGGGGCGGCTCGGCAAGACCCTGCGCACGGAGGCCGGCGCGGGCGAGCCCGTCACGGTGACGGGCGCCTGGGATTCCGAGGAGGAGGCGCGCCTCATCGGGGAGACCATCGAGGGCCTGCAGCGGCAGGAGCATCCCCTGGCGCAGATCGCCGTGCTGGTGCGCACCTCCGCCCAGATGCGCGAGGTCGAGGACCGCTTCGTCCAGCTCGGCCTGCCCTACCGGGTGATCGGCGGCCCGCGCTTCTACGAGCGGGCCGAGGTGCGCGACGCGCTCGGCTACCTGCGCCTGACCGCCAACGGGGCGGACGACCTCGCCTTCGAGCGCATCGTCAACACGCCCAAGCGCGGGCTCGGCGACGCCACCCTGCAGGCCCTCCACGGTGTCGCGCGGCGGCGCGCGGTGCCGCTCCTGCACGCGGCCCGGCTGATCGTCGAGACGGAGGAGCTGAAGCCCAAGCCCCGCTCGACCCTGCGGGCCCTGGTGCAGTGCTTCGACCGCTGGGCGAAGCTCCTGGAGGGGCGGCCCCACGCCGAGGTGGCCCAGATCATCCTGGAGGAATCCGGCTACACCGAGATGTGGCAGAAGGAGCGCACCGCCGACGCCGCCGGCCGGCTGGAGAACCTCAAGGAACTGGTGCGCTCGCTGGAGGAGTTCCCCGACCTGCCGGCCTTCCTGGAGCACATCGCGCTGGTGATGGACGCCAACGAGGCGGAGGGCGGCGACCGCGTCAGCCTGATGACGCTGCACGCCGCCAAGGGGCTCGAATTCGACACGGTCTTCCTGCCGGGCTGGGAGGACGGGCTGTTTCCCAACCAGCGCGCCCTCGACGAGAGCGGCCGGGCCGGGCTGGAGGAGGAGCGGCGCCTCGCCCATGTCGGGCTCACCCGGGCCCGCAAGCGCGCCAAGATCTCCTTCGCGGTCAACCGCCGCATCCACGGCCTGTGGTCCTCGACCATGCCGAGCCGCTTCATCGACGAATTGCCCGAGGCGAGCGTGAGCGTGATCGAGGCGCCGGCGAACTTCTCCCACGGCCCCTCGCGCTTCGACCGGCAGGCGACGCCCTTCGGCTCCTCCTACGCGACCCCCGGCTGGCAGCGCGCCCAGGCGGCCACGGCCGGACAGGAGCGCTTCGGCGGCCAGGGCCGCCCGGGCGAGCCCCGCTTCGGCGAGGGCCGCGGCGCGCGCGGCGCCCCCAGGCAGATCGAGGGAACGCTGGTGGCGAAGTCGACCGGCACTGCGTCAGACTACGTAGCGGGCGCGCGTGTCTTCCACACGAAGTTCGGCCCCGGCTCGGTCGCGGCGGTCGACGGCAACAAGCTCACGGTTGACTTCGACAAGGCCGGCCGGAAGATGGTCCTCGACAGTTTCGTCCAGCCGACCTGACTCGGCGGGCCGCTGTCCCCGCGTCACGCCGGCGGAGGGTGCGATCTCGCAGGAGCCGACATCCGGGACGGCGCACGCGACAGCGTGCGCGACCCCGCCGCGGAGCCGGCCGCGAGCCCCGTCGCTGTGTGGTTTGAGACACAGACCGAACCCTAATCTTCGCGCCCGCGAAAACCGTCCTGTGCGGCGCGGCGCGGGAATTGCTGGTCAACCTCTGTCGGCATACCGTTGCGGGAGATCCAGGCGGACTTGTCCACCGCCTGCGTCGATCGGACGTGGAACCCGTCCGGACCCGCGGATTTGACGTGCTGTTGGCGCAACGAGGAGGTCGAGGGACACGAGAGGGCAGATCACATCGCGGCACCGCAAGTCCAGTGGGAGTGTTGATCTATGAAGAGACGACGCGCACGACTTGAACTGGTCGATGACCGCCCGATCCGGATGCCGCGCACCCGGTTCGAGGAGGAGCGCAATGCGCCGCCGATTCAACCCATGACGGCCCGCCAGGCCGAGTATCTCGAAGCCCTCGGTTCCCACGCACAAGTCATCGTTCTCGGGCCGGCCGGTACCGGCAAGACCTACATCGCCGGCACCCGCGCCGCGGACCTCCTCCGCCAGCGCCGCATCGCCAAGGTGGTGATCACCCGGCCCAACGTCCCCTCGGGACGCTCCCTCGGCTACTTTCCCGGCAGTCTCGAAGAGAAGATCGCGCCCTGGGTCGCTCCGCTCACGGAGACGATGAAGGAGCGGATGGGCGCGGGCGCCTTCGACATCGCGCTCAAGTCCGGCGACATCGAGATCGTGCCCTTCGAGGTCATGCGCGGCCGCACTTTCAAGAACTGCCTCGTGATCCTGGACGAGGCCCAGAACACCACCCCGGCCGAGATCAAGATGTTCCTGACCCGCATCGGCGACGATTGCCAGGTCATCATCAACGGCGACGTCTCCCAGACCGACCTGCGGGAGACGTCGGGCTTGCGGACCGTGATCCACCTCGTGAAGAGCCGGCTGATGCCGATCCCGATCGTGGAGTTCGGGCTGGAGGACATCGTCCGCTCGGGGATCTGCGCCGAATGGGTGCGGGCCTTCGAAGAGGCGCGTCTCTGACCGCGCCATCCCCGGCGCCGCGGGAGCCGCGGCGCCGGGATCGGGCCGGCGCGGCTCGGGGCGGGCCGCGCAGGGCGTCGACGGAGCCCGGGTTCTCCGTCGTCTCCGGGAAGGGGATGCGGAGCCCGTCGAGCGCCGCCCTCACGACCTCCGGCGGCGGGCGGCGCCGGTCCGTCAGCGTCAGCCCGGCGAGGGCTTGCTAGGCCACGATCGCGTCCCAGGGCGGCGCACGGTGCTCGCGGCATCCATCGTCCCGTAGGTCCAGAACGCCCAGCCGACGCGGTGCCGCTCCAGCACCGCCCGGCAGGCGCGGACCCACGCGTCGCTGTTCTCGCCGGCCTCTCCCATCAGGATCGGCACCCGGTGCGCCTCGCGCAAGCGCGGGACGGGCGCCGCCGCCTCCCGGTAGGGCGCGCATCGGGGCTGGACGGACGGGCGCGTTGCCCTCCTGCCCCGGCAGGGGCTCGGTGAGGACGTCGTAGCCGATCACCTCGGCACGTCCGGGTCGTGGGCGGCGATGCGCCGCCGGAAGGCGTTGTCGGCCTCCGGCCCGACCAGTTCCCTGAACACCTGCCGGATCTGCCGGGGCGCGGTCGCGTCCCGGAACCCGAACATGGAGCCCTCCGGGACGAGCAAGCTGGAGAGGTTGATGCCCCGCAGCATCAGGGGCGTCCCGTCCGGAGCGGCGATCTCGGCGCCGCGGGTCGGGACGAAGCCGTCCGCCGGATCGCTCGCCGAGGCGGGGCGCGGCCGGCGAGGCCGCGGACGGCGGCGAGCACCGGGGCGACGACGCGGGACCGCACCGCGCCGGCCCGGCGGCGCGGGCGCGCCGCGCGGCCCCGTCACCGATCCGGCCCGGCCCGCTCGGCCGCCGCGGGGCGCCCCCGCACGCGGCGCAGGATCCCGCGCGCGAGTTCCCGCCGCACGGCCGACGAGCGGGCGAGCAGGCCGATGATCCTGCGCAGGTCGCCGGTGCGCCGCGCGAAGTGGAACTCGCTCACGGGGGCGACGCGCCGCAGATGCGCGATCCTGCTCTCGAGCTGCGCGCTCTCCGCGGGCGACAGCCGAGCCGCGCAGGCCCGCCGCAGCGCCGCCAGCGCCTCGGCGACGGCGAGGTCGCGGGGCTGGCTATGCGAGTAGGGCGAGATGCGTCCGCCCGAACTCACCGGCAGCGTGTAGACGTAGAACGCCTCCGAGGTCGTCCGCGCGGACCCGCCCTCGACGAGCAGCGCGAGGAAGAACAGGAGATCCTCGCTCGTCCTGAGCCCCTCGTCGAAGCGCAGCCCGGCCCGCGCGACCAGGGCGCGCCGGAAGATCGGCTTGAGGTAGCCGTAATCGAAGCGGCTGCCCGGAACCGCCGCCGCGGCCATCTCCGAGACGCCGATCGCGTCGGGCAGCCGCGGGAAGAGCGGGCCGACCTCGGCGCCGCTGTGGGGATCGAGGCCGAGGAGGTTGTCGAACACCACCTCGGCCCGGTCGCCGGCGACGGCGAGCAGCCGCTCCAGCCGCTCCGGGCGCCACGCGTCGTCGGCGTCCAGGAGGGCGAGCCACTCGCCGGTCGCGGCCGACAGGGCCGTGTTGCGGGCCGCCGCAGGCCCGCCGTTCCGATCGCTCGCGAGCAGCCGCACGCGGCGATCCCGCGCGGCGGCCGAGCCCACGAGGGTCCGCGTCGCGTCGGTCGAGCCGTCATCGACCACGATCACCTCGAGGGCGGCATGGCTCTGGGCGAGGACGCTGGCGAGCGCGCGCTCGATCGTCGCCGCCGCGTTGAACGCCGGCATGATCACGCTCACCTGACAGGTCCGGTCTCCCATCATGTCTTCCCCGTCATCCTTGGCAAAAAGGCGCAGTTTGACTGTTATATTACATGACTTCCGAAAAACAACTCCTGTATAATTGACTTCCGAGGCAATGATTATTATATGTTGTGGTAAATTCGTGTCCGGTCGTCCTGCTCATCCCGGGCCGCGCAGCCCCGCTCGGGTCGACCCTCCTGCCTCGGAGCATTCCCATTGCGCATCCTCGTCGTTGACCCGCTGCTCTTCACCCTGCCGTACGATGCCAGCCTCTGCGCCGGGCTGGCCGAGCAGGGGCACGAGGTCTTCCTCGCCTCGCGACCGCTGCGCCCGGGCGAGGCCGCGCCGAAGGGGGTCACCCACCTGCCGCTGGCGATCAACGACATCTTCGCGCCCCTGCCGCCGCGGATCGCGCCGCACCGGGTCACGGTCTTCCTGCGCCACCTCCGCTACGGGCTCCTCCTGCAGCAGCTCGTCGGCCACGTGGCGCGGCTCGCGCCCGACATCGTCCACGTGCAATGGCCGGTCGTGCCCCTCGCCGACCGGATCCTGTTCCGGCGCTTGCGCCGCCGCGCACCCTGCATTCTCACGGTCCACGACACGCGCCCGTCGAACGGGGATCGCGTGCCCCTGCTCCTGAGAGCGGGCGGCGAGCGGGTGATCAAGGATGCCGACGCGGTCATCGTCCACACGGCGCCGGCCGCGCGCGAACTCGCCCGGCAGGGCGTCGATCCGGCCAGGATCCACCAGATCGGGCACGGCCTGCTGACGCCGGCCTCCCTGCCATCCTCGCCGTTCGTCGAGCCCGACCGCTCCAAGCGCACGGTCGACTTCCTGCTCTTCGGCATCCTGAAACCCTACAAGGGGCTCGACATCCTGATCGAGGCCGCGGGGATGATGCCCGAGGCGGTTCTGCGCCACTGCCGGTTCGTCGTGGCCGGCCGCCCCGCCATGCCGCTCGACGGGCTGAAGGAGCGGGCGCGCGAACTCGGGCTCGCCGCCCAGCTCGTCTTCGACGAGCGCCACATCCCCGACGAGGAATTGCCGCGGATCCTCTCGGACGCCGACGTCTTCGTGTTCCCCTACCGGCAGATCGAGGCGAGCGGCGTCCTGATGCTCGCCCTCCCGTTCGGCCGGCCGATCCTGGCGTCGCGCCTCGGCGTCTTCGCGGCCATGCTGGAGCCGGAGCGCAGCGGGTGCCTCGTCGAGCCGGAAGACCCGCGCGCGCTCGCGCAGGCCATGACGCGGCTGGCGCAGGACCGCGAGCTGCGCCTGGCGCTCGGGCGCGGCGCGCGCGAGCGGATCGCCGCGGTGCCGAGCTGGGCGGCGATCGCGCGGGACACTGCCGCCCTCTACGATCGCGCGGTCAGCGCGCGGCGCGGTCACGCGAGCGGCACGTAGCGCGTGTTGTACATGATGCAGTCCATCTCGATCAGCGCCGGGAAGTGTCCCTCGTTGTTGGGCACGAAGGCGCTGAGGGCGAAGCCGGCCCGCTCATAGGCCGTGATGGCGTCGCGGAAATCGACCGACGTGTCGTACAGCTTGCGGATCGCCAACTCGCTCTGCAGTCCGACGAAGCCCCGCAGGCTGTCGCCCGCCCCCCGCACCACGGACAGGTCGTGGCCCTGCGTGTCCATCTTCAGGTAGGGCCGGGTGAATTTCAGCTCCTTGCGGTACTTCTCCAGCATGAACTCGACCGTCGACAGTTTGACGCCGATGCTTCGCAGGATCTGATTGGTGCCCTCGAACAGCTTGACCTCTTCGTGGCTGGGCTTGGCGAGGGAGCTGAATTGCGTGTCGGCCATGATGTTGAAGGTGCGCTCGCCGATCTCGTCGGCGAGGGCGACCTGCTCGACGAACCAGAGCGGATCGGCGGCAGCCCGGGCCTTGAGCCGCTCGGCCACGTCCGGGATCGGCTCGAAGGACAGGATCGGCCCGCGATAGCCGACCTTGCGGCGGAGCATGTCGGCGAATTGCCCCTCGTTGGCGCCGACGTCGAAGACGCAGTCGACGCCGAAATGCGCGAAGAACGCCCTGAGGTGCTCCCGCTCGGGCATCGCCCACAGGCTGCCCCGGGGGATGATGTGGGTTCCCGTCAGCCGCTCGGCTCGCCGCACGAGGGCGCCGCGCAGCTGCCGCATCAGGTTTCGCATCATCGGTGCATCCTCCAGGGACGAGGTTGCCGGGGAACGAGGCTCAGGCCGGCGCGATCACGCGCAGGCTCGCGAGGGCGGCCGAGCGCAGCGGGACGGGCAGGTTGCGCAGCGCGTCCCGCACCCGCTGCAGGTCGGCGCGCGGCAGGGGCTTGAGGACGCGCAGGGCGGCCGCGTAGACGAGGGCGCCCGTGAGCACGGCCAGCATCAGCCCGGGCACGCCCGAGGTCACCGTGACGACGATCCGGGCGGCGATCGCGCAGAGCAGGGCCGCCAGGAACATCCGCGCGAGATCGAGCGTGGGCAGCACGCAGCCCAGCGACCGCCGAGCGTACCAGACGATGGCGCCCGTCACGAGGAGCTGGATCGCGGCCCGCGCGCTCGCCGCGCCGAGCAGGCCCGCGGCCGGAACCACCGTGAGGCCGGCGGTGATCGCCAGGACGGCCCCGACGAGCCCCGATCCCAGGATGAAGCTCGTCCGCTCCATCGCGAACAGGTACGAGTACGCGATGGTGGCGATCGTGATCAGGCTCGCGGTCCCGACCAGGATCGTGGCGGCGGTCACCGCCGGCGCGAAGGCGTCGCCGAAGAGCAGGGGAAGCAGGAGCGGCATGACACCCGCCGTCCCCAGGCAGAGCGGGAATACGAACAGCGCGAGGAGACGCACGCTGGCCGGGTAGAGGGCCAGGCGGGTCTCCGCGTGCTCCGCTCCGGAATGTTGCGAGAGGTGCGACAGCAGCGCGCCGGTGAGCAGCAGCGGCCCCTGCATGGCGAGGTTCGACAGCGTCAGGCTCACGGTGAACAGCCCGACCGCGTGGCTGCCGAAGCTCCGCTCGAGGAAGATGACCTCCATCCGCGACCACAGGAACGCCGTGACGAGGTGGCTCGCCCAGGACTCGACGGAGTAGCGGACGACGCGGGCGCGCAGCACCGGCGGAACGGGGCTGCCCTCGCGCGGCAGCCGCAGGACCTGGCGCATGACGACGGCCGATCCGATCACGGCGCCCGCCAGGGCGCCGCCGACGCCGAACGCGACGATTCCGACCGTCGTGGCCGCGATCTGCGCGCCGGCGGCGAGCAGGGCGAGCCGCGCGAGCGCCGCGAAATCCTGCACGCCGCGCAGGTAGCTGGTCACGAAGCTCGCCAGCGACTGGGTGAGGCAGGCCAGCCCCACGAGCAGCCAGAACAGCGGCGAGGCGCGGTAGCTGCCCTGGTGGATCTGCCAGCCGATCCCGTCGGGCTGGGCGGCCGCGAGCGAGGCCGCGTAGGCGAAGAAGCCTCCGGACACGCACAGGGTGACGAGGAGGTAGGGACGCAGGAGCGCGCGCGTCAGGCCGTCCGCATCGGCGAGGCTCGCGCGCGCGCGAAGCTCGGGCAGGAAGCGGGCGAGGCTGCCGGGGATCCCGAGATCCGCCACCATCACGGACATCGTGGCGGCCCAGACCGCGAACCCGATGATCCCGGATCCCTCGACCCCGATGAGGCGCGCCACCAGAATGCTGCTCGCGAAGCCGGCGAACGTGGTCGCCACGCCCGCGACGGCGTTGATCAACGACTTGCGAACCAGTGTGCCTGCCATCCGTATCCCTAAGTCCGTATTCTTGGATCCGTATTCTTGGATCCGTATTCCCGGGTCCGGTGCTCCTGATTCCCGGGTCCGGTGCTCCTGGGGTCCGCGCGGGACCTGGCGACGCGCCCGCGGCCGCGCCTCCCGCGGGCCGGGCGGTCACATGAAGTGCCTCAGCAGGGCCATCTGCGGCTTGTCGCCCTCTTTGCCGGGCTCGATGCTGAACGCGTAATCGCCCCACCACGGTCCGCCGGCCCAGTAGGCGTAGGCCTGCCAGACATCCGTGTGGGCGGCCACGAAGGAGAGGAGCGCCCGCGCCTCGGCCTCGCCCGCGGGCAGGGCGAAGCCGAACTCGCCCAGGAAGGCCTTGGCGCCGCGCCGCCGGGCCCAGTCCGTGAAGGCAGCGAGCCGGGTCGCGCCGGCGCCCGGGGCGTAATCCTGCGGGTTCGAGCCCGAATTGTCCCGGTCGAGGTACTGGTGGACCTCGAAGAGGAAGTGCGGGTCCTGGAAATCCTCGAAGGCCGCGGCGTTGCCGTCCGACACCCAGGAATGGGCGCCGCTCCAGCCGGCGCCGGGGACCATCAGGAGCTGCCGCGAGCCGCCGTCGCGGATGGCCTTGACGAGGGCGTCGACGACCGGGCGCCAGGCGGGCGGCGCGAAGGCCACCGGCTCGTTCATGAGGCCGTAGGCCACCGACGGCTCGTCCCGGAACCGCGCGGCGAGCCGCGACCAGAGATTGGTGAGGTCCCGCGCCTCGATCGGCTTTCCGTCGCGCTTGCCGAAATTGTGCGCGTCGAGGACCACCAGGAGCCCGGCGGCCTTGGCCGCGCGCACGCAGCGCGCGAGTTCGTCCGCGTCCCGGACCGAGAGGGCGCCGAGGGGCTCCGGCTGCACCCGCTCGATCTTGAACGGGATCCGCACGAGCTTCATGCCGCGCCCGGCGTAGTAGGCGAAACTCTCGTTCGGCGGGTAGATGTAGCCCTGGCCGAGGGGGCGGCCGATGTCGCCGAACTCCCCGCCCGACAGGTTGACGCCGGGGTAGCGGACCGCCCCGCCGGCCCGCGCCGGGCCCGCCCCCGTCCCGGCCGCCGCGGCGACGCCGCCGGCGAGGGCGGCCAGGAAGGCGCCGCGGGTGATCGCGGCGGGAAGCGGCCGCGCCCGCCTCGTCGCCTCAGAGGGCATTGGGATCCCTCACGAGCGCGATCGGCGTGCGCAGCATGATCGCGAAGTCGAGGAGCAGGGACCAGCGCCGGATATAGGCCCGGTCGTGGGCGATGCGCCGGGCGATCTTGTCGTGGGTGTCGGTCGGGCCGCGGTAGCCGCTGATCTGGGCCAGGCCGGTGAGGCCCGGGCGCACCAGGAAACGGTCCTCGTAGTGCGAGACGACCGGCGCGTAGGCGTCGTCCATGGCGACGGCGTGCGGCCGCGGCCCGACGAGCGACATGTCGCCGACGAGCACGTTGATGAGCTGGGGCGCCTCGTCGAGGCTGGAGCGCCGCAGGAAGCGCCCGATCCGCGTCACCCGAGCGTCGTTCGCGGCGGCCTGCCGGAAGGCTCCGCTCGCTTCGAGCACCGTCATGGTGCGGAACTTGAAGATCAGGAACGGCCGCCGCTGCACGCCGTAGCGGCGCTGGCGGAAGAAGACCGGGCCGGGCGTCTCCGCCTTGATCAGGATGGCCACGGCGACGAAGACCGGCAGGAGGAACACCAGCGCGGCGAGCGCGACGGCGATGTCGGTCGCGCGCTTGGCCAGCGCCACGTTGATGAGGCCGGCGCGCCGGCAGAGGGGCCGGGCCGGGTCGATCGCGCGCCGTGGGAGCCCCGCGGCACCGTCCTCGAGGCGCTGCTCCCGATATTGGAACTCGACTGCAATCCCCCTTGGCATTGATCGTCTCTCCTCGTGGCGCGGCGGACGGCGCGTCCAGGCGCCTTGGGGCGCCTGCGGCGCGGTGCTGCGCACCGGCTTCTGGGTTGATGCGGGAGGTGTGGCGTTCCGGAGCGGCATCGGTCTCGCCGGGCGATCGGTCAGCGGCCGTGGACTTCGGGGCGGAGCGGCGCGGCCGGGCGGGCGGACCGCTCCGGCGGCGCGAGCGCGCCTCGCGTGGCGGGGCTCATCGATGGCGTTCCACCTCGATGGCGCGTGAGGGGGGCAGGGTGCGGTCCGACCGGGCGAAGTCGGCGGCGGCGATCCAGAGGAAGCGCCAGGAGGCGACGAAGTAGCGGTGGAACAGCCGACGCGGCTCCTGGGCCACGCGCCACGCCCATTCGAGGCCGGTCCGCTGGAGGACGACCGGGGCGCGCCGCTTGGTCCCGCTGTAGAAGTCGAGGCCGGCGCCGACGTTGAGCACGTAGCAGTCGCCGAGGGCGCCGCGGTAGCGGTGGCTCCAGATCTCGCATTTCGGCGAGCCGAGGCCGAGGAACAGGTGGGTGGCGCGGTGGGCCCGGATCGCCCCCGCGAGGGCGTCCGAATAGGCCGCGTCGGTCTCGAAACCGAAGGGCGGCACCCGGAAGGCGAGCTGCTCGCGCGAGAAGCCGCGGGCGAGGAGCAGGGCCTCGATCCGCGCGGCGGTCTCCTCCGAGGAGGCCACGAAGAAGCAGCGGTGCCGGGCCGGGGAGAGCATCGTCATCAGCCGCGCGAACAGGTCCGCGCCGGTGAGCCGGCCGGGCAGCTTCGCCCCGCGCAGCCTCGCGTAGAGGTAGACCGGCATCCCGTCGGCGGTGACGATCCAGGCGCGGCGATAGGCTTCCCGGAAGACGGTGTTGCGCGAGAGCTGGACGATGTGGTCGAGGTTGGCGGTGGCGACGATCCGCGGGCCCGCGCCGGCCGGAACCAGCGGGCCGGCCAGCTGCCGGGCGAGTTGCCCGTCGTCGAGCGGCGCGAAGGAGAGGCCGAAGGGCCTGGGCTGCGCGCCCGGCTCCCGCGCGGCGGCCCCGCGCGGCGGGGCCGCCGCGCGGGCGCGGGCCGGGGCGGCGTAGCCCCGCAGGGTGCCGAGCGCCCAGGCGAAGCGGTGGCGCGCGTCGTCCCGGCGGCCGCCGAGGAGGAGGAGCGCCCCGCGCCCGAAGGCCCGCAGCACGCGGTTGCCGACGTAGCCGGGTCCGAAACCGTGCAGGCGCAGCACCCGCCCGAAGCCCGGCGCGTAGCGGGCGGCCCGCGCGGCCGCGGCGGCCGGATTCGCCTCGGGCTGGTCGTGGCGGACGACCAGGCCGGGCTCGAAGCGGCAGGACGCGCCGAGAGCGAGGGCGCGCAGGATGAAGTCCGTCTCCTCGCCGGACTGGAACGGCGTCGCGGCGCCCACTCCCAGCGTCTCGTCGAATCCGCCGACGCGCTTGGCGAGGCCCCGACGCACGAACAGGCCGTTGGAATTGCCCGCCAGGAAGACGGTGTCGCGCGCGATCTCGGCCGGGACCGGCAGATGCGCGCTGACGGATTCGGCGCCCCCGGCATCGACCGTGCGCCCGCAGATCAGGCCCGGGCTTCCCGGGACGGAGAACAGGTCGGCGACCCGCGCGACGACCTCGGGGTCGTACCAGCAATCGTCGTCCGGAAAGCCCACCACGCTGCCGCGGGCGCAGGCCAGGCCGAGGTTGCGGGCCCGCGACAGGCCCCGCGCATCGGCGAGGTCGACGAGGTGCACGAGGGGCAGGTCGCGGAAGCGGGTGAGCAGGGCGCTGAGCGTGCCGGCCGGGTTCTGGTCGACGAGGAGGATCTCGAGGGGCCGGCGCGTCTGGCGGCGCAGGGAGGCGAGCAGCCTCTCCAGGGGTTCCAGCCGGCCCACCGTGCAGACGACGAGCGACACGGTCAGGTCCGTCTCGTCGCCCTTCTGGGCAATCGGATCAGTCAAGGCTCGTTCCTCTCGGGGCAGCAGGGTCGGGGCGCGGGCGTCCCGATCAGGCGGCTTGCGCGGGGCGGGCGAGGGAGGCGAGCGCCTCCTCGTAGCCGTGGCGGCGCAGGTAGGTGACGAAGGCGCTCCGCAGGGCCCGGGCCTTGGCCCGCGCCGCCTCGGGCTCGCCCCGCACCTGTCGCAGCTGGTGGGCCGCGTGGGCGATGTCCGGCTCGGCCCAGCGCGCCGCGCCGACCCCCGCATAGGCGGGATGCGGGTCGCTGAACGGCACCAGGGCGTAGTCGACCGGGTAGGACAGGGCCGGGTCGCAGAAATCGGTGTTGCCCGACCAGTGGGTGGCCACGACCGGCACGCGGGCGAGGATCGCCTCCGCGAGGGTCAGGCCGAAGCCCTCCGAGCGGTGGAGCGACAGGTAGGCGTCCGCCGAGGCCAGGAAGGCCTGCAGGCGCGGGCGCTCCCAGACCTCGTCGATCAGGCGGACGTTCGGCGCCCCCGCCATCTCGGCCAGGATCTGGGCGCGCTCGCGGGGGTAGCGGGCCCCGTCGCTGACCTTCAGCACCAGCTCGGCCCCCGGATCCTCGCCGAAGGCGGCCCGGAAGGCGCGCACCAGCGCGGTCGGGTTCTTGCGCGCGTAGGACGAGCCGAAATTGAAGATGCTCGCCACCCGGAAGCGGTCCCCCGGCGGCGGCGCGGCGGCCTCCCGCACCGGGACGGCGGCGTCGACCGGATGCGGCACCACGATCACCGGCTTGTCGGTGTGGGCCCGCAGGGCGGCCTGGCAGAAACGGCTCGGCACCAGGATGGCGTCGACGAACCGGATCGCCGCGATCCACTCGGCCGGCAGGGTCTCCAGCTCCCAGGCCCAGTAGGCGATGCTGTAGGTGCCGGCGTGCCGGCGCAGGCCCGTCCGCACCACGCTCGGGAGGAGCATGGGCGGGTTGAGATGGTAGATGGCGAGGTCCTCTTGCGGGTCGGACTCGCCCGCCGGGTAGGCGATGCCGTCGTTGCTGTCGAACAGGCCCGCGACGTCGGCCGTCGAGAGCCGGTAGCCGGCCCCGGCCAGGCTGCCGAGGCAGAGCCGCGCCGATTCCCCGAGCCCGGAGGACGAGGACAGCAGGCCCACGACCCGCACCCGCGCGGCGGCCTCCGGAAAGGCGTGGCGAGCGACCGGCATCAGCCGCGGCAGCAGGTGGCGCCGGACCGCGCGGGCCACCGGCCGCACGGCCCGCCGCGCCGTGCGCAGGACGGGATGGGCGCTCATCGGGCGATCTCCAGCATGCCGGACCGCGGGGCCCGCCGCGCCCGCAGCGGGCCGACCGCGACCCTGGAGCGGTTGAGGACCACGCCCACGGACCGGTCGGCGATGCCCGGGCAGGTGGCGAAGACCCGCTCGACCGCATCGAGGCTGGTGCGGCCGGAGGCCAGCGTGAGGATGAAGCCGTCGATGACCTCGGCGATCGCCCTCGCGTCGACCGCGCAGAGGACCGCCGGGACGTCGATCACCACGTAGTCGTAGCGCCCGCGCGCCTCGGTCAGCAGGCGCCGCAGCCCGACCGAGGCCAGGATCTCGACCGGGTGGGCGGGCGGCGCGCCGACGCTCCCGGGCAGGAGGTCGAAGCCGAGCGGGGTTGGCACCACGCAGCGGGCGAGCGGGTGCTGCCGGCCCACCGCCTCGTCGAGGCCGATCGCCCCCTCGCCCGCGAATTGCGCCGAGAGGCCGCCGCCGTGCAGGTCGGCGTCGATCAGGAGCACGCGGGCCCGCATCTCGGCCGCCAGGGCCGCGAAATTGGCCGCCACCGTCGATTTCCCGTCGCGGTCGCAGGGAGAGACGACCCCGACCACCCGGCAGCTCTCGCGGCCGAGGGCGTGGTCGACGGCGATCTTGGCCGCGCGCAGGGTCTCGAGCGCCGCGGGCGAGGCGTCCGGGCCTGCGATGAGCAGCGGGATCCCGGCGGAAGGCCGCGCCCGTCGGCCCGGCAGAGGCAGGCGGCGCCCCTCGGTGGGCGGCAGGGGACCGAGGAAGGGCTGACCGAGGCCGGCGATCTGCGTCGGCCAGCGGATGCGCCGGTCGAACATCTCCCGCAGGAAGGCCGCCGCGATGCCCGCGGCGAGCCCGCCGGCGCTGGCCAGGAGCAGGACCAGGGTCGTCCGGGGCGAGGACTTGGCGAGCGGCGGCACCGCCGCACTCACCAGCCGCGCCTCCGTGACCGGCAGCGCCTGCTGCTGCAGGAAGGAGCTGACGCGCGAGACCCGGTTCTGCAGCGCCTCGTAGGTGGAGCGGGCGGCCTCGGCCGCGCGGGCGAGCTGCTGCTCGCGGCCGTTCGGGCCGGGATCCGTGCCCGCCGCGAGGTCGCCGAGGCGCCGCGCCAGCAGCCCGTCGCGGCGCTGGGCGAGCCCGATCGCGGCCTGGCGGTCGTCCACGAGCCGGCGCAGCCGCGCGCGCAGGGCCTCGGCCTCGGCCGGGCTCGGCCCCGGGCCGGCCATCGCCGCCGCGAGGTGCGAGACCTCGGGGTCGTCGACCTCGTCGAGGCGCTTGCGGGTGGCGGCGGCGGTGTCCCCGCCCTCCAGGGCGGCCAGCATCGCCTGGGCGGCGGCGAGGCCCGCGCGGCCCCGCTCCAGGCTCTCGGCCGCGGCGCGCCGCATCGCCTCGATCGAGGCGCGCTCCCAGGCGATGTCCGCCGCGCTCACGGGCTCGGCCCCGGGGCTCGACGCGCCGGCATGGGCCCGGAACTCCTTGAGGGCGCGCTCGGCCGCCTCGGCCTCGTCCCGCACTTCCTTCAGGCGCCGCTGCATCCAGTCGGTGGTGCGCTGGCTCGATTCCATCCGGCTGCTGAGCTGGTCCTGGATGTAGGCCTCCGCCACGGCGTTGGCGATCGCGGCCGACTTCTTCGGGTCCCGCGTGGTCGCGTTGATCTCGGCGAGGAAGCTGCGGCCGGTGCGGGTGATCTTGAGCGTGCGCTCGAGCGTCCCCGCCGCGACCTGGCGCAGGTCGGGCGGCTCCGCGGATCCGCTGCTGGCCTCCACCAGGGACAGGAGCCGGCCCTTGAGCGCGTCGAGGAGCGAGGGACCGCTGCCGACGAATTCGGGGTCGCCCTGGAGGCCGAGCTTGTCGACCACGTCGGTCGCGATCTTCCGGGACTTGAGGATCTCGATCTGGCTGTCCACCACGGCCGGATCGATGGTCGGCTCGGCGCTGACCTGGGCGGGGGAGGGGGGCGTCAGCTTGGTGTCGAGCACCAGGATGCCGGTCGCCATGAACAGCGGCGTCGCGGTCGCCAGGTAGGCGAGCGCGGCGGTGAGGCAGGCCACGAACACGCAAGCCGCCAGGATGCGGCGCCGGCGCAGAACGTCCAGGATCGCCGCCACGTCCCAGCGCTCATCGCGCTCCAGCCGGGGTGAGGCCGAGTCGACGTGCAGACGCAGCTGGTTCGGCTTGATGTTCATGGCCACCCTTGCGCGCTCGGTACTCGCAGGACGCGGCCGACCGGCCCTGCACAACAGCGGGAATTTTGCCGGCGATACGGCGTATCGGGCTGAAGCCCTGCGCAACTCGGCGGCTGATCTGCGCCGACTTGCTGGCGAGGTGTCGATTCGAGCAGATCTGCTTGGCGTACAGGTCGCAATGCCGGCCGCTTGCTGCCTCGAAAGGGTTAACACCGGTCGAACGGGTTTCACAACCCGCCGCGCCGGATTGGCAAAGCGTTGCCGTTCCGAATGCACGTTCCAGGCGAGCCGGCGGATTTTTTCCGGGAACCAAACGCCGTCTCGGTGCATGGCGAAGCGGCCCGGCCCGGCCGTTGGGGTTTTTGTTGCAACGCGAGAGGGTTCCCGGCCAGGGCGTTCGGGAGGTTGTGCGGCCCGTATCGGGCGGACAGTCCAGCCGGGACCCGGATCGACCCTCTCGTTGCCGGTTAAGACATGCTCAAAACGATGACCAGGGTTGTGATTTCAGCATGACGGGAGCGGCCGAAGGCGGCGCTCGGTGCGGCCGACCCGCCGGGCCGGTCGCACCGCCCCGGATCCGGGACGATTGGATTCGCAAGCCTTATCAGAGGGCGAAGCGGGCCCCGCCTTGCCCCACGGGGCGCAGCCTCGCGGCCTCTTTGCATTTTTCGCATGTCTGCTCTGCTTTGCAAGCATAATGCGCGCCGATGTCGGTGGCGGCGACCCGACATTTCGTGGAACAGGCCCGTTTCTTGCATTCTCTGAGAAGTACGGGTGCTGTCTCGCATAGGCGAAAGGCCGGGCCGCCGCATCCTCGGTGCTGCGTCTTCTTGAACTGGTCCAGCGGGGGCAGGGGAAGCCGCATACCTCTTGTGTCGCGCGGCATTTCTTGGAACGGTTCGGGGGGAAAGGGACTTCTAGCCCCGGTTCGCGGCGGGGGATGGCTTCGCCGTCTCTCGCCCTTCGGTTGTGCACTGCACAATCGAAGTTGTGACAGCCGCCGCGTCCGGTCGCTCCCCGCGGGCCGCCCGGACCCGTCCAGCATCAGGGTCGCCCGACGCGGGACCCGTCCGAACGAGGGATCCGGAATGCGACGAGGCCGGTCGCACGACCGCAGGAAGCCCGCCACGCGCCGCGAAAGGGAGTACCCCGCATGGTGAACCAGGCCCCGCGCCGCCCGTCCCGCACGAGGGCGGGCCTCGTCCTGGGGGCGGTCCTCGCCCTCGCGGCGCATCCCGCCGCGGCGGCCTACCTGATCGCGCCGGGCGACACGCTCACGATCGAGGCGGTCGCGGTGCCCGAACTGAAGGCCAAGAGCGTCGTCAACGGCGACGGCGAGGTCACGGTGCCGCTGGTCGGCCAGGTCCCGGTCGCCGGGCTGAGCCTCGCCGAGGCGCGGGCGAAGATCCAGTCGCTCCTGCCGTCGAAGGAGATCCGCCGCCGCACCGACGACGGCCGGGAATTTCCGCTGATCCTCTCGGCCTCCGAGATCAACGTCGCGATCCTGGAATATCGACCGGTCTACCTGAACGGCGACGTGGCCAAGCCGGGCGAGCAGCCCTACCGGCCGGGCATGACCGTGCGCCAGACCGTGGCGCTGGCCGGGGGCTTCGACATCCTCCGCTTCAAGATGGACAACCCGTTCCTGCAGCTGTCGGACCTGCGCGACGCCTACAACACGGCCTGGATCGACTACGCCAAGGAGCAGCAGCGGCTCTCGCGCCTGCGGGCCGAGCTCGACGGCAAGGGGGAGCTCGACCGCAAGGCGGTGATCGAGACGCCCGTCGCGCCCTCCGTGGCGAAGGAGCTCTCGGAGGGCGAGCGCGCGATCCTGACGACGCGCAACGAGGACATCGTCAAGGAGAAGCGCTACCTGACCGAGGCCGCCGCCAAGGAGAACGAGCGGGCCTCGGTGCTCAGCGAGCAGGAGCGGCGCGAGAAGGAAGGCGTCCAGTCGGACACTGACGATCTCAAGCGCTACCAGGAATTGTTCGATCGCGGCAACGTGCCGATGCCGCGCCTCGTCGAGGCGCGCCGCACGGTCCTGCTCTCGGCCACCCGCGCCCTCCAGACCATGGCGGTCCTCGCCTCGGTCGAGCGCGAGAAGGGCGATCTCGGCCGCAAGCTCCAGCGGGTCGACGACACCCGGCGCCTCGAGGTGCTGCGCGAGATCCAGGACTCGACCGCCAAGCTGGCGGCGATCCGCAGCCGGCTCCAGGCGGTCAGCGAGAAGCTGCGCTACACCGGAATGGTCAAGTCCCAGCTGGTGCGCGGCTTCGACAGCCAGCCGCAGATCTCGATCTTCCGCAGGTCCGGCGGCAAGACGGCCCGGATCCCGGCGGATCACGACACCGAGCTGCAGCCCGGCGACGTGGTCGAGGTCGCCTTGCAGGCCGAGGAGCCGCCCGAGGTGCCGACCCGCTGACGCGGGTGCCGACCCGCTGACCGCGGGTGCCGGCCCGCCGACGCGCGGGTCCCTCGCCGCCCCACCCGCCGGAGCCCCGCCATGCCGCCCGTCCCGACCCACGCGGTCGCGCTGCCCTCCTTCCTCAGGCCCGTCCCGGCCCCGGCGGCGGCGCGGGGCGCCGTGCTGGAGCACGTCCCCTTCGGGATCCTCGCCGGGGGGATGCTGTTCAACGCCGCGCTCGCCTACGTGAACGGCAACGTCACCGGGCTCTCGCCCGGCATCGTCATCGGGGCCGAGATCGTGCTGATCGGCGCCGCCCTGCTCGTCGCCTTGGCGCATTACCGGCCGAGCATGACGCTCTCGGTCGCGCTGATCGCCTGGCTCTTCGTGTTCATGACGCTGCGGGCGGTGGCCGTCGATCCGGCCACGAGCGTGAAGTACTTCCGCGACATCCTGATCGCGCCGGTCTTCATGATGCTCGGCCTGTGCACGCGCACGCGCTACCTGAACCGCTACCTCCTCGCCATCCACAGCGTCGTGTTCGTCTTCGGGGTGATCGAGGCCTTCAACGTCGAAGCCTACTCGGCGCTGTTCCGGGTGAAGGACTACTTCATCGCGACCCGCGGGCTGACCGAGGAGAATTTCTGGAACACGGATTCCGACCTGTTCGTGAGCGCGACCCGGCCCGATGCGCGCTTCCTCAGCATCGCCGACCAGATCATGGACGCGCACCGGGTCTCGTCGGTCTTCCTCGAGCCGGTCTCGCTCGGCGCCTATTGCGTGATCATCGCGGCCTACATCTTCTCGCGCTGGGAGCGGTTGAGCCCATCCTGCCGCACCTACCTCCTGGCGACGAACTTCTTCCTGATGGTGGCCTGCGACGGGCGCCTCGCCCTGGTCTCGTTCTTCGCGATCCTGCTGGTGAGCGTGGTGTGGCGGTTCCTGCCGCGGGTGGTGCCTCTCCTCTACCTGCCGGGCGCGCTGGTCGCCTCCTTCCTGTTCGTCGGCGTGACCGGGATCGCGGGCGGCAGCGACGACTTCCCGGGTCGCGTCGCCTGGACGGTCGACCTCCTGCACGTCTACGACGTGCCCGAGTTCCTCGGCCTCTCGGACAAGCTGATCTACAAGGCGGTCGACAGCGGCGTCAGCTACATCATCACGACGCAGTCGCTCCTCGGCCTCGCCCTGTTCTGGCTCTACTGCACCTTCTCGACCGCCTACCGGAACCGGGCACAGATCCGCTACGCGCACGCGCTCTGCCTCTACGTGGCCTTCAACTCACTGGTGAGCTACGGCTTCCTCAGCATCAAGACCGCCTCCCTGCTGTGGATGCTCAAGGGCATGCTGGAGAGCGAGGGCGAGGCGGAGAGCGGCGGGATGCGCCCATGAGCGGCCCGACCCTGCCGCTCGGCCCCCGCCCCACCCTCGTCGTCGACCGCACCCATCTGAGCCGGCGCGCCTCGGGGATCGAGCGGATCACCCGCGAGCTGTTCAGCGAGGAGGCCCTGGCACCCTTGCCGGTGACCGGCTGGACCTCGCGGGGGAGCCGGCCCGCGATGATCTGGGAGCAGATGCTGCGGATGCCGGCCGCCGCCCTGGCCCATCCGCGCAGCCTGTGGCTGTTCTCCGGCTACCCGCCCTCGCCGGTCTTCGCGGCGCTGCCGGAGCGCAGCGTGCTCTACGTCAACGACCTGTTCCTGCTCACGCGGCGCCACGAGCTCAACCGGGCCGCGCGGCTCTACATGGTGCCGCCCTTCCGGCTTGCGCTGCGACGGCTCCGCAACTTCCTGGTCCTTTCGGAGACGACGGGCGCGACCCTGCGGCCCTGGATCCGGCCGGACGCGACCGTGCTGCTCTACCGCCCGCCGATCCGCAACGTCTTCTCCCTCTCGGACGCGCTCCCGGAGGAGGCCGGGGCGGGGGACCGGGAGGACCCGAACCGGCCGCTCGTGGTCGGCGCCATGGGCACGATCGAGCCGCGCAAGAACTACTCCGGCGCCGCCGCCCTCTGCGCGGCCCTCTCGCGCCGGCTCGGCCGCCCGGTCGAGCTGCGGATCATCGGCCGGCCGGGCTGGGGCGGCGAGGCCGAGACGCTGGCGCGCCTGCCCCATGTCAGGCCGCTCGGCTTCCTCGACGACGACGAGGCGCGCCGGGCAATCGGCGCCTTCGACCTGTTCCTGATGAGTTCGCACGACGAGGGGCTGGGGCTGCCGCTGCTCGAGATGCAGTTCGCCGGGCTCCTGGTGGTGGCGCCGGACAAGCCGGTCTTCCACGAGGTGCTCGGAGCCTCGGGGCTGCGGGTTCCGATCGGCGATCCGGAGGCGGCGGCGGCGGCCGTGGCCGCGGCCCTGGCCCGTCCGGACTGGCGGCGCGCGGCGCGCGAGGCGGCCCGGCACAACCTCGCGCGCTGGAACCGGCAGGCGGCGGGAGACCGGGAGGCCGTGGTGGACTTCCTCGGGCGCCGGCTCGCGGCGCTCGCGGGGGGCCGAGGCGGGGAGGCGGACGCCCGCGATCCCGCCCGCTGAGCCGGAATCGGCCGTGCGGGGGCCGCCGAGCACGCCGCGCGGATCCGGTTTCTCCCCCGCCTCGACTTGAGGTAGGGAGCCTCCGGTGCGGTTCTCAGCCCGGCCGGTGTGACCTTTGAGCAGTGACGAGCCCGAAGCGGGGGATCCGGCGAAGCGGGCACCCGAGGCCCCGGATCGGCGAGAGCCGCCGCCGGCGGATCACGGCCCGAGCCTGGAGCAGCGCCTGGCGCGGGCCACGGCGCGCGCCGCGCGCCAGGAGGAGCTGTTTCACGAGCTCATCGAGCGCTGCCCCTTCGGGATCTACATCGTCGACGCGGATTTCACGATCGCCTCGATGAACCACCGTTCGCAGGACGGCGCCTTCCGCAACGTGCGCCCGCTGATCGGCCGCCCCTTCGCCGAGGCCATGCGGATCCTCTGGCCGGAGGAGGTGGCGCAGGAGATCATCGGCCATTTCCGGGACACGCTCGACACCGGCGTTCCCTTCTACTCGCGCGCCTTCTACCGGCCCCGCCAGGACGTGCCGGGCACCGAAGGCTACGAGTGGGAGCTGCAGCGGACGCGGTTGCCCGACGGCCGGTTCGGCGTGATCTGCTACTACTACGATTCAACCGAGCTGCGCCGGGCCCAGCAGCAGATCGCGGACGACCAGAGGCGGCTTCGGCTGATGGTCGAGGAGCTCAACCACCGCGTCAAGAACACCCTGGCGATCGTTCAGTCGCTCGCCCTGCAGACCTTCCGGGAAGTGGAGGGGGCCGGCGCCGCCCGATCGGCGTTCGAGGGCCGCCTGCAAGCCCTGTCGCACGCTCACGACGTGCTGACGCGCGTGCATTGGAGGGCCGCCGACCTCGGCGAGATCGTCGCGACCGCGGCGACGGCGTGCGGCGTCGAGGGCCGCGTCTCGGCGAGCGGCCCGCCGGTGGCCCTGCAGCCGCGCACCGCCGTTACCATGGCGATGGCCCTGCACGAGCTGGTCACGAACGCCATCAAGTACGGCGCGCTCGCGCGCGACGGGGGCGAGATCCTGGTCGCCTGGAGCGTGACCGAGGATCCGCCCCGGCGGCTGCTCTGGCGCTGGGAGGAGCGCGGCGGTCCGCCGGTTCACCCGCCCGCGCGCCGGGGATTCGGCACGCGCATGCTGGAGAGGGCCCTCGCCGGTGAGCTCAACGGTCGGGTGCGGATGGACTTCCGCCCCGAGGGCCTCGTCTGCACCATCGACACGCCGCTCGGCGGCGAGCTGCTGCCCGCGGGCCCGGGCCCGGACGCTGCGCCGCTCTGAGCATCCGGTCGCCGGCTGCCCGGACTCCGCCGTCTCCGCCCCGGTCGGGCAGGCCCGAACGGGTCCGGAAGCGGAGCCGTGACCGCGGACAGGCGCTGCCGGACCGATCACGGGGACTCCGTCCGACGCCCATCCCGCGCCCGTCGGAGCAGGACGCCGGGAGCCGGGATCGTGCGCGAGCGCGGCGCCTGAGCGACGCCGACATCCGCATGGCCGAAATCGGAGATGGCGAAGCCATCAACCGGATGGCGTATGAACCGATCGGGCGGACGTCGGATCAGTGCAGGCCGGGGGGCTCGTCCGCCGAGCCGTGCGGGGAGACGAGGGTCTTCTGCGCCGGGTTGGCCTTGAGCAGGGCGGCCCGCGCGCCCTCCAGAACCTGTCCGGCGATCACGTAGCTGGTCTGCAGCACGAGGACCGGCAGGCAGGCCAGGCCGAGCGCGGTCGGGAGCGGCTCGCCCCAGGCCACGAGGCCGATCGCGGCCCCGAGGAACAGCAGCACGCTCGCCAGGAGCATCGGCAACCACGGGCAGAACCGCGCCATGACGGCCCCGATCGCCGCGACACCTGCCAGAGATACCACCATAATCATCGCGAAAACCACGCGGCGAAGCGGCCCGCAGCGCGCCGGTCTCGCCCTGTACGGGTATTATTCAGGCCTAGCACGCGGCCGTCCCTCCGGCAACGGCTTTCAGAATGGCTGAATTGTGGCCATCATCCAGTTCAGAACACAGCTCTACCACAGTCAAGGGCGTTGTGCGGAAGCGCTGAAATCCAGCCTATGCTTCCATTCACGCTGCGTGGGCAGGACCGAACCGGTGATGCAGTGTTGCATCAGCGGCCGTCGATCTCGCGCGAGAGGGCCGAGATGCGGTCGCAGGCGGCTTGGCCGAGCCGGTGCGCGGCCGCCGCGGCCCGCTCGTCCCCGGCTGCCCGGGCGCGCGCGGCCCGGGCCTCCGCCCAGGCGAGGCGGCGCATCTCGCGGTCGAGGCGGGGCAGGTCGCGGACCGCGAAGGTCCGCAGCGCCGCCTCGGCGGCGTAGACCTCCGCCGGGACCGGGATCCCGAAGCGGCGCGCCGCCTCCTCGTGCAGCGCCACCCAGCGCGCGGTGAGGGCCGCGAGGGCGGCCCCGTCCCCCGCCTCCCGCGCCCGCCCGATCGCCCCGGCGAGCCGGCGCAGCCGCCACGAGGCGGCGAGGAGCCGGGCGAGACCAAGGGGCGACAGGCCGGGCCGCACGGCCTGCCAGAAGTGCTGGGGAAGGGAGACGGGCATCGCGGGGTCGAGTTCGGCCGGGCGCGGAGGGGGGGCGCGCCGCGGGCGGCGGCGCCGCCCGGTGGGCAGCTTACGTCACGGGGCGTACTTCTCCAAGACGTCCATCTGCGGCCGGTCGGTGACCTGCGCGGTGCCCAGGCCGGTCGGCTCGATCGAGAACATGTAGTCGCCCCACCAGGGCCCCGCCGCCCAGTAGGTGGCCCCCTGCCAGACGGCGTGCCGGTCCATGTAGGCCAGCATGCTGTCGAGCGCCTGCAGGCTGGTTGGGTCCGACGCCACGCCGAACTCGCCGAGGAAGAGGCGGCTGTTGGTCTGCGTCGCCCACTGGGTGATCGCCGTCAGGCGCTCGACGCCGACCGTCGGCGAGGCGACGCCCGCCTGCGTGCCGGAACTGTCGGCGTCGAGGTACTGGTGCACCTCGAAGGCGTAGTTGCCGGCCGGATCGACGATGCCGGTCCCGATCACCGTGTCGTTGTCGCTGCTCACCCAGCTATGGGCCCCGTCCCAGTAGCTGCCCGGGACCAGGATCTCCTGGCTCGTCGCCCCGGCCGCGCGGATCGCCGCGATGGCCGCGTTGGCCGAGCCGAGCCACTGCGTCGCGCTCTGGGCGTAGGGCTCGTTCATCAGGCCGAAGATCAGGTTCGGGTTGGCGCTGAAATGCCCGGCCAGCTTGCCCCAGAAATCCGCGAAGGCGCTGTCGGGCGTCTCCGGACTGCCGATCAGGTGGCCGTAGCCCGCGCCGTAATCGTGCGGGTCCAGGATCACCTTCATGCCCTTGGCGGTGGCGGCGGACACCACCGCGTCGATCTGGGCGAGTTCGGCGGCGCTCAGGGGACCGCCCTGGACCGGCTGCAGGCGCTCCCACAGGAAGGGCAGGCGGATGACGTTCAGGTTCTTGGACGCGTAGTAGTCGATCTCCTGCGCGGTCGGGTAGGTGTAGTCGGTGCCGAGCCGGCCGGGCAGCGCGCCGGCGGCGAAATCGGCCCCGGCGAGGTTCACCCCGAGCAGGGAGAGGCCGGGGCCCGTCCCGCCGGGCGGGGGGGCCGGCGTGAGGACCGGCATCGACGCCGCGGGCGGCACGCCGGTAGCGAAGGTCAGGGTTCCGGCCGAGTAGAGGGCCGCGGCGTCGCCGAGCATCGGGCCGGCCGCGTTGCTCGCCGCCTCGCCCTCGTAGGTGCGCCCGCCCAGGATCAGGTGATCGACGTAGAGGTTGCGGTCCGCGTCCGCCGTGCCGCCCCAGGCATCGTTGAGGAACCGCACCTCGACCCTGCGCGGGTCGTCGCCGAAATCGCCCGTGAGCGTGATGTCCTGCCACTCGCCGGCCGCGCGGCGGGCCGTGACGGCCTGGGGCCCGCCGACCTGCACGCCGTCCACCAGCACCGCGACCAGCGCGTCGCCCCGATAGGCGTCCTCCGCCACCCGGATCGTCAGGCTGCGCAGGGGCGGGGGCGCGCTGGTGTCGAAGACGAGGCCCCCCTCCGCCATCAGCGCCGCGGCGCCGTCGACCGTCGCGCCGGCGCCGTTGCTCGCCGCCGCGCCCCGATAGGTCCGGCCGTCCAGGACTAGGTGGTCGACGTAGAGGTTGCGGTCGGCGCCGGCGGTACCGCCCCAGGCATCGTTGAGGAACCGCACCTCGACCCTGCGCGGATCCGGCGCGAAGGCGCCCGTGAAGGTGATGTCCTGCCACTCGCCGGCCCCGTGGCGGGCCGTGACGGCCTGGGGCCCGCCGACCTGCACGCCGTCCACCAGCACCGCGACCAGCGCGTCGCCCTGATAGGCGTCCTCCGCCACCCGGATCGTCAGGCTGCGCACCGGCGCCGCGGGCGGCACGCCGGTATCGAAGGTCAGGGTTCCGGCCGAGTAGAGGGCCGCGGCGTCGCCGAGCATCGGGCCGGCCGCGTTGCTCGCCGCCTCGCCCTCGTAGGTGCGCCCGCCCAGGATCAGGTGATCGACGTAGAGGTTGCGGTCCGCGTCCGCCGTGCCGCCCCAGGCATCGTTGAGGAACCGCACCTCGACCCTGCGCGGGTCGTCGCCGAAATCGCCCGTGAGCGTGATGTCCTGCCACTCGCCGGCCGCGCGGCGGGCCGTGACGGCCTGGGGCCCGCCGACCTGCACGCCGTCCACCAGCACCGCGACCAGCGCGTCGCCCCGATAGGCGTCCTCCGCCACCCGGAGCACCAGGGAATTGCCGTAGCCGACTGACATCGAAGAGCCCGTGATCTGTATCTCAGGCCCTAATCTGGGTATCCTGTGTTAAATTTATCCTTAACGGACCCAGATCCGCGACGACATAGCGGCACAGAAAGGATGCAGTGTATCAATTTAGTCGACAGCTGCCGTGAGGATCGCTGGTGACAGGCGGGCTCCGGTGCGGGGTCCGACGAGGGCGCGCGGCGCGGATTATTGGGACCGAGTGGGCGCGCCGGCAAAGCGCGCGACCGAGTACGGAGGTGCCGCACCGTTCGCGGCCGGCCTCCGTCCGGGCCCCGCCGGCGCCCAAGCGCCGCCCCGCCGGCGCCCGAGGAGATCCGGCCGTGCGCGGATCCGAGCTAGAGCGAGGGCTGGGCGTCGTCCCGTATGTAGATCAGCGATGCCTCCAACCTGTCGGCGAGATGCTTGGCAAGGACGAGTGCTTCCTCGAACGACGCCACATGGGTCGTGACCAGCACGCTTCTATTCTTCTTTTTCACTTTCCCAGACACAATATAGTTATGATTATCATGCTCGATGCCGGATTTTTCGATCACGAGGTAATCCTCGCTCTCGCTCACATCTACACCAAATGGCAATTCCTCGAGCACCGCCATCCTGGGAGGCCTAGCCGTCATCATGATCACAACTCTTTTATCACATGCGACCGGTGAATGCCATGATGTCAGCAATCTGACCCGGGCATTCGGCAGCGGGACGCCGCGATTCCCGCGCGGCGGGAACTCAGTCGATTGGGTCTCCCGATGAGCTCTACGCGAGAGAAAATCCGGATGTCGGCATAGACCTGCCCGTACGGGGGCGATCGATTGCAATGTGACGGCGCCCGAGAACGTTCTCGGATCCGGGACAAGTCCGGCCGGACCGGGCGACGGCGGCGGGAGCGGCTCGGCGGCCGATCGTTTTCGTCCCATTGCCTGTCCGGGACGATCATGGGTGAATGCGGCCCGTGCGCGGCGCGTCGCAAGTCAAGCCGATCCGTCAAGATCAACGATAAGCGGAGCCGCTCCTCGGCCGGAGGCGCCGATCAGGTGTCGGGGGGCAGGGAGGACACGCGGGCATGACGTCCGACTGGAACGACGAGCCGCCGATCGCTCAGGTGTTCGACGGGGCCGGGACGGCGGTCTACACCACCGACGCCGAGGGCTGGCTGACCTACTACAACCCGGCCGCCGCGGCGCTCTGGGGCTACCGTCCGGAGATCGGCCGCGCGCTGGTGCGGCGCGTGGCGCCTCCTGGCGCCCGACGGGTCGGACCTGCCCCTCGCGCTCTGCCCGATGGCGGTGGCCCTGCGGGAGGGGCGCCCCGTCCGCGACGCCGGGGCGGTGCTGGAGCGCCCGGACGGCACGCGGATCCCGTTCATGCCCTGCGCGACCCCGATTCGCACCCGCTCCGGGGCGATCGTCGCCGGCGCGTCCATCCTGGTGGCGACGCGGCCGCCGCTCCGGCTGGACCTGTCCGAGGCGGCCACGGTGTCGGTCCGCCCGGCGCGCCGCGCCCCCGGGACGGACCTGGACGGCCTCACCGGCGCGCTGCAGGCCGTCTGGCGGCGCTGGCGGACGTCGAGGTCACGCACGAGATCGAGTGCGAGCACCTGGAGGCCCGGATCGGGCCGGGCGCGGAGCGGGAGCGGATCCTGGCGCAGCTGCGCGCCAAGCGGGAGCGGGGGCGGAGCGCGCTGCGGCGGCGGCTCGGGGACCTGCAGGCCCGCGCGGCCGGCCTGACCGCGCCTGCCGGCGCGCAGGGCGCCGCCGTGCCGGGGCGCGCCCTGCTGCATTGAGGACCAGGCTCAGACGGGCCGGAGCGGGACCGCGGCGCGGCCGGGCGGGGCCTTGACCACGAAGAGGGCCACGGAGCGGTCGATCCAGTCCGCCCGCTCCGGGACGGGGGCCGGGCGCGGCGCCGCCTGATCCGCCATGAAGCGGCAGATCTCGGGCACGATCTCGGCCCGGAAGCGCGAGCCGTTGAAGATGCCGTAATGCCCTGCCCCGGCCTGCAGGTGGTAGGCCTTCCTGTCGCCCGGGAGGTTGGGGGTGAGGTCGAGGGCGGCGCGGGTCTGGCCGACGCCCGTGATGTCGTCCTTCTCGCCCTCGATCGCCATCAGGGCGCAGCGGCGGATCGCCCCGAGATCGACCGGCGCGCCGCGGTGGCGCATGGTGCCGTTCGGCAGGCTGTGGGTGATGAAGACCTGCTCCACGGTCTCCAGGTAGAATTCGGCGGTCAGGTCCATCACGGCGAGGTACTCGTCGTAGAAGGCCCGGTGCTTGGACGCCGAATCGCCGTCGCCCTCGACCAAGTGGTTGAACATGTCCCAGTGGGCGGTCAGGTGCCGGTCGAGGTTCATCCCCATGAAGCCGGAGAGCTGCAGGAAGCCCGGATAGACCGCGCGCCCGTGGCCGGGATAGCCCGGCGGCACGAGGTGGATGCAGTGCTGCCGGAACCACCCGATGCCGCGCTCCTGGGCCAGGAGGTCGACCGCCGTGGGGGAGCGCCGCGTGTCGATCGGCCCGCCCACCAGGATCGCCGCGCGCGGCACGGCCGGGTGGTCCTCGGCCTCCATCCGGGCGATGGCGGCCAGGACGGGCACCGAGGGCTGGCAGACGGCCATCACGTGCAGGTCCGGCCCGAGCGCCGCGAACATCGCCGCGCAGGCGTCGATGTACTCGTCGAGGCCGAAGCGCCCGGCCGCGCGCGGCACCTGCCGGGCGTCGGCCCAGTCGGTGATGAAGACCTGATGGGTGTCGAGGAAGGCTGCCACCGTGCCGCGCAGCAGCGTGGCGTAGTGGCCCGACATCGGGGCGACGAGGAGGAGCTTCGGCTTGTCGGACGGCTCCCCGAAGGCGATGACCCGGCAGAAGGGCTGCTCCCACACGATCCGCTCCGCGGCCGGCAGGCCGAAGGCGGGTTTGGGATAGGAGCGGGTGGCGCGCTCGAAGATCTCGCAGGAGGCGGCGATCGAGCGGCCCGCGACCGTATAGGTGAAAGGGTTGAGCGGGTTCTCGCAAGCAAGCTTCGTGAGGTCGGCGGCGATCCGGGCGGGCGTGAGCATCAGTTCACACGACTCACGCATGAGGTACATCATCCGCAGACACCTTTCCGACGCTGAGGCTTCCCGGCCCGTGATGACAGGTAGGCCCCCAACGCGGGCGAGAGGTGTTTGGTTTCGGCCGGCCTGTTCTGCGGTTTGCGTGCGCTCAAGCCTGGGTGGGGCGGGGCCCTGCGGCCGCCCGCGCGGTCACTCCGCCCGGGGCGCGCCGTCGCCCGCTCCGGCGATCCGCCGCAGGATGAAGTCGATCCGCTCCTGCGCGGGCAGGACCGGCACGCGCACGACGTCGAAGGCGAGGTCCGCGTAGGCGCGCCAGAGGAGGTCCGCGAGCCTGTCCCGCTCGTGGCGGCTCTCGACGCGGGCGTAGTCCGTGACGTAGTCGCTCAGCGGTTCGAGGTAGAAGACCGTCCGGTAGCGCGCGGCGGCGATGCGGGACATGTAATCGGCCTCGGGCAGGCCGTGCAGCCTGAAATACGCGAGGCTGTCGGGGACCCCGCGGTCGAAGAAGATCAGCTCCTCCGGCGGCAGGCTCCGCTCGACGGCGAGCGCGCGCATCAGCACGGAGACCTGGAACTCCTCGGGCCTCGCGCGCACCTCGTGGACGCTGCGCCCGGCTCGCAGCGCCTCGTCCAGGTGCGCGCGCGCCACCTCGGTCCTCACCCGGAAGCCGCGCGCTGCCAGGAGGTCGATCGTCGTCGACTTGCCGCAGCAGGGCGGGCCCGTGATCACGTGCCAGCGGTTTCGACTGTCGGACACGCGCGCGCCTCTCCCGATCCCCCTCACCTTACGGAGCCGGCCGCGGCCCGTCGATGGCTCGGCCGTGCGGAGGGTGTCGCACGGGGCGGCCGCCGGGTCCGCCCCGTGCGCAGCGAAGCGGCAGGGCCGGCGCGGTGAGGGGCCCGAGCCGGCCGGCTCGACCGCGGGAAGACCAGCAGGTCGCGCACGAGATCGCCGCCCGCCCCCTTCTCGATCTGCGCGATCAGGATCATCCTGTCCTCGGTCACCGCCGTGTCCGGTCGGAGTTCAGCCCGCAACCGAACCCTCGCCGAAGACCGGCGATGGCCACCGCAGCGGCGGCCGCCTCTGGCGCCACGCTCGGGAGCACGATCCGCGACGAGACATCATTTCTGAGGAAGCATGACCTGATCTCCCCGCAGGGACTCCCGCTGATTTCAAGAGTCCAGATCTCGATCAGCGGTGCTTCCGCGATCTCGGCAAGGGACGGGCAGGAGGAGCTTGCGATGTGTGCTCTGATACGCTCATCGCTCTTCGCATGTGCAACAGGGGCTACGCTGCTCACCGGGTTGACAGTTTCCGAAGCCCAGTTCGCGACGCCGGAAGCTGCCGTTCAAGCCGTCTATGCCCAGTACGAGGGCTCACGCAAAAGCCCGAAACTGCTTTCACTTCAGTTGGACAAGTCAACGGCCAACCATTTTTTTGAGAAAGAGATCGCGGCGGCATGGCTTCGAGACCTCGCAAAGGCCGCGAACGGCGACAACACAATCGATGTTGATCCATTCACGGAATCGCAGGATCCCACCATCGCAAACCTGGTGATCAGCCCGGCCACGATGACGGGTGACTATGCCGTTACGCAAGCAAGATTCCGGAACGCGCGCAAAGCGGTGCGCATCACTTATCGCCTGAAGCGCGCTCCCGACGGCTGGCGCATCTACGACGTGAGATCCGACCGAGGTCAGGGACTCCGCCGCGCACTGGGACTGAGAGATCGAACCGGATAGTCTCTGCAGGAATATTTATCGCTTTCCCTTGTGAGCGGCGCATTTCTGTATCGATTTTTGTTGCCGGTTCGTCGCAGTAAAACGAGATCGGACTCACCGCTTGCAGCCCGGAGGAATGACCGATGCGTGCCGTCAAACTCCTTTCCGTTCTCTGGCTCGTCGCTGCCTCGCCGGCGGGCGCGACCTGCACGCTGCGCTCCGAGGGAAAATGCCTCAGCGAATCGGGACAAGGACGGTGTCTCATCGAAGTCGGCGGGAAACGCTACCTGGACGGCAGATGCAACATCGAGTCTGATGCGGACGGCAATTTTTCCGTGGGAACCGGCGATCGTCGTTCTTCAAAATTCTTCGCGTACGTCAATAAAAACGAAGACGGTACCGCCGAAGGCAGTTGGAATGGAGCGCGGGGAGGAAGTCACGCCCATGACAGCCTCGGAACCTTGAAGCCACAAGGAAGCGCATGTTGGGCCAACGCGACCGCGAAGGTTTGCGCGTGGAGGTGAACCGGACGATCACGTCCGGACAGCGTGATGACAAGCCCGCGCGGCGCCTGAGCGAAGCCCAAATCCGCATTGCCGAAATGGAAGATGGCGACGCAATCCGTCGAATGTCGTAAGAGATGTCCGCGACACGCTTGCAACCGGACATCTCCACAGGCGCCGCGAGGGCCCGGAAGGGTGTTCGGGAGCGCTGGTCAGGCGCGCGCGGTCCGGAGGTCCGGACGGGCGGGTCCCGGATTCGGGACCCGCTCGCTCGATGCGGAGCCCGGATCAGGCCTGCCGCAGGGCCTCCAGGCACGCCTCGACCGCCTCGCGCAGCGAGACGACGTAGTAATCCGCCCCGACCTGCCGGCGCAGCGCAGCGTCGGTCAGGATCGCGTCCTCGGCGGGCCAGAGGCCGACCAGGATCGGCTGGCCCGGCACCTTCTCCCGCAGCCGCTGCAGCAGGTAGCGCAGATGGGCCGGGTTCCCGCTGATGTCGAGGTAGGAGATGCACACCATCGCCACCCCGCTCACGTCGAGGTTGCGCACCTTCTCGCGGCTGACCGCCTCGTGCGGGACGACGCGGGCGCCGAGCCCGTGCTTGCCGAGCAGCTGGGCGAGCATGGACGAGGCCGCCTCGTCGAGCGGGCCGCGGCCCGCGATGCAGAGGACGGGGGCCTCGCCGCGCCACCTCTGCGGCCGCGCCTCGGGCGGCGGCGCGCGGCCCGGCACGGCCTCGTTCTTCGGGTGCTCCTTCTCGGCCAGCGAGGCCTCGGCGCCCGGCTGCCCGGCCGGCGCCTCCGGCGCCTCCTGCGGCACCTCGTCCGGGCGCTTGGCGAATTCCATCACCAGCGCCTGCGTCAGCTGCCGGATCGCGTCGAGCTGAGCGGGCCCGAGAACCCCGCGCTGGTAGTCGTTGGCGGCGAGCTGCAGCGCCTTGAGGGCCACCTCGTCGTAGTAGGAGGACAGCGAGCGCTCCTTCAGCAGCAGTTCCGCCTGCTCCTGCGCCTCGTCGGGATCGCCCGCGAGCATGCGCTGGTAGAAATTCTCGACCGGCGTCAGCGGCGGCCGGTCGCCGAGCAGCACGTCGAGGAATTCGAGCCGCTCCACGTGGCGGCCGAGCACCACGAGGCAGACCGTGAAGGGCGTGGCCAGGATCAGGCCGATCGGCCCCCAGAGGAAGCCCCAGAACAGGGTCGAGACGATCACCGAGAAGGGCGACAGGCCCGTCGAGTGGCCGTAGAGCAGCGGCTCGACAACCTGCCCGAACACCGGCTCGGCCACCAGGAAGAGGGCGGCGGTCCAGAGCGCCATCGACCAGCCGGGATCGACGGCGGCCGCGAGCGCCACCGGGAACACGCCCGAGATGAGCGCGCCGATATAGGGCACGAAGCGCATCAGGGCCGAGAACACGCCCCACAGGATCGGGCTCGGCACCCCGATGAACCAGAGGCCGACGCCCACGATGACCCCGAAGGCGGCGTTCATGCCGAGCTGGGCCAGGAAGAAGGTGCCGAGCCGGCCCGCCGCGTCGTCCATGGCCATGGTCGTGCGGTGCAGGTCGCTCGCCCCGAACAGGCGGATCAGGCGGTCGCGCAGGTCCTCGCGCTGCATCAGGATGAAGATCACGACCACCAGGACGATGCCGACCATGGTGAGCGGCGAGACGACCGGGCCCAGGACCTTCTCGGCCAGGACCAGGGGTGAGGTGTCCGGCTCCTGCACCTTCACCAGCACGGCCCGGGGCGCCTGCGCGCCCGCCGCGGCGCCGGCGGCGTCGGGCGCGGCCGCCTGGCTGGAGACCTCGCTGACCTGCCGGTTGAAGCGGCGGATGAGGTCGTTGGCGCGGCCGAGCACGCCCTCCTGCAGGGTCGAGACCTTGCGCTGGACCGTGCTCTGGTAGGCGGGGATGTTCTTGGCGAGGTCGGCGACCTGCAGGCCGATGACGCCGCCGATGGCCAGGATGACCCCGAGGGCGAGGAGCACCGCCGCGATCACCGAGGGCACGCGCCCGAGGCGCAGGCGGCGCAGCAGATTCACCACCGGCGCGAGCACGAAGCTCAGCAGGATGGCGAGGACCAGGGGGATGAAGACCTCGCGCGCGAGGTAGAGCGCGGCGACCACGACCACGGCGACGGCCAGGGTCGCGAGCCCGGACGGGCCGGGCGTGGAGGGCGGGGGGACGCGGGCCGGCGGGAGGGAGGGCGGCGTGACGGCAGCGGGCATGCGGGACTCCGGGCGGCGGGCGCGGCCGGCGGGGTGGCCGCCGGGTGTCCGCTAACGCGCCGCGCGCCGCATCCGTCGCGTCGCGCCCGCGCGGCCCGTCAGCCGCCGGCCTGCTCCTCGTCCTCGGTCAGGCGCGCGAGCTGCCGGGCAAGGCTCTCCACCTGATCGCGGGTCGCGCGCAGCTCCACGACGCTGCCGTCGGCGGTCTCGATCACGAGCCGGTACCCGGAGCCGCTCTCGGCGGCCAGCACGCGGACCAGCGTTTTCACCTCGGCTTGGGTCACCTGGGCACTCCTGCAAGATTGGCGGCGCGATCACGACCCGCGCCGGCGCGGCGAGCACGCCAACGCGGTTAGCCATCGTCTCGGACCTCCGGGGGCGGATGTCGAGGCGAAGATGGCGTCCCCGCCCGGCCATGTCCCGCCCGGCCATGTCCCCGCGCGTCCATGTCCCCGCGCGTCCGGGGCGCCCGCCGCGCGCGAGCCCCGGCCGGCCCGGCGCCAGGATCAGGCGCCGCCGGAGGAGGTCGCGTACGCGCGGGCGATGCGGGACAATTCGGGCGTGCGCAGGTAGCCGTAGGACTTGTGGTGGTTCCGCCCGCCGTCGGGACGGCTGTAGGTGTTCACGACCCGCCGGTCGACCACCCGCAGCCCCGCGTCGCTCGGCGCGAACGCCTCGTCCAGCGTGCCCATGATGGCGACGACGTCGTGGCCGTCGGCCAGGTTGGTCCAGCGCGCCACGTTGGCGGGCACGCGCGCGGCGCCGTGCTCGGCCTCGATCTTGAGCTTCACCTTGGCCAGGCCCAGGGGCGAGCCGACCGTGACGAGGTGCTCGACCCGCAGGGAGGGATCCTCGCGCTCCAACAGGCGGAGCACGTCGTAGGCGATGACCGACCCCATCGAGTGGGCGACCAGCAGGATGCGCCGGTGCCGGCAGGCCCGGAGCCGCGCGGCCAGTCGCGCGCGCACGTCGCGGGCGAAGTCCCGCTCGGCATGGTAGTACCAGAGGTCGTCGAACCGGTATTCCAGGATGGCATCGTCCACCAGGGTGACGCCGGTCGTCTCCTCCAGGCGGTCGATCCCCGCATAGAGGGGCGCCAGCACCACCTTTTCGGTGAGCGCGGGCGCCTCGTCCTCCCCCGGCAGCGGCCCGGCCCCGCCGTGGCGGCGGTAGGGTTCCCGGTTGGACTCCTCCCGCAGCGGCGCATCGTAGCGAAGGTCGGCCCAGTAGACGAACTCGAACGCGAAGTGCGGGTCGCTCAGTCCCTCGTTGCGGATCAGTCCCTCGGCGATGGCCGCCCGCCACCACCGCGTCTTCTCGTCGACCGGCGGCTTGTTCGCCAGGCCGTGAATGCCGATGATGACACTCGTGCTCCCCATGTCTGCGGAACGTCCTCCCGATCAGCGCAGTCATGCCGCGGGGCTCGACTGCGCGCGCAATCGCCACAACGCGTGATCCCGGGTTCCGGTACGCGGCCGGTGTTGATCAAAACTGTCGCTCCGGGCCGAGCCGGGAGCGCGGGCAGGAGGTCGCGGCCGGGCGGTGGCCCCGGGAGCGGGGGCCGCGCCCCGGCTTGGCGCGGCGCAATCGCCGCAGACCAAGCCCCGGAACGACGCATTCCGGCCGACGTTGGCCGCCCGGTTCGAGACGAGCGGGACGAGGCGGCGGCCCCCGGCGGGCGCCGGCCTCGGCGGGATCGACGCGGATCCGCCGCATCGCGCGGGCCTTGAGGATGCGAGCTTGGGAAGAGCACCTGCGCGGGCCGGAGCGCGCCGCGGGCGGCCTCGCGAGCGGGAGAGGTATGATGGGGCACGAGACGGACCAGGACCGCGAGGAGATCGTCCGGGAGTTCAGGAAGGCCGTGAACATGACGGCGTCCACCCTGGAGAAGCACCTCGCGGGCGAGGCGAGCCGGTCGGTCGGCCAGAGGAGGGACGGCGCCTCCGAGGCGACCGGGCACCGGGAGGGTCGACGCATCGTCGAGATCCTGCGCACCAAGAAGTCCGATCTGTCCGACGACGACTATCAGCACATGCGCAAAGTCGTCGGCTACGTGCACCGGCACTTGGCGCAGGGCGGCCCCAAGGACGCGGCCGCCGTGAAGGATTCGCCCTGGCGCCTCTCGCTGATGAACTGGGGCCACGATCCGACGAGGACCGCCTGAGTCCTTGATTACTGGAATGTCCGGCTTCCGGCGGCCCGGCCCGCGGTCGCCCGGCGCGCGAACCGCGCGGCGGGCAACCGCGGGCGGCAAGGGGCCGCGGGCGGCAGGGGAGCCGGGGCTGAGGGAGGAGCGAGCATGAGACACAAGCGGGTGCGCGACCAAGTCATCGTGATCACGGGTGCGTCGAGCGGCATCGGCCTCGCCACGGCGCGCATGGCCGCGCGGCGGGGCGCCCGGGTGGTGCTCGCCGCGAGGAGCGGGGACGTGCTGGAGGAGCTCGCGGCCGAACTCGGCGGAGCGGGCGGGCGGGCCCTCGCGGTCGCCTGCGACGTCGGGCGCCAGGAGGACGTGGAGGCCCTCGCCGACAGGGCGGTCGCGACGTTCGGCGGCTTCGACACCTGGGTCAACGTCGCCGGCCTGACCACCTACGGCGCGTTGCGGGACATTCCCCTGGAGGATCACGAGCGCCTGGTCCGGACGAATTTCTGGGGCACCGTGCACGGGTCGATGGCGGCGGTGGCGCACCTGCGCCGGGGCGGCGGCGCGCTGATCAACGTCGCCAGCATCGCCTCCGACCTCGCCTTCCCGTTCCAGGGCCTCTACGCGGCCTCCAAGCACGCGGTGAAGGGCTTCACCGACACGCTGCGCATGGAGCTGATCGCGGAGGGCGCGCCGGTGTCGGTCACGCTGATCAAGCCCGCCTCCATCGACACGCCGCTGCCGCAACGGGCGCGCAACACCATGGACAGGGAGCCGATGCTGCCGCCCCCGGTCTACAGGCCCGAGGAGGTGGCCCACGCGATCCTGCACGCGGCCGTCCATGCGCCGCGCGACATCTTCGTCGGCGGCGCCGGCAAGCTCTTCGTGATGGGCAAGGAATTCGCGCCGGGGCTCTACGACCAACTCGCGCCCGCCATCATCGCGCTCCAGAAGCGGGGGTCGCCGCCGCGCCACCCGGAGGGCGCCCTGTTCCGCCCGCGGGAGGCCGGCCGGGTCCGCGGCGACCAGCCCGGATACGTGCAGCGGACCAGCGCGTACACGAGGGCCAGCCTGCACCCGCTCGCCACGGCCGCGGCCGGCCTGGGCCTCGCGGTGGCCTCCGCCGCCTGGGCGATGGGGAGCAGGCGCCGCTGAGCCCATCGGCCTCGCCGCCGGATCGGTCGCCGGGTCGGCGCTCGGGGCCGGGGTGCCGCGACCCTGGGCGCCGCGACCCTGGGCGCCGCGACCCTGGGCCCTCCCGGGCGGCCGTTGACGGGAACCGCCCGCGCCCCGACAAGCGCCCGGGACAGCGGCTTTCACCCATGAGTTGATGACACAGGCAGGTTCAGCGTCCGCGTGGTCCCCGGTCGGGGGCGGCCCTCTCGGGGACCTCGTCCGGCGGCACGACTGGGCCGCCACGCCGCTCGGCGCCATGGCCGAGTGGCCCATGCCGGTGCGCACCGTCGTCCAGACGCTTGTACCGCCCGCAGTTTGTGAGACACCGATTTCCAGCCTACGCGGCCAGAGCCGCGGGTGAAAGCTGTGCGGCACGAATGGCTGCCGGTGGGCGGAACCCGTGCCGCTCGATCAGCCACGTCTCGTTGTAGATCTCGCGGAACGCCAGCAGGGCGCGGCGGAGGTCTTCGACCGTGTCGAAACTGTCCACCCACAGCAGGTTCTCCTTGAGCGTGCGGATGAAACGCTCGGCGCAGCCGTTGCCCTCCGGCGCCCGCACGAAGGCGGGCGAACTCGCGATGCCCAGGAACGCCAGTTCCGCCTGGAAGGCGTCGGACATGTACTGGCTGCCATGGTCGTGCCGGACACTCAGGCCGGAAGCACTCTTGGCCGCGAAGCTGCCGAAGCGCTGCCGCACACCCTGGCGGATCGGCTCCAGCGCCTCGAAGCGCGTGGCCCGCCGCGCCGCATGAACGCCCACGCACTCGGCCGAGCAGTGGTCGACGGCCACGAACACCGCGACTTGGCCCTCGCCGGTCCAGGTGGTGGTCAGGTCGGTGCCCCACATCGTGTCCACTGCCTCCGGGATGATGGTGCCGTCGTGCGTGCGTGGGCCGCGCGGCGCGCCGACGCGCGAGGGGGCGAGCAGATCATGGTCGCGCATCAGGCGCAGCACGCGGCGCTTGGAGGTGCGCACGCCCTTGTGGCGCAGGCGCGCCCAGACCTTGCGGTGACCCTCGCCGTGAAAGGGGCTGCCGGTGAGGGTGGCGCGGATCTCGTCGAGCAGCGCCGCATCCGGCATCGGCCCAACCGGGCCGGGACGCCGCGCCGGCTCCGGCCGCGCGGGTGAGAGATGCCGGTGGACGGTGGCGCGCGACAGGCCCCAGATCCGGCAGACGCGGGCCAGCCCGTAAGCTTTGCCACTGACGGGGGAGAGGACCTGGCTCATGGCCGCGACCTCCTGCGGGCCAAAGGGCCGGGGCCGCGCGCCTCCAGAGCCGTGATCTTGGCCTCCAGCAACTCGCGCTCCAGCAACATCTCGCCGAGCCTGGCCTTCAGCCGCCCGCTCTCCAGCGCTTCCGCATCGGTGGGCCGGGTGGACAGGCTCGCCTCACCCGCTGCCAGGAAGGCGTCGCGCCAGCCCGACAGGGTCGCGGCGGTCACGCCCAGGCTGCGCGAGATAGTCTCCAGGTCCTCACCGCGCAGCAGTCGCAGTACGGCATCCCGCTTGCGCTGCCGGGACATCCTCCCGCCCCGGCCGGGACCGACCGCATCGGCACCCGCCCTCGTGTATGTGGTCATCGTCCTCACCCCTGTCGCGGAGACCGTCCGCTAACGGGGTGTCTCAAGCAACCGTGGGGCGGAGGACGCTGCTGCTCTCGCCGGTCCCGATGGTGGCGATCTGGGGTCCCGAGGGCATCCTCGTCTACAACCAGGGCTACGCTGAGGTCTGCGGACCGCGCCACCCGCAGGCGCTGGGTGGCCGGCTGCTGGAGGTCTGGCCGGAGGCCCGCGCCTTCAACGCCCGCGTGATCGAGAGCGGGCGCGCCGGCCGCGCCCTCAGCTTCCGGGCCCGGGAATTCGAATTGCGGCGGAGCGGCCGGCCCGAGACGGTCTGGATGGACCTGGACTACACCCCGCTCCTCGGCGAGGACGGCGCGCCCCTCGGCGTGCTCGCCACCGTGCTGGACATCACCGCGCGCGTGCTCGGCGAGCGCCGGGTGGCCGGGAGCGAGAGCCGCTTCCGCTTCCTCGACCGCCTCGCCCAGGCGACCGCGGAGGCCCGCGACGCCGACGCGGTGCTGACCGTCACCACGCGGCTCGTCGGCGAGCATCTGGGCCTGTCCAACTGCGCCTACGCGGACATGGACCCGGACGGCGACGGCTTCACCATCCGCGGCAACTGGCACGCCCCGGGCTCGCCCTCCATCCTGGGGCATTACCGCCTCGCGGATTTCGGCGCGCTCGCGGTCCGGGAACTCAATGCGGGCCGGCCGCTCATCATCAACGACACCCTCGCCGAGATCGCGCCGCGCGAGGCGAAGACCTTCCAGGACATCGGCATCGCCGCGACCATCTGCATGCCGCTGGTCAAGCGCGGGCGGCTCACCGCGCTGATGGCCATCCACCACGCCGCCCCGCACCGCTGGTCGCAGGCCGAGCTCGCGCTCATCCGCGAGGTGACCGAGCGCTGCTGGGCCCATATCGAGCGCGTCGGCGCCGAGGCCAACCTGCGCATGAGCGAGGGGCGCCTGCGCGCCCTGGTCGACGCGACCGCGGACGCCGTCTACCGGATGAGTCCGGACTGGGAGGAGATGCGCCGGCTCGACGGCGGCGGCTTCCTCGCCGACATGGCGGAGCCGAGCCCGCGCTGGCGCGACCTGTACCTGGAGCCGGAGGATCGGCCCGAGGTCGAGGCGGCGATCGCGGATGCGATCCGGCGCCGCGGCCTGTTCGCGCTGGAGCACCGGGTGCGGCGCGCCGACGGCGGCATCGGCTGGACGCTGTCGCGCGCGGTGCCGCTCCTCGACGGGGCGGGCGAGGTGATCGAGTGGTTCGGGACCGCGAGCGACGTCACCTTCCGCCACGAGGCGGAGGCGCGCCTGCGCGAGAGCGAGGCGCGCTTCCGCACCATGGCGGACGACGCGCCGGTGATGACCTGGATCACCGAGGCCTCCGGCACCTGCATCTACCTGAACCGCCGCTGGTTCGAGTTCACCGGGCAGACGCCGGAGGAGGGGCTCGGCCTCGGCTGGCTCGACGCGGTCCATCCGGACGACCGCGGCCGGTCCGAGCAGGCCTTCCTGGCCGCCAACGCGCGGCGGGAGCCGATCCGGGTCGAGTACCGGCTGCGGCGCCATGACGGCAGCTACCGCTGGGCGCTCGACTCGGCCTCGCCGCGCCTCGACCCGGACGGGACCTTTCTCGGCTATTTCGGCTCGGTCGTCGACATCGACGAGCGCCGGGAGGCCGAGGCGCGGCTGCGGACGCTGACGGACGTCGTGCCGGCCTTCGTCTGGTTCGCCGCCCCGGACGGGCGGCTGCACTTCATGAACAGCCGCTGGTGCGAGTATACGGGCCAGACTCCCGAGGAGGTGCTGCCCGACGGCTGGATCGCGGCCGTCCACCCGGACGATCAGGCGCAGACCGCCGCGATCTGGGCCGAGGCGCGGGCCGGCGGCGTCTCCTACGAGGTCGAGCTGCGCTACCGCCGGCACGACGGGGCCTACCGCTGGTACGTGGCCCGGGCCGAGCCCCTGCGGGACGCGAGCGGGCGCGTGACGACGTGGTTCGGCACCTCGACCGACATCCACGACCGCAAGCTCGCGGAGGCCAGCCTGCGCGAGCTGAACGAGACCCTGGAGAGCCGCGTCGCCGAGCGCACGGCGGAGCTGCTCAAGGCCGAGGAGGCGCTGCGCCAGTCGCAGAAGATGGAGGCGGTCGGGCAGCTCACCGGGGGCGTGGCGCACGACTTCAACAACCTGCTCACCATCATCCGCTCCTCGGTTGATTTCCTGCGCCGGCCGGACCTGCCCGAGGCGCGCAAGGCCCGCTACCTCGACGCGGTCTCCGACACGGTCGACCGCGCCGCCAAGCTGACGAGCCAGCTCCTCGCCTTCGCGCGCCGGCAGACGCTGGACCCGCAGGTCTTCTCCCTCGGCGAGCGGCTGCGGGCGGTGGCGGACCTGCTCGAGACGGTCACCGGCGCGCGCATCCGCGTCGTGACCGAGATCCCCGAGACGCCCTGCTTCGTGCGGGCGGACCTCAGCCAATTCGAGACCGCGCTCGTGAACATGGCCGTCAACGCCCGCGACGCGATGGAGGGCGAGGGCACGCTCACCCTGCGGCTGACCTGCGCGGGCAGGCTCCCGCCGATCCGCGGCCATGCCGGGAGCACCCAGCCCTTCGCGGCCGTCTCGCTCTCCGACACCGGGACGGGCATCGCCCCGGAGGTGCAGGAGCGCATCTTCGAGCCGTTCTTCACCACGAAGGAGGTCGGCAAGGGGACGGGGCTCGGCCTCTCCCAGGTCTTCGGCTTCGCCAAGCAGTCGGGCGGCGACGTCGACGTGGCGAGCGTGCTCGGCCGGGGCACGACCTTCACGCTCTACCTGCCCGAGGTCGCCGCGCAGGCCCCCGGCGCGCGGGACGCGGGTGCCGCCGCGGCGGCCTCGCCGGTCGGCACGGGCCAGCGCGTGCTCGTGGTGGAGGACAACGTCGAGGTCGGCAGCTTCGCGACCCAGATCCTGGAGGATCTCGGCTACGAGACGACCTGGGCGGTGAATGCCGAGGAGGCGCTCGACAGGCTCGGGCCGGACGGGTCGGGCTTCGACGTGGTGTTCTCGGACGTGGTGATGCCGGGCATGGGCGGCCTCGCCCTCGCCCAGCAGTTGCGGCAGCGGCTGCCGCACCTCCCGGTGCTGCTGGCCTCCGGCTACAGCCACGTGCTCGCCCAGGACGGCCAGCACGGGTTCAAGCTGCTGCACAAGCCCTACTCGGCCGAGCAGCTCGGGCGCCTCCTGCGCCAAGTCACGGCGCGCCCGCCGCACGAGGGGCCGGTGCCGCCGCCGTGAGCCCCGGGCCCCGGGGCCCGTCCCGGCTCATGCCAAACCGGACGTGATCGTGCGGACAGCGGATGAGACGGGATCCGCTTCGATCGACCGGATCCCGGATCACTCGATCACCGTGTCGGCGCCGCTGAGCAGCGCCGTCGGAACGGTCACGCCGAGGCGGTGGGCCGCCCTCAGATTGACGAACAGCTCGACCTTGGTGACCAGCTGGACGGGGAGGTCGGCGGGCCGCTCGCCCCGGAGGATCCGCCCGACATAGAAGCCCGCCTGACGGTGCGACTGCATGAAGTCGCCGCCGTAGCTCATGAGGCCGCCCGCCAGCGCGAAGTCCCGCGACTGGGTGATGGCCGGCAGGCCGTGGCGCAACGCCAGGTCGGCGAGGGGCTGGCTGCGGTTCGCGAAGTAGGGATCCGAGGTGAAGACCACGCCGCTCGCCTTCCGGGCGGACAGGGTCGCGAACAGGTCGGGAAAATCCCGCTCGCGATCGGCGTCGTAGACCTGCAGCTGCACGCCGAAGCGCTGCGCCGCGTCGTGCAGGGAGGCCAGCTGGGAGCGGACGGTGGGGCTGGTCGGGTTGACGATCACCGGGAAGGAACCGGCCTGCGGCAGGCATTCGTGCATGAATTCCAGTCGCTTGCGGGACAATTCGACGCTCAGGCTGGAGACGCCCGTGATGTTCCCGCGCGGCTGCGCGAGGTCGTCCACGACGCCGAGCGCCACGGGATCGCCTCCCATCTCGAAGACGATCGGGACGGTCGCGGTCGCCTCCTTGGCCGCGAGCGCGATCGGTGCGCCGCCCGGTGCCGCCAGGACGGCGATCCGGCGCTGGACCAGGTCCCGCGCGAGGGCGGAGAGCCGATCGTACTGGCCCTCGGCCCAGCGGAACTCGATCGCGAGGTTTCGGCCCTCGCCGTAGCCCGCCCGGGCGAGGCCCTCGCGGAACGCCGCGAGGCGGCTGGCATAGGGGCCGGGCGATTCGGGCCCGAGATAGCCGACCACCGGCATCGGAGAGGACTGGGCGCGGGCCGGGCGCGGCAGGAACGCCGCGGCCCCGAGGCCGCCGAGCAGCGCGCGCCGCGGCAGGCAAGCGGCGCCGTCGGGGGATCGCGGCGGGCCGGAGGATGGTCCGGAGCGCGGACCCTGATTGCAAGGCCGTGACGTCGCCATCCCGGAACGCCCGAGGAAGCTCGATGCTGGATCGGCACCTTATCAGATCTTGCGCCGGCTTCGAGCCGGTGATCGCTCACCGTCGGACGGAGCGCGGAGGATCCGCGGCCAAGCGCTCCGGCGCCTGCCAAGGCATGAGCTGCCAAGTCATCACCTGCCAAGTCATCACCTGCCAAGTCATCACCTGGCAGGTCATCACCTGGCAGGTCGTGAGCCTGCCACGTCGTGATCTGGCAGGTGATGAGCCTGCCAGGTCATGAGGACGGCGTCCCCGCCATAGGCGGCGAGATCCGCGCCCGCCTCGGCCGCGCGAAAACCCCGGCGCGTCCAGAAGGGCAGGCTCGCATTCACCGCGACGAGCGCGGCGCGGCCGCTGTGGCGCCGGGCGCGGGCGAGGAAGCGGGCGACCCCCTCCCGCGCCGCGCCGCTCCCCCGCGCGGCGGGAAGCAGGGCGAGGTCGTGCAGGAAGGCCCGGCTGCCCCGCGCCGGGGGCGCCAGCACCCGGTTCAGCGGCGGGATCGACTCGTCCCAGGGATGGCCGGCGAGGTAGCCCCGCACCTGCGCCCCGGCGGCGAGGACGAAGGAGAAGTCCGCCCCGAAGGCGAGGCGGGAGCGCACCGCCTCCAGGCTCTCGTGGAGCGGGGGCGGATAGACCTCGTTCCCGATCCGGTGCACGGCCGGGAGGTCGTCGGCCCGCATCGGGCGCCACCGCATCGCGTCTCCGGCCGGATCGCTCACGCGAAGGCGACCGTGACGCCCGCCAGCGGCAGGCCGTCGAGCCGGGTGCTCCAGGTCTCGCCCGGGGCGACCGGCAGCGCCCGCGTCAGGGTGCCGGTGGTGACCACCTCGCCGGCGGCGAGGGGCGGGCTCTCCGGATCCTCGGCCAGCACCCGGACGAGGTGGCGCAGGGCCGCCAGGGGTCCGCCGCCGAGCACGTTCTCGGCCCGGCCCCGATCCGCCTCGGCGCCGTCGCGCAGGAGCGTGATCCGGAAGCCCGCGAGGGACGCGCCCCACGCGGCGGCGTTCGCCGGGGTGACCGCGGCCGGCGGCCCCATCAGCAGGGCGCCGTGCAGGCCGAAGGCCGCGACCGTGTCGGCGGCGGTGAAGCGCCAGCCGGGAAACAGCGACTGCACGACCTCGAAACCGTGCGCGACGAAATCCAGGCAGCCGAGGAGGGCCGCCTCGTCCATGTCCGGCTCCGGCGCGCGCGCGAGGCCGAGGACGATCTCGGGCTCGATGCGCGGCTCGACGGTCCGCGCCAGGGAGAAGGTACCCGCCAGCCCCTCCGGGCGGTGCAGGGTCGTGTCGTAGACGTAGCCCCAGATCGGCGCGCGGACGCCGTACTCGTCCCAGATCGTGGTGTTGGTGAAGCCGATCTTGCGCCCGACCGCGCGCTCGCCGCGCGCCTCGCGGATCCGGCGCACGGACGCGGTCACCCGGTACGCCTCGTCGAGCCGCAGGCCGGGGCCCTCCGCGCCGAGGGGCGCGATCTGCCGCCGCTCGTCCAGGGCGGCCAGCACCGCGCGCGCCACCGCGTCGGGCGAGGGCGCCTCGCGGTCCTCGGCCGGGGCTCGTTCGCTTCCGCTCACAGATCGACTCCTTCACGAGGTCCGACGCGTCTCTCGCAGACCTCGCCGACCGTGGCCACCCTCGCGCGGCTCGGCGGCGGCCCTTCGCCGGGGATCAGCCTTGCGCCCGGGCAGGGCGGAACCGGCGGAGGCCCGGCACGATGCGCACGGCCCGCAGGCCGAGCGGATGATCGGGCCGCTCACGACCTCGCGGTGGCCCGGGAGGAGCGGCACGCCCCCATCCGGCTCCCGCCGACGGACGACACGGCGCGGCGGCACCACTCCCTTGGAAAAGCAAGAATACCGACGAACGATCTTGGCCGTCCAGCGGACGCGATCCTCGCGATGATGAATTCCTACTTTACGCCCTCTTTCGCCTTGCCCTGCTTTACACCTTCAGTTTGAACGTAGAATTCGTACGCACCGGCAGAGACATGCTCGAGCTCGGCGTCGTTCATCTCAGACTTCTGATGCTCTTGCGCATCGTGGGACTGCCCAGCCTCGCGAGAGGGCAGTTCCTTCGCAACCGAGGGCTTGACCATGGAGCTTCTCCGGTCCCGGAGCGGTGTCGCCCGCGATGGTAATCGCGTCGGCGGGAAAAATCATGGGCGACGCGGAGATCTGCGGGCCGTCGCCGCGTTCGCCGACGCAGCCGGCGGGTTCGCCCGGACCGTCGGCGATGCGGGGAGGGGGCGCGGCTCGGACCGTCCGCGTGCCCCCGACCGGACGCGGCCGCCCGCACGCGGTGCCGGACCGGACGGGGCCCGCCGCGCGTGAGGAGGCCCCGCCCGGCGGGGCCTCCACGGGGGCTCAGGCCGCCCGCGCGCTCGGAACCGGCGCGGGCGCGTCCATGGCCCGCAGGTAGACGTCGAGCAGCGTCTCGTGCTCGTCGCGCTCGTCCTGGTCCTGTTTGCGCAGCTTGATGATCTCCTTGAGGATCTTCACGTCGAGGCCATCGCTCTTGGCCTCCAGGAAGACCTCCTTCTTGGCCTCGTTGAGGTCCTTGATCTCCTCTTCGAGCTTCTCGATCCGCTCGATGATGGTGCGGATGCGGTCGCCCGGAATGCCGGCCGTGTCGCCCATGGGTTCTCCTCCGGTGGGGTCGCCCGGCAGCGTCGGGGATCGCGGTAAGCGAGGCGTTAACGGCGACCGCCGGTCGCGGGATGCAGCCGGCGCCGCGGCCTCGTACGCCATCCGGTTGATGGCTTCGCCATCTTCCATTTCGGCCATGCGGATGTCGGCTTCGCTCAGGCGCCGCGCTCAGGCGCCGCGCAGGCGCGTGAGCCGGGATTCGCTTCGATCAAGCGGATCCCGGATCACTCGATGACCGTGTCGGCGCGGGCGAGCAGCATGGTCGAGACCGTGATCCCGAAGCGCGAAGCGGCCCCGAGATTGAGCACGAGTTCGTACTTGGTCGGAAGCTCGACAGGCAGGTCCGCCGGCCTGGCGCCGCGCAGGACGCGGTCCGCGAAGGCGGCCGCCTGGCGCCAGGTCGCGCTCAGGTCGATCCCGTAGCTCACGAGGCCGCCCGCCTCCGCCAACTCGCGCGCGCCCGCGACGGTCGGGACGCGCGACGCGAGGGCGAGTTCGGCGATCCGCGCGCGGTGGGTGATGAACAGCGCGTCCAGCAGCACGATCACGAAGCCGGCGGAGTCCCGCGCGAAGGTCGCGAAGGCGGCATCGAGGTCCGCCGGGGAGCGGGCCTCGACCGGGATCAGCCGCGCCCGCAGCCGGTCCGCATAGGCCTGCGTGTTCTCGCGCTGGAACGGGATCACCGGATTGGCCGGGTTGACCAGCATCCCGATCCGCGTGACGCCCGGCAGCATCTCGCGGGCCACTTCGAGCTGCTTGCCGAGGAGGGTCTCGAAGCTGATCAGCATGCCCGTGACGGTGCCGCCCGGGCGGGCGAGGCTGGTCACCAGCCCGGCGCCGATCGGGTCGATCAGGGTCGCGGACACGATCGGGCGCTCCGGCATGACGCGCTTGGCGGCCAGGGCCGCGGCGGTCGTCGAGGTCACCACGAGGTCCGGGGCGAGCTGCGCGAGATCCTCCGCGAGGGGCCCCAGGCGCTCGATCCGGCCTTCGCTCCAGCGCAGGTCGAAGGCGACGTCCCGTCCCTCGGCGTGGCCGAGTTCCGCTAGCCGCCGCCGGAACGCCGCCACGAAGGCGCCGTGCGAGTCCGGCGACCCCGTGACGAGGATTCCGATCCGGCGCGGACCGCGCTCCGCGCGCGCGCCGAGGGGCCACGCCGCCGCCGCGGCGCAGAGCGGGATCAGGTCGCGCCGCCGGATCGCCCGCCTCACGGGCGCGCGCGCCGCGGCCGGGATCGCCGGCGCGAACGGCCCTGGCATGGGGCGCCTCCCCGGATGTCGCTCACCGGGACGCAGCATACCCGCCGGGGATGGCGCCGCGAAGCCGGTCGGACCGCCGCCGGGACATCGTCCCGCCTCGGCCGCCCCGGCCGGGCCGCCGCGACCGGGACTGCGCGTTGTCGCGGCCCCGCCCGGGGCCCGCACCGCACCCGTCAGGTCGGTCGGTAGGCCGACCCGTCCGCGGCCCGCGCCGGCTCGGCGACGTAGCGCCCGTCGCGCGGCACCGCCACGATGGCGAAGTCGCGCACCAGCGCGTCGAGCCCCTCGCGCAGGGCCGAGCCCTTGAGCGGACGGCCGTGGCCGGTGACGGCGGTCTCGGGCCGCAGCCGCGCCAGGGCCTCGACCGAGGCCCGCGCCGCCTCCCAGTCGATCGTCAGGTAGCGGGGCGGCCCGTGCAGCTCGGTTTCCTGCACGGCGACGGCGTAGATCGATTCCTGGGCGGTGGTCACGAAGGCGTCCCCCGCCACCAGCATGCGGTCGTCCGGGCGCCAGAACGAGACGTGGCCCGGCGAGTGGCCCGGCGTGTGCAGCCAGCGCCAGCCCGGCAGGGGCGGGACGCTGCCGTCCTCCGGCAGCAGGCGGAGGCGCGCGCCGACATCCACGGGCTTGGTCGGGAAGAGCGGCGAGATCAGCGCGAACAGCCCGCCGCCCACCCGCGGATCCGGCGGCGGACAGGCGGCGCTGCCGTCGAGATAGGGCGTCTCCAGCCCATGCGCGTAGACGGGCGCGTCCCAGGCCTCCGCCAGATCCTCCAGCGCCCCGACATGGTCGAAGTGGCCGTGGGTCATCAGGATCGCGGCCGGCCGCGCCCCCGCGCCGAACCGGGCCGCGGCGGTCTTCTCGATGGTGCCGCGCGAGCCCGGGATGCCCGCGTCGACCAGCACCCAGCCGCGGTCGCCCGCGCCGGGCGGGCCGAGATAGACCACGTTGACCAGAGTGTGGCGCTGGTAGGCGACGTCCGGGGCGATGGCGTGGGTGCCGTCCGGACCGGCCGGCCCGTCGGCTCGCGCCTCGGGGGAGATCGGGATCTGCTGCGCCATGCCGGGACCTCGCCAGAAGGGACCCGGTTCAATGCTCCCTAGGAGTATGTGTTCCGGCGGGGACGGGCTACCGCCGCCAGATGCCGATCCGGTTCGAGCGCGCCTGCTCCTCGGCGGCGAGCAGGTCCGGCGTCGCGTCGGCGCCGGCCCGGCCGCCGCCGTTGAACAGGACCAGCTCCGAGAGATCCTGCCCGTCGAGGCTGCAGCGGTAGGCGCCGGCCTCCGCGGGCGTGCAGGACACGTCGCGGCGGCGCAGGTAGCGGCCGAGCTCGCGGGCGTTGCGGCCGGACAATCCCTCCACGCCGAGGAGCCGCACGGTCTGGCCGCCGAGGTCGAGGGTGCCGGTATCGACGACCGAGGGCGTGCCGCGCAGGAGGCCGCGCTCCGGCCGCGCCTCCGCGTCGGGATCGGCCGCCGCCGCCTCGGGCCGGGCCTGCGGCCGCTCGGGCTTGGGCGCCCGGGCCTTGGCGGCGCGGCCGCGCACCGCGATGGCCTGGGTGACGAAGTCGCGCCAGATCGCCGCCGGCATGTCGCCGCCCGTCACCCCCGCCATCGGCGCGTTGTCGTCGTTGCCGAGCCAGACCCCGACCACGATGTCCTGAGTGAAGCCGATGAACCACGCGTCGCGATTGTCCTGGGTGGTCCCGGTCTTGCCGCCCGCGGGCACGGCGACGCGGGCGCCCTTGCCGGTCCCCTCCCGCACCACGGCGGCGAGGAGGTCGAGCATCCCGGCCCGCGCGGCCTGGTCGCGGGCGGGGGTCGGCGCGGCGGCCGGGCGGGTGTAGAGCACCTGGTCGCGGGCCGCGATCTGCCGGATGGCGTAGGGCTCGACGCTCTCGGCGCCGGCGGCGAGCGCCGCGTAGGCGCGGGTGAGGTCGAGGAGCGTGGTCTCGGCGGAGCCGAGCGCGAGGCTCGGCAGGTTCGGCAGGTCGGACTGGATGCCGAGTCCCCGCGCGGTCTCGATCACCGCCGGGATCCCGACCGCCTCGGCGAGCTGCACCGCCACCGTGTTGATCGAGTGGGCGAAGGCCGTGCGCAGCGTGACCGCGCCGCGGTAGCGTCCGCCGTAATTCTCCGGCTCCCACTCGCCGATCTGGGTCGGGCGGTCGACCATCACCGAATCGGGCCGGTAGCCGTTCTTCAGGGCCGTCAGGTAGACGAAGAGCTTGAACAGGGAGCCGGGCTGGCGCCGGGCCTGCGTCACCCGGTTGAACTGGCTCTCGGCGTAGTCGCGCCCGCCCACCAGGGCGAGGATCGCCCCGTCCGGGCTCATCGCCAGGATCGCCCCCTGCGAGACCTTGCGGCGCTCGCCCGCCTCGTCGAGGTGGCGGGCGAGCACGCTCTCGGCGATGTTCTGCAGGGTGAGGTCGAGGGTGGTGCGCAGCGCGGCGTCGGCCGGGCCGGCTCCGATCAGGGCCTTGGCCTGGTCCGCCACCATGTCGACGAAGTAGTTCGTGCCCACCGGCGTCTCGGTCGGCACCTGCACGGTCGCCGGGTGCCGGCGGGCCTCCTCCGCCTGCTCGGGCGTGATCGCCCCGGTCTCGACCATCGCCTCCAGCACCTGGGCGGCCCGGCCGCGGGCGCCGTCGAGGTTGCGGTGGGGGGCGAGCTGCGAGGGCGCGCGCACGAGGCCGGCCAGCATGGCGGCCTCGCTCAGGGTCAGCTCGCGGGCGGATTTGCCGAAGTAGCGCTGGGAGGCCGCGTCGGCCCCGTAGACGCCGGCCCCGAAATAGGCGGTGTTGAGGTAGCGGGTGAGGATCTCGTCCTTGGGCAGCTGCGATTCGAGCCAGAGGGCCAGGATCGCCTCCTGCACCTTGCGCTTCAGGGTGCGGTCCTGCGACAGGTAGCTCATCCGCACGAGCTGCTGGGTCAGGGTGCTGCCGCCCTCGCGGGTGCCGCCCGCGGCCGCGTTGCGCAGGGCCGCCCGGAGGAGCCCGCGCAGGTCGACGCCCCGATGCGTGAAGAAGCGCCGGTCCTCGATCGCCACGATGGCCTGGGCCAGCACCTGCGGCACGTCGCGCGGCGCGAGCTTGGCCCCCTTGATGACGCCGCGGGTCGCGAAGGCCTCGCCGCCCTCGGCGCGCACCACCAGGGCCGAGGCGGTCGGCTCGACCACGAGGCCGCCATTCACCGGCAGCGTCGCCAGCGCGTAGACCAGGATTACGCCGAGGAGGGCGAGGCCGAGGGCGAGGCTGCCGGCGAGCACGCGCAGCCACGGCACGCGGGCGGCGGCGCGCCGGAGCGGGTGCCAAGCCGCCCGGAAACCCGCCGTCGCACCCGCCGCGGCCCGGCGCGCCGCCGGATGCGAGGCGGCGCGGGCGGCCCGCCCCCGGATCCCCGCGAGGCGCTCGCGCAGGCGGGACAAGGCGGCGCGGATCCTCCCGGTCCTCGCGCGCGGCGCGGGCCCCGTGCCGCCCGCGGGCGCGTCGGGAGCCGGGGCGGCGCCGAGGTCGAGCCAGTCGCGCCCCCGCCCGGGCGCTCCCCGCGGCCCCTCCGGCATCGCGGCTCAGCGGCCCGCCGCCTGGCGCGGCTCGATCCAGGAATGGCCGGCCGGGCGGCTGAAATGCAGGGCACGGCCGTGGAGGCGCCGGTGGTGCCCGTGCGCCCGATGATGCCAATGCCGCCGATGATGCCAGTGGCGGCGATGGTGCCAGTGCCGCCGGTGATAATGGTGGCGGCGCCAGTGCCGGTGACGCCGCCAGTGGCGGTGGCGGCGCCAGCGCACCGTCTCGACGGTCGAGGGCTGGTCGAGGGCCACGGTCACGGCGGCCCGGGGAATGAGCGGCGAGGCGCTCGCCCAGCCGCACAGGGCCACGAGGAGGCCGAAGGCCAGCATCAGGTGACGGGCGCGCACGCACACCTCCGGGTCGCGGGAATGACGGACGCGTCCACAACGCCAAGCTCGCGATTGCGTTCCGACGCGCGCGCGCTCTGACCGGCGCGGGCGACCGCGCCTTGACGGCGGCGGGTTTCGCGGCAGTCTCGGGCGCGCCAGGGAGGAGACCGATCGTGAGCTTTCGCCCGTTCCTTGCCGTGACCGTCCTCGTCGCCCTCGCCGCGCCGGCGGCGGCCCAGCCGAAGCCGAAGCCGAAGGCGCCGCCGCCGAAGGAGGCGGCCCCGCCGCCCGACGCCTCGGCGGGCCTGCTCTTCCCCTGCCGGAGCGAGAAGGAGACCTGCTACGTCGGCGTGCCCAAGGACGGCAAGCTCACGGTTCTCTTCACCAACGACCCGAAGGGCGCGGAGATCTCCGGCCGGGCGCTCGCCGTCGCGGGCGAGGGGCCGAACGCGCCCGACCTCGCCACGAACGACGGCAAGGTCGTGATGATGGTCGGCACCTACGATCCCAAGGCCGGCCTGACCAAGGCCGAGATCGTGGACGTGGCCGGTCCCCTGGTCGCCTTCGCGATCAAGGCCTCGCTCGGCGGCGGGGACGAGCAGCCGGCCGCGCCCCCGCCGCCCGCCCCGAAGCGGCGCTGAGGTCACGCCGCGTCGTGGAAGATGAGGCCGGTCGCGCAGCGCTCGCCGGTGCGCACCCGGCTCACCCCGTGCCGGAGGGCGACCCGGTAGGCCCCGCGGCCGCCCTGCACCGGGCGGTGATGGACCGCGAAGATGACCGCCTCGCCCTGCGCGAGGGGCACCACCTCGGCCCGCGACTGCATGCGCGGCCGCTGCTCGGTCAGCACGAACTCGCCGCCCGTGAAGTCCCGCCCCGGGACCGAGAGCAGGATCGCGACCTGGAGCGGGAAGATCTGCGGGCCGTAGAGGTCCTGGTGCAGGCAATTGTAGTCGCCCGGGCCGTAGCGCAGCAGGAGCGGCGTCGGGCGGGTCTGCCCGGCGGCGCGGCACTGGTCGAGGAAGGCGGCGTGGTCCGGCGGGTAGCGCAGGGCCGAGCCCAGCGTCGCGCTCCACCGGTTGGCGAGCGGCGCGAGGCGGGAGTAGAGCGCACCGCGCAGGGCGGCGAGGGGCTCGGGGAGCGGATAGGCGAAGTACTTGTACTCGCCCCGGCCGAAGCCGTGACGGGCCATCACGATCCGGCTGCGGAAAGGAGCCTCGTCGTCGTAGAGCGCCCGCAGCCGCGCGCAGGTCGGCCCATCGAGGAGGCGGCCCGCGGCGGCGCAGCCGTGGGCGTCGAGATCCGCCGCGATGCGCGGCCAGTCGAGGGCCCCGACGGCGTCCGGGCTCATCGCTCGCCCTCCGGCGCGGTCGGCTCGCGGCAGCCCGCTTCGCGGGCCAGGAGGGTGCGCTTGCGCTCGACGCCCCAGCGGTAGCCCGAGAGCGCGCCGTCGTGGCGCACCACCCGGTGGCAGGGGATCGCCACCGCGAGCGGGTTCGCCCCGCAGGCCTGCGCGACCGCCCGCACGGCCCTGGGCTCGCCGATCGCGCGGGCGATCTGCGTGTAGGTGGCGGTCTCGCCCGCGGGGATCGCCCGCAGCGCCTGCCAGACCCGCTGCTGGAAGGCGGTGCCGATGATGTCGAGGGGCAGGTCGACGCGGCCCGCTTCCGGCGCCTCGACGAGGCCGACGACCTGCGCCACCAGCGCCTCGAAGCCGGGATCGCCGCCGATGAGGTCGGCCTTCGGGAAGCGGTTCTGGAGATCCCGCACCAGCGCCTCCGGATCGTCCCCGAGCAGGATCGCGCAGAGGCCCTTGCCGGTCGCCGCCACCAGCACGCTGCCGAGCGAGCAGGGGCCGACGGCGAAGCGGATCGTGGCGCCCTCGCCGCCCCGGCGATAGGCCGTGGGCGTCATGCCGAGGCGGGAGGGGGCGGCGGCGTAGAAGCGGCTCGACGCGGCGTAGCCCGCCTCGAAGATGGCCGCCGTGACGCTGTCGGCCTCGCGCAGGAGCCCCTCGGTGAGCCGCGCGCTGCGGCGCGCGGCCGCGTAGGCCCTCGGCGTGACGCCCGTCACCCGCTTGAAGACCCGGTGGAAGTGGAATGGGCTCTGGCCCGCCGCGCGGGCGAGCGCGTCGAGGGAGGGCGGGGTCTCGGCCTCGTCGATCATCCGGCAGGCCCGGGCGACGGCCTCGGCCTGGCGCGCGGCGGGGGCCGCCTCGTCCGGCCGGCAGCGCCGGCAGGGCCGGAAGCCCGCCCCCGCGGCCTCCCGGCCGCTGGCGTAGAAGGCGACGTTCTCGGGGCGCGGCGTGCGGGCCGGGCAGCTCGGCCGGCAATACACGCCCGTGGTGCGCACGGCGTACACGAAGGTGCCGTCCGCGGCGGCATCGCGCCGGACGAGCGCCGCGTAGCGCGGATCGCCCGCCGGGCGCGCGCGCATCGGATCGAGGTCGGGGAGGGTCATGGGGAGACGCTCATGGGGACGCTCATGGGGACGCTCATGGGGACGCTCATGGGGACGCTCATGGGGACGCTCATGGGGACGCTCATGGGGGACGCTCATGGGGACGCTCATGGGGACGCTCATGGGGGACGCTCATGGGGATGGTCCTGCGGGCGGCGGCGGACGATCCGCGCCCGCCCGCCGCGATGCCGCCACTCTGGCGCGGACCCGCCCCGGCCCGCATCCCGGCGCTTGCGCCCGAATTCGTCCGCCCCGCGCCCGGCCTCGGACGGGGCATCCGACATCCGAGGGATTGCTTCGCCATCTCCCCTTTCGGCCATGCGGATGTCGGCTTCGCTCAAGCGCCGCGCGGGCTTGTCATACGACATCCGACGGATTGCTTCGCCATGCGGATGTCGGCTTCGCTCAAGCGCCGCGCGGGCTTGTCATCCGCATTCCGGACGTGATCGTCCGGACAGCGGATCAGGGGGCCAGGATGGCGGCCGCCACCGCCTCCGGGTGCTCCTCGTGCGGGGCGAGCGCTCCCGGGACGGTCGCCCGGGCGACGAGGCCCGTCGCCAGCAGCGCGTCCATCTCGGCGCCGGAGCGCCGCGGCGCGGCCTCCGGCCTCAGCACGCGCACGGGCGGCAGGCCCGGGCCGAACAAGCTCAGGAATTCCTCGCGGGTCGCCGCAGGGTCGAGGGCGCCGGTGACGAAGGCGGCCGTCCCGAAGCGGGCGCCGGGCTGGTGCGTCACCCGCCGCTTGGCGGCCAGCACCGCCGGCGTGACCCGGGCCGGGTCCGCGTAGACGTGGGCGCGCATCATCCGGGCGACGACCGGCGTGCTCAGGTTCACCCGGTAGAGGAGGTGGCCGAGAACCGGCGCCTCGACGGCCCGGCGCAGGCGGGCGTAGAGCGGGCGCCGCTCCGGTCCCATGGCGGTGGGGAGCGGGCCGCGCCAGGTCGGCGCCACCAGGACGAGCCGCGCGAAGCGGCCGGGATGGCGCCGCGCCGCGGCCGCGAGGTAGGGCGCCGCGTGGCCCGCCGCGACCCCGATCGCGAAGGGGCCCGGAAGGGCGGCGAGCAGCGCGTCGAGCACGCCGTGCAGCGCGGCCGGCGAGAGCGGCAGCCGCGCCCGCGGCTCGGCGCCGAAGCCCGGCCAGTCGGGGATCAGGCAGCGGAAGCGGCCGGAGAGGCGCTCGGCCAGGGGCCGCATCTCCTCCCGGGTCGCGATCGAGGACAGGGCCGGCAGCAGCAGGGCGTCCGGGCCGGAGCCGATCACGTCGCAGCCGACCGAGACGGTGCGGTCCGGCAGCGTCAGGGTGAGACGGCGCGTCTCCATGCGGTCGCCCTCCTCAGAACGGCTTCACGATCGCCAGGATCACGATACCGATCATCAGCAGCGTCGGCACCTCGTTGACCACCCGGTAGAAGGTCGGCGCCCGGGTGTTCCGGTCGGCCGCGAAGTCCTTGACCATGCGCGCGAACCAGCCGTGCAGGCCGCTCATCGCGAGCACCAGCGCGAACTTGGCGTGGAGCCAGCCCTGCGCGTAGGCGCCGCTCATCCAGGCGAGGGTCAGGCCGAGCACCCAGGTCGCGATCATGGCCGGAGTCATGATCGCCTTGGCGAGGCGCCGCTCCATCACCTTGAAGGTCTCGCCCTGCGGCGAGCCCGCCGGCAGGCCCGCGTGGTAGACGAAGAGCCGCGGCAGGTAGAGCATGGCGGCCATCCAGGCGATCAGCGCGACGACGTGCGCGGCCTTGATCCAGAGATAGAGCATCGGTCTCCCGGCAGGACAGAGATCCAGGGATCACGCGCCGAAGCGGTGGCCGGTGCGGCGCCGGCAACGATGCGGCCACACCGATCCAAGCAGAATCGAAACGGGCCATCCTGCTCAGCGCCGCAGCCGCGCGAGCATGCGCTCGACATGGGCGATCGGCGTCTCCGGCGTGATGCCGTGGCCGAGATTGAAGATGTGGGGCAGGCCCGCGGTCGCGGCGAGGATCGCGTCGACCGCCGCGTCGAGCGCCGCCCCGCCCGCGATCAGCGTGTGGGGATGCAGGTTGCCCTGGGTGACGGCGCGCCCCGGCAGCCGCCCGCGCAGGGCAGCGAGGTCCACGTCCCAGTCGACCCCGACCGCGTCGGCGCCGGTCGCGGCGAGCGTCCGGGCATGGCCGTCGAGGCCGGTGCCGCGCGGGAAGACGATGACGCGCGCCCCCGGCACCCGCGCCCGCAGGCCGGCGACGATCCGGGCGATCGGCCCGAGGCTCCAGCGGGTGAGCGCGTCGCCGGCCTCGCCCTCCGGCATCCCCGGCAGGGTGCCGCCGTGGCTCTCGAAGATCTGCACGGCGTCCGCCCCCGCCTCGATCTGGCGGGCGAGGTACTCGGTCGAGACCGCGACGAGCCGCTCGATCAGCCCGTCGAGGAGCGCCGGATCCCGGGCCGCCAGGGCGCGGGCCGGGGCGAGGTCGGGGGTGCCGCGCCCGCCGATCATGTAGCTCGCCACCGTCCAGGGCGCGCCGCAGAAGCCGAGCAGGGTGGTCTCGCGGGGCAGCGCCGCGCGCAGGCGGCTCACCGTCTCGAAGACCGGGGCGAGGTGGTCCATCACCCGCGCGTCGCCGGCCCCGCGCAGGGTCCCGAACGCCGCCGGGTCCTCGAGCGCGTCGAGGCGCGGCCCCTCGCCCTCGACGAAGCGCACGCCCTGGCCGAGGGCGTGGGGCACCACCAGGATGTCGGAGAACAGGATCGCCGCCTCGAAGCCGAAGCGGCGGATCGGCTGCAGCGTGACCTCGGTGGCGAAATCCGGCGTGTAGCAGAGGTCGAGGAAGGAGCCGGCCTTCGCCCGCAGCTCCCGGTATTCCGGCAGGTAGCGGCCCGCCTGCCGCATCATCCAGGCCGGAGGAGGGGACAGGCTCTCGCCGCTCAGAACCCGCAGGACCGGCCGCGCCTCGCGCTCGCTCTCGCCCATCTCCCCCGCGCCTCCCCCAAAGCCCCTCGGCTTCCCCCTATGACCGGAGAGCGGCCAGGATACCAGCCCGACGCGTCGTCGCCCGCCCGCCGGCCCTCCGCAAGCCGGTCCCGGCGCGACCCTCTCGGACGAGAAAAAAAGAAGGAAAGAAAGACTCTTGAGTCTGATTCTTCTTCTGGACCCCCGAATCCCGGGGGGTGCGCGGCGTCCACACCCCATCCCCACCGCGGCGCCGTTAAGAGGCCTTTAACGGATTGGCTCTAGGTTTCAGGGATCGCGAGGCTCGCGAGGAGCTTGCCCGGGGGAGCGGTGCGGAATCGCCGGACGCGTCCCGGATTCTCCCACGCGGCCCGTCCGGCCTCAGCGCCGCCGCGCGCCTGTTGACAGCGGAGTCGACAAACCGCGCGCCTCCTCGCCTGGACCTGGCTGATCGGCCGGATTATCCACACTGATCGACTCCCTGAAGGCCGAATGTGGACGAACACGCGGCGGGACGTCGGCCCCGGGGAGCGATCGTGGTCCGCAGCTACTTCCATCTCCATCTCGTCTCCGACTCCACCGGTGAGACCCTGATCAATGTCGGGCGCGCCGCCGCCGCCCAGTACGAGGGCGTCTCGGCCATCGAGCACGTCTATCCCCTGGTGCGCTCCGCCGCGCAGCTCGAGCGGGTGATCAACGAGATCGAGCAGGCGCCGGGGATCGTGCTCTACACGCTGGTCGGCCAGGACCTCACCGAGCGCCTGGAGGAGGCCTGCCGGGCCACGAGCTCGCCCTACCTCTCCGTGCTCCAGCCGGTGCACGGCCTGCTGCAATCCTATCTCGGGGCGCATTCGACGGCGCGGCCCGGCGCCCAGCACATGCTGAACGCCGAGTACTTCAAGCGCATCGACGCGATGAACTTCACGCTCGCGCACGACGACGGCAACCTGCCGCTCGACCTCGACGACGCGGACGTGATCCTGCTCGGCGTCAGCCGCTCCTCGAAGACGCCGACCTCGATCTACCTCGCCAATCGCGGCCTGAAGACCGCCAACATTCCGCTCGTGCCCGGCGTGCCCCTGCCGCCGGCCCTGGAGGCGGCGCGCAAGCCCCTGATCGTCGGCCTCCTCGCCTCGCCCGAGCGGATCGTCCAGATCCGGCAGAACCGGCTGCTCAGCCTCAAGGCCGACGATTCCACCGCCTATGTCGACCACGAGGCGGTCGCGAACGAGGTGGCGGTCTCGCGCCGGCTCTTCGCCAAGCACCGCTGGCCGGTGATCGACGTGACCCGCCGCTCGATCGAGGAGACGGCCGCCGCCATCGTCGAGTTGCACCGGGAGCACCGGCTCAGGTTCATCGCCGAGTAGCGCCGCGGCGGCCGAAGGGCCTCGGCCAAGGTGCCTTCGCCTGACGGCCAAGGTGCCTCGGCCTGACGGCCAAGGTGCCTTGGCCTCACGGCCAAGGTGCCTTCGCGCGGCCATCTTCGGGGCCATCAATCGCGGCTCTCCACCGCAAGGGGCGCTCGCCGATGACCTCCCTTCCTCCCCTCCCGTTCGCGCCGGGCCTGCGCGTCGTGCCCGCCTCGGGTCCGGTCCTCGACCTCGCCACCGTCGAGGAGGCGCGCCGCTTCGTGGAGCGCGAGCGCCTTCCGGTGGTGCGCTCGGGCATCCACTGGCTCGACGTGCACAAGCGCCTCCTCCTCGCGCAGGCGACCCGGCGGGAGGCCGACGTGGAGGCCGCCCGCGCCGCCCTGGCGGAGGCCCTCCGGCGCGACGCCGGCGGCCGGCTCACGCTGGCGGCCTGACCAGGGCGGGTGCGCCGCGCGGTCGCCGCCGAACCGGCGGCCGCTGCGCTGCGCGACGCGGGGCCCGGGCGCTTGCGGTTTCGTCCGGAACCGGCAGAGAGTGCCGCATGGTTCTCTCCGGTTCCGGCCCATGACCGCCCCGCCCGCCCCGGCGCCCTCGCCCTGGCGGGGCTCGGCCCCGCTCCTCCTCGCCTCGGCCAGCGCGACCCGCCGCGCCCTCCTCGAAGCCGCCGGGCTGCCGGTCGAGACGCGCGCGTCCGGCATCGACGAGCGCGCCGTCGAGGCGGCCTGCGGCGGCCTGCCGCCCGCCGACCTCGCCCTCGCCCTGGCGGAGGCGAAGTGCGCCGCCGTCGCCCGGGACGCGCCCGGGCGGGCGGTGGTCGGGGCCGACCAGGTGCTCGATCTCGACGGCACGCTCCTCCACAAGCCGGCCGATCTCGGGGCGGCGCGGGCCCATCTCGCGGCGCTGCAGGGCCGCAGCCACGCGCTCCATTCCGCCGTGGCGCTCGCCCTCGACGGGGCTGTGGCGGAGCGCTTCGTGGTGAGCGCCCGCCTGACCCTGCGCCCGCTCGACGGGGCGGCGATCGACGCCTACCTGGCGGCCGCCGGGCCGGCCGTCGCCGCGAGCGTGGGCGCCTACCAGCTCGAAGGGCTCGGCATCCACCTGTTCGAGCGGATCGAGGGCGACCACGCGACCATCCTCGGCCTGCCGCTCCTGCCCCTCCTCGCGCGCCTGCGGGCGCGGGGTCTCCTGAGCTTCTGACCCATGACCTCCCTCCCATGACCCCCCTCCCATGACCCCCCTCCCATGACCTCCCTGCCGAAGGCCTTCGTGGTCGGCCACCCGATCGCCCATTCCCGCTCCCCCCTGATCCACGGCCACTGGCTCGCGGCGCACGGCCTCCCCGGACGCTACGAGCGGGTCGACGTGGCGCCCGAGGCCTTCCCGGCCTTCCTGCGGGACTTCCCGGAGCGGGGCTTCGTCGGGGGCAACGTGACCATCCCGCACAAGGAGGCGGCCTTCCGGGGCGCCGCTCTGCTGACCCCGCGGGCCGAGCGCATCGGGGCCGTCAACACCCTGAGCCTCGACGCCGCGGGCCGGCTGCACGGGGACAACACCGACGCGCCGGGCTTCCTCGCCCATCTCGACGCGAGCCTCGGCGCGGATTGGCCGCGGACCACCGGGACCGACGCGGGCCGGGCCGTCCTGGTGCTCGGGGCCGGGGGCGCGGCCCGCGCCATCCTGGTCGGGCTCCTGGAGCGCGGCCTGCCGCATCTGCGCGTCGCCAACCGCACGGCCGCGCGCGCCGAGGCCCTGCGCGCCCTCGACCCGACCCGGATCGAGGCGGTCGCCTGGGCGCATCTCCCGGCGCTGACGGGCGGGACGGGGCTCCTCGTCAACACCACCTCGCTCGGCATGGCGGGGGCGGGCGCCCTCGACCTCGACCTGTCGGGCCTGCCGCCGGAGGCGGCGGTCGCCGACATCGTCTACGTGCCGCTGGAAACCCCGCTCCTCGCCGCCGCGCGGGCGCGGGGGCTGCGCGCCGTCGACGGGCTCGGCATGCTGCTGCACCAGGCGGTGCCGGGCTTCGCGCGCTGGTTCGGGGTGACGCCGCGCGTCACCCCGGAGCTGCGGGCCCTCGTCGTGGCGGATCTCGAGGGGCGCCGGTGACCCGGCCCTTCATCCTCGGCCTGACCGGCTCGATCGGCATGGGCAAGAGCGCCACGGCGGCGATGTTCCGCGCCCGCGGCGTCCCGGTCCACGACGCGGATGCCTGCGTGCACGCCCTCTACGGGCCGGGCGGCGAGGCGGCGGCGCGGATCGGCGAGGCCTTTCCCGGCACGCTGGCGGCGGACGGCGCGGTCGACCGCGCGCGCCTGCGCGCCGCGGTGCTCGACCGCCCCGACCGCCTGGGGCGGCTGGAGCGCCTCGTCCACCCGCTGGTCCGCGAGGCGGAGGCCGCCTTCCTGGCCGCCCATGCGGGGGCGGACCTCGTCGTCCTCGACGTGCCGCTGCTCTTCGAGACCGGGGGCGAGGCGCGCTGCGACGCGGTCGCGGTGGTGACCGCACCGGCCGAGGTGCAGCGCGCCCGCGTCCTGGCCCGCCCCGGCATGACCGAGGCGACCTTCGCGGCGATCCTGGGCAAGCAGATGCCGGATGCCGAGAAGCGGCGGCGCGCCGACGCCCTCATCGAGACCGGCGAGGGCTTCCCGCGCGCGCAGGCCCAGGTCGACGCGCTGATCGCGGCGGTGCGGGCCGGGACCCTCGCGCGGCGGCCTTGAGCCGAACCGGCGACCCCTGCGGCGAACGCGGCCGAGGCCTCGGCGGACGGGCATCGGGCGCAGGGCCGGGGAAAGGATTTCCGGTTATCCGGAGGGGACCACCACGGGGAGCCGGCATGCTGCGCGAGATCGTCCTCGACACCGAGACCACCGGGACCGACGCGAAGACCGACCGCCTCGTCGAGATCGGCGGCATCGAGCTCCTCAACCACATTCCGACCGGACGGGAATTCCACCGCTACATCAACCCGCAGCGCCCGGTCTCGCAGGGCGCGCTCGCGGTGCACGGCCTCGCGGACGCGTTCCTGGCCGACAAGCCGCCCTTCGCCGCGATCCTGCCGGCCTTCCTCGATTTCTGCGGCGACGCCACCTTCGTCATCCACAACGCCGCCTTCGACGTCGGCTTCCTCAACGCCGAGTACGCCCGCCTCGGCGACGCGGCCCCGCCGGCCATCGACCTCGCGGGCGTGGTCGACACCCTGGCGCTCGCCCGGCGCAAGCATCCGAACGCCGCCAACAATCTCGACGCGCTGTGCGCCCGCTACGGGATCGACAATTCCCGCCGCACCAAGCACGGGGCGCTCCTCGACGCCCAGATCCTGGCCGAAGTCTACATCGAGCTCCTCGGCGGCAAGCAGACCAGCCTCGGCCTGACGCTCGACGTGGCGAGCACCGTCCGGGTGGCGACCCTGGGCGGACCCGCCGCCCACGTGCCCCGCGCCGTGCGCAGCCGCCTGACGCAGGCCGAGCGCGAGGCCCACGCCGCCTTCACGGCCGGCCTCGGCGGCGGCGCGATCTGGCGCGACTACATCGGCGAGGACACCGCCGGATAAACTCAGGGTGGGTATTTTGGCCGGGGCGCGAACCCGCGCCCGGGCGGGACGTTGGGCCGGGGTCGAGACCCCGGAGAGAGACGCGAGCCGATGGCCCTGCCCAGCGACAAGCCCGAGAGAACCACCAATCGGGTGCGCCCGGCCCTGTTCGGGCTCGTCCTGCTGGTGATCGCGGTCGCCCTGGTGATCTACGCGATGGGCTTCAGCCCCCGGGGCTGACGGCCGGGAAGCCGTAGAGCCGGGCCGGGTTCTCCACCAGGACGCGGTGGCGGGCGGGCTCGTCCGGCACCCACACGGCCAGGAGGTCGAGGAGGTCGCCGACATTCGGCATCGGATCCCAGTGCGCCACGTGCGGCCAGTCCGAGCCCCAGACGCAGCGCTCGGGCGCCGCCGCCATCAGGGCGCGGGCGAAGGGCACCGTGTCGGAATAGGGCAGGGGCTGCGCGCTCATCCGGTAGGCCCCCGAGAGCTTCACGAAGGCCCCGTCCCGCACCAGCCCCACGAGGGTCCGGAAGCCCGGATCCTGCGTGCCGCAGCCCGTCGGCATGTGCCCCATATGGTCGACGCAGAAGGGCACCGGCAGCCGCGACAGCCGGTCGGCGAGCGGCGGCAGCTGGCGGGCGTCGATCAGGAATTGCAGGTGCCAGCCCATCTCGCGGGCGAGCGCCCCGTAGGCCTCGACCTGATCGAAGCCGATGCCGCCGCCGTACAGGACGTTGAGGCGCAGGCCCACCACGCCCGCCTCCTTGAGGGCCGCGAGGTCGCGATCGGGCAGGCCGAGGGGGATCACCGCGATGCCGCGCAGCCGGCGCGGATGGGCGCGCAGGGTCTCGACCATCAGCCGGTTGTCGGTGCCGTGGACGCTCACCTGCACCAGCACGCCGTAGGTCATGCCGGTGGCGTCCAGCATGGCGAGGTAGGCCTGCGGGGTCGCGGCGGGCGGCGTGTAGCTGCGGGCGGCCACGAAGGGGTAGGCGGGGGGCAGCCCGATCACGTGGGCGTGGGTGTCCGTCGCGCCGGCCGGCACCGCGAAGCGGCGGGCCGCGCGGGGATGCGGGTCGGGGCCGGGGCAGTCGCGGATCTCAGGCATCGGCGTGCAGCACCTTCCCGCGCGTCTCGGGCAGCGCGAAGGCCGCCAGGAAGAACACCCCGTAGGCCGCGGCGGCGAAGATCGCGATCGCCGAGGCGAGGGACATCCCGGCCGAGAGGTAGCCGACGAGGGCCGGGAACAGGGCCCCGATGCCGCGGCCGAAATTGTAGCAGAAGCCCTGGCCCGACCCGCGCAGCCGCGTCGGGTAGAGCTCGGTCAGGAAGGCCCCCATCCCCGAGAAGTAGCCCGAGGCGAAGAAGCCGAGGGGGAAGCCCAGCACCCACAGCACGGCGTTCGAGAGCGGCAGCTGGGTGTAGGCCAGGACCACCGCGATGGCGCCGAGCGAGAAGATCAGGAAGAGGGGCCGGCGCCCGAGCCGGTCGGCGAGCCACGCCCCCACGAGGTAGCCGGCGAAGGAACCGACGATCAGCGCCGCGAGGTAGCCCGTCGAGGAGACGATCGAGAGGTGGCGCTCCGTGGTGAGGAAGCGCGGCAGCCAGGTGGTGATCGCGTAGTAGCCGCCCTGGCAGCCCGCCGCCATTAGGGAGGCGAGCAGCGTGGTGCGCAGCATCGGTCCCGAGAAGATTTCCCAGAGGGAGGGGCGGTCGCCCGCCGCCGCGGCCCGCGCCCGCGTCTCGGCCGCGACCTGCGGCTCCTGCACGTAGGCCCGCAGGTAGAAGACCAGTAGGGCCGGCGCCGCGCCGATCACGAACATCCAGCGCCACGCCGTCTCCGGCGGCAGCGCGGAGAACAGCACCGCCTGGGCCAGCACGGCGAGGCCCCAGCCGACCGCCCAGCCCGACTGCACGGAGCCGACCGCCCGGCCGCGATACTGCGCCCGGATCGTCTCGCCCATCAGCACGGCGCCCGCCGCCCACTCGCCGCCGAAGCCGAGGCCGAGGAGGGCGCGCGCGACGAGCAGCTGCGTGAAGTCCTGCGTGACGGCGCAGACGAGCGAGAAGACCGAGAACCACAGGATGGTGATCTGCAGCGTCAGGACCCGGCCGATCCGGTCGGCGAGGTAGCCGGCGAGCCAGCCCCCCAGCGCCGAGGCGAGCAGCGTCACGGTGGCGGCGAGCCCCGCCGTGCCGGCATCGACGCCCCACAGCTTGATGATGGTGCCGATGACGAGGGGGTAGATCATGAAGTCCATGCCGTCGAGCGCCCAGCCCGACGCGCAGGCCCAGAAGGTGCGGCGCTCCGGCACGGTCATGTCCCGGTAGAACGCCGCGAGGCTGGCATCCTCCACCGGCACATTGAGGGCGTCGGGCTCGCCCGCGGGGGCACGCGTCTGCGTCGAACTCATCGGGCGTTCCTCGACTTGGTTCGATCCGGGCCGATCGCCGGCGGTGAGAGCGGCGCCCGCCTCCCGTCGCGTCCGACGGCTTTCCGGGGCGGGACCGCTGCGCGCCCCGCCGTCCCGTGCTCTAGCCCCCCTGCCGCGCCGTCAGGCAATCCCGCCCGCTCCCCGGGGCGCGTCGGCGGCACCAGGCCGAAGATCGGCTCGCTGCGGCCCTCGTCGTTATCCTTTGTTAAAACATCCTGTCGGCCGCGCCCGGAGGGCCGGAATAAACCGCCCGAAGAGAGGTCGGCCGGCCGGTCTGATGCCCCAGAATCGGCCGTCTGGAACCTCGCCCCCGCGGCGGGCGGTTCCTTGGACATCCGTATGCCCTACCCCTGTATACAATGGGGTTCAATCTAGACTGGGAAAACGGACTCACGGCCTTGTCTTTTTCTCCGCGATTACCTAAGGCCAGAATCGTTCTTTGGTTCACCAAGCCTTAAGGTCGTGGGCGCATGGACGGCACAAGCGACAAACGGGAATCGGCGATCACGCTCACGGCCGACGTGATCTCCGCTTATGTCTCCAACAACCACGTGCAGACAGGGGAGCTCGTCCGGCTGATCCGGGAGGTGCACAGCGCCCTCGTCGGGATCGCCGAGGGGGTCAGGCCGGCCGAGCCGCCCCAGAAGGCGACGGCGGCGGAGATCCGCCGCTCGATCAACCACGACTTCCTCATCAGCTTCGAGGATGGGAAGCCGTACAAGACGCTCCGGCGCCACCTGACGATGCGGGGGCTGACGCCGGAGAGCTATCGCCGGAAGTGGGGCCTGCCCCCCGACTACCCGATGACCTCGGCGAGCTATTCCGAGCAGCGCTCGCAGCTCGCCCGGACGCTCGGCCTCGGCCAGCAGCGCCGCCGCCGCGGTCAGGCGGAGGCGGCCGGAGGGACCTGAGGCGAGCCGCCCGCCTCCCGCCCGCGGGCGGGAGGCGGGTCGGCGACCCGACGTCCCTCGGCCCTGCCCGGGCCGTCCTACTTCGCCTTCGCGGCCAGGGCGGCCAAGCCGGAATCGTAGATGCCCTGGATGGCGCCCTTGGCGGTGGCGTCGTCGGCGCCCTTGGCCTTGAAGGAGCCGGACCAGCTCACGGTCGAGCCGCCCCCCGCGGGCTTGACCGCGATGGTCGATTCATAGCCGGATACCGGCAGCGGGCTCTCCAGGATCGTGTAGGTGTAGCTCATCGCCTTGTCGTCGCGGCGCACCTGCTCCTCGACGATGGTGCCGCCGCCCTTGAGGCTGAGCGTCCGGATCGGCTTGCCGCCCTTCTCGGAGAGGACGCATTTCTCGACGGCGGGGTGCCACTGCCCGATGCCGCAGAAATCGCCGATCGTGGCCCAGACCTTGGCGGGCGGGGCGGCGATGTCCTGGGTCTTGGAGGCTTCGAGGGCGAGCGCGGGAAGCGCCGACAGCGCCAGGAGCGCGGCGGCGGATGCGACGGTCTTGATCATGCGGGGTTCCTCCGGCGGAGGGGCCTCGGTGGCGGGCCCCTCCCGCGGGGGCTCAAACTAGAGCATTCCCGGGCCGGGAGAACTCCATTGTCCGCCAGACAATAGGACGAGATCCGGCGAGGCTCAGAAGCGCCCGCCGACCCCGACCGCGCCGCCGGAGCCGAGGGAGGGCTGCAATCCGCCGCCCCCGCCGCCCGACGGCTTGTAATCCTCCAGGTCCTCGCGGCGGATGCGGCGGGCCTGGGAGTCCGCGCCGCCGGCCCCGCGGGCCGCGGTCGGGATGTTGAGGCGCCGCGTCGGCTCGCTGGCCACCACCTGGTCGGGATCCGTCGCCGCCGCGCTCCGGGCCGGCGTGCGCAGATCCGCGCGGGCGGAGGGGGGCGGGCCGATCTCCCCCGCCGGGAGGACGCCGCCGGTCTGGGAGAGCGGGTTGTTGACGCAGCCGCCGAGGAGCGCCGCCGCGGCGGCGAGGCTGATTCCGGCGAGCCGGGCTCTGGTGCGGACGAACATCGGTCTCCCCGCTGGTCTCGTCAGGGTCCCGGTCAGCGCAACCGGGTCAACCCCATTCGGCTCCTCCTAACGGCCGGTTGCGGCAAAGGCCAGACGGCAACCCGGGCCGGGGCCCGATCCCCGCCGGCCGTGGTGACGGCGACACGCCGCCGGCTCCCGATCCGCGCCGTGCCGCGCGCGCAAGCGCCCTTGCCCGCGCCCTTGCCCGCGCCCTTGCCCACCTGGCCCGGTGCGTGCATTCGTGCTCGCTGCGCGCCGCCCGCGAAGACGCTCCCGGACGAAGAGGCTCCGCCCATGATCCGTCGGCCTGCCGTGACGCTGTCCACGGCCCTGCTCCTCGTCGGGGCCGTGCCGGCAGTGCGGGCCCAGACCCCGGCGGCCCCCCAGGCGCCTTCGGCCGGCGCGCAAGCGCCCGCGGCCAGCGTCCAAGCGCCCGCGGCCAGCATCCCGTCGCCCGCGGCCAGCATCCCGTCGCCCGCGGCCAACGCGCCGGCGGCCGGTCCGCAGGCGCCGACGGCGAGCGCACCGGATTTCGCCCGGCTCGAAGCCGAGCAGAGCGCCGCCAATGGCAAGCCCGGCCCGCGGACGGTGCCGGGCCGGCGCATCCCGGTGCCCGGCACGGTCAGCCCGGAATTCCAGGCGGCCATCGCGGCCCCGTACCGGTCTCCGGCCTGGAACGCCAACCCGGACGGCGTGGCCGAGTGGAAGGCCCTGGTCGCGCGGCTCGCTGCCCAGGCGGCCGCCTCCCTGCCGGCCCTGCGCGAGCGCCTCGGCGTGATCGCGACCCCGGAGGTGATCGGGGGCGTGAAGGCCTGGATCATCGCCCCCCGGGACCTGCCCGAGCGCAACCGCAACCGCCTCCTCGTCCACATCCACGGGGGCGGCTACGTCCACAACCCGGGCGAGGCCGGCACCGTCGAGGCGGTGCTGATGGCGGCGTTCGGCGGCTTCACGGTGATCTCCTTCGACTACCGCATGCCGCCGGACGCGCCCTTCCCGGCCGCCCTCGACGACGCGATGGCGGTGTGGAAGGCCGCGCTCACCCTGCAGCGCCCCGAGAACATGGCGGTGTTCGGCACCTCGACCGGGGGCGCCATGACGCTCGCCCTGATGCTGCGGGCCAAGCAGGAGGGGGTGGCGCTGCCCGCCGCCATCGCCCCCGGCACGCCCTGGTCGGACCTCACCGAGACCGGCGACAGCTACAAGGCCAACGAGTGGCTCGACAACGTGCTGGTCTCCTACGAGGGCACGCTCACCCACGTCGCCCGCCTCTACGCCGCCGGGCACGACCTCAAGGACCCGCTCCTCTCGCCGATCTACGGCGATTTCCGCGGCCTGCCGCCCGCCATCCTCACCACCGGCACCCGCGACCTCTTCCTGTCGAACACGGTGCGCACCCACCGCAAGCTGCGCCAAGCCGGCGTCGAGGCCTCCCTCCAGGTCTTCGAGGGCATGAGCCACGCGCAGTACCTGTTCAACCCGGACGCGCCCGAGACCCGCGAGGTCTTCGGCGAGATCGCGGCCTTCTTCGACCGCACCCTGGGGACCGAGCCGCGCGGGCCGTAGGGGCCGGCGGGCCCGAGGCCCCCGGCGGGCCTCAACCGGCCGGGTCTCCCGCCCCGCCCTGCCGCACGGTGCGCAGGGCCGCGGCCGTGAGGTCGCGGATGCGGCGGATCCCGGCGAGCCGCTCCTCCAGCGGGATGCCCGCCTTCGCGGCCTCCTCCAGATCCCGGCAGGTCTCCGAGAGGCGCGGGCAACCGAGGAGGCCGGAGGTCGAGATCAGGGCGTGGGCCTCCCGCGCCACGCGCTCCCGGTCCGCCCCATCCTGGAAGGCGGCGTCGAGCTGCGCGATCAGCCGGTCGAGCAGCCGCGCCGCGCCGGCCTCGCCGACGAGGTCGAGCGTGTCCGCGTAGGCGTGGCGGTCGTGAATCGGCAGATGGGCGAAGCGCGGATCGGCCGAGGGGAGGGGAGGGACGTCTTCCATCAGGACATCCTGTGCCGCGAGGGGGCCCGAGGGGCCGGCGGCTAAGATAGGGTGCTTGGCCGCGGGCGCCACGTCCCCGCGCGTCGTCGAACCGGGCCGCTGCCGGTCGGGCGTGAGGAGCCGCCGCATCAGCTCGGCGCACGGCCCCGGCCTGTTCCTCGATTCCTCAGGAGGATGTACGCCGTTCAGCATAGTCCACCCGTGCGAGAACGAGATTATGCTGGTCGAATCGGGGGGTACCCCGGAATTTACACTTATTTAAGCGCGCTAATCCAATTTCTAACCATGGGTCAGGCGCCCTTGGGAAAACCGTTATGAAACTCCGCAACATCAAGGTTCTGGGTAAGCTCATCAGCGTCATCCTGCTGATCGGCGCCATCGTGGGCAGCGTCGTGTGGTACGCCCAGGGCCGAATGAGCTACATCGACGATGCCTATACGCGGCTGATCGGCGAGGAGGAGAACGCCACGGCGACGACGCATCGGCTCAACCGGATGATCTTCGAGCTGAACTACTGGGCCTACCGGGTGATCGCCGAGACCGAGGAGGCGCAGATGGCGCACGCCGATGCCGGGTTCCAGGCGGCGCTGCCGGAGATCGAGAAGGCGCTCGAGGCCCTGCGCCGGCAGGCTCCCCGCTACGTGGCCTGGGCCGACGAGCAGCGGAGCCTGATCCAGCGCTTCGTGAGCGAGGTGAAGGAGGTGCGCCGGCTCGGGATGGCGAACCGCAACGCCGAGGCGCTCGCCGTCGTTCACCGCGCGGTCGATCCGATCTTCGACGCGCTCGTGGCGGGCGGCGAGGCCCTCGCGGGCGAGATGTCGGCCGTGGCGAGCCGGCGCGACGAGGAGCTCACGGAGGAGACCAACGCGACCCGCCGCAGCCTGATCGTCGTCAGCGCGCTCGCCCTGCTCGTCGGCATCCTCGCGGCGATCGTGGTCGGGGTGATCGGGATCACGCGGCCGATCGGGCGGCTCGTCGGGGTGCTCGAGCGGATGGCCGCCGGCGAGATCGACGCCGAGATCGCCGAGGCCCGGCGCGGCGACGAGATCGGTGCTATCGGCCGGGCCGTGGAGCGGATCAAGACGATGGTGGCGCGGGCGGCCGCCGACGAGGCCGAGCGGCGGCGCGTCGCCGAGGTGGCGGCCGCGGCGGCCCGCCGGGAGGCCATGACGAGCCTCGCGGTGGAGTTCGAGCGGGCGGTCGGCGGCATCGTGGGCCTCGTCTCCTCCTCCGCCACCGGGCTGCGGGCCACGGCCGAGACCATGGCGGCGGCGGCGAGCGAGACCGCGCTGCAATCCTCCAGCGTCGCGGCGGCGGCCGAGGAGGCGTCGACGAATGTCGGCACGGTGGCGGCGGCCGCGGAGGAACTCGGCACCTCCGTGCAGGAGATCGGCCGGCAGGTCTCGGGCTCGGCCGGCCTCGCCCAGGTCGCGGTGGGCGAGGCGGAGGAGACGGGGCGGCTGGTGCAGCAGCTCAGCCAAGCGGCGACCCGGATCGGCGACGTGGTCGGGCTCATCTCCTCGATCGCGAGCCAGACCAATCTCCTCGCGCTGAACGCCACGATCGAGGCGGCGCGGGCCGGCGAGGCCGGGCGCGGCTTCGCGGTGGTGGCCGCCGAGGTCAAGGAGCTCGCCAGCCAGACCGCCCGGGCGACGAGCGACATCTCGGCCCAGATCGGCCAGATCCAGGACGCGACCGGCCAGGCCGTCTCGGCGATCGGCTCGATCTCGGCCCGCATCCGCGAGATCAGCAGCGTGTCGACCACCATCGCGGCGGCCGTGGAGGAGCAGGCGGCGGCGACCCAGGAGATCGTGCGCAACGTGTCCCAGGCCTCCACCGGCACCAGCACGGTCACCTGCACCATCGCGGGCGTGGCGGGCACGGCCGAGCGGACCGGCGGCGCGGCCGCGCAGGTGCTCGCCTCGGCCGGCGAGCTCTCGCACCAGTCGGAGCGGCTCGGGGCCGAGGTCGCCCGCTTCCTGGCGAGCGTGCGGGCCGCCTGACTCACACGCTGTCCGGACGATCACGTCCGGACAGCGTCTGCCAAGCCCGCGCGGCGCGTGAGCGAAGCCGACATCCGCATGGCGGACGCAATCCGTCGGATGTCGAATCAGGGGCCGAGCCGCGCCCCCGCAGCCGCGCTCAGCAGCACCACGAGCCAGGGCGGGGCGCGCCCGACGGTCAGGAGCACGAAGCCGGTCGCGGCGACCGCCATGTCGCGGGGGGAGTGGACGGAGCTGGTCCAGACCGGGTCGTGCAGGGCCGCGGCGAGGATCCCGACCACGGCGGCGTTGGTGCCGCGCATGGCGGCCTGGGCACCGGGCCGCGCCCGCAGGGCATCCCAGAAGGGCAGGGTGCCGAGCACCAGCAGCAGGCCCGGCAGGAAGATCGCCGCCAGCGCGAGCGCCGCCCCGGGAACTCCCCCCGGAGCCCCCTGCAGCACGGCGCCCAGATAGGCCGCGACCGTGAAGAGCGGCCCCGGCACGGCCTGGGCGGCGCCGTAGCCGGCCAGGAACGCGTCGGTGGTGACGAAGCCCGGCCCGACCAGGGAGGCCTGCAGCAGCGGCAGCACCACGTGGCCGCCGCCGAAGACCAGGGCGCCCGCCCGGTAGAAGGCGTCGAAGGCGGCGAGCGCCCCGGAGCCGGTCAGCGCGGCCACGGACCCCGGCAGGACCAGGAGCGCGGCGAAGAGGGCGAGGGAGGCGAGGCCGGTCCGCCGCGAGACCGGGAAGGCGGCGGCGTGCCCGGAGCCCGCGCCCGGCCCCCGGCAGAGGAGGAGCCCGCCCGCGGCGCCGAGCGCGATGGCGCCGAGCTGGCCCGCGGCGCCGGGCAGCAGCACGACGAGCCAGAGCGCGGCGAGGCCCAGGCCGGCGCGGGGCCGGTCGGGCGCGAGGGTCCGCGCCATGCCCCAGACCGCCTGCGCCACCACCGCCACCGCGACGAGCTTCAGCCCGTGCAGCACCCCCGCCGCCAGGGGGCCGGGGGCCGCCCCCGCCCCCAGGGCGACCGCGACGAGGAGGAGGGCGGAGGGGAGGGTGAAGCCCGCGAAGGCCGCGAGCCCGCCCGCCAGCCCCCCGCCGCGCAGGATGCCGAGGGAGAACCCGACCTGGCTCGACGCCGGCCCCGGCAGGAACTGGCACAGGGCCACCAGGTCCGCGTAGGCCTCCTCGTCGATCCAGCGGCGGCGCAGGACGAGTTCGTCGCGGAAATAGCCGAGATGCGCGATCGGGCCGCCGAAGGAGGTTAGGCCGAGCTTGAGGAAGGCGGAGAAGACCTCCGCGAGCTGACCGTCCGTACTGGTGCGCATGTGACCGCTAAGTCCCTTGAATGGCCGAGGAAGGCACAGCCCGTCGTCCGTGATGCGCCGCAGGAGCTCGCCGAAACGCGCGATGACGGTGCGGGGAGGAGCGTGAGAACAGCAGGCATGACCGGGACGCTTTCCACCGTGAGGGTCGCGACGCTGAGGACGCCGGGGATGTCCGGCGACGGTGGCGGCCCGTGGCTACAGGTGACGGGCAACGGAGCCAAGAGCTGGATCTTCCGCTTCACCCTGCGCGGCAGGGCGCGAGCTATGGGGCTCGGCTCAGCCTCGCCATTCTCGCTCGCGGAGGCCCGCGACAAGGCACTTGTCCGCCGAAAGTTATGCGCGGAGGGGATCGACCCGATTGAGGCGCGAAAGGCGAAGCGCCAAGATCTCGCGGCCAAGGCGGCGCACGCGATGACGTTCCGCCAGTCTGCCGAAACCTACATCTCGACCCACCGGGCTAGCTGGCGCAATGCCAAGCACGCCATGCAGTGGAGCTCGACACTGGAGACCTACCTTCATCCTGTGCTCGGTGATTCGCCCGTGGCGGCGGTGGACACGAGGTGGGTGATGAGGGTGCTGGAGCCGATCTGGACGAACAAGTCTGAGACCGCCAACCGGTTGCGAGGGCGGATCGAAGCCATCCTGGATTGGGCTCGCACCCGCGGGTATCGCACTGGTGATGACCCCGCACCTTGGCGCGGCCATCTTGAAAACCTGTTGCCGGCCCGGTCCAAAATCCGGCGGGTCGAGCACCACGCCGCCTTGCGCTACAAGGATGTACCGCAGTTCCTGGCGACGCTGCGCACCGGCGGCAGCATTGCCGCCCGTGCCTTTGAGTACACGATCCTGACTGCCGCGCGCACGGGCGAGGTGCTGGATGCCCGGTGGCACGAACTCGACCTCTCAGGTGGTGTGTGGACCGTACCGGCAGAGAGAATGAACGCACGTTCGCTCTGACAATGGACCTGAGTTCACCGCCACTTCTGTACAGAAGTGAATCACCGCCGTGGGCGCAAAGATCGCTGAGATAGACTCTCTCCAGAGTCCCGCATTGCTGGGCATGTCGTTAAGGAAATCGAAGGGGAGCCGAACCCGGACGCGAACGAAACTTCTGCTTCAAGGCGGCAGAGTGAATTTTGCAGGCCGCATTCCGAGACCCCCGACGCTGCAATGGACACAGTTTTTGCGGGTGCGCGGCGACTCCACTACTGCACATTCAAAGGGGTTCATCACTCAGCCCGTTCGTCTGCTGTGGCGCAAACGAGTTGCGTTCAAGTATTTATAGCATCCATCAATTGCGTTCGAGACCAATCTAAATCAATAACACCTGGAACCGAACCCTCCGCTGTTACGTTTGATAGTCGGGCTAAAAGCCCCTAACACAATCCGCCTTCGCCCCCGCTAAGTGGTTGAAATTTCAGGAGCGAAGGCGGCTTGGATAGGTGCTCTAAGTCACGCAATACGCCCAGGTGAGGACACGCGTCCGGCGGTGCCGTGCTTACGTGTCCTTTTCGGCTCGCTATCGCAGCGCGAGACAGTCATTGCGGCGCTTGAAAACAGAACCGGAACCTTCGTTTCCGGCTATCACGGCCTGGGTCAGGCCTAATCGGGGGGAGGCTGGTAGTGCAAAGCCAGCAGGCTCAAGAGAAAATGCCAACACGAGATGGCCGTGCGCGAGAGTTGCTGACTTTTCTGGTCTTAGCGGTCCTGATATGGCCTTTTATCGCGGTCGGAGTGGTCTCCGGCTGGGGCTTCCTCGTCTGGATGTACTACGCGTTCACTGGTCCTCCAGGACCCGTCTAGGAGAGAGCGATGGCGCATGAACAAGCGTCCTTGTCACGACGGGACCTGCTGGCCGGCCGTCCGGCCGCCGGACGCGCAGCGGGCGGTGGACATCATGTCAGCGGATTGGTGGTCCACGCCCGGCCCGAGCGTCTAGCCGGGGTGCTGGCCTCGCTCAGGGCGATGCCGGGCCTCGACGTGCATGGGGAGAGTCCCGCTGGGAAGATCGTCGCCACGCTGGAGACCTCCACGGAGGACGACGTTGTGCAGCGGCTGGGCGAGATCGGGGAGCTACCCGGCGTCCTCTCTACAGCGCTTGTCTACCACCGCTTCGACTAGGCGCGCCGGTCGGCGACCTGCCGCACCCAGGAAACGACCATGGATATGTCTCGTCGAACTCTGCTCAAGGCTCAGGCCGCGGCCGCGGCGGCTGCTGTCGCCGGCATCGACCTGCCGGCCGAGGCGCAAAATCTTGCGGCCGGCGAGGACATCGCCCTCAAGTGGTCAAAGGCACCATGCCGATTTTGCGGCACGGGTTGCGGCGTGATGGTCGGGGTGAAGGACGGTCGCGTGGTCGCGACGCACGGCGACATGCAGGCCGAGGTCAATCGCGGCCTGAACTGCGTGAAGGGCTACTTTCTCTCGAAGATCATGTATGGCGCGGACCGGCTGACGCAGCCATTGATGAGGGTACGCGGCGGCAAGTTCGACAAGAACGCTGAGCTGCAGCCGGTCTCCTGGGACCAAGCCTTCGATGAAATGGCCCGGCAGTGGAAGCGCGTCCTGCGCGAGAAAGGGCCCAAGGCCGTTGGCATGTTCGGCTCGGGCCAGTGGACCATCTTCGAGGGCTATGCTGCGACCAAGCTCATGCGGGCCGGCTTTCGATCTAACAACCTCGATCCGAATGCCCGCCACTGCATGGCATCGGCCGCCGTCGGCTTCATCCGTACCTTTGGCATGGACGAGCCGATGGGGTGCTACGACGACTTCGAGCATGCCGACGCCTTCGTGCTCTGGGGCTCGAACATGGCGGAGATGCACCCGATCCTTTGGACGCGGGTCATCGACCGCCGTCTCAGCGCGCCGCACGTCCGTATCGCGACGCTCTCAACCTACGAGCACCGCACGACCGAGCTGTCGGATCAGTCACTGATCTTCCAGCCTGGGACCGACCTCGCCATCCTGAACTTCGTCGCGAACTACATCATCCAGAACGGAGCCGTGAACCGCGACTTCGTGGAGCGCCACGTCAACTTCCGAGTTGCCAACACCGATATCGGCTACGGCCTCCGGCCCGAGCACGTGCTGGAGCAGCGCGCCACGCATGCCAACGAGGCCGCCGTGTCGCAGCCGTCGAACTTCGACGCCTATGCCCGCATGGTGGGAGAGTACACTCTTGAAAAGACTGAAGAACTGACCGGGGTGTCGAAGGAGCGGCTCCTGACCCTCGCAAAGACGTACGCCGATCCGAAGATCAGAGTGATGTCACTCTGGACGATGGGTTTCAACCAGCACGTCCGCGGTGTCTGGGCGAACCACCTCGTCTACAACATCCATTTACTGACTGGGAAGATCTCGGAGCCCGGAAACAGCCCTTTTTCACTGACGGGTCAGCCATCGGCCTGCGGAACGGCTCGCGAGGTTGGCACCTTCTCGCACCGCCTACCCGCGGACATGCAGGTCAACAACCCCGAGCACCGCAAGCACGCTGAGGAGATCTGGAAGCTGCCACCCGGCTTGTTGAACGGCGAGATCGGCTACCATGCCGTGCAGCAGGACCGCATGCTCAAGGACGGTAAGCTCAACGCTTACTGGATCATGTGCAACAACAACCTGCAGACGGCTCCCAACACGAACACCGAGACCTATCCGGGTTACCGCAACCCGGCCAACTTCGTCGTCTGCTCGGACCCCTACCCGACCGTGACCGCGATGGCCGCGGACGTCGTGCTGCCCACGGCCATGTGGGTCGAGAAGGAGGGTGCTTACGGCAATGCCGAGCGCCGGACGCACATGTGGCGCCAGCTCGTCAATGCCCCCGGCGATGCGCGCTCGGACCTCTGGCAACTGATGGAGTTCTCCAAGCGCTTCACGACCGACGAGGTTTGGGCGCAGGAGATCCTGGTCGCTCATCCGGATTACAAGGGCAAATCGCTCTTCGACGTGCTTTGGCGCAACGGCAGCGTTGACCGCTTCGGATTGGACGAGATCGCAGCGGACCACGAGAACTTCGAATCGAAGCAGTTTGGCTTCTACGTCCAGAAAGGACTGTTTGAGGAGTACGCCTCGTTCGGGCGCGGTCACGGCCATGACCTCGCACCCTTCGACCGCTACCACGAGGTCCGCGGCCTGCGCTGGCCCGTCGTCGATGGCAAGGAGACGCGCTGGCGCTATCGCGAGGGACACGACCCCTACGTCGAGAAGGGGGCCGGCTGGCAGTTCTACGGCAATCCCGACCGCCGAGCGGTCGTCATGGCGGCGCCCTACGAGCCGCCGGCCGAGGCTCCGGATCAGGAATACGACCTCTGGCTGGTCACAGGTCGCGTGCTGGAGCACTGGCATTCGGGCTCGATGACGATGCGGGTGCCAGAGCTCTATCGGGCCTTCACCGGCGCCGTGATGTTCATGCATCCCGACGACGCGCAGAAGCGCGGTCTCCGCCGTGGGCAGGAGGTGCGGATCATTTCGCGGCGCGGTGAGATCCGCTCCCGGGTAGAGACCCGGGGACGCAACAAGATGCCGCCCGGGCGCGTCTTTGTTCCGTTCTTCGACGCCAGCCAGCTGATCAACAAGGCCACGCTGGACGCGACAGACCCGATCTCGAAGCAGACCGACTTCAAGAAGTGCGCCGTCAAGGTGATCGGCGTCGCCACGGCCGAGCGTGGGGCGGAATGATGCGTCGCCTTCTGCTCTCCGCCTGTACTGGTGCGGCCTGCCTCGTCGCGGGGGCGCTGTTCGCGCAGGATGCTCCTCGGTTGACCGGTCCGGAGCCGTTCACCAAGGAAACGCCGGCCCCGCCGATGCAGCGGCAGGTCACCGACGACGTGCGCCGCAAGCGCAACTATCCGGACCAGCCGCCCCTGATCCCACACGCAATCGAGGGTTACGCGCTCGACCTGAACGCGAACAAATGCCTGGCCTGCCACGCTCGAAAGTTCACCGAGCAATCGCAGGCCCCGATGATCAGCGTCACGCACTACCAGGATCGCGAGGGAAACACGCTCGGCGGGGTCTCCCCACGTCGCTACTCATGTCTCGCCTGCCACGTTCCGCAGACCGGGGCGAAGCCGCTCGTCCCGAACACCTTCGTCGACATGGACGCGCTGGTTGAGCGCGAGCCCCGGGGGCGCTGAGATGGCGGCAATTGCTAGGGCGTGGTCCTGGTTCTGGCTGAACCCTTGGGTGCGTACGGCCACGCGTCCTCCCGTCACCCTGTCGCTGGCTTTCCTCACGCTAGGCGGCTTCGTTGCAGGAGTCCTGTTCTGGGGCGGCTTCAACACAGTCCTGGAGCACACCAACACCGAGAAATTCTGCACGTCGTGCCACGAGATGAAGACGAACGTCTTCGAGGAGCTCAAGGGCACGATCCACTACACCAACCGCTCGGGCGTTCGCGCGAGCTGTCCCGATTGCCACGTGCCACATCAGTGGACCGACAAGATCGCGCGCAAGATGCAAGCCTCCAAAGAAGTCTGGGGGCACATCTTCGGCTCGATTGACACACGTGATAAGTTCCTGGATCTGCGCCGTCACTTGGCAGAACACGAATGGGCGCGGATGAAGGCCAACGACTCCTTGGAATGTCGCAACTGCCACAGCGCCCAGTCGATGGACGTGTCGAAGCAGAATCCGCGGGCGGCGGCAGCTCACGAGAAGGATCTGTTCACAGGCCAGAAGACGTGCATCGACTGCCACAAGGGCATCGCGCACAAGCTTCCCAACATGCAAGGGGTTCCAGGATGGCAATGAGCCGGCGACGAATGGCTTTCGCGGCGATCGCCTTCTGGGCTGCGGGCGTAGCCCAGTCGCACGCGAACGACGCTACGGGACGGTTCATCGAAGCCGCCTACTCGTCTGCCCTGTTCCAGGCGCAGATCTCCCGCATCGCTGCGGCCAAGGAGCCACGGCCCGGCATCAAGTCCCTGGCCGAGCGTGTACGCGACTTCCGGACTGCTCAGTTGCCGGAACTCGCCCGGCTGGCGGGGGACGCCGGGGTCGAGGTGCGGAACACGCTCGATCGGGAGCTGCGAAGCATTGTTGAGAACATCGAACCCCTAGATTACTTGGCGCTTTCCCGGCGCTACGCCGAGGTGGAGACGCAGGCCCTTAGCCTGGAGATCGCTGCCTACGAGGATGCCACTCGGTCGGAAGCGCAAGCGGTCCGAGAGTATGTCGCAGCAACCTTGGGAACGCTGCGCGACCTCCGCAAGGTATCCCAGGCCGAACTCGCCGCAGTCGCGCCCTGACGAGCGGCCTTCCGGCTCTGAGCTCCCGCTCCCTAATGTGCGTCGCCACAGCCTGGTTGTTCCAGCTTCTTGCGGGACAAGCCTGAACTTATGCCGCCACCGTTCGTCTCTCGCCGGGGCTCTCTGTCATCACTAGTGTCAACTGAGAGCAGTGGCAACTCAACGGTCAGTCGAACCGAGTTGTTGGATACGTAAGCGGATAATGTATTAGCAATTACATTGAAATAATTTGCATTACCGCTATCAACATCCTCGACGTCTATGAATATGATATTATCCTAGGTTATATCCACTCAGCGCCCAAAGTCGCGATCGCGAAAATTAATACTTCTGCACGATGCCAAGTCAACAACCTGCGTAGGCTCACGCATAGGACGTTAGCCTTAGATACGTCTGTAATCACTACGGCAGTAGTCAAACGATGACCGGTGAAAGTTTACGCTTCAGGATAGGCGCTGATGACCCGTTCTCGGCGCCGCTCGCGCAGCTCCAGGGGGGCGTTGCAACGGGTCGCGAAGGACGACAGCGTAAAGTCGCTCCGGAGGGACTGGACCGAGGTCGGCCGGGCCGTCGAGAAGGTCGGCGGGGGGCAAAGGTAGCGGCGGCTCCGCGCCTACCCTGGGCGGCGCTCTCCTGCTGCAGGTCTAGAGCGGCACCCGATCACGTTGCAATCGGGTGCCGCTCTCGATCTTTGATCTTGCCGCATTGTCCGCGACGAACCGGCATCCGCTTCGTCGGACAATGCTCTAGGTGCAGCGGTTCCCGCCTCGCTCAGAGGTTCGTGGCGTCGAACTTCCACAGCTCGCCGGTGTTGGTCACGCCCCAGACGGTGTTGCCCCGTCCCGCCAAGCTTTCGATGTGCAGTGGCGGCAGGCTCTGATCGTGCTTCGGGGTCGCCAGTTGCCGCCGGTCCGGCAAGGTCGACACTCGCGTGAAGTGCACGCCATCGGAGTGCCAGACCGTGCCGTTCGTCCCCGCGAGCCAGAGCCGTCCATGCGGCCCCAGCGCGACGTCGCCCACTTCGCTCGCGTTGGTGCGCCACCAATCCGTTTGCGACGGGTTCAACCGCCAGAGCGACCCGTCGTTTCCGGCGAGCCAGATCGTGTCGGCTCTCACGACGAGGTCCGGGACCACAGCGATGCGGATGAACACGGGCGCGCCGTCGTGCGGCCGCACCTGAACAAACTGGTCCCCGACCTCCCCGGTCATCCAGACCGTCCCGTTCTGTCCAAGCACCCAGGCGCGATCGAACGGACTCACGGCGACGTCGAGCATGCCGCTCGCCTTGGTCTTGGTCCAGCCCTGCCCGTTAAAGCGCCACAACTCGCCCGCGCCCGTGACCGCCCAGGCGACGTTCTGGCGCGTGTCGGCGAACTGCCGCCCGTGCGACCCGGCGATCCGCGTCACTCCCGGCGGCAGCCCATGGCCCGTGAGCTGCTCGAAATCCTTGCCGTCATCCGTCCGCCACACCGTGCCGTTCCGGCCGGCAAGCCAGAGCGGCTCGTTCGCGGATGGTGCCGCGCCCACGTCCCCCATCCCACTCGCCGCCGTCGGCACCCAGCCCACCATCCCCCTCCTCCCGCTCGGCCCGTATTACGGCGGCATCAGGACGCCACGGTGGCAAGCGTTCACCCGGGCGGCACTTTCCGCAAGCCCTGTTCCCGTAGGAATATGCGCAAAGCTTTGACCGTGCGAGTGGGCTCACGCCGCACGGTGCGGGTGAGACGACAGGGTGTTGCTCCGAGTCGGATGAACGAAACTGCGTGCTGTATGCACTGTCTGCCATGGGCCGATTTTGGTCCTGGACCCGCAGGCGGGCGGCGCTTGATCGGCCCGGGCGTGCGGGCGCACGATGCCCTTGATCATGTGGGGATGCCTTCGGCCCGCCCGGCTCCGGCCGCGGCGGACCTTTCTGCTTCTACGGCAATGTCTTGCACCAATAGGCGGAGAGCTTAGCCGATATTCCGATCACGGACGCGTGAACCAATCTCCAGATCCCGTTTTGTCCTGCAATGAACCAGCACATGTCAGGCTTTGCAGTTCAGCTAAACCGGGGGATTGTACGTGGAAGAACTGATCGTGATCAAAGCTAAGCGCGACGGCACTTACACATTAGTGAGCGGAGGTCGCCCGCTCGTGTGGGGCCTTGATCCTGCGATGGCTCGGCGTCTTGCCGCGAGCTTAGGCGCCGATGTTCAACTTGATCTTTCGCTCGATCCTCCGCGTGCGTCCAAGCGGTAGCTCACTGCCGATCCGGCCAGGGCGTGTCCCGCCCCGTCACCCGTAGCCGGCGGGCGCGGTCCCCGCTTCGGCCATGCTCCAGCCCGTGCGCGCCTTCAGCCGCGCATAACGCCGACCTGCTTCGACCCACAGGCCGAGCCCGCAAGTGCAAGGTGATGTCCGGAAACGGCATGTTGGCCGGGACGCGGTCGGTGCTGATCGTCGCCTCGTGGCCGCGTGGAGAGGCGCCTCGGAGTGCAGCGGTGTTCGTGACCTGTCCCGCGGGCCCGCGGCCGCCCGGCATCGGCGCGATGCGCCCCGATCGCCTTTTCGTGGGCATGAGTGCACATCCGGTCGAGTTGCAGGACGAAGGCGGGGTCGCTGAACCAGCTCGGCGCCATGTCGGAAAGGCCGTCCGCCCGGAGGGCCTCAAGAATTGTGGTGTGGTCGGCATGCTCCCCGGAGCGGGCGAGCGACCGAGCTACGGCTACCACCCTCAGTCGGCCGCGCGTCTTCTCGCGAAATGCCCATCCGTCAGCCATGGCACCGCCCCCAGTCCAAGGTCCGAAGTACGTCTCTCAGAGGTGAGGACTTCAAGGCCGCACCAAGGCCGAAGCGCACGCAGTGAGAATGCCGTGTGATTTGTGCGCGAGGTGTGTCTTTACCTCCACAAAACTCGCAGTATTGCGTGATGCAATCGGCTCGGCCAGGGAGTTGATGGCAGCCCAGGTCCAGCTGCCCGTCCGTAGGGACGCGAGGCGGCGCACCCGGATCTCGCCGAAGAGCCGGCAGAGCAGGTGAAGACTGAGGCTGACGATCATGCGGACGAGGCCCCGTCGCCGAGGGCGAGCCAATGGTCCAGGAAGGCGTCGAGCCAGCGGACCATCTGGGGATCGTGCATGTAGCGGCCCTCGATCTGGCGGACGCGATCCTGGGCGCCGGGCAGGGCGAGGCGGTGGGCGGCCCGCACGGTCCAGCGGCAGAGCATGGCGTGGGTGACCTCCGGGTGGAATTGCAGCCCGAAGGCCGCCGGCCCGACCCGGATCGCCTGGGTGGGGAAGTCGTCCCCGGTCGCCAGCATCTCGGCGCCCGCCGGGCAGGTGAAGCCCTCGCGCTGCCAGTGATAGACGTGGGAGGGCCACGCCTGCCCGATCTCCCGCGCGAAGCCGCGCCCGGCCTCGGTCGGGACGAGCGGGTAGTAGCCGATCTCGGCCCGGCCCTCCGGGTGGGCTTGGACGCTGGCGCCGCAGCACTTCGCCAGCATCTGCGCGCCGAGGCAGAGGCCCAGATAGGGCTTCCGCTCGGCGAGCGGCACGGCGATCCAGTCGATCTCGCGGCGCAGGAACGCGTCGGGGTCGTTGGCGCTCATCGGGCCGCCGAAGATCACCGCGCCGGCATGCGCGGCGAGGGTGGGGGGCAGCGGATCGCCGTAGCGCGGCCGACGGACGTCGAGGGGATGGCCGCGCTCCTGCAGGAGGCGCCCGACCCGCCCGGGGGTCGAGAGTTCCTGGTGCAGGACGATCAGGACCGGTTTCCTGTCCGGCGCGCGACCGGGCGCGGCGCTCACGCGCCGGCCCCGGGCGGCGCGCCGGTCCCGCCGGCCCGGAGGGCGGCCAGGGCGACCGCGATTTCGCCTTGACCCTCGCCCGGCGGGGCACCGCGGATCATCGGCAGGCCGCCATTTACCGGCGCGACGACGGCGGTTGGGGTGCGACGAGATCCGCTCATGCGCTGCAACGCTCGACGGCGAGCTCCGACGTCGCCGTGAAGGACCGCCGGGCGCGCGCCCGTCGGACGATGCTCTCCAGGTTCGGTCGCCCGCGCCACGCGATGAGGCGGTGGCTGGTCAGGGCGCACTTATCGTCGAGCCCATGACCCCGCGCCAGTCGCCCCGGATCATGCCGGCCTGCCGGCGCACCGAGAACAGGGTGAGCGTGTCCCACCCGAGCTCCGCCGCCTCGGCGCTGAACTCGCCAACGAAGTGGCGGCAGTTCTCCAGGATCGTCGCCCAATCCTCAAGGCGGAGGCCGGGGCACGGTGGCTGGCCGAGCGAGAGGGAGGCGAGGCCGCGGTTCCACCCATGAACAAGGGTAGTGGGGTCGGCAGGTAGGTCGGGCGAAAGCATGGCTGGGAGTTAGAGCAGCACCCGATCACGTTGCAATCGGGTGCTGCTCTAGATCTTTGATCTTGCCGCATTTTCTGCGACGAACCGGCATCCACTTCGTCGGAAAATGCTCTAGCGCCAGCCACCCTGCTGCGCCACTCGACCCTGTGGGTGATGACGGCAGGGGCGGAAACCGGCTATCCACCCCATCCTCCTGGGCCCGTAGCTCAACGGTTAGAGCCGGCCGCTCATAACGGTCTGGTTGCAGGTTCGAGTCCTGCCGGGCCCACCAATGACAGAGGCGGTGAACAACTTCCGCTTACGGCCTCTCGAAAGCAGCGCGCCCGTGGTCAGCCCCCATCGGAGTGGTCCGCCCTGAAGTATGGCTCTGAGCCGACGGAGGACGGACGCGATGGGAACGAGGAAACACAAGCCGGAAGAGGTCGTGGCCAAGCTGCGGCAGGTGGACGTGCTGGTCTCGCAGGGTCAGAGCGTGGCTGATGCGATCCGCGCGATCAGCGTGACCGAGGTCACCTCCTATCGCTGGCGCGAGGAGTTCGGTGGGCCGAAGTCCGACCAGGTGCGCCGGATGAAGGAGCTGGAGACCGAGAATGCCCGCAAGGCGATCGCGGACCTCACGCTCGACGGGCTGATCCGGCAGGAGGCCGCCCGGGGACACTGACCAGCCCCGCGCGCCGGCGCGCCTGCATCGAGCATGTCATGGACGTCCTGCACGTCTCCGAGCGGCGTGCCTGTCGCGCGCTCGGGCAGCATCGCTCGACGCAGCGCAAGAGGCCGCGGGGGAGAGACGACGAGGCGGCGCTGCTCGCTGACCTGATCGAGCCGGCGCACCGGTATGGCCGTCACGGCTACCGCAAGATCGCCGCGCTGCTGCGGGCGGCGGGCTGGCTGGTCAACGACAAGCGGGTGGAGCGGCTGTGGCGGCAGGAGGGGCTGAAGGTGCCGGCCCGCCAGCCCAAGAAGGGCCGGCTCTGGGACGGGGATGGCTCCTGTGTCCGGCTGCGGCCCGAGCATCGCGATCATGTCTCGTCCTACGACGTCGTCGAGGCGCGCACGCGTGACGGCCGCAAGGTCCTCCTGCTGAACGTGGTCGACGAGTTCACCCGCGAATGCCTCGCCATTCGGGTGGCGCGCAAGCTCAAGGCAGCGGATGCGATCGATGTGCTCTCGGACCTGTTCATCCTGCCCGGCGTTCCTCCGCACATTCGTTCAGACAACGGGCCCCGCCCCCTTCTGAAGGCCCTTTCTCGTTCAGGGGTGATCCATACCCCGCTTCATGCGAACGGCCGGCTTTTCAGCCCCTCCTACGCTCAGCCTGAGGAACTCGCAGGGCAGGATCCAGTAGCTCAGGTGAATGTGTCGGGCCGGCAGATCTGATTGGATGGGGGCCTTCACCGATGCAAGCGCACCTCTGCCCGCCCGGCGTCCTCCCCTCCGCCGCGGCGGGCTTTCTCCGACGCGGGGCGCGGGTAGTACGAACTGCCAAGCTCTGAATCGGCCGCCGACATGCTTCTCTGGCGGGGTTCTACTCTACGCGGCCTTCAGCCCGCCCGGCTCTGCCGCGGCGGGCTTCCTTCTGCAAGACGTCACGTTTTGCGGCCATGCCGCCCACGGCAGAGGGGCAGCGCATGGCCGACGACGTCGACATCCGGGACGCGCTGGAGGCGCTCCTCCGCGTGGCTGGCCAGATCTTCGACGTATGCGACCGGGACGGCAGCGGGGCCCCAGCGGCGTCGTTCGTCGTCGAGATCCAGGCTCACGCGTGTTGCGAGGCGCTGAACGGCCTGGAGAATCGCGAGCGGTACACGTGACGAAGCGGGTGGCCTGAGAGGCCCCTCGCGAGCCAGCGTTCCTTCGTGCGGGCCGGGCCGTCAGGGGGTCCATCGAACCCGACCCGCTGCCCACTGCCAGGGATCGGCACCCGGAGCAGGCGCCCGCAGATGAGCACAGTCGAGACACCCGCCCGCGGCACCCTGCCGGACGTCCTCACGCGCGTGGAAGCTGGCCCAACCCTCACTCCGCCGCGCGCAGCGTTTGATCGGGCGTGGGATTCAACCGCTCATGCATCTCACGCGAGGCCCTGAACGCCACGTCGCGCTTGGCCGGGACCTCCACTGCTTCGCCCGTCCGAGGGTTGCGACTTTGCCGCGCCTCTCTCGCCGTCGTCTTCAACACCCCGAAGCCGCGCAGCTCGATCCGGTCACCCTCCATCAGGGCCTCGGTGATCCGGTCCAGGACTGCGCGCACGAGCGCGTCAGCTTGGCCATGGGGAAGATGCGGGTTCAATGCCGCGACGCGTTGGATGAGCTGCGCTCTGAGCATGCGGGCACGATGAGACCGTCCGACACCTCCAACGTATCATAGGTTGGGGCGCGTTCTCTACGGCTGTGATCAAGTGACGCCGATCCTTATCGATCCCACTCTCTTTCTGCCCGCCCGGTATTCCCCCTCGCCGTGGCGGGCTTCTTTCGACTCTAGACCCCGCCCTCATGTGAACGGACCGCCCTCGCGCGAGTGCGCCTCGATCATGCCGAGCTGCCGGAAGGAGGTGCACCCTTGCGGCGGTGTTGGCCGAAGCTGAGCGCCTTGGCAAATTCGGAGCGCTGCGCGGCGTAGTTCGGCGCCACCATCGGGTAGTTCGGCGGCAGGCCCCACTTCTCTCGATATTGCTCGGGGGTGAGCCCACGCCCAGTCAGGTGGCGCTTCAGCGACTTGTAGGGCTTGCCGTCCTCCAGGCTGATGATCGCGTCCGGCGTCACCGTTTTCCTGATCGGGATCGGCGGCACCGGCTTGGCCGGCACCACCTCGGCGAGCTTGCCGAGTCCGCTGACCGCCTCGTGGACGCTACGGATTAATCCCGGCAGCTGGCCCGCCGGCACGGTGTTGTAAGATAAGAAGGCCGCAACAAGATCGGCCACCAGCTCGACGTTGCGCGCCGCGCTGCCCTCTGCCTCGGACATTCCCCCTCCTTGAACGTTCTGGCGTCTAGCTTACCTCAGAACTACGCCCATTCATCAATACAGCTCGTAATGCGCGACCATATCCCCACAGAGTGCTTGCAGTTAGAGTACTTAGCCTTCTCACCAGACGCACGAAGTTGCGTCGCGGCCCCACCGCGTTCGTCCTCCTCCGCATTTTGGTGGTCGATGATGAGCCCGCCATCCACCGCTTCCTGGCTCCGGTACTGGTGGCGAACGACTATGACGTGCGGAGAGCCGAGACGGGGGCCAGGCGCTGCAACGGATCGCATCCGATGCTCCGGATGCGGTTGTCCTCGGCCTGGGCCTGCCCGACATGGATGGAAAAGAAGTGATCGGTCGCGTGCGCGCCTGGTCGCAGGTGCCGATCGTGGTGCGCTCAGCCCGGGATCGAGAAGCGGAGAAGATCGCGGCGCTGGACCTGGGGGCCGATGATTTTGTGACTAAGCCTTTCGGGACCGGCGAACTGATGGCGCGTTTGCGGGCGGCTCTGCGGCACCGCCTGCACCAGGTTGGGGAGATGGCGGCGGTCCGGATCGGCGAGATTGAGATCGATATCCTACGTCGGCGCGTAACCCGAAATGATGTCGAGGTAAGGCTCTCGCCGAGGGAGTTTAACATACTTGCGCTTTTGACTCGGCACGCCGGACAGGTTGTCACTCACACGCAGGTTCTGAGCGCGGTCTGGGGGGGGCGTCGCACAAGGCGAATACCCAATATCTGCGCGTCTATGTGGGACACTTTCGCCAGAAACTCGAGCAGAATCAGGCAGAGCCGAGGATTGTCTTCACAGATCCAGGTATTGGCTACCGGGTTGCCGAATCGCGAAGCGTGGAGCCCGCGTCGGCTTGAGCGGACCACGGTAGGCCGGGGCCGAGGGGCAGCTTCCGACCCCTCTCGGACTCTCGGAAGGCCTGTTTACTGGCGGCCCGATTGACTTGGAGCAACCGGTCTTGGCCGGAAATGGCCTAACCGCTTTCGGCAGCGGATGCCCGATGCTGTTGAAAAACCCCCCGCATCTGCACGCCTCTGTATATATAGTAGGATGGCGGATGAGATATGACCACATATTGTGTGATCACCCCGGAATTTGTGCCACAAGCGGAGTTTTTCAACAGCATCGACCCCGAGCGGACGTTCAGCGGATCGCCGCAGATACCCACAATGACGACGTCCAAGCCGGGGGTTGCAGCGAGGCGCAGCAGGCTCACGTCCGCACCGTAGGCTCCGCCGCATCTGAGGCGCCGGCTGCGCGGGAAGCGGCGCAGCGGTCTTCTGCATAGATCGGCGCCCGCCCTCAATCCGCACCTGTCTAGAGCATTTTCCGACGAAGCGGATGCCGGTTCGTCGCGGACAATGCGGCAAGATCAAAGATCGAGAGCGGCACCCGATTGCAACGTGATCGGGTGCCGCTCTAGGAACGGAAGACGGATTGCGTGGTCAGGTCCTCGTGACACAAAGAGGACAGGCATTCGCGTCGCTTGACACCGACAAACACGGGTGGCCATCCTGAGGGAGTGGCCTTTTCATCTTCGTGTCCCCTGAGCGGCGCGAAGGCCGACGGCCGCGAACGGCCAGACCTCCGCTGCATAGATCCTGTGCGTCAGCCGAGCCGCCGTCGTATCAATATCAGGCGAAGGTCGGTGAACTCTGGAGGTTCCGATGATCGACGTCGTCCAATGGTCCTGGCGGCCCTTCGGCCGCGCTCTCATCGCGACCACAGCGGCCAGCGTATTGTCAGTGGGAAGCGGAGCCATCGCTTGCCCGCTTGGAAGTCACGACAGCCCGCGCGTGCGGCTTCTCCACACTCTGCTCCAGCCGAGGCCATCGGGCGCCACAGCCGAAATTGTGATCGCGCCGGCCCAGAACCACGCGCATCCCCGCCCGCCCGCCCGCAACGAACTCGGGACATATAGCCACGACCTCCCGAAAGGGGCGGCCGCGCCGACCTCGTCAGAGCCGCCGCCGCTCTATGACAACCTTGGTCGGCTCACTTGGCCGGAGGCCCGCCCTGCACACGCCGAGGCCGCCGCCTATTTCGATCAGGCCTATCGGCTTGCCTGGGCATTCAATCACGCCGAGGCTGCCCGGGCGTTCCGGGCGGCGCAAGTGCTCGATCCGAGCTGCGCCATGTGCTTCTGGGGCGAGGCCTGGGTGCTCGGCCCGCACATCAACTTCCCGATCGAGGCCGACGCGAATGCGCGAGCACTGGTTGCCCTCGATGAAGCCAAGCGCTTGGCCCCGTCCTCGGGACCGGTTGGCGCGGCGCTCATCACCGCGCTTGCGAAGCGCTACTCACCCGATGACAATGTGGATCGCAGGTCACTCGACCACGCCTATGCCGACGAGATGAAGGGCGTGCAGGCCCGGTTTCCAGAGAGCCCGGAGGTTGCGCTGCTCACGGCAGACGCCCTGATGAACCTGAGCCCGTGGGATTACTGGACGGACAACGGCCGGACCCCCAAAGGCGAAGCAAGGCGGATGATCGAGCTGATCGAAGGCGTGCTTGGTGAGAGCCAGGTAGGGGCTCTCGTTCCAGCACCCGATCACCCTGGGGCCATTCACCTCTACATCCACGCGGTAGAGGCTTCGGACCGACCCGAACGAGCCGTGCCACATGCCGAGCGGCTAGCCGACCTGATGCCGGGCGCCGGACACATCGTGCATATGCCGAGCCACATCTGGTATCGCGTCGGACGCTGGCGTGAGAGCCTCGACGCGAACCTGCAGGCCGCCGCCGTCGACGAGGCGCTAATCCGGCGAGGCGGCGCGAGCCTCCTCTATTCGGAGGCCTACTACGCCCACAACGTCCACTTCCTCCTCGCGTCGGCCACAATGGGTGGGGATGGGCAGACCGCGCTCGCCGCGGCCGAGAAGCTCGCCGGAATGGTCTCAGATCGAGCTAAGCGTGAAGTGCCCTGGTCGCAGCCGATCGCTGCTGCGCCCTACAGCGCTCATGCGCGGTTCTCGTCCCCAAGCACCATTTTGGCCTTGCCAGCCCCCGACGCGAACTTCCCGCTCGTTCGCGCGAATTGGCATTACGCCCGCGGCGTCGCCCTGGCGCGGCTCGGCCGGGGTGACCAAGCACGGTCGGAAGCCGCGGAGATCCGAAAGCTGGCCCAGCGGCCGGAGATCGCCGCCCTCGTGCCTGCCGGCGTTCCGGCGCCGGACGTCCTCGCCATCGCCGCGAAGCTGATAGAGGCCAGGGTGGCCCAGAACGCCCGCGATCATGCCCGCTCGGCTGCCCTGTTCAGGGAGGCTGCGGCGATCCAGGAGTTGCTGCCCTATATGGAGCCACCTTTTTGGTACTACCCCGTTCACCAATCGCTTGGTGCCGCGCTTTTGGCGCAAGGTCGGCTGGACGAGGCAGAGGCTGCGTTTCGCACGGCGCTCCGGCATTCGCCCAACAATGGTTGGGCGTCCGCAGGCCTGCTGAGGGTGGCCGAGGCACGGGGCGATAGAGCCGCCGCGAGCGAGGCGGAACGGCTGATCAAAAGCAACTGGTTCGGCGGCGATGTGCCGGCGCTCGACCGGCTCTGACACACCGCGCAACTCCGCAGATGTCGACCTGTGGCGGACCACAGTCTCGGGTCTTTCGCGCAGGACGCGCGTGACCGACGGCGCATGCCTGCCACGGACGGCCCCGTTCGAGTCGCGCGTTGATCAGCTGTCTGCCATCAACCTTTGAGTTCCCCCTCCACGAAGGCGCGAATGGCCCAGCGCTTCAATTTCCGCGCATCCGTATCATCCAGCTACAGTCACAACGGATTGTTCGGCTAATGTCCGCTTCGGAGAGTAAGCGATGTTTCCGGGCCACCATTCGGGCCTGCGCCTGAGGTGTGATCCTGGCGGTTCCTGCTTCGAACCCGGGATCCGCTTGTGTCTGGACTTGACCTTACGCTTGAGCCGGAGCGCGTGCGCCGCTTCGAGGTGATCACCGGTGCCGGCGGGCGACGGACCTGGTCGGCGGAGGCCAAGGCGCGCATCCTGGAAGAGACGCTCCTGCCGGGTGCGGTGGTGTCCGAGGTGGCGCGCTTCCCGCCCACCTGCCGCGTGTCGAGCGCGTGATCGACATCGCGAGCACCGTTTGCCCCTGTTGCTCGGGTACCCTGCATCGGATTGGCGAGGACCTGTCCGAGCGCCTCGACGTGGTGCCGGCCCAGGTCCGTGTGCTGGTGATCCGGCGTCCGCGCTACGCCTGCCGCGCCTGCCGCGCCTGCCGCGCCTGCGAGGACGTCGTCGTGCAGGCGCCCGCGCCCGCGCGACTGATCGAGGGCGGGCTGCCCACCGACGACCTCGTCGCGCAGGTCCTCGTCTCCAAGTTCGCCGATCACCTGCCGCTCTACCAGCAGGCGTAGATCCTCGCCCGCCAAGGCGTTTACCTCGACCGCTCGACCCTGGCCGACTGGGTCGGGCGCGCCGCCTTCCCGCTGCGGCCGGTGCACGCGCGGTTGCTGGAGCAGCTGAGGGCCTCGGGCAAGCTGTTCGCGGACGAGACCACCGCGCCGGTGCTCGACCCGGGTCGAGGTCGCACGAAGGCGGGGCAGCTTGACGGGCGAGTCGAGATCGACTCGAAGGTGGTCGAGCGCACCACCCGGCCCCCGGCCTTGACGAGAAAGAATGCCCTGTTTGCCGGCTCGGATGGCGGGGCGGAGCACTGGGCGGTGATCGCCTCACTGGTCGAGACGTGCAAGCTCGCCGGCATCGAGCCGCGCGGCTACCTCGCTGACGTGATCTCCCGCAGCGTCGAGGGGCATCCCAACAGCCGCCGCGACGAGCTGCTGCCCTGGGTCTACCCCGCCATGCCCACCGCCAAGGCCGTGGCCTGAGAACACCGCATACGCTCGGATCAGAGTTTCGGCAATTGAGTCATTCTGCGCAGCCGCTCCACGTACGCAACGACATTGTCATGCTCGCTGATCATGGATCGAAACGGTCCAGGAAGAGGCGTGTAAAATCCATTCGCGAGAAAACCGTAGACAGTTGCATCGAACGAAGAGACTCTCTCGCCGAGAAGGAATGGCTTATCAACCAGAATTCCAGCAAGCGCTGATATGTCCCGTCTGCCCAGCTCATAAATCTCCTCAGCAGGTCTAAGTGATAAGCCAACGCCGCGAAGCCGCCGGCGGTAGTCGCGGCGTAGTGCAGCGGCGAAAACTGGTCGGATTAGGGCCGGCAGAGCACCGAGCACTACCGGCTTGTAGATCCTCCAGACATCGTCTTCGAACCAGCGGCTGTACACACCGATCCAGTAATTCCCGCCTTCGAGCATCCGGCTGACCGCGTGACCGATGGCCGCTTGCTCGGGGCCGAGCCACCCGTCCAGCCTGTCACCGTACTTCGCCTTGACATGCTCGATGATGCGCTGGCTGTCGGCAACGATCACACCGTCGTCGTCGATGTAGGGCAACTGCTTGCGCGGTGCACGGCGGAACTCGGCCAGACCGGTGCGGCCCTCGTAGGGGAGGCCAGCCAGCCGGAGATAGGCCTGGACCTTGCCGCAGAAGGGGCTCGGGTCGAACCCCCACGCATCGCTGAAGTGGTACAGAATCACGGCTTGAGCCCTCGCACGCATGTAATCAGGTGCTTCGTCCTCCCAGACCCGGCAATCAGATCAAGGTATCTGGGCGCGATCTAAGCCTAATCGGTGCGCCTGAAGTGGCGAGTTTTCGCCCTGATCGGCTAAGGGCCTGAGAATCCGCCAGATCAATTTCGGTGAAAACAAATCACTTGGAGGCGCCAAGAGATTAACGACTTCGAAGAATTTGCGGCAGACCAGGGGATCGCAGGAAGCTACCGCATGAACGCGCTCCAGGTACCTGTTCACCAGCGCGGTCCCGGGTGGACGCTTCCCTTCGATCTCCGGAAACCGGAGATCTTCGGCCGTCGCGATGGTCCAGGGAATGTCGACGATCCGGCGAGTTCGCGCGTAGAAGCGCCGCGCCAAACCCTCGCGACCGCTCGCCAAAACGTCATCAAGCGCCTGTGCCTCGCTGGCCGCGACGGTCATGCCCTGGCCGTAGATGGGATTGAAGCTGCAGAGTGCATCGCCCAGCACGAGGTACCCGCCCGGGAAGCGGCGCATTCGCTCGTACAGCCGCCGTCGATTGGCTGGGAATCGGAATTGTTGGATCCCCGTCAGGGGGCAAGCGGAGGTGACGATGTCGTAGAGCGCCGACACCGGCAGGCTCGCGGCGAAGCGGTTCCAGCCCTCCTCGTCGGTCGGGGGATGATCACCGGCGCTGCCGCCGAGCGTGACGATCCAGCGGTCGCCCTCCACGCCCATGAGGCCGCCCATGCGCTTCCCCGCAGGCGGCGTCGACGCGATGATAGCGCCGAAGGAGCCGTACAACTCTCCCGGTCGCCGCCGGAAGACGCGCGTGGCGTACCCGACGTCGACCGATACCGCAGCCTCTTGTGGGCGACCGTAGCCCCACTGCTCAAGCCATTTGGGTGATTGAGAGCCTCGCCCACTCGCATCGACGACCAGATCAGCTCGGATCTCCTCAGCGGCAGGAAACCCGTGCCTCTCCACGACGAGGCCAACAACGCTGCCGGTCGCGGGATCGAACTTCGGCTGCTTCGCTTCCGCGTGCAGCAGGTCGACATTCGGCAGCGCCGTGACCCGGCGGCGGATGGCAGTCTCCAGACTGGGACGGCTCACGACCATGCCAGGCAGCCCGGCATCGTGGCGCAGCTTCCAGCGGCCGTACTGAAACCAGAGAAAGTCCCCCGCGACATCGCCGCGAGGCGCGCCGAGCGCCTCCAACTCGTCCATCATGTCCGGGAAATACGCATCCAGGATGCGGTACCCACCTGCGAGCAGCCCGTGCGCGTGGGCACCCTGCGGCACGCCTTTGCGCACGGCGGGCTCGTCCGGCAGGGTATCGCGCTCGACGAGCGTGACGCGGTCGAAATGCTGTCTGAGAACTCGTGCGGCGAGCAACCCCGCTATGCTGGCTCCGAGTACAACTGCGGACGATGGAGCTTTCGCCATGTCGCACTCCCACAGGCCGTACAGCTCGCATGTGAAGCGCCAGCTCGACGCTCTTCAGCAGCCCGGGTCTGCCTGGCGCCAAGCCTACGCTACTTGGCAACGCATGTTCATGCATACCATATTTGCATGAAGACCGGGTGCGACGTCAAACAGCGATTGAGGCGCACACCTCGGCCAACCGGAGCGAGAGAACGGACGAACGCCACTCCAGTTCTGCTCTATCTGCTTGTGTCTACAAGGAAAGCGTTCATATAGACTCACGTCCGCACGTCGCAGGCAACTCACGCGGACGGCATTTTGAGCCCTGCTGTTTCTGTCTCCGTGAGTATACCTGGTCAGATCGTCTGCGCTGCACAAAGGTAAGGGCCGCGACCAAGCGAACCCGCCAACAGAGGTGGCGTAGGGGGCTTAGCAGGCTCCCCACGACCTTCTCACGGCGATGCCCAGCTCAGGCCAGGAGCAAGTCCGAGCTGACCAGCGCGAGCTTGCCCGCGAGCTGGATCTTGAGCTCCGCCCCGTTGGCGGCATTGCCGTCCAGATCAGCCTGCACGTAGGCCTGGCCCGCGTCCTGATACCAGGTGACCGCTTTCGTGATGGACCGAGAGGCACGATCGCGGCCAGAGCATTTTCCGACGAGGTGGATGCCGGTTCGTCGCAGAAAATGCGGCAAGATCAAAGACCGAGAGCAGTACCTGATTGCAACGTGATCGGGTGCTGCTCGAGCGCAGGCGATGCAGGTCGTGCCGGCAGCGCGGGTCGAGGCACACGCCGAGGAGCAGCGCTCGGTCCACAGGCGCGTTCCGCGCTCCTGTGTCCATGCGTTCAGCCGGCTACTCGCTCCCGCGCCGCAGCGGCGCGTGATTGCTTGGCTTCGGCCTCCGTGGCCCAGGCCGCCAGCGCCACCTGCTGGGGTACCGTCTCCTCCATCCCCCACCAGATCGTTTCGCCGTTGCTCATCTTGGCGTAGCGGACCAGCCCGTACGTGCCCATCTCGACGATCCGTCCGGGACTCCATGCCTTGTCCAAGATACCCATCTGCACGGCTCCTTGACTGGGACCCACCCACGAACGGCGAACCCGATCCATAAGTTCACTCGGGCTTGGGATTTTTGCTCTTCATCAAGTCACGGCCGGTACCCGCAGGATCTGCCGCCGAATTTCCTGTCGATCCCAGATTCACCGCATTGACCAAATGCTCTGTCGAGTCCAGGAGTTGGTGTCCGCCAGGGATCAACAAATGACCGGCCCCGTCTCCAGCAGCTCTCTAGAACTCACGAGCGACATCGTCTCTGCGTACGTAGCGAACAACAGCGTGCGGATGACTGATCTGCCCGCCCTGCTCACGCGCGTATACGAGGCACTCGGCAACGTGCTGAACCCGCCGCCCCCGGCCGTTGAGGAGGCGCCGAAGGCGACCCCTGCCCAGATCAAGAAGTCCATCACGCCAGATGCCCTAATCAGCTTCATCGATGGCAAGCCCTATAAATCGCTGAAGCGGCACCTGACCGGCCACGGAATGACGCCCGCCGAGTACCGGGAGAAGTTCGGGCTGCCGCCGACGTACCCGATGGTGCCGGAAAACTACGCCAAGGCGCGTTCCGCGCTCGCGAAGGCCCTCGGCCTCGGCCAGATCCGGCGCGATCGGGCCGCCGCGAATGCAGCCACCTCGGATGCAAGCGGGAGCAAGCCGGCCAAGCGCGGGAGGCCGCGCAGGTCCAAGGCCGGCAGGTCCAAGGCCGCAGTCGAGTAGGTGCGGAGCTCGTTCCGATCGCGACAGGCCGCGCGCAAGCGCAGCCTGTCACTCGTCTCGGCCCTCCTCGTATTGGTCGGCGTGCTGATCGCGACCGTTGGGATGGTTCTCGCAAGCCAAGACCTCGTCGGCGCGTGGCTGGCGGTCCTGCGCTGATCTGCTGTGGCCTCCCGCCCGTCCTTGCGGATCGTCGGCACCTTGGAGAACACCCAACCGCCGCGTCCCCCGGAACGTTGCCGAACGTCTCCTGTTGGTCACGCAGGACAGCAATCGCAGATCACCACGATCGGGAGCGGACGCATCATGAGAGCAACCGGACGGGCAGTCCTCCTCGGCGCGGCGCTTCTCACCAGTCTGGCAGGAAGCGCTGGAGCGGCGGAGGACCAGGGAGCCGCCAAGTCGCCGGCCCGAGACCGAAGCGAGGCCGGCACGCCCACGGGGAGCGTAGGTGCGGGCGGCCTGTCCGGCTCGGGTGCCACGAAGAACGGCGCCCGCACCGGCGCCCCGGACACGAACCGCCCCGCCGGAACCCCCGCCCCAGCCGCCGGAACCGCGCGCTAAGCGCAGCGGCGCCCGCGGTGTCCGGCGCCTACTGCGAGCGTCGGCTGAACGACACTGCGTAGGCTTGGACGCGCGCATCGATGAGGGGATCGTCCGAGACCTCGATACCCTCGGTGAGTGCGTTCGGCATGAACAGCAGCGCCTTCTCGGCCTCTGCGCTGTCCGGCACAGCCTTGGTGACCGTCAGGGTGCCAAGGTCGACCATCTTCCGGCTCTCCGGCCACGGCTTCGTGGCGTCGTTGGTTGGGTCCCCTGCCTCGGCAAGTTGCGCCAGTACTCGGAACTTCGCGGGCTCCTTGGCGATGCGAGGGCCAATCTCAGCCATCAGGTAGTTCGGATCTCGCTTGGCCGCCTCCTCAGCGGACAGGATCTCCTCGCCCTGGGCGGGCACGAACCGGAAGCGGAACGGCTGCCGCGTGCCGTGCTTGTCCACGAAGATGAAGGCGTTCACGCCGTTGTATGTCTGTCGGGCGAAGCTCGACGGGGTCTTGGCCGTCTTGCCGGCCGTGGCAGCGGCGGGGTGGGTGGCGACGAAGCGCTCCAGCGCGGTCGGCTTCTTCGCATCGGGCCCGCTCTCGGACACCGCCTTCAGCAGGTCGCGGAACTCCTCACCTGTAGCAACAGGGAAGTAGGCAAGGGAGTTTGCGACGACGTCCATGTCCGACCCGTCGCCGAGCTTGAACTTGAGCGCCATGCCATGGGGATTAGCGTTAGCCGCGCCATCCGCAATCGTTGGGACGCCGGTCGCGTCCGAGAAGCGGATGGTCACTGGCACGGCCGTCCCCTTGAAGAGGGACGCCTTGCTGATCGTTGCCGCGTCGGCCGACGGGGTGAAGCTGCCCTCGGCGACCACGCCCTTGGCGTGGTTGGCCCGCTTGCCCGGGTGCTTGCCGAACAAGGTGTTCATCACGTCGATGGTCTGCTCGGCTGTCGAGGCGTCCTGTGCCACGGCCGGGAGGCCCATGACGAGAGGCAGCATGACGCCCGCGACCAGGGCATGCCCGCATCGTGAGACCAACATCCGTTCCTCTCCGGTCGTGAGGCGACCCGTGCGATGGGCCGCCCCGGCGAAATGGAACCCTTACGATCCAGGGCAAGCGCACGTGGCTTGAGTTTCGGTGGATGCACAAGCGGTTACCACAGGCCGGATCGCGACGTTCGCCCAGCAATTTGCATCCGTAGAGCGGACGGTCGCAAATCCATCTGTTCCGGTCTCACGTCTCTGGTTCACCAAGCAGCCTGAAAGCGGACCTCCTCAGGACCGCCTGGGGTCGGAAGCAGCCCCTCGCGGCAGGTATCAAGCGTCAGATTTGGACCACTAGAGCAGTACCCGATCACGTTGCAATCGGGTACTGCTCTAGGTCTTTGATCTTGCCGCATTTTCTGCGACGAACCGGCATCCACTTCGTCGGAAAATGCTCTAGCAACATTGGTGAAGTGAGGTGCTTGCCAATCTGGGCAGCGATGCTGTCTCCCTGGCTTCTGCTGCAAATTCGAGACGCAGGCGCCGCTTCACCTGAGCGTTCTCGTCTGCGAGTTCGATGAGGATCTTCGCGAGGCGCTCGGCGCCGAGTGCCGTCAGATTGGCAACGCTCACCGTCTTCTTGGACGCCATGCCGTTCACCTCCTCGCTCAGGCAGGAGGGTAGCGTGGCTTGAGCAGCCCGCGTCTCGGCCCACCAAGCAGGGCAGAGTGCCCCACCGCTCGCATGAGCACGCACTGGAGAGACGGCAAGGAGCAAGTGCTCCCTGGGGCTCATCACGCTCCCAATGTCGACGAGCAACTTGGTGCCTTGGAACGGCGTCGCGGCTTCCGGTTTGATCTGCGGCTCCGTCCTCCCCGTGTGCGCGGTCCGGCGCAGATCTCAGCACTCGCCTCCGCCCAAATCTCTGGTAGGAAACCACGGAGTCTCAGATCTGCAACAATACAAGAGCAAGGGAGGGAGTTCGTCATGGAAGAGATCGAGACCAGAGCCATTCGCAGAGTCATGTGGCGGCTGATGCCGTTCCTATTTGTCTGCTATTTTGTCGCTTACCTAGATCGGGTGAATGTTGGCTTCGCTAAGTTACAAATGAATGCGGCCATCGGGCTGTCGGAGTCTGCTTACGGCTTCGGGGCCGGTCTCTTTTTCATTGCCTATTTCCTGCTGGAGGTGCCTTCCAACCTCGCTCTGGACAAGTTCGGAGCGCGGTTGTGGATCGCTCGCATTATGCTGAGCTGGGGCATCATCTCCGCCATGTTTGCCTTCATTGCTCCGATTTCGAAGGCAACTGGGGTCTCAAGCGAGTGGGTGTTCTACATCCTGCGCTTCTTGCTCGGCATCGCCGAGGCGGGCTTCTTCCCCGGCATCATCTTCTATCTCACGCTCTGGTTTCCCTCCGTCTACCGCGCCCGTGTGGTGGCGCTGTTCATGCTGGCCATCCCCTTCTCCTCGATCGTCGGTGCGCCAGTATCGGGGGCCCTGCTGAACGTCACCGGCGCCGGGCTCGACGGTTGGCAGTGGCTGTTCATCCTCGAGGCCCTGCCGTCGATCGTGATGGCGCTCGCGGTCATTCTCTACCTCACTGATCGGCCGGCCCTCGCGGCTTGGCTGCCGGATGACGAGAAGGCATGGCTCGAGGCGCGCCTCGAGGCAGAGCGCAAGCAGAAGACCGCCGTCGAGCACCTCAGCATTGGCAAGGCGCTCTCCGATCCGCGGGTGCTGGCGTGCTCGTTCGTCTACTTTTGCCTGAACGCGGCCAGCTACGGGGTCGCGTTCTTCCTGCCCACCATCGTCAAGGGCTTCGGCGTCAGCAACTTCCAGACCGGCCTGCTCTCCGCGCTGCCGTTCGTGTTCGGCGCGGTCGGGATGGTTCTCCTGGGCCGCAACTCCGATCGCACGCTGAAGCGTCGGGAGCATGTGTGCTTTGCCATGGTCCTCGCCGCTGTCGGTGTCGCGGGCGCAGGGCTGGTCTCGAGCCCGGTCCTGGTGCTTGGTTTGTTGTGCCTGAGCCAGATCGGGGTGTCAGCGACGCCACCGCTTCTGTGGCCGATCCCGAGCGCCTTTCTGACGGGCACCTCGGCCGCGGCCGGGATAGCGGCAATCAACTCGATCGGGAATCTGTCCGGCTTCGCGGGGCCTTACGTAATGGGCTATCTCAAAGATCTGACGGGCAACTTCACCGCCGGGTTGCTTGTCCTGGGCGGCTGCACCCTCGCCGGGGGCATCGTCGCGATGACGTTGAGGGTCAACAGGGATTTGGAGGCCGCCGAGGCCAACAAGCCCGTCCTGGCGGAGTGACCGCGGGAGGGCTGAGGCCGAGGCCGGGGGCCTTGCTGAACCCGCCCAGGCCGGGCGCGAAGAACCGGTCGCGGATCCCTGACGCGGCAAGCGTTGAGAGAGCGCCGCCGCGATCGGGCGCCCTGGCCACCGGCTTGAGTTGATGCTGGTGGCCAGGGCCAGCCTATCGAGCCTCGCAGGATGCGTGGACGATAGAGGGCTGCGCGGCGGAGACGAGCGTCGGCCGCGCAGTATCTCTCAGGTCTAAGTGTAGGCTGGAGCGTCGACGGCGACCGGCCCGACCGGCCGCCAGGGGGCGCCGCGGCCGGTGAGGCGCCGCTTCAGGTCCTGGAACCCGAGATAGAGCGCGAGTCCGCGGCCCCGCAGCCCCGGCAGCGCCTTCGAGCCGAGGCCGGTCCAGGGCAGGAACGGGGTGCGGCGGATGCAGGTGTGGACCCTCGGACGAGACTGGCGTCCGGATCGAAGGCAGCAACGCGTACCGTCGGGTGTTCCGCTCGGACGAAGCGGTGGTGCATCAGGCCGCCCCGACGCGGGCTGCCTCCATCGTGCACGCGATGATGGACGGGCACCGGCCCGCGGTGTGGATCTCTGACCGCTACACCGCCCAGCAGGGCCACGGCGTGCGGCACCAGACCTGCCTGGCGCATCTGGCTCGTGACGTCGCCTACGCGGTCGAGGTGAGCGACGACCCGGTGCCGCTGCGCCTGCAACTGTGGCTCGGGTCGGTGTTCAGCCTGGCCGAGCGCGTCACCGATCTGGCCGCCTCGACGCTCTCGGCCAAGCGCCGGTCGCTGGAGCGGCCGGTCGCTGGAGCGGCGGCTGTCGGACATCCTGTCCGCCCCGAGCCGGCGCGCGATGTGGGCGGCCAAGGGTGAGGCAGACGTGCGCACGGTCGTCGACACCGCCCGCCTCTCGGGGACCGGCACCTTCGCCACCCTCCTCAAGACCATCGGCGCCTGATCGCCTCCCGCATCGGCCCATACATCGCAAGCAAGCTCAGCCGGCTCCGACACCGGGCCGGACCCCCCCTGGGTAATGACCAGCAGCCAGGCGAAATAGCTCTCGGCAGCGCAACAGGGGCAGCGAGCCGGGTTTGCCATCGAACGTTAGAACCCCCGGCCCGCCGGCAGCACTGGCTCCTGATGAGGTCAGAAGACGCAGCGCTGCGATCCGATCATGCGCGCAGCCGCGACGTCGTCGTTGAGCTAGAGCAACGGTCGCGCCCGCGATCGACGCGGCGCGGGTGCGCGCTGCAGGTGGAAGGGCTCGGCCCAGCCGAGATCGCCCGGCGGCTCGGGATCGCGCGAACCGGGACCTATCAGCTGCCTGGCCTGATCCGGGCTGGACGCCGGCTACAGACCTCAAGGTTGGCCGGAGACGGGCTTTTCGCCTCGGGCCGCCCCCTTAATCGGCAGACTCGCGGGCTTCCTCGTGGATCAGGTCTGACGCTCGATAGCCACGCGCGAGGTCCGCTACGGCTGGATTTTGTTGAAAAACTTAGAGGCGACGTCTGAAGCGTCGCCCTATGCTGCGCACAAGGCACCCATAAATTCGGACGTAAAACGCAAGCCCATCCGTGGTCGACCCATGAGAGGTAGAGCATTTCGTCTTGAACAATGACAATACCGCCAACCCGGCCAGCGGATGGGTGATGAAGAGGCTTCGAACGTGCCACAGGCTGTAAGTGAAAACTGCCTCACTCACTTCGGTGTAAGTGCCGTGACTTCCCAGAAAATAGTGTCCGTTTACGATCTTGCCATTTCCAGCGTCGCCCCCGAGAAAAGCAGCTGCGATACTAAACGCAATGAAATTCGTTGCGCCGACTGCGATAAAACCGAGAAGCACGGCCAATTTGATCTTTTCATTGCTCTGGTTCATACTGTCAACGGTGTCGATCCGCGCTGTCTCGGGGGAAATCTGTTTCATAACCAAAGTATGCACACGATACGCGTCGGTGAGCAAAGCCGCTGTGATCATCAGCACAAAGGGACGTCCGCGAATGCAGCTTCGTCCCGTGCTGTACGCGTGGACTGAAGCAGCCTTGTCGTCTTCCGTTCTTATCGGCCATCTCAGGCAGAAGCCTGGGCCCGCGAGTCTTCCCAGTACCCGATAGAACGCGAGGGAGGGGCCATCAGGGCCGCGACGTGGGCCTCCGCCGACCTCGCCAAGCCGATCAGATCATAGCCGCCCTCCAGCAGTGATACCATGCGCGCCCCACTCACCTGGTCGGCGATGTCTACGAGCCGCTGTGTCGCCCAGCCGAAATCTGCTTCTGTGAGGTTCAGGTCCGACAACGGGTCCCGCCAATGCGCGTCGAACCCGGCCGAGATCAGGATAAGGTCTGGGCGAAAGGCCCTGATCCTGGGCAGCACCGCCACATCGAGGGACTCGCGGAACATCGTGCCGTCAGCACCGGGAGGGAGTGGCACATTCACGATCGTGTCGTGTTCGCCGCGCTCGGACACAGCACCCGAACCCGGGTAGAGAGGCCACTGATGCGTCGAGCAGAAGAGGACGCTCGCGTCGCTCCAGAAGATCTCCTGGGTTCCGTCCCCGTGATGGGCATCCCAGTCCACGATGGCGATCCGCGCGGCGCCGTGGACGGCCTGAGCGTGGCGGGCTGCGACGGCGACGTTGTTGAAGAAGCAGAAGCCCGTGGCGCGCGCGCGCCCGGCATGGTGGCCAGGCGGACGCATGGCCGAGAAGGCGTTCCGCACCTGTCCGGTCATGACCTCGTCGACCGCTTGCACGGCAGCGCCGGCACTGCGCAGGACCGCCTCCAAGGTGCCCGGCGAGGCAGGCGTGTCGTCATCCGCCAGCACACAGTCGCCCCGCCTGAGGCCCTCGATCATGGCTGCGACATAGGCTTCGTCATGCGCGCGGATCAGGGCCGTGCGCGCGACGAGCGGCGACTGCTCTCGGACCAAGCCCGCGAAGCGCTCCTGTTCCAGGGTTCGCTCGACGACCCGGATGCGATCCGCTCGCTCGGGATGGCCCAGAGGCGCAAGATGAGCCAGTGCGGCTGCATGCGTCAGGTGCAGCGTCGTCATTCAGACCCTCCCCGGTTGCCTTCGCCCTGCGCTTTTCCTCACGGGGCGCTCGTGGCCGTTTGCCTTTGCTCCGTAGGCCGAGAGCTTCTCATCGCTCAGCTTCGGGGCTCGACCGAGTAGCACTCTGACAAGGCGTCACGGCACTGTCGTTGAGCTGGGTCAGCCCCCCGAGCGCGTTCCAGCCTCGCGCTTACGCGAACGGGACGCCTCGCGCATGAGGTCCGGCAGGATGAAAGAAGGCCGCTCCTGAGGAGCGGCCTGAGGTCGGGGAGGAGATCGCGAAGAGCCCTGCCACGCTGCGGTGTGCGCCACTTGACCCGGTGGGCCTCTGCCTAGACCAGCGGGGACGACGGCGGCTTCTGACCTCAGCCGCCTCGAAAGCCTCACGATCCCAGCCACGCTTACCGACGGCTCAGCAGCGGGGAGCGCTCGTGGCCCAGGTCCGCGTTCTCGACCCGATCACCGCCTGCGTCGTGGTCATCGTCGTCCCGGACTGGAGCGGCATCGACGTTTCGGTCTGTCTCGGCGGCCTCGCCGCTCCTGGGTTATTCCAAGGGACACGATCTCGACGTGAAGCCCGGGGCGGCCCGCGCCTAACCAACCTTTCAGCTGTCAGCTCGGATTTCCTGGATATTGCGTAGTACCGTCTGGGATAGATACCCAGGGAAGCTTTTCGGCAACCCAAATGTGCACCGACGGGGCGAGCCATGTCGCGTCATCAAGCGTTCCTGCCTTGATGAATGCAACCGGTCCATAGGCTGCGCCATGACTGTAGATATGCGAGCCGCAGCTACTGCAGTAGTAGCGGTAAAACGGCTGCCCGCTCGCGCCGCTGTGGTCAATATAGGGCCGCAATGCGTCACCCTGTGTGGTGAGACTATCTTGAGGTATCGCCACGTTCATGGAGAAGGCTGATCCAGAATTCTTCTGGCAGGTTTTGCAGTGACATATGACCTGCATGGCCGGTTCAGCCTCGGACCGGTAGCGAACGGCACCGCAGAGGCACCCACCTTCGATCCTAGCCATAGCCTTCCCTCATCGCTCTCTGCGGCGCAAAAATCGACCTACTCTCAATTCAACTCTGCAATGTTCATAGTTACAAGACAGGGCCTCTGACCTAATTATCGGCCGCGGTCCGAGTAGAGTGTGTCGGGCCGTCCCACGAGAGTCCGCCGCGGGCCCGCTGAGCGGCTGCGTTGGCCGTAGCGAAGGCGGGCAAGGGAGTCACGGCCGAACCGCCCTTGCACCGGCCGGCACCGTAGCCCGCGCGGTGGCCCGGAAGGCCGAGCCGGGGACCTCGATCCCCTCAAAGAACCCGGGGGCTTCAAGAGCCGCGAGCGCGACGCGATCGACCACGAAGGCCCGCCCGAGCTGGCCCGGGGCGGAGTGGTAGCGCGCCAGGACGGCTTGCGGATGTGCTGAAACAGTGCAGCGGCCGGGTCCAGCCTGCACAGCGAGCTCGGCCGCCAGCTACAGCAACCGGCCCGCCTGAGGTCTTGGGCGGTCAATCGGTCGCTGTCTTCGCACGCTCGAACCTGCGACGACGCGAGCGGGCGGTCTCGGAATTCGGGGCGGCGGCCCGGAGATCTCATCCCGGAGCATCGGGCCGCCGCCGTGCCGGCTGGGTGTTCAGCCTAGCAGGTGAGAGGGTTGGCTGGGATGGTTAGCGAAGTCTTACCCGCAGCAGAACGCCCGGCGGCTGCGCCCTGCCGCCGGGCGTCTGTTCGGACCCAACTCATGAGACACCACAGTAGCCCAACCCGCGCCCGTTTGAGCCGTTCAATCGGGGCTTTTCAGACGAGCGTTAAACGACGTGAGCTAGAGCATTTTCCGACGAAGTGGATGCCGGTTCGTCGCAGAAAATGCGGCAAGATCAAAGACCTAGAGCAGTACCCGATTGCAACGTGATCGGGTGCTGCTCTAGTCGAGATTATGCGCAGGACCGGGGCATCAAAGATCTGCGTCTGGCGCTGGCAGAAGCGGTCCGCCGCGGCAAGGGTCTAACGCTTTCCGGGGGACAAGACCCGGCCCTCTCGCGTGCCGCCCAGCGGGCAGGACGTCATCAACCGTGTGGTGGCGGTGACCGCGACTGAGCCCCCGCAGGAGGCCACGCACTGGACGGCCGCCGCCATGGCCAAGGCGATCGGGATCAGCGTCTCGTCCGTCCAACGCATCTGGAAAGCGCACGGGCTCGCGCCGCACCGCTTGCAGCAGTTTAAGCTCTCCCCCGACCCCGACTTCGTGCCAAAGCTGCGCGACGTGGTCGGCCTCTCGGTCGACCCGCCTGCCCATGCGGTCGTGCTGTCGGTCGACGACAAGAGCCAGATCCAGGTCCTCGACCGCAGCCAGCCCAGTCTGCCGATGAAGCCCGGCCGCGCCAGCACCACGACCCACAACTACAAACGCCACGGCACGACGATCCAAGGCGAATTATTTTATACTTGGTGCTCTAGAGGCTGGCTCGGTCAACATGAGGCTGCCTCTCAATTCTTCGACACTTGGTCAGCGTATTTGTTATGGTGGCGTTTCAAGGAATGCTCTTTCGACATTATCGGAAACGTTAAGTTCGTTAAGGAACCAATCTGCTGCACTCGTCACACGATCGATTGGTGAGATCTTTGGTGTAAGAAGAGTGTTTATGCTGTAAACCTTGAGTTAGGCTGCATCAGGTGGCCCTTTTCTGCGCAGTCGGGAGTGCGCGGCTCCGTCCGGCAGCCTACGTATTCGACACCGAGCTAATACGCATGTTTGGTTTATGGAAACTTAATCCTTATACCGAAGTTTCATGAAATTAACTGCACGATCAAATATGGCCATAACGACTGCCTGACTTTGGGAGCGTTGCACTATGTAGCAGATTTACGGCAGAGTAGGTTGTGTAGTCACACCGACATGCCGTCCTACCTAAGAGGCTGGGCTACTTGTTGAGTATGCACGCTCTCTGGCGCCGGGAACCCTATCGATGCACGATCCGATCAAGGCTGAAGCACATGACGCGACTGACAATTCATCAGAGCGAAGCGAGAGAATTCGAGAGCATATTAGAAAAATTATAAGAAAAGCCATAGATAAACAAGACAGAAATGCAAAATAATAACTGCGAGATCGACAAAATTTGCCATGCAGTGTGTCGATCGATCTCATCATGGAGCCATTGCGGAGATGACTGCCCGGCTCCCGACATACCCGCATCGGTTCTGGATGGGTCTGCCCCCGGAGAACCAGCCCGGAGCTGGTTCAAGAAGGCCCGCTTGACCATTCAAAGCGAACCGCCGCTCAGTGAACCATCCATAGCGGACCGATCGGCCCGCCTGTGCACCTCCTCCGGGCCTCCACCGACGAGCAGGACGCCCAGCGCGCCCGTCAGCAGCTCGAAGCCTTCGCCGCCGAGCGGGGGCTCCGGATCGCCGCGTGGTACGCCGAGACCGAGAGCGGCGCCTGCCTCGAGCGCCCGGCCCTGTTCCGCCTGCTCGCCGATGCCCACCCCGGCGACGTGCTTGCTCACCGAGCAGGTCGACCGGCTCTCCCGCCTCACGGTAGCGGACTGGGAGCGGCTGGAGCGCGAGGTCGCTGACCGGCGCATCCGCGTGGTCGCCCTCGACCCGCCGACGAGCTGGATGACGGCGGCGGGCAACGGCAACGCGTTCACGGCCCGGATGTTCGAGGCGGTCAACGGGATGATGCTGGACGTGCTCGCGGCGGTGGCGCGCAAGGACGACGAGGACCGGCGCCGCCGGCAGGCTCAGGGGCAGGCGCGGGCGAAGGCGCAGGGCCTGTACCGGGGGCCGGGTCGAGGACACGGAGCGCAACGCAGGCATCGCCGCGATGCTCACCGCCGGGCTGACGTGGTCTCAGGTTCAGGCGGCGGCCGGGTGCAGCCGGGCCCGCATCGCCAAGATCGCCAAGCGGGTCGCGGCGGGGCGACGCCGCCCCGCGGCCCCGCCGTGATCGCCGCAACCTACTGCGTCAGATCCCGGTGACCGCGCAGTCCGCTGCACTCAGAAGCCGACGGAGTCGCCCGGCCGAGGCATGCCGCACCGCTTCGACCAGATCAGCTTACCCGATCCGTCCAGCAGCATGACCACCCCGTCAGACTGCGAGAACAGTTCGCGAGCCCGGGCTGCGGCGGCTGCAAACGCTTCCTCTTTGGTGGCGACACCCAGATCCTCATGATCGGTCACGACACCCGCGCCGTCCGGCCGCGGCCAGAGGAGCCAGAGCTCGAAGTGCGACGTGGGGCAACCACAGGACATGTCGCCAGTGTGCTCACAGTGACACACTGGGGGCAACGTTCTGTGCTGAGTTTGTCGCACCGACCGGGGTTGATCCACAGCCGACTGCACCTCACGGTGCGTGATCGGGACAGCTTGGCAGTTAATAATCCGAGGCACTTAAGGTCGTCGATCGGACCGTGTGCAACCTGATTACTGACCATGTATGTGTGCGACCTGATCATGAATTAGGCCGCCAATCCGAGTTGCCAAATCACCCGACGACCGGTATGGCCAGTCTCAAGAAGCACAAGGGGGCGGAGATGATCGCAGAAACGATAGCAAGCATCGGCCTTCTCAGCACCGCGAGTGCAAGCCTTGCTATAATCATGCTTCTACTGCACTAAGTATAACCGTAGCTCATCTGTGTTTTAACCAAAGTTTAACGGGTCGAATTGGCGCGCTTACCGCCGCGTTTGTCTTCCCCGACCGCGTGTCGCGGCAGCGTGGCTTTCGTGACCTCCGCCCGCCGGACCACACGCCACGTGCCGCCACCGGCCGACCCTGCACCGCCGGGGCTGCTCCTCGACGATGCACCCCAGCGATTGCTTCGACGGTTCGCCGGCCTGAGCGCCCGCGCTCGACGGGAGCGTGAGGATGAGCTGGCGCCTTACCTCGACCGCGCGGCTCTCCTCGCGGTTGCGCTCTCAGCACGGGCCGATCCCACTCCGCGCAATCTCGGTTCGCGCATCCCCGCCGAAACCGCTCCAGGGCGCCCTGCAGGCCTCAATCGGCCGTGCCGAATGACGTGGTCGCAGATCCAGGCGACCGGGTGCAGCCGGGCGCACCTCGCCGAGATCGCCAAGCGGATGGCTTCATAAACCCGCTTACCCGTCCCGCGCCGCCTCGCGCGGGGATGAATACAACCGTGTTCCGAGCGAGACAACTCATCGTTGGTGAAGGCGGGTGTGATGGGCCGGTGGAGCGCAACTCAGCTTGCCGCAGTCACCGGCATGTAAAGCGCAACCTCGTGTGACCTGCAGGGCCAAGTCGGTCCTGCAGGTCACGCGTGAGATGAATTAGGCAACAGCAGTCCAATTCGAGGCGATCGTCCCGATATTTGGCGCTGATGCGACCTGACCACTGCTGTTGAGCTGCCACTCGTTTACGTGCCCGGCTGTGTCCCGCCACATCAAGTCAGTTCGGCTGTCACCGTTATAGTCGCCCGTCCCGATCAGCGACCACTCCGAGCCAATCGTGCCAATATTAGGTGCCGAGGACGCCCGACCGTTGCTGCCCATCAGCCACTCATTCACGTGGCCGGCCGCATCTCGCCAGAGCAGATCACTGGTGCCGTCGCCGTTGAAGTCGCCCGTTCCCAGCAATGTCCACTCGCCGCCGATCGTGCCGATGGTGGGTGCCGAGGACACCTGACCGTTGCTGCCCATCAGCCATTCGTTGACGTGCCCGGCCGTATCCTGCCAGAGGATGTCGCTGATGCCGTCCCCGTTGAGATCGGCCACGCCTTTCACGGTCCACTCAGAGCCAACAGTTCCGATGTTGGGAGCCGAGGTGACCTTGCCATCGCTGCCGAGCAGCCATTCGTTGACGTGCCCGGCCGTATCGCGCCAAAGGATGTCGGACCGGCCATCTCCGTTCAGGTCACCGATACCCTGCACCGACCATTCGGAACCGATGGTTCCGATGTTGGGCGCGGACGTGACCTGACCGTTACTGCCCATCAGCCATTCGTTGATGTGCCCGGCCGTATCCTGCCACAGAATATCGGTTTTATCATCCCCGTTGAAATCCCCATTGCCTCTAATGCTCCACTCAGAACCAACGGTTCCGATGTTTGGAGTTGAAATAATCTGGCCATTGCTGCCGAGCAGCCATGCGTTAATGTGACCGGCTGTATCGTGCCAGAGCACATCGGTTGTTCCGTCGCTGTTAAAATCACCACCTAGTCTGGTCGTGGTCGTGAGAGCAGCCCCATATAGCGCCCTGATAGCATCTATATCTGATGTCACAGGATTTGTGACAGACGAATTTAGAAATGTGTTCATGACTGCCGGTGAGGCGTCGTAGTGCCCTATGCCAATGGCATGCCCAATTTCGTGCAAGGCAACATCATAAAGGTTAAAGCCGTCGCTGCTCAATATACTTCCGTTTGACGCGGTCCAGTGCTCTCCGCTGTCGAATTGAATTGTTGCCGACTGAAAATTCTGCCCGGAAAATGTGTAATTTGTCTGTCCAAGAATCCTGTCTAGCCCATCTATATAGTTGTCGCTAATAGCTATGTTGGCGCCAGCCATATGGTCAACCTGCTGGAAGCGAATGTTTCCGTATTGAGACCACTTCGAGAAGGCGGCTTGTATTACGGGAGCAAATGAACCTGGTACAGTATTATCAACTGACCAAGTTACGATACCCCCGCTTGAGCCGTATGATCCGCCGCCCCATCGAGGACCTTCCAAAACGTAATCAACCATAGGGTACCCTCCACGGCCTCCAGAAATGATGTCATCTCCGCCAAATTTTGCGTAAATTTCATGGCGTGCGGCTGCGTTTGGCTGTCTCGGCCGGTCTCACGCCCCCTGTACTTCCATCGCTTGCGCACGTCACGATGATAGGGCGCTTCCCACATGAGGATTGCCCTTCGTGGGCGTTTCCTCCCTAGACTTCGGGCCGCTCTTACCAGGGCGGCCTCTTTCTTTGGGCGGCGTGCGGCTCGGCGCGAGTCACAGCATTTAACGCCGTCCCGAAAAGCCCTGCTCGAACGCTCAGAGCCTGCCGGAATTGGTCCGGCAGACAACAGGAGCGATTAGGACGACACGACGCCCGGCTCACGGTCCCGACTCCGTAGCCGGGCGCTCTGCTGTTGGCAGCACTTCCTCAACCATCCTGCGGCAGTCTGTTGCTCACCGAGTTGTCCCCAGCACGGCGACAGTGACGGCCTATCCCCTCGCAAGATCGCAGGGCCGTCGCCCCTCTTGGATTGCGAGATCGCTGGCCCGCGTTGCGTTTCGGGGCAAGCGAGTGCGCGGCCGAGTCTGACCCGACCCGTCGGCTCGGCCGCCTTCACCTCCTGATTGGTCCCGGCCCAAAGCGACACATGCACGTCTACTGCCGGCTGCGGGAGCGCGGTTTCAGCCCCGTCCAGACGCTCGCCATGATCGGCGTCAGCGTTCTGTTCTTGGTGGTCGACGTGAGCTTCGCCGTCCTTGACAGCACGATCACGTCGGATGCGCACGATCTGTTTTGGGCGAGCACTCACCGCAGGGATGGCCCCTAATCAGCCCCAAGGTCCGTATTCACCGCGCATGGGGCGCAGACGCAGGCGAGCTACCTCCTGGGCGTGGCACTCCAACCCTCCGCCCCGAGCGCTCGGAGCGGAGGGGCCACCGGCGGGCCGAGGGTCTCCGTCACCGGTTTCCTTACGGCCCGCTGCCACGCCCACCCGCCACCCAGCACACGGTGGATCTGTACGTCCCGCCAAGCCCCACCGCGCGGCGCCAGGATGCCGCGCGCGTGCAGCGCCGCGGCGATCCCGTCTTGCCAAGTCGGGCCGGCGGCCCGGATGGCTGATACGCGCCGGGTGGCCTTCCAGCGTTCGATCCCGAACCACTTCAGCAACATCGCGTTCCTTGGTCCCTGGGAGAGTTCCCATGAGGAGGAACGACAATGCGTGCACGCACCCTGTTACCCTTCATCGCGCTGCTCGCGCTCACCGCGTGCAAGGATGAGAAGAAGGCCGACACGACCAACACGGCCAACCCGCCGGCAGCCACGACCGCCGCGCCGGCAAGCCCGCCGACCGGGAGCCCGGCGGCTCCGACGCCACCCTCTCCCGCCACGCCGACCAACCCCTCGCCCGCGACCAAACCGTAACGGTGGCGGCCGGGCCTCCTGAGGAGCGGATCAGGCCGCGCACCTGCTCGCGGGCTTCTGACGCTTCGGTGGGCGCTCCATCAGGACGCCTCCGCCGTAGGCTGCGGAGAGGACGCGAAACCCTCGGCGCTCGTAGAACCGCACGAGCTCGTACGTGCCAAGGACACGGCGCGCTCCCTTCGGCGGGCAGCCCTGCGCCTTGAGGATCAGCAGCACCCCGGCGGCATCGGCTGCCTGGGTCATGATCCCGATCGCCTGACCGGCATGGCCTTTCCGGCGCTCACGAAGCGTCGCGATGAACGAGACCTCGAGCGTGACGTCGTCCCGAACCGTCAGGATCACGTCGACGATGCCGGCCAGCCCCGCTGCCTGGACGCCGGCCATCGTGGCTCTGGCGGCCACCAGGGCAGGTGCAGAGGGCCCGGAGCACCTCCGCTCTCCGTAGACCAGCAATCGACCGTCCGACGGGCTCCGCGATGACATGGGCGCGGTCCCTATCCGACTCGGGGCCGGAGCCGAACCAATTCTGGGCGGGAGCGACGGCGCGGGGTCCGATCGCGATGCACGGCGACCGCGGGTCGCCCGTCGCGGCGGCTGTTTGTCTGACTTGATCGCCTGAGCACTCGGGATGGCCGGGTTCCTCATCGACCTGAAGGCCGGCACGGGCGCCAAGCCGCGCGTCGAGAGCATTTTCCGACGAAGTGGATGCCGGTTCGTCACAGAAAATGCGGCAAGATCAAAGATCGAGAGCGGCACCCGGTTGCAACGTGATCGGGTGCTGCTCTAGGCCTCGTCTGGCCTCCCGCGGCTTGGGCTCGGGGGCGAGGCCAGGGCTCCCCGAACGGTCCCTTAGTCATGAGGGGGTCGGAGGCAGAGCGACCGGGCCCGGTCGCTCTGCCGACTATGGCTTCGATGGCGCGTTCCCGGATCCCGTGTTCGCGCTTCCCGTCACTGGCAGCGACCGCGCTTTGTCGAGCAGGGTAGTGGCGGCGTCCACGCAGTCCTTCAGCGTTTCGCGAGGGCCGCATCTGACATGGATTTTCGCGTCACCCATCCTGATGTGAAACGAAGAGCCTCCCCCCGGCGCTTCGGCTCCATAGCCATGCCAATAGGACCGATCCCAATCCTCATTGGGGCGGTATCGCGTATCATCCCTTCTGCTGTTGCCGCGGTCGTATGACCTGCCTCTGTCTTCATCCCGTGATGAGCTTTGAGCGATCACCGGGAGCGGCAGTACAAGAAGGCAGGTTGCAGCAATGAGGGCCTTGCGCATTTGGGCGCTCCACAGATTGAGCCTAGGGAACTCGTGTGGACTACCGGCAGGTCTCGCGATACTGACGGCAGTTGCCGCGTCCACGCTCGCCTAGCTCATCCTTGTTGAGGCAGGCTTGGCGCAGTTCCGCGCAGAGATCGCGGCGCGAGCGACGTCCACACTCTTCACGGTAGCGCCGGCAGTTGCCCTCGCCGCGCTCACCCAATTCGTCCTTGTTCTCGCATGCTCGCCTGAGCTGCTCACATCGACCGCCCCCGCGACCTCCATCTCCGAAGCGAACACCGCCCGGCCCGATCTCGATCCCCTGTGAGAAGGCTGTGACCGGCACAATAAATAGTGCCGCCGCGGCAGCAATGCCCAATGCATACGGGCGCATGACGTCGCCTCCCTCTGCTTTGTGAAGGACGCAACAAGGTGCTTGCGGAAAGGGTTCCAGCCCGTTGGCAAGCGCACCTTCGCCAAAACCTTCATGGGCGTGATGGGGTGTACGGAGCAGCAAAGAGCCCGCCGCGGTCGGAGCCGGGCAGGCCGAGGAGATCCCCACGGATCGAGGGCACCCTGCATGGGCAGGCGGGAGGCGTCCCGCCGGTGAGCTCTCAGCCCAGCTGATCCTCGCCCATTCTCGGTCGAGGGCAGCCGGACGGCTCACCGCTCCAGGCTGGCGAGATAGCGGATCACATCCTCCACCAGACCTCGGTCAAGCTGGAATTCCGGCATGCTCGGGTGACCGGTCCGGATGCCCTCGGCCAGCGACTCGGCGAGTTCTTGCTGCACTACCAGCCGGCCCTCGACGTTGCCTCCCGGGCGATTGTCGCGGTCGAGGCGCTGGTGCGCTGGAACCACTCGACCCGTGGCCAGCTCGGCCCGGGCGTGTTCGTCCCCCTCGTGGAGGAGACGGGTCCGGTCGTGACGCCCGGCGAGTCGGTGCTGCGGCTCAGCATGACCGTGACGGCCGAGGGTGTGGAGACGCCCGCGCAGTTCGCCTTCGTGGAGGTCGAGGGCTGCGCGCAGGGGCAGGGCTGCCTGACCGGCAAGCCGCAGGCCCCTCTCGGACTTGCTGCCGGTCCTTGAGGGCACACCGCTCTGCCGGTCAGACCCCCACAGGTGTGGTTTGTAGCATGCGGGGCCAGCGTCAGGCTCGATCGCATCGAGCGGTGCCGTCAGGCGGCCTGAACCCAAGCGCGACCCACCGCCGCAACCATCGTTCGCGGGCACCCATAGGCGTCCGCCTCAAGCCGCCGATCCGATGTGGGTAAAATCGTGGATGTGTAAGATGTAATTTTTACTAAGCCGTTCTAAAGATTCATTAATTTACCCCAGATTGGCGAGAAGATCCGCGAGCTGACCGTCCGTACTGGTGCGCATGTGACCGCTAAGTCCCTTGAATGGCCGAGGAAGGCACAGCCCGTCGTCCGTGATGCGCCGCAGGAGCTCGCCGAAACGCGCGATGACGGTGCGGGGAGGAGCGTGAGAACAGCAGGCATGACCGGGACGCTTTCCACCGTGAGGGTCGCGACGCTGAGGACGCCGGGGATGTCCGGCGACGGTGGCGGCCCGTGGCTACAGGTGACGGGCAACGGAGCCAAGAGCTGGATCTTCCGCTTCACCCTGCGCGGCAGGGCGCGAGCTATGGGGCTCGGCTCAGCCTCGCCATTCTCGCTCGCGGAGGCCCGCGACAAGGCACTTGTCCGCCGAAAGTTATGCGCGGAGGGGATCGACCCGATTGAGGCGCGAAAGGCGAAGCGCCAAGGTCTTGCGGCTAGGGCGCGCACGCGTTGGCGGTCCGCATCAAGCCCCTCCGTGCCTCCCCCGACCTGGAACAGGTCAGTCCTTCAGCGCGGCGGCCTGAGGAGCGGGTGCGGCTCGTGGAGATCGGCCTCGACGCTGAGGAGAAGCGGGGAAAGCGCCCGTGATCGCTGCCTCCGCGCGGGCAGGGAAGCTCACCCACTGAGCGAGATCAACACCGCCCCGCGCCGCCGTGACACTCTCGTTGGTCCAGTCGGACCGGGGAAGGCACGGCCTCCACGGCTGGCCCTGGGCCGGTCCGCGCAAGCCGCCATGCCCGCGAGGTCCCATGGCGGGCTGTTGCGTGGAGGTGCGGCGGCCGGGCCCGCTGTGGGGGGCGGAGCCCGGCCGCTGGCTGCAACGACCGACCGCTGGATCGGGGATGTCAGGCGGTCGCTGCCTTCGCCCCCGCCGGGGAGCGAGGTCGGTCTCGGATAGAAGGGCACCGGCCCGGGATCCCTGCAAGGCGAGAACGAGGTGAACCCGGGCCGCCGTGCCGGATGGGGGTTCAGCACGGCAGGCGAGAGTGTGGGCCGGAATGGTTAACGAGATCTTAACCACGGCGGGATGCCCGACGGGCATCCCGTGGCGCCGGGCGTCGGTCCAGATCCGGCCCGTGACCCGTCCGAGGCCGAGATGCGCATGGCCGTCCGGACCGCGATCCTGCAGGCGCGGCCCGCCCAACGACGCTGCCTCCGCAGCGCATCCTCCGGGACTGAGTTAATCCTTCGGATGGTGTGACGGATCCGAGGGGCGGCCCATGATGACGAGTGCCGACGCGAAAGCCCTGGCCCGCATCCAGCACGCCGGGCAGGTCGACGAGGCGGGCGAGCCCTTCATCGAGCACCTGGATCGCGTGGTGGCGGTGGCCGAGATCCGGGCTCGGCACGCCCGGCAGGCCGGGCTGAGCACGGATGTGGATGCGATCGTCCAGGCTGCATGGCTGCACGATGTGGTCGAGGACACCCCCACTACCGCGGAGGACCTGAGAGCGGCCGGCTTTGCCGAGCCCGTGATCGAGATGGTGCAACTGCTCACGCCGTCGGACGATGGCCGGACCTGCGCCGAGCGGGTCGCGGCCCTCATCGCGAGTGGCAATCTCGGGGCGATCCTGATCAAGCTCTCGGACGACGAGGACAATGCCGACCCGTACCGGGCGCAGCCGGAGGAGGCCGAGCGCCTGGAGCGGCGCTACGCGGCGTCGATGGTGCGGCTGCGCAAGGCCGCGGCGGCGCTCGGCTACACTGGGCCGTGAGAGGCAATCCCCGTCGCGGCGACGACGCGCAGGGCCGTGAGATCCCGCCGCCCGCGCGCGGCCGGCTTCGTGCCGAGGGCGACGGCCTTCGCTGCGAGGCGCGGGGCAATGTCGCCCGGCGCGCCGGCGCGGAGATCACCGCCCGAGCGGGACGCCCATCCGGATGCCTCCGGTGTCGCGAGGTGGCGCGACACGGCGGGACGGCGTGCCGAAACGGGGAGCGAGGACTCGTGGCACGGGACGCTGACCAGCCGGCACAAAAGATCCTCGAACGAGACCCGTTGCGGTGTTTCCCCGTGGAGCCGGCAACACTCGACGACCCCCTCTCCCGTCCGAACGTCGGCGTGACGTGGGTCCGCCGAGGATCCACTCGCGTTGTTCTATCTGTGATCCGCGGAGGGACAGTGAGATGGGCTGTAATGAGGAGTTTGCCGCCGACCTCAAGCGAGAGCACGAGCGCCTCGGTCGCCTGCTTCAGACGGTCGACGGGTGCCGCTGGTGGACGGATGCCGAGCCCGGGCCCGAGAAGGTCGCGGCCCTGCAGGAGCGGACGGCACGGATCCGCGCCGCCATCGACGACATCGAGCGTGTCGTCAGCGCGATCGGAGGCTGAGCGGGCCTGGCGAGGAACCGGTCGCCGTGCCCTGCGCTGCCCCGTGTTGAGGCCTGCAACACGGGAGCACGGCAATGGAGATCGGGTTCGGAATGCTCAGCGCGACGGGCGCGATGCTGGTCTGCAGCGGGCTGGCCGTCGGCATGATGGGGGCGATGGGCTTGGTCGGGCGCCTCCTCTCGGGGGGAGACGCGAGGGAGCCGCCCGTCACCGACCCGAACCGCGAGACGAATGCGCGCTGACGCGACAAAGGCCGGGCCTGGCAAGCACGAACGCGCTGCCGCTCCGGGCCGTGAGGCAGACCCGCCCAGCGTGCCGCCTCCGCCCCGGGCCCGGCCCGCGATCTCCGGTCCCGCCACCTCGCGCTGGAACTCCCGGGCTGCCTCGGCCGTTTGGAGGCATCTCATTGGAAGCCCCCGATGACACTGACTGGAGCCGGCCGAGGCTGATCCTCGCGCCGGCTTCGTTTTGCGCACCGCGCGCTGTCCGCGAGGTCTGCCGCGGAGGGATCGCGTCTCCGGCGGCCAAGGCGCCGCTTCAACTCTTCATTGTGGGATTGCGTTCGCAGGTGCCGCCCACATGCTCCGCGATGGCTTCGAAGGCGGCGTCGATCGAGGGATGGTGCGCGGGGATGCCTTCGAGGGCGCCCTGGGGGTTCACCACGATGCTGACCTTGGGCGAGTCCATGATTCTCTGAACCGCACCCAAGGAATATCCCGAGCGGTCGGTGAGCCACCAAGTGCTTTCGTCCTCCACGGGCGTGGCAATGACGTCCACGGTCCGGATCATCACAGCATGAACTCCAAGCACTCTGAGGAATTGGCCAAGGGCTGGCCGTTCTTGGGTGCCATCTCAGGCGATGCGACCAGTTCAGCGCTTGAAGGGCAGGCACAGTGTGTGCCGGCGATGCTCTCAGCTCTTGCGAGTGCAGGGTCAGCGAGGCCGCGACGGTAGATCAACGCCACCGCATACCAGAACGCAGCACTGTCACCGCCAAGCCGTGCGATGCTCTCCTCAATGCGTTCTCGCGCTTGCTGGGCAAGATCCTCTATCTGGGCAAGAGGCACCTCAAGGTCGGCCATGGCTGCCTTCCGAATGTTAATCGCTGTAACATCAACGTGGCAAGCAGCCATTGGTGCCGCGTGCATGGGGGCACGCAACCGGCACGTGAGGTTGATGGGAAGGCGATCGAGGCACGCCGTCCCCGTGGCGCGACGCGTGATCGCCCCTCCCGCGATCCCGGCTTCCTGCGGACCTTCGCCGAACCTGGCCACGGGGTGGGCAGGAAGGCCGGAGGCGACCGCAACGCGGCGCGCGTCGTACCGGTCAATCGCGGAGCTTCGCGCGGCCGGCATCTCCTCTGCCAGCGGCATCGCCCGCGCCCTCACCGAGCGGGGTATCCCGACCGCGCAGGGGTCGCCACGCGGGACATCCACCGCGGTGCAGAGAGTGCTGAACCGGCCTGCCCGCCGCCCGAGGCCCGCCGCTCTCGGCCGCCTGCGGCAGGGACTGCTCGGTGATCCGGCGCGCGCGAGTTCCCTCGGCCGCCACGCCTGCGCGTCGGTCGCCGCCGTGTCCCCGCCCGTCGGATCAGCTTTGAGCGCGAGGCCGCAGTCGCACCGTCCTGGCGTCCGACGCTCTCGTGCGGACACGTGCCCTGAAGCACAGATCAGTGCGGCCGTGTGGTGCAGTAACAGCGCATGAAGCGGCGAATAGCGCTACTTCGAACCTGATATTGAAGGAGAAACGACGATGACCCACTCGAATGACGATCAGGAAATCATGCCGCAGCAGCTGTCAGAGCAGGAGCTCGATGATGTGAACGGTGGAATGAAGTGGACCCGCGGTACTGTAAACTCAGACGTCGTTGATGCTCGCGGAGGATCGTACATGATCGCCGGGGTGAGGGTCAACTTCGGTGCGGATGGTAGCTTCACTTTCGGCTGAAATACTCAATGCACCTGCATCCGAGGTCGGCTGAGCTCTGAATCATTGAAAGACACGGTTAGCGTGGTGCTGGCTTCGAAGGGGGCGGGACGCCGGGGCCTCTCGCAGACCCGGCGCCGAGACACGGGGACTCGGCCGTCCCGCTTCCACCCCGTCTTCGCGACGGCAAACCGCAACACCTCGCGAGCGGTTGGTTCTGCTCCCGCACGGTCCAGGCGCCGGCCAATCCGAAGCTGTTGCGCAGCCACGGCATCGCCTCGAAGCCCGGGATCGCGCGCCGGGCCGTATCGAACGACCGAAACCCGCTCACCCGCGGCATGGACCGCTGCACCCGGAAATGGTCGCTCCCGATCCCTTGCTGCCGGTGGAGGTCTCGTCCAGGCGCACGGCGCCGCTTTGCGGCTCGCGGAACCGGCGCGGGCGGCGCTCGATGGCGGGCGTGGAGGCGAGCGCCCACCGGATGATGGTGGATCCACCTCCATCCTCCGCTCCGGGAGTATCTCCTTTCTCTCGCGGCAGGTGAGCGCGGCGCAGGGACCGATCGGATGGAGCGGTGACGCTAGGCCACGTGAACGCCAAGCGCGACCGACCGCCGCAATCCGCCACGGCCCCGCCGGCGCCGCGCCGTCGCGCGGGACCCGCCGGGAGCCCCGGGAGGAGGGGAGCGGTGTCGTCACCGTGGCGGGCCCGGGACCGGGTCGGTCTCCCCCCGCCCGGCGCCGCGCCGCGGTCGATCCGGAACGCCGGGCGGGTCCGGGCCGTTCTCGGGCGACACGCCATCTCGGGAGAATCCCATGCGCACCAGATTCCTGCTCGCCGCCGCGCTCGCCGGCTCCTGCCTCCTCGCGGCCGGCGGGGCCGAGGCCAAGGGCTGCCTCAAGGGCGCCGTGGTCGGCGGCGCGGCGGGCGCCGCCGCGGGCCACGGCAAGGCCGGCGCGGCGGCCGGCTGCGCCATCGGCCACCACAACGCCAACAAGGCGAGCCAGGGCCAGAAATAGGGCCCCCAGGCGCCTCGCCCCGCGCCGCGCTCTGCGCGGCGCTCGGGCGCGGGTTGCCGCGGGCGCATGCGGCCCTCGTTGCCGCTTTGCGCCTGTCATGGACGCGTGCTATCGGCCGGTGCCAACTCGTTCGAGGCTGGGATGCTGCCGCGCCCGGCCCCTTGCCGCATCCAGGAGTTGGTTCATGGCCCCCATCGTTGGCGACCGCATCATCGAGGGCCTGACCTTCGACGACGTCCTGCTGCGGCCGGCGGCCTCCGCGGTGATGCCCGCCGAGGTCGCGATCCACACCCGCCTCACCCGCTCGATCAAGCTCAATCTGCCGATCATCGCCTCGGCGATGGACACCGTGACGGAGGCCCGCATGGCCATCGCCATGGCGCAGAACGGCGGGCTCGGGGTGATCCACCGCAACCTGGAGCCGCACGAGCAGGCCGAGCAGGTGCGGCAGGTCAAGAAGTACGAATCCGGCATGGTGCTCAACCCGATCACCATCCACCCGGACGAGACGCTGGCCGACGCCCACCAGCTCATGCGCCAGAACGGCATCTCGGGCATCCCGGTGGTCGAGCGCGGCCCCAACGGCTCGAAGGGCAAGCTCGTCGGCATCCTGACGAACCGCGACACCCGCTTCGCCACCGACACGAGCCAGCCGATCTCCGAACTGATGACCCGCGACCGGCTCATCACCGTGCGCGAGGGCGTCACCCAGGACGAGGCCAAGCGCCTGCTGCACCAGTTCCGCATCGAGAAGCTGCTCGTCGTCGACGACCATTACCGCTGCATCGGTCTCATCACCGTCAAGGACATCGAGAAGCAGGTCGCCTACCCGCACGCGGTCAAGGACGAGCAGGGCCGCCTGCGGGTCGCGGCCGCGACCACGACGGGCGAGAGCGGCTTCGAGCGGGCCGAGCGCCTGATCGACGCGGGCTGCGACGTGATCGTGGTCGACACCGCCCACGGCCACTCGGCCAAGGTGCTGGAGAGCGTGCGCCGGGTGAAGACCCTGTCGAACGCCGTGCAGGTCATCGCCGGCAACGTCGCGACCCGCGAGGGCGCCCAGGCCCTGATCGATGCCGGGGCCGACGCCATCAAGGTCGGGATCGGGCCGGGCTCGATCTGCACCACCCGCATCGTCGCGGGGGTCGGCGTGCCCCAGCTCACCGCCATCATGGAGGCGGTCGAGGCCTCGGCCGAGGCCGGCGTGCCGGTGATCGCCGACGGCGGCATCAAGTATTCGGGCGACCTCGCCAAGGCGCTCGCGGCGGGCGCCTCGGTGGCGATGCTGGGCTCGCTGCTCGCCGGCACCGACGAGGCGCCGGGCGAGGTCTTCCTCTACCAGGGCCGCTCCTACAAGAGCTACCGGGGCATGGGCTCGGTCGGCGCCATGGCGCGCGGCTCGGCCGACCGCTACTTCCAGGCGGAGGTGAACGACACCCACAAGCTGGTGCCGGAGGGCATCGAGGGGCAGGTGCCCTACAAGGGGCCGGTCGCCGCGGTGCTGCACCAGCTCGCCGGGGGCCTGCGCGCCGCGATGGGCTACGTCGGCGCCGAGGACCTCGCCGCCTTCCGGGAGCGGGCCCAGTTCATCCGCATCACCAATGCGGGCCTGCGCGAGAGCCACGTCCACGACGTGACCATCACCCGCGAGAGCCCGAACTACCCGAGCCGGACCTGACGGCCGGCGCGCTTCCGTCGACGACGAACCCCGGTGCGGCTGCGCTTGCGCCTCGTCGCGGCGGGTGCGCCGATCCCGATGGCGATGGGGATCACCATCGCGGTGCGGCTCCTCCTCGCGCGGTGGGCGTGAGGCGGAGCCGCGGCGCGGGGATCACCGCCGCGGCGCGGCGCCGGATTCGAGCGTGGTCTTGGCGTCGGCGGGCTTGCGCGGGGGCGGCGTGAGGTCGGGCGCGGCGGGTGCCGCGGCGCAGGCGGCGAGCGCCAGCAGGAGGAGGCCGGACAGGGTGAGCGACGCGAGGCGTGACATGACGGTGAAGCTCCGGATCGGGGTGAAGGCCCTCCATCTCCTAAGGGAAGGTGACCAAAGCTTGGCCGTTCTCCGCCCGATCGCGGGCACCGGCGCGGCCGTTTCGGGATGACCCCGTCCGCCCGCCTCTCCGCCGCGATCGAGGTCCTGGCCGACATCGCCGCGCGCCGCCGGCCCGCCGCCGACGCGCTCAAGGATTGGGGCCTCGCCCACCGCTTCGCCGGCTCGGGCGATCGGGCCGCGATTGCGGGCCTCGTCTACGACGCCCTGCGCCGGCGCGCCTCGGCGGCCTGGATCATGGACGACGACGCGCCGCGCGCCGTGCTGATCGGGTCGCTGCGCCTGCAGCGCGGCCTCGCGGGCGCCACGATCGCCGGGCTGTGCAGCGGCGAGCGCTTCGCCCCGGCTCCCCTGACCGAGGCGGAGCGCGCGCGCCTCGACACGGCGACCCTCGCGGACGCTCCCCTCCACGTCGCCGGCGACGTGCCCGAATGGGTGCTGCCCTCGTTGGTCGCGGCGCTGGGCGACGATCTCCTGCCGGAGCTGAAGGCCCTCGCCCGCCGGGCGCCCCTCGACATCCGGGTCAACACCCTGAAGGCGGACCGCGACCGCGTGGCCGCGGCGCTGGCGCACCTGAACCCCGCCCCGACCCCGCACGCGCCGGACGGCCTGCGCATCCCGGTGCCGGATGACGGGCGCGGGCCGGCGCTCCACGTCGAGCCGGAATTCCTGGAGGGCCTGTTCGAGATCCAGGACGAGGGCTCGCAGCTCGCCGCGCGCCTCACGGGCGCGCGGCCGGGCGAGACCGTGATCGACCTCTGCGCCGGCGGCGGCGGCAAGACGCTGGCCCTCGCCGCCCTGATCGCCAACAGGGGCCGGCTCGTCGCCACGGACGGGGACCCGCGCCGCCTCGCCCCGATCCACGAGCGCCTGCGCCGGGCGGGCGCGGTCGCGGAGGTGCGCACGCCCCGGGGCGGGCGGGGCGCCCCCGACGCGCTGGCGGATCTCGCCGGCGCGGCCGACCTCGTCCTCGTCGACGCGCCCTGCACGGGCTCGGGCACGTGGCGGCGCAACCCCGACGCCAAGTGGCGCCTGCGCCCCGGCAGCCTCGCCGCGCGCCGCGCCGAGCAGGAGGCGGTCCTCGACCGCGCTGCGGGCCTGATCCGGCCCGGCGGCCGCATCGTCTACGTCACCTGCTCGCTCCTGCCGGAGGAGAATGACGGGGCGGTGGCCGGGCTGCTGGCGCGGCGCTCCTCCCTGCGCGCGGTCCCCCTCGCGCTCGCGCCGGATCTCGAGCCCGCGCTGCGCCGCACGGCCCACGGCATCCAGATGACGCCGGCCCGCACCGGCACGGACGGGTTCTACGTGGCGCTGCTGACCCACGGGCAAGAGGGACGGAGCGCCCTTCCCCCGGCCGAATGACCGAGCCCGGGCCGATGCCGCGGTCGCGATCGTTTGGATGACTGGACAAGCTCGCGAGGGGGTGGTTCAGGGAGTCTCGGGGATCGCGGATCGACGGGACATGCCGCTCCATCGCAGGACGTTGCTCACGGGAGCGGCCGCGCTCCCGTTCGCGCGCCCGACGGAGACGGCGGCCCAGGCGGGGGGCGACACCGCCGCGCCGGCCGTCCCGCCCCCGGCGCCGGCCCCACCCCCGATCCGCCCGGGCGCGGACCTCGACGTCATGGCCCTCTGGCCCGGCACGCCGCCCGGCGGCGGCGGCCCGGACCTCGACGGCCCCGCCTACGACGAGAGCCGCGAGGGCGTGATCCAGAGCGTGGCCCGGCCCTGCCTGCTGGTGGTGCGCGCGCCCCGCCCGACCGGCAGCGCGGTCGTGATCGCCGCGGGGGGCGGCTACCGGCGCATCGATATCGGGCACGAGGCGATCCCGACCGCGCAGTGGCTGGCGGGCCAGGGGGTCACGGCCTTCGTGTTCGTCTACCGCCTGCCCGGCGAGGGCTGGCGGGCGGGGGCGGACGCGCCGATCCAGGACGTGCAGCGGGCGGTGCGCCTCGTGCGGGCGCGGGCCAAGCGCTACGGCTACGAGCCGGGCCGGATCGGCGTGGTCGGCTTCTCGGCGGGCGGCCACCTGATGGGCTCGGCCGCGGTGCGCTTCGGGGCGCCGCTCTACGAGCCGGTCGACGAGGACGACGCGCTCTCGGCCCGGCCCGACGCGGCGGCGCTGATCTACCCGGTGATCACGCTCCGCCCGCCCTTCGACCGCACGTCGAGCCGGCGCGTGCTGGTGGGCGAGAGCCCGACGCGCTTCGCCACCAACAGCTACTCGATCGAATTGCACGTGCGCGCGCAATGCCCGCCGACCTTCCTGGCCCAGGCGGCCGACGACCCGGTCGCGGTGGTGGACAATTGCCTGCTGATGTACGGGGCGCTGCGGGCCGCCGACGTGCCGGTGGAGATGCACCTGTTCGAGCGCGGCGGGCACGGCTTCGCGCTCGGCGTGCCCGGCACCCCGGCGGCGGCCTGGCCCGGCCTGTTCCTGGCCTGGGCGCGGCGGCGGGGCTTCGTGCGGGGGTGACGGCCCGCCGGGCGCGCGGCTCCGTGGAACGGGGTCGGCCGATCGCGCGGCCCCGCGTTGCGCGCCGCCTCCGCCTCGTCTAACTCACCGGTATGACGGCCGACCACGACAAGATCCTGATCATCGATTTCGGGAGCCAGGTGACCCAGCTCATCGCGCGCCGGGTGCGCGAGGAGGGGGTCTATTCCGAGATCGTGCCCTACCAGGCGGCGGAGGCGGCCTTCGCGGCCCTGAAGCCGAAGGGCGTGATCCTCTCGGGCGGCCCCGAATCCGTGACGATCGAGACCTCGCCCCGCGCGCCCCAGGCGGTGTTCGAGGCCGGGGTGCCGGTGCTCGGCATCTGCTACGGCGAGCAGACCATGGCGGCCCAGCTCGGCGGCGAGGTCGAGGGCGGGCACCACGCCGAGTTCGGCCGGGCCGAGGTCGAGGTCATCGCCGACTCGGCCCTGTTCCGCGGCATCTGGCACGTGGGCGAGCGCTACCCGGTCTGGATGAGCCACGGCGACCGGGTGACCAAGCTGCCGGACGGCTTCTCCACCATCGCGATCTCGCCGAACGCGCCCTTCGCGGCGGTGGCCGACGAGGGGCGCCGCTTCTACGCGGTGCAGTTCCACCCGGAGGTGGCGCACACGCCGCACGGCGCGCTGCTGCTGCGCAACTTCGTGCGCGACATCGTGGGCTGCGCGGGCGACTGGTCGATGCGCGCGTTCCGCGAGGAGGCGATCGAGCGCATCCGCCGGCAGGTCGGCGGCGAGAAGGTGCTGTGCGGCCTCTCGGGCGGGGTCGACTCGGCGGTGGCGGCGGTGCTGATCCACGAGGCGATCGGCGAGCAGCTCACCTGCGTGTTCGTGGATCACGGCCTTCTGCGGCTCGGCGAGGCCGAGGAGGTGGTGCGGCTGTTCCGCGACCACTACAACATCCCGCTCGTGCACGTGCAGGCCCAGGACCTCTTCCTGGGCGCGCTCGCCGGCGTCACCGACCCGGAGGTGAAGCGCAAGACGATCGGGCGGCTCTTCATCGACGTGTTCGAGGCGGAGGCGAGGAAGAGCGGCGGCGCGGCGTTCCTGGCGCAGGGCACGCTCTATCCGGACGTGATCGAGAGCGTGTCCTTCACGGGCGGCCCCTCGGTGACGATTAAGAGCCACCACAATGTCGGCGGCCTGCCCGAGCGCATGAACATGAAGCTCGTGGAGCCCCTGCGCGAATTGTTCAAGGACGAGGTGCGGGTGCTCGGCCGCGAGCTCGGCCTGCCCGACGCCTTCGTGGGCCGCCACCCCTTCCCGGGTCCCGGCCTCGCCATCCGCTGCCCGGGCGAGATCACGGCGGAGAAGCTCGACGCGCTGCGCAAGGCCGACGCGATCTACCTGGAGGAGATCCGCAAGGCGGGCCTCTACGACACGATCTGGCAGGCCTTCGCGGTGATCCTGCCGGTGAAGACGGTCGGCGTGATGGGCGACGGGCGCACCTACGACCACGTCTGCGCGCTGCGCGCCGTCACCTCGGTGGACGGCATGACGGCGGATTTCTACCCCTTCGACATGGGCTTCCTGGGCCGGGTCGCGACCCGGATCATCAACGAGGTCAAGGGCATCAACCGGGTCACCTACGACATCACCTCGAAGCCGCCCGGGACGATCGAGTGGGAGTGATTCGCTATGTCCCGAGGGCGTTTGGAGCCGATCGCGAGACTGTACTCAACCCAGTGACCTGTGCCTCTTTTTCTCCCGATGACTATAGCGAGTTACCGGTGGGTAGCAGTCGCACATGACGGCATAATGGACGAATACGCTAGCGCTTGGATTCGCGCGCAGGCTGATGCCGTCAACCTCGTAAGTCTGGACGACGGTAGTTCTTCAGCGTAAGTGCCTGTCAGTTCTGGGGAAATGAGGATGGTGGCGCCGCTCCGGGCTGACGGTATCCTAAAGAGGAGCCCGTTATGCTCACAGATATTGCGCTCAAGAACCCCAAACCGAAGGACAAGCCCTACAAGGTCACTGATCGGGACGGCATCTACGCCTACGTGTCGCCCGGAGGGTCAATCTCACTCCGCTTCGACTACCGAATGAACGGCCGTCGCGAGACGCTGACGCGCGGTCGTTACGGACCAGCTGGGCTATCTCCTCTGGCGCGGGCAAGAGAGAAGTGCATCGACGCACGCCGCGCCTTCGCTGAAGGGCGCTCACCGGCGCAGGAGAAGCAGCGCGACAAACGTCGGCTGCTAGGGCGGGTCCCGAGCCGCTAGAGACGGATCTGCGGGTTGCGCGTTGAGGGGTGAAGGAGCTTGCCGGCAGGTGTTCGCGAAGCTAAGGCGCTGTTGCGCAGTGCGGCAGCCCGCACGATCCCGGATCTCTGGGCGGCGATCCGACAGGCCTTCACCCGCTTCACCCAGGAGTGCCGCAACTACCTCACCGCAGCCGGGTGCGAGAACAACTTGGCCGTCGCTACCTGACCGGGAACAGCTCTAGCTTGCACCTTCTGGCGGTCTAGCGTGTCACGTGGAGGTGCGCTCCGCAGCCTCGGCGGCGTGCGGGTTCAGAGCCATCGGACACGTCCGTCGATGTCACGGATGCCGAGCGCAAAACCACCTTGTCGACGCGACTGGCCACAGCGCTCCAGGTTAGCGATGCGCTTACGGAGTTCGTCGAGGACACGATCATGGCTCGACTCGCGCATGCACCCCTAAACACTGGAAGAGCAGTTTCGTTCATGTTATGTTCGCGTATCGTGGCTGAGTCGATCCCTCGCAGCAGCGATCGGGAGGTTCAGCCCTGTGGATACCGGGAATTCCCGCCGATCACCGCCGACGGCACGCACCTTGTGCTCAGCGGTTAGGAAACCGTGGCGCGGGTTGGGCCATTTGGTTAGGGTTCGGTCTTAAAATCCACGGCTGAGGCGCTAAGGCGGTCTGCAGACTGAGGCATCTGAGTCGAGAAGGGAGGCGCGAATGTCGACGAAGCATCTGCTCGCGCTCCTCAACTCACACATCCAGGGTGATGAGGAGCAGTTCCTCTCCATCGCCCTCCAGGCGGCAGCTCAGGAAGCGCGGCAAGGCCGGACCGAAGACGCCGATAAGCTGAAGCGCCTGGTGCAACGGGCGCGCGACCAGCAAAGGACCGGCCGACCGGCTGGGGGCCAAACGCCCATTCCGTTGGCCCGCCCACGCGGCGAGTTGCAGGAACTTGTCGAGAGCACCTATCCCAAGGTTTCGCTCTCAAGTATGGTCCTCGCGGATGATGTCCGCGATCGCTTGAGCCGCGTGGTCAGACAGCAGCAGGAGCGGGCGACGCTGCGCGACCATGGACAAGCGCCCACGACTCACTTGCTGCTGGTCGGGCTGCCTGGTACGGGTAAGACAATGACAGCATCGGCGCTCGCTGGTGAGCTGCATTTGCCGCTGTTCACTGTCCGCTTGGAGGCGTTGTTCAGCCGCTTCTTCGGTGAGACGGCGGGCAAGCTGCGTCTGCTGTTCGATCAGATCGCGCAGGTCCGAGGCGTCTACCTGCTCGACGAGTTCGACGCGATCGGCGCGCGCCGTGGCGATCCCAACGATGTTGGCGAGATCCGCCGCGTGCTGAATTCCGTGCTCGCCTTCATGGAAGAGCCGAACACGACGGACAGCCTCGTCCTGGCGGCTACGAACCATGTCGAGATCCTCGACGAGGCGCTCGCGCGCCGGTTCGACGAGGTCATCGAATATGGTTTGCCGGACCGGATGGCGGCGCGCGCGATCCTTGAACGGCGCCTCGGCAAGTTCAAGCTCACCGCGCGCTCCTGGTCCTCGATCGACCCCGCGCTTGACGGGTTGAGCCAAGGCGAACTCGTTCGGGCAGCCGACGCTGTCGTGAAGGATGCCATCCTGGAGGGTGCACCCAAGGTATCCCCGGATGCGCTCACCCGGGCTCTCCAGAACCGTCAGACCTTGAAGGGCAAATTCCGCCGCTCGACCGGCCGTTAGACAGGCTCGCCGGCCGGACAGATGAAGCAAGCTCGTTCAAGGCAGAGGCAATATGGTGGAGCCTGAAGATTACGGGGCGCGTGATCGCCCGCACATCTCCATCGACGCGTTTCGTGAGGCCGCGCAGTACGGTTATCCGTCGCGAGCGCAGCAGCGCAAGCCGCTGCGCGAAGACTATGGCGCGCACGCTGACTCGCTTCTCGATCAGCTGAGCAAGGCGCTGGGTGAGCTGCCCGTGGTCGCCGCGGACACGCGGCTGCCGGTCCAGGGACTCAAGCCGGGCACGATCGTCGAGGTGTCGACCGCGCCACCGCCCAATGGGTCGCGCTCCAAGGCGGCGAAGGTTCCGGCCGCGCTCGAGTTCCCCGGTCAGGATATCGTCCTGCTCCGCACCGAACGCCGGGATGATCGCACCGAGAGCGCGTTGCTGTTCGTTCCAGACGAGGCTCGCGGTTTCCTGCGCGATCGCATCGCAGCTTATGGCCGTGACCCGGGCAACGCGCGCCGGCCCGATGTCGAGCGGTTTGAGCCAGTCGAGACCATCGCCGCCGCGCCGGCGTGGACGCTCTTTGTCGGCCCGGTCGACTTCTCCGCGCCCGAAATCGTCTGGTGGGAGCTGTGGGTGCAGGGCGGCGCGGCGCGCGCCGAGCGCGTGGCTGTGCTTGCGCGCGGCGCGAACCTCGATGTACATGCCGATCGGCTGCTCTTCCCGGACACGACGGTGGTCTTCGTCCATGCTGCGGCGGCGGGCTTGCTGGCATTCGCCGAGCGCTTGCCGGGTGCTATCACCGAGGTCAGGCAGGCCACCGGCACGATCGAACCGTTCCTTGACCGCGGCGCGGGCGGTGTTGGGCAGCATGACTGGGTGGCCGAACTCGCAGAGCGAATCGTGCCGACGCCGGAAGACGCGCCGGTCGTGTGCGCGCTCGATACTGGGGTCGCGGGTGAGCACCCTCTCATCCAGCCAGGCCTGAAGGGCGCGTGGGCCTATGATGCGGCCTGGGGAACGGATGATCATGCGCCGTATGGCGGCCATGGCACGGCGATCGCTGGGCTGATCCTGCATGGCGATCTCGAGCCGCACATGAACAGTGTGGGACCAGTCGAACTCTACCACGGGGCGGAGTCGATGAAGCTCCTGCCGCCCGGCGGCTTTCCGGCGACCAAGCCGCCAAGCTATGGCGTGGTGACCCAAGGCGCTGTGGCCCTCGTCGAAGCCGAACGGCCGAACGTGGTCCGCAGCTTCTGCCTCGCCACTTCGGCGGCTGACTTTCCGCCGAGCCGTCCATCGAGCTGGAGCGGCGCTCTCGATCAGATCGCCGCGGGGTCGATGCCTGGGGATGAAGCCGATGACGTGCCGGCGGCAGGCGCGCCCAAACGGTTGGTGGTGGTTGCGACCGGCAACGTGCCGGGCGGCATGATGCTTGATGTCATCCCGTCGCAGCCGCTCGAAGATCCTTCCCAGAGCTGGAACGCGCTGACGATCGGTGGCTTCACGCAAAAGGAGCAGGCGCCGACACCCCCGCCCGCGCTGGCGCCGGTCGTGCCCGCGAACAACCGGAGCCCGTACAGTCGCGGCTCCCAGACACTTCCCGACGATCTAACGCCGATCAAGCCCGAGGTGCTGTTCGAGGCCGGCAACATGGTTTCCAACGCGACTGGCTTCTGCGCCTGGCATGAGGCCGTGTCACTGCTTGCCCCAGGCTCGGACGTGGCGACCGAGCCGCTCGTGCCGTTCTGCGCGACGAGCGCAGCGGCCGGTGTGGCGGGGAACTTCATCGGTCGGTTGCAGGCGAGCCTGCCTCATCTCTGGCCCGAGACGCATCGCGCACTGACCGTGGACTCCGCGGATTGGCCGCAGCCCATGCGCAAGCTGCTGATCGGCCGCGGCGCGCACTGGAAGACCGGATCTAAGGCGCAGAAACAGCAGGCGTTACGCGAAATAGGCTACGGTGTGCCAGACATCGGGCGCGCGATCTTGTCAGCGCGGAACAATGTTACGCTGATCGCCGAAGCCGAAATCCAGCCTTTCGCGCTCGGCGCGGACGGGCGAAGTGCTGTTTTCAACGAGATGCACTTCTACGACCTGCCCTGGCCCAAGGCGGCGCTGGAGCAGCTTGAGAACGAGATCGTCACGATGAAGGTGACGCTCTCCTACTTCGTCGAGCCCAACCTCACTGGTAAAGCTGCGACACGGCCCGACACCTATCGCTCGTTCGGGCTCCGGTTCGACATGAAGAGGCGGACGGAAACGAATGCAAAATTCCGCAGCCGCATCTCCTCAGCACAGGAGAAGGACGGCTCGGAAACCGAGGCCGAGACCAGCTGCTGGCTCCTCGGCCCTAAGGCCGTTCAGGCTGGCTCGCTGCATTGCGACCTGTGGCGTGGCCGGGCCATAGAGCTCGCCGGTCATGACGCGATCGCGGTCTAGCCTGTCGGCGGGTGGTGGAAGTCGCACTTTGGACAGCGGCGCTTCGCGGACAAGGGCAGATATGCCCTGGTCATCTCCTTGTCCGCTCAAGGACACGCCGTCGATCTGCATGCCGAGGTGTTGAACCTTGTTGAGGTGAAGGCGGCCGAGGTCCTGATCGGCTGATGCGTGGTCCTGACTCGGCCAACTGGTCCAGGCCGAGCGCAAATTTTCGGGCATCCTGAACTCTGACAGAGGGTGGATGCCATGCCTCGCAAACGCTTCACGAACGAACAGATCGCCTTCGCCCTCAGACAGGCGGAGAACGGCAGCACGGTGGACGAGATCTGCCGGAAGATGGGTGTGTCCGAGCCGACCTTTTACAAGTGGAAAAAACAGTTCGTCGGCATGGGCTTGCCGGAGATCCGGCGACTGAAGCAGCTGGAGGACGAGAACAGCAAGCTCAAGCGGCTGGTCGCCGACCTCACGCTGGATCGCTCGATGCTGCAGGACGTGCTCAAGCGAAAGTGGTGAGGCCCGCCGTTCGCCGCGAGGTCGCCGGTCACCTGCAGGTGGCCTACGGTATCAGCGAACGACGGGCCTGTCAGGCCACCGGCTTCGGCTGCTCATCTCAGCGCTACCCGCAGGCGGTCGGATCCGCAGGTGGCGCTGCGCAGGGGTTGAAGGAATTGGCGGCCACGCGGGTGCGCTACGGCTACCGGCGGCTGCAAATCCTGTTGCGACGGGAGGGCTGGGCCGTGAACCACAAGCGCACGTACCGGCTCTACCGGGACGAGGGCCTGTCGATCCGGCCCAAGCTGCCCAGGCAAAAACGGGCTTGGCGCTACCGGCAAGGACGTCCCGCAATTGGCGGTCCCAACGAGGTCTGGGCAATAGACTTCATGTCCGACCGTCTCTTCGACGGACGTCCGTTCCGGATCCTGACGGTCGTGGACTGCCACACGCGAGAGGCGCTCTCGCTGGCGCCGAGAGCCAACTTCCGGGCCTACCAGGTAGTCGAGGCACTCGACGCTCTGGTGAGGCTCCGCGGCCGGCCCAAGAGCCTACGGGTGGACAATGGGCCGGAGTTTGCCGGTCGTATGCTGGATCGATGGGTCTACCTGAATGGGGTAGAGCTCTACTTCTCTCGGCCCGGAAAACCGACCGATAATGCCTACATCGAGAACTTTAATGGCCGCCTCCGGGCAGAATGCCTGAATGCCTCATGGTTCCTGTCCCTGACTGATGCCCGCGAGCGCATCGAGGAATGGAGGCCCCACTACAACAAAGACCGGCCTAGACAGAAATATACTACCTAAAATTGATCACGACATCGTGAAGCAAATCGACGGGTTCGCCATCCTCCATGGCGAGCGCGTATCGAACCCCGCCGATGAGGTCGGCCCGTCCTCCGTCTGGTCCTAGCCCCGCGTAGCTGCTCCGAGTCGAAGACCGATCGGGTGAGAAGCGCGCATGGCTGCGTCGCGGTCCGTCCTACGGAGATGAACCCCCGACCAAGTTCAAGCCGCTTTTCGAGCTGGCCCGCTCAGGCGAACAGCAGGGCGATCGTCGTCATTGGCGAGAACGGCCGCCGCCCGCCGGCGTCCAAGGGCACGAAATCGTACGCACGGTAGAAAGCGGCTGCGCGGTCGTCCTTCGCATCCACGACGACCGCGAAGGTCGCGATGTCGCTGCGCAGCGCCCGGGCGCACGCGTCCAAAAGCATATGCTCCCCGAGGCGCCGACCGCGGTGACGGTGATCGACGGCGAGGCGTCCGAGCAAGGCCGCCGGGACCAGCGGATAGCGCGGGAGGCGCTTGATTAGGGATGCCGGCAAGTCGGCAAGCGCGATCTATGTCGCAGCGAGCGTATAGTAGGCGAGCGGGGTAGCGTCAGCCTCCACCAGGACGAAGCAGGAGGCCACCCGGCGCCGGGTCGCCTGTCCGGCTTGAGCGCGGAAGTGGCGGTCAAGCGGGTCTACGCCGGAGGTGAAGCCGGCGCGGTCTGATGATCGTCGAGCGGTTCGATCCGCAAGGGTCAGCGAGCGCTCGGCTCGCCCGTCTCCGACACGATGTAGCGTTGCGCCGCGGCCTGCAGACGCCCCCCGGGCTCGCGCGGGTTCAGAAGCGCCTCAGCGAACGCGCGGTTCTCCTCGGCGGTAAGCTTCACGGTCTGCAGGTCCTCAAGGGTGCGGGCGGCGGCTTCGTGAACGCTGGCGATCACGAAATCGGTCAACGTCCGGCCTTGAAGCTCGGCTGTGCGTTGGAACAGGTCCTTCTGATCGGAGGAGATGCGGGCTTCCAGCCGCTCTCTCCGGGCAGCCACGCGCCTCTTCACCGCCGAGTGCTTCGCGGCTATCGCGTTATTTCTCGTGACGCGTCCAATGTACGGCTGGCAGCCGGACATCGCAAGGGTCGGAGGCAGGCCATCGTCACGGTCCAGGCGCTTCGTGGGGCACCGTCTCGCCGCCTCGCTCGCCGCCTCGGCCGCGGCCGATGCGCCGGTCCGCCGGCGCTCGGCGGCGTGAGGGGGCGCCCTTCCGGCCCGCGGCGGCGATCCGCGGCGCCGACCCGCTTGACGCCCGCCCGCGACCCGCCTAGAAGCCGCCGGACCGGGCGCGTAGCTCAGCGGGAGAGCATTCGCTTCACACGCGAAGGGTCACAGGTTCAATCCCTGTCGCGCCCACCATTCCACCGGTTCCCATGGCGTCCCAGGACAGCGGCCGGCAGCCGGGCCCCGCCCTGACCGAGGATCCGGCCAGACGGACCCGGGTCGCGTGACCGAGACGCCCTTACCCTCACATCCCAGGCAGGACCGGGCGGCGCTCCTGGCCGCGTTCTACCAGTATCTCGGCGGCCGGCTCGACTCGGTCGCCCGCCGCTCCTCGCTGCTGATGGCGTTCCTGGCCTCGTTCCTCGGCTTCGCCGTCTCCCCGCTGATGCGCGGCGGCACCACGCCGATCCTGGAGAAGGCCGCCTTCGCGGCCTCCCACCCCTCCCTGTGGGCGGGAGTCGCCGGCATGGTCGTGCTGCTCTGGTCGGAACTCGCGCGGGTGCGCCGCTCCGCCGACCTGTTCAGCCGGATCGCCTTCGCGGAGGACGATCTGGCGGCGCTGCAGGAGCGCTTCGTCGCCTCCCCGATCGACACCCTGTTCCGGGAGGCGATCGCCAATCTGCGCGTCGTCGGGGGGCTGCTGCGGCGCAAGATCCGGCTCTACAATGCCGGCGTGGCGCTGTTCGTGCTCAGCGTGACCCTCTCCGTCATCGGCCTGTGAGCCGGCGCCGCCGGGCGGGGCCGCCCCGAGCGGCGGTCACGCCGCCGAGCGGCGGTCACGCCGCCGAGCGGGTGCGGGTGCGCAGGTGCTGCACGGCGTCGAACAGCGCGTCGAAATGGCCGATGACGAGGTCGGGGCCGAGATCCTCCACCGGCACGTCCGTGTAGCCGAAGGGCACCGCCACGACCGGGATGCCGGCCGCCTGCGCGGTCACGATGTCGGTGCGGGAATCCCCCACCATCACCGCCCGGGCCGGGTCGCCGCCCGCCCGCGCGATCGTCTCGGTGAGGTGGCGCGGGTCCGGCTTGAACCACGGGAAGGTGTCGCGCCCGCAGATCGCCGCGAAGCGGTCCGCGACGCCGAGCGCCCGCAGCAGCTCCACCGAATGCGCCTCCACCTTGTTGGTGCAGACCGCAAGCCGGTAGCCCGCCCCCGCCAGCCGGTCGAGCGCCGCCGCCGCGCCCGGGAACAGGAAGGAGCTCTCGCAGAGATGCGCGCCGTAATGGGCCAGGAAGACCCGGAACAGCGCCTCCAGCCGCTCCGGCGTCAGCTCCCGGCCCGCGGCCGCGAAGCCGCGCGCGAGCATCGCCTTGGCGCCCGCCCCGATCAGGTCCCGCGCCCGCCCCACATCCGCCGGCGGCAGGCCCTCGCGCGCCAGGATCACGTTGAGCGTGCCGATGAGGTCGCTCGCCGTCTCGGCGAGCGTGCCGTCGAGATCGAACACCACGATGGGCGCCAGGGAGAGGGGAGGGGACATGCGAACTCGCGGGGCTCTCAGGAACGCACCGGACCGCGCCGGTCCGGCCCGAAATGTGAGTCATCCTGCGGTAAAGGAATGATGCCGCACCGAAAACCCGTCCCCGGTCTCCTCCGGCCCGGCCGCGGGGCCCGCCTCTCTGGGAGCGCCTCGCCTTGCGGCCCATTCTCTTGGCCGGTGTGGCCGGAAGGACACCCGCCCGGCCGCTCGCCCGCCGGGAGTGGCCCCCGCCCGGCCGGCGCGATAAGGGAGGCCGCGCCGCGCCCCAGCACCACGCCGCGCGGCGTCCGGGATCGACCATGCTCCTCCTCCGCTCGCTGGCGTTCAACGTCGCCTTCTACGCCTTGACCGCCGCGATGCTGATCGGCGGGCTCTTCTGCCTCGTCTCCCGCCGCCTCGTGCTGCGCCTCGCCCAGACCTGGGCCCGGGTGACCCTGTGGCTGCTGGAACGGATCGTCGGCATCCGGGTCGAGTTCCGCGGCCTGGAGCACATCCCGCCGGGCGGGATCATCGTCGCGGCCAAGCACCAATCGGCGCTGGAGACCATCGCGCTCACGACGGTCCTGCCGAACTTCACCTACATCCTGAAGCGCGAATTGCTCTGGCTGCCCCTGTTCGGCTGGTACCTCTCCCGCGGCGAGATGGTGCCGATCGACCGCCGGAAGGGCTCGCGGGCGCTCGCCCTGATGAGCGAGGAGGCGGCCGGCGCCATGGCGCAGGGGCGCCAGCTGATCATCTTCCCGGAAGGCACCCGCCGCCCGCCCGGCGCCCCGCCCGCCTACAAGTTCGGGGTGGCGCATCTCTACGACCGCCTCGCCGTGCCCTGCCTGCCCGTCGCCCTCAACACCGGGCTGGTCTGGCCGCGCAACAGCCTGCACCGCCACCCGGGCACCGCCGTGATCGCCTTCCTGCCGCCGATCCCGCCCGGGATCGTGCGCGAGACTGCCTTCGCGCTGATCCAGGAGCGGATCGAGACCGCCTCCGCGGCGCTCCTCGCGGACACCTCGCGCAGAGGCGGCGAGGTCCCCGCATGACAATTCCGTAATGTCGGAACGCCCTGGCCGGCAGCGACATTCATGCATGTTCGCCCCATGAGGGGCGGAATCATGCGAGACGGCTTGACTGATCGCGATCCGGCTCCGGCCGCGTCGGTGCGGCGGGGTTTCGGATCCTCGACAGGAGGAGACGATGCGCTGGAAACTGGCAGGTGCGGCGGCTCTCGCCTTGGGAACGCTGGTCGGCACCGGGACCGTGGCCGAGGCCCGCGACGGCTGCGGTCCGGGCTTTCACCGGGACTTCTACGGCTTCTGCCGCCCGAACTTCTACGGGCCGCGCTTCTACGGGCCGGTCGTCTATGGCGGCCCGCGCTGGCACCGCGTCGGCTGGTACCGGCCCTACTGGCACCGGGCAGGGTGGTACGGCGGCTGGCATCGGCCCTACTGGCATCGGCCCTACTGGCACGGGGCCGGGTTCTACCACCGCCCGTGGGGCTGGCACGGCGGCTGGCGCCATGCCGGCTGGCATCACCGCTGGTGACCTGAGCGGGTCCGGGGCCGCGAGGCCCCGGGCCGTCGCCCGCCGAGGCCGGCGACCTCGCCCCCGCGGCGGCGTCGCCCCGCCCCCCGCATTGCGCGCCCGTCCGCCGCTCCCCATCTCTCGAGGCGACCGCGCGACGCTTGACCCGCGTCGCGCGCCACGGTTAGGATAGAACAAATGGCGAACAGACGAGCCCTGTCCTGGTCGGCGGCGATGCGGGACATCGAGACGGATCGGTCGAGGAGGTCGGAGGTGCGCGAGGAGCGGTTGAGAGCGGCGTCGTCCCTGCGGGGCACCCCGGCCCTGAGCCTGAGCGCGTGGCGGGGGCGGTCGGGCCGCCGCTACGTGGTCGGCATCCACGACCTCGACGCGGACGCGGCCGAGATCGGCGAGGCCGTGGTGCTGGCCGTGCGCCGGGACCGGGAGGGGCTGGCGGAGCTCCTCGACGTGGCGACCACCGAGGACAGCCCGCGCGAGCGGCTGCGCGGCTTCGTCGCCCGGGTGCGCTCCCGGGGCGCGAACGAGATGCACGTCCACCGCCTCGCCGAGAGCGAGGCGGAGCGCCGCGCCGTGGTGGAGGATCTCGGCGGCGCCGCCGTCAGTAGATCGGTCCGGACGACCAAGCGGGAGAATTGAGCGGCAGCGGCGCGGAAATCGCCCGCGCCGCCGGGCCGAAGCCCGGCGCCACGGGCGGCTCCTGCGCGGCGGCGCTGCGGGTCGGCGCCGGCCGCGGCGCGTAGGCCTGCACGGGCGGGGGGGCCGGCGCGCGGACGACGCGGGTCTGGCCCGGGCTCTCGCGCCGGCTCATCGGCGACACGCCGTAGGGATCGTCCTCCTCGACGTCGATCGGCGCCGGATCGGGCGCGGGCTGCCACGCCGGCGGCTTCTTGCGGATCGGCGACAGGGGCGAGCCGGGCGGCGGCAGCTGCGACTGGAACTTGATCAGGGGCTTGCAGATCCGCCGCAGCCCGCGCGGGTCGTGGCGGGCGAGGTCGAGGTGCAGGTGGTCGTAGTGGTAGACGTTCGACCCCGGCGCCAGCACCGTGGTGAAGTGGTTGCAGGCCCCCAGGAAGACCTCGCGCAGGAAGCCCTGCTCGGCCTCGCTGCCGCGCCAGCCGCCCTTCACCGTCACGACGGAACCGTCCGCGAGCCGGAAGGACATCACGTCGACCGCGTTGCCGAAGGAATGCTCCGAGAGCTTCGCACCGACCTGATTGTTGCGGCCGCGGCAGGAATAGGAGCCGGAATTGATCTCCACCACCGGCTGGCCGAAATACAGCTGCGCGGCCGGCTGAACCGTGCCGGCGAGCCACGCCTCCACCTCCGGGATCATCGGGCAGGCGAGCGTCATGCGCTGCTTGAGCGCGACCGTGCCGCCCGCGAGCCGGGTGACGCGGAACGGATGCACCATCCCGCAGATTCCCGGCCCGTCGATCTCCTTCACGGGGACGATGTCCTCGGTCGGCTTGACGAGGCCGCGGGCGAGGCAGGCCTCCTCGGCCTCCGTACGCCAGGGTTCGCGCTGCTCAAAGGGTTTGAGCGCGCATCCGGTGAGCCCCAGGCTGAAGAGCGTGAAGGCTGAGAACGCAACGAGGCCACGACGCATGCCGGGAGATTGCGCGCAGCGGCGTTAACGCGGGGTCAAGGCCGGCGCGGTCCGGCTGGCTCGGATCGGGGCAGGCCCGGCGAAGCAAGCGGGGGCCGCCCGGGATCGTCCGCGTCCCCCCGCCGGAGGCGCCCATGCCCGACGGAGAGGGCGAGGATCGGGCCGAGGGTTTGGCCGGGGCGCGCGTCGGGACGAGCCCGACGCCGCCGAACCGGCGACCGCTTCGGCGAATTTCGGCGAATGCTGCTCATCCGCCAGCCGGTTGATTGCTTCGCCATCTCCCATTTCGGGAATGCGGATGTCGGCTTCGCTCAGGCGCCGCGCAGGCTCGTGATCCGGGACCCGCTTTGATCAAGCGGGTCCCGGATCAGACGGCCGCCGCGTGACGCTCCGGCGCCGGCACGAGGTGCCGGTCGAAGACCGCGCAGACGCCGCGCACGAAGGAGCGGCCCGTCTCGGTCACGGCGATGCCGTCGAGGGAATCGGGCCCGGTGCCGCTCGCGAACAGCCGCACGAGGCCGTCGCGGGCGAACTCCTCCAGGCGGGCCCGCATCGTGCCCGAGACCAGGGCCGGGACGCTCGTGTCGTGCAGCGCGCAGAGCCGGCGCAGGTCGACCGCGAAGTCGCACATCAGCCGCTCGATCACGGCGCCGCGCAGGCGGTCGGCGGCGCCGACCGCGAGCCCGCGGGCGGTGGGCAGGTCGCCGGCCAGGATCCGCTCGCGCCACGCGGGCACGCCCGCGTGGTTCTGCGCGTAGCCGGCCGGAAGATGGCTGATCGCCGAGGCGCCGAAGCCGATCACGGTCTCGGCCGCATCCTCCGTATAGCCCTGGAAGTTGCGCCGCAGGCGGCCCGCCGCGGCGACCTCCGCCAGGGCGTCGTCCGGCCAGGCGAAGTGGTCGAGGCCGATGCGCACGTAGCCGAGATCCTGCAGGCGGGCGGCGGCCTCCCGCTGCTGCTCCAGCCGCCCCACCGGTCCCGGCAGGGCGTGGTCGGGGATCAGGCGCTGAGCCGGCTTCATCCAGGGCACGTGCGCGTAGCCGAACAGGGCGATCCGCTCCGGCCGCAGCGCCGCGACCTGGTCGATGGTGGAGAGGAGCCCCTTGGTGGTCTGATGGGGCAGCCCGTACATCAGGTCGAGGTTGATCGAGCCCACGCCCGCCCGGCGCAGATGCTCGACCGACCACGCCACCATCGAGAAGGGCTGGCGGCGGTTGATGGCCGCCTGCACCTGCGGGTCGAGGTCCTGCACGCCGAGGCTCGCCCGGTTGAGGCCGAGGCCGCAGGCGGTCGTGATCCAGGCCTCGGTGAGGAGGCGCGGGTCGAGTTCCGCCGCGAAGGCCGTGTCCGGCGACAGGGTGAAATGCCGGCGCAGGGCCTCGACCACGGCGGCGAGGTCGCCGGGCGCGAGCAGGTTGGGCGTGCCGCCGCCGAAATGCACGGCCCCGGCGGCGAGCCGGGCCGGCAGGGCCTCGGCGACGAGGCCGATCTCCCGGGTCAGCGTCGCGACGTAATCCTCGATCGGCCCGCGCCGATGGACCACGCTGGTGTGGCAGCCGCAGTACCAGCAGAGCTGGTCGCAGAAGGGCACGTGGAGATAGAGCGAGACCGGCTCGGCCGGCGGGAGGGCGGCGAGCCAGGCGGCGTGCTCGGCCGGTCCCGTCGCGCCCGTGAACTGGGCCGCGGTCGGGTAGGAGGTGTAGCGCGGGACCGGCTGCCCGTAGCGCGCGACGAGGGCCGCCGCGCGAACCGGCTCGAGCCGGGCGCAATCCGGCTTCGCCCGGCAATGCGGAAGCTCGATCGGCGTGCCCTCGCAGCCCGTGCCATCCTGCGCGTCCATGGCCGCTCCCCTTCCTGGCATTCCCTCGGTGCGCCACGATGACGGGGCGGGACGGCGGATGCCCTGATTCAGATCAAGACCCTGCCGGCGGACGGCCCGCGCGACGCGCCCCGCCGGGCGCCTTGAGTGCAGGGCGGCTTGAGTGCAGGGCGGCTTGAGTGCAGGGCGGCTTGAGTGCAGGGCGGCTTGGGTGCAGGGCGGCTTGAGTGCAGGGCGGTTCGGCCGGCTTCAGGGGCCGGCCGGCGCGTCGAAGGCGACCGAGGCGCAGCCGAGCCGCCCGGCGAGGTGCGTCGCGCAGGATCGCAGCGCCGTCTCGACGCGCGGCCCGCCGAGATGGGCGGCGACGACGTCGCGCACGCGCAGCACTTTCTGGGGCGAGGGCGCGCCGAGGCCGTGCAGGCGCGGCGCGTCGTCCACGGCGTAGCAGAATACCGCGTGGGCGTAGCCGCGCACGTCCTCCAGCATCATCAGCCCGGCGCGCCCGGGCGCCCGGCGGCGATAGTGCCGCACCAGCGCGGCCCAGCGCCGCGCATCGGCCCCCGGCTCGCAGAGACGGACCAGGGCGAAGGCCCGCCGCAGGGCCTGCCCGCCGGTCGCCTCCGAGTCGCACAGGAGACGCGCCGAGAAATGGTCGTCGATCTCCACTCGGTCACTCCGGCCACCCGCGAAGGCCATGATTGTCGGGCGGTTCAGGCGGTCGCGTCCTTGACCAGGATCAAGCCCGGCATCGCTGGGGCAGTGCTGCCGCGCGAGCATGCGACGCGCCGTCGGGGGAGTGACGCGGTGAGGCTTGCTCATGCTACAACTCCACGACGGGACCGTCATCCGTGCCACCGACTCGCGAGATTCAATGTCGGCGAACGCCTTTCCGCCCTCGCCTGCCGAATGTCCCGGCTGGACCGAAGGAGCGACCTGTCCGCAGGGCCGCCTCGACACGCGCTGCGCCGCCTGCCGGGTGCGCAGCGTCAGCATCTGCGCCGCCCTGGACGCGGGAGAACTCGACCTCCTCGAAGCGCTGGCCGCCGACGCCGATTTCGCCGCCAAGGCGGCGATCGCCATGCAGGGCGACCCGGCGACGCATGTCTACAACATCACCGAGGGCACGGTGCGCCTCTACCGCCTGCTCGCGGACGGGCGCCGCCAGATCATCGGCTTCCTCCTGCCGGGCGATTTCATGGGGCTCGCCCTCTCGGACCGCTACGCCTTCTCGGCCGACGCGGTGGAGCCGGTCGCGGCCTGCCGGTTCGACCGCGCCGCCTTCACGCAGCTCGTCGACGACAAGCCGCACCTGCTGCGTCGGCTGCACGAGGCGGCGACCCACGAATTGTCCCTGGCCCAGGACCACATGGTGCTGCTCGGCCGCCGGACCGCGGAGGAGAAGGTGGCGGCCTTCCTGGTCGCCCTGCGCGAGCGGCTCTGCCGCCTCGGACGCAGGGGCGTGACGCTCGCCCTGCCGATGACCCGCCAGGACATCGCCGATTACCTCGGCCTGACCCTGGAGACGGTGAGCCGGACCTTCTCGAAGCTCGCCCGCGACCGGGTGATCCTGATCGTCCCGGACGGGGTACGGGTGCTGGACCGCGACCGCCTCCAGGCGATCGCCGCCGCCTGAGCGGGCGGCGTCGGCGGCCGGCCGGCGGGGAAGCCCGGGCCCGGCGCGCGCCTGCGCCATCCGGTTGATGGCTTCGCCATCTCCCATTTCGGCAATGCGGCTGTCGGCGTCGCTCAGGCGCCGCGCCGGGACCGCAGGGCGAACGCGGCCGTCGCGCCGAGGGCGAGCGTCGCCAGGGCGAGCCCCGGCAGGAAACCTGCCGGCCGGTAGCGCAGCGTCAGCACGCCCGGCCCGGCCGGGACCACCGCCGCGCACAGGATGCCGTTCACGATCTCGACGGCGAGGGGCTGCCCGTTCCAGCTGGCCTCGTAGCCCGGGTACCAGGCCCGCGCCCAGACCACGCGCCCGCCCTCGCCCCGCATCTCGTACCGGCCCTCGCGGGCGCCCTCGGAGGCGGCGGTGAGCACCGTCCCGGCGGGCAGGCGCGAGAGGGTGCCGGGCAGGTCCCCCGCGCCGGCCCGCTCGAACACGCTGCCTCCCTCGACCGGCCGCCGCGTCCAGCCGGGCCCGGCGAAGGCCGCGAAGGCGTCCGCCCGGGCGCCGGCCTGCGCGGTCACGCGGGTCACCCGGGCGAGATCGAGGGTGCTGCCCCCGCTCACCGGATCGGGGCGGGTCCAGAGATCGACCACCTCCGGACAGCTCGCCCCGATATAGTCGAGGCAGAGGTCGTCGAAGCCCTTGGCCCGCATCGGCGAGTAGCCGGCGATCGAGGCCGAGGCGGTGAGCAGGCCCATATTGCCGTGCGGGAAGACCCGGAACAGGCCGGACGGGGTGCCGCCGACCTCGCGATGCGTGAAGAGCGGCCGCTCGAACAGCAGCAGCGCCGCGTCGCCGTTCCGCAGCGGCTCGCCCTGGTAGGCCTCCCGGCTCGCGGGCGGAGTCCACTCCGGCACGAGTCCGTTATGCGGGAAGACGCGCGTCAGCAGCGCGAACAGGACGACGTGGCTGATCCCGATCGCCAGGAGCCCCGCCCGGGTCCGCGGGCCGCCCGCCCGCAGCACCGCCAGCGCCGCCGCCAGGACCACGAGCGCGAAGACGAGATTGAGCTTGGCGAGGGCCACGGACTGGAAGGACGCGATCACCGCGGTCGCCAGGACCAGGATCACGGTCGGGCTGGAGGACCAGCGGTGACCGGGCTGGGCCAGGAACCACGCGGCGACCACCGCGCAGCCGATCTGGAAATAGGGCAGGAAGCGGAAGGTCCAGCGCAGCTGCGAGACGCCCGGGGCCGTCGCCAGCAGGCCGAGCGCCAGGGTCACGGCGAGCAGGATGGCGGCGCCGGTCCCCGCCGGCGTCCTCAGGCGGCTCCAGCTGCCATGGAGCAGCGCGACCGGGATCCACCAGCCGACGTAGTGCATCGGCGGGGAGGCGACGATCTCGGGTCCCCAGAAGCTGACCCAGATCTGCGGGAAGAGCGGCGCCCCGATGGCGAGGAGCGTCGGCAGGGGCGCCTGCAGCATGTGCGGGTAGAAGGCCTCGGCGACCCGCGCGGTGCTGCCGATGGCGGCCGCGAGCGGCATCCAGGCCGGGGCGGCGAGGGCGAAGCCGAGGCCGGCCGCCAGCACGACCCGGGCGCAGGAGCGGAGCCCCGCGCCGCTCTGCAGCACGATCAGCACGCCGGTGCCGATCCCGGCGAGCAGGGCCGCGTCCGCGAAGGGCCAGCCGCTCGCCACCACGAGGAAGACGGCGAGCGCCGCGGGGGCGACGAAGCGGGCCTCCTCCCGCGCCCGCATCAGGAGCGCGGCCGCGAAGCCGAGCCAGGCCGTGCTGACGAGGCCCGGGACCCAGGTGGAGGCGCCCCAGTAGATCATCCCCAGGCAGGTGGCGCCGGTCAGGCCGGCCAGCACCGCGAAGGGGCGCGCGGTGCCGACGCTGCGCGCCAGGGCGTAGAGGCCCGCGCCGAGCAGGCCCAGATGCGTGAGGGCGTAGAAGGCGGCGGCGCGATCGAGGCGCTCGAAGCCGTCGAGCAGGAGGTAGAGCAGCAGGCAGACCGGATTGAGGAGCGCGTACTGGTACTCGGCGAGGAGCGAGCCGCCCTGGAACAGGCGGGGCGTCAGGACCGGCCATTCCCCGGCCTTGATCAGCCGGGCGATCTCGAGGAAGCCCGGGAGGAAGTAGGTCTGGCAATCGTCGGTGAAGTAGAAGCCCGGATCGTGCAGCAGGGGGAGCGCCCCGGTCGCGGCCGCCAGCAGGCCGGCGAGCACGGCGCCGCCGAGCTCCGCCCGGATCCCGGCCCGCCGCGCGGGGAGGGGGATGGCGGCCGGCGGCGCGCCGGCCAGGAGGCTGCCCTGCATCCTCATCGCGCCCACACCGCCAGGATGGACTTGCCCGCCCGGTGGAAGAGGAGCGGATCGATCCGCCGCGAGAGCGGCACCATCAGGCGGTCCCAGACGGCGATCTGCCCGGCCGTCGGCATCGCCTGGCGCAGGAGCGCGCGGTTGGCCAGGGAGGCGAGGAGGCCGACGCTGTCGAGGTAGCGCAGGCGCGTCAGGGCGAGCCCGTCCGGGCCGGCGGCCCGCAGGCTGGCGCGGGTGTAGCGCCGCTCGTGCCCGATCGCGGCGTCGAAGGGCGAGAACAGCGCCGGGTGGGCCGGGGCCAGCACCACCAGGCTGCCGCCCGGCGCCAGGCAGGCGGCGGCGCGCGCGAGTTCGTCCCGATCCTCGCGGATATGTTCGAGGACGTCGACGTAGAGGATCGCGTCGTAGGGGCCCGCGGCCGCCGCGGCGGCGAGCGTGCCCCGGCGGATGCGGGTGTGGGGGGCGAGCCGGCCCTCCGCCAGCTTCGCCGCGAGGGCGGCGGCGAAGCCCCGGTCGGGTTCGAGGCAGGTCCACTCGGTCACGGCCGGGTGCCGGCCGAGGATCTCGGCGGTCGCCCCGAGGCCCGCTCCCACGTCGAGCACGCGCCCGCGCAGGAAGGGGGCGATCTCGCCCGACCAGTAGGCCTTCCAGGTCGTGGCGGCGGAGAAGAGGTCGAGTTCGGTGCCGACGTAGTCGCCCTGGCTCAGGATGCTGCCTTCCACGTCGTCTCTCCGGATGGGGGAAGCGGCTGGGCGCCGCCGCGCGGGGCCGCCGGACCGAGGAAGCGCGCCGCGTCCCGGGCGGGCACCATCTCGGACAGGGAGCGGCGGTTGAGGTGCGAGGCCGCCGAGGTGATGGCCAGCAGCGCCGCCTGGAGCAGGGCCACGAGCAGCAGCCCGGCGGCGCTCGTCGCCCAGCCCGGGATCGCCAGGTCCGTGCCGAAGCGGACCGCCACGACGCCGATCAGCGCCGCGCAGATCCCGGCCGAGAAGACCCCGAGCGCGATCAGCAGGCGCACCAGGCAGACGTCCTCGAAGACCGCGATGGCGTTGAGCCCGTGGCGGATCAGCGAGGTCAGGTTCATGCTGGAGCGCCCGGCGTAGCGCACCCCCCGGTCGAGGCGGACGCGGTGCAGCGGCACGCCCGCGCGCAGCAGCGCCGCGGCGAAGTGGCTCCACAGGGCCGGGCTGTGCACGAGGCGCGTCAGCGCGCGCGGCGGGATCACGCAGTAATGGCCGAAATCGATCGTCTTGCCGGTGGCGAGGGCGAACGCCGCCTTGAAGGCCGCGTAGCCGATGGCGAAGCGCAGGCCCTCGAAGCGCCGCCCGCGCCGCACGCAGACGATCGCCTCCGGATGCGCCGCGCTCTCCCGCAGCAGGAGCGGGATGTGCTCGGGCCGGTCCTCGCCGTCGCCGTCCATCACGATCACGGCCCCGTAGGCCGCGGCCCGCTCGCTCGCGAGCGTGAGCCCAACCGCGATCGCCCGCTGGTGGCCGAGATTGGTCACCAGGATTGCCGGGCGCAGGCGGACGCGCTTCGCGGTCCGCGCCAGCGCCGCCAGCGTCTCCTCCCCGCTCTGCCAGGAGCCGTCGTCGACGACGATGATCTCCGCGTCGAGATCGGCCGCCTCGCAGACGGCGTCGATGGCCTCCGCGAGGTGCCGGAACGCCGGCCAGTCATTGTAGATCGGGACCACGACGGCGATCGGGCGACGGTCCGGCGGCGCGGCCGGGCGCAGGGCGGCGAGTTCGCGGGCGATCTCGGCGAACCGGTCCCGCGCAGCTTCCGCACCGGTCTCGGCATCGTCGCGCATCGCATCCCTCCGGCGACCCGGTCGCGGCATCCCCCAGGCGGAGGCGCGCCCGCCCGCCCGGAGGCCGCCCGGAACCCCGCGGGGCCGGTCTCGCCGCCGCTGCCCGGCGATCGGAAACCTCCCGCAGATGGCGACGGGGGCGCTCACCCAAGCGGTTTGCACGGTCGCAGCGAGCGGTTAACAACTCGTACACGACGACGGTGCAGGAGCGGGGGGCGGGGCGCTGCGGCCTCGCCCGACGGCCTCGGCGGCTTGCGTTGAATCAAGGTCCGGGCGGGCCGGCTCGCGCAGTGTCGGGTCTCACCGCGGAGAGGTCGATGCCCCTGGTCCACCCTCGTTTCCCCGTCCTCGGCGCGGTCGCGCTCGGCCTCGCCCTCGCGGCCGGCCCGGCCCGGGCCGTCGAGGATCCCCACCTCACGCGCGGGCGCAATTTCGTGCGGACCCACTGCGCCGGCTGCCACGCGGTCGGGCGCACGGGCGAGAGCCCGCTCCCCGAGGCGCCCCGCTTCCGCGACCTCCACACCCGCTACCCCGTCGCCGAACTCGCCGAATCCCTCGCCGAGGGCATCACCACGGGCCATCCGACCATGCCGGAATTCCGCCTCGACCCGGATCAGGTCGAGGACGTCATCCGCTACCTCAGCAGCCTGGAATGAGCCGGGATCGGCTTGATCGAAGCGGTTCCCGTCTCACGAGCCCGCGCGGCGCCTGAGCGGAGCCGACATCCGCATTGCCGAAATTGGAGATGGCGAAGCCATCAACCGGATGGCGGATGAGATGCCGCCGGGTCGCAGGCGGGGAGAAACGCCCGGCGACCGCCGCGGCGCGATTGACACCTTCTTGCCGGCCCACCTACGCCTCTCGCATGCGTGCCCCGCCGCCCCGCCGGCCGATCCTGCGCGCGGTCATCGCCCTGGCCGCGCTCTACGCGCTCGTCCTGCAGGCGGTGGCGGGGGGAGCGCTCGCGGCCGGGATGCCCTCCGCGGCGCACGCCCTCTGCGCGCCGGACGCGTCCGCGCCCGAGGCGCCGGGGCCGGGGAAGTCCCATCCCGTCCCGAACCACGGCGCCTGCTGCGTGGCGGCCCAGGCGCTCGACGGAGCGGCTCCGCCGCCCGCCGAGGCGAGCCCCGTGGCCTGGCCGCGCCGCCGCGCCGTCCCGATCCCGCACCGGCCCGACACCGTCGCCCAGCCCCGCGCGCCCCCCGGCATCAGCGCCGGCCCCCGAGCCCCGCCCGTCCTCTGACCGATCGCCCGCCACGATCCTGTCAGACACGGATGATCCCTCATGCCCCCCCGTTCCCGGGCCGCCCGCCGCGCCGCGGTGCTGCCGCTCGTCCTGCTCGCCGGTCCCGGCCTCGCCCAGACGTCCGACACGACCATCGCCCTCTCCGAGATCACCGTCGCCGGGAGCGGGCCGCCGCCTTCCGGCTCCGTCACGGTGCCGAGCGTCGCCGCCCAGCGCGCGGCCGTGAACGCCACCGTGGGCTCGGTCGGCTTCGTGGATGCGGCGGAGTACCAGAACACCTACGCCAACACGCTGCGGGACGTGCTTCGGGACGTGCCCGGCGTCACCGTGCAGGAGCGCTACGGCCAGGAGCTGCGCCTGTCCGTGCGCGGCTCGGGCGTCGCCCGCGGCTTCCACCTGCGCGGGATCGAGCTCCTGCAGGACGGCATCCCGTTCAACCTCGCGGACGGGAGCGGCGACTTCTACCAGATCGACTTGCCGGCCCTGCGCTCGCTGGAGATCTACAAGGGCGGCGACGCGTTCGCCTTCGGCGCCACCACCCTGGGGGGCGCCGTCAACGCCGTCACGCCCACCGCCCACACCGCCCTCGCGCCCACGCTCCTGCGCGTCGAGGGCGGCAGCTTCAACACGGTCCGGGAGAGCGTCCAGGTCTCGCGGATCTCCGGCCCGGTCGACATCCTGGTCAACGGCACGGTCACGAATTCGGACGGATACCGGCAGCACGAGGCGCAGGCGACCCGCAACCTCAACGCCAATCTCGGCTACCGGCTCGCGCCAGGCGTCGAGACCCGGTTCTTCTTCGGGACCTACCTCACCGACCAGAAGCTGCCCGGCACGCTGACCCTGTCCGGCGCCCTCACCGATCCGCGGACCGCGAGCCCGACGGCGCTCAGCGGCAACCAGTCCCGCAAGGTCGAGACCGAGCGGATCGCCAACCGCACCTCCTTCGTGCTCGAGGTCGGCAAGCTCGACATCGACACCTGGGCGATCCACAAGTCGCTCTACCACCCGATCTTCCAGGTCATCGACCAGGACGGCTGGACCTACGGGATCGCGCCGCACTGGGCCGGCAGCGTCGACCTCGGCGGCCACCGCAACGACCTGCTGCTGGGCCTGCGCGCCTTCGCGGGGCGGAACGCCGCCCGGCAATTCGTGAACCTGGCCGGCCGGCGCGGGGCGCAGACGCTCGACGCCGTGCAGAGCGCCTCGAACTACGAGGCCTACGCGGAGAACCGCTTCTGGATCCTGCCCGACCTCGCCCTGATGACGGGAGCGAAGCTGTTCTCCTCGAACCGCACCTACAGCAACAAGGGCGGGCTCGCCCCGCCGAGCGCCGCCCCGGCCTTCGCCGACGAGACCTTCGAGGGCGTCAACCCGAAGCTCGGCCTGCTCTGGCAACCGCTGCCGGAGATCCAGGTCTTCGGCGACGTCACCCGCTCGCGCGACGTGCCGGACTTCTCGGACCTCGTGCAGACGAACGCGCTCGGGACCACCTTCGTGCCCCTCGCCGCGCAGCGCGCCTGGACCGTCGAGGCCGGGACGCGCGGCCGCATCGACCGCCTGTCCTGGGACGTGACCCTCTACCGGGCCGAGGTGCGGGACGAACTCATCAACTACGCGATCGCGCCCGGGCTCGGCATCCCGGCCGCGACCTTCAACGCCCCGCGCACCCGCCACCAGGGCGTCGAGGCGGCCTTCGGCCTCGACCTCGCCCGCGACCTCGCCGCGGAGGGCGACGCGCTCGTCCTGCGGCAGGTCTGGACGCACAACGACTTCCGCTTCCTGCACGACCCGGTCTTCGGCAACGGGCGCATCGCCGGCATCCCGGACGACGTGCTGCGCACGGTGCTGCGCTACACCCATCCGAGCGGGTTCTACGTCGCCCCCTCCCTCGACTGGGTGCCGCGCGGGGCCTTCGCCGACCACGCCAACACCCTGCGCGTGCCGGGCTACGCGCTGGTCAACCTGCAAGCCGGGATCGACGTCGCGAACGGCGTGTCGGTGTTCCTGGACGCCCGCAACCTGACGGACGAGCGCTTCGTCTCGGACATCTCGGTCGTCGCCGACGCGCGCAAGGTCGCGGGCGGGCCGGCGGCCCTGGCGGCCTTCTACCCGGGCAACGGCCGCGCCGTCTTCGCGGGCGTGCGGGCCGGGTTCTGACCCGGCATGCGGGCCGGGTCCGGGCCCGCGCCGTCAATGCGTCATCAGCACGGGCAGGGGGGCGTGGTCGAGGACGTGGCGCGTGACGCCCCCGAGGAAGAACTGGCGCACCCGGCTGTGGGTGTAGGCCCCCATGACGAGGAGGCTGGCGCCGCTCGCCTGCGCGGCTTCCAGGAGGGCGGCGCCGACGGAGCGGGTCGGGTCGGGGGGCGCGAGCCGCTCGGCCGCGATGCCGTGCCGGGCGAGATAGGCGGCGAGTTCGGCGGCGTCCTGCGCGTCCTCGTCCCGGCGCGGGGCGGAGAAGATCGCGACCGCGCCGGCGGCCTCGATCAGGGGCATCGCCTGGGCGATCGCACGCGCGCCCTCCAGGCTGCCGTTCCAGGCGATCAGCAGCTTGCGCAGCGGGTCGGCCGGCGCGGGGCCGGGCGGCACCACCAGGGCCGGCCGGCCCGTGGCGAAGACCGCGGCGTCGAAGGCCACCGTCGCGAAGGGGTCCTGCCAGTCGGGCCGGTCGATCACGATCAGGTCGCTCAGGCGTCCCGCCCGGGCGAGGCTGGCATCGACCGGCCCGAGCCGCACCGTGAAGGAGGCGTCGGTGACGCCCGGGCGGACGTCGTCGCCGGCGCGCACCGCCACGTCGGCCCCCGTGCACCAGGTCTCGAAGGCGGCGCGCGCGGCCCCGATCGCCTCGCGCGTCTCCTCCTCCAGGCGCTCGCGGGTCACCCCGGCGGCGATCGCCATTTCGGGGATCGCCGCCAGCACGTCCTCGGCCGGCGGGGACAGGAAGGTCAGCCCGATATGCGCCTTCAGCCGGTCGCTGAGCGCCAGGGCCAAGTCGAGGCGCGGGCGCGCATCGCAATCGGGGCCCGTCGGAACCAGAAGGCAGCGCATCGCCATGGCGGTGATCCTCTCGATGATCCGGTCTCACCGGATCATCGCGCGGATGGGGCCGCCGTGATCTGAATCAATTTGCCGGTTCATCGAAGCGTTGCTCGGCGGCGGACCGACATCCGGGGCCTGCGGCTCACCCCGACGGTCACGCGACGCGACCGTCGGGTCCGTTCTCGAATCGTCGCCGAGCCGTTCGCATCACGCCGCCTGCCGCTTGCGTCCGGGCTCCTGCACGGGGGCGACGAGCGGAAGGGTCAGCACGAAGCGGCTGCCCGCGCCGGGCGCCGCATGCAGCGTGATCCGCCCGCCGAGCTGGTGGGTGACGATGTTGAAGGCGAGGTGGAGGCCGAGCCCGGTGCCGCCGCTGTCCCGGCGCGTGGTGAAGAAGGGCTCGAAGGCCCGCCGCGCCACCTCCTCGCTCATGCCGACGCCGTCGTCGCTGAAGGTGAGGACGACGCGGTCGGACCCCAGCGGCTCGGCCGCGAGCCGGATCGTGCCCGCGCGCCCGTCCGGGAAGCCGTGCCGCACGGCGTTGAGGAACAGGTTCGTCAGCACCTGGCCGAGGGGGCCGGGGAAGGACTCCATCACGAGGCCGGGGGGCAGGTCGAGGGCGAGGGCGATGCGGGCGGTGCGCAGTTCCGGCCGCAGGCTCGCGATGATCTGCGCGCAGGTCTCGCCGAGGTCGAAGCGGCGGCGGTTGTCCTGGCTGCGGTCGACGGCGACCTGCTTGAAGGATTGCACGAGGTCGCCCGCCCGCATCAGGTTGGCGACGAGTTGCTTGCTGGCCTCCTGCACGGCCTCGATGAAGCCCGTGAGCTGCGAGCGGCGCAGGGGCCCGCCGGCGAGGTCCGCCGCGAAGGCCTCGCAGCGCTGGCTCAGGGTCGAGGCGACGGTGAGGCTGATGCCGACCGGGTTGTTGACCTCGTGCGCGACCCCGGCGACGAGGCCGCCGAGGGCGGCGAGCTTCTCGGCCTCGATCAGGCTCGCCTGGGTCTCGCGCAGCTCCGCGAGGGCGGCCTCGGCCTGCTCCTTGGCGCGGCGCAGCTCCGCCTCGGCCCGCAGCCGCGCCAGCGCGTTCTCGCGGAACACCGCGACGGCGGCCGCCATGTCGCCGATCTCGTCGCGGGCCTCGGCGCCCGGCACCTTGCGGGCGTAGTCGCCCCCGGCGATCGCCAGCATGGCGCCGCTCAGGCCCCGCAGCGGGTCGCTGATGCTGCGGGCCACCAGGGTGCCGAGCGCGGCCACCAGGGCCACGAAGGCGAGCGCCACGCCCCCGAGCTTGAGCGCCGCGCTCTCCAGGGTGCGGTCGAAGCGGGCCTGGGCCGCCTGCTCGACCGCGCGCACATGGGTGCCCATCGCCTCGATCGAGGCGGTCATGCGGTCGGCATTGCCGTCGATCTCCTCCTTGAGCAGGCGACCTTGGGCGGCGAACTCGGCGGTGAGCGCCGCGACGCCCGCCTCGACCGCCTGCGCGCGGGCGTCGAGCGCGTCGAGGGCGCGGCTCTGCACGTCGGTCGCCGCGCGGTCGCGCATCACCGGCACCGTGCCGCGGATCGCGGCGGCGGCCCGGCGCACCTCCGCGGCCGAGGCCTCCGCGGCCGAGAGCGAGAAGGCGTTCGCCGCCAGCATCATGGCGTGGAAGGATTCCCGCGACTTCGACAGGGGCGGCCCGATCGGCGCCTGACCGGCCGCGTCGGACCCCTCGATGAGCGCGTAGAGCCCCGACATCTCGCGGGCCGGCCCCGCGAGGCGGCCCTCGTAGATCTGCGAGATCCGGGCGCGCGTCTCGCGCAGGGCCGAGAACCCGGCGATGAAGCGCTCGGTGACCTCCCGCAGGGTCTCCGAGGGCCGGGCGATGAGCGGGTCGAGCCGCGCCTGCACGCGCAGCCGGCCGATCAGCGTGTCGCGCAGGTCGCCGATCCGCCACAGCATGTCGGGGTCGTCCTGGCTGATCGAGCGGTGGATCAGGCTCTGCAGCCGCTCGGTGTCGCGGTCGAGCTGGCCGAGCAGGTGCTCGGACTGGCGCACCTGCCGCAGGTCGTTCCAGGCCCGCGACAGCACGGTGGCCCCGTCCCAGATCAGCCCGATCAGCACCAGGGCGAGGGCCGAGTTGAGCCCGGCGATGCCCAGGATGCGCCAGCGGATGGGCCATGCCCGCACGACCCGTTGCAGCCGTCTGCGCTCCATCCCGCCGGTCCCGCGCCCCGCTCCGCTGCCGGTTGTCCCGGGACGCGGGCAGGTTGTCAAAGGTGGAGGCGAGCCGGGCGCCGCGGCCGCGCGCGGGAGGCGGGATCCGGGTGGACGCGTCCGGCCCGCACGCGACGGCGTCGCCCGGCCTCCCGCACGGGGCTGTCCCGAGCCGTGACGCAGAGTTATGAAGGACGTGTCGCAGTCTCACGGAGTCCCGCGCTCCGGTGATGCGCGGGATTCGGGGACAGGCAGATGAACCATCCGTTCGGTGACCGGGAGCATCGCGCCCCGGCGATCCTGGCCGGCCTCGCGGCTCTCGGCATGGCCGCGATGCTGATCGGGAGGGGGCTCTTCCACGACGCCGGGTCGAATTCCTACGGCGCCCTGGCGGATGCCCTGCTGCACGGCCGAGTCTGGGTCGAATCCTGTCCGGAGATCGACTGCGCGCGGTTCGACGGGCGCACCTACATCGTGTTTCCGCCCCTGCCGGCGCTCGTCGTCATGCCGTTCGTGGCGTGGTTCGGCTTTCCGGGCTTCAAGGGATTCGTGCTGCTGGGCCTCGCCCTCTCGACGCTGAGCCTGCTGATCTGGAGCCGGATCTTCGGGGCGCTCGCCGTCGATCGCCGCGACGCGCCCTGGCTGATCCTGGCGCTCGCCTTCGCGAGCCCGCTCTTCCAGGTGACGCTGCGGGCCGACGGCGTCTGGTTCTTCGCGCAGGTGGTCGGGTTCCTGATGACCAGCCTGAGCCTGTGGGCGGTCGTCTGCCGGGGCTCGTTCGCCCTGGCATGCCTGTTCGCGGCCCTGGCCTTCCTGTGCCGCCAGATGACGATCCTGTATCCGCTCTTCCTGCTGGCCGTCGCGCTGCCGCCGGGGGCGCCGCTCCGCGCGGGCCTGCGCGGGCTGGCCGGCCCCCTCGCGCGCGGGGCCGTCCCGCTCGCGGCCGCGCTCATCCTGGTCCTCGCCTACGATGCGGCCCGCTTCGGCAACCCGCTCGAGACCGGCTACGCCTTCATCGACAACCCGGACAGCCAGGGATTCATCTGGCGGCGCCTCAGCGAGATCGGGCTCTTCTCGCCCAAATACGCGCTGTTCAACGCGGTCTATCTCCTCCTCCAGGGCGTGCATATCGAGTTCGGGGGGCCGTACCGGACCGAGATCATCGGACTCGACAAGGCTGGCGTCGCGCTGGCGGTGTCGAGCCCGTGGATCCTGCTCGCCGCCTGCGCGAGGATCGACCGCGTCTTCGCCGCGGGGGCGGCGGTGATCGGCCTGATCGCCGGCACCACCCTGCTCTACCACTCGAACGGCGCCGAGCAGATCGCGACGCAGCGCTACACGCTCGACTGGCTGCCCATCCTGCTGGTCCTGATGCTGCGCGCCCCGCGTCCGGCCGCCTTCGCGGCCCTGCCGCTTCTGGTGACCTGGGGCGTGGTCACGAACGCGGCCGTCGCCTTCCTCGCGAGCGTCTACCGCCTGTGAGGAGCGGACGGGCCGGGATCCGCGCCCGGCCCGCGACGCCGAGGTCCCGGGCCGCCGGCCCTCACGGCGGCCCGTCCGGCAGGCCGAGCGCCGCCGCCGCGAAGGCGAGGGCGGCGGCGAGCCCGAGCAGGAGGCTGGGGCGGTCCCTGAGCGCGAACACCACGGGATCGTCGTTCAGCTGGCCCCGCCCCGCGATCAGCCAGATTCGCCCGATGAACAGCAGGAGGAGGGGCGGGAAGGCCCAGAGCGCCCGGGGCGCCGCCAGCGCGGCGGTCTGGAACGCCTCGAGCACCAGGTAGAGGATGAAGATCACGATGCTGGCGAGGCCGGCCGCGATGCCGAGCGCGAGCACGACCGGCTCGTCGGCCGGCAGGTAGCCCCGCCCGCCGACGACGCTCAGCCCGCGCTGGGCCGCGCCGCGCAGCTCGGTGTGCCGCTTGGCGAGGGCCAGCGAGGTGAACAGGAACATCGAGAAGGAGAGCAGCCAGGGCGACCAGATCACCGCCGCGGCGGTGATGCCGACCGCGAGGCGCAGGGTGAACAGGCCCCCCAGGGCGAGCGCGTCGAGGATGGGGGCGCGCTTGAGGGCCAGGGAATAGGCCAGGGTGAGGACGAGGTAGGCCAGCACGGCGGCGAACACCCCGGGACCGGCCCCGGCCGCGAGCCCGAGGCCGAGCGCGAGGCCCGCCGCGAGGGCGAACAGGCCGTGGGGGAGGGGCAGGTCCCCGCTCGCGAGGGGCCGGCGGCGCTTCGACCAATGCGCGCGGTCGTGGGGGAGGTCCCAGAGGTCGTTCAGGAGGTAGCTCGCCGACGCGACGAGGCCGAGGGCCAGGAAGGCGAGGACGGCACGGCCCCAGGCGGCCGGGTCCCCGGACTTGCCGCCGAGCACGAGGGGCAGGACGACGAGGCCGTTCTTGGCCCATTGATGGAGCCGCGCGGCCCGCGCGAGGGCGCGCGGTCGCGACGGGCCCTCGATCGCGGTGACGGGGCGGCCGAGGGCGCGGACGGCCCGCACCACGCCCGGGGCGGCCCCGACGAGCACCGCCTCCCTCGCGCGGGCGAAGACCGGCAGGTCCGCGCCGGCCGCGCCCGCATACGCGAACCCCTCCGGGAACAGGTCCGCCAGCCGCGCCGCCCTGGCCTCGCCCGGCAGCGCGAGCGCCGCGTCGGGCGCGAGCACGCGGGTGCCGGCGGGGAGGTGCTCCGCGACCCGCCGCGCCAGGGCATCGTCCTCGGTAAGGAGCCAGATGGGACACCCGCGCCGGGCCCGCGCCTCCGCGAAGGCCAGGGCCTCCTCGTTGAGCGGCCGGGCCGCCTCGGCGAGGGCCGCCGCCCGCGCGACGCGGTCTTCCAGGACGGCGCGCCCGCCTGGCCCCCGGAGCAGGAGCGTGAGAACCCCCGGGGTGTCGGATCGCAGGAGGGAGAGCGCGCCCTCCAGGAGCGCGCTGCCGCGCCGGAGCGCGTCGTCGAGGCCGATGACCAGGGGAAGCGAAGGCCGAGGCTGGGCGTGATCGGCGGAGATGCGGGAGGCAGCGTCGGCGGAGAGCGGATGGGCCATGCTTCGATCTCACGCCAATGCCGCGCGGCGCGGTGCCGATGCCGCGCTCTGACCGAGACAGGCTGATGCCATGATCCGTGCGCTTGAGGGTCGGCGCGAGGCAGCGCAGGGATCCGGCGTTGCCTCGGTCATGCTCAATGACCTTAGGGAAGGGATTTTGCAAGACGGAGCTGTCCGGGACGAGCGCCGGCCCGGGCGGGTGCGGCCGGGGCGATCCACCTCCGCGTCGCCCGCACGGTCGCGGGCGACGCGATCCGACCGGTCGGCGCCGCGCCCGCGGCGGCGCGCTTCGTGAGCCTCCCGGTCGGCGCGCCGCCGGTGGCACCCTCATCGCGCGGAGGCGGGGCGCTCGCCGTCGCGCCGGTTCAGGAGGCTGCGGCGTTCTTCTTCAGGATGGCGGGCGTGTAGGTGCCGTCATGCGTCAGGTCCTGTTCGCGCTTGTGCAGCCAGGATAGATAATCATGGATCGAATTCGTTGGAATTTCACCGTCCCACTGTGAAACTCAACCTTCTCTGCCTCGCCTGTTCGAATTATTTAATTTATGTACTCTCCTTCCAAAAGCTGCGAGCAGGATGGACCCTGCATCCGGCAGGTTCGGAAGCGGCCGACGTCGCGCGGCGGCGGCTGTCGCCCGGGTCAGGCCCGTCGCCCGCATCCCCGCCCTTCGTCCCGCGGCCCGGATTTCGCTAAGCTCCCGGGCGTATCTCCGATCCGCGCCGGATCTCCTGATTCCCATCCCCCGCCGAGGAGCCCCGCCCCGTGATCCGCCTCGAGCCGCGCAGCGGGACGCCGCCGCTCCTCGCCCTCGCCGTGCCGGTGGCCGCGGGCCTCGTCGCCCTGGCGCTCGCGGCGATCCCGATCGCCGCCGCGGGCGCGCCGCTGCCGCGCGCCTATGCGAGCCTGATCGAGGGCGCGCTCGGCTCCCGCTTCGCGCTGGCCGAGGTGCTCACCCGGGCCACCCCCCTCATCCTCACCGGGCTCTCCGCCGCGATCGCCTTCCGGGCGCGGCTCTACAACATCGGCGCCGAGGGCCAGCTCTATACCGGTGCCCTCGCGGCCGTCGCCGTGGGGGCCGGGGCCGTCGAGGGGCCGCCCGCCCTGATGATCCCCCTCGTCCTCGCGGCCGGCGCGCTCGCGGGCGCCCTGATGATGCTCGGCCCCACCCTCGCCCGGGTGGCGCTCGGCGCCGACGAGGTCGTCACCACGCTCCTCCTCAACTTCGTCGTCCTGCTCCTCGTCCAGATGATGATCGAGGGGCCGATGAAGGACCCGATGAGCCTCGGCTGGCCGCAATCCGAGCCCGTCGTCGAGGCCGCCCAATGGCCCAAGCTCGTCGCGCGCACCCGCCTCCACGCGGGGCTCCTCCTCGCCCTGGCGGCGGCCGGGGCGATCCACCTCCTCGTCACCCGCACGGTCGCGGGCTACGCGATCCGGGCGGTCGGCGCCGCGCCCGCGGCGGCGCGCTTCGTCGGGCTCCCGGTCGGCGCGACGCTCGTCGGCGTCGGCGCCCTCTCGGGAGCGCTGGCGGGACTCGCCGGGGCGGGCGAGGTCGCGGGCGTGAAGGGCTTCCTCGCCGCCGACCTCTCGCCCGGCTACGGCTACGCGGGCATCGTCGTCGCCATGCTGGCCGGGCTCTCGCCGCTCGGCACCGTGGCGGCGGCCGTCTTCGTGGCGGCGGTGTTCGTCGGCGCCGATTCCATGAGCCGGGCGGTCGGGGTGTCGAGCTACATCGCCAACCTCATCGTCGCCATGGCGCTGATCGCCGTGCTGGTGGCCGGGCTCGTGACCCGCTACCGGGTGCGGATCGGGAGGGCGTGACCCCGTGCAGAGCCTCCTCGACATCCTGCTCACCGTCACCTTCTGGGCCGCGGCCCTGCGCATCGCCACGCCGCTGATCTTCGGGGTCGCGGGCGCCGTGCTGTGCGAGCGGGCGGGCGTGCTCAACCTCGGCATCGAGGGCATCATGACGGCCGGGGCCATGACGGGCTGGCTCGCCGTGCATCTCGGCGCCGGCCTCTGGGGCGGGGTGCTGGTCGCGGCGCTCACGGGCGCGCTCCTCGGGCTCCTCCTCGCCGGGCTCACGGTCGGGCTCTCCCTCTCCCAGCACGTGAGCGGGCTCGCCGTGACCCTGCTCGCCACCAGCGCCGCCTCGTTCGGCTACCGGCTCGCCCTGCCCGGCGCCGCCACGCCGCCGCGCATCGTGCCCTTCGCGCCCCTCGACCTGCCGCTCCTGTCCGACCTGCCGCTCGTCGGCCCGATCCTGTTCCGGCAGACCGCCCTGACCCTGCTGGCGCTCGCGCTCGTGGCGGCGCTGGCGTGGTTCCTCGCCCGCACGCCCCTCGGCCTCGCCGTGCGGGCGGTCGGCGAGAACCCGGCCGCCGTCGAGGCGCAGGGCATCCCCGTGCGGGCCGTGCGGACCGGCGCGGTGGTGGCGGGCTCGGCCCTGATGGCGGTGGGCGGCGCCTTCCTGACGCTGTCGGCCTTCAACGCCTTCTTCTTCGAGATGGTGGCCGGGCGCGGCTGGATCTGCATCGCGCTCACCGTCTTCGCGGGCTGGCGGCCCGGCAAGGCGCTGCTCGGGGCCGTGCTGTTCGGCGCCTTCGACGCCTTCCAGGTCCGGCTGCAGCAGGTCGCGGGCGGGATCGTGCCCGGGCAGGTCTTCCTGATGCTGCCCTACCTCCTGTCGATCGCGGCGCTCCTGGTCGGGGCCCGCCACGCCCGGGCGCCCCGGGCCCTGATGATCCCCTATCGCCGCGGAGAGCGCTGACCCCATGGACATCGACCTCATCCTGCGCCGCGCGACCCTGCCGGACGGGCGCCGGGACCACGACATCGCGGTCGCGGGCGGGCGGATCGTCGGGATCGCGCCGGGCATCCCGGGCCCGGCCGGCGAGGAGATCGACGCGGCCGGCCAGCTCGTGACGCCGCCCTTCGTCGATTGCCACTTCCACATGGACGCGACGCTCTCCCTCGGGCACCCGCGCCTCAACCTGTCCGGCACGCTCCTCGAAGGCATCGCCCTCTGGGGCGAGCTGAAGCCGCTCCTCACCGAGGAGGCGGTGATCGCGCGGGCGCTGCGCTACTGCGACCTCGCGGTGGCGCAGGGGCTGCTCGCGGTGCGCTCCCACGTCGACGTCTGCGACGACCGGCTGCTCGCGGTCGACGCCCTGCTCGCCGTCAAGAAGCAGGTCGCGCCGTACCTCGACCTCCAGCTCGTCGCCTTCCCGCAGGACGGCTATCTGCGCGCGCCCGGCGCGGCGCGCAACCTGGAGCGCGCCCTCGACCGCGGCGTCGAGGTGGTGGGCGGCATCCCGCATTTCGAGCGCACCGCGGAGGAGGGGGCCGAATCCCTGCGCCGCCTGTGCCGGATCGCGGCGGAGCGGGGGCTGCGCGTCGACATCCACTGCGACGAGACTGACGATCCCCTGTCGCGCCACGTCGAGACGCTCGCCGCCGAGACGGTGCGGCACGGGCTGCAGGGGCGGGTGGCGGGCTCGCACCTCACCTCCATGCACTCGATGGACAATTACTACGTCTCGAAGCTGCTGCCCCTGATGGCGGAGGCGCAGCTGCGGGTGGTGGCGAACCCGCTCATCAACATCGTGCTCCAGGGCCGGCACGACAGCTACCCGAAGCGCCGCGGCCTCACCCGCGTGCCCGAGGCGCTGGCGGCGGGGCTCACCGTCGCCTTCGGCCAGGATTGCTGCATGGACCCCTGGTACAGCCTCGGCGCGGCCGACATGCTCGACGTCGCCCATATGGGCCTGCACGTGGCGCAGATGACCGGGCGCGAAGCGATGCGGGCCTGCTTCGCGGCCGTGACGACCCAGGCCGCCGCCGTGATGGGGCTTGAGGATTATGGGCTGCATGTCGGCGCCCACGCGGATCTGGTGCTGCTGCAGGCCCGCGACCCGATCGAGGCGATCCGGCTGCGCGCGACGCGGCTCGCGGTGATCCGCCGCGGCCGGGTGGTGGCCCGCACCCCCGCCCGGGCGGCCGCCCTCGCCCTGCCGGGACGGCCCGAGCGGGTCGATCCGGCGGCCTACGCGCCGGAGGCGGCCGGGGCGTAGGACGGGAGCGGGCGCGCCGGCCGACCCGGATCACTCCTGCGCGTCCTCGCCGGCCGGCACCTCGGCCTCCTCGCGCCGGGCGGCCCGGGTCGCCCGCGCCCGCTCGGCCTCCCGCAGGCGCCGCCGCCGCATCTCCAGCCCCTCCCGGGTCGGCGGCCACCAGCCGCGGCGCACGTCGTCCGGGCGCGCGGCGGAGAGAACCTCCGCGAGTTCGCGGAAATCCGGCATCCGCCACCAGCCCCACACGAAGGCCCGGCCCTTCGGCAGGGGCGCCACCGCGTGCGGCAGGTCCTCGCGCGCGATCGGCTCCGCGTCGAGGGCCTCGAACACCACCACGCCGTAGGCCGCCGTCTCGACCGGGACCCCGAGGGGCGGCAGGTCGTCCATCGGCACCGGGTGACGCTGGCGCCGCCGCTCGCGCTCGGCCGCGGGATCGCGGGCCGCCTCCCGGCGGGCGCGCTTCGCCTCGGGCTCGTTGCGGGCGGCCGCCTCCTCGATCACCGGCCAGACCGCCTTGAGCGCCTCGTAGGCCCGCCACGGCACCCGCCACGCCCGCACCGCCGGGTCCCAATGGGCGGCGGAGATGCCCCGCAGGGTCTCCACCACGGTGCGCGAATAGGGGGTGCGCACGATCAGCCCCTCGGGGCTCGGGTCGAGGTAGCGGCTCACCAGCGGCTCGAAGGCGTAGGCGTCGCGGCCCTTCGCGTCGCCGTGGGCGTCGCGCGCCGACATCTCCCGCCCGATCCAGGCATCGACCCGCCGCTCGGCCGTGGTGCCCGGGACGAACCAGCGCCGCGTCGCGCGGCGGAACTTCGCGGTCGGGAAGGTCTCGCGGAAGCGCGCGATCAGGTCGCGGTCGAACGGCATCGCCACCAGCACCCCGGGGCGCTTGCCCGTCCCCGGCGCGACCGAGAAGCCGGCGCCGCGCTCGACCGCCCCCTCGACCGCCTCCGGCTCCATGGCCTCAGGCCGGGTCCGGCCGGCCGCGGCCCCAATGGGCGTCGACCCGCGGCCCGAAGCCCGGATCCGCGAAGGCGTCCTCGCCCGGACCCTGGCTCGGCGCCCCCGCCAGCGCGTCCACGTCGAGGTCGATCACGTAGCCGCCGAGCCGGACATCGTAGGTCAGCGCCCGCCACGGCACCGGATGGTAGCTCTCGCCGAGGCCGAGGAAGCCGCCGAAGGACAGGACCGCGTAGGCGACCTGCCCCGACACTTTATCGACCATGAAGTTGTAGATCGTACCCAGGCTCTCGCCCTGGCGATTGTAGACCGCGGTGCCCTCGACCTTGTTCGAGGCGATCAGCCGGCGGGTCTCGTCGAGGGCGACGCCCTCGGCGGTCGGGTCGAGCTCCATCGAGCCCGGCGCGCGCAGGCTTCGTTCGGTCGGCAGGTCGGTCGGCATCTCTCGTCTCCCCGTCTCACCCCTGGGGAACCGGACCCCCGCCGGACGGTTCCGGGCGCTTCCGCGCCTGCGGGCGCTCTGGCGCCCGCGGCCCCTCAGCGCTCCCGGGCTTCCTCCGCCTGAGTCGCGGCGGCGCTGCGCACGTCGCGACTCGCCAGGGTCATCTCGACGGCGAAGACCCCGAGCGCGCACAGGGTGAACACGATCGCGGCGCCGAACAAGGCGAAGAGCACGCTCGCCACGCCCGTGTCGCGCAGCGCCCCCACGAACAGCGTCAGCACCGCCCCGCAGGTCGCCACCCCCGCGAGCGCCGCCAGCACCACCGCCGCGTCCAGGGCGAGGCTGCGCCGCCGCAACTCCGCGAGCCGCGCCACCTCGTTCGTGCGGCCCGACAGCCTCTCGACCTGGTCGGCGATCCGCGCGTGGCGCGTCGACAGGACGCTGAGCAGCGTCGCGAGCCCGCTAAGCAGGAAGACCGGCGTCAGCGCCACCTGGATGATGTGCGCGGTCGAATCGAGGGCCGAGAGGTCGGCGGGAACGGGCATGCGGGGCTCCGGTCGGCGGGCCCGCCTTCCGCCCGGCGCGGGCCCGGGTCAAGCCCCGCCGCGGGCGGTGCCCTCCCGGGCATCGCCCGGCAGGGCATCGCCCGGCGGCGCGCGCAGGCCCCGCGCCAGCGGCACGGCGGCGAGCGCCATCAGCGCCATGGCCCAGAAGGCTGCCGGCCCGAACCGGCCGTAGAGCGGCCCGGCCGCCAGCGTCGTCAGCGTGGTGGCGAGCCCGAGGCCGAGCGTGCCGTAGAGGGTCTGGGCGGTGGCCGCCAGCGCCGGCGGCACGCTCGCCAGCAGCACCCGCATGCAGGCGAGGTGCAGGAGCGCGAAGGTCAGCCCATGCAGGGCCTGGATCAGCGCCAGGGCCGGCAGCGCCGCCGTCGCGCCCTCCACGGCCCAGCGCCCCGCCGCGGCGAGGCCCGCCAGCATCAGCGCCCGGGCCGGGCCGAGCCGGTCGAGGAGCGGCGGCCCGGCGAGCGTGAAGACCAGCACCTCCGCGGCGACCGATTCCGCCCAGAGCAGGCTCGCCGCGCCGGGACCGATCCCGGCCGCCTGCCAGCGGATCACCGCGAAGGCGTCGTGCATGGCATGGCTGCCGACCACCAGGGCGGCGACCAGGACGATGCGGCGAAACGGCGCCGAGCGCAGGAGGAGGCCCGGCGAGGCCGAATCCACAATCCCCGCGGCCCGCGCCGCCCCGGCCGGGAGCCGCAGGGCGGCGAGCGCCAGGAGCCCGAAGAACGCCGCCCCGCAGGCGAGCAGGGCCGGCCGGCCCGACCACGCCGTCACCGCCCCCGCGAGCAGCGTGCCGGCGATGAAGGCCGCCGAGCCCGCACCCCGCACGAGCCCGTAGGAGAAGCGGCCGGCCGCGGCGGCCGGGAGCGCCAGGGCGTCCGCCAGCGGCGCGAGCGGCGCCGTCGCGGCCGCGTGCGCGACCCCGACCACCAGGAGGGCCGCGAAGCCGTGCCCGGCGAGGAAGGCGAGCGCCGTGACGGCGGAGAGGAGGGCGCAGGCCGCCAGCACGCCGCGGGCGGCGTCGCGCCGGTCCGCGAGGCGCCCCGCCAGCGGGCCTGCCGCGAGCCGGACCCCCTGGCCGGCCGCGAGCGCGAGCCCGATCTGGTCCGCGCCGAGCCCGCGCTCGGCCAGGAAGGCCGGCAGGTAGGGCGACGTGACGCCGTAGCCCGCATAGAGCGCCGCCGCGACGACGAGGAAGCGGCTCAGCATCGCGGCGCCTCGCGGCGCGGCGCCCGCGCCGGCCGACCAGAGATCAGGACCGAGGGGCGCCGCCCCTCGGCTCCCCGCCGCAGGGCGCACCCTCCGGCCACCCGGATCTCAGAGGAAGCCCCGCGAATGCGGGCCCTCCCCGGGGATCTCGGAGGACACCGCGGCCCGCAGGCCAAGGATGAGGGCGCTGGCGGCGCCGAAGGCGAGGGAGATGGCGGCGAAGAACATGCGGAGAGTTCTGCGGCCGCGTGCTTAACGGGGGATTGCCGAACAGGGTGAATGGGAGGAAAACCCCGGCATCCACACGGCGGCGAGACGCGCGCGCCACAGGAACTTAGTGCCCAAGATCGGCCATCATCGGAGGACAGCGACGCGATGGAGTACCGCACCCTCGGACGATCCGGCCTCAAGGTCTCCCCCCTCTGCCTCGGCACCATGATGTTCGGCGGCCAGACCAGTGAGGCCCAGGCCGCCCGCATCATCGCGGATGCCCGCGACCGGGGGATCAACTTCATCGACACGGCCGACGTCTACAATGACGGCGTCTCCGAGGAGGTGGTGGGCCGCGCCATCGCCCGCGACCGCGGCGCCGTCGTGCTCGCCACCAAGGTCGGGAACCCGATGGGGGCCGGCCCCAACGACCGCGGCCTCTCCCGCGCCCACGTCATCCGCGCCTGCGAGGACAGCCTCCGGCGCCTCGGCACCGACTGGATCGACCTCTACTACCTCCACCGCGAGGACCACGACACGCCGCTGGCCGAGACCGTGCGGGCCGTGGGCGACCTGATCCGCACCGGCAAGGTCCGGTACTTCGCGGTCTCGAACCACCGGTCCTGGCGCGTCGCCGAGATCTGCCGCCTCTGCGACGACTACGGCATCGATCGACCGGCGGCGAGCCAGCCCTACTACAATGCCCTCAACCGCATGCCCGAGGTCGAGCACCTGCCGGCCTGCGCGTATTTCGGGCTCGGCGTGGTGCCCTACTCGCCGCTCGCCCGCGGCGTGCTCACCGCGAAGTACGATCCCGGCGCCTCGCCGCCCGAGGGCAGCCGTGCCGGCCGCGGCGACGCCCGCATGATGCAGACCGAGTGGCGCCCCGAGAGCCTCGCCATCGCCCGCGAGATCGCCGCCCACGCGGCCGCCCGCGGCGCCTCGCCGATCGACTTCGCCCTCGGCTGGGTGCTGAACAATCGGGCGGTCACCGCGGTCATCGCCGGCCCGCGCACCTTCGCGCAGTGGGAGGCCTACGCGGCCTCGCTCGCCTACCGCTTCGGGGCGGAGGACGAAGCCCTGGTCGACCGGCTCGTGCCGGCCGGCCATCCCTCGACCCCCGGCTACACCGATCCGGCCTATCCCCTGGAGGGCCGCAAGACCTGGACGGATGCCCGATCAATCGGGGCTTGAGCTTTCGTTTACGCCTTCGGGTGTGGATGATCCCGTTCCGGCCGCGAATTTCCGCTTGGAACGGGGCCGGCAAGGCTTAGTTGTTGACGCTAAGCGCCCGGCAGGGCCGTATATCCCGCGACGTGGGCCCCAGGGGACACCGGAGGAGAGCGATGGCGACCAAGACGACCAAGAAAGAGGCTCCGAAGGCCGAGGCGGCCGAGGCCGAGAAGCCCGCCGGCAAGGAATCCGCCGCCAAGGGCAAGAAGGTGGCGGCGCCCAAGGGCGGCGACAAGCCGAACGCCCTGCAGAAGCCCCTCCAGCCCTCGCCGGAACTCGGCGCGATCGTCGGCACCAAGCCGATCCCGCGCGGCGAGGTGGTCAGCAAGGTGTGGGACTACATCCGCACCCATTCCCTGCAGAATCCCGAGAACAAGCGCGAGATCCTCGCCGACGACAAGCTGAAGAAGGTCTTCGGCAAGGACAAGGCGACGATGTTCGAGATGAACAAGTATCTCGCCCAGCACCTGAAGTAAGGGCGGAGGCCCGCGCGGGGTTCCGCCGGAGGCCCGTCGGCGTCCGGCGCCGGCCGGTCTCGGACCGGAGCCTCGCGGTCCCCGTCGCGCCGAGGCGCATCGGCGCCGCTCTTCGACCCCGCCCTCCGCGACGGTCCCGGCATGGCTGGGGCCCCCTCGCCGGGCGATGATGGGCCGGGGCTCTAGAGATCGCGCCGGGCCGCGTGCGGGCCCGAACCCTGTCCTGAGCCGTCGTGGTCGGGGTTGCGGCGACGCACGCGAGGATGGGGCCGGTGCCGGAAACGCCGTGAGGGCATCGGCCGCCCCGTTCGGGGCCATCCCGCCATCGGACCGGCTCGAACCACCGGGCAGCTGCCCGCGGCCCCGTCCCGCGCCTGCCGATGCAGGCGCCCGGCCGGGCGGGGCGCTCGCCCTCCCATCGATCCTCAAAAATGGAAAGGGCCCCGACACCGCCGGGGCCCTCCGTCGCGATCCGCCGTCGGGATCAGAAGTCGCGCTGAACGCGCATGCGAACCTGGAACGTGTCGCCGTCCTTGACGGTCGCCGTGGTGCTGCCGGGCCGGTTCGGGTCGAGGACGCGACCGTTCTTGACGCCGACCTGGGTGTAGAGACCCTCGACGCCGATATCGAGATCCTTCACCGGCGACCAGATCAGGCTCGCGCCGGCGACGATCTGGGACGCGTCGCGCAGCAGGGCGCTGGTCGCCGCGTCGGCGACGGTGAGGCCGCCGATCCCGGCCGCCGCGGTGCGGGCCCGGGCGGTCTTGTTGAACTCGATCTCGCCGTAGCTGCCGAAGATGGCCGACCGCCACTCGGGCGTCCAGTAATGGAGGAACGAGCCCACCACCGTGAAGCTCTTCGAGAGCGACAGCCGGCCGGTCACCGGGTCGAGGATCGCGTCCGCGTAGGAGGTGTTGAACAGGCCACCAATCGGGTTGCCGGTCAGCGAGTAGGTGCCGTTGTAGTTGGAGATGCCGGTATAGATCGTCGCGCCTTCACCGTACGAGCCCTGCAGGTAGAGACCGTCACCCGCGGCGATGAAGGGCAGGTTGATCTTCACGCCGCCCTGGACCGCCCAGCCGTACTCGCTCGGCACGTGGGGGATCGTGAGGAGATTCGAGGTGAAGTTGCCGGTGTTGATCTCGTGGACCGCCGCCGAGAGCTGCGCCGAGCCCCAGGCCGCGTCGTAGCGCAGGGCGCCGACGAAGTCGGGCATGCGCGAGCGCTGCACCACGTCGACGGGGTTCACGCCCACGCTGGCGGTCGGCGCACCGAAGATCGGGTTCTTGCGGAAGTTCGGGTCTTCCATCGAGATCGTGGCCGAGAAGCCCTCGCCGAACGTCGCCGTATAGGCGAGGACGTTGGTCGAGGACATGTCCGACCCGAGCGTGCCGGCGATGATCTCGTAATCGTGGGCGTAGAAGTCGTAGAACGAGGCCGCGCGGCCGGCGGTGAGGCCGGCAAACTGGATGAAGGCCTTGTCGGCGTTCACGTATTGCTGGACGCGCCCGGCCGTGTCGACGCCGGTGGCGGAGAAGGCGTTGGCGGCGCGCTCCTGGGTACCGGACTTCAAGAAGCCGCCGGTGCGGCTGGCCAGTTCGAAGCGGACGAAGGCGCGCAGGGTGCCGTAGCCGGTCTGCGTGCGGGCGTCGATGTTCAGGCGGCCGAGGGCGCGATAGCCCATGTTGTCGCCGCGGATCAGCGGCTGGACGTAGGTCGCCTCGAAGCGGGCGCGGCCGCCGACGCGCAGGCAGGTATCGGTGCCCGGGATGTAGAAGAAGCCGGCGCCGTAGGCCGAGCAGATCCGCACGTACTCGACCGGAGCCGCCTTCTTGGTCGGCAGATCGGCCGCCTGAGCCCCGCCGGCGACGGCCAGACCGGCCGCCGAACCGAGGAGCACGCCCTTGACCGCGCGGAGCGACCGCGCGGACACCGACATCATTCCGGATTGCATCGTCACTTTACCATCTCCTTTACCCAGGGAAGGAGTCGCACGGCGCGCCTTTTCTTTCCCCGATTCCGCTGGGTAAGGGAATATCTGAGCGGGCTGTGAATGTACAGGGAGCCGCCGGCAGTGAGTTGCCGTAAGGGAAAGGATGTGTCCGTTCTGCAATATGCCTTTCGATATAGGCCAAATGGCCGAGAGGAGCGGCCGAACGATTCAAAAAAGCGAGTAAATTTTCAATCCCACGCTTGGATTGTCTTCGGCGAAGGCCGCGAAATCTCCTCCGCGGCCCTCGCCGGATGCGCGCGCCGGGGTCACACGATGGCGCGCACCACCCCGCCATCGACCCGCAGGGCCGCCCCGCTGGTGGCGCTGGCGGCGGGGGTGCACAGATAGGCGACGAGGTTCGCCACCTCCTCCGGCGTGGCGAGCCGCCCGAGCAGGGAGGTCGGCCGGTGCTCCCGGACGAAGGCGCGGCCCATCGCGTCGAGGTCCGGGTCGGCGATGCCGGCCGCCATCTCCTTCATGAAGGTGGCGACGCCCTCCGACAGGGTCGGGCCCGGCAGGACCGCGTTCACCGTGACGCCGCTGCCCGCGACGGTCTCGGCGAGGCCGCGGGAGACCGCGAGCTGGGCGGTCTTGGTCATCCCGTAATGGACCATCTCCACCGGGATCTGCAGGGCCGATTCGCTGGAGATGAACACGACCCGGCCGAAGCCCCGCGCCGTCATGCCGGGCACGTAGAGCCGCGACAGGCGCACGCCGCTCAGCACGTTCACCTCGAAGAAGCGCCTCCAATCCTCGTCCGGGATCTCGAAGAAGGGTTTGGGCTCGAAGATCCCCGCATTGTTCACGAGGATGTCCGCGTCCGGGACGGCGGCGTGCACGGCCCGCGCGCCCGCTTCGTCCGCGACGTCCCCGGGCGCGGCCAGGAAGCGCCCCTTCGGCGCGGCCCGCGCGAGCGCCGCGACCGCCGCCTCGGCCCGCCCGGCCGTGCGCCCGTTCACCGCCACGGTGGCGCCGAGCTCCCCGAGCGCCCTGGCGATGGCGAAGCCGATTCCCGCGGTCGAGCCCGTCACGAGGGCGCGCCGCCCGGTGAGATCGATGTCCATGCTGGCCTCCGTCGCAGCCGTCCCGCCCGGGAGATGTGATCCCGATCCCGGACGTCCAGGGCTTGGCGGTCCGCGCGGAGGAGCCCCGGAGGCGGCGCCTCCGGCCCGGAGGCGGCGCCTCAGGTCCGCGCCGGATTGCGCATGGCGCTCGTCGCCGCCCCGGTCAGCGACAGGCCGGCGGCGATCCACAGCACCGCCACGGTGCCGCCCGTGTGCATCAGGCCGAAGATCACCGCGACCATCGCGGCCCCGAGCGACTGCCCGACGAGCCGCGCCGTCGCCTGCATGCCGCTCGCGCCCCCGCTGCGCTCCCGCGGGGCGCTGGTGATGATCACCCGGTTGTTCGGCGACTGGAACAGCCCGAAGCCGAGCCCGCAGAGCGTGAGCCGCCAGACGATGTCTCCCGTGGCGGGCTCGGCCGGCAGGCTCGCCACCAGGGCGAGGCCCGCCGCCATCCCCAGCATGCCGACGCCGCCGAGGAGGCCGGGGGCGATCCGGTCCGAGAGCCGGCCCGCCACCGGCGCGATCACCGCGATGGCGATCGGCCAGGGCGTCATCAGGAGGCCCGTCTCGCTGCTCGTCCGGTGCAGCAGGTCGTGGAAGTAGAAGGGGAGGGCGACGTAGGCCATCATCTGGGCCGAGAAGGCGCAGATCGAACTCGCCATCGAGAGGGCGAAGACCGGGATGCGCAGGAGGTCCACCGGCAGGAGGGGCGCCGGCAGCCGCGCCTGGTACCAGACGAAGGCCGTGCCGATCACGAGGGCGCCCCCGAGGAGGAGGAGCGCAAGGCCGCGTTCCCCGGGGTCGCCGAGCCCGTCGACCCCGGTGATCAGGAGCGCGAAGACGAGCGCGTTGAGGAGCGCGCTCAGGGCATCGAAGCGCCCGCCGCTGCGGGGTGTGACCGGCAGGGTGCGGATCGCCGCCGCGAGCGCCAGCAGCCCGAGCGGCAGGTTGACGAGGAACAGCCAGGGCCAGCGCGCCACCGACAGGATCGCGCCCGCCACGGTCGGCCCGGCCGCCGAGGCGATCGCCACCACGAGCGCCACCGTGCCGACCCCCCGGCCGATCAGGCGGTGCGGGTAGATGAACCGCACCAGGGCGATGTTGACGCTCATGATCCCGGCGGCGCCGAGCCCCTGCAGGATCCGCGCGGCGATGAGCAGGGGCAGCGTGGGGGCGAGCGCGCAGGCCAGCGAGGCCGCCGTGAACAGGGCGAGCCCGATCGCGTAGATCCGCCTGTAGCCGAGGATGTCGCCGAGCGAGGCGAGCGGCAGCAGCGCCGCCGTGACGGCGAGCTGGTAGCCGTTCGTCACGAAGATCGCGGCGCCCGGGCTGACCCCGAGGTCGCGGGCCATCACCGGCAGGGCGACGTTGACGATGGCCCCGTCCAGCACCGCGAGGGTCATGGCGGTGCCGATCGCCCCCATGGCCCAGAGGCGCTCGGCCGGCGGCAGGCCGTCCGCCGCCTCCACCGGCACCGGTCCGGCCGCTCCCGTCATTCCGCCCTCTCCCGCCCTCTCCCGATCCGACAGGCCGGCCCGAGCAGAGCGGTCCGCCGCGATTCTGCTCAGGTTCTTGTTCCCGCGTCGTTTTTTCCGAACCGGTGCCCCTTCGGCGCACGGTGCCTGGAGCAGGCTTCGCTCGGGTCGAAACCCGAAGCCTGCTCCAGGTCTCCGGTTTGGCCGCATGTCCTACGCCGAACCGGCATCCACGTCAGCGGGAAATGCTCTCGCGCATCGGCGCCCACGCCGCATCCGCCGCCGATCGCGGGGCAGCCCGGCCCGTGGCGACGGCCCGGGCGTGGCGGGCGAGGGCGTGGGCGATCAGGGCGTCCATAAGGGCGGGCGGCGCGAGGCCCGCCGCGTCCCACAATTTCGGGTACATGCTGATCGCCGTGAAGCCCGGCAGGGTGTTGACCTCGTTGACGAAGATTCCCTCCGGGTCGTCCGGGTCGAGGAAGAGGTCGACCCGGGCGAGCCCCGCGCAGGCGAGGGCCTCGAAGGCCCGGGCCGCCAGCCCGCCCATCCGCTCGGCGAGCGCGGGCGCGAGGCTCGCCGGGATCAGCAGGGCCGCCCCGTCCGGATCGACGTACTTGGCGTCGTAGCCGTAGAAGCCGTGCGCGGCGGCCGGGGCGATCTCCCCCGGCGGCGACACCCGCACCTCTCCCTCCGCCGTCTCCAGCACCGCGAACTCGATCTCCCGCGCCCGCGGCACGGCCCGCTCGATCAGGATCTTCTCGTCGTACGCGAAGGCGTGGGCCAGCGCCTGGTCGAACTGGCCCGCATCGGCGACCCGCGAGACGCCGACCGAGGAGCCCATATTGGCGGGCTTCACGAACAGCGTCCGGCTCTCCAGCGCCTCGACCGCCTCCGTGTAGGCGACCCCGCGCCGCGGCCCCGCCACCAGGTAGGGCACGATCGGCAGGCCCGCGTCGCGCATCAGGCGCTTGGCCACGTCCTTGTCCATCGCGGCGGCCGAGCCGATGACCCCCGACCCCACATAGGGCACGCCCGCGAGGTCGAGGGCGCCCTGCACGGTCCCGTCCTCGCCGTTCGGCCCGTGCAGCACCGGCACGACGACGTCGAAGGGCTCCGACACGCTCGCCGTCTCCCCCAGCACCGCGAGCCGGCCGCCGCCGCCCGGAAGGAAGGCGACGCGCGGCCCCTCCCGCACCATCGCGGGCGCCTCGCCGGGCGCGAGCGGCGGGCAGAGCCGCCACGCGCCCGTCTCCTTGTCGATGGCGATCGGCGTCACCGCGTAGCGATCCGGATCGAGCGCCCGGGCGACGTTGCCGGCCGAGACGATCGACACCTCGTGCTCGGCCGAGCGCCCTCCGAACAGCAGCGCCACATTCCTCCGCATCGCCCTCATCCTCCCCGCCCGGCCTCTCCGCCCGGCGCGGGCCCAGCATAGGGCCGCGCTCGCATCCCACCAACCGCCCGCGCCGGCGCGCGCCGGCGGGGGAGGTCGGTGCGCTGGCGCACCGGGCGCGCCCGCTGGATCGTTTTTGGACTTCCGCGCTGCGCGCGGCGCTTGCATAGACGAGAGCACTGGCGCCATTGTGTCGCGCAATCCCCTCGAGGATCGCTCCTCAAGATGAGCACGACCGAACCCTGCTCCATCGGCGTCCTGTTCTGCGACGTCGCAGGGAGCACGCGGCTCTACCGCGATCTCGGCGATGACGCGGCCCTGCGCATCGTGGAAAGCTGCCTGGGCTGCGCCGCCGACGTGGTCCAGGCCAATGGCGGACGCATCGTCAAGACCATCGGCGACGAGTTCATGGCGGTCTTCTCCGACGTCTGCGCCATGTGCGACGCCGCCGTGGCGGTTCAGCGCCGGTTCGAGGACGACCGGGTCGGGCAGGTCGAGGGGCAGCACCTGCAGCTGCGGATCGGCTTCCATTTCGGGCCGGCGGTGCAGGCCAACGACGATTACTTCGGCACGACCGTGAACATGGCGGCCCGGATGGTGGCGATCGCCAAGGGCGGGCAGATCATCACGACCGGCGCCCTGGCCGACAGCCTGCCGCCGCTGCAGCGGGCGGCGACCCGCAGCCTCGTCGGCGTCTACGTGAAGGGGGCGAGCGACGACGTGCGGGTGGCCGAGGTGCTCTGGCACCTCGCCGAGAACCAGACGGTCTTCTCGCTCCTGCCGGCGGCGGGCGAGCGCCCGCCCGCCGGCAACGACCTGCGCATCACCTACCGGGGCCGGCGCTGGCTCTTCGACGAGCGCCACGCCAGCGTCTCGCTGGGGCGGGAATCGGCCAACGACATCGTCGTCGACAACGACTACGCCTCGCGCCGCCACGCCACGATCGAGCGCCGGGGCGACAAGTGGGTGCTGGTCGATCACAGCACGAACGGGACCTACGTGACCTTGTTCGGGGCCGAGGAATTCTGCATGCGCCGCGAGGAGCTGGTGCTGCGCGACGTCGGCACCCTCGGCATCGGCCGCTCGGTCGGCCTCGACCGCGCCAGCGCCCTCGATTTCGCCCTGACGGTGGGCGGGGCGGAGTAGCGCGGCAGGCGGGCATGCGGCCCGCCTCCCGGTGCGGGCCGACACCGGCGCGGCCTCCCGCGCACGCCCGATTCCACCGCGACGACCGGGGCGGGGCCGCTCCGCGCCGACACGGCCGGCCCACCGATCCCGCCCCCTCGCTCATTGCGGCGAGCGCGTACCGTTTCGGTGTCCGCCGGATCCGTCCGGACTCGTCTCGCGCCCGGGCATTGCCTTGGATTTCGGCGGTCTTGTTCTGATCCGCGCCGGATGGCTGCCGTGCGGATCGGTGGTGATCGGTTCGGCACGCAGATCGGCCAGGGCCGTCATCGCCTGTCCCGCGTCCGGGACAGCGGGGGCGGGATCTCGCGGTCCGAGCAGCCGATCCCGGCCTTCGGACGGCGCTACCGAACCCACCGAGGACCGCGCGAGGCGCCGCCGATCCCTCCCCCTCCGCCGGGTCGGCCGGCGCCCCAAACGAGAGCGGCGCCGGGGAGGCCGGCGCCGCGCGGGGATCTGGCGGATCGCGGGGAGGTCAGGGCATCCGGCTCATCATCCGGGAGGCCCCGATCTCCGCCGGGGTGTAGCTCGGCGCCGCCGAGGCCGCCGCCGGGCCCGGCGCGTAGCGCGGGGTGCGGGCGAGGGAGGGGACCGGCGCGCGGACCCGGATCGGCTCCACCACCTTCACCTTCGGGGCCACCGGGCGGGCCGCCTCGCGGACCACCGGCTTGGCGGCCTTCGGCGTCTCCCGCACCACGGGCGCCGCCTTGGCCTTGGCCTTGGGCTTCTGGACGGGCTCCTCCTCGTCCTGGGGCTCGGGCCGCTTGGCCAGCTTCGGCTTGGCCGTCTCCTTCGCGGCGGCGGCCGGGGCCTTCTTGGTCGTCTCGGCCGGCAGCGTCGCCTGGATCGACTTGCGGCGGGGGTGGCACTCGTTCCCGTCGAGCTCCATCCCGGTCGGGCAGGTGATCTTCACGCACACCTCGCCCTTCGGCTCCGACCCGGTCGGGCACGAGACCGGGCAGATCCGCTGGTTGTAGGTGTTGAGCACGTCCAGCGTCGCCTGATCGGGCATGTGCGACACGATCTTGACCGCGCGGGTCTTCGCCGGGTCGCTCGCCTGCGACAGGCGGTAGAACTGGTCGAGCGCCTCCGAGGATTGCCTGCCCCACGACGATTCCGGCCGGCCCTGGTAGCAGCCGAGATCGACGAGGCGCTGCTGCACCGCGCGCACGACCCGCTCGGAAACGCCCTTCTCCTCGGCCACGGGCTGGGACAGGGACGCGGTCTTCACCACCGGCGCGGCGGCGGGCTCGCTTGCGGCGGCGGGCGCCTCGCCCGCGGCGGCCGGCTTCGGCGCCGTCTCGCCGGTCGGCAGCGCCGTGTAGGTCGTCGGCACCGTCGCCAGCGCCGTCTCGGTCGGCGCGGCCTTCTCGGCGTCGAGCTTGGCGGCCTGCTGCGCCCGGGCCGCCTCGGCCGCGAGCCGGGCCTGCTCGGCGACGCGCGCGGCTTCGAGACGGGCGGTCTCTTGACGGGTGGTCTCTTGCCGGGCCTGCTCCAGGCGCTTGGCTTCCTCCTCGCGCTTGCGGCGGGCGACCTCGGCGAGCCGCTCCTCCTCCTCGCGGCGGGCCGTGTCCCTGGCCATGTCCTGGCGCGGCAGGGCGGGCTCGCGCTGCTCGTTGCGGTCGGGCGTCGCCCGGGCCTCGAGCAGCTGGATGCGGGTCATCGCGTCGTCGATCAGCAGGCTGTTCGGGTACTTCGCGATGAACTGGCGCAGCTCCGCGAGCTGGTTGCTCCGGCGCAGCCGCGACCAGGCCTGCATGTCCGTCTCCTCGTGGTTGAGGAAGACCTCGCCCGGGTAGGACCGGGTGATTTCGGGCAGCTGGCGGCCGTTGGTGAGGCCCGACACCGTCGAGGCGACCTGCTGGAAGACCTGGCCGATCTCCAGGCCCGGCTCCTGCATGGCCTTCAGCAGCGCGCCCGCGAAGAAGCTGTTGCGGCCGGTGCCGTCGAAGGCGACGCTGTCGGCCTGGGTGGCGTAAGCCAGGATCAGGCCCTTGCGGCCGACCGCCCGCGCGAGGCCGTGGCTGGCGGCGTTGTTGCCGACATCCTTCAGGGGCAGGTCGCGGCAGGCGTCGAGGATCAGGATCCGGGCGCCCTTGGCGTTGTCGAGGGCCGAGATGACGAACTCGACCGAGATCGTCTCGAACGGCACGTCGAACCCGTCCCGCAGCTGCGCGTCGACCGGCACCAGGTAGTTCTGGCTCTGATATTGCAGACCGTGCCCGGCATAGTAGACGAGGGCGGTGTCCGCATCCGTCGCGAGCCGCGAGAACTGCGCGAGCTTCCGGTCCATGTCGCGGCGCGAGAGGTCGCGGCCGTCGATCACGTCGAAACCGGATTTGCGCAGCAGGGCCGCGAGATCCTCGGCGTCGTTGCCGGGATTGGCCAGCTTGCCGAAACTGTCATAGGCGGCATTGCCGATGACGAGGGCGACGCGCTTCTCCGCCGGGGCCGAAACGGCCATGCCTGCCCACAGCGTGAGCAGCAGAGCGAGAAATCCTGAGAGAGACCGTTTCATAGCCTCAAATCTACACGCCACCGGCCAACCCGGGCAAGTGCCGCGGCACACATCGTCTCCCGTCTCGACATGGTCTTTACCAGTCCGACGGCCCCGGGCCCGGGCACCCGCGAGAGATCAGGCGGGACGGGCTACCGCTCACCCAAAGTCGAGAAAATACAGGATCTTGCCGCGAGCGCGGGCGATTGGTCGAAGACGGGGCTCCGCCGCGTGCGGCGGGGCACGGTGGCGCGCCGGGCCCGGACTCTCCTGCCGGCCCCTTGCCCGCCGGATCGGCCCGCGGCGGCCCGCCCGGCCGGCGGGCCTGCACGCGCGGACGAGCGCGCGAACGAGCGCGCGCGAACGACGCGGACGAGCGCGCGAACGATCAGACGAGCGGACGTCGTTCCGCCCGATTGATTTCGCGCGGAGAGTGCGCTCTGCTTTCCCGCGCGGTGCCGCGGGTTGCGAGGACAGGATGAAGCTGCGCAACCTCTCCCTTCTGCTTGCCGCCGCGGGCTGCCTCGCGGTCGGCGTCGCGGCCTCGTCCGGCACGGCCATGATCGTGCGCTCGGCGCAGGAGCGCCTCGCCGCCGAGACCGGCCGGACCTGGACCGTCCGGGGCGGGGCCAGCCTGTCCCTGTGGCCGCGCGTTGCGGTCGTCCTGCGCGACGTCGGGACCCGCACGGATTACCCGGGGGTCGGCACGGCGAGCCTCGACATCGCCAGCCTGCGGGTCACCGGTGCGCCCCTCGACCTCCTCGCCGGGCGCGACCTCGCCGCGATCGAGGTCGAGCGCCCGGTCCTGCGCTGGCCGGCCGAGTGGTGGCGCGCCGGCGCGCCCGCGGGCGCCGCAGCCGCAGCGGGCGCCGCACCGGATCCCGATCCCGCACCCGATCCCGCGCGCGAGCAGGCCGGCCCCGCCGGGCACGCCGGGCACGCCGGGTCCGCCGGGCCGCGGCCCGAACGCGTCCGGGTGACGGGGGGCGCGCTCCTCCTCGTCAAGGGCGACACGGTCGTGGCCTCCGTCGAGGATCTCTCCGCCGAGGCCCTGGCCCGCGCGGGCGGGTACGAGGTCAAGGCGGGGGGCCGCACCGGCGGCGGGGCGGCGCGCTGCGACGTGTCCGTCGCGCCCCCGGAGGAGGGGGAGAGCGCGCCCCTGACCTTCAGCTGCCGGGTGCCCGGGCTCGGCGCCGAGCCGCTTGAGGGCCGCGCCGACGCGGCCCTGCACGGGGCCGCCCTGACCCTGGCGCGCCTCTCCGCCCAGGTCGGCGCCGTGCCCTTCACGGGCGCGGTGGTGGTCGACCTCACCGCCAAGCCCTTCGTGCGGATCGACCTCGCCGGCGGCAGCCTGGACCTCCCGGCCGCCGGGGGACTCGGGGACGCGTCCCTGGATCCCGCCCTGCTGCGCAGCTTCGACGGCCGCGCCAGGATCCGCCTCGGCGCCCTGCGGGCGGGCGGGCTCTCCCTCACCGAGGCGCTCCTCGACGGCAAGCTCACGGAGGGGGGGATCGAGGCGGCCCTGACGCAGGGCGGGCTCGCGGGCGGGCAGGTGCGCGCCACGCTCAGGTCCGACATCGCCCGGGAGGCGCGCGGGAGCGCGCCGCCCCGCCACGCGCTCCACCTCGACCTCACCCAGGTCCGCAGCCTGCCGCTCCTCTCCGCCGCCTCGGGCTTCGCGCTCCTCGACGGGACGGCGGGCGCCACCATCGACCTCAAGGCGAGCGGCAGCAGCCAGGCCGAACTCGCCAGATCCCTCTCGGGCGAGGCGGCCATCCAGGTCGAGAACGGGCGCCTCACCGGGATCGACATCCCGGGCGTGGTCCAGTCGGTCGCCCAGCAGCTCTCCCCCGATCCGCGGCTGCGCAGCCAGGACGCCACCGCCTTCGACCGCATCTCGTCCCGGTTCCGCATCGCGGACGGGCGGGCGACGACCCAGGACCTCGCCCTCGCCGGTCCCCTGGTCACCGCCAGGGGGACCGGGACCATCGACCTCTCCGCCCGCACCCTGGCCTTCCGCATCGAGCCCCGCCTGACGCGCACCGCCGCCCGCGCGCTCCCGAAGCTGTTCGACGTGAGCCTGCCCGTGCTCATCGGCGGCTCCTGGGACGCGCCGCAGGTCAGCGTCGATCTCGGCGCCGTGCTGAACGGGCAGACCCTGTCGAATCTCGGCGCCCTCGGGTCGGAGATGCTGGAGGGCGGCAAGGCCAACCCGCTCGGCGGGATGCTGGAATCCCTGTTCGGCGGCGGAGGCGGCGGGGGATCGCGCGCCCCCCTGCGGCCGGGTCCCGCCCGTCCGGGCGCGCGGCCGTGAGGGCCGGTCCCGCCCGCGCCCTCGTCCGGCGCCGCGTCAGCCCGCGCCGGTGGGGATGATGCGAGAGCGAGAAGTGTCGGCGGAACCGCCCGGGGCGGTTCCGCCGCGTCCCGGCCCGGCGGGCGCCGCCCCGGGCCGTTGCCGCGTCGAAGAGAGGAGCGAGGTCGTGTCGCGTCGTCCCATCCATCGCCTGCCGCGTCGCGCGGCGCCCGCGCTCGCGGCCCTGCTGTGGGCGGCGCTCGCCGGCCCGGTCGCGGCCGAGACGGCGCCGAGCGCCGGCCTCGCCGTCAGCGTCGCGCCGGCCAAGCGGCGCTGCTTCGACGACCGGGTCGACGTGACCGGCGTGCTCGCCGCCCGCCAGGAGGTCCAGATCCGCCCCGAGCGGGACGGGCTGCGCGTGCAGCAGGTCGCCGTCCGGCCCCTCGACGAGGTGCGGCAGAACCAGGTCCTCGCCCAGCTCGTCCCCGACGACGGCTCGGTCAACCCGACCCCGATCCCGATCCGCGCCCCCGTCGCGGGCGTGGTCGGCCGCAGCACCGCCACGATCGGCGGGCCCGCCCCGGCCCATTCCGATCCGCTCTTCGTGATCATCGGGCAGGGCGAGATCGAACTCGCGGCCGACGCGCCGATCACGGCGCTCGGGAAGATCGCCCCGGGCCAGCCCGTGACCGTGAAGCCCCTCGGCCTCGGCCCGATCAGCGGCCGGGTGCGGCTGGTCTCCCCCTCGACGGATGCGGCGAGCCAGCTCGGGCAGGTGCGCATCCTGCTCAGCGCGATCGGCGAGGCGCGGCTCGGCATGTACGCCCGCGGCACCGTCTCGGTCGGCGAGAGCTGCGGGATCGCCGTGCCCTTCTCCTCGCTGGTGAGCGGGCAGGACGGCACCACGGTCTACGTCGTCAGCCAGAACCACATCGAGGCGCGCCCGGTCGCGGTCGGGCTGTTCTCGGAGGACGAGGTCGAGATCCGCAGCGGCCTGTCCGAGAACGACCTCGTGGTCGTGCGCGCCGCCCCCTTCGTGCGCGAGGGCGACCTCGTCCGGCCGATCCGCGTCGGGGAGGGCCAGGCCCTGAACTGAGCCGGCTTCGCGCCGCCCGTCTCCCGTGGGGCAGGGCGTGATCTGATCGATCCGCGCCGCCCGCCCCGACTGGGCCGGATCTTCGAGGATCCCGTAAGCGATTTCTTCGGAACTAGGAGTATACCCGACCGGACAAGGTCGCGGCCGTTCCGTCGGGAGTGCCTCCATGCCGGAGGGAACCATCGTCCTCGTCACCGATCGGCCGGACCGCAGCGCCGCGCTCGCGCGGGCGCTCGGATCGGTCGGGCGCTGCGAGGTGGTGGGGACCGACGAGCGCTGGACCCGCGACGCCGCGCTGATCGGCGTGGTCGCGGACCTGACCCTGACCCGGCCCGAGGCGTCCACCTGCCTGCGGGCCCTGGAGAAGCGCTACCGGGGCCGCGCGCTGCCGGTGATCGGGCTCCTGCGCCGCACCTCGACGGAATCCCTGCGCCACGCCAAGACGCTCGGCGCCACCGTCTGCCTGCCGGCCTACGTGCCGCCCGACACGGTGGTGGCGGCCCTGTTCAACCAGCTCGAGGCGTTCGGCCCGGTGGGCGAGGCGGCGGTGGTCCAGGGCGTCGCGCGGGCCGGGGAGGCGCTGACCAGCCTGCTCGCGGAGGCGCGCGCGGGCAGCCGGATCCGCATGCAGACCGTCGAGGCGGGCCTGACCCCGATCCTGACCGCCGTGCGGGAGGGCGGGCTGGCGCGCTGGCTCGACACGGTCTGGACGCACGACGACGCCACCTACCAGCATTGCCTGCTGGTGGCGGGCCTCGCCGCGCAATTCGCCCTGCACCTGCGCTTCCGGCGCGACGACCAGCAGCGCTTCGTGCGCGCCGCCCTCGTCCACGACGTCGGCAAGGCGCGGATCCCGCTCCCGATCCTCACCAAGCCCGGCCGGCTCTCGCCCGACGAGGCGGCGGTGATGCGCACCCACGCGGCGCTCGGCCACGACATCCTGAAGGCCGGCGGCGAGTGCGACGCCTTCACCCTCGACGTGGTCCGCCACCACCACGAGTTCCTCGACGGGTCCGGCTACCCGGACAGGCTCGCGGGCGCGGCGGTCAGCGACGGGGTGCGGCTGATGACGATCTGCGACATCTACGCGGCCCTGACCGAGCGCCGTCCCTACAAGACGCCGATGCCGATGCGGGAGGCCATGACCATCCTGCAGAGCATGGATGGCAAGCTCGAAGCCGGCCTCGTCCAATCCTTCGGCCGCGCGCTGGCCGGCGAGAGGCCGTGATCGACCCGGGACAGGAATCGTGCTGGCCAGGGCCGGACGTCGCTGACGCGACACAACGCCCGTCTCCGGTCCACAACAGCCTCCAGTCGATCCGCGTCGCGACCGATCCCGTTCCGGTTCTGATGCGCTCAAGATCCCTCGCTCGACCGGCGCCGGCCGGAACGAGATCTGCCGCATCGGACGAATACCGGTCAGAGTCGAGCGCCGATCTCGCAAGAAACTCTTTACGCTCATCGCCAGCTGTACTCGAAACGAATCAGTGGCGAGGAAGCCGGCTGTGGCATCCCGGCAACGGAGTTGTTTCGCGTGCTCGGCCGGGCAGTCTAGCAATAGACGCTGGCCGAGCGTGACCGTTATGCTGATCGAGAGGCCTGACCTGATGTGCGTCTTCGGACGGAGATCACGCGCCGGACCGGCCGCCGACGGGGATCGGGGTCGGGCCGGCCGCCGCGAGGGGCGGGCATGGGCCGGGGCGGGCGCGACCCGCCGACCGGCTCGCTGGGACGTGTTCGGGGGTGCGGGATGGTGACGCTGGGGTACGAAACGGGCCGCGCGCGCGGCCTTGCGCGGATGAAGCGCCTGCTGATGATCGGCGTCTCCTTCGCGGGGCTTCCGGTGCTGGCCGGCGCGGCCTACGCGCAGAGCGTGGTGCCGGGCTTCGACGCCAATCAGCTCGCCCGCAACGACGACGGCTCCACCGGCGAGGTGGCGCTGCCCTTCACGGCCAACTTCTTCGGCACGACCTACTCGTCGCTCTACGTCAACAACAACGGCAACGTGACGTTCGGGACGCCCCTGAGCACGTTCACGCCGGTCGGCCTCGGCGCCAATTACCGCGGGGCGCCGATCATCGCGCCCTTCTTCTCCGACGTGGACACGCGCAACCCGGCGAGCGGCATCACCTCCTACGGCACCGGCACCTACGCGGGCCAGACCGCCTTCGGGGTGACCTGGCCCTCGGTCGGCTACTTCTCGAACCATGCCGACAAGACCAACACCTTCCAGTTGGTCCTGGCCAGCCGCGCCGATACGGGCGGCGGCAATTTCGACATCTACTTCAACTACCAGCGCATCCAGTTCGAGACCGGCGACGCCAGCGGCGGCACGAACGGGCTCGGCGGCACCTCGGCCTCGGCCGGCTACTCCGCCGGCACCGGCGCGGCGGGCAGCTACTTCGAGCTCCCCGGCTCCCTCGTGAACGGCGCGCTCATCGATGGCGGGCCCAACTCGCTGGTGGCGGGCTCGAACAACGGCGTCCCCGGGCAGTTCCTGTTCCCGGTCCGCAACGGCGTCGTCATGCTGGCCAACGTCTGCCAGCCCGGGGACAACGCCTCGACCACGCAGATCGCCAATTGCGGCCCCAACCGGGCCTACACGGGCGGCATCTTCTACACCCCGCTCGACAAGTTCACCCTGAACGTCCTCGACAACACCACGATCGCCGGCCCGCAGAACGCGGCCGCCGTGCTGGTGATGCCGACCGCCGCGACCACCGGCGCGAGCCCGGCCGGCAGCGTCGCGATCAACGTCAACGCCTCGGCGACGATCACGGCGCCGGGCGGCGCCGGCATCCAGATCGACAGCGGCTCCGGCACGGGCGCGGGCAGCGTCACCAGCGCCGGCACGATCACGGCCGCGACGGCGGGCATCCAGGCCGACACCAACCGGGGCGCCCTCACGGTCGCGAATTCCGGCACGATCACCGCGCCGCTCGGCATCTCGGGCTCGTCGCGCACCACCACCGCCCTGTCGAATTCCGGCACCCTCAACGCGTCCTACGCGGGCCTCGTCGGCGGGGGCTTCACCGGCACCGTCACCCTGACCAACACCGGCACCGTCAATTACGGCCAGTTCGGCATCCTGGGCGGCAGCGCGGTCGCGCCGCTCGTGATCTCCAACGCGGGGGCGCTGACCCAGTCCGCCACCGCCTCGGGCCCGCCCGCCACCGGCCTGCCGACCCTGATCGCCGGCTTCCTCCAGACCAACGCCAATCCGTCGGCGATCTTCGCCCGCGCCGGCGGCGCGATCAGCATCGAGAACGGGGCGAACGGCACCATCGCGGGCGCCAACGGCATCGACGCGGCGGTGCTCAGCTCGGTCCCCGGCCTCCCGGCGACGGGCGCCGCCACCGGACCCCTGACGATCACCAACCTCGGCACGATCGACGTGCAGGGCGCCGCGATCACGACCGCGGCGAGCGCCGTGGCCAGCCAGGTGACCAATGCCGGCACGCTGACCGGCTCCCTCGCCCTGTCGAGCGGCTCGACCTTCACCAACACGGCGAGCGGCCGCGTCAACGTCACGGGCGCGAGCAGCTTCGGCGGCGGCACGATCACCAACGCGGGCGGGATCTCGCTCGCCTCGACCAGCCTGCAGAACCTGTCGGGGTTCCAGAACCAGGGCTCGGGCCTGCTCATCGCCACCGGCACCAGCAGCATCGGCAGCCAGACTCAGGGCACCAGCTTCGTCAATGCCGGCACGATCAGCCTCGTGAACGGTCGGGCGGGCGACACGCTCACCATCAACGGCAACTACGTCGGGCAGAACGGGCGCCTGCTGGCGGAGTTCAACACCCAGACCAGCACGGGCGACCGCCTGATCATCAACGGCAACGCCTCCGGCACGACCGGCGTCACCGTCACCAACCTGACCGGGGCCGTCCCCTTCACCACGGGCTCGCCGATCGTCACGGTCACCGGCACCAGCGCCGCCAACGCCTTCACGCTCGCGGGGGCGCAGAATTTCGGCACCCTCGAGGCGATCCTGGTCGCGACCACCGGCCAGGGCGGCACCTCCGTGGCCCTCGGCACCGTGCCGACCGCGGTCGGCCTCTCGGCCTCCACGGCCGTGATCGCGGCCCGCACCATCGCCTTCCAGGGCGGCTCGGCGGTGCTCGACCGGCTCACCCAGGTCCGCGACAGCCTCAAGGCGGCGCCCGGCCAGACCGCCATCCCGCAGGCGATGCAGTATAACGGCCTGTCGGCCTACTCGGCGCTCGTGACCAAGGACCCGATCGCCCCCAAGCTCGCCGAGCCCGCGCCGCAGACCACCACCCGGCCCGCCATCTGGGCCCGCGCCTACGGCGACATCGAGAGCCGCTCGGGCTTCAGCAACTTCTCCTTCGGCGGTCTCAACTTCACCCGCGACCTCGGCTACAGCCAGGTCTCGGGCGGCTTCCTGGGCGGCACGGACGTGGTCATCAGCGGGCTGACCAAGCCCGACGACGGCCTGATCCTCGGCGTGATGGGCGGCTACACGCTGGCGGGCGTCGACCTCAACCGCAATGCCGGGCGGCAGGATTACGAGGGCGGCACGGTCGGCGTCTACGGCACCTACCTGAACGGCCCCTGGTTCTGGGACGCGCTGTTCAAGGTCGACCTGCTCGGCCTCGACATCCGGGCGCCGGGCGTGGTGCAGCGCACGGGCCTGCAGAACTACAACTTCACCACCAATGTCGGCTACCGGGTGCCGCTGGAGCACAACATCTACGTCGAGCCGACGGCGGGCCTGGAATACGTCTCGACGGTGTTCGACCGCACGCCGGCGCTGGCGGTCGGGGCGGTCCCCCTGCGGGACGGCGAGGCCCTGCGCGGCCGGATCGGGGCGCGGATCGGGACCGAGATGGTCGAGGACAACATCCGGATCGAGCCGAGCATCACGGGCTACGTCTACAGCGTGCTGACCGAGACCGGCACGGTGGGCGCGTTCAACGGGATCACCGGGGTGACCGGCCTGCGGGAAGAGGGGAAGGTGCGCGGGGAGGTCCAGGCCTCGATCAATTTCTTCAACCTCAAGACCGGGCTGTCGGGCTTCATCCGGGGCGATTACCGGATCGGCGGCGACCTCGTCGGCGGCGGCGGCCGCGCCGGCATCCGCTACCAGTTCTCGACCTTCTGATCCGCCGTCCGGAGGATCACGTCCGGCCGGACGATCCGTCCGGACGGCGTCTGCCAAGCCCGCGCGGCGCTTGAGCGAAGCCCAAAGCCGCCATCCCGAAGGGATCGAGCGGCTTTGGGATGCCAAGCCCGCGCGGCGCGACGAACGAGAGGCCCGGCTCCGCCGGGCCTTTCTCGTTGGGCCCCCGCGGCCGGGACGAGTCCCGCGCCCGCCGGCCGCTTCTCCCCGGCCGTGCGCTGGCGCACAGCCGTCCCCCGACCTGCGTGGAACATCACCGGGATGCGGGACTTGCGGAGGCTCGCGCGGAGTTGTTGGGGACCGGTCCGACCGGAGAGATTGTGCGGGCATTTGCGGGCTTGGCAGGTTGGCCGTGATTCTGTATCGGACAACATCGGCTCTGCATCGCTCTGCTTGACGCATCGGGAGGGGCCACCGTGCTCGGCGTCCGTGGGTGTGATCGCAGATCACTCTTGCTTGAGGCAAAGCCATGGTCGCGTTCCCTCGTCGGAGCCCTTCCGGGTTCGGTCCGCTCGTCGCGCTCGCGCTGCTTCTCGGGTCCGGCGGGGCCCGCGCGCAGACCGTGACCGAGGACGACATCGTCCGCGCGCTGATGCCGCGGCCCCAGACCCGCAGCCTCACCCTGGTCGTGCCGGACCGCGGCGGGCGCGAGGAGCAGGTCTTCCTGGATTCCCTGCGCAACCGGTCGTCCCTGTCGGCGGCCGAGCGCGACCGGCTCGCCGCGCTCTCGTCCGACAAGCAGAGCATCGCCCTCGACATCCCCTTCGCGTACAATTCCTCGAAGATCGGCCACGGCGCGCTCGCGCAGGTGAGCGCGCTCGGCGCCAGCCTGGCCCGCCCGGAACTGCGCGACAGCACGATCCTCATCGTCGGCCACACGGACGGGAAGGGCAGCGACCGCGGCAACCAGCGGCTCTCGGAGCGGCGCGCCCGGGCGGTGAAGGACTACATCGTCCGGCATTACGGCGTGGCGGCCGGCAACCTGATCGGCGTCGGCTTCGGCAAGAGCCACCTGAAGGAGGCCGCCAACCCCTACGCGGCCGCCAATCGCCGCGTCACCGCCGTCAACATGTCGGCGCCGCAGGTCGCGAGCCGCAACTGAGACGGCGAGGCTCTCTCGCGCTCCTCCGGTCGCGCCGGAACTCGGCTGAAACCGCGATCATCCCGCGTTCAGGTGCGCGGGCGCACAGTCTTAGCCTAGCAGTAGGTCCAGAACGGAGGGGCCTTATCTTGCATCGGCGGGTTCGGAAGCCCATCTCGGGGCACGACGACCGAACGATCCTCGCCGAACCCGAGACGGATGGAGAGACTTGATGACGCTGCGTGCTGCCCCGGTCCTGTCGGCCCTCGCCCTGGTGGCGCCCCTCGCAGCGGCCCTGCCGGCCGAGGCCTCGCCGTGCCGGGGCCTGTCGCCCGAGGAATGCGCCTTCGTCCATCCCCGCGCGGAGCGCCGGATGCAGCTCGCCTTCGCGGACGAGGTCTTCGCTCCCTCCCCGGCGGCTCCCGCCGGATGGCGCGCGCTGGCGCCGGGCGTGCGGCCCTTCACGCGCTTCGACATCGAGGGCCTGCGCCTGATGACCCGGATGCCGTGAGCGCCCCCGGGCCGGACGGCCCAGAGGATCACGGCCCGGAGGATCTCAGCTCCCGAGCTTGAAATAGGCGACCGCGATCCCCGCCGGACGGGGATCGCGGTCGAGTTCGTCGCCGATCTGCCGGAAGAGCTGCTCGGCCCGGCCGTTGATCCCGGAGCGCACGCTCGTCAGCGGCTTCTGGCTGGTCACGACCACCACGAGCTGCGGCCGCGGCACGCCGCTCCCCTCCATCCGCAGCGAGAAGCGCAGGGTCTCGCCCGTCCGCTTGGCGGAGCGGCTGAGATTGGTCACCCGCCCGTCATCCGCCACGAGGAGCAGGTCGACCGCGCGGTCGCCGCGGGTCTCGACCGTGCCGACGAGGTCCTGCCCGCTGTGGAGCAGGTCCTGCGTGATGGTGATGCTCGCCGCGCGCGCGTCGCGCTGCGGGTAGTGGCGCGCCAGGAAGGCGACGACGGGGCACTGCGCCTCGCTCACCTGCCGCAGGGTGATCTGCGACTCGATCCCGAGCGCGTTCTTGAACGCCTGGTCGAAATCCCGGAAGGGCTGCGTCGAGCGCCCGAAGGCGTCGACCGTGATGTCGGGCGGCTGGGTCGTCACCGGCGTGATGAAGAAGCAGTCGCCCCCGTCGTACTTGCGGATGAAGCTCTCCACCTCCTCGGCGGTCGTGGTCACGGCCGGGGGCGGGGGAGGGGCGGGGGGCTCGCGCCGGGGGTCCCGGGGGGATGCGGGCGGCGCGTCCGGATCCTCGCCCGGGTCGGGCAGGGCGATGATCGGCGGCTTCGTGGCCGAGGGCGGCCGCGCGGGCTCGGCCCGCGAGGAGGGATCGGCCCGCGAGGAGGGCTCGGTCGGCGGGGCGGGCACGCTCGGCGTCACCACCGGCTCGGCCGGGCCGACCACCTGCGGCACCGGGGTGGTGAGCGGCGCCTCCGCCCGGCGCGCCGGCAGCACCGCGAAGGCGAGCGCCGCGAGGGCGGCGGTGGCGGCCACGCCCCCGCCCGCCGCGGCCAGCACCGCGACGGGCAGGCGCCGGGGGGCGGCCGGTTCGGCCGCGGCCAGCGCCGCCACCGCCGCCAAGTCGGCGGGCCGGTCCTTCGGGTTGGGCTGCAACATCGCCTGCAGCAGGCCGCGGATCGGCTCCTCGATCCCGGTCAGGTCCGGCACGCGCCGGCGCTTCTCGACCACGTCGACGTGGTTGCTGCCCATGTCGAGGGCGCGGCCGCGCGCCGCGTGCGCCATCAGCAGGCCGAGGCTGTAGATGTCCGATTGCGGGGTGACCTCGCCCCCGTAGAGCCCCAGCTGCTCGGGGGACACGTAGGCGTACTTGCCCGCGAAGCCCCCGCCGATCACCGTGCCGTCCGTGCTCGGCGCCCGGGCGATGCCGAAATCGATCAGCTTGGCGCGGGCCACGTTGCCGCCCGGCAGGATCACGTTGTCGGGCGAGACGTCCCGGTGGATGATCCCGAGCTCGTGCGCGGCCTGCAGCCCGGCCGCGAGCCGGCGCAGCAGCAGCCGCAGCGTCGGCCCGTCGAGGGGACCCTCCTTGAGCCGGTCGGAGAGCGACACGCCGTCCACGAACTCCATCGCCAGGTAGGGGAGTTCGAGCTTCGGGTCGATCGAGAACACGAAGTAGCGGACGATCGCCTCGTGGTGGAGGTTGTGCAGGGCCGAGGCCTCGCGCCGGAACAGGGCCAGCGCCGAGGCGTTGCGGGCGAGGTCCGGCTTGATCACCTTGATCGCCACCGCGTCGCCGGTGGCGAGCGCCTCGCCCCGGTAGACCTCGCCCATGCCGCCGGCCGCGATCAGGCTGCGGATCACGTAGATGTCGTTGAGGCGGGTGCCGGGCGCGATGAAGGACCGGGACTGCGGCGGGAGGAAGACCGTCTCCTCGCTCATGCGCGCGGGCCCTCCGGTGGGCGCGGCCCGGAGGCGGCGGGCGAGTCGGCCGGGGCGTCGGCGGGACGCCCGAGATAGCGCACGGCCACGACCGTGACGTTGTCGGCCGCGCCGCGGTGCAGGGTGAGGGCGAGGAGCGCGTCGCAGAGCCCCTGGGCGCTGCCGGATTCCGGGCCCGAGGCCGCCGCCAGGATCTCGCCGTCCTCCACGTGCCGCGTGAGCCCGTCCGAGCACAGGATGAACAGGTCGCCGGCCTCCAGCAGGCCGTGGTCGAGGTCGAGTTCGGGCTGGGCCTGCACGCCGATCGCCCGGGTGATCACGTTGCGCCGCGGCCAGGTCTGCGCCTCCTGCGGGGTGATCACCCCCCGCTCGACCAGGGACTGGATCTCGGTGTGGTCGCGCGAGAGCTGGGCCAGCACCCCGCCGCGCACCCGGTAGATCCGGCTGTCCCCCGACCACAGGCAGGCGAAGTGCGGCGCGTGGATCAGCAGCACCGCGACCGTGGTGCCGACGACGGCGCCGCGCGCCCGGGCAACCTTCTGGATGTCCGCGTTGGCGGCGGCGAGCCGCGCCTTCAGGGCGGTGAGCAGGTCCCCCGCCGAGGCTGCAGGCCCGACCGCGGCCAGGGCCTCCACCACCGCGGTGCTCGCCACCTCGCCGCCCGCGTGCCCGCCCATCCCGTCCGCCACCGCGAAGATCCCGCTCTCCGGCGCGAGCAGGAAACGGTCCTCGTTCAACTCGCGCACGCGCCCCGCATGGCAGGCCGAGCCCAGGTCCAGCGCGGCCCGGACTGGCCGCGGCGTCGGCTCGGTGGCGTCTGTCTTCATGGTCCGACCGGTCATGCGGGGGCGCCCGATGCGCGGACCGGCCTGAGCGGGACGGCGGCCGGTCCGGCCCCTGGAAAGCGCGCCCCCGTCACCCTGACCGAGGCGGGATCTTTCGGCAAGGGCTCGCCGGGCGCCGCCCCCAGGCCGCTGCGCCCCCGGCCCGACGCAGGAGTACCGAGGATTGGTGCGCGACGAGGTCTTGCAACGACTGTGGAGCGAAAATTTGAATCAGTGATACCTAGTCGTACCTGGCCCAGGCTATTGACGAAAAACTGATCCTGCGGCATAACCGCAACGTTGCAGGGGAATTCGGACATGCGCGGCAAGTTTACGGCCTCGATTCTCGCGCTCGCGGCGGTCTGCGCCGGCCATGCTGCCGTCGCCGGCCCGGCCTATACCGCCGAGGACATCGTCAAGAAGTTCGCGCCGGCCGATCCGCTGGGCAAGACCCGCGGGCTCTGCATCGGCACCCACAGCGAGTGCAACGCCGGCGTCGAAACCCGGGCGAGGCCGACCGGCAGCTTCGACCTGGTGGTGAATTTCGACTACAATTCCGACCAGTTGACCGGCGCCGCCAAGCAGAACCTCGACGAATTCGCCAAGGCGCTGCGCGACGACCGCCTGAGATCCTCGACCTTCCTGGTCGAGGGGCACACGGACGCGCGCGGCGGCGAGGAGTTCAACCTCGGCCTGTCGGGCCGCCGGGCCGACGCCGTGGTCCGGTACCTCTCCGGCCGCGGCGTCCTGGCCGCCCAGCTCACCGCCCGCGGCCTCGGCAAGTCCCGCCCGCTCACCGACAACCCGCTCGACCCGGCCAACCGCCGCGTCGAAACCCGCCTCGCCGTGGACTAGCGGCCACACCCGAGGCGGCGCGCGACGACGCCCCGGGCCCCCGCCCGGGGCGTCGTCGCGTCTCGGGCGGTGCGCGCCCGCACGCCCGGGCATCCCGCACCCAGGTAGAACCGAAGCGTCGGAAAGCTCCGATCGGGCGGCTCTTGCCAGGAGACTGGCGAAACCCGGTCCCGCATCCGTGCGAGACTTGCCCGTCCGGTGCCGGTTCTGGCGGATGACGCGAAGAAACTGGCGCTTGTCACGCCGATTCAGTGGTCGCATTGCGGAAGGAGGTCCCTCGTCCGGCCGATCGGAATCGGTCGTGCGCGACCGTTAAACTTGTCAGACCGCGGCGGAGGTCTTAAGCTTCCGCGGCTGGATTGTGATTGCTGAGCAGTTCTCTGAGGACGGCATGCGTGCGTTGTGGATTGTCGGCATCGTGCTCGCGTTCAGCGCGTGCCAGGCGATTCAACCTGTCTTCGCCCAAAGCAGAGCGGGCGACCGGATCGCTCTGGTGATCGGCAACGCGCAGTACCCGGACAGCGACACGGCCCTCACGACCCCGGTCGCGGATGCCAGGGCCGTGGCGGCGGTCCTTCAGCAGAAGGGCTACGCCGTGGACGTCGGCGAGAACATGGCGAAGGTCGCCCTGCAGGGCGCGCTCGGGCGCTTCTACGACAAGATCAAGGCGGGCTCGACCGCGCTCCTCTACTTCAGCGGGTATGGGATCCAATCGAACAAGCAGAATTACCTGATACCGGTCGATGCCCAGATCTGGACCGAGCCGGATCTGCGGCGGGACGGCTTCAACGTCGAGGGCATCCTGAGCGAGATGCAGAAGCGCGGCGCGGACCTGAAGGTGGTGATCCTGGACGCGGCCAACCGCAACCCGTTCGAGCGGCGCTTCCGCAGCTTCGCCAACGGGCTCGCGGCGACGGCCGAGGCTCCCCCGAACGCGCTCGTCTTCTACTCGACCCAGCCCGGCCAGATGCTGCGCCAGGCGACGGGCGCCCGCAGCCCCTTCGCCGAGGAACTGGTCCGGCAGCTCGGCCAGAGCGACGGGATCAGCCGCGCGGTGTTCGACCGGACCCGCTCCGCCCTGGCGGCGGGCCAGGGCGGGCAGACCCCCTGGATCTACTCGAGCCTGCGGGAGGGGGCCCTCGCGAAGGACACCCCGCCGCCCAAAGACCTTTCTGCCAAGGACCTTTCTGCCAAGGACCACTCTCCCAAGGACTTCCCTGCCAAGGACTTCCCTGCCAAGGAGGGTCAGACCCCGAAGGAGAGCCCGACCTGGGTGGATCCGCAGCAGGCCGGGAGGAGGCCCCCGCGCGAGGAGGCGCCGCCCGGGCCGGTGGCCGGCCGACCGCCCGAGACGCCGCGGGAGCCGCAGGCCGACCCGTCCGCCGAGTTCGCCGCCGCCCGAAAGGCCGGGACCCGGGAGGCGATGGAGCGCTTCGCGGACAAGTTCCAGGGCACCGCCTGGGGCGAGCGCGGCCGGGCCGAGCTGAAGCGGTTCGAGGAGCAGGCCAAGGTCGCCGCCCCGAAGGTGCCCCAGACCCCGCTGCCCTACACCCGCGAGGACGAGCGCCTGCGGGCCGAGCTCAACAAGGCCCTGGAGCGCAACCCAGCCGACGGGTCCGCCCTCTACCGGCGCGGCCAGCTCTACGCGATCCACCGCGAGTACGCGCTCGCGCTGGCGGACTTTGACGAGGTGATCCGCCTCAACCCACAGGACGTTGAGGCGCTCAATAACCGCTGCTGGGTGCGCGCGATGGTTGATGAACTCGACCGGGCACTGCGCGACTGCAACGAGGCGCTGAAGCTCAGACCCAATTTCCCGGACGCTCTCGACAGTCGTGGACTGGTCAACCTCAAGATAGGACTTCCCGGTCTCGCCATCCGCGATTACGATGCCGCGTTGAAGGGCAATGGTAAGCAGGCCTCGTCCCTGTACGGCCGCGGGATGGCGCGGGTTCGGACCGGCGAGACGGAGGAGGGGAAGAGCGACATCAACGATGCGCTCCGGATGGATCCGGGCCTCGAGAGAGAGTTCGCCCAATACGGAATCCGTTGAGGCCGCCCACGCGCCGCGCGGCCGGCCTCGACGCGAGCGGAAAGACGGCGTCACTCGGTCCTGATGACCGGGCAGCGACCGGCATACGAACGAAGAACGTCTGGCACTGGACTGAGATCGTTTTGAGGAGCATCACGATGACTGGATCTGCTAACACGTTCTCGCGGCGCCTGAGCCGCGCCGCGCTCCTTGCCGGATTGCTGACCCTCGGCTCGGCGGCCGGCGCCCTCGCCCAGAAGGCCCCGAGCGAGGCCGACATCGCCAAGGCCCTGATCGGGGCACCCGCCGAGGCGCCGGTCGCGACCGGGCCGACCCGCAGCCTCTCGACCAGCGTCCGCGGCGAGGCGGCGAGCGCCGGCGCCCTCGGCGAGGACCGCAGCTTCCTGGATTCGCTGCGCAACCGCGCCTCGCTGACCCCGAGCGAGCGCAGCAAGCTCGCGGCGGTCTCGGCCGACAAGCCGAGCATCGACCTCGAGATCCCCTTCGACTACAACTCCGCCAAGATCGGCCCGAAGGCCCTGCCCATGGTCAAGAGCCTGGGCGCCGCCCTCGCCCGGCAGGAACTCAAGGGCAACACCTTCCTGATCGTCGGACACACCGACGGCAAGGGCAAGGACCAGGCGAACCAGGCCCTGTCCGAGCGCCGCGCCCAGGCCGTGAAGGACTACATCGTCCAGAATTACGGCGTGCCCGCCACCAACCTCGTCAGCGTCGGCTACGGCAAGACGCAGCTCAAGGACGCGGCGAACCCGAACGCCCCGGTCAACCGCCGCGTGACGACGGTCAACATGTCGGGCGTGAAGTCGGCCTCGCGCTACTGAGATGGGGCCGGCCAAAGCCGGCCCGCCCGGTTTCGGCCGGCCCGCCCGGCCGCGGCCGGGCCCTCACCCCGCGGCGCGGGCCCCGTCCTCCCGGACGGGCCCGCCTCCCGCCCCCGAACCGCGTACGATTCTGGCGAGGCCGATGCGAGGCCGATGGATGCGTCCTGACCGCGATACGGCCCTCCGCCCGCGCCCCGCGCGCGCCCCGGAGGCGCTCGGCCGCGCCGCCCTCCTGACGCTCGCCCTGATCGGCCCGCCCGGGCTGGCCCGGGCCGAGGACGCCCCGACCGACACGGTGCGGGCGCGGCGGGCCTGCTTCTCCGACAACGTGCGGGTGACCGGCTACCTGATGCCCCGGCGCCCCGCCTACGTGAGCATCAACATCGAGGGCTACCGGGTCTCGGACGTGCTGGTGCAGGAGGGCGACCCCGTCTCGGCCGGCCAGGAACTGGCCCGGGTCGCCAAGATCGGGGCGGACGATTCGGTCGCCCAGATGCTGGCCCCGTCGAACCTCGCCAAGCTCCCCAACTCGATCTCCCTGAAGGCCTCCGCGGCCGGCACCGTCACGCGCAGCACCGCCAAGGTGGGGCAGCTCGTCAGCCCCCAGATGGACCCGCTGTTCCAGATCGCCCTCGACCGCGATCTCGACCTGATGGTGCAGGTGCCGAGCCTCTACATCTCGAAGATCCGGGCCGGGGCGGAGAGCCGGATCCTGATCGGCAACGACCTCGCGCTGCGGGGCGAGGTGCGGATGGCGGCGACCGACGTCGACCCGGCGACCCAGTTCGGCCGGGCCTTCGTGTCGGTTCCGGCCCACGCGGACCTGCGCCCGGGCATGTTCGCCCGCGCCCTGATCGACACGGCGCGCAGCTGCGGGATCGCCGTGCCCCGCGCCGCCATCCTGCGCCGCAGCGACACGACGAGCGTCCAGGTGGTGCGCGGCGGCCGGATCGAGACCCGCCGCGTCGTCGTCGGCTCCTCCTCGGAGGACGACGTCGAGATCCGCAGCGGCGTCGGAGAGGGCGACACCGTGGTGGCCAAGGCCGGCACGGCCTTCTGAACCGGGAGCGGAGGAGGCGTCGATGCAACACCAACCGAGGCGAGCGCCGTAAGTGTCCCTGAACGTCTCCTCCTGGGCGATCCGCAAGCCGCTCCCCTCGATCCTGATCTCGCTGATCCTGCTCATCCTGGGCTGGATGAGCTTCGGGAAGCTCCCGATCACGCGGCTGCCCTCGGCCGACATCCCGATCATCTCGGTGGCGGTGGCGCAGTTCGGCGCGGCCCCGGCGGAGCTGGAGGCGCAGGTCACCAAGACCATCGAGGACGGGGTCTCGGGCGTCGAGGGCGTGCGCCACATCGCGTCCCTCGTCACCGACGGCGTCTCGGTGACGACGGTCCAGTTCCGCCTGGAGACCAACACCGACCGGGCGCTCAACGACGTCAAGGACGCGATCACCCGCATCCAGGCCGACCTGCCGCGCTCGGCGGAGGCGCCGCTGATCCAGCGCGTCGACGTGGTCGGCCTGCCGATCGTCACCTACGCGGCGGTCGCCCCCGACAAGACGCCCGAGCAGCTCTCCTACTTCGTCGACACGGTGGTCAAGCGCCGCCTGCAGAGCATCCGCGGCGTCGCGCAGGTCGAGACGATCGGCGGCTCCGAGCGCGAGATCCTGGTCTCCCTCGATCCCGACCGGCTCCAGGCCTACGGGCTCACCGCCGTCGACGTGAGCCGCCGGCTGCGCGGCATCAACGTGGACGTGGCGGGCGGGCGCACCCAGCTCGGCGGGCGCGACTTCGCGATCCGGGCCCTCGCGGGCGCGCGCAGCCTCGACGAGCTCAAGGGCACCATGATCCCGCTCGCCTCGGGCGGGCAGATCCGGCTGCAGGATCTCGGCGTCGTCACCGACACGGTGGCGGACCGGCGCACCTTCGCGAGCCTCGACGCCAAGCCGGTCGTCGCCATCGGCATCAAGCGCGCCAAGGGCGCGAGCGACGTCGTCGTGGCCAAGGCCGTCCAGGCCAAGGTCGACCAGATCCAGGCCGAGTACCCGGACGTCAAGCTCTCGCTGATCGACACGTCGGTCGACTACACGCTCGGCAACTACGAGGCCGCGATCAAGACGCTGTTCGAGGGCGCGGCGCTCGCGGTCATCGTGGTGTTCCTGTTCCTGCGCGACCTGCGCACGACGGTGATCGTGGCGGTGTCGCTGCCGCTGTCGATCTTCCCGGCCTTCTGGGCGATGGACCTGCTCGGCTTCTCGCTCAACCTCGTGAGCTTCCTCGCCGTCACGCTCTCGACCGGCATCCTGGTCGACGATTCGATCGTCGAGATCGAGAACATCGTGCGCCACATCCGGATGGGCAAGTCGCCCTTCCAGGCGGCGATCGACGCGGCCGACGAGATCGGGCTCGCGGTGATCGCGATCAGCCTCACCATCGTGGCGATCTTCGCGCCGGCGAGCTTCATGGGCGGCATCGCGGGCCAGTTCTTCAAGCAGTTCGGCATCACCATCGCGGTGCAGGTGCTGTTCTCGCTGCTCGCGGCCCGCTTCGTGACGCCGATGCTGGCCGCCTACATCATGAAGCCGCACGTCCACGAGGAGAAGCCGCCGGGCCGGATCGAGCGCGCCTATGTCTGGCTGGTCTCGAAATCGGTGCGCTTCTACGGGCTCACCGTGATCCTCGGCATCGCGATCTTCGCGGCCTCGATCCTCAGCATGAAGCTCCTGTCGCAGGGCTTCCTGCCGGCCCAGGACACCGCCCGCTCGCTGCTCTCGATCGAGCTGCCCCCGGGCAGCCAGGCCTCGGACACGCAGCGCGTCACCGACGTGATCGTCAAGGACCTGCGCCAGATCCCGGAGGTGAAGAGCATCTTCGTCGATGGCGGGCGCATCGCGGGCGGCACGATCGAGGTCCGGCGCGCCTCGCTCATCCTCAACTACACCAACAAGACCCACCGCACGATCACCCAGCGCCAGCTGGAGCAGCAGGTCGAGGCGCGGCTGAGGCAGATCCCGGACATCCGCTACTGGTTCGTGGACGAGAACGGCCTGCGGGCGATCTCACTCGTGGTCAACGGCCAGGACAGCAGCACGGTGGCGAGCGTGGCCAACGAGCTCGCCAACCAGATGCGCCGCCTGCCGGCCGTGGCCAACGTGATCTCGGGCGCGACCCTGAACCGGCCGGAGCTGCGCATCCGCCCGCGCATGGACCTCGCCGCCCGGCTCGGCATCACGGCCGACACGCTCTCCGAGACGATCCGCGTCGCCACGATCGGCGACGTGGGGCCGGCGCTGGCCAAGTTCGACGCGGGCGACCGCCTCGTGCCGGTGCGGGTCCAGCTCGACGACAGCGCCCGGCTGAACTGGCAGATCGTGGAGCAGCTGCGCATCCCGACCCCGGCCGCGAAGGGCGGGGTGCCGCTCTCGGCGGTGGCGGATCTCGGCTTCCAGGACGGGCCGGCCAACATCTCCCGCTACGACCGCGAGCGCCAGGCGACCGTGGCGGCGGACCTCGTCGGGGACGCGGCCCTCGGCGACGTGCTGGCCGCGATCAATCAGCTGCCGGTGATGAGGAACCTGCCGAAGGGGGTGCAGGTCAACCAGTCGGGCGACGCCGAGAACCTCGCCGAATTGTCGGACGGCTTCGCCGAGGTGATGCGGGCGGGCCTGCTCATGGTCTACGCCGTGCTGGTGATGCTGTTCGGGTCCTTCCTGCACCCGATCACCATCCTGTTCTCGCTGCCGCTCTCCCTGGGCGGCGCCGTGGTGGCGCTGCTCGTCACCGGCAAGCAGCTCACGACCCCGGTCTGGATCGGCATCCTGATGCTGATGGGCATCGTGACCAAGAACGCGATCATGCTGGTGGAATTCGCGATCGAGTCGATGCGCCACGGCATGTCGCGCAATGAGGCGATCATCGATGCGGGCCGCAAGCGCGCGCGGCCGATCATCATGACGACGATCGCCATGGTGGCCGGCATGGTCCCGAGCGCGCTGGCGATCGGGGCGGGCGGCGAGTTCCGGGCACCGATGGCGATCGCGGTGATCGGCGGCCTGCTCTTCTCGACGGTCCTGTCGCTGATCTTCGTGCCGGCGGTGTTCTGCCTCGTCTGCGTGATCTCGGACCTGCCGAAGAATGCGGCGGCGCGCCTGCGCGCCCGGGCAGCGAAGCCCGCCCCCGCCCAGGCGGCGGCCCCGCCCCCGCACGGCGGCATGGCGAGCCCGGCGGCCCCGGGGGAGTGAGCTCGCCTCGACCGGAGTGACGCGGCAGCGGCCGGTACGGGCCGGAACGGTGGCCCGCGCGGGTCCCTCCTCAGGTTTGCCGCGAGGAGCCGCCCTGTCCGCCCGACGACGGCGCATTCGGCCCCGTGGCCGGGCGAAGGGGCGGGGGAGGCGGGGGACGGGTGGCTTGCGCCGAGGGAGCGTTGACGCCGCCTTTGCGGACGTAGCTCTCGGTCAGCGGAGCACTCCGGGGTAGCGAGTAGCCGCCCTCAGCCTTCAGGTTCGTGAACGATTTATCCGGCATCCTGACTCGCCTCCGTGTTCGGGATCGGAAACTCGATATGGATATTTTCCGCTTTTCGCGCTAGGTAGAGCAACGGAACGTCGTATTGCTTATTGCCCTCGAAATCATACACCGACACATCTCGCAGTACAATCTCTCTGATTTCTCCGCTTTCCGAGAATGTATTAACGTATCCGGATTAGCCTAGCTTCTGCTCGAAGTCGCGCCAATTTATAAATCCGACTGATTTCGATCGACTGTTGAATGTAAAGTCCCATACGTCCTCATCGCCATATCGCTTGGTGGCTCGAATGAATTGCAGGAAGCGTGCCATGATTTTGTAATTCGAGGCATAAAGCCAGGCTATTCCTCCTGCAAAACTGATGAAAGTTGCACAAATGAGTTCATATACAATAGAATAGTTAAAAATGGCCGGCTTTTCTATGCTTATGACTTCGAAATCACCAACAAATAACTCAAATAAAGCATATGTGACAGCCTAACTTGCAAGCCCGTAGAGAAAGCTCAGGACGAAAAATTCAACATCTGAAGGTTTAGATTGTCTTGCCCACACGATATCGATACGTGCCCAAATCACTCCAGGCAGAAACAAAATCATGACTTGAAATAAAAATGCGTCTAATTTCATAAAAATTCAACCAGAAGGCTGCGATGCAGCGATGGGGAAATTGCGCGACTATTATACGGGTTTGTGCCCCAGAGTCAGTCCCCGAGCAGGAGATCCAAATCCTCCGCCGTCATGGCGCTCGTGGGCGCGCCGTCGTGGTCGAACAGCGAATCGGCGAGCGCGCCCTTCCTCTCCTTCAGCACCCCCATCTTCTCCTCGATGGTGCGGGAGGCGACGAGCTTGTGGACGAAGACGGGCTTGTCCTGGCCGATGCGGTGGGCGCGGTCGATCGCCTGGGCCTCCACGGCCGGATTCCACCAGGGATCGTAGAGGATCACCGTATCCGCCGCGACGAGGTTGAGCCCCGTCCCGCCCGCCTTCAGGCTGATCAGGAAGACCGGTGCCTCGCCGGCCTCGAAGCGGCGCACCACCTCGGCGCGGTCGCGGCTGCGGCCGGTGAGTTCGAGGCAGGGCGTCTTGGCGAGCGTGAGGCGCGGCTTGATCAGGTCGAGCATCGAGGTGAATTGCGAGAAGACCAGCACCCGGCGCCCCTCGGCGATCAGGGATTCCAGCAACTCGTCCAGGCGGTCGAGCTTGGCCGAGCCCGCCTTCGGGGGAGGTGCGAGCTTGAGCAGGCGCGGATCGCAGCAGGCCTGCCGCAGCTTGAGCAGCGCGTCCAGGATGACGATGCGGCTGCGGGCGAATCCCTTCTCGGCGATGGCGGCGCGCACCCGGGCATGCATGGCGAGCCGGATCGACTCGTAGAGGTCGCGCTGACCGGCCGCGAGGTCGACGCGCTCGACGATCTCGGTCTTGGGCGGCAGCTCGGCCGCCACCTCGTCCTTGGTCCGCCGCAGCAGGAAGGGCTTGAGGCGCCGCGCCAGCAGCCGGCCGCGCTCGCGGTCGCCCTGCTTCTCGATCGGCATGCGCCACGCCCGGGTGAAGTGCCGGCGGTCGCCGAGCAGGCCCGGGCACGCGAAGGCGAAGAGCGACCACACCTCCGCGAGGGAATTCTCAAGCGGCGTCCCGGTGAGGCAGAAGCGGTGCCGCGCCCGGATCCCGTGCAGCAGCCGGGTCGTCTGCGCGTCCGGGTTCTTGATCGCCTGCGCCTCGTCGAGGAGAAGGATGTGCCACTCCTGCGCCGTCAGCACCGCGTGGTCGCGGGGGATCAGCGGATAGGTGGTGAGCACGAGGTCGTGCTCGGCCATCGCCCCGAACTGCTCCTTGCGGTCGAGGCCGTGCAGCGTGAGCACGCGGAGGGAGGGGGCGAAGCGCTCCGTCTCGCGCCGCCAATTGCCCATCAGGCTCGTCGGCGCCACCACCAGGGCGGGCCGGTCGAGGCGGCCCTCCGCCTTCTCGAGGGCGAGGAGCGCCAGGGCCTGGACGGTCTTGCCCAGGCCCATATCGTCCGCCAGGACGCCGCCGAAGCCGGTCTCGCGCAGGAAGGCGAGCCAGGCGAGGCCCTGCGCCTGATAGGGCCGCAGGCTCGCCCGGAACGCCGCGGGGGGCTCCACCGGCGGGATGCCGCCGCTCGCGGAAAGCCGCCGTCCCATGGCGCGGATCGCCTCGCCGCCGCGCCAGATCACGCGCTCCCCGCCCTCCTCCTCCAGGGCCGCGAGGCCGGCCGCGTCGGCCCGCGACAGGCGAAGCCGCCCCTCGTCGTCGCGGCCGATCAGCAATTCGGCGATCGCCGCCAGGATCCCGCGCAGCCGGCCCGGGGGCAGGGCCAGCATCCGCCCGTCCGGAAGCGGCAGGACGAGGGCCTTCTCCCCCTCCGGGCCGTCGAGGATGGCGGGGTCGAAGCCCGGCCGCCGCAGCAGCGCGAGGATCGGCCCGACGAGGTCGATCCGCTCCCCGTCCAGCTCGACACCGAGCTGGAGTTCGAGCCAGTCGATGCCGGATCCCTCGCGGATCTCCGCGTCGAAGGCGCCGTCCGCCCGCATCAGCCGCAGGGGGAAATCGGCGGCGGTCTCGATCTCCCAGCCCTCCTCCCGCAGGCGGGGCAGGAGCCAGTATTGCGCGTCGGCCCATTGGGCCGTTCCTCCTTCGCGCACGAAGTCGCGGCCATGCGCGGCCTCGGCGGGATAGCGTTCGCAGACCGGGACGAAGTTTTCCCGGATGAGGCGCCGGGCCGCCTCGCGCTCGGCCTCGGGATCGCGGGCCACCGCGTAGAGGCGCCCGCCGCTGAGGCGCGGCACCACGGCCCGCATCTCGCCGAGTTCCGTCCGCACCGGTCCGTACGCGAAGGCCAGCCGCGCGATGGGCACCGTCTCGTGGTCGATCATCGCGTAGGGGCCGTAGCCGATGGTCGTCCTGATCGGGGCGGTCGTGAGGCGCAGCACCGGTCGCGGGGCGACGCGGAGGGGCTCCGCCGCGGGCGAGGGCGGCCGGTGGGCGGCGAGGTCCGGGACCTTCTCCGCCAGGACGGCGTTGAGCGCCGCCACCGCTTCCGCCGGGACCGGCGGCGCCAGGGCGAGGGCGCCGGCGAGGCGCGGGGCGAGTCCGGTCTCCACCGGCCCGATCAGGCCGGCCGCCTCGTCCACGTAGGCGGGCGGCGCCGCGGCCAGCACCGCGCCGGGATCCTCGCAGGTGACCTCCGCCCGCAGGGCATCCGCCTCCTCCCGCCAGGCGATCCGCCCGGCCCGGGGCGGACCCGCCGCGAGGGCCGGCCCGTTCGGCTCCCGCCAGCGGACGCGGCCGGTGGCGAGCAGGGCCGCCAGGATCTCCGCCGCATCCTCGTCGGAGAGATCGTAGGCGTAGGCCCGGCCGTAGCCGATGGAGTGGCGCTGCCGGCCGGCGAGAAGGCGGTGGATGCGCAGGTCCGAGGGGCGCAGGAACCGGGCCGGCGATGCGCCCGCCTGCAGGAGATAGGGGCTGCCGCCCTCCGAGAAGGTGCCGTCCTTGCGCAGGCGCGTCGAGATCACCTGCAGGGCGAGGCGCGGCAGGCCTTCCCCCGCCAGGAGCGAGCCGAGCACGTAGACGAGCCGCTGGTTGATGGAGCGTGGGTAATCCTCCCCGGCGGTGGCCTGGGCCCGGTCGAGTTGCGCGACCCACCGCGCCAGGGCCGGCGGCAGCGCCTCCGCCTGGGCCGCGGGGCGGCCCGCTCGTGCCGCGCCGCGGGCCGTCGGGGCCGGCGCCAGCAGGCGCTCCAGGCGCTGCGCGACCGGATCGCCCGGCGGCTCCGACGCCTCGTCCAGGAGCGAGAGGAGGACGGCCGCCACGTGCTTGCAATTGCGGGCGACCGGGCAGGAGCAGGTGCCTTCGATCCGCAGCCCCTTCCCCCGCTCCCTCAGATCGACGACCAGCCTGTAGGGCTCGTCGCTGCCCTGGACCTCGCCGGAGATCCCGGCTCCGTTTCGGGTCGCTTCGAGAACGCGCCCCTCGCGCAGGTAGCTCTGCCCGGCGCGGGTGGCGTTGGGGCCGCAGGCCGCGACGATGTCGGATCTGCTGTAGTGCACGGGCTCGGTCCGGTGGCTCCGGTGGCGGAGGTCTGCCGGAAGAGTGGGAGTGCAGGATTCCCGCGTCCAGCCGCGATCCGCCTCCGCCCACCGCCGAGGGCGGCCGGGACGCGCGTCCCGGCCGCCCCGGTGCATCGCCCGGCTCAGCGGCTCGGAGTCGGGTCGCTCGGCTTCGGGACCGTCCTGCTCCCTCCGCCCGTCACGGTCCCGGTCGCGGCCGGCGCCGTCCCGGGCGCCACGCCCGCCGCCGGGGCGGCGTCGCGCCCCCCCTTCTCGGCGTTGCTCTTGACGCTGCCCGGGTTGTTCATGTTGCCCTCGGCGCTGCCCGGCGCCGCGGTCTGGGCCACCGCCGCGCCGCCCAGGGCCACCATCAGGGCGCCCGCGAGCGCCATCCGCTTCGTCCGCATCATCGATCCTTTCCAATTCCGTTCAGATCCTGAAACGGGTTGAGCGGCCGCAAGTTCGATCGAGATCATCATTCTTGCGCGTCCTTATTCCGTCTCGTCTGTGCTGCGGGTGCGAACGAGACTGGTTCTTCGAGGCAGGACTTGCCGTGTGCGGTGCGGCGCGGCGGGGTCCGCTGTGCCGCAGGAGCAGGCTGCAACGCTCGGGCGCCTGACGTGTTCTGGTGGGGCGCGGCCCCGGGCGGGGCCGCCCGCCGCATCGGGGAGATCGTTGGTCGTCACGATGAGAATGGATGACGCGTTGGCCGGGGCCGTCCCGGTCGCCCCGCCCCCGACCCTGTTCGTGCCGGGCCGCAATTGCTGGCGGGTGGCGCGGGCGGCCCGCGCCGCCCTGCTCGTCGACGGCGCGGATTACTTCGCGGCGCTGGAGGACGCGCTCGCGCGCGCCCGGCGCAGCATCACCCTGGTGGGCTGGGATTTCGACGGCCGCATCCGCCTGCGGGCCGACGCGCCGGAGGCGGCCTCGCCCCCGCTCGGCCCCTTCCTGCGCGCCCTCGTGGAGGCGCGGCCCGAACTGGAGCTGCGCATCCTGATCTGGAGCGTGGGCACGCTGCACGGGCCGGGCGAGGCGCTGCCGCTGCTGTTCGGGGCGGAGTGGCAGCGCCATCCCCGCATCCGGGTGCGGCTCGACACGCGCCACCCCCTCTACGCGGCCCATCATCAGAAGATCGTCTGCGTCGACGAGTGCCTCGCCTTCGTGGGCGGCATGGACCTGACCGTGCAGCGCTGGGACACGCAGGAGCACCGGGCCGAGGATCCCCGCCGGGTCGATCCGGACGGCGCCCCCTACGGGCCGGTCCACGACACCCAGATGGTGGTGGACGGGGAGGCGGCCCGCGCGGTCGGCGACCTCGTGCGCGCCCGCTGGCGCGACGCGACCGGAGAGGCGGCCGCCCCCGCCGAGGGACCGCCGCTCTGGCCGCGCGGCCTCGCCCCCGACTTCACGGACGTGCCGGTGGCGATCGCCCGGACCATGCCGCTCCTCGACGAGCAGCCCTCGGTCGAGGAGGCCGCCGCCCTCACGGCCGACCTGCTGCGCGGCGCCCGGCGCCACGTCTACATCGAGGCGCAGTACCTCACGGCGCGCTTCGTCGGCGACGTGCTGGAGGCGCAGCTGGCGCGGCCGGACGGGCCCGACGTGGTGATCGTGCTCACCCGCCGCTCGCACAACCTCACCGAGCGGGTCGCCATGGGCGCGCCCCGCGACCGCCTGATCCGCCGCCTGCGCGCCGCCGACCGGCACGGCCGCTTCCTCCTCGCCTACCCGGCGGTGCCGGGCCCGGCGGGCGAGTGCCAGGTCCTGGTGCACTCGAAGCTGGTGATCGTGGACGACACCGCCCTGCGGGTCGGCTCCTCCAACCTCAACAACCGCTCGGTCGCGCTCGACACCGAGTGCGACCTCGCCGTCGGGGGCACCGACCCGGCGACCCGGGCCACCATCGCGGCCCTGCGCGACCGGCTGCTGGCCGAGCATCTCGGGGCCGATCCCGCCGCCGTGACGGCGGCGATCCGGGCGGAGGGGTCGCTCGTGCGGGCGGTGGAGCGGCTCAACACCGGCCCGCGGGGCCTGCGGCCCTTCGCGGTGCCGCCCGAGGAGGGCCTGATCGAGCCCCTCCTCGGCGCGGACCTCCTCGACCCGGAGCGGCCGTTCGGGAGCTGAGGCCGGCAGGCGCACCCGGCGCGCCCGGGGGCCTCTCCCTTCGGACGAGCCGCCCTCGGCGCGCACCCGCGTGGATGCGTCGAACTTGGCCGTGATCGCTGCCCCGAATTGTCACTATAAATTGTCCCTATACTTGTCAGGACAGCAGGCGTAGGCTCCGCTTCATGAACAGGATCGCACCAGACACCCTCGTGCACTGGTCGGAAGTGGCGGCGCTGGCCCTGCTCGTGCTCGCCCTGGCGGTCGCCGAGGTGATCTGACCCGCTCTCCGCGCGCCCTCTGCGCGCGCCCTCACCGGGCGGGCGAGGCCGCCGGGCCGATCGCGTCCCGCCCGGGCGCCGGGCCGGCGCGTCCCCTTCGCCGGAACACCACCTCCGCCCCCGCGAAGACCAGGAGCCCGAGCGCCAGCGGCACCAGGAAGTACACGACGCGGAAGGCGATGAGCGGCCCGATCACGTCGGTCCCGGGCAGGAGATGCACCACCACGCTCTCGATCACCCCGACGCCGCCCGGCACGTTGGTGACGAGCACCGCCGCGTTCGCGATCACGAAGACCGAGGCGACGCCCGGATAGGCCACGTCCGAGACCGCCGCGAGCACCTGATGCAGGCAGGCCGAGACCAGGGCGAAGTTCACCGACCCCACCGCCACCTGGGCGAGGGCGATGCGCCAGGGCGGCACCTCGATCGACCAGCGGCGGATGGTCAGGGGCCCGAGCCGGAAGGCCGCGGCCGCGAGGTAGAGCCCGACCCCGGCGAGGCAGGCGAGCGCCACCGCCACGATGCCGCCCCGCCCCAGACCCGTGATCTCCTGCGCGAGCCGCGGCCGCAGCAGCGCCAGCGCGCCGAGCGCCATCAGCCCGAGCGCGACCGTGAGGCCGCAGAACAGGACCAGCTTGGCGCTCTCGGCCAGCGTCAGGCCGCGGCGCGCGTAGAAGCGGTAGCGGATCGCCCCGCTGCTCAGGCCGGACAGGCCGATGCTGTGGCCGACGCCGAGCGCCACGAAGGCCGCCACGCCGACGTACCGGTAGGGGAGGGGGCGCCCGATCGCCCGCAGGGCCAGCCAGTCCCCTGCCGTGAGGCAGAGGTAGCTGCCCGCCGCGAAGGCGCCCGCCCCCAGGAGCCGGGCCGCCGGGATCGCCCGCACCGCCGCGTACAGCTCCGCGAGGCCGTAGCCCGAGAGGGTGCGGACGAGGAGGTAGGCCCCGAGCGCGACGCTGAGCGCGGTGGTGATCAGGGTCCAGCGGCGGCGGCGCCCGCTCCCCGCCCCGTGCCGCGCCATCACGCCACCTCCGCCCGGTCGGGGCGCGGCGCGCCCGCCGCCGGGGCGAGGTCGAGGTCGACGAGGAGCGGCAGGTGGTCCGAGGCGACCCGCGCCAACGGCCCGCGCACCACCTCGACGTGCCGCACCCGGATCCCCTCGCTGACGAAGACGTGATCGAGCCGCAGCAGCGGGAACCCGGACGGGAAGGTGCGCTGGCGGCGCGGCACGCCGGCGGCGCGCTGCGCGTCCCGGAGATGCCGGGCGAGGCGCCGGTAGGCGGCGGAGGCCGGCACGGCGTTGAGGTCCCCCACCAGCACGAGGGGCGGGCGGCAGCCCGGATCGGCCAGGAAGCGGGGCCCGAGCAGGGCCTCCGCCTGCCGGGCGCGCTCGCGGCGGCGCAGGCCCAGATGGGTGGCGATGACCTGGACCTCCGTGCCGCCGGCCTCGATCGCCGCCCAGAGCGCGCCGCGCGGCTCGAGGTGCGGGCGCCCGGCGAGGCCCGGCAGCGCCTCGGCCCGCACGAGGCGGGAGGGCAGGGCGGTGAGGATGGCGTTGCCGTACGCCTCCTCCATCACCCGCAGGGCCGCGTGGAAATGCGCCCGCATGCCGAGATGCTCCGCGATGGCGTGGGCCTGATCGATCCGCCCGGAGCGCGGGCGGCCGACGTCGAGCTCCTGCAGCGCCACCACGTCGGGCCGGCAGGAGGCGAGGACCGCGGCGATGCGCGCGGGGGAGAGGGTCCCGTCGGTGCCGAGGCAGCGGCGGACGTTGTAGGTGATGAGGCGCAGCACCCTTCGGGATTCCCGGATCGCTCCCCTCAACGGGGCAGCAGCGCGGCGGTTCACGGGCGGCCCCGCCCTCTGCTAAGCCGGAATGCGCAACGACGGGAGGCGCGCATGAAGGTTCAGGGCATCGCGGCCGTGGTCACGGGGGGCGGGTCGGGCCTCGGCGCGGCGACGGGCCGCGCCCTCGCGGCGGCGGGCGCCCGGGTCGCGCTCCTCGACCTCAACGAGGAGGCCGCGCGGGCGGTCGCGGAGGAGACCGGCGGGCTCGCCCTCGCCTGCGACGTCTCGGATGCGGGGAGCGCCGAGGAGGCGGTGTCCCGCGCCGCCGCGGCGCACGGCCCGGCCCGCATCCTGGTCAATTGCGCGGGCGTCGCCACCGCCGGGCGGATCGTCGGGCGCGCCGGCCCCCTCGACCTGCGCGCCTTCGCCCGCGTCGTCGAGATCAACCTGATCGGCACGTTCAACCTGATGCGGCTCGTGGCGGCCGGCGCCCTGCCCCTCGACCCGCTGGAGGGGGGCGAGCGCGCCGTCATCGTCTCGACCGCCTCGGTGGCGGCCTTCGAGGGCCAGGTCGGGCAGGCGGCCTACGCCTCCTCGAAGGCGGGCGTCGTCGGGCTGACCCTCCCGGCCGCCCGCGAATTCGCCCCCGCCGGTATCCGGGTCTGCGCCATCGCGCCGGGCCTGTTCGAGACGCCGATGATGAAGGGCCTGCCGCAGGAGGTGCAGGATTCCCTCGGCGCCGCGGTGCCCTTCCCGCCGCGGCTCGGCCGGCCGGAGGAATATGCCCGCCTCGTGCTCGCGATCATCGACAACCCGATGCTCAACGGCGAGGTCATCCGCCTCGACGGGGCGCTGCGCATGCAGGCGCGCTGAGCCCGTCCCCGGATCGCATGACCGTCTACTTCACGAGCGACACGCATTTCGGCGACCCGCGGGTGCTGCGCATCGACCGGCGCCCCTTCGCCGGCATCCCCGAGCACGACGCGGCCCTGGTCGCGAACTGGAACGCGACGGTCGGGCCGGGCGACACGGTCTGGCACCTCGGCGACTTCGCCCTCGGGCCCCCGCCGGAGCGGGTCGCCGCTCTCCTGGCGGGACTCCACGGCGAGAAGCACCTGATCGTCGGCAACAACGACGGCCCGGCGACGCTCGGCGCGCCGGGCTGGGCCTCGGTCGCCCACTACGCCGAGATCGACGAGGGCGGCCACCGCCTGGTTCTGTGCCACTACGCCTTCCGCACCTGGAACCGCATGGGGCGCGGGGTGATCGACCTGCACGGCCATTCCCACGGCCGGCTGAAGCCGATGACCCGGCAATTCGACGTCGGGGTCGACGCCTTCCCGTACCGGCCCGTGACGCTCGCCACCATCCTGGCCTCGCGCCGCCGCGCCGCCGCGCCGGCCTGACCCGCATCGGGGCCGGGACAATTCGGGGTCGGGAAAATCCGGAACCCTGGCCGGGCGTCGCCGTTTCTGGGATGCCTCTCCGCGCCATGCGACAAGCCTCCTGATCTGAGGCTTATCGCCGCAGGGGGTGCCGACCATCCCGACCGAGTTCAGCGATGACCCGACCGCTTCGCCCTGCCCTGTTCCCGCTCACGGCCGCGCTTCTCGTCGCGGCCGGCTCCGCCCTCGCGCAGCCGGCCACCTGCGCGCCGGCCCACCGCAAGCTCCAGGAGGCCGATGCCCTGCGCTTCCAGGCCCGCCAGGAGGCCCGGATCGGCGACCGCGACCGGGTCTGCGACGCGCTGGGCGACGTCGAGGACCGCTACGAGGACGCGCAGGACCGCTTCGAGGCGTGCGGTGCGGGCCTCGCGTCGATCGACCTGCGCGGGGCGCTGCGCAGCGTGCGCCTGGAGAAGCGGGCCTTCCGCTGCGACTGAGCGCTCCCCCGGGTGCGTCCCCGCACGGACGGCCACGTCCGCGCGAGGGCATCCCCTCTCTCAACGAAGTCCGCTTGCCACTGGAGACCGTCATGCTCACCGAGTCCGCCCGCACCGAGTCCGCCCCCCGCGTCGATGCCGCCATCCCGGGCGCGCATTCCTTCGCGGCCGCGCTCTGCGGCTTCCTCGGCTCGACGGCGGCCACCACGGTCGTGATGGTCCTGCTCAGCACGCTCTGATGCGAAATCCGACGGATTGCGTCGCGAGGCGGATGTCGGCTTCGCTCAAGCGCCGCGCGGGCTTGCCATGCGCTGTCCGGACGTGATCGTCCGGACAGCGCATGAGACCGGATTCCCCGATGCGGACGCCCCGGACCGGCGATGGCGGCGCGAGCGGACCCGAAGGCCGCCGGACACGAGGGCCGGGACGCGCCGCGCTCAGGGCGGCGCCACCGACCAGAAGCGGCGGCGGGCGAACAGCATGTCGGGCTGCCCCACCGGGGCGACGCCCGCGAGGCTCGGCGGCGCGGCGGGGGGTGGGCAGACGGGCTCCGGCCGGCGCAGCGCGACCGCCGGCAGCTGGGGCCGCACCAGCCCCATCCGGACCTGGACGTCCGGGTTCCGGACGGCCGCGATCGTCGCCACGGTGGCCATGAGGGCGCCCGCGACGGCGCCGAGGACGAAATTCAGCATAGCGGGCGACGGATGAGCCGACATCGTAGCGGTTTCAGGGCAGGGCGCCGAATCGCCCCGCGCCCCCTCCTCGCCGCGACACTCACAACCCAAGCTTAACGCTCTGGTGCGAGCCTCCGCCGACCGCCCTTGTGCAGGGTCGGAGGAGTTGCATCCGATGAGTTACGGAGCGAACGCTTACGCCAAGGTTGCGCAGGCGGCCCTGACGCCGCGGGAGGCCGAGGCGGCCGTGCTCATCAAGGCGGCGGCACGGCTCCAGGCGATCCAGGACAACTGGACCGACCAGCAGGCGGGATTGAACGAGGCGCTCACCTTCAACCAGAAGGTCTGGACGCTCCTCTCCACGGCCGCGACCGAGCCCGACGCGCCGCTCCCCGCCGACCTGAAGCAGTCCATGGCGCAGCTCGGCGCCTTCGTGTTCACGCGCACCTTCGACGCGATGATCGAGCCCCACGCCGAGAAGCTGACCGCGCTGATCCGGATCAACCGCGAACTCGCGAGCGGCCTGCGCGGCAACCCCTAGGCGCCGGCCGCGACCCGCGGCCCCAGCCAGGATAGCGTCGGGCGCGTCCGCCCGGATTCTCGTTCCCGCATCATTCCTGCCGCCGGAGCGGCGACCGCTTCGGCGAGCGACGCTCAGCCCCGCGACATGTCGAGGGGCGGGGCGACCTCGGGCGGCAGCGGCGAGACGTAGCCGTCCCGCGTGCGCGCCCGCAGTTCCGCCCAGGCGGCCTCCCGCAGGGCCGGGTCGGCGATCAGGGCCGCGCCGGCCGCCGCCATGGCCTTGGCCACCTGCACCATGGCCTTGTGGGCTGCCGGGCTCTTGCCCTGCGCGACCACCTGCCAGGTGTGGAAGGGCGTGCCGATCGCGACCGTCGGGGCGTGGGCCTGCACGGTGGGCACCACCCAGCTCACGTCGCCCACGTCCGTCGAGCCGATCGCCGGGTTGCGCTTGGCGTCGAGGGGCACGAGGAAGTCGGCGAGCGGCGCCTCGGTGGGCGGCATCCCGATCGCCCGCCAGACCGCGGCAATGTCGCCGGGCGCGAGCGTCGCCCGGATCGCGCGGGCGAAGGCCCGGTCCTCCTCGTCGAAGGGCGGGGGGCCCAGCTCCTCCATCACCGCGTGCAGGGTCTCCTCCAGCGGCGCGTTGCCGACGAGGTCCGAGACCGCGCTGACGATGCGCATCTCGACGGCGGTCTCGGTCATCAGGGCCGCGCCCTCGGCGATCCTGCGCACCCGCGCCACCAGCTCGCGCATGCCGGCGAGGTCCCGGGCCCGGATCGAGTAGCGCACCCGCGCGTGGGCCTGGACCACGTTGGGGGCGATGCCGCCCGCATCGAGGAGCGCGTAGTGGACCCGCGCGTCGCTCGGCATGTGCTCGCGCATGTAGTTGACGCCGACATTCATCAGCTCGACCGCGTCGAGGGCGCTGCGGCCGAGATGCGGCGCGGCCGCCGCGTGGCTCGCCCGGCCGGTGAAGACGAAGTCGGCCCGGGTGTTGGCCAGCGCCAGCGGGGGCGCCACCTCCCAGAAGCTCGCCGGGTGCCAGGTGATCGCCGCATCCGCGTCCGCGAAGGCGCCGGCCCGCACCATGAAGGCCTTGGCGGCCCCGCCCTCCTCGGCCGGGCAGCCGTAGTAGCGCACGCGGCCCGGCCGGCCGGTCTCGGCGAGCCAGTCCTTGAGGGCGGTCGCGGCCAGCAGCGCCGCCGAGCCGAGCAGGTTGTGCCCGCAGCCGTGGCCCGGCCCGCCCGGCACCAGCGGCCGCGGCTCCGCCACCCCCGCCTCCTGGCTCAGGGCCGGCAGCGCGTCGTACTCGCCCAGGAAGGCGATCACCGGCCCGCCCGCGCCGGCCTCGCCGACGAGCGCGGTCGGAATCTCGGCCACGCCCTGCACGACCCGGAAGCCCTGGTGGCGCAGCTCCGCGGCGTGGGCCTCGGCCGAGCGCGCCTCCGTGTAGCAGACCTCCGGCGTGGCCCAGACCGCGTCGCTCAGGGCGATCAACCGGTCCTTGTGGAGGTCGACCTGCCGCCACACGGCGTTGCGGTTGTCCATGGATGCCTCCCGGTCGCTGCGCGCATCCGCCCGGTATGCCGGCCCGGGAGCGGCCGGCGAACCGCTCCCGCTGCACGGCTCCCCGGCGCCCGGCGGATACCCAACCGGGCAAAGTGGCGCGAGACTTGTAAAGCGGTGGCCCGCGGCCGCGGGCCGCTTGCGGATGCGGGCGTCTGGTGCATGCTGCCGGCACTGCACGGAAGGGGCGAGGCTGATGAACGAACGTGACCTGCGGACGCTGATCGGCGCGGTGAAGGACGGACGGCTCTCCCGGCGGCACTTCGTGCAGCGGATGATCGCGCTCGGCCTCACCGCCCCCATGGCCGGCATGATGCTGGCGCAGGAGGGCGTCGCCCAGACCGCCGAGGGGACATCCGCCTACAAGCCCGCCAAGGCCGGGGGCGGGGGGGCGCTCAAGCTGCTGTTCTGGCAGGCCGCGACCCTGATCAACCCGCATTTCGCGGTCGGCACCAAGGACCAGGAGGGCTCGCGCATCTTCTACGAGCCCCTCGCCGCCTGGGACGCCGAGGGCAACCTGTTCCCGGTGCTCGCCGCCGCGATCCCGAGCCGCCAGAACGGCGGCGTCGCCGAGGATGGCCGCTCGGTGACCTGGAAGCTCAAGCCCGGCGTGACGTGGCACGACGGCAAGCCCTTCTCGGCCGACGACGTCGTCTTCACCTGGCAATACGCCGCCAACCCCGCCACCGCGGCGGTGACCTCCGGCAGCTACAAGGACATCAAGGTCGAGAAGGTCGACGACCTCACCGTCAAGGTTCTGTTCGACAAGCCGACGCCGTTCTGGGCCGACGCCTTCGTGTCCTCGGCCGGGATGATCATCCCCAAGCACCATTTCGAGGCCTATATCGGCGACAAGTCGCGCGACGCGCCCGCCAACCTCGCGCCGGTCGGCACCGGCCCCTACAAGTTCGCGGAGTTCCGCCCCGGCGACATCGTGCGCGGCGTGCGCAACCCCGACTACCATATGCCGAACCGGCCCTCCTTCGACACGATCGAGATGAAGGGCGGCGGCGACGCGGTCTCGGCGGCCCGCGCCGTGCTGCAGACCGGCGAGTACGACTACGCCTGGAACATGCAGGTCGAGGACGAGATCCTCAAGCGCCTCGAGGCCGAGGGCAGGGGCCGCGTCGAGATCGTCTACGGCGGCAACCTCGAATTCATCCTGCTCAACGCCACCGATCCCTGGACCGAGGTCGACGGCGAGCGCGCCTCGCTCAAGACCAAGCACCCGGCCTTCTCGGACCCGGCGGTGCGCAAGGCCATGAACCTGATCGTCAACCGGGCGGCCGTGCAGCAATTCATCTACGGTCGCACCGGCCGGGCGACCGCCAACGTGCTCAACGGCCCCGAGCGCTTCCGCTCGAAGAACACCAGCTTCGCCTTCGACACCGACAAGGCCGCGCAGATCCTGGAGGAGGCCGGCTGGAAGAAGGGCGGCGACGGCATCCGCGCCAAGGACGGAAAGAAACTCAAATTCGTCTACCAGACCTCCATCAACGCCCCCCGCCAGAAGACCCAGGCCATCGTCAAGCAGGCTGCCCAAAAGGCCGGCATCGACATGGAACTGAAATCGATTCCCGGCTCCGTGTTCTTCTCCTCGGACGTCGCCAACCCGGACACCTACCCGCACTTCTACGCCGACATGGAGATGTACACCTGGAACATGGCGCAGGCCGATCCGGGCGTGTTCATGCTGCAATACGTGTCCTGGGAGGCGGCCACCAAGGAGAACAAGTGGCAGGGCCGCAACATCTGCCGGATGCGCAACGACGAGGCCGATGCCTGCTACCGCGCGGCGCAGGGCGAACTCGACGCGGTCAAGCGCGCGGCCCTCTTCATCAAGATGAACGACATCGTGGCCTCCGAATACGTCATGCCGCTCCTCCACCGGGCCCAGGTCTCGGCGGTCGGGGCCAAGCTCCAGGCGCCGTCGAGCGGCTGGGACAATTCGCTCGCCTTCCTGTTCGACTGGTACAAGGAGGCGTGAGCCGGTTCTCCCCGAGCTGACGCGCCGCGCATGGGCGCCTACCTCCTCCGCCGCCTGCTGATCGCGATCCCGAGCCTGGTCGGGATCAGCCTGATCCTGTTCACCGTGCTGGCGCTCGCGCCCGGCGATCCTTTCGGGGAGCTCGCCACCAACCCCAACGTGCCGCCCGAGGTGCGGGCGGCGCTCCGGGCCAAATTCGGCCTCGATGACCCGATCCTGGTGCGCTACCTGCACTGGTTCCTCGCCATGCTGCAGGGCGATTGGGGCTTCTCCTTCGCGAGCCGGGTCAACGTCGACGACCTGATCCTGCAGCGCCTGCCGACCACCTTGTTCGTGGTCGGCTCCTCGCAGGTGCTGGCGCTGCTGATCGCGCTCCCGGTCGGGATCCTGGCGGCCCTGCGGCCCTACTCGCTCCTCGACCAGGTGGCGAACACGCTCGCCTTCGTGGGCTTCTCGCTGCCGACCTTCTTCACCGGCCTGCTGTTCATCCTGCTGTTCAGCCTCAAGCTCGACTGGCTGCCCTTCGTCTACAACGCCGACATCGCGGCGACGGGCTGGCAATGGTACTGGGAGCATCTCCGGCAGGCGATCATGCCGATCGCGGTGCTGGGGCTGTTCCAGGCCGCCTCCTACACCCGCTACGTCCGGGCCTCGGTCCTCGACGTGGCGCGGCTCGACTACGTCACGACGGCCCGCGCCAAGGGCCTGAGCGAGCCGGTGGTGACGCTGCGCCACATCGCCCGCAACGCGCTCATCCCGGTGGTGACGCTCGTGGCGCTCCAGATCCCGGCGGTGTTCGGCGGCGCCATCGTCACCGAGCAGATCTTCCGGGTGCCGGGGATCGGCTCGCTCCTCATCAACGCGATGCTCGCCAACGACACGCCGGTCGTGATGGCCGTGACCTTCGTGTTCGCCTGCCTCGTCGTCCTGTTCAACCTCGTCGCGGACCTCCTGTATGGCTGGCTCGACCCTCGCATCTCCTTCGGCTGAGGCGGCGCCCGCGCCCGCCGCCTCCGGCCGGGACACGTGGCGGCGCTTCCGCCGCCACCGGCTGGCGGTGGCGTCGAGCGTGATCCTGGCGGTGCTGGTGCTGGGGGTCGTGTTCGGCGGGCTGCTCTGGCCGGTCGCCATCGACGACATCGACTTCTCGGCCATGCTGCAGGGCCCCTCCGCCCAGCACCCCTTCGGCACGGACGATCTCGGCCAGGACCTGCTCGCCCGCATGATCTACGGCGGGCGGATCTCGCTCGCGGTCGGCTTCGCGGCGATGCTGGTGGCGACCCTCGTCGGCGTGGTGGTGGGATCGATCGCCGGCATGTCCCGCCGCCTGCTCGATCCCGTCCTGATGTGGGTGACCGACCTGTTCCTGTCCCTGCCGCAGCTGCCGCTGCTGCTGCTCGTGATCTATCTGTTCCGCGACCAGCTCAAGCAGGTCTTCGGGATCGAGGGCGGCATCTTCGTGATGGTGGTCGCGGTGATCGGGGGCTTGCGCTGGATGCCGGTGGCGCGGCTGGTGCGGGCGCAGTTCCTGTCCCTGCGCGAGAAGGAATTCGTGGAGGCGGCGCGCGCGCAGGGGGCGGGGCCGCTGCACCAGGTGACGCGCCACATCCTGCCGAACGCGCTCGGACCCGTGATCGTGGCGGCCACGATCGAGGTCTCGGCGGCGATCATCGCCGAATCGACCCTCTCCTTCCTGGGCCTCGGCTTCCCGCCCGACATCCCGACCTGGGGCCGCCTCCTGTTCGACGCCAAGGACCACCTCGACGTCGCCCCGCACTGGGCGCTGTTCCCGGGCGCGGCGATCTTCCTGACCGTCCTGTCGATCAACTTCATCGGCGACGGCCTCAGGGACGCGCTCGACCCGCGGCGGGTGCTGTGACGTGACCTCCGCCCGGACGATGGAGGCCGACGAGCAGGGCCGCCGCCGTCCCGACGCCGCCATGCAGGCTTTGCGCATCATCGAGCGGGAGCCCGAGGCCGCGCGCCGGGCCCTCGCCCCTGACGACGCACCCCCTCCCCACCCGGAGCCCCCATGACGCCGATCCTCTCCGTCCGGAACCTCGCCACCGCCTTCCGGGTGGACGGGCGCTGGCGCCCGGTGGTGCACGGGGTCTCCTTCGAGATCGGCCCGCGGGAGACCGTTGCGCTGGTCGGCGAGTCGGGCTCCGGCAAGAGCGTGACCGCGCTCTCGACCATGCGCCTCACCCCCCGCGACGCGAGCCGCATCACCGGCGAGGTGGTCCTCCAGGGCCGCGACCTCCTCACCCTGCCGGAATCCGAGATGCGCAAGGTCCGCGGCGGCGACGTGGCGATGATCTTCCAGGAGCCGATGACGAGCCTGAACCCGGTGCTCACGGTCGGCTTCCAGATCGCCGAGGCGCTGATGGCCCATCGCGGCCTCTCCCGGGCCGAGGCCGAGGCCGAGACCGTGCGGCTCTTCGACAAGGTCCGCATCCCGGCGGCGGCCTCGCGGGTGCACGACCACCCCCACCGCTTCTCGGGCGGCATGCGCCAGCGGGTGATGATCGCCATGGCGCTCGCCTGCCGGCCGAAGCTCCTGATCGCGGACGAGCCGACCACCGCCCTCGACGTCACCATCCAGGCCCAGATCCTCGACCTCATCAAGGCCCTGCAGGACGAGGAGGGGATGTCGGTCCTGTTCATCACCCACGACATGGGCGTGGTGGCGGAGATCGCCGACCGCACCGTGGTGATGCTCGACGGCCGGGCGGTGGAGAGCGGGCCGACGGAGGACATCTTCCACCGCCCGACCCACCCCTACAGCCGGGCGCTCCTCGCCGCGGTGCCGGCCCTCGGCGCCATGCGGGGCCGGGCGCGGCCGGCCCGCTTCCCCGTCGTGGACCGCACCACCGGCGAGACCGTGCCGGCGCCCGAGGAGGCCGCCGCGGCGGGGCCCGCCGCGGCGGAGCGGCCGGTGCTGGAGGTGAAGGGGCTCACCACCCGCTTCGACATCCGCGGCGGCCTGCTCGGGCGCGTGCGGGGCCGCGTGCACGCGGTCGAGACCGTGTCCTTCGACCTGCGGGCCGGGGAGACGCTGGCGCTCGTCGGCGAATCGGGCTGCGGCAAATCCACCACCGGCCGCTCGGTCCTGCGTCTGATCGAGCCGCTCGCCGGCTCCGTGCTCCTCGACGGCGAGGACATCCTGGCGCTCTCGCCCGAGGCCCTGCGGCAGCGGCGGCGGCGCATGCAGATGATCTTCCAGGACCCCTTCGCCAGCCTCGATCCGCGCATGAGCGTCGGGGCGGCGATCGCCGAGCCGCTCCTGATCAACCGCCTCGCCTCGCGGCGCGAGGCCGAGGCCCGCGCGGCGGACCTGCTCGGGCGCGTCGGGCTCAAGCCCGAGATGGCGGGCCGCTTCCCGCACGAATTCTCCGGCGGCCAGCGCCAGCGCATCTGCATCGCCCGGGCGCTCGCCCTGGAGCCGCGCCTGATCGTGGCGGACGAATCCGTCTCGGCCCTCGACGTCTCGGTGAAGGCGCAGGTGGTGAACCTGCTCCTCGACCTGCAGGAATCCCTGCGCCTCGCCTACCTGTTCATCTCCCACGACATGGCGGTGGTGGAGCGCGTCAGCCACCGCGTGGCCGTGATGTATCTGGGCGAGATCGTGGAGATCGGTCCGCGCGCGGCGATCTTCGATGCGCCGCAGCACCCCTACACCAAGCGCCTCCTCGCCGCCGTGCCGGTGCCGGATCCCTCCCGCCGGCGCGCCCGCCACGGCCTCTCCGCCGACGAGATCCGCAGCCCGATCCGCGCCGTGGACTTCGTCCCCCCGGAGCGGGCCTACCGGGAGGTCTCCCCCGGCCACGTGGTCCAGGTCTGGGGGCCGGAATGGGAGGAGGCGGCGGCGGCCTGAGCGCGGGACGCCCGACCAGGCTGTCGCGGTCTCCCGTGCCCCCCGGGGGCCGAGGCGTTCCCGTCACACAACTTCCGTTTGAGATGATCGCCGATGATTGCGCTATAGAGTTGATTATCCCTGTCTCGGCACATCCCTGGTCCTTTCTGACATTCTGTCATCCGCCATCTCAGACCAGGTATTCATCTTCAAATGAACGATAAAATATCCGGTACAGGAAAGATAAGACGCCTACACCAGATAGAGATTGCCATGTGACGAGAACATGCTGCATCCTCTCGATCTGTCCGTGATCGGGGAGGATCGCGATGGGCATGGATTTCGAGATCGGCTTCGTCATGGCGGGTGCGATCTCGGCGGGAGCCTATTCGGCCGGCGTGATGGATTTCATCACCGAGGCGATCGATGCCTACGAGGCGGTCCGCGAGATGGAAGGCTGGAGCGGACCGACGCACCGGGTGCGCGTCCCGGTGATCGCGGGCGCCTCGGCGGGCGGCATGACGGCCGCGATCACCAGCCTGTGCTGGTTCACGGACCTCTCCCATGTCGGTCCCGGGGAACCGCCGGGACCGGAGGCGAACCGCCTCTACGCGAGCTGGGTGCGGGAGATCGACGTCGCGCCGCTGCTCGACCCGGGCGGGCTCAACCGCGGCGTGCTCTCGGTGCTCAACTGCGCCATCCTCGAACGGATCGTCGACGACACCCTTACGGCCCAGCGCCGCACCCGCCGCCGGACCTGGCTCGGTCGCGGCGACTCGCAGGATGTCGCGCTGATCATGACGGCCTCGAACCTGCGGGGCGTGCCCTACGCCTTCCAGCTGTTCGGCCAGGACAAGAGCGAGTTCTACGGCATGCTGAACCATGGCGACGCCATGCGGTTCATGGTCGGCAGCAGACCCCGGCCGGTGCCGGGCTTCGTCGGGCTCGACACCGACGACCTGCCCCTGCGGATCCCGCCCGACGCGTCGGACCGCTGGTTCGCGCTGAAGCAGGCCGCCCTGGCGACCGGCGCCTTCCCGATCGGCCTGCAGGCCCGGCAGCTGCAGCGCGATTTCTCCGACTACACCGCGGTGCCGAGCGTCACCTACCAGGACGGGACCGGCCAGACCTGCACGGTCCCGCCGCACGTCGCCACGCCTCCGGTTCCCTTCGGCTTCGTCGCCGTGGACGGCGGCGTGATCGACAACGAGCCCTTCGAGATCGCGCGGCGCTACCTCGCCGGGGGCCTCGCGTCGAACCGGCGCGATGCCAGCAGGGCGACCCGGGCGATGATCCTGGTCGATCCCTTTCCGAACCACGCCGCCCTGCCGGACGGGCCCGCGCCGGGGGATCTGCGCCTCCTCAGCGTCATACCGGCCTTCCTCCGCACCCTGATCGATCAAGCCCGCTTCAAGCCGGAGGAGCTCGCGCTCGCCCAGAACGATCGCGTGTTCTCGCGCTTCGCCGTGGTCCCGAGCCGCCCGGTCGCGGGGGATCCGACCCCGAAACATCCGATCGCCTGCGGCATCCTGGGCGGGTTCGGCGGCTTCCTGCACGAATCCTTCCGACGGCACGATTACCTGCTCGGACGGCGCAACGCCCAGGCCTTTCTGCGCTGGAGCTTCATGCTCGCCGAGAGCAACCCGCTGTTCGAGGAGTTCAGGGCGCGGCGCGGCGCGGCGGCGCAGGCTTGGTACGTCAAGGAGCCGCCGGACAGCCGGGGCAGCATCGCGCCCGGTGCCGACGCGCAGGCCCGCAACGCCGTCGTCGCCTCGACGGTGGACGGGCTGGGGACGGAGCCGGCCTTCCCGATCATCCCCCTGACCCCGCGGATGCTCACGCCCATCGAGATCCCGGCGCCCGATCTCCCGGATCCGGATGCGGTGGATCTCGATCGGATCGGCGACCGGCTCCAGGCGCGGCTCTCGGCCGTGGCCGGTGCCCTGCTGCGCCACGACCTGCCGGAGGTCATCGATCTCGGCTATGCCGGATGGCTGTCGAGCTATCCGGCCCAGCACTACCTGGCCACGGTCGGGACCAAGCTCGGCATGAAGTCGATCCGGGAGGGGCTGAGCGAGCTTCGCGAGGCGTTCCCTCGCGCCTGAGGGCGGGCGGCGGCAGGGTCGCGGCCGGCGAGGCGGCCGAGGAGGATTTGCCCGAGGTTTCCGGCCGGATCGGCAGGAGCGCCCGCGCCGCGCGGCAGGCCGCGCCGCGCCGCGCGGCAGGCCGCGCCCGAGGATCGCCCGGTCAACCGAGCCTGATGGGAGCCGTTCCCGTCCGCGGCGCGAGCGCGCACGATGGGACCGGGCGCGCGCCATCCGCCGGATCACGACATCCGCGGCCAGGGTTCCGTCCGCGGGCGCTCGCGCCGCCAGGGCCGGCTCAGGAGCACGAAGGCGAGGAGGACGCCCGCCGCGTACCAGACGTGCAGGCTCTCGTAGCCGGTCTCGGGCGCCCAGGCGAAGCCGCCCATGAACACGTAGCCCACCGCGACGCCGAGGCTGCGGAAGAGGAGCAGCCAGGGATGCTGCAGGATCGGATCCTGCAGGTACCACGCCTGCGCCGCCAGCCCGAGGGCGTAGAGCACGCCGCCGATCGGCAGGCCGAGGAACAGCGACAGCACGGCGCGCAGGAAGAGGCCGGGCCAGTCGCGGCGGCGGGTCGGGGACGCGGATGCCTCGCTCATGCGCAGCACTTGCCTCCTTCGCCCGCGCGGGACAAGGGGCCGAATGGCCCCGGGGGCGGAGAGCGCTTCGTCCCCGGGAACGGATCGGGCCTTGCCGCGATCCTGATCCTGTGCCCCCGTCGCCAGCCCGTCACCCTTGGAGCCGCCCGTGACCGATCCCCACCCCGACGCAGCCCTGTCGCTGGTCCTGCGCGCGCAGACGCAGGCGGCCCACGCGCGGGTGGAGGCGCTCAGCGGGCTGCCGGGGACGATCCGGGACCGGGGCGGCTACGCGGCCTGCCTCGCCACCATGCACACGGTCTGGGGCCCGATCGAGCGCGACCTCGCCCGGCAGGAGGGCTGGGAGGCGCTCGCGCTCGACCCCGCCGCCCGCGCCCGCGTCCCGCTGCTCGAACGGGATCTCGCCGACTTGCTCGCCGACTTGGCGGCCGCCGCCCCGGTCCCGGCCGCGCCGGTCGCCCCGAGCGCGTCCCTGGCGGAGGCCCTCGGGCGGCTCTACGTGCTCGAAGGCTCCGCGCTCGGCGGGCGGCTCATCCTGGCCGAGCTGCGGCGGCGCCCGGACCTCGACCTCGGCAACGCCACCCGGTTCTTCGCCGGCCACGGAAGGGCGACGGGCCGGCTCTGGGCCGAGCTGCGGGCCGCCCTCGACGCCTTCGGGGCCCGCCATCCGGGCGAGCGCGCCGCCGTGATCCGCGGCGCCCTCGACGCCTTCGGCGCCTTCGAGGCGGTCTTCGCCCGCGAGGCGGTCTTCGCCCGCGAGGCGGTCTTCGCCCGCGAGGCGGTCTTCGCCCGCGAGGCGGTCTTCGCCCGCGAGGCGGCCCTCGCGGCGCCCGAGGCCTCCCCGAAGGCCGCCTGACCGGCTACTCGGCCGGGGTCTCGCGCGCCCGGCCGAGGGGCACGTGCGGCACCAGGAGCGCGAGCAGCACCGCCGCCGCGGCGATGCCGAACATCGCCCAGAAGGTGAGGTGCAGCGCCTGTTGCAGCGTCGCGCGGATCTCGGTCAGGCCCGCCCCGCCGCCGCTGGCGAGCAGGTGCTGGAGCTGGTCGGCATGCACCCCGGTTCCGGCCCGGGCGAGGCCGTGATTGAGCACCGCCCCGAACAGCGTCGCCCCGAGCGTGCTGCCGAGGTTGCGCGAGAAGACGTTCGAGGCCGTGGCGCTGCCGCGCTGCGACCAGGGCACGATCTCCTGGATCAGCACCAGGGCGGCGGTGCTGAGGAGCCCCATCCCGAAGCCCATCACCAGCGAAGCGAGGCCGGCCGTGCCCGGGGCGGAGCCGGGGCCGAGGGTCAGGAGCACGCTCGCCCCGAGCGGCAGCAGCAGGCTCCCGGTGAGGAGGATCGGCCGCAGGCCGAACCGGGTCAGGGTGCGGGCCGCGAGCGTGGCGCCGATCGGCCAGCCGAGCACCATCACGGTCAGGGCGAGGCCCGCCACCAGGGGCGTCTGGCCGAGCACGCCCTGCACGTACATCGGCAGGAAGGTGGTGAGGCCGATCAGCGCCATGCCGGCGAGGAGCGAGCAGCCGTTCGAGGCGGCGATCGGCCGGCGGCTCCAGACCGAGAAGGCGATCACCGGCTCGGGCGCCAGCCGCTCCTGCAGCACGAACAGGGTCGCGCCGACGAGCGCGACGCAGGCCGCCGTCATGGCGCCCCAGCTGTCGGAGGTGCCGGCCTCGGTGAGCGCCACCATCAGGGCGCCGATCGCCACCGTGAACAGGGCGGCGCCCGCCGCGTCGATCCGGCGCTCGGCCCGGGTCACGCCCTCGTGCAGGAAGGTCGCGAAGCCCGTCGCCGCCAGGAGCCCGACCGGGATGTTGAGCCAGAAGATCCAGGCCCAGGAGGCGTGCTCGATGATGAAGCCGCCCGCGAGCGGCCCGAGCACCGCGGAGGTCGCCCAGACGCTCGCCAGGAAGCCCTGGATGCGCCCGCGCTCCTGGGCGCTGTAGAGGTCGCCCACGATGGTGAGCGCGATCGGCTGGATCGCCCCCGCCCCGACGCCCTGGAGCAGCCGGAAGGCGATCATCGCCGGCATCGAGCGGGCGAAGCCGCAGAGCAGCGAGCCGACGAGGAAGACGGCGATGCCCGCGAGCATCACGGGCTTGCGGCCGTAGACGTCCGAGAGCTTGCCGAACACCACCGTCGCGGCGGTCTGGGTGAGCAGGAAGGAGGAGAACACCCAGGAATAGAGGGCGAGCCCGCCGAGGTCCCCGACGATCTGGGGCATCGCGGTCGACACGATGGTGGCCTCGATGGCGACCATGAACATGGAGGCCATCACCGCCGCGATCACGAGGGGGCGGCGGGTCGTCGGGAGTGCTGGCATGACGGATCCGATCGGCGGGCCGCGTCGGCCGCCCGCTTCGCGGCTGAGCTAACCCACTGGCGTGCCACGACAAGGGCCCGGCGGGGGCCGCGCAGGGCAGCCCTGCGGCGGGCGCAGGAGCGCCCCCGCCGTGCCCGCCTCAGGCCTGGACCCCCGCCCGGGCCACGTCGCCCGCGTCCTTCAGGTTGGCCACGTCCCAGGCCAGGGCCATCACCCGCCGGACCTGCGCCTCCGGCAGGATGCCCTCCGCGAGGTCGTTGAATTTCCGCTCCAGATCCGCGTCGCTCATCGGATTCTCGACGCTGCCGATCGCGTGCTCGATGTGCCGGGTCAGGGTGCGGCCGTCCGTGAGCGTCACCGTCATGTCGACCTGCTCGGGCCTGATTCCGGGCGTCACGGTCGGGACGACCTTGGCCCGCAGGGAAGCGATCTCGGGGTCGCGCACCGCCCGGTCGCTGAACTGCTTCTCGCCGCCCGCCCCCTCGGCCAGCGCCACCGCGACCGCGTGGGAGATGCTGAACTTGCCCTCGAGCCCGGAGCGCGGCGCGGTCTTGCCGGTCAGTTCAAGCACCAGCGGGTGGACCTTGAGGTCGACGCGGGCGATCTGGCCGGGGGTCAGGCGGTTCTCGTTGCGCAGCTGCACCGCGGCGTCGATGGCCGGATGCATGACGATGCCGCAGGCGAAGGGCTTGTAGGTGTTGAGCAGTGCCTCGTAGCGGCTCCCCAGCCCCTCGGTGATCTCCCGGTAATCCTGCTTGGTCGAGATCGTGTTGGCCCAGCCGCGCTTGGCCTCGATCATCGCGTCCGAACTCGTGTAGTTCTTCGACGCCAGGATGGCCGCGAAGAGCCCGTTGGCGGCGGCGCGGCCCGGATTGAAGCTCTTGTTCATCGAGCCGAAGGATTCGCGCAGGCCCACCGGCTGCGAGGCGGCGAGGCCGAGCGCCCAGACCATCTGCTGCTCGCTGAGCCCCATCAGCCGGCCCGCGGCGGCCGCGGCCCCGAACACGCCCGCGGTGCCGGTGATGTGCCAGCCGACGTCGTAGTGGTTGGGATAGACCGCGTTGCCGATCCGGCACTCGGTCTCGATGCCGAGCACCAGCGCGTTGAGGAAGTCCCGGCCCGGGACCGGGCGCATCTCGGCCAGGGCCAGGATCGCCGAGGCGACCGGGCCGGCCGGATGGATCACGGTCTTCAGGTGCGTGTCGTCGTAATCGAAGATGTGGCTCGACACGCCGTTCAGGAAGGCGGCGTTCATGATGTCGAAGCGCTCCGCGCGCCCGAACAGCCCGGCCTGGGGCGGGCCGGAGAAGGGCTGCAGGGCCGCGACCGCGACGTCGAGCGTCTCGTGGTGCGAGCCGCCGATGGCGACGCCCACCCAGTTCAGGAAGGTGCGGGTGCCCTCGCGCCGGACCGGTTCGGGCAGGTCCTCGTAGCGCGCCGTGGTCACGTAGCGGGCCAGCGCGCGGGTGACGTCGCGGGGCGCGGCCGGTTGCGGCGCGGCCGGCTCGGGCGCGGCCCGCGCGGCGGAGCCCGCGAGCGCGACGCCCGCGGCGCCGATCAGCGTGCGGCGGTCCAGCATGACCATGGCGTTTCCTCCGGTTGTTATGACACCCCTATACAACGCGCGGTGTCGGATCCGTCACCGGAGGCCGCGCCGGGCTCAGATCGCGACCGGGTCGGTATCCAGCCGGTCGTCGTCGGCCTCGTCGCGGGGCGGCCGGCGGGTGCGGCCGCGGCCGCGCTCGACCAGCGAGCGGCCGAGCGCCCGGAACGGGGCCGTGAGGCGGCGCAGGTCCTCGGCCCGCTCCATCAGCCGCTCGCCGTTGCGGATCTCGCGGTCGAGGCGGGCCATGGTGCGGGCGAGCGACGGGTCGTCGTCCTCGAGCCAAGTCTCCAGGGTGCGGGCGAAGGCGATCACCACGCCCTGGAGCTTGAGGCGGCCGAGCGGCCCCTCGGTGTCGATCCCGGCCGCGGCCAGCATGAAGCGCTGCGAGTTCAGGGCGACGCCGTTGAGGGCGGCGAGCGAGAGCGGGTCGCCGCGCAGCGCGAAGGCGATGCGGCGCAGGGCCGGCTTGTAGGGCGTCATCGCGTCGAGGCGGCGCATCAGCACGTCGAAGAGCCGCTCGCGGGCGGGCTCCTCGGCGAGGTCGTCGCCCGTGCCCTCCAGCACCTGCTTGTCGATCATGCGCGAGAAGCCGCCGAGCACCGCGCCCTTGGAGGGGAAGAGGTCGCGGAACTGCGCGAGGCTCACCCCCGCCTCGCGGGCGATGTCGGTGATCTCGATGTCGCTCCAGGGCTGCTCGGCGGCGAGCCGCATCAGCGCCTCGACGATCGCCTCCCGCGGATTGGCGGGCGCGGCCGCCGGCGCGTCGTCGGAAAGGGGCTTGCGGGCCATGCGATGCTCCGATGCGGGTTCCCCCTCCATGTAGGGGGTTCCGCGCGCGGCGGCAGGGTGGGGCGCTGCGGCGGGCTGTCGTAGCGGGTCAGCCCGACAGGTCCGCCGAGCGGGTCCTGGCCGCCGCCACCGCCTCGCGCAGGCGGTCCGGCAGCCCGCCCGCCCCCATCAGCACGGCGAGCGCCGCCGCCGTGGTGCCGCCCGGCGAGGTCACGTTCCGGCGCAGGGTGCCGGGATCGAGGGGGCTCTCGGCGAGGAGCGCGCCCGCCCCCGCGACGGTCTGGCGGGCGAGGCGGGCGGCGACCTCCGGCGGCAGGCCCGCGGCCGCCCCGGCCTCGGCCAGCGCCTCGGCGAGCAGGAAGACGTAGGCCGGGCCGGAGCCCGAGACCGCCGTGACGGCGTCGATCAGGCTCTCGTCGGCGAGCCACTCGACGAGGCCGATCCCGGAGAGGAGCGCGTCGGCCATGCGGCGCTGCCGGGCGCTGGTCTCGGGGCTCGCCGCCGCGCCGGTGGCCCCCTTGCCGATGCTCGCCGGCAGGTTGGGCATCGCCCGCACCACGGCCCGCGCCGCGGGCAGGCGGGCCTTGAGGTTCGCCACCGTCTTGCCCGCCAGCACCGAGAGCACGAGCGTGTCGGGACCGGCCAGGGGCGCGACCGCGGGGGCGGCCGCCTCCAGCCCCTGCGGCTTGATGGCGAGCACGAGCGCCTCGGGGGGCGTCAACCCCTGCGGGTTGAGGGCGATGCCGCGCCGGGCGCAGAGATCCGCGAGGTCGGCGGAGGCGCCGGGATCCACGACCGCGATGCGCGACCCGTCGAGCCCGCCCGCGAGCCAGCCCTCCAGCATCGCCCCGCCCATCTTGCCGGCGCCGACGAGGATCAGGGAGGCGGGGAGATCGGAGGCGTTCATGGGGAACCGGTCCATACCAGCCTCGAGGGTGAAATCCGGGTGGTTCGGCGCGAGGCAGACCTATCCCGAACCGGGCCGCGCGACCAGCCTCCCGCGCCGCGCCCTTCCCGCCTTCAGCCGACCGCCGCCCGGATCGCCGCGCGCACCCGCTCGGGCGCCTCGAAGGGCAGGAAATGCGTCGTGCCGGGCAAGGTCTCGACCGTGAGGCCGGGTGGGCGGTCCCGGTCGAGGGCGCAGGTGCTGTCCTGGGCGGCGCGCAGGATCAGGGCCGGCCGGGCGAGGCGGGCGAGGGCGCCCCAGATGTCGTGGCCGAGGGCGAGGAAGTTCGAGGCCTCCCAGGCGGGCGCGCAGGCGAGCTCCACCGTGCCGTCCGGCCGGTCGCGGAACCCATCCGCCACGTAATCGGCGAGCGCCGCGTCCGGCCAGGTGCGGAAGGCGCCCCGCCCGCGATAGGCGGCCTGCGCCGCCGCCCGCGACGGGAAGACCGGGCGCCGGCGCAGCGCCATGTCGGCGAGCGGCGAGTGGCGCCGGATCAGCCGGCGCAGCACCGGCAGGCGGGCGACGAGCGCGTCGCGCCGCCGCAGGATCACCGGATCGAGGAGCACGAGGTTGCGCACCCGGTCCGGCCGGCGCGCGGTCGCCAGCAGGGCGGCGGCGCCGCCCATCGAGTGGCCGACCAGCGTGAGCGGCTTTCCGCCGAGCCGGTCGAGCACGGCCACGAGATCTGCCGCGAGGTCGTCCCAGCCGCGGCGGCCGCGCGGCTCGGCCGGCAGCGTCGTGGCGCCGTGGCCGCGCTGGTCGTAGGCGAGGAGGCGCATCTCCCCGGCCAGCGGCGCGAGCAGGCTGCGGTAGGTGCGGGCCGTGAAGCCGTTGGCGTGCAGCAGCAGGGCGTCGGGCGGCCGGCCCGGGGGGCCGAAGGCGAGGGCCGCGACGCGCCCGCCCGACGGATCGCCGATGTCGAGCGTCTCGCGCGTGAAGGGGGCGTCCCGCACCTCGGCCGGCATCGTCCGTGTCTCCCTGTCCAGCCCTCTCCCTAGCGGGGGACGGCGAGGGACGGCAGGGGCCGTCCCGGCGCCCGGACGGGGGAGGGCATGTGCCCTCGGCATGGCCCGGCCGGTCATGGCCCGGCCGGTCATGGCCCGGCCGGTCATGGGCCGGTCCGCATGGCCCGGTCGGCCCGGCGCGAACGAAAGCGGGCGGCGACGGGGGAACCCGTCGCCGCCCGCTTCGGCGCGAGGCGGACCCGGCGCGATCAGGCCATCTGGACGGCCCGGGCCTCGGCGGTCGCGGTGCTCGCCGCGCTCGAGAGGTAGCGCATCCGCAGGGGCTTGAGGACGAACAGGGCGAGCGCCGCCGCGGTGACGTTGAGCCCGATGATCAGCGCGAACACCGCCGACCAGCCATAGGCCGCCGAGACCATGCTGGCGAAGGGCACCAGGAAGGCCGCCGAGCCCTTGGCGGTGTAGAGCAGGCCCGCATTGCTCGTGGCGTACTTCGAGCCGAACGTGTCGCCGCAGGTGGCCGGGAACAGCGAGTAGATCTCGCCGAACACCCCGAAATAGACCGCCGTCGCGAAGACGAAGACGATCGGGTTCCGGCCGAAGAGAAGCAGCACGATCACGGCGGCGGCGGCGGTCGCGAATGCCATGAACATGGTGTTCTCGCGGCCGATATTGTCCGAGACCCAGCCGAAGAAGGGCCGCCCGAAGCCGTCGAAGATGCGGTCGAGCGAGATCGCGAAGGTGAGCGCCACCATCTGCAGGCCGAGCATGCTCACCGGCACGTCCGCGACCTTGAAGTCGTGGGCGATCGGGGCGATCTGGGCCGCCGTCATCAGGCCGCCCGAGGCCACCATGACGAACATCGCGTACATCACCCAGAAGACCGGCGTGCGCACCGCCTCGCCCGGGGTGCGGTCGACCTGCGATTGCGGCAGGCGCAGGCTCTTGCGCTTGACCGGGACGGCGACGCCGGGCTTGCGCAGCAGGAAGGAGAGCACGACCACCACGGCGCCCTGGATCAGCCCGAAGGTCAGGAAGGCCTGCTGGTAGCCGCTCGTCGCGATCATCTTGGCGATCGGCACCACGGTGAGGGCGGCGCCCGCCCCGAACCCGGCGGCGGTCGCGCCCGCGGCGAGGCCGCGGCGGTCCGGGAACCACTTCAGGGCGTTGCCCACGCAGGTGCCGTAGACCGCGCCGGCGCCGATGCCGCCGATCACCGCCCCGGCGTAGAGGAGCGGGAGCGATTCCGCGTAGGCGTCGAGGACCCAGGCCAGCGCGATCATCACGCCCCCGAAGAAGACCACGACCTGCGGGCCGTAGCGGTCCACGAACCACGCCTCGACCGGCACCAGCCACGTCTCGGTCGCCACGAAGATCGTGAAGGCGAACTGGATGGCCGTGCGCCCCCAGTGGAACTTGGCATCGATCGGGTCGACGAAGAGGGTCCATCCGTACTGGAGGTTGGCGATCATCGCCATGCACACGATGCCGAACGCGAGCTGCCACCACTTCGCGGACGAGGCGTCCTGACGTTCCATCCCTGATTCCCCTTGTTGGTCGGGCTCGGCGCCCGCGGCGCGGAGAATGCACTAAAATTCCTGGTATGCAACATACCAACTGAGGCAACGAGAGGCAGTGCGGTATGATGCCGATTGTGGCCGCAGGATGGCCCGGCGGGCTTCGCTCAGGCGCCGCGCGGGCGCGCGATCCGGGAGCCGCCGTGATCAACCGGATCCCGTCTCAGCCCTCGATCATCGTCCGGATGCGGGTCGCGATGGTCTCGATCGGGAAGGGCTTGGTGAGCAGTTCCATGCCGGGCGCCAGCATGCCGCCGGCGCGGGCCGCGGTCTCGGCATAGCCGGTGATGAACAGCACCTTGAGCCCGGGCCGGGCCGCCCGGGCGAGGTCGGCGAGGCGGCGCCCGTCGAGGCCGGGCAGCCCGATATCGGTGACGAGGAGGTCGATCGGCGTCTCCGAGGTCAGGATGGCGAGCCCGCCCGGGCCGTCCGCGGCCTCCAGCGCCCGGTAGCCGAGATCCTCCAGCACCTCGACGATCAGCCCGCGCACCGCCGTCTCGTCGTCCACGATAAGCACCGTCTCCCCGCGCCCGCGGCGGATCGCGCCGGCGGCCCGCTCGCCGGCCTCCGCGAGGTCGGGCCCCTGGTAGCGGGGCAGGTAGAGGCGGATCTCGGTCCCGCGCCCCACCTCCGAGCGCATCGCCACACAGCCCTCCGACTGGCGGGCGAAGCCGTAGACCATCGAGAGGCCGAGGCCAGTGCCCTGGCCGATCGGCTTGGTGGTGAAGAAGGGCTCCACCGCCCGCGCCATCACCTCGGGCGGCATACCGGTGCCCGTATCGGCGACCCGGATGCAGACGTACTCGCCCGGCGGGACCTCGCAGGGGGAGGCCTCCGGCGCGCCCAGCACCGCGTTGGCGGTCTCGATCGTGAGCCGCCCGCCCTCCGGCATCGCGTCGCGGGCGTTGATCGCGAGGTTCAGGATCGCGCTCTCCAGCTGGGGCGGGTCGCAGAGCGTCACCCAGAGATGCGCCGGGGTGACGATCTCCAGCCGCACCGCCTCGCCGATGCTGCGCCGCAGGAGGTCCTCCATGCCGGCGACGAGGCCGCCCGCCTCCACGGGCTTCGGGTCCAGGGGCTGGCGGCGGGCGAAGGCGAGGAGCCGGTGGGTCAGCGCCGCGGCGCGGTTCGCCGAGGTCATCGCCGTGCGCGCGTAGCGCTCCAGCGTGTCGATCCGCCCCTGGGCGAGGCGCGTCTGCATCATGTCGAGGGAGCCGATGATGCCGGTGAGGAGGTTGTTGAAGTCGTGGGCGATGCCGCCGGTGAGCTGGCCCACCGCCTCCATCTTCTGGGCTTGGCGCAGCTGCGCCTCCGCCTCCTCGCGGGCCGTGACCGCCCGCGCCCGCTCGGTCGCGGCGAGCGCCGCGGCGGCGTCCGCCCGCATCTGGCGCTTGAGGGCGAGCACGATCAGGATCACCGCCGCCACACAGGCGAGCGCCGCGCTCGCGACCAGGATCGCCTCGCGGTGCCAGCCGGCCAGCACCTCGTCGCGGGTGCGGGTGACGTTGACCACGAGGGCGTAGTCGCGGGTCGAGCGGGTCGAGACGAGGCGCCACAGCCCGTCCATCGAGTCGGATATCTCGTAGAAGCCCGACCGCGCCTCCAGGAAGGGGGCCTCGAAGGCCCGGATGCGGAACTGGCGCCCCACCCCCGGCACCGGCGGCTCGCGGGTCATCAGTACGCCGTCGCGCCGCCACAGGCTGATCGCGGCCTGGCCGCCGAGGTTGAGGGAGCGGTAGAAGCGGTCGAAGTAGCTGAGGTCGATCGCCCCGAGGACGAGGCCCATGAAGCGCCCGTCCGCCGCGGCGAGGCGCCGGGCGAGGTAGAAGGTCCAGGTGCCGTTGCCCCGGTTCTGCACCGGCTCGGTGACGTAGGGCTCGCTCAGCGGCGTGTCGCGCAGGTGCGCGAAGTAGTCCCGGTCCGAGAGGTTGATCGGCGGGATCGGGTAGCCGCGGGAGAAGTTGATCAGGTGCCCGTCCGCCGCCACGAGGGTCACCGCGTCGAGCTGCGGCACCCCGGCGAGCTTGCCCCGCAGCAGATCGTGCGTGTCGCGCCCGGCCTTGAGGCGGGCGAACTCCTCCGGCGTGGCGATGCCCTCGGCGGCGTAGAGGTCGATCACGCTCTGGAGCACGAGGTTGACGCTCTGGAGCGTGCGCGCCGCGTCCTCGGCCAGGACCGTGTTCAGGGTCGCGAGTTCGCGCTGCGCGTCGTCGAGGGCGCGCTGGCGCATCTCCAGCACGAGGCCGCCCGCCGCCGCCAGGATGAGGAGGCTCGGCAGCAGCGCGGTCAGCACGAAGGCGGAGCGCCGCGGCAGCCGGCGCAGGGCGTCCCATCCGGCGCGGAGCCGCGCGCGCCGGGGCGGCCGGCGCGGCAGCAGGCCCGACAGGGGCGGGGCCGGCCGCGCGGCGGGGTCGGAGGGGAGGCCCACGGCGTCAGACCGGCGGGGACCGCTCGATCTCGCGAAGCGCGAGATCGGCGAGCCAGCGCAGGAGCGTCTCCCCGTCCGCGTCGAGGAAGCGCGGCCGCGTGTCGGCGACGCAGAGCGTGCCGATGCAGTGGCCCTGGGCCAGGATCAGCGGCTGCCCGGCGTAGAAGCGCAGGTAGGGCGGGCCGACCACCGCCGGGTTGTCGGCGAAGCGGCTGTCCAGGAGCGTGTCGGGGACCACGAGGGGCAGGCGGGCGCCGCTCCCGTCCGAGGCCGCCACCGCGTGGGCGCAGAGCGAGGCGTCGCGGGGCGTCTCGCGAAAGGGGAAGCCGGCCTTCGCCTTGAACCATTGCCGGTCCCGGTCGACGAGGCTGAGGGCCGCGAAGGGCGTCGCGAGGCTCTGGGCGGCCAGGGTCACCAGCCGGTCGAACCGCTCCTCGGGCGGCGTGTCGAGGAGGCCGAGGCCGTGCAGGGCGGCGAGCCGCTCGGCCTCCCGCGGCGGCTTGGCGGCGCGCGCCCAGCGGCAGGCGGTGCGCATCAGCCAGGCCCGCAGGCGGGTGCGGGCGTAGCTCGGGGTGAAGGGCGTGACGAGCCGGTCGCTGATGCCGATCGCCTCGTCGCCGCGCCGGTCGCCCGACCGGCTCACCAGCACGATCGGCAGGTCCTGCCCGGCCGGGCCGAGGGCCCGCACGGCCGCGCAGAGCGCGGCGAGGCGCTCGGCCGGCTCGGCCCCGTTCTCGATCACCGCCAGGGCCGGCCGGTGCTGGCGGACGGCCCGCGCCACGGCCTCGGCGGTGAGCGCCGTCTCGTGCACGGCGACGCCGTCGCCGCGCAGGAGGGCGGCGAGGCGCTCGGCCTCGCCCGGGTCGGCGGCGGCGATCACCACCGACTGCGCCGCGAGCGCCGAGCCCACCGCCTCGCGCGCCGAGCGGGCGCGGGCCGCCGCCGGCGCGGATTGCCGGGCCGCCGCGAGGTCGATCGCCTGCCCCTCGGCGGCGGCGAAGAGGTCGAGATCCTCGACGCGGTACCGCGCCACCAGGGCGTCCAGGCTGTCGTCGTCGCGCTGGGGGTCGTGGTGCATCAGGGCGAGCCGCGCCGCCCCCGCCTCCCGGGCGACGCGGCGGGCGTACTCGACGGTGCTGTGGCCCCAGCCGAGCTTCGCCTGGTACTCGGCGGCGGTGTATTGCGCGTCGTGGATCACGAGGTCGGCCCCGCGCAGGAACTCGGCGTGGCGGCGGTCGAGCCCCTCGGGCGGGGCGGTGCCGTCCGCGGCGGCGGTGCAGAAGGGCTCGTGGTCGAGGGCGTAGACCAGCGTCGCCCCGTCGGCGGTGAGGCGGTAGCCGAGCGTCAGGGCCGGGTGGTTGAGGTAGTGGGTCTCGACCGCGACGTCGTCGCCCTCGCCGAGGGACAATTCGCCCTCGACGAGTTCGTGGTAGCGGATGGTGGCGCCGAGCTGCTCCAGGGAGACCGGGAAGTAGCTGTACTGCATCTGTCCCGAGAGGGTCTCGCGCAGGGAGGCCCCGAGGCCGCGCGGCGCGTAGATGTCCCACTCGTTGCCCGGCGCGAAGAAGGGCGCGAAGAACGGCACGCCCTGGATGTGGTCCCAGTGCGTGTGGGTGATGAGGACGTGGCCGCGCAGGGGCCGGCCCGCCGCGGCGAGTTCCTGGCCGAGGGCGTAGGCGCCCGTGCCCATGTCGAGGATCACGAGCGTGCCGCGCGCCGTGCGCACCGCCACGCAGGAGGTGTTGCCGCCGTAGCGGATCGTGCGCGGACCTGGGATCGGCAGGGAGCCCCGTGTCCCGAAGAACCGAACCTGCATGGCCCCCCCTCCCGCAGCCGGCCATTCGCGCATCCGAGCGGAGGAGGGAACTTTTGGCGAGAACCGGCCGCGCTTCAAGCGCTGTTCTCGCCCGGGCCGCGGCGGAGCGGCGGAATGGCGGCAATCCGACAAGTCCCGGCGCCCCGCCGGCCGGCTGCGGGCCCGCGCGGCGGGCCCAGGCCCCGGCCGGGACAGGTCTTCCGCCCGCACCGGGCGGGAGCAGGCCGGCGGGCTTACTTCCTCAATAGGGGCTGTCATTGTGGTGGGGGCTGTAGAGTGTCGGGGCGGATTGTCCCCTGCCGTAATCGTAGCCGTCGTTGGACGGGTTGCCGGAGGGGTTCGGGCGCCCGCCGCCGCCCCGGACCGGCCCCAGCGGCGCATGGTGTCGGCCATCATCCGGTCGCCCTCGGCCGCGCGACGAGGCCCGCGAGCGCCGTGCCGGCGAGGGACGGGTCGGAGACCGTCTTGGCGAAATCCGCGCCCTTGGCGGCCGTGTAGACGACCCGCCCGCCCTCCTCGACGAAGAGCACGTCGGCGATGCCCGGGCGCGCCGCGACGCGGCGGGCGGCCTCCTGCACCTTGGCGTGGCGGCGCCCGTACATCATCCCGGTGCCGGCGCCGTCGAGGGCGAGGCGCTCCTCGACCGTCGCGGGGGCGGTGAAGGCCCTCACCACCGCGTCGAAGTCGGGCTTGCCGGGGTCCAGGGTCTCGATCAGGTCCGGCAGGTTCGCGGCGACCTGCGGCAGGCTCGCCAGGGCCTGCACCTCGTCGACGAGGCGCGCCGCCGCCAGCTCGATCCCGGTCTTGCGGGCCGTCGCCGCGAAGGCGAGGCGCTCCTGGGCGGAGTCCACCAGCCCCGCCCGGGCCGCGTACCAGCTCAGGCTCCCCATGACGCCGGCGCTGAGGAGCGCGAGGCCGACCGTCATGGCCGGAAGACGAGCCCGGAGACTTGCGAACACCGCCATGACCCTGCCCCTGATGCGGGATGCGGGCAGATTTCTACCGAGGAAGTAAAATCATCGTGAAGTGATGTGCCGGATCTGATCGCCGTCATGGCGCCGATCTGGTGCCGCGCGACTGACGTAGGGGAGGCGAAAGAATGGACGAGCCGGGGGACGATTTCTGACGAAAAGGAGCCCTGCGGGCGCAAGCGGGGCGGTTTGTCGGATGGATGACGGCCGCCGTGCGGATGCGTAAGACGGCGGATCCGCCCCGGCCCGGAGATCGCCGTGCTCGCCCCGTCCGCATCCAGCCCGTCCTCCGACCCGCCCCCGACCCGCTTCAACGCCGCGCGCCACTGCCTGGAGGCGCAGGCGCGCCGTCATCCCGACAAGCCCGCCCTGATCCTCGCGGGGGAGGGCGGGGCCGCGCAGGTGCTGAGCTACGGTGAGATCGACCGGGCGGTGCGCGCCGTCGCGGCGGGCCTGCTCGCCCTCGGCCTCGCGCCGGGCAGCCGGGTGATGATCCGCATGGGCAACGACGCCGATTACGCGATCGTGTACTTCGCGGCGCTGGCCGCCGGGCTGGTGGCGCAGCCCTCCTCGCCCCAGCTCACCCCCGCCGAGGCGGCCTTCCTGCTGGAGGATTCGGGAGCCGCCGCGGTGGTGGCGGCGGAGGATTGCCCCCTCGATCCCGCCTCCCTGCGCGGCCGCGCGCTGCTGCGGCCCGCCGACGTGGCGCGCCTGCGGGCCGGGACGCCGCTCGCCGCCTACGCCGACACCGCGGCCGAGGACCCGGCCTCCCTCGTCTACACCTCGGGCACGACGCGCCGGCCGAAGGGCGTGCTGCACGCCCACCGCGCCGTCTGGGGCCGGCGCCCGATGCACGACCACTGGCTCGGGCTCACCGGGGACGACGTCGTGCTGCATGCCGGCACCATGAACTGGACCTACACGCTGGGCGTCGGGATCCAGGATCCCTGGGCGCGCGGGGCGACGGCGGTGCTCTACACCGGCCCGCGCGACCCGGCCCTGTGGCCCGCCCTGATCGCCCGCACGCGCGCCACCCTGTTCGCCGCGGTGCCGAGCCTCTACCGGCAGATCCTGAAATACGCCGATTTGTCCGCCCACGACCTGTCGCGCCTGCGCCACGGCATCACGGCGGGCGAGGCGCTCTCCCCCGAGCTCCTCGCCGCCTGGACGGCGGCGACCGGCAAGCCCCTCTACGAGGCGCTCGGCATGAGCGAGGTCTCGACCTACGTCTCGACCGGCCCGACCGTGCCGGTGCGGCCGGGCTCGCCGGGCCGGCCCCAGCCCGGGCGGCGCGTCGCCATCCTCCCGCCCGAGGGCGAGCCCGTGCCGCTGCCGGCGGGCGAGACCGGGCTCCTCGCCGTGCACCGCTCCGATCCCGGGCTGATGCTCGGCTACTGGAACCGCCCCGACGAGGAGGCGGCGGTGATCCGGGGCGAGTGGTTCGCGGGCGGCGACCTCGCCCGGCTCGACGCGGACGGCTACGTCTGGTTCGAGGGCCGCCACGACGACCTGATGAACGCCTTCGGCTACCGGGTCTCGCCGAACGAGGTCGAGGCGGCGCTGATCGGCCACCCGGAGGTGCAGGAGGTGGCGGTCGCCGAGCGGGCCGTGCGGGCGGACGTGCGGGTCGTCGCCGCCTACGTGGTGCCGAGGCCCGGGGCCGCGCCGGAGGCGGAGGATCTGCTCGCGTGGTGCCGCGCGCGCCTCGCGGCCTACAAGTGCCCGCGCGAGATCGTGTTCCTGGAGGCGCTGCCGCGCACGCCGAACGGCAAGGTGCAGAGGAAGCGGCTCGCCGAGGCGGCGGGGGCCTGAGGGCCCGGCCCGGTGCGCCCCTTGCGCGCGGCGGGCGGCCCGGGCCACACCGTCACGCCGGCCGCCACGGGAGGATCCCCCCGCATGAAGCTGTTCATCGCCTCCCTGGCGACCGAGACCAACACCTTCGCGCCGCTGCCGACCGGGCGGCCCGCCTTCCTGGCGGACTACGCCCGTCGCGATGGCAGCCGCAACCCGCCGCGCCTGAGCAATATCGGGCTGATCGCGTGGCGCCGCCTCGCCGAGGCGGACGGGCACGAGGTGGTCGAGAGCCTCTCGACCTTCGCCCAGCCCGGCGGGATCACCCTGCGGGCCGTCTACGAGGACCTGCGCGACGCGCTCCTGGCCGACCTCGAGGCCGCCGGGCCGGTCGACGCCGTGCTGCTCTTCATGCACGGCGCCATGGTGGCCGAGGGCTACGACGATTGCGAGGGCGACACCCTCGCCCGGGTGCGCGGCATCGTCGGGCCGGGCGTGCCGGTCGGCGTCGAGCTCGACCTGCACTGCCACCTCACCGAGACGATGCGGCAGGCCGCCGACGTCATGGTCATCTACAAGGAGTACCCCCACACCGACATCGTCGCGCGCGCCCGCGACCTCTACCCGCTGGTGATCGCCGCCGCCGAGGGGCGGATCCGGCCGGTGATGGCCTACGCGGATTGCCGGATGGTGAGCCTCTGGCGCACCTCCGACCCGCCCGTGCGCCGCTTCGTCGACCGCATGAGCGCCGCGGAGGGCCGCGACGGGATCCTGTCGGTCTCCTTCGGCCACGGCTTCCCCTGGGCGGACGTCGCCGATGTCGGCGCCAAGATGCTGGTCGTGGCCGACGGCGACGAGGCCGCGGCGGCGGCGCTCGCGCGCAGCCTCGCCGCCGAGGTCTGGGCCATGCGCGAGGAGGCCGCGACCCCCTACGTCACCATCGACGCGGCGATCGACCGGGCGCTCGCCTGCGACGATCCCCGCCCGATGGTGCTCGCCGACGTCGCCGACAATGCCGGGGCGGGCGCCCCCTCCGACAACACGGCGATCCTGCGCCGCCTCGTCGCGCGCGGCGTCCGGGACGCGGCGAGCGGCCTCTACTGGGATCCGGGGGCGGTCGGCATCTGCCGGGAGGCCGGAATCGGCGCGCGCTTCACCCTGCGGGTCGGCGGCAAGTGCGGCGTGACCTCCGGCGACCCCGTCGACCTCGCCGTCACGGTGCGCGGCCTGGCGGACGACCACAGCCAGGCGGGCCTGAGCGGCGGGCGGGCGCTGCTCGGCCCGAGCGCCTGGGTCGAGGCGGACGGGATCCACCTCGTGCTGACGAGCCAGCGCCAGCAGCCCTTCGACCCGGACGCCTTCACGGGCCTCGGCCTCACCCTGCACGACAAGCGCCTCGTCGTCGTGAAGTCGATGCAGCACTTCCACGCCGCCTTCGCGGGCCTCGCGAGCGCGGTGCTCTACGTGGCGGCCCCGGGCGCGGTGCCGCCGGACTTCGCCGCCCTGCCCCTCACCAAGAAGGCCGGGCCCTGGTGGCCCCGCGACCCCAACCCCTTCGGTGCCGCATGATTCCCTCCGGGCTGCCCCTCGACCTCGACGCGATGCTGGCGACGCTCCGCCCCTGGGTGGAATGCGAGAGCCCGACCTTCGCCACGCCGGCCGTCAACCGCATGATGGCGCTCGCCGCCCGCGACCTCGCGGTGGCGGGGGCGCGCATCGAGGTCGTGCCCGGCCGGATGGGCCTCGGCGACTGCGTGCGCGCCCGCTTCCCCCACCCGCGGCCCGAGACGCCCGGCATCCTGGTGCTCGGCCACATGGACACGGTGCATCCCGTGGGCACGCTGGAGGTCCTGCCCTGGCGCCGCGAGGGCGGGCGCGTCCACGGCCCCGGCATCCTCGACATGAAGGGCGGCAACCTCCTCGCCCTGGAGGCGATCCGGGCGCTCGGGCGGGCCGGGATCGCGACGCCGCTGCCGGTCACGGTGCTGCTCACCGGCGACGAGGAGATCGGCAGTCCCTCGACCCGCGACCTGATCGAGGCGGAGGCCTCGCGCCACCGCTACGTCCTGGTGCCGGAACCGGGCCACGAGGACAACGGCGTGGTGACGGGCCGCTACGCGATCGCGCGCTTCGTCCTGGAGGCCACGGGCCGGCCGAGCCATGCCGGGGCGCGGCTCGGCGAGGGGCGCTCGGCGGTGCGCGCCTTCGCCCGCAAGATCCTGGCGATCGAGGCGATGTCGGGGGAGGATTGCACCTTCAGCGTCGGCATCGTGCAGGGTGGCCAGTGGGTGAACTGCGTGCCGACGCGGTGCCGGGGCGAGGCGCTCAGCATGGCCAAGCGCCAGGCCGACCTCGACCGGGGCGTGGCGCGCATGCTCGCCCTCTCGGGCACGGAGGACGACGTCGCCTTCACGGTGACGCGCGGGGTCACCCGCCCGGTCTGGGAGCCGGACGCCGAGACCCTCGCCCTCTACGAGACCGCCCGCGCCCTCGCGGCGGCCGAGGGGCTGGCCCTGCCGCATCGCAGCGCCGGGGGCGGCTCGGACGGCAACTTCACCGGGGCGATGGGCATCCCGACCCTCGACGGGCTCGGGGCGATCGGGCGCGGCTACCACACCCTCGAGGAGCAGATCGACGAGGCGAGCCTGGTGAGCCGGGCGCGGCTCTTCGCGGGGCTGCTCGCGATGCTGCGCTGAGCCGGGGGCGCCCGCCATCGTCCCGTCGCGCAGCCGCCCCTCGAGCCACGATGGTAGACCCAACCCACCTCCTTGGCGATGAGCGGCCAGAGATCGGTCATGAAATCCAATGTTCCGGTCCCGGCCTTGAGACGGAGGCGTGTTATCTGTTCGGCATTCAAGAAGGTTGGCTGATAGCGGGGCGCGGCCTCGATCCGAAGCTCCGCGCGCGACAGGTAGGGAACGCCGCGCCTCGATCCGGCGAGACTGCGCGGCTCATGTCTCGACGTGACAGGCTGTCCCGAAAGCCTTCGCCGCGCTCGCCGCCGACGAGGGCCGCCGCGATTCGTTGGATCGGTCAGCGCGCCGCTGCCTGCGGCTGAGACGATGAAAGCACGAGGGTGACGCATCCGAACGCGAGTCCGACTGAGCAGACACCCAACCAGCCGAAGCTGACCCATGCCAGTCCGGATAAGGCCGACCCGGCCGCGGCGCCGAGGAAGAACAGGCCTGTGAACAGCCCGTTCACGCGGCCTCTTGCTTCGGGGCGCAACAGGTTGATTGCGCGCCGTCCCAGCGTCTGATCGCCGATCACCCCCAGATCGAGCAGGACGGCGCTGGCGACCAGGATCGCGAGAGGAGCCCAGCTCGGGGCGAAAGGCGTGCCGACCAGGACGTCGCCGCCGATGCCGGCGAGGATCATCGCGGCGATGACCGCGAGGTGGGCGAGTCGCGTTGCGCTGCGCGTCCAGCCCCGGTCGCCCGCTCGCCCGGCGATCGGGGCGACGACCGCCCCGGCGGCTCCGGCCAGGGCGAAAAGGCCGATTCCGGTCTGACCGAGGGAGAATGGCTGATCGGAAAGGCGCAAGGCGACCGACGTCCAGAACACGCCGAATGCGCCCATGCACAGGGCCTGGTAACTGGCCCGGCGCCGAAGGACGGGCTCCTCCCGCAGGATCGTCAGCATCGATCCGATGAGCGCCGAATAATTCGTGCCGGTCGCGGGCTTGCGGACCGGTAAGACGGTGGCCAGGATCATGCTCAGGGCTGCGATGATCAAGGAGAGCCCACCGTAGAACCAGCGCCAACCGACGAACTCCGCAACCCAACTCGCGGCTGGCCGCGAAAGAAGGATGCCGAGCATGAGGCCGCTCATCACGTTGCCGACGACGCGACCGCGATGTGCTTCAGGAGAGAGTTGAGCCGCCACCGGTACGAGCATTTGAATCGCGCTGGTGGTCACACCGGCGACGTACGACGCCAGTAGGAAGAGAAATGGCGTCGGGGCAAGCGCGATCGCCGCCAGGGCAGCAACGTCAACCAGCAAAGTCACAACGATCACCGTCCGGTTCTCGACGAGATCCGTCAGTGGGACGAGCAGGAACAGGCCGCTCGCGTAGCCGAGCAGAGTAAGTGTCGATACAAGACTGGCTTCGGATGTGCTTAACGAAAATGACGATCCGATCAAGCCGATCAGGGGCTGCGACGCATACAGGCTCAGTACGACGACGCCAACGGCGCATGCGAACAGGACAGTTAGTCCGGCGGACATTGTGTTCGATCGGCTGATGGGCGGTGGCGCGCTGGTCATTCGGGCGTGGGTGTGCATGGCGGCCCTTGTGTTCACTGCGTTGACCTCACGCCGTCCTGCACCATTGGGGCAGCCGTGATAATCGGCGTTGATCGAGAATGTCTCTTCCTGTGGGCGAAACGATATGGCGAGCTTGGAGCAGTACGAGGCCCTCGTCGCGATCATCGAGCGAGGAAGCCTGAGCGCCGCTGCCAAGAGGCTGAACCGGTCCCTGCAGTCCGTCAGCCGTGCGCTGACCGCACTCGAGACCGATCTGGGAACCGAACTCATCCGGCGTACGACCCGGCGGTTGCAGCCGACCCCCGCGGGAATGATATTGTACGAGCGACTGAGAACAGCGTTGAAAGAAATAGGAGATGCGCGCCTGCAGGTGAAGAGCGAAAAAACCAAAATAAACGGTCTATTTAGGATCGGCGCATCTGTACTATTTGCGCCGAAATTTGTGGTTCCATGCGCAACGGCATTCATGAATAGGTTTCCTGAAGTAAGTATAGACTTGGTATTGAATGATGCTGTCGTTGATCTCATCGAACATCGGCTCGATGTTGCGATTCGCATAGGAGATCTCGGCGCCATCAGCCTGCGGTCGAAGAAGATCGCGGAGCTGCGCCGCGTCCTGGTCGCCGCGCCATCCTATCTTGCTCGCCATGGTGTGCCGCGTGATCCCGACGATCTTGCATCGCATCTCTGCGTGGTCCGCACCTTCGGGCCGGAGGGCGACGCGTGGCCCTTGTCGGTCGACGGTGTCGTGGTGCGAACACAGGTGAAGGGTGCCTTCCGGTGCAGCGACGCGGCCGGAGCCAACGCGGCCACGATCCTCGGAGCCGGGATCGGCCTCGCGCCGCTCTGGCAAGTCAGACAGGACCTCGACGAGGGTCGCCTCGAACTCGTGCTTCCCCAGTGTGAGCCTCCTCCCATACGCGTCAGCGCTGTGTGGCCGGGGAGCTTGGAGACGCCCGCGCGGACGCAGCTGTTTGTCGAGATGGTGTCGAACCGTCTCGCGGGCGAACGCGTGTGAGGAATTCTCCGGCCGCCGCGAACGGGGACAGCCGGCCGTGCGCCGCGGCGATGTCGATGCGGATGCGGCGGAGCGGAGAGGCCTTGAAGCGAGGACGCTCCGGCTCGTCCCCCTCCGCCTCCGGCGGCCGGCCGATGCCGCGGCGTCGCAGACGGCGGTGCGGCGGCGAGCGGGTCAGGCGCGCTGGCGCCGGCGCGCTTTGCGGAGCCTGTTCGGGCGCACGGGGAGATCGAGAGCCACCTGCGCTGGCCGTTGGACGTGATGGTCGACGAGGATCACGCTTGCCCGAGGACCGATCACGGGACCGAGAACCGACCAGCGCGGTGCCGAACCCGAGGGGGGAGCGTCGGGCGTGGAAGGTCCCGCCCGGCGCCGTCGCCGCGCCGGTCACCCCGCGCCAGCCGGCCGAGCGGCGCAGCCACGACGACGCCCGGCACCGCACCGCCAGCCTGTTCGCCGCGCTCGACGTGAAGGCCGGGACGGTGAACGGGCCGCGTCACCGCGCCGGCGCGTTCCGCCGCTGCCCGGACGAGATCGAGGCGGCGGTGCCGGCCGACCTCGACGTGCACCTGGTGCCCGACACCGCGGCGACGCACGAGCATCGTCTCCAAGGCCGGCCTCCGGCCGCGCCTTCCGGCGGCCGGGATCCTGCGCTAGAACCCGCCGCCGCGGGCGACCGGGCCCGATCGAGAGGACCTCGTCACGATGAGCCAATCCGAGACGGACGCGCTGCCCAACGTGCACGTGCGCGCCGAGGTGCTGGTGCAGGCGCTGCCCCACATGCAGCGCTACGACGAGGAGATCGTCGTCATCAAGTACGGCGGCCACGCCATGGGCGACCGGGCGGCGGCGGAGGATTTCGCCGAGGACGTGGTCCTGCTGGAGCAGTCGGGCCTCAAGCCCGTGATCGTGCACGGCGGCGGGCCGCAGATCGGCCGCATGCTCGACCGGCTCGGCATCAAGTCGGAGTTCCGCGAGGGCCTGCGCGTCACCGATGCGGCCACCGTCGAGGTGGTCGAGATGGTGCTCGCCGGCTCGATCAACAAGCAGATCGTCGGCTGGATCTCGGCCGAGGGTGGCAAGGCCATCGGCCTGTGCGGCAAGGACGGCAACATGGTGCAGGCGCGGCGCGCCACCCGCACCGTCGTCGATCCCGATTCCAACCTGGAGCGGGAGGTCGATCTCGGCCTCGTCGGCGAGCCGGAGCGGGTCAACCGCGCGGTGCTCGACGCGGTGCTGAAGGCCGAGCTGATCCCGGTGCTCGCCCCGGTGGCGGTCGGCAGCGACGGCCAGACCTACAACGTCAACGCCGACACCTTCGCGGGCGCCATCGCGGGGGCCCTGCGGGCCAAGCGCCTCCTCCTCCTCACCGACGTGCCGGGCGTGCTCGACAAGAACAAGAAGCTGATCCCGGAACTCTCGGTCGAGGATTGCCGCCGGCTCGTCGCCGACGGGACCATCACGGGCGGCATGATCCCGAAGATCGAGACCTGCATCTACGCCATCGAGCAGGGCGTCGAGGCGGTGGTCATCCTCGACGGCAAGGTCCCGCACGCGGTGCTGCTGGAGCTGTTCACCGATTACGGCGCCGGCACGCTGATCCGCCGCAGCGCACCCTGACGGCGATCGGCGCTTCCTTTCCGGAGCCAGATGCTTATCTTGGACGCCCGGGGGCCGCGGGGCCCCCTTCGCGTCGAATGGGCCGAGCTTCCGTGTTCCTTCCGAGCGAGAGCCACCTCACCGCCCCGGACGCCCGCGGCTTTTCCGGTGTCGAGACCTGGGTCTTCGACCTCGACAACACGCTCTACCCGCACGAGGCCCGCGTCTGGCCCCAGGTCGACGAGCGCATCACCCTCTACGTGATGGATCTGTTCGGGCTCGACGGGCTCTCGGCGCGCGCCCTGCAGAAGCACTTCTACCACCGCTACGGGACGACCCTGCGGGCGCTGATGCAGGAGGAGGCGGTCGATCCCTACGACTTCCTCGACTTCGCCCACGACATCGACCATTCGGGCATCGCCCTCAACCCGGCCCTCGGCCGGGCGATCGAGGCCCTGCCGGGCCGCAAGCTCATCCTCACCAACGGCTCGCGCCGGCACGCCGAGAACGTGGCGCGCAAGCTCGGCATCCTCGACCATTTCGAGGACGTGTTCGACATCGCGGCCTCCGACTTCGTGCCCAAGCCCGAGCGGCGGGCCTACGAGACCTTCCTCGACCGGCACGCGGTCGATCCGACCCGCGCGGCCCTGTTCGAGGACATCGCCAAGAACCTCGTCGTGCCCCACGACCTCGGCATGGCGACGGTGCTGGTGGTGCCGCGCACGGTCGATCCGTTCCGGGACGCGTCCGAGCAGGAGGCGGTGCGGGCCCCGCACATCGACCACATCACCAACGACCTCGCGGGCTTCCTGAGCGAGCGGGTCGCCCCGGCGCTGCCCCGGTGAGCGCCCGCCGATGAATCCCGAGACGGACCCGATCGAGGTCTGGGGCCGGCGCATCGGCCGCGGCCTCGGCCTCGTCGCCCTCGTGGCGATGGCGTGGTGGCTCGGCGTGCAACTGAGGCTGTGGGGATGAGCGACGGACCCGACTGGAGCGCCGCCCGCGCCCCCGACCTCGCGGCCTTCGAGGCCCTGGCCGAGGCGGCCTTCGCGCGGCTGCCCGAGAGCTTCCGCCGGCTCTGCGAGGGGGTGGTGATCCGCGTCGAGGATTTTCCCGACGAGGACACCCTCGACGAGATGGGCTGCGAGAGCGAGTTCGACCTGCTCGGGCTGTTCCGCGGCACCGGGCTCGCCCAGGGCGGGGGCGCGGCGAGCCTCGCGACGGGCCAGTTCCCCAACATGGTCTGGCTCTACCGCCGCCCGCTCCTGGATTACTGGGCCGAGCACGACGAGACGCTCGGCCACCTCGTCACCCACGTGCTGGTGCACGAGATCGGCCACCATGTCGGGCTGTCGGACGACGACATGGCCCGGATCGAGGCGCAGGCGGAGTAGGGCGCGGCCGGCGCCCCGCTACCCCTTGATCCCCGGCAGCGCGCTCGCCTTGGGCCGGCTGGTGCGGAACTGGCCGCGCTCGATCGCGATGAAGGCCAGCACCGCCACCGCCACGCTGGTCAGCCACCACACCACCGTGACGCTCATACCGAGGCAGGCCGAGGCGAAGGCGGTCATGGCGGTCGCCATCGCGCCCGGGGCGAGGCTCGGGTGGTCGCGGCCCGATTGCAGCACCGCCGACCACAGCACGAAGGCCGCCGCGAGGGCGCCGACCACGCCGAGCTCGTACCAGATCTCGAACAGGAACGAGGTCGGGGCGCTCGGCGGCAGCATCCCGACGATCCGCCCGCGCAGGGCCGTCTCGAAGCCGTGGCCGGTGAGGAGGCGCAGCGGCTCGCTCGTCACCACCCGGGTCCAGGTCTTCAGCGCCTGCGACAGGGGGTGGAGCGGCCCCAGCAGCGGCGCCACGATCGGCCGCAGCAGGAAGGGCACGAGGGGGCCGAGGGCCACGAGGCCGGCCGCGACGCCGGCCGCGATCCGCACGCCGAGCTGCTGGCGCCAGGCCGCGAGCGCGAAGGCCACCGCGCCCGCCGCCAGGGCCAGCAGGGGAATCGGGCTCGGCGCCAGCACCAGGGCGAGCGCCACCGCGACCGCGACGCCGAGGCCCTCGACGTCGCGGCGGCGCGAGCGCAGCCACGCCACGGCCGGCCAGACCAGCAGCGCGAGCAGCATGGCGCCGCGCTCCAGGGTCGAATCGTCCTCCAGGCCGAAGCGCAGGGCCGCGCCGCTGAACAGCCCCAGCGCCACCGCGGCCAGGGCCGCCGCGCCGACGCCGACCGGCAGCAGGTAGGCGTTGGCGGCGCGCATCCGGTCCGGCAGGGCGAGGTAGCCCGCGAGCGTCAGCCCCACGGTGATCGCCACGTTGAGGAGCCGCTCGGAGGCGGTGCCGGGGAAGGGCGACCACACGATCGACAGGGCCGTCCAGCCCGCCAGCAGTGCCCCCGCCGCCATGGCCCGGGTGCGCAGCACGCGCCGCAGCCCCGCCCCGACCGGCCGCCCCGCCCCGTCGAGGGCGGTGGCGAGGCACAGGATGACGACGGCGATCGGCACCAGGATGACGATGGCGCGGCGCGACACCAGCGCGGCGAGCGGCACCGCCACCACGAGGCCGATGAAGCCGATGCGGCGCAGCAGCGCCGCCGCGTCGACGGCGGGATCGGGCGAGGAGGGAGCCGCGCGGGGCATGGGCGGGGGCCTTCGGGCGCGCGGGGCGCGCGTTCCGTTCCTGGTTAGTGAGCCGGACGCCACAGCGCTGTAGATGCGATGCAACACTCCGGGCCGGGCGGCCCGCCGCGACGGCCGGGCGGGCGTCCCGGCGCGGGGATGCCGGACCCGTCTCATCCGACATCCGGTCGATGGCTTCGCCCTCTCCGATTTCGGCCATGCGGATGTCGGCTGCGCTCAGGCGCCGCGCTCAGGCGCCGCGCTCAGGCGCCGCGCAGGCTCGCGATCCGGGATCCGCTTCGATCAAGCGGATCCCGTCTCAGCCCAGGGCCGCCGCCACGTCCGCCTCGGTCACGGCCTCGACGGGCTTGGCGCATGTCACGGCCCGCGCCCGGGCGCCCGGCGCCATGATCAGGATCACCGTCTCGGTTCCCGGGCAGGCGGGGTCCGGGCAGACGATCTCGCTCACCGTGAGCGCGACCTCGGGCCCGAAGCCGCCGAGCCGGCGCGCCCAGGCGGCGACCTGCTCGCGCCGGCCGGCATCCGGCCGCGGGCGGCGGAAGGCGGAGAGGAGGCCCATCGCTTCAGCGCGGCAGGGAGAGGATCCCGGCCGCCCCGTCCGCGGCCCCGAAGGCGAGGTGCTCGCCCGTCCGGTCCCAGGCGAGCGCCGTCACGGCGCTGCCCTTCACGGCCGGGCGCACCAGCAGCTCCGACCCGTCCGTGAAGCGCACCAGGAGCAGGCAGCCGTCCTCGTACGCGCAGGCGAGCACCGGCGCCTTCGGGTGGAAGGCCACCTGCGAGACCCGGGCGGGGCGCACCCCGCACTCGCGCGGCTGCTTGCCGGTCGGCCCCTCCTTGCTGTCGAAGGGCCACACGATGGCGGCCTCGGCGCCGCTCGTCGCCAGCCAGTGCCCGTCCGCCGACCAGGAGACCGAGCGCACCTTGGCCGGGTAGCCGCTCATGCGCATGTGCCCGCGGTCGGGCTGGAGGCGCCAGCCGTGCAGGGCGTTCTCCTGCATGCTCGTCACCAGGAAGCGGCCGTCGGGCGACCACGTCACGTCGAGATGCGAGCCCTTCCAGGCCAGCACCTCCGGCGCGGCGTCGAGGTTCGGGTACCAGAGCGTGGCGCCGTTGTAATGCGCGAGGGCGAGCCGGTAGCCCTTCGGCGCGAAGGCGAGGCCGCGCACGGTCGTGGGTCCCTCGGTCGTCCGCTCGCGGCCCTTGGCGTCGCGGGCGACGACCCGCCTGCCCGCCGCGAAGGCCAGGGCCCCGTCCGGGTGCAGGGCGAGCGCGTCGATCCAGGCGCCGTTCCTCGCGCTGGCGAGGGTCTCGGTGGTCCCGTCCGGCCCGGTCGCGGCGACGCGCCCGTCGTCGCCGCCGGTGACGAGGCGCCGCCCGTCGCCCGCCGCCACCAGGATGCCGGCCTCCGGATGGGCCGCGACCCGGGCCGCGTCCCCGTCCGGGGCGGCGAGCATCACGGTCCCGTCCCCGAGCGCGAAGGCGGCCCGGGGGCCGAGCCAGTGCACGGCGGTCACGTGCGCGCCCGCCGCGATCCCGGTGACGGCCTGGGTCAGGGACGGGGCGGCGGTGGCGCTCATGCGGATGACACCCTGCGGGAGGCGGAGGAGGAGACCGCGTCTCACATGGGTCCGCCGCTGGCAAGGGCGAGGGCGGGACCCGGCGATTCACCGCCGGGCTGGCAGGGTTAATGCTTCGCTCACCAAACCCGCGCAATTCGCCGGATCGGCCCCGAACGACCGCCGAGCGCGGCCGTTCTCGATAAGGCGACGGTCGAGGCGTTCGTCGCCGCCTGGGTTCGGAGTTGCGTCATGATCCAGCCTGCCTTCGCCGCCCTCCCGCCCTCGGGCCTGCTGCTGCCGGACACGGTCCTGGTGGTGGAGGACGAGGCGCTGATCTGCGAGATGACCGCGGCCGCCTTCGCGGACGAGGGATACCGCGTGCTCACCGCGGCCGACGCCGAGGAGGCCGGCCGCATCCTGCAGCGCGAGCACGTGGACATGCTGTTCACGGACATCGACCTCGCGCGCAACACCGACGGGGTGACGCTCGCCCGCGCGGCGCGGCATCGCTGCCCGGATCTCCCGGTTGTCTACACGTCGGGAGGGCGGCATCGCCTGGCCGAGGGCGAGGCCGTCGCCGATTCGGTCTTCGTCCCCAAGCCCTACTACCCGAGCGACGTGGTGGCGCTGGCCAACCGGATCCTCGGGCATTCCTGACGCGGCGTTCGGAGCCCCCCACATGATGATGCGCGCGATCCTCCTGTCCGTCGCCCTCCTCGCGGCCGGCCCGTCCCGGGCGGCCGAGGCGCCGGCCGGCTGCCCGGCCCTGACGCTGCGGCTGGAGGAGGAGATCGCCAAGACCCCGGCCCTGCGCGAGGCCGCCAACCTGCAGACCGTGCGGGACCTGCGCACCCTGCGCGACGCCGCGATCGTCCTCGACGCCTACGGGTACGGGCCCGATTGCGCGCGGCTGAGCGCGATCCTGGGGGAATTGCTGGCCGATCCGCGCAGGACGATCGGCCGGGGCGGCGACACCGACGAGGAGAAGGCCGAGGCGGTCGAGGAGGCGCGCACGCCGAAGGGGGCGCGGCGCTGAGCGTCGTGCGCCGGGGGGCACCGGTTCGGCGGCGGCACGCCGTCCTGCCCGGGCCGTGCGGGGACGGCCGCGGCGGCGCTTGGCATCCGGAGCCGGGCCCGCCCCGCCCCGAACGGCGCCCCGCATCGACCGCCGGTCGAAGCTGAACCGTAACCCCCTCCTCGCCGTTGTCTCGGGATCCGCGCCTCCGCACCCCGAAGGTCTCCCCGCATGGCGACGAGCCCCGCCCCGAGCGTCTCCGACATCCCGCACGCCGCCGTCACGCTCCCGGCGGTGACGGTCGACAGCTACAACATCGAACTGCGCCAGCCGGACGAGGAGGGCTTCCTCGGCGACCGGGTCACCAAGGGGGCCTTCCGGGACCTGATCGAGGATTGGCGCGAGCGCCTGCGCAAGCTCGGGGAGGATCCCCTCGGCGACACGCCGAGCCGGGACCTGCCGAAGAAGCGGCTCGACCGCCTCCTGCGCGAGGGCCCGCCCGAGGCCGCCGGGGTGATCCAGGGCGCCGTCGAGGATTTCTCCCAGGAGCTCGCCACCGTGGTGCGCCGCTTCCTGCGCCAGAAAGGCTGGCGCGACACCGAGCGGATCGTGGTCGGCGGGGGCCTGAGCGATTCCTACGTCGGGCGCCTCGTGATCGGGCGGGCGGGCGTGCTCCTGCGCGCCGCCGGGCTCGACCTCTCGCTGGTGCCGATCCGCCACCATCACGACGAGGGCGGACTGATCGGTGCCGCCCACCTCGCCCCCGCCTGGATCTTCTCCGGCCACGACAGCCTGCTCGCCATCGACATCGGCGGCACCAACATCCGGGCCGGCATCGTGGCGACGAACCTGCGCAAGGCGCCCGACCTCTCCCGCGCGGCGATCTGGCGGGCCGAGCTGTGGCGCCACCGCGACGAGGACCCACCCCCCACCCGCGACGCCGCCGTGGCCCGCATCGCCGCCATGCTGGAGGACCTCGTGGCCCGGGCCGCGCGGGCCGACCTCAGGCTCGCGCCCTTCGTCGGGGTCGGCTGCCCGGGCGTGATCGAGCCGGACGGCCGCATCAGCCGCGGCGGCCAGAACCTCCCCGGCAATTGGGAGAGCAGCCGCTTCAATCTGCCGCGCGCCCTGCGCGATGCCTTGCCCTCGGTCGGTGGCCATCCGACCATGGTGGTCGTGCACAACGACGCCGTCGTGCAGGGCCTGAGCGAGGTGCCCTTCCAGCGCGACCTCGCCCGCTGGGGCGTGCTCACCATCGGGACCGGCCTCGGCAATGCCCGCTTCAGCAACCGGGAGGGCCCGGCGGCGCGCGGCTGAGTCGGCCTTTGGTCCGAATAACAGTCTGGAATTCCTCTGAGTTTCCCGGCAAGGCTTGATCCCGCGGCGTCATCCGGGATAGTGCATCCCGGCCGGCCCGCCGCGGCACGAGGCGGCTGACCGGAACGGGAGCGGACCATCACATCGGCCGGCGGGCGACCGGCGGGCGGACCTGCGGCCCTCCGGGGCGCGACGCGGGGCGCGTCCGATCGCGCCTCCGCCAACCGTGCCGCAGGGGGAGTTTGTCGTGTTGACGCAGGGTCTGCCGTGGTTCCGCGCCCGCCTCGGGCATCTCGCGCTCGATCTGCTGTTCTGCCTCGTCCTGTCGGGGGTGATGCTCGCCTCCGCCCTGGCGCAGGCGCCCGAGACGCCGATGCGGATCGAGCTCAACAAGCTCGACACGGTCGGGGAGGCCTGCCGGGCGACGCTCCTCGTCGACAACGGCAAGGGCGCGCCGATCAGGTCGCTCAAGCTCGACCTCTACGCCTTCGACACGGACGGCGTGGCGCAGAAGCGGGTGCTGGTGGAGCTCGGGCCGGTCGCCGCCCGCAAGACCGTGCTGCGCCAGTTCGACATCGCCGCCGCGCCCTGCGCCCAGGTCGGGCGCCTACTGCTCAACGACGTGGTGGCCTGCGAGGGCGGCGACCTGACCCGCGAGACCTGCCTGGAGCGCATCGAGCCCGCCTCCGCCAAGGGGGCCGCCCCCTTCCTGCGCTGAGCCCGCCCCGCCCGCCCCGCACACCAGGGAGATCCGCGATGGATCCGACCGCCGCCGCACCGGCCGCCCACGATTTCAGCTTCCTCGGCCTGTTCCTGCAGGCCGACCCGATCGTGAAGGGGGTGATGATCCTCCTCGTGCTGGCCTCGGTGGCGTGCTGGACGGTGATCGTCGAGAAGGCGATCCGACTGGCCGCGGCGCGCCGCCAGGCGCGGGCCTTCGCCCGCATGGTGGCGACCGGCGGGCCGCTCGAGGCGGGCCGCGGCATCGCCGCCCGGGTCGTCGCGGCGGCCCAGGAGGCGTGGCGCGACCAGGATCCCTCCGAGACGCGGGCCGAGCGGCGCGAGCGCATCGAGCGCGCCATGCGGGCGGCGCTGGCCCTCGACCTCAAGCGCCTGCAGGTCGGCCTGCCGCTCCTCGCCACCTCCGGCTCGGCCGCGCCCTTCGTCGGGCTGTTCGGCACCGTCTGGGGCATCATGAATTCCTTCGCGTCGATCGCGAAGAGCCAGGACACCAGCCTCGCCGTGGTGGCGCCGGGCATCGCGGAGGCGCTCTTCGCCACCGCGATCGGCCTCGTGGTCGCGATCCCCGCCGTCGTCGCCTACAACAAGCTCTCGGGCGACCTCGCCAAGCTGCAATCCACCTTCGCGGCGGCGATCGGCACCCTGGGCAACCGGCTCGCCCGCGACCGCGGCCCCCACGCCGCCCGCAGCGCCGCAGAGTAGGGAGGCCGCCCCATGGGCATGGGCCCGCTCCAGTCCGGCGCCGCCGACGAGGACGGCTTCGAGGCCGCCCCGCTCTCCGAGATCAACGTCACGCCGATGGTCGACGTGATGCTGGTGCTGCTGATCATCTTCATGGTGGCCGCCCCCCTGATGACGGTCGGCGTGCCGGTGCAGCTGCCCAAGACCGCCGCCGCCAGGACCTCCGAGCCCAAGAAGCCGGTGGTGGTCTCGGTCGACAAGGACGGCAACGCCTTCCTGGCCAAGGAGCCGCTGCCGCCCGAGGGGGCGCTCGCCCGGCTGAGGGCCGCCGCCGCCGAGGATCCCGGCCAGACCGTGCTGGTGCGCGGCGACAAGGACGTGCCCTACGGCAAGGTCATGGAGGTGATGGGCCTCGTCGGCCAGGCGGGCTTCGCCAAGGTCTCGCTGATCGCCAACGCCCCCAACGGGGCTCCCCTGGCGGCCGCTCCGGCGCCCGCCGCCCGGTAGCCGCATGAGCAGCCACGCGACCACGCGGGGACCCGACGAGCCGGGTCCCGGCCTCGCCCTCGCCTTCCTGGTGGCGCTCGCCCTGCACGCGGGGGCGCTCGGCGCGATGATGGCGTGGCGCGGCGGGGCGCCGCCCGGCGAGAGCGAGATCACCATCGACCTCGCCCCGAGTCCCGCGCCCGTCGAGGTGCCGACCGAGGCCAACGACGTCGTGACGACGCCGCCCCCGGCCGACCTGCCGGCGGAGCAGAAGCCCGTCGAGCCGCCCGCCGAACCCCCGACGGCCGAGGCGCCGCCCGAGATCCAGGCGGTGACCCCGCCGGAGACCGCGCTCGCGGCACCCCAGCCGATGACCGAGGCCGCGCCCGCCGAGGCCGTGACCGAGGCGCCGCCGCCCGAGGCGGTGACCGAGGCGCGGCCCCCGGAGGCGGTCCAGGCGGTGCAGCCGCCCGAGGAGCAGGTCATCACCTCGACGAACGAGCAGGCGCCGCTCGCCCCGGCCACGCCCGCCGTGGTGGCGCGCCCGGTCGAGCCGCCGATGCCGCCCAAGCCGGTGCCGCCCAAGCCGGTACCGCCCAAGCCGGTGCCCCCGAAACCCGTGGCCAGACCGGTGGAGACGCCGAAGCCCGTCGAGCAGGCGCGCAAGCCGCCGCCGAAGCCGATCCGGGAGGTGACCCGCGAGGCGCCCCGGCCCCGGGCCGCCGAGCGCGCCACCGAGCCGGAGCGCCGTCAGCGGGCGGCCGCGACCAGCGCGCGGGTGCCGATGGGCGGGCAGGCGGCCGCGGCGGCCTCGGATCCGGGCGCGCTCCGCGCCTGGGGGGCGCAGATCCGCGGGGCGATCCAGGCCCGGGCGCGGGCCGGGGCCGGCACCGGCACGGTGACGATCCGCTTCACGGTCTCGCGCGCGGGCCGGATCGTCGGCGCGTCGCTGATGAGCAGCAGCGGCAACAGCAGCCTCGACGCCGCCGCCCTGGCGGCGGCGGCCCCGGGCAGCGCGGTCCCGGCCGCGCCGGCCGGCGTGAGCGTGGCCCAGCAGAGCTTCTCGGTGCCGCTGGCCTTCCGGTAGGGCGAGGATCTTTCGGGTTCCGGCGCGTCCGACCGAAGCATCGATGGTCCGGGCGGCGGGCCCGCCTCAGGCCTCGCCCTCGGTCTCGAACAGCACGGCGTCGAGGGCCTCGCGGCCGGTCTTGCCGGCCCAGACCACGAACTGGAAGGCCTGGAAGTAGCGCTCGCAAGCGTCGATGGCCGTCTTGAGCATCATCTCGCACTGGCGGTGCGTCGGCTCGGCGCCGCCGGTGAGGAGCAGGGCGTGGCGGTACATCACCACGTCCTCGCCGCTCCAGAGGTCGAAATGCCCGACCCAGAGCTGCTCGTTGACCATCGAGACCAGCTGCAGCACCTCCGACCGGCGCCGGGGCGGGACCTTGAGGTCGAAGGCGCAGGCGACGTGCAGCGCCTCCACGTCCTCGATCCACGTATAGGCCACGTGGTACTCCGCCCACTTGCCCGCCACCGCCACCGACATCTCGTCGGTCTCGGCCCGGTCGAAGATCCAGTCGCGCAGCGAGGCGAGGCGTTCGACGACATCGAGCGGGTGCTCGGCGCGCTCAAGGTCGACGATGTGCAATTGGGTCATGGCGATCCGGTTCTTGGCTCGTCCGAGCGGGAGGGGCGTCACGGGACGCGGACAGCGACGTCGAGGTGAAAGCAGATCGCATCCCCGGCACGTATTGGCCCGCAGGCGATGAGCTTAACGGCCGACTTGTCTCCCCTTGGCGACGGCGAATCAGGCGTGAGGCCACTATAGCCCGGCGGACTCGGCAGACTCAAAGCGAAAACTCCGGGGGAGGCGGGGCGTCACGACGCCATCCACCGAAGCTTTCTGTGAATAAGCCGGGCTCACGCGGTGGGCGCGGCGCCGGGGGGCTTGGTGGAGGGATCGGCGGAGGAGCCGGCGGAGGGCGCCTCGGCGGCGCCGATCCCGGCCCTCGCCTCCAGCACCGCCACGCGGGCGGCGAGCGCGTCGTTCTGCCCGCGCAGGGCCGTCAAGAGGTCGCGCAGCACCTCGACCTCCTCGCGGGAGGCCACGTCCATGTCGCGCAGGAAGCGCTCAACTTGAGCGCGCACCACCGATTCGGCCTCGCGGCGGACGCCCTGGGCCGCCCCGGCGGCGTCGGTCATCAGGCGGGCGAAATCGTCGAGCAAGCGGTTCTGGGACTGCACGGTGATCTCCTGGGCTCGCGGGCCGTCCCCGGCAGATGGGACAAACCGGCCCGCCCCGCAATCCGCCCGGGCCGAATCGCCCGCTTGGCGGGCCGAATCGCCCGCTCGGCGGGCCGATCCTTTCGCTCTGTGTCCGGTGCCGGCCGCAGAAACATTCCGACGCAATTCCGCTGCTTCAAGCCGGGATCCGCCTCGGGCATAAGGTGGGCGTGACCAGCACGCCGCATATTCTCCTCGTCGAGGACGACCGCGAGATCAGCCAGCTCGTCGCCCGCTACCTGCGCGGCAACGACCTGCGCGTCTCCCTCGCGGGCGACGCCCGCGAGATGGACAGGCTGCTGGCCGATTCGCGGGTCGACCTCATCGTCCTCGACCTGATGCTGCCGGGGGAGGACGGGCTCTCGGTCTGCCGGCGCCTGCGGGCGCACTCGTCCGTGCCGATCCTGATGCTCACCGCCAAGAGCGAGGAGATCGACCGCATCGTCGGGCTCGAACTCGGGGCGGACGATTACCTCGCTAAGCCCTTCAACCCGCGCGAACTCCTCGCCCGCATCCGGGCGGTGCTGCGCCGGGGCGGCGCCAACGGCGGCGCGGTCCGGGACGAGGAGGTGCGCCGGCTCTCCTTCGCGGGCTTCGTGCTCGACGCCGGCCTGCGCCAACTCCTCAACCCGGACGGCGCCCAGGTGGCGCTCACCGCGGCGGAGTTCGACCTCCTGCACGCCATGTGCCTGCGCCCGGGCCGGGTGCTCTCCCGCGACCAGCTCCTCGACCTGACCCAGGGCCGCGCGCCGGGCCCCTTCGAGCGCAGCATCGACGTGCTGGTGAGCCGCATCCGTCAGAAGATCGAGCGCGACCCGCGCAACCCGGAGATGATCAAGACCATCCGCTCGGGCGGCTACGTCTTCACGCCCGACGTGGTGCGGGCGTGAGGGGGCGGCCGTGAGCGAGCCCGTGCGCCTCACCCGGCGCATCGCCGGGCAGATCGCCATCCTGGTCGTCGCCGCCATCGTGGTCACGCACGTGGTGCTGATGGTGGCCTTCCTGCTGATGCGGCCCGAGCTGCGGCGGCTGGAGGAGCATCCGGGGGCGCTGGCGAACCGCCTCGCCCTGGTGGTGCGGATGCTCGCCGCGGCGAGCCCGGGCGAGCGGCCCGCCATCGCGCAGGCGGCCGGCCGCGGCCCGACCGGCCTGCGCCTGGCCGTGCTGCCGGACGAGGCCGCCCCGGCGCGGACGCACGACAGCACCGAGGCCGAGGAATTGCAGCGCGCCCTCGGGGAGGCGTGGCGGGTCGAGAGCGTCGGGCGCATCGCCCCCGGGGACGACCGCCCGCGCCAGCTCGTGATCCGCGGCCGCGGCCTCGTGGCCGCGGCCGACCTGCCGCCCCGCTACGAGCGGCGCACGCCGCTCACCGGGGCGATCATCGCCACCCTGGTCTTCCTGGCGCTCAGCCTCACCCTGCTGTCGGTCTGGGCCGCGCGGGCGCTCGCCGCCCCGCTCCAGCGCCTCGCCGGCGCCGCGGAGGCCTTCGGGACCGACATGGACCTCGCGCCCCTGCCGCAGGCGGGTCCCGAGGAGGTGCTGGCGGTGTCGCGGGCCCTCGACCGCATGCGCGCCCGGGTCAAGCGCCTGGTCGACGACCGCACCCACATGCTGGCGGCGATCAGCCACGACCTGCGCACGCCGATCACCCGGCTGCGCCTGCGCGCCGAGTTCCTGGAGGACGAGACCCTGCGGGCGCAGTTCCTGCGCGACCTCGACCAGATGAACGCGCTGGTGGAGGCGGCGCTCTCCTTCGTGCGCGACGGGCGCAGCCGGGAGGGGCTCGCCCTCGTCGACCTCGCCTCGGTGGTGCAGACGGTCTGCGACGGCTTCGCGGATGTGGGCCAGGAGGTGCGGGCGGAGGGGCTCCGGCCGAGCCTGGTCAAGGGCGCCCCCGACGAATTGCAGCGGGCGCTCACGAACCTCGTCGACAACGCGGTGAAGTACGGCGGCGGGGCGACCGTGCGCCTCGTCCCGGCGGGGCCGCAGGCCGTGGCCGTGGAGGTGCTGGACGAGGGGCCGGGCATCCCGGAGGAGGAGCAGGCCGCGATGCTGGAGCCCTTCGTGCGCGGCGACCGGGCGCGCACCCTCAACGAGGCCGGCGGCTTCGGCCTCGGCCTGGCGATCGCGCACGCGATCGCGCAATCCCACGGCGGGCGCCTGACCCTCGCCAATCGCAGCCCGCGGGGCCTCGCCGCGCGCCTGGAACTCCCCCGCGCCGCGGCCGGCGTGCCCCGGCAGGCGCCGGCGCAGGCGGCCTGATTCCGGCTCCCCCCGCGAGGCTTGTCGTGTCCGGGCGGGCCCGCGACGGCGGCTACCGGGCGAGTTCGCGCAGGCCGAGGCGGATCAGCGTCTTGGCCTCCGCCTCGGCCCCCGCGCTCTGGAGGGCCGCCGCGACGGCGGCCGAGGCCTGGGCCTGCGGGTAGCCGAGATTGACGAGGGCGGAGATCGCGTCCGCCACCGGCTGGGGCGCGGTGCGCGCCTCGACCGCGCCCGCGAGGCGCACGAGCGCCGGATCGACCGGGGCGAAGGCCGGCGCCTTGTCCTTCAATTCGGCGACCAGGCGGGCGGCGAGCCGCGGCCCGACGCCCGGGGCGCGGGCGACCGCGCCCTTGTCGCCGGTGGCGATGGCGGTGGCGAGCTCGGCCGGCTCCAGCACCGAGAGCAGGCCGAGCGCCACCCGGGTGCCGACCCCCTGCACGGTCTGGAGCAGGCGGAACCATTCCCGCTCCGCGTCCGACCGGAAGCCGTAGAGCCGGATCATGTCCTCGCGGACCACCGTCTCGATGGCGAGGTCCGTCGCCTCGCCGGCCGGCGGCAGCCGCTGCAGCGTGCGCGCCGAGCAATGTACCTCGTAGCCGACGCCGTGCACGTCGAGGATCACGAAATCCTCGCCGTAGGAATCGACCACACCCTTCAGCTTGCCGATCATGGGGTTCCGTTGGGGGCGGCCCGTCCTTGAGCCGCCGGCCTGTTCGTGGGATGGGATCCGGGCCATATCGGCGACCCCGCCCGAACCCACAAGGTGACCGCATGAAGCGTGCGACCGTGCTCGCCTGCCTCCTCGTCGCGCTCGCGCTGCCGGCGGCGGCCGAGGAGGCCGTCGCGCCGCCCTCCGCCGACCCGACCCAGGTGCGGGCGGGGCACTACCGGCTCGACGCCGCCCACGGCAAGATCACGTGGTCGCTGAGCCATCTCGGCTACTCGACCTATTACGGCCAGATCACCGACGTGGCCGGGGATCTCAGCCTCGACCCGAAGGCGCCCGCCCAGAGCCGGCTCAGCGTGCGGGTCGCGACCGCGAGCGTGAACGCGCTTCACGAGGCGCTGAACGCCCACCTGCGCGGGCCGGACTTCTTCGACGCGGAGCGGTTCCCGACCGCCACCTTCGAGAGCCGGGCCGTGGAGCCGACCGGCCCCACCACCGCGCGGGTGACGGGCGACCTCACCCTGCGGGGCACGACGAAGCCCATCGTCCTCGACGTGACCTTCAACCAAGCCGGCATCCACCCGGTCGACAAGACCTACACGGTGGGGTTCGACGGGCGGGCGGTGCTCCGCCGCTCCGAATTCGGCATGACGGCCTTCCTTCCGGCCCTCGGCGACGAGGTGAGCCTGCGGCTCGAAGGGAGTTCAAGGCGGCGCCGTGAGCGGGGCGGCGGCGTCGCTCCCGAGGAGCCGGTCGCTCTCGTCCTTGAGGGCCACGCCGGTGAGCCCGCGCCGGAACGCCTCGCCGAGGAGCCAGTGCAGCTTGAAGGCGGCGAGGTCCGGCCTCAGGCCGGCGGCGCGGACATTCGAGAGGCAGTTGCGCTCCGCATCGGTGCGGCCGGGGCGGGGATCGAGGGTGAGGTAGATCCCGAGACTGTCCGGGGAGGAGAGGCCGGGCCGCTCGCCGATCAGCACCGCGACGGCCCTGGCCCTGAGCGCCGCGCCGACCGCGTCGCCGAGCGCGACCCGGGCCTGCTCGGCCAGCACGATCGGCGCGAGGCTCCAGCCCGAGCCGGCGATGGCCGGGGCGAGGGCGGCGAGGAGCGGCACCGCCCCCTCGTGCACCGCCCGGGCCGAGAGCCCGTCCGCCACCACGATCGCGAGGTCGACCGGATCCCCGGCCGCGGCGGCGAGCCGCGCGAGGCCCTCCGGGTCGGGCTGTCGCCCGAGATCCGGCCGGCGCAGGTAGGTGGCGCGGTCGGGCGCCCGCGAGGCGATCGCCAGCACCGGCAGCCCCAGCCCCTCGATCCCGGCGCGCAGGGCCGCCGCGTCGAGGGGCGCGTGGACCGCGTCGCGCGCCTGCGCGTGGGCGAGCGCGAAGGCGAGCACCTCCCGGGTCGGCAGGCCGGAACCGGCGCGGCCGAGCCCGATCCGGGCGGGGGTGAGGGCCTTGAGCCGGCCCCAGGCCTCCTCCGGGGTCAGGGCCTCCTCCGCGGTCAGGGCCTCCTCCGCGGTCAGGGCCTCCTCCGGGGGCTTGGCCTGCGCGGGGCGCACGGTCTCGTCGGCGCTCACGCGGCGAGCCCCGGGGCGGCGGCGAGGAGCGGCCTGGCGCCCCCGGGCAGGAGCGCCCCGGCCGCGTCCGTCAGCCCGATCCGCGCGAGCCAGGCGGCGAATTCCGGCGCCCGCTTCAGGCCGAGCACCTCGCGCAGGTAGAGCTGGTCGTGGAACGACGTCGATTGGTAGTTCAGCATCACGTCGTCGGCCCCCGGCACGCCCATGACGTAGCTCACGCCCGCCGCGCCGAGCAGGGTCAGGAGCGTGTCCATGTCGTCCTGGTCGGCCTCGGCGTGGTTCGTGTAGCAGACGTCGCAGCCGAGCGGCACGCCCATCAGCTTGCCGCAGAAGTGATCCTCCAGCCCGGCCCGGATGATCTCCTTGCCGTCGTAGAGGTATTCGGGCCCGATGAAGCCCACCACCGTGTTGACGAGGAGCGGCCGGAAGGCGCGCGCCACCGCGTAGGCCCGCGCCTCCAGGGTCTGCTGGTCGATGCCGTGATGGGCGTCGGCCGAGAGGGCGGAGCCCTGGCCGGTCTCGAAATACATCACGTCCTCGCCGAGCGTGCCCCGCTTGAGCGAGAGCGCCGCCTCCCGTGCCTCGGCAAGCAGCGGCAGGGTGACGCCGAAGGAGGCATTCGCCGCCTGCGTGCCGGCGATCGACTGGAAGACGAGGTCGACCGGCACGCCCCGCCGAATCGCCTCCAGGGTCGTGGTGACGTGGGTGAGCACGCAGCCCTGGGTCGGGATCTCCAGGCGGGCGATGAGGTCGTCGAGGAGGTGGAGCAGGCGGCTGATCGCCTGCACCGAATCCGAGACCGGGTTGATGCCGATCACCGCGTCGCCGCAGCCATAGGCGAGCCCGTCGAGGATCGCCGCGGTGATGCCGGCCGGATCGTCGCCCGGGTGGTTGGGCTGGAGGCGCACCGCCATGGTGCCGGGCAGGCCGATCGTGTTGCGGAAGCGCGTGACCACCCGGCACTTGCGGGCGACCAGGATCAGGTCCTGGTTGCGCATGATCTTCGACACCGCCGCGGCGATCTCCGGCGTGATGCCGGGGGCGATCCGCGCCAGCGCGGCCGCGTCCGCCGTGAGCAGGAACTCGCGGAAATCCCCGACGGTCAGGTGGGCGATCGCCGCGAAGGCCGCCGCGTCGTGGCTGTCGAGGATGAGGCGCGTGACGTCGTCCGCCTCGTAGGGGATCAGCGGGCGGTTCATCAGGTCGGCGAGCGGCACCTCGGCGAGGCACCAGCGGGCCGCCACGCTCTCCTCGGCGCTCCCCGCCGCGAGGCCGGCGAGGCGGTCGCCGGAGCGGATCGGGCTCGCCTTCGCCATCAGCTCGGCGAGGTCGGCGAACAGCCAGGTCCGAGGGCCGACGACGTGGCGATAGACCATCCGGGATCTCCTCCTGCCGAACCCCACCTTACCGCAAAGGGCCGCGCCCGCGAGGTGCCGGGGCGGTTCACTGGGCGCGGGTAAGATGGGGTTATCTGCCCCTCGCCGAGGCGCCCGGCCGTGCTACCTAAGCAATTGATGCGCCGCGGAACGGCTCTTGCATCGCAGCGCAGGTCAGCCTGTGTGAAGGCGAAGGGCCGCCGCTCCGGGCTTCCATGGCAGCGCGAATTGGGGGATGGCCGTGCACCGCTACTTCTTCGACCTGGAAGCCGAGGGTTTCGACGCCCGGGACGATGTCGGGGTCGTCCTGGCGGACGTGCGGGCGGCGCATGCCGAGGCGATGCTGGCCCTGCGCTCCTGCGCGAGCGGCCCGCTCCCCTGCGGGCAGGCCGCCGACCTCGCCCTGAAGGTGCGCGACGAGACCGGCCAGACCGTGATGCGCCTCGCCCTCGGCAGCATCGCGCGGGCCGAGGCGGCGAACGCGCGGGGCCTGCTGTCCTGATCCTGCGCGCCTGAGCGCGCGCGAAGCGGCGCCGCAGCGATGCGGCGCCGCTTCGCGTATCGGAAGGGGTGCGCTCCTCGGGGGAGCGCTGCTTGAGTCCGCTACTTGGCGTCCGCGACCTTGTCCCGGATCACGTAGGTGCCGGTCTTCTCGCCCACGCTCTGGGCGACGCCCTCGGCGAGGGGCGAGAGGCGGCTCGCCTGGATGTCGAAGCTGCCCGACAGGCCCGTGAACTTGCCGGTGCCGCCGATCCACTCGCCGGTCCCCTTCAGCCGCGCGCTCATCGGCTGCGGCGCGAAGGCGTAGCGCTCGTAGACGTGGTCGCCGTCGGCATCGACGTAGTCGCAGTAGCCCTGGTTCTCGAACGTCTTGGCATCGCTGTCGAACATCGCGCTGCTGCTGCAGCGCCCGGCCATGTTGTGGAGGAGCTTGCCGCCGGATTGGTTCACCGCCGCCATGATGCTCACGCCGACCGCGTGGCTGCGGGTCGGCCCGAGCTGGACCGGCTTGCCCGGGACCGGGTTGGTGGAGGTGTAGGTGATGCGGAAGCTCGCTTCCCGGGGCAGGTCCTCGGCGCCGGCCGGGGCGGCGAGGGCGGTCGCGAGCAGCGCGAGCGGAGCGAGGCGGATCAGGCGCATCGGGTGTCCTCTCCTGTGGGTGCCGGCCGGATCCGCGCCCGTCGCGAGCGCGGTCCCGCCGCCGGTTCGCCTGATCGGGCCGCGCCCGCGACGAACTCTCGTTGCAACCCTCAGATGACGCCGCATCCATCCCCGGCTGTCATCATCCAGATGAGGTAGAGGCCAAATTCCTCACAAGTCGTGAGGCGTCCCGGCGGCTCGGAGAGACTTGTCGACGGGCCGCCTCCCGCGGTCAGATCAGCGGCTTGCCGCCCGTGACGGCGACCGTGGCGCCCGAGACGTAGCTCGCCTCCTCGGCCGCCAGCATGACGTAGATCGGCGCGAGCTCGCAGGGCTGGGCCGGCCGCTGCATCGGCACCTGCTTGCCGAACTGCTCGAACTTCTCCCTGGGCATCGTCGAGGGAATCAGCGGCGTCCAGACCGGGCCGGGGGCGACGCAATTCACCCGGATGTTCCTCTCGGCCAGGAGCTGGGCCAGGCCGCCGGTGAAGTTCTGGATCGCGCCCTTGGTCGTCGCGTAGGCGAGGAGCTGCGGGCTCGGCGTGTCGGCGTTGATCGAGGTCGTGTTCACGATCGCGCTGCCCGGCCGCATGTGGGGAAGGGCCGCCTTCACGAGGTAGAACATCGCGTGGATGTTGGTGCGGAAGGTGACGTCCCATTCCTCGTCGCTGAGGTCCTCGACCGATTGCACGGTCGCCTGATGGGCGGCGTTGTTGACGAGCACGTCGACCCGGCCGAAGGCCGCCACCGCCTTCTCGACGATCGCCCGGCAATGGGCCGGGTCCTTGATGTCGCCCGGCACCAGCACCGCCTTGCGGCCGGCCTCCTCGACGAGCCGCGCCGCCTCGCGGGCGTCGTCGTGCTCGTCGTAGTAGCTGATCAGCACGTCGGCGCCCTCGCGGGCGAAGGCGAGGGCCACGGCCTTGCCGATCCCGCTATCCGCCCCGGTGATGATGGCCTTGCGGTCCGCCAGCCGGCCCGAGCCGCGATAGTGGCCCTCGCCGTAATCGGGCCTCGGATCCATCTCGGCGTCGCGGCCGGGCATCGGGATCGGCTTCTGGCGGCTGAAGGGCGGCTTCGGGAAATCGATCATTGCGGGGTCAGCTCCTGACGCGACGCGGGAGGGCCCGCGGCGGGCGGGCCGCGGCCGGGGATGCAGGCTTCAGAACCGCCCGCCGGAATTCGGCCGGCAGCGGCCGTCGGCGATCTTGAAGTTCGGCGGGTCGCAGGGCACGAGGTCGGCCTCGCACCATTTCTGGCAGACGCGCGGACCCGTGCGGGGCGGGTAGTAGCCCCAGCCGGGTTCCCCCCGCAGGCTGCCGGTGACGGCGGGGCCGTCCTCGTCGAAGAAGGGCCCCGACGGCTGCGCGAGCGCCGCACCGGCCGCGAGCAGGAGGGGGGCGAGCACAAGGCCGACCGCGCGGGCGCGCATGGCGGAATCTCCTCGGTCCGGAATCGGGGTCCCCGCCGGGATCGCCGCGGGGATGCTGCCGGACCAACGGACCGGGGCCGGCGCTGTTCCGCAGGGGCGCCCGGGCCGGCGCGGGCCGGAGCCCGGGCTCTGCCGCGTCGGCGTCGACCGGTGGCCCGGCCCCTCCCGAGAGGCGGAGCCCCTTTCGATGTCCGGCGCGGCCATTTCGCCGGAATTCAAGGATTTCCACGAGATCGAGGGCCTGCTTGGCATCCGTCCAATTTGGCATTCGTCCAATTTGGCCTGCGTCCACCAGAATGGCAGGCCATGAGGCCGGACCGTGATGGCGCTCACGCCCTTCCTCATGCTGAGGTGCGTCGGCGCGTGAGGCTCAGCGGAACAGGATCAGCGCCTTTCCCAGGGTGATCCAGACCCCCCAGGCGTTCGGCAGCCCGACCGCGAGCCAGGCCAGGGCGGCGGGCGGGGCGAAGCCCTCCGGCATCCAGCCGTGCGGCGGCACCCGGTAGCCGAAGGCGCCCGCCGTCATGATGAGCAGGTAGCCCGCGCCCATGATCGCGAGCGTCTGCCAGACCCCGGCCTCGCCCGGGCCCTTGAAGCGGGTGATGAGCAGGTCGGCGAGGGGCGAGCCGATCATCGCCCCGCCCCCGAACCCCATGATCGCCATGCCGGTCGCCATGCCGCGCCGGTCGGGGAACCACTTCACCAGGGTCGAGACCGGCGAGATGTAGCCGAGGCCGAGGCCGATCCCGCCGATGACGCCCATGCCGAGCCAGATCAGCCAGAGCTGGTGCAGAGCGACCCCGAGCGCGCCGATCAGGAAGCCGCCGCCCCAGCACAGGGCCGCGACGAGCCCCGCCTTGCGCGGGCCCGCCCGCTCCAGCCAGCCCCCGAACAGGGCCGCCGAGAGGCCGAGCATCACGATGCCGATCGAGAACACCACCACGAGGTCGCTGACGCGCCAGTCGCAGGTGGTGGTGACGAGGGCGCCGAGCAGGCTCATCTCCGGGCAGGCCGCCGGGGCCGGCCGGTGCTCAGCGCCCGCGACAGCGGCAGCCAGAACACCGACAGCCCGTAGGACATGCCGATGCAGAGGTGGATCGCGAGCGCCGCCGGCGGCACGAGCCAGCGGTTGAATCCCGCCCGCGCGACGATGGCCTCCCGCGACGGCGGGCCCGGCGCCGCGCCCGGGCGCGGCGACTCGGCAAGCTCGGCATCCATCAGGTCGTCTCCCCTCCTTCGCGCCGGATCTTTGCCCGGCCTGTGCCCGTCGCGCGCTCGCCCCGCCCGGGGGCAGTCCTCAGCCCCTGCCCGGGGACGCCGCCGCGGCGGCCGCGCGGCCGGCCGCGGTGAGGCGCAAATCCTGGCTGTCCGCCCGGTAATCCACGAGGCCGCGCGCCATTAAATTGGGTACCAGGAGACCGGTGCCGTCGTCGAGGAGGCGCTGGCGCTTCAGGTCCGCGAGGCCGACCCAGCCCTCCGCCCGCGCGAGGTGGCGCAGCAGCCGCCGCTCGGACGCGATCACGACCGGCCTCCCGGGCCCGCGCGACTCCGGCTCACGGCAGCGGCAGCGGGCGCGCGAGGAGCGTGTCCGGTCGCGCGTCCCCGAGCTCCGCGAGCCCCTGGTCCCGGAGCAGGGCGAGGGCCGCCGAGAGCCGCAGGATCGTCAGGTTCAGGAGGTCCGCCGCGAGGCCGGCCGGCAGGGCGACCGGACCGCCCTGCGCGCCCTCGCGGGCGCCCTCCTCGCCCGCGAGGGCGCAGAGCAGGATGTAGAGCTTGAGCGCGTCGAGATGGCCGCTCCGGCGGCAGGAGAGGGCGCGCAGGCCCCGGATCTCGGCCGCCGGGTTGGCCCGATAGGCGGGATCGTGGCGGATGCGGGCGGCCCTATGGTCCGGCCCGTAGCGCGTCAGGGCGAGGCGGGTCCGCCGGCCCTCGGCCTCGACGCGCACGAGGCCGTAATCCGCGAGGAGGCGCTTGCCCGAGACGATCAGCGATTGCGTGAGCCCCGCCAGAGCGGCGAGCTGCGCGCAGGAGAGCAGGGCCGAGCCGTCCTCCTCCGCGGTCACGGCCAGGGCGAGGAGGAGCTTGAGCGCCGCCGCCGAGCGGCCGACCCGCGCCCCGTCCCCCCGGAACAGGCGAAGGCCCCCGTCGAGCACCCAGCCGCAGGGCAGCCGCGAGGAGTCCCGCCCCGCCTCCGCCGGGGCCCCGCCATACGAAATCGCCCGGATCTGGCCACCCCGCCGCGATGCTGCGAAGGATGACGGCCCGGGCGCCGCGGCCTGATCGAGCGAGGGAGGGATCGCGTTTGACACCGGCATCACGGTCCGCAGCGCCGCCCGTCGCCGGGCGCATCGGCAGTATACCACCGTTCTGGCGGTCTCAATATGCATGACGCTTCCGAAGGCCCGGCGCTGACGGTGACGCTCGCCCTCGGGGGCATGATCCGGCTCGGGACCCGCGCGATGGCGGTCGCGGATGCGGCCGCGCTGCTCGACGCGATCGCGCGCAGCGGCTCCGTGCAGGGCCTCGCGGCGGAGCTCGGCCTGTCCTACCGGGCCGCCTGGGACCGGCTGCGCGCGCTCGAGGCCGGGTTCGGGCATTCCCTGGTGCAGAAGACGCGGGGGCACGGCTCCGTCCTGACCCCCGCCGGTTCGGCCCTGCGGGACGCCCTGGCGGCCGCCGCCGCGGGCGTGGAGCCGGCGCTCGCCCGCGAGTCCCGCGTCCTGGATCTGCGCCTGCGCGACCTGATCGGCGGTGGCCCGCGCCCGCTGCGGATCGCGGCGAGCCACGACCCGCTGCTGATGGCGGTACTGCGGGACCTCCGGGCCGGCGAGGTGGAGGTGGTGGGCAGCGAGGAGGCGGCGGCGCGCGTCGCGGACGGGCGGGCGGACGTGGCCGGCTTCCATTGCGGCCCGCTCGCCCCGGCCGAGGCCGGTCCGCCCTTCGCGGCGCTGGCGGCCGATCCGGGCCTCGTGCTCCTCCGGCTCATGGAGCGGGAGCAGGGGCTGCTGCTCGCGCCCGGCAACCCGCTCGGCATCCGGAGGGTGGCCGACCTCGCCGCCGAGGGCGTGCGCGTCGTCTACCGCCAGAAGGGGTCGGGGACCCGGCGCTGGTTCGACCGCCTGCTCGCCGAACACGGAATCCCGCCCGACCGCCTGGCGGGCTGCGCGGTCGAGGAGTTCACGCATCAGGCCGTGGCGGCGGTGATCGCGTCGGGCGCGGCGGATGCGGGCCTCGGGGCGCGGGCCGCGGCCGAGCGCTTCGGTCTCACCTTCCTGTCCGTGGGGTGGGAGATCTACTACCTCGCCGCGAGCCCCTCGCTGCGCGGGAGCATCCTCGACCGGGTCGCGGCCGAGGCGGCCGCCCGCGCCGCGACCACGCCCGGCTACCGGCCGCCCGACTGAAGGGGGGACCATCCTTTCGCGTTCCGGCCGCTCACGGCGCCGGAATCCCGGCCCGTGGACGCGGGCGCGGGCCTGTCCGGCCTGGATCCTCCTCGACGAACGCGCGAGCACCACCGCCGTCGGCCGCACTGCCGCGATCGCCATCGATCGTTCTGCTCCCGCTGCACACCGGACGCGGGCCTGGGCGCCGGGACCGCCGGGCAGGGCGGTGCCGGATCAGGCTTCCATCCGGCGGATCCCGGATCATCCGACATCCGATCGATGGCCTCGCCATCTCCCATGTCGGCCATGCGGATGGCGGCGTCGCTCAGGCGCCGCGCGGGCGCGTCATCCGCGTTCCGGACGTGATCGTCCGGACAGCGTATCATACCACCGGTCATTGAAAGTGACCGGTGGTGCTGCTCTCGAATTTTCGCCAAGCATTTGGCTTGAAATCGAAAATTCGAGTTGGATCAACGGCTCGATGCGTCAGCATCCTGAGCCGTTGGCATCAGGAGCGCGAGGCCGCCTTCGGGGGCGGCTCCTCCGCGAGCTCCCGCAGGAGTTCGGGCACGCGCTCCCACGGCTCCGTGCCGTGCGCCATGGCGTACAGGTCCGAGCCCCGCTCCGCCGCGGTCACCGCCCGGATGTCGTCCCAGCGGCGCAGGAAGGCCTCCACGCAGGCCGGATCGAAATGGCTGCCGGCGAGTTCCCGGATGCGCTCCCGAGCCTCCTCGAAGCGCATCGCCTCCTTGTAGGGCCGCTCCGAGGTGAGCGCGTCGAACACGTCCGCCACCGCCACGATGCGCGCCGAGAGCGGGATCGCCTCGCCGGCCCAGCCGTTCGGGTAACCGCTGCCGTCCCATTTCTCGTGATGGGCCTCGGCGATCTCCGCCGCGAGCCGGATCAGCGCGCCCGACGAGTCGCCCAGGATGCGCTTGCCGATCACCGTGTGGTCGCGGATCACCGCGAACTCGTTCTCGTCGAGGCGGCCCTTCTTGAGCAGGATCCCGTCCGGCACCGCGACCTTGCCGACGTCGTGGAGCGGGGCGGCGAGGTAGAGCTGCCGGCAGAATTCCGGGTCGAGCCCCATCTCGGCGGCCATGATCTGGCTGTAGCGCGCCACCCGCAGGGTGTGGCCGCCGGTGTCGTTGTCGCGATACTCGACGGCGAGCGCGAGCCGGAAGATGATCTCCGCCTCGCGCTCGCGCGTGTGGCGCAGCGCCCGCTCGACCTCGCCCGCCAGCCAGGTCGCCCGGTCCTCCAGCCGCCGCACCGCGGAGGCGAGCCGGATGAAGTTGCGCAGGCGCACCGTGAACTCGACGCCGCGGGTGCGCTTGGCGAGGAAGTCGGTGGCGCCCGCCTCCAGCGCCGCCTGCTTGATCTCATCCGTCACGTCGCTGGTGATCATCACGATCGGGACCTGCGCGTAATGCGGGATCTCCCGCACCTTCCGGATGAAGCAGATCCCGTCCATCCCCGGCATGTGGTAGTCGACGAGCATGAGGTCGAAGGCGCGGATCCGCGCCTCGGTCAGGGCCTTGCGCGCGTCCGCCATCGCTCTGACGCTGAGGTCCGGGTAGGCGGAGAAGTGGCGGCGCAGCGCCAGCTGCATCGCGGCGCTGTCATCGACGAGAAGGACGTCCATTCCTTCCAGCTCGCTCTCTGAGGGGCTCCGGCCCGTGCATCCGGTCCGCTCTCAGCGAATCTTCTCGGTGCGCGGGAGACGGAGCCCGATTCTGGCTGCCGAAATCCTTACGTCATCGTCTTAAGGATGGTTGAATGACCGTGAGTAATGAATGGGCAGCCCAAGGTCCTCGGCCCCGCGGACGCGCCCCTGTGAACGGGCGCGCGTCGGCGGTTGCGGGCCGTGGATTTTCGGTCAAGCTCGGTCGCGAGCGGGGGCGATCCATGCGCGGCGCGACGATCCTGGTTCTCCTGACGATGACCGCCACGGCGGGGCAGGCCGCCGAGGATCCCTACGGGCCGGCAGATCCCCTGTCGGCCGCCCCGATCTTCCGCCGCTGCGCCGCACCGAAGCTGCCCGAGTACCAGAAGGGCGCCTGCCTCGACGACGCCGCCAAGGCGCTGCGGGCGCGGATGAAGGAGGAGGTGGCGCGCAAGCTCGCCGCGATCGACGCCGTGGGGCGCCGCGCCCCGAGCCCCGGCAGCCTCGCGGGAGCGGCCGATGCCGAGGCGTGGCGCAAGGCCTTCCTGGCCGCGCAGGCCGCCTTCGAGGAGTACGACCGGCTGCACTGCGACGCCCTGTACGATTTCGACCTTCACGGCGGCTCGAATGCCGGGCAGGCCGCCTCGGCCTGCAAGATCCGGCACCTCGTGGCGCGGATCAACGAGATCAGGACCTGACGGCCCGCGCCGGTGCGGGAGCGCACCGGCATGCGCGGGGAATGCGCGTAGCCTGTGGGTGTTGCCGCCGGGGCTGAGGCGAGGGGAGAGGTCCCCTCCGGCCGCCCGCGCGGCGAGCTCAGCGCCAAGAGGCTTGCCATGCGCCTGTTCACCACGCTCGCCATCGCGTTCCTGCTCGCCCTCGGCGGCTTCGTGCCCCCGATCGCCCCGGCTCCGGCCCAGGCCGGCGTGCAGTGCAAGGGCGGCTGCTGAGGAGGGGCGGCTGCTGAGGAAGGGCGAGGCCCGCCGCGCCCCGCCGTCGGAGCACTCGAGAGGAGATGCCCATGTTGCGATCGTCCGAACACCCGTCCCGCGGCCCGTGCCGGGCCGCCTTCCTCTCCGCGCTGACGCTCCTGTGCACCGTGGCGGGAGCCCGGGCGCAGGCGGTGACGGAGGAGCAGATCCTGGCGGCGCTGTCGCCCCGGCCCCTGACCCGCGGCCTGACCCTCGGGGTGCGCGGCGACGCGGGCAGCGAGGGCCGCGCCTTCCTGGACACGCTGCGCAACCGGACCGGACTCTCGGACACGGAGCGCGAGCGCCTCGCCGCCGCCGCCGCCGACCGTCCGAGCATCGACCTCGACGTGCCCTTCGCCTACAACTCGGCCCAGATCGGCCCGAAGGCGCTGCCGGTGGTGAAGGTGCTGGGGGCCACGCTGTCCCGGCCGCAGATGTCCGGCAGCGTCATCCTGATCGTCGGCCACACCGACGCCAACGGCTCCGACCACGGCAACCAGGTGCTCTCGGAGCGCCGGGCGGAGGCGGTCAAGCAGTACATCGTGCACAATTACGGGGTGCCGGCGGCGAACCTCGTGGCGGTGGGCTACGGCAAGCGCCACCTCAAGGACGCGGCCCGCCCGACCGCGCCCGAGAACCGCCGCGTCACCGCCGTCAACATGTCGGCGGTCAAGTCGGCCTCGCGGGAGTGATCCGCTGTCCGGACGATCACGTCCGAACAGCGGGTGACAGGCCCGCGCGGCGCGTGAGCGAAGCCGACATCCGCATTGCGGAGCAATCCGTCGGATGTCGGATGCCAAGCCCGCCTTGAGGCTGCCACGCGGCCGTGGCCACCAGGCGCGCGGTCCCCGCGGGGCCGCGCGTCGCGCGAGGTCCATGATGGTCGTCCGGCCCCGTCCAGGCCTGATCCAGGTTCTGTTCACGCTGCAGGGCTCGATCCTGCCGAAGGTGATCCGGCAGGTGGCCGGCATCACGGCGGCCGCCTTCCTGGTGGTGGCGGTCGAGCGGCACTGGCCGCAATCCTTCCCGGGGCCGGAGGGGATCGGTCCCTTCACGCTGGTGGGCCTCGCCCTCTCGATCTTCCTGAGCTTCCGCAACAATTCCTGCTACGACCGCTGGTGGGAGGCCCGCAAGCAATGGGGCGCCCTGATCGCCGAGACGCGCGACCTCGTCCGGCTGATCGGCGTCCTGCTGCAGGATCCGGCCGAGGCCGCGACCCGGCGGGCGTGCCTGCGGCGGGTCGCGGGCTTCGCCCACGCCCTGCACGCGAGGCTGCGCAGCGCCGACGAGGCGGCGGCGGCCCGGCCCTGGCTGCCGGACGGCGAGCGCCTGGAGGGCCGGGCGAGCCCGACCGACGCGGTGCTCGGGGCGCTCGCGGCCGACCTCGCCGGGGCCCTGCGCCGGGGCGCCCTCAGCGACATCCTGTTCGCGCAGATGCAGGGGCGCGTCGCCGCCCTGTCGCAGATCCACACCGCCTGCGAGCGCATCCAGTCGACGCCGCTGCCCTTCGCCTACACGCTCCTGCTCTACCGCACGGCCTGGATCTACTGCCTGCTCCTGCCCTTCGGGCTCGCGGCCTCGCTCGGCTGGGCGACGCCCGCCGTGGCCGCCCTGGTGGCCTACACGTTCTTCGGCCTCGACGTGCTCGGCGACGAGCTGGAGGAGCCGTTCGGCCTGGAGCCGAACGACCTGCCCCTCGACGCGATGCTGCGCGGGATCGAGCGCATCGTGTGCGACGCGCTCGGCGAGCCCCTGCCGCCCGTCCTGCGGCCCGAGGGCGGCGTGCTGCGCTGACGCCGGCGTCCGACACCGCGCCCCGCGGTCGCCTTCGCGCCGGCGCGCCCCACTTCGCCTGATGTCCGGCCGCGGAGCCGGGCGAGAGAGCCGGAGCGCGCCGCGATGATCCCGATGCTGGACCCTCAGACCCTCACCGTCTTCGTCACCGGCGCGACCGCCGGGTTCGGCGCCGCCCTCTGCCGGCGCTTCGCGGAGGCGGGGGCGCGGGTGATCGGCTCCGGCCGCCGCCGCGACCGGCTCGACGCGCTCAGGGCCGAACTCGGCGAGCGGCTGCACGTGCTCGAACTCGACGTCACGGACCGCGCCGCGGTCCTCGCCGCGGTCGAGTCCCTGCCGGCCGGGTTCGACGCGCCGAACGTCTGCATCGCCAATGCGGGCCTCGCCCTCGGCCTCGCGCCCGCCCAGGAGGCCGACCTCGACGATTGGGACCGGATGATCGCCACCAACGTCAACGGCCTCGCCTACACGGTCCGCGCGCTCCTGCCCGGCATGGTGGCGCGGGACGAGGGGCACGTGGTGCTGCTGGGCTCGGTGGCGGGCGACTACCCCTATCCGGGCGGCAACGTCTACGGCGCCACCAAGGCCTTCGTGAAGCAATTCGCCCTCAATCTGCGGGCCGATCTCCTCGGCAGCAACGTGCGGGTGACCAACATCGAGCCGGGCATGGCCGAGACCGAGTTCTCGCTGGTGCGCTTCCAGGGCGACGCCGCCAAGGCGGCCAAGACCTACGAGGGCGTGGCGGCGATGTCGGCCGAGGACATCGCCGAGACGATCTTCTGGTCCTGCACCCTGCCGCGCCACCTCAACATCAACCGGATGCAGATGATGCCGGTGATGCAGGCCTTCTCGCCCTTCGCGGTGAAGCGGGGCTGAGGGGCGGGCGCCGCCTCCCGGCGGGCCCGCGGGGCCGTCAGGCCCGCCGCCGCCAAACGGCCCTCAGGCGGCGCCCGCCGAGCACGACGCCGCTCGTCGCCACGATCAGGCCGAGCCCGCAGAGCGCCGCGATCACGCCCCGGCGGAGCGGGGGGTGGCGCAGCAGCGGCCCGACATCGAGCGTGTGCAGGGCGTCGAAGAGCCAGCGCTGCGCCCGGCCGCTCCGGTCGAGCCGCCCCAGGATCTCGCCGGTCGCCGGGTCCGCGTGGATCCAGGTCTCCGCGGGATCGTCGAGAACGAGGCGCAGCACCGGCAGGCGCGGCGCCCCGCCGCGGTCGGACCAGTAGGCGTCGGGCGCCGCGACCCGCTCCACGGCCGCGAGGCCGGCCCCCGGCACGAGGTGGCGCGCCGCCGCCCGGATCGCCTCCTCGCTCACGGCGGTGCCGCAGCAGGGCCGCACGCCGGCCGGGCCGGCCGCGAGGATCCGGGGCGCCCCGCCGAGGAAGCCGAAGCGCAGCTCGACCGTGCCGGGCGGCGCGGCGGCGAGCGCCTCGCGGGCGATCGGGAAACCCGCCGCCGGGCCGGCGTAGCGCGCGAGCGCCGCCGCGTCGGGCATGCGGGGGCCGAACCAGCGGTTCGGGTTCACCGACAGCCAGCCGCTGAGCAGGAAGCTCGTGAGCGCGAGCCCGCCCGCCACGCCCGCGAGGTGGTGCCACGCCCGCCAGCCGCCATAGGGCGTGGGCCGGCCGCGGCGCAGGCGCAGGAGGCCGATCGCCCAGCCGCTCGCCATCGCGGCGAGCGCGAGCCCCGACACCCACAGCACCGCCCCCCGCCAGAGGGCGGCCCGCGCCCGCAGGGGCGTGAGATAGAGCCAGTGCGGCACCGCCCCGAGCCAGTTCCAGACCCGCTCGCGGCGGGTCGTGTCGAGGGCGAGTTCCCCGGTCGCCTCGGAGAGGTAGAGCTCGGTCCCGGCCGCGTCCCCGAGGGCGACGCGCCGGAAGGGCCGCAGGGCGTCGTAGCGCGCCGTCACGGTCCATTGGTCGCGCCGGACGCGCCCGAGATCGCGCACCGCGCCGGCCGCCGGGTGGCGGCGGGCGAGGGCGAGGGCGGCCTCGGCGGTGAGCGGCGCCACCGGCTCGCCGGTGACGGCGGAGAGCGCCCGGATGCTCCCGTCCGGCAGGCCCAGCCGGTAGACCGGGACCGCGCCCCGCATGGTCAGGGTGACGCGCTCCGGGAAGGCGGTCAGCCCCGCGCGCGCCAGCGCCTCCTGCGGCCCGAGCCGCACCGCCTCGACGGCGAGGGGCGGCAGGGCCGCGAGCCGCTCGGCCTCGGTCAGGGCCGGGAAGCCGACGAAGAGCATCACCGGCCCCGACAGGAGCCACGTCGCCACGAACAGCCCGGCCGCGATGCCGAGCCAGCGATGGCCGAGATGGAGCCAGCGCGTCAGGCGCTTGCGCGGGGCCACGTCAGAACGTCACCCGGTAGGCGAGTTCGACCGCGCGCGGCGGGCCGAGCAGCCAGGAATTCGCGTTGCCCGAGACGGCGTAGATCCGGTCGGTGAGGTTGGTGGCGCGCAGGGACAGGCGGGAATCCGGCGTCACCTGCCAGTCGAGGCCCGCATGGAGGAGGGCGTAGCCGGGCCGCCGCACCGCGTTGGCGAAGTCGCCGAACACCGGCCCGACCGCGTTGAGGCCGAGCCGCGCGGTCCAGCCCGGCGCGAAGGCGTGGGCGATCCAGAGATTGGCCACGCGCTCGGGCACGTCGACCGGCACGTTGCCGGCGAAGGAGGTGACGCGCCCGCCCGCCGCCTGGGCGAAGCGGTCGTAGCGGGCCTGGAGCAGCGCGAGGTTTGCGTCGATGCGCCAGCGCTCGTCGAGGGCGAAGGACAGGGCCACCTCCATCCCCCGCGAGGATTGCCGGCCGACCTGCCGCGAGAGGGTCGGGCGGTCGGGATCGGGGACCAGCAGGTTGTCCTTGGTGATCGCGTAGGCGGCGAGGGTCCACTCGCCCCGGCCCTCGGCGAACAGGCCCTCGGTGAACAGCCCTTTGGCGCCGGCCTCGACCTGCTCGCCCGTCGCCAGGGTGAATTGCGACTGCGCGACGCTGGTGGTCAGCAGGCTCCCGAGCGGATCGGCCGCGGTCGCGTAGTGCGCGTAGAGGGCGAGGCCGGGCACCGGATCGTAGACGACGCCGATCCGGGTCCCGAGGGAGTCGAACGTCCTCGTGAAGGCGGCGGCGGCGAGCGGGCGCGCCACCGCGACGGTGGGGGAATCGAAGCGCAGGCCGGTGACCAGGGCGAGCTGCGGCGAGACTTCGAGACGGCTCTCGGCGAAGACCGCGGCTTGGTTCAGGCGCGAGACGATGTCCCGGCGCGTGCCCGCGAGATTGAGGAAGGCGCCGGGCACCGGGCGCAGGAGGTCGACCGTGCTCTCGCCGCCGAAGGGCGTGTTGCTGTCGCGGTCGAAGGCGACGCGGTTCACCTCGAAGCCGACCGCGACCGCGTGGGGCAGGCCGAACAGGCTGCCGCGCAGGGTCGCGTCGAGGCGGGCCCCGACCTGCTCCTGGTGGTGGAGGATCTCGATGTAGTCGGAGCGGACGACCCGCCCGGTCGCCGGATCGTAGCGGTACTGCTCGACGTCGCGCCAGTGCCGCTCGGCGGAGAGCCGGTAGGCGGTGCTGCGGACCGCGAAATCCGGGCGCGGCGTCCACTCGGCCTTGACCTGCGTCCAGCTGTCGAGCCAGGCGATGCGCGAATCCTGGACGTTGTAGTTGACGAAGCGGATCCGCGCCGGGACGCGGCCGCCGATCAGCGGCGAGCCCCAGGAGCGGCTGGGCTCGCTGGCGCCGAGATCCTGCGAGAGCGTGACGCTGAGGTCGGGCGCGACCCGCCGCGTCAGCGAGGCCGAGAGCGCGAGATTGCGCAGATCCCCGTCCGGGCGGACGAAGCCGTCGGAGCGGTTGCCGCTGAGCGCGAGCCGGTAGGCGGCCGCCTCGCCGAGAGGCCCGCCCGAATCGAGCGCGAGCCGCGCGGTGCCGTCCGGGCCGAGGGCGGCCCGGGCCTCGCCGAGGGGCGCGAGGACCGGGCGCTTGGGCACCACGTTGATGACGCCGCCGATCGCGCCCTCTCCGTAGAGCACCGAGGCGGGGCCGCGCAGCACCTCGATCCGCTCCGCCGACCACGGATCGAACGGGAACGTGACGGTGCCGGCCCCGACATAGAGCCGCGTGCCGTCGTGGAGCTGCTGCACCGAGCCCGCGCCGGCGAAGCCCCGGCTGGCGAAGGACAGGTTGCCGTTGCCGGGCGCGGCCAGGCTGGTGATGCCGGTGGCGTTCTGCGTGACCGCGTCCGCGACGCTGGTCTGGCCCCGCGCCCGGATCGTCTCGCCCGCGACGACGTCGAGGCTCGCGGGCACCTGCAGGGGCGTCAGGTCGAGCCGGCTGCCCGTGCGGGCCGGCGCCGTGAGGGACAGGCCGGACTCGCCCGGGCGCCGGCCGGCGACCTCGATCGCGTCGAGGGGGATCTCCTCGGCCCCGGCCGGGGCCGCGAGGAGGAGGGCGAGGACGGAGCGGGCGGTGGCGCGGGGCACGATCATGGCGGTGTCCGGGATGGCGTCGGACCCGTCCGTCACCATGGCTGCGGCTTTCGTAAGTTTTAACGTTACATTTGCTCCTTCAAGCACGGCCCGCCCCGGGCCGCTCGGGCGCCGTGGCGGGGGATGGCTCGGAGGGAGGGGCGCAGGCAAGGCGGGGCGGGCGACGATGTGGCACGTCACCGCGAACGACGCCGCGCGGCCGCCTCGCGCCCGCTCCGGCACCCGCCAGGACACCCCGCCCGGCGTGTTCGCGTGTGACCACGGTCGACGGCAGGTCTCCTGGCTCGCGGGTCGCCGCCCCCCATCGTCTTCCCGGGCATGACCCCAGTGACGTGGTGATGGAGGGCTCGCCGCTCACAGTTGCGGGGGCAGCCGCGGATTCGGGCGCGAGCCCTCACCGCGTTCCCTGTTAGGCCCCGGAGGGCACCGTCGAGCGATAGGCTAGGCTCCGGCCACGCCCGGCGCAAGGAGGCGACGGTGGCCGGCCCGGGCCGCGGATCCCCGCCTCAAGGCGGTGCGACGGCCGCCGAGGGCGGCCGCCATCCCCGCGGCGCGCGGGCCATCGATCTTGCCGGGGCGGTCCGGCGGGCACTTCCCGCACGACCGGGGCGGGATGCCCGGGATCACTCGACTCATCGGCGCCGCGCGCCGGCTCGGCGGCCCCTCGTGTCGTACCTCGCCGTCAATCCGCCCTCACGATCCTGGCTCGTGCTAGATGGTATTGCTTATCCGCCGTACATCCTGTAAGGTAAGTAGAAGTTGAAGAGATTCGTCATCTTCGCTCGCTTGACTAGAGGGTGACGAAAAATGACAAAATAAACGCCTGTGATGCAAATTTTTATTAAATAATGTGACTATAAAAGATAGATACATGATCGTCATTATGTAATAAATACCACTTATTCGATCTCTCTGAAAGTATGAAGCGGATTGCAAAAGCATTGATACAACAAATATGGCGGTGAATGCTGACTGTTTCTGCCGAGGACACGCACGTTATGCTCCATTGTGGCAGACGGAGACCTTTCAGTGCTGGTCTTTTGTGGGATTTATCACGAATAAATCCAAGACAATGGCGATCGGAGACATGGGCGGGGTGAGTGCGGGTTCCGGTCCGGACGTCCGCCAGAGGGGTGCAGATGATGACGGGAGTTGGTTTCACAAATCTCGGCAGCAGAAATCCAATCGAAATCGGCAAGTCTGCCTATGAAAGATCGTTCGGCGTCAAATTTTTTGAGGAACATGAGATCTCCGAGGACGGAATATACGATTACAACACGAGAGTTTTGCCGTCCAATCTCTCGTGCGGGTTGCGCACCGACCTTGAAGGGCAGAGGATCGCCGTCGTCGGCAACGGAAGGGTCGATGCGAGCGGCGCCGAGATCGATGCCCATGATCAGGTCATCCGCATCACCGGGATGAGACACTGGCGAAGGGACCCTGACGGTGATGGGGTCAGGACCACCTTGTGGGCGGGCCTGCCGGCTCACGTGGTCGCCCGCGACGAGGCGGGCGCCGTGCATGCTAACGGCGCGTTCGCGTCGCTGGTCCGCGACGGCGTCGCCTTCTGGGCGGTGTCGCCCTTCCACGTCACCTGTGTGCCTATCTTTGGCTGAGGCGCGCCGGACGGCTGCAGGATCTCCTGGTCGCGCCATCCTCGACGACGGTGTTCGACGGGATGCACGCCTACCTCTCCGCCGAAGAGATGTCCGTCCTGTTCTCGATGCCGGTCGGCCCGCGAGATCTGACGGGGCTGACGGATTTCGAACTGCTCCTCACCGGGACGCGTCTCGTTCTTCTGCTGGAAGCCTGCAACGTCGCGCAGATCAGCCTGTACGGCGTCGATCTGTTTCGGTCGGAGCCCGACAGCATCTGGTTCGGTCACGATCCGGCGACCGATCTCAAGGTGCTTCGTGGCGTCATGAGAAGATTTTCTGCGTCGGGCAAAGTCTTTCATTGGCCGAACGAACGTGATGCTGCCGATGATGCGAAAACAGCATCCGGTCACGTTGTGATCGAATCCTGATCGAGATTGATGGTTTCGCCGTGTTTTCTGAACCGAACCGGCAAGCATGTCGGCAGCGCACCGTGATGCGGCGTGCGCTCTCGGTCGCCTTGCATCGTCCCGTGGCTGCCCGCGTGCCGGGCCGCTGGATCGGTCGCCCGCCGCGGCCTTGATCCGGATCAAGGCCGCGGCGGGCGAAACGCCCGAGGCTGGCGCAGCCGGTGCCGCTTCCGGCCCGCTCCGCCCGCGAGGAACGCCGATGAACGCCCACGCCATGACCCTGCCCGCCGCCGCGCTCCGTCCCGCGGGAGCTCGGGCGGCCGATCTCGCCAGCATGACGGCGCTCGGCCTCGCCATCGTCGGATCCCTGGCGACCGAGATCCTGGTCCGGCTGGTGGTCTGAGGCCGCGGCGCACCCGTCACCCGCGCAGCCGCGGCTCCACACGACGTAGGCGTGTTGTTGGCTGACCAAGTTGCAACCCCGATAGACTTGCTCCGCGCCCCGTTTCTCGCTCTATTACCGATCAAAGACGGAATCGGCGGCGAAGGACAGCCGGCAGGCAGACCTGCGCTGCCTCAGCGGCGGGGGGCGCGGCATCGCGCCCCTGCCGGTCCGACGCCCCGGGCCGCGGGCTCCGCGTCGCTGCCGGAGGCCGGCGGCGAGGACGGAGGGGCGGATGGGGCAGGAGACGGCGTCGGCCACCCTCGGCGAGCGCCTCGCGCAGATCGAGGCCGAGATGAGCCTCCTGCGCGAGCGCGTCGACACCCTGGGCGAGGGCGGTCACCCGGCCCTCGTCGAGCTCCTGCTCCAGGACAATGCCCGGCGGCGGGAAGCCGAGGACGAGCTCAGGGTCGCGCAGGCCTGGATGCAGCTCGCCCAGGAGACCGGCGGGGTCGCGGCCTACCAGTTCGACCTTGAGCGGGGCGTGCTGACGTGGTCGCCCTCGACCTACGCGCTCTACGGCTGGACGCCCTCGCAGCGCCAGCCCAGCCTCGACACGTGGCTCGCCAGCATCCACCCGGACGACAGGGCGGCGGCGCGGGCGGTGGCGGAGCGGGCGATCCGTGAGGGCGAGCCGGTGTCGCACGCCTTCCGGATCGTGCGGCCGGGCGGGGACACCCGCTGGATCGCGGACCGCGCCCGGGTGCTGACCGACGCCCAGGGCCGGCCGGAGCGCATCGTCGGCCTCAACATCGACGTCACCGAGCTGCGACGGGTCGAGGCGGCCCTGCGCGAGAGCGAGGCGCAGTTCCGCTTGACCTTCGAGAACGTGGCGGTGGGGGTGGCCCTGGTCGGGCTCGACGGCCGCTTCCTGCGGGTGAATCCCTGCCTGTGCGCCTTCCTCGGCTACTCGGCCGAGGACCTCGCCTGCCTCACCGTCCAGGAACTGACGCATCCGCCCGACCTCGCGGCCGATCTCGCGCAGCTGCGGCGCCTGCGCGACGGCGAGATCGACCGCTCCACGCTGGAGAAGCGGTTCGTGACGCGGGCGGGCCGGCTGGTCTGGGCCGAACTGAGCGTCACCCTGCGCCGCGACGCCGCCGGCCGCCCGGCCGGCTACGTCTCGGTCATGTCCGACATCGAGCGGCGCAAGCGCGCGGAGGAGCAGCTCACCTTCGCCCTCAGCGAGCTCAGCCACCGGGCCAAGAACCTGTTCACGGTCGTGCAGTCGCTGATCCGCCAGACGGGGGCGAGCGCCCCCAGCGTGGCGGCCTTCCAGGACGCCCTGACCGAGCGGCTGTCCGGCCTCGCCGCCTCGCAGAGCCTGCTCGTCGAGCACGAGGGCTCGGGCACGCCCCTAGGCCTCCTGGTGAGCCGCCAGCTCGCCTCCTTCGTGGCCATGCCCGATCCGCGCATCCGCATCGAGGGGCCGGAGCTTCCCCTCAACCGCAGCGCCACGCAGACCCTGGGCCTCGTCCTGCACGAACTGGCGACGAATGCCTGCAAGTACGGGGCGCTGTCGACGGAGAAGGGCCGCCTCGCGGTGACGTGGCGCATCGCCGGGCATCCGGCCCCCGGGGCGCGGCTCGACCTCGCCTGGCAGGAGGCCGAGGGTCCGCCGGTGCGCCCGCCCGTCCGCAAGGGCTTCGGCCACCGGGTCATCGACGCGATGGCCCGCCAGAGCCTGGAGGCCGAGGTCGACCTGCGCTTCGCGCCCGAGGGCCTGTCCTGGCGCCTCGTGGCGCCGGTGGCGCACCTGCGATGGGGGCCCTGAGCCGGCGCCGGACCCCGCCTCATCCAACATCCGTTGATTGCTTCGCCATCTCCCATTTCGGCATTGCGGATGTCGGCGTCGCTCAGGCGCCGCGCAGGCTTGGGATCCGCTTCGATCAAGCGGAGCCCGGATCACGCCCCGGCGCGGCCCTCGGCGCCGAGGGCCTCGGCGTAGATCGCGCGGGCCTGCGCGAGGGTCACCTCCCGGGGGTTGTTCACGAGCAGCCGGGTCTGCTTCATCGCGTCGGCGGCGAGGCGGTCGAGGTCGCCCTCGCCGATGCCGACGGCGGCGAGCGAGGCGGGCACGCCGCAATCCCGGCAGATCGCCGCCAGGCTCGCCACGAAGCGCGCGGCCGCCTCCTGGACCGGCAGGCCGGCCGCCGCGGGGTCGAGGATCGGCGCGAGTTCGGCGTAGAGGGTCTGCGCGTGCGGGAGGTTGAAGCGCATCACGCCCATCAGCACGAGGGCGTTCGACAGGCCGTGCGGCACGTGGAACAGGGCGCCGATTGGGTAGGCGAGGGCGTGCACGGCCGCGACCGGCGCATTCGCGAAGGCCATCCCGGCGAGCATCGAGCCGAGCAGCATGGCGCCGCGCGCCTCGCGGTCCGCCCCCTCCCGGCAGGCCGTGCGGATATGGGCCGAGAGCAGCGCCAGGGCCTGCCGGGCGAGCTGGTCCGAGAGCGGGTTCTTGCGCTGGCGGCTGGTATAGGCCTCGATGGCGTGGACCATCGCGTCGATGCCGGTCGCGGCCGTGACCGCGGCGGGCAGCCCGAGGGTGAGGTCGGGGTCGAGGACGGCCCAGTCGGGCAGGAGGCGGGGGGAGACGACGCCCTTCTTCTCGTCGCCCGGCGTCGTGACGATCGCGATCGGGGTGACCTCGGAGCCGGTGCCGGCCGTGGTCGGGACCAGGATGAGCGGCAGGCGCTGCCCCTGCGCGAGGCCGACCCCGTAAAGGCTCTCAAGGGGCTCGTCGCTGCGGGCGAGGTAGGCGACGAGCTTGGCCGTGTCGAGGGCCGAGCCGCCGCCGATGGCGAGGACGAGGTCCGTGCCCTCGGCCCGCGCCCGCGCCGCCCCGGCCTCGACCAGGATCGCGGGCGGATCGGCCGCCACGTCGTCGTAGACGGCGAGGGCGAGGCCCGCCCCGCGCAGGGCGGCCTCCGCGCCCTGCGTCAGCCCCGCCCCGCGCACGCCGCGATCCGTGACGAGGAGCACGCGCCGCGCCCCGAAGCCGCGCACGATCTCCGGCAGCTTCGCGGCGGCGCCCGGCTCGAACAGGATGTTGGGGCTGGTCTGGAAGGTGAAGGGCCTCATGATGGTCCTCATCGGAGCGAAGGGCGGTGGGGGACACTGCGCCGGGGAGCGGTTCGCGCACCCGCCCGGGGGCCGATCCCGCCCCGCGCGGCCGGCCTCAAGGGGAGACCCGGCGCAGCACGAAGGCCGTGCCGACCTGCGGCTCGCGCCGCCACATCCCATCGCCCGCGGGCACCAGCGCCACCGCGTGGCCGCGCCGCGCCACCAGGGTGAGCCGCCCCGATTCGTAGCGCCAGGAGACGGGATCGAACACCGTCAGGCCGAGGTCGCGGCAGCCCTCCAGCACCCGCACGATCCCGGGATCGAGGGCGAGCCGGCAGGTCTCCGTCCCGGGCGCGCGGTCGAGGGCATAGGTGCCCGCCAGCGCCGCCGCCTCGGGCGGCAGCGCGGCCGCCTCGGGCGGCGCGGGATCGGAGGGCTTCGCCGGAGCGGGCGCGAGGGCGGCCTGCGTCACCGCCGCCGGGGCCGGCGCGGCCCGCGGCCCCTCGGGCTCGAGCGCGTAGATCTCGGCCGGGCCGACCTCCGCCTTCAGGGCACCGGGCGTCTCGCGCAGGGCGAAGTCGAGCTTCCTGGCATCCGGCCCGACGAGGCGCAGCGCCCCGTCCTCCAGCCGCCAGGCCGACAGGCCGCCCAGCACCGGAAGCGCCCGCCGGCAGCCCGCCGGAAAGCGCAGGGCGTGGCCGCCCGGCGCGGCCTCGTCCGTCAGCGTCACGATGCAGCGCCGGTGGCTGCCGTTGAGCGAGAGGGCCCAGCCGCCCAGCGCCTCCGCGTCGCTGCGCGGCCGGGCCGGATCGGCGAGCGCCGCCGCGGCGAGGCTGAGCCCCGCCAGGGTCGCGAGCCCCGCCGCCGCCAGAAGGCCCGCGGGGGCCCGAAGGCCCGCCGGGGCCCGAAGGCCCGCGGGGGCCCGGACGGGCCTCGGCCTCACGGCGCGGTCCGCGGCCAGGGCGTCTCGACCACGGGCGTGAGCGGCCCCTTGCCCGAAAACCACGACACGAGGTTATCCACGCAGAGCTGGCCCATGGCCGTGCGGGTGTGGACCGAGGCCGAGCCGACATGCGGCAGCAGCACCGCGTGCTCCTGCGCGATCAGCTCGGCGGGCACCCGCGGCTCGTCCGCGAAGACGTCGAGGCCCGCGCTGAGGATGGTGCGGTTCTTCAGGGCCGCGATCAGCGCCTCCTCGTCCACGAGGCTGCCGCGGGCGACGTTGATCAGGATGCCCTCCGGCCCGAGCGCCGCCAGCACCGCGGCGTCGACGATGTTGCGCGTCTCCGGCCCGCCCGGCGCGACCACGATCAGCACGTCCACCGCCTCGGCGAGGTCCATCAGCGTGGGGTGGTAGGCGTAGGGCACGTCCTCCTGCGGGCGCCGGCCGTGATAGGCGAGCGTCACCCCGAACGCTTCGAGCCGGTGCGCGATGGCCCGGCCGATCCGCCCGAGTCCCAGGATGCCGACGTGGCGCCCGCGCAGCGTCCCGGTGAGCGGGTAGGGCTTCTCCAGCCACTTGCCTTCGCGCAGGTAGCGGTCGACCTGCGGGATCTGGCGCAATGTGGCGAGGAGCAGGCCGACCGCGAGGTCCGCCACCTCGTCGGTGAGCACGTCGGGCGTGTTCGTCACCACGACGCCCCGGCGCCCGCAGGCGGCCGCGTCGATCGTGTCGTAGCCGACGCCGAAATTCGCCACGATCTCCAGCGCCGGCAGGCGGTCGAGGAGCGCGTCGTCCACCCGCACGCCGCTTACCGCGAGGCCCCGCACCCGGGGGCCGACCTGCGCGATCAGCCGGTCCGGGTCCGCTCCCGGCCCGGCCCGGTGCAGGGTGAAGAGCCGCTCCAGGGACTCGGTCACGAGCGGCATCATCGGCCGCAGCATCAGGAGTTCTGTGGACTTCAAGCGTCTCTCCCGCGGGCACGGACCCGCATCCGACGATGGGTGCAGGCCGGGGGCGCTTGATCTCGCGCCCTCAGGTGCCGATGATGGCCCCGAACGACGAGAGGCGGCAAGCCGCCCCGATCCCGGGAAGGAACGCTCATGAGGCTCGACGCGCCGCGTCGTCACGCATCCGTCGCCCGTCTGTGGCAGCGCTGCCGCTCCGCGCAGTCCCGCCGGCCCGCCCGGGCCGGGGCCTGACCGGGAGGGACGAGGCGATGGCCGGACTTGAGATCAGGAACGTCCAGAAATCCTTCGGCACCACGCCGATCCTGCACGGCGTCTCGATCGACATCCAGGACGGGGAATTCGTCATCCTGGTCGGCCCGTCGGGCTGCGGGAAGTCGACCCTGCTGCGCATGATCGCGGGGCTGGAGAACATCACGGCGGGCGAGATCCGGATCGGATCGCGGGTCGTCAACGCGGTGCCCCCGAAGGAGCGGGACATCGCCATGGTGTTCCAGAACTACGCGCTCTACCCGCACATGACGGTGCGGGACAACATGGCCTTCTCGCTCAAGCTGCGGAAGGCGCCCAGGGACGAGACCGCCGCGCGGGTCAACCGCGCCGCCGCGATCCTCGGGCTTGAGAAGCTCCTCGACCGCTACCCGCGCCAGCTCTCGGGCGGGCAGCGCCAGCGCGTCGCCATGGGCCGGGCGATCGTGCGCGATCCGCAGGTGTTCCTGTTCGACGAGCCGCTCTCGAACCTCGACGCCAAGCTGCGCGTCGCCATGCGGGCCGAGATCAAGGAACTGCACCAGCGCCTGCGCACCACCACGGTCTACGTCACCCACGACCAGATCGAGGCCATGACCATGGCCGACAAGATCGTGGTGATGCACGACGGCAACGTCGAGCAGATCGGCGCGCCGCTCGACCTCTACGACCGGCCCGACAACCTGTTCGTGGCCGGCTTCATCGGCTCGCCGGCGATGAACTTCCTGAACGGGACGGTGACGGGGGCGAGCTTCCGCACCGAGGGCGGCCTCACCCTGCCGCTGCCGACCCGCGGCGCCCGGCCGGCCGAGGGCATGCGGGCGATCTACGGCCTGCGCCCCGAGCACGTCGCCCTGAGCCCGGACGGGGTGCCGGTCGAGGTGGCGGTGGTCGAGCCCACCGGCTCCGAGACGCTGGTCCTGGTGCGCCCGCCCGGCGCGGCCGCGGGCACCGACGTGGTCAAGGAGGTCGGGCGCGACATGGCCTGCGTCTTCCGCGAGCGCATCGCCGCCCGCCCCGGCGAGCGGATCGCGATCACGGCCGACCCGGCCCTCGTCCACCTGTTCGACGCCGAGACCGGCCGTCGCCTGCACTGAGCGCCGGGCCGTCCGGCCCGGCGCTCCGCTTCCAAGAGGGGCCGCGAGCCCCCGCCACATTTCGGGAGTTGCGCCACATGACGTTCTTCGACCGCCGTCAGATCCTCAAGGCGGGCGCCGCGCTCGGCCTGTCCGGGGCCGCTTGCCTCGACGGCTTCGCCAGGGCCTGGGCCCAGGAGAGCCAGTGGAAGCCCGAGCCCGGCGCCTCGCTGAAGCTCCTGCGCTGGAAGCGCTTCATCCCCTCGGAGGACGAGGCCTTCATGCGCCTCGTCGACGCCTTCACCAAGGCGACGGGCGTGCCGGTGAGCGTCACGAGCGAGTCCTTCGACGACATCCAGCCGAAGGCCTCGGTCGCCGCCAATACCGGCCAGGGCCCCGACATGGTCTGGGGCCTCTACTCCTTCCCGGCTCTGTTCCCGTCGAAATGCCTCGAGGTCGGCGACGTCGCCGACTACCTCGGCAAGAAGTACGGCGGCTGGCTGCCCGCCGCCGAGGCCTACGGCAAGGTGAAGGGCAAGTGGATCGCCATCCCGATGGCCTTCAACGGCGGCTACCTCAACTACCGGATCGCGGCCATGCAGAAGGCCGGGTTCAGCAAGTTCCCGGAGGATCTCGGCGGCTTCCTCGAACTCTGCCGCGCGCTCAAGAAGAACAACACGCCGTCCGGCTTCGCCCTCGGCCACGCCACCGGCGACGCCAATTCCTGGATCCACTGGGCGCTGTGGTCGCACGACGCCTACCTGGTCGACGCCAACGAGAAGATCATCATCAACTCGCCGGAGACCGCCAAGGCGCTCGAATACGTCAAGAGCCTCTACGAGACCTTCATCCCCGGGACGGTCTCGTGGAACGATTCCTCGAACAACAAGGCGTTCCTGTCCGGCGAGCTCTACCTGACCAATAACGGCATCTCGATCTACGCCGCAGCCAAGACCGAGCGCAAGGACATCGCCGAGGACATGGACCACGCGGTCTACCCGGTCGGCAAGTCCGGCAAGCCGACCGAGTTCCAGCTCGCCTTCCCGATCCTGGCCTACACCTACACGAAGGCCCCGAACGCCTGCAAAGCCTTCATGGCCTTCGCGCTGGAGGCGCAGAACTACAATGCGTGGCTGCAGGCGGCGCAGGGCTACCTCTGCCACCCGCTGAAGGCCTACGCCAACAACCCGATCTGGACCTCGGACCCGAAGAACAAGGTCTTCGGCGAGGCCTCGACCCGGACGCTGGCGGCGGGCGGCCTCGCCCCGGTGAGCGAGAAGGTGGCGGCCGTGCTCGCCGACTTCGTCATCGTCGACATGTTCGCCTCCTACTGCACCGGCCGCGAGGACGTGAAGGGCGCCATCCGCACGGCGGAGCGGCAGGCCCAGCGCATCTTCCGGTCGGCGTGAGGCGTTGAATCGCCGCGCCGGCTCCCCGCGGCGGGGAGCCGGCGCGGCCCGTTGGTCCCGCCGTCGCTGGAGGCCCCATGGCCGACCTCGCCCTCGACCGTCCGGTCGCAAAAGCCCGGCAGGGCACCTCCGCCTGGAACCGGCTGCGCACCAGCCGCGGCTGGCTCGGCTTCTGGTTCATGCTGCCGGCGGCCCTGATCCTGCTCCTGTTCCTGGCCTACCCGCTGGTGAAGGGCATCTGGCTCTCCTTCACCGACACGCGGATCGGCCGGGGCGGGGAGTTCGTCGGCCTGGAGAACTACGAGTGGCTGTGGGACGACAGCGTCTTCTGGCTCTCGGTCTTCAACACGCTGCTCTACACGGCCATCGCCTCGGTGGCGAAGTTCGGCATCGGCCTCTACCTCGCGCTCCTGCTCAACAAGCGCCTGCCCTTCAAGGCCCTGATCCGCTCGATCGTGCTGATCCCCTTCGTGGTGCCGACCGTGCTGTCGGCGCTGGCCTTCTGGTGGATCTTCGACAGCCAGTTCTCGATCATCTCGTGGTCGCTGCGCCATCTCGGGCTGCTCGACCGCAACATCGACTTCCTGGGCGACCCGACCTGGGCCCGGGCCTGCGTGATCTTCGCCAACATCTGGCGCGGCGTGCCCTTCATCGCGATCACCCTGCTGGCGGGCCTGCAGACCGTGTCGCCCTCGCTGTACGAGGCGGCGACGATCGACGGCGCCACGCCCTGGCAGAACTTCCGCCACATCACCTTCCCGCTGCTGACCCCGATCATCGCCGTGGTGATGACCTTCTCGGTCCTGTTCACCTTCACGGACTTCCAGCTGATCTGGGCCATGACGCGCGGCGGGCCGGTGAACGCGACCCACCTGATGGCGACCCTGTCCTACCAGCGCGGCATCCTGTCGGGCAGCCTCGGCGAGGGGGCGGCGATCGCCACCGCGATGGTGCCGTTCCTGCTCGTCGCGATCCTGATCTCGTGGTTCGGACTCCAGAACCGCAAGTGGCAATCCGGTTGAGGAGAGTCCCGATGGCCCAGGTCGCCGACCATTCCGAGGGCATGGCCTATCTCGAGACGCTCCCGCGCCGTCTCGTGACCCTCTACCTGCCGCTCGGGATCATCCTGGTGGTGCTGCTCTTCCCGTTCTACTGGATGGCGCTGACCGCCATCAAGCCGGACGACCAGCTCATCGATATGGAGACCTACAACCCGTTCTTCGTGGTCTCCCCGACGCTCAAGCACATCAGCAAGCTCCTGTTCGAGACCAAGTACCCGCTGTGGCTCTGGAACACGATGCTGGTCTCGGTGGCGGCCACGCTGCTGTCGCTGTTCGCGAGCGTGCTCGCCGCCTACGCGATCGTGCGCATCCGCTACCGGGGCGCGGCCTTCGTGGGCGCGGCGATCTTCCTCGCCTACCTGGTGCCGCCCTCGATCCTGTTCATCCCGCTCGCGACGATCATCCAGGCCTACGGGCTGTTCGACTCGCCCCTGGCGCTGATCCTGGTCTACCCGACCATCCTGATCCCGTTCTCGACCTGGCTGCTGATGGGCTACTTCAAGACCATCCCCTACGAGCTGGAGGAATGCGCCCTCATCGACGGGGCCGGGCGCTGGCAGATCCTGACCCGGATCATCCTGCCGCTGGCGGTTCCGGGTCTGATCTCGGCCGGGATCTTCTCGCTGACCTTGTGCTGGAACGAGTTCATCTACGCACTGACCTTCCTGTCCTCGACGCCGAACAAGACCGTGCCGGTGGCGGTGGTGAGCGAGTTCGTGGACGGGGACATCTACCGCTGGGGCTCGCTGATGGCCGGCGCGCTGGTCGGCTCGCTGCCCCTCGTGATCCTCTACTCGTTCTTCGTCGAGCACTACGTCTCGGCCATGACCGGGGCCGTGAAGGAGTAGCGGCGGCCGGATCCGCGCGGGCCCGCGGCCCGCGCGCACCGGTGAGGCGCCGCGGGCCCTTTCGCCTCGCGGATGAGCGTATTACATCGCGGGTCGACCGCTGCTCTCAGGGCCGGTCCGCCAAGAAAACCTGACAAGGCATCCCACCGCCATGGCCCCGCGCACCCTCTACGACAAGATCTGGGACGACCACGTCGTCGATCGTCAGCCGGACGGCACCTGCCTCCTCTACATCGACCGCCACCTCGTGCACGAGGTGACCTCGCCCCAGGCCTTCGAGGGGCTTCGGCTGGCCGGCCGCCGGGTGCACCACCCGGAGAAGACGCTCGCGGTCGTCGATCACAACGTGCAGACCTCGGACCGCAGCCTCGGCATCGAGGACCCGGAGAGCCGCACCCAGATCGAGGCGCTCGCCGCCAACGTGCGCGAGTTCGGGATCGAGTATTACGACGCGCTGGACCGGCGCCAGGGCATCGTGCACATCATCGGCCCCGAGCAGGGCTTCACGCTGCCCGGCCAGACCATCGTGTGCGGGGACTCGCACACCTCGACGCACGGCGCCTTCGGGGCGCTGGCGCACGGCATCGGCACCTCGGAGGTGGAGCACGTGCTCGCCACCCAGACGCTGGTGCAGAAGAAGGCCAAGAACATGCGGGTGACGGTGGACGGCCGCCTGCCGGCCGGCGTCACCGCCAAGGACATCATCCTGGCGATCATCGGCGAGATCGGGACCGCGGGCGGCACCGGCCACGTGCTGGAATATGCCGGGGAGGCGATCCGGAGCCTGTCGATGGAGGGCCGGATGACGATCTGCAACATGTCGGTGGAGGGCGGCGCCCGGGCCGGCATGGTGGCGCCGGACGAGACCACCTTCGCGTACGTGAAGGACCGTCCGAAGGCGCCCAAGGGCGCGGCCTTCGACCGGGCCCGCGCCTATTGGGAGAGCCTCGCCAGCGACGAGGGCGCTTTCTTCGACCGCGAGGTGCGGCTCGACGCGGCGAATCTGCCGCCGATCGTGACCTGGGGCACGAGCCCGGAGGACGTGGTCTCGGTGCAGGGGCGGGTGCCGGACCCGGCGGCGATCGCCGACGAGACCATCCGCCGCTCGAAGGAGCAGGCCCTGGCCTATATGGGCCTCGCGCCGGGGCAGCGGATCACCGAGATCGGCCTCGACAAGGTGTTCATCGGCTCCTGCACCAACGGGCGGATCGAGGATCTGCGCGTGGTGGCGCGGATGGTGGAGGGCCGCAAGGTCCACCCGGGCGTGAGCGCCATGGTGGTGCCGGGCTCGGGTCTGGTGAAGCAGCAGGCCGAGCAGGAGGGCATCGCCCGGATCCTGATCGAGGCGGGCTTCGACTGGCGCGAGCCGGGCTGCTCGATGTGCCTGGGCATGAATGCCGACCGGCTGAAGCCGCACGAGCGCTGCGCCTCGACCTCGAACCGCAACTTCGAGGGCCGGCAGGGTCACAAGGGCCGCACGCACCTGGTGTCGCCCGCGATGGCGGCGGCGGCGGCGGTGGCGGGCCATTTCGTGGACATCCGCGAGTGGCCGCGCTCCGCGTGACGCTTTGCGCGGCGGGCTCGCGTTTCCCCCGTTGACGGTGAGCCCGCCGCCCACTAAACGATCCCCACCGCGGCGCCGCTGGCGCCTCGGGCCCAGGTGGCGGAATTGGTAGACGCGCTGGTTTCAGGTACCAGTGGTGCAAGCCGTGGAGGTTCGAGTCCTCTCCTGGGCACCAACCACTCCTTAAGTGGTTGACGCCTCAAAAGCATCTTGATTTGAATGGGTTGGCTGGCACCTGGCTGTTCAACAGGTGTGCTCAACAATGCCCGTTCAGATGGCCCGCCCCATGAGGCGTTCAGGTTCCTCCTTCCACCAACTGGTTCAGCGTATCCCGGCGGACGTGGCCGCGAAGGTGCGCGGTATGAGGCTCTCCATCCCAGTAGGGGAGGAGGTGGCGAACATCGTCATCTCGGAGAAGGCCAAGGACGTTCGTACGTCGTTGCGCACCCGTGACCCCGGGGAGGCCAAGGAGCGGCAAGCCCGCGCGGTAGCCTACTTGGAGGCGGTCTGGCGTTCGGTCCGGGAAGGGCCAAAGAGGCTCACACACAAGCACACGCTTGCCTTGGCTGGTGAGGTCTACGCTGCCTGGACAAAGTCCCTGGAAGACGATCCTGGGCCATCTGAGCGGTGGCTTCGGGTTGAGGTTGATAACCTCCGTGCCGAGTTTGGCCAGTATGGCCGCTCAGCCCTAATGACCCTCTCCGATGGCGAGAAGCGCACGAGGAGTATCGAGGAGCGGGTTGGCGGCTTCTCGGATATGGTTCTCGCTAAACACGGCCTCGTCATCGATGCTGAAAGCAGAGTTAGACTCAACCATGAGGTCCTAGGGGCTCTCCGTCAGGCAAGCCTAACCTTGATGAAGCGTGCGGGAGGTGATTACAGGCCCGATCCCGATGCGGACCGCTTTCCGGAGTTCATCGCGCCCTCAATCGCGGCCAAGGGTATCAGCCTTCTCGACCTGTTTGACGGGTGGGCGAACGAGCGAAAGCCTTCGCAAGCCACGGTCGACCAGTGGCGGAAGCACTGTGAGGCGTTCCTGGCCTTTGTAGGTAAGAATGACGCTGGGCAGGTGACGAAGGCCGACGTGGTGGCCTGGAAGGATGCGCTGGTAGCGACAGGAGGCTCACCGAAGACGATAAATGACAGCAAGCTCGCGGCGGTGCGTGCGGCCTTCACATGGGGCGTCGAGAACGTCCGGGTCGCATCCAATCCCGCGACCGGGGTGGCCGTGCGTTACAAGAAGCAGGCCGGTGAGAGGATGCTCGGCTTCGATGACACTGAAGCTGCCGCAATCCTTGACGCCGCTGCGAAAGAGACGCGACCCGCCTACCGATGGCTGCCTCTGCTCTGCGCAGCATCAGGTGCTCGCGTGGGGGAGATGGCACAGCTTCGTGCAGAGGACGTCATAGTTCAGGATGGCATTCCTGCCCTACGCATTACGGCAGAGGCCGGGTCGTTGAAGAACCTCAACTCGGAGCGTGTCATTCCACTCCACCCTGAGGTACTTGATACAGGGTTCCTGGAGTTTGTGAAAGGCAAGAAGGGGCATCTGTTCTACAACCCGGTGAGGCGCAGGGCGGACGCCAAGAAACCTTCACACAAGATTGTTGCGAAGAACGTGGCAGACTGGGTGCAGAAGCTTGGCTTAAAGGTCGGTCGGGCACATCGGAAGGACCCTTCGCATGCCTGGAGGCACCGCTTCAAGACACTGGCGCGGGCGGCCAGGATTGAAGACAGCGTGGCAGATGCCATCGTTGGACACGCACCCGGGAGCGTAGCGAAGGCTTATGGCACGGTGACGCTGGCGACGATGCACGAAGCTCTGTCCCGTATCCCTATTCCGAAGTGTTAGGGCGTGAGCTCAGCAAGCTTGACGTTCGCAAGGACCGCTTCCGACTCTGAAGAGCCACCCGATATGCTCTCGACGAATGGACGCTGACAGCGGCATAGCGGACCTTTGAAGGGTCTCTGCCGCGAGTACCGGCAGCGCGGATTGATTTGTCTTAATGCAGACGCATGGATGCCCGGCTAGAATGTCTGGTCCTCACGGGGTACTCTGCCGTACCTTTCAAACCAATCGTACACTCGAACCAGCCGTGCCCCACCACGTTGAGTCTGATGATGCCCACAGAGGAATGATGAACAATCAAACTTGGTTCACAGTCGAACAGGCCCGCCAGACTGAAGCGTGCGGTGTCTGGCTTGACTGTATGAAATGTGGCCACAGCATCTCCATGCCGCTCGACCGGTGGCCTGCGACTATGCCTGTGAGGGACGTCGCCCGGCATCTACGATGCAAAGCGTGCGGTAGCGCGAACGTGGAGACTTGGCCAGACTGGAGTGGGTCTCGGCCACAATACGATGCCTAGGTCGGGCGCCCTGATGGCGTGCGTAGCCAACCCATTCGCAATGTCTCAGTATGCGACGACAAGAACCCACCCGCTCTAGCAGGACCGGCTGATGTAGGCGGAGTCCCATCGGGTCAAGTGGAGCATCCCGCAGCATGACACGGTGTGGATGCTCCTCCGCGTCGCGACCGCAGCGCGGCAGGACCCTTCGGGGGTTCCCCCAACCCCATCCTCAACTTCAGGCCGCTCCTCAAGGGCGGCCTCCTTTCACCCTGCTGTCCTCATGCGCGAGGCGTCCCGTTCGCATAAGCCTCAGCACGTAACGAGAGAAGGATGGCTACCGAGGGAAGCGAGGGGCTCAGGAAGTCCTTCAGGGTCCGCTCAGTGGCCGCTCAGGGCCACCTCTGGCTATAATCGAACAGGACGCTGGCGAGGCTATCGGCTGGCACCCTGACACAGCTCGGCATCGCCGCCAGAAAGCCCTCAGCGAGCACGCTTGGGGCTACAGCCTCATTCCTACCGGCAAGGGCGGCCACCTGATGATGGCTGTCGTGGAGCGGGAGACCCTGAGCGAGCTGCCGAAGGGCTTCAGGGAGCAGCAGGCCAGGGCGTTTAAGCAATGGCTGAGCAGCCTCTCCAGAAGCTTGACCGCAAGTTACTGTTAAGCGTGTTGTTGAACCAGAGTAGCTATCTGCCATATCTAGGCCGACTCGCATTGCGGGTCTGGGTTTAACCTTCAAGCGGCGCAATTAAGCTCACGATGCATCTCACCCCATCTAAACTCACGCATCTCGCTCGCCGACTCATAGATCTGATGGCGATCTACTGGGACATCTTACATGAGCAAGGGCCTGTAGATGCTGATGTGAAGGAAGCTATCAGCCGATAGATACTTCGAGCTAAACTGATAGCCGAGATGGCAGGCACTATGTCCCTCCCAGCGTCTCCTGAGGAGCTGGCCGAACTCAGACGCTTAATCGAGGAGATTAAGTCATCTGAGTTGATGATGGCTATAACAGAGCATCTAATGGGGGAGAGTAGGCACCCCCAACACTAGATGGCCCTTTAAATCCGCCAGGGTTGACCGTAGACGGCCGTTCAGAGGTCCCGGCTACCCGCCCCCCCCCCCAAGCAAGCGAGCGGTGAAGGCAGAGGGCCCAAATGTTCGTGGCAGATACCTGAGACGGCGTCGACAGACGAGCGTTGGCCTGAAGTCCCCCGTGGGGGTCTCCCGATGTCGCCAGGGGTGGACTGCATCACCGTGCGCCATCAACACAGGTGATTGAGGCAACGATGTCATCGCCTCATCCACAGAGCCATGCCTGATGAAGATCTCCACTTCCGTGCCGCTTGTGTCATCCGTGAAGCCCGAGAGCTATGCAGGGAGGCGCAGGAGCTTCGCAGTAAGGGCCGAGATTTGATGGTCGAGCAACGTCGCCTGATAGGCTGCGTCCAGTGCGTTCGGGCGGAGATTGAGAGACAGCACGCCCCCCACGCTGAGGCAGGCTGCTGAGTAGGGTCCGGCTCCCTGCTTCCTAGCCGCTTCGTCGTACCAGAAGGGTTTACCGCTGAGGTACACAGCTCTGTTACACCCGATGGCGTCATATAAGGGTTGACTTCCAGGTTTTGGTACAGCACTGTCGCATGGTCTAGACCGTTATGAGACAAGACGCACTTCGATGGCCGTCTACGGTTACGCCCGTGTCAGCACCACCGACCAAGACCTCAGCCTCCAGGAGGAAGCCCTGAGGGCCGCAGGGTGTGAGGTCATCCGCTCCGAGAAGCGGTCAGGCACCAGCACGGAGGGCAGGACTGAGCTTCAGACCCTGATGGAATTCGCCCGGAAGGGGGATGCCATCGTGGTCACTCGCATCGACCGGCTGGCACGGTCCATCGCTGACCTCGCAGCCATCGTCCGCCAGCTTGAGGCCAAGGGCGTGGCTCTGAGGGCCACTGAGCAGCCCATCGACACGTCCACGGCTGCGGGACGGTGCTTCCTTCAGATGCTCGGGGTCTTCGCGGAGTTTGAGACGAACCTTCGCAGGGAGCGGCAGCTTGAGGGCATTGCCAAAGCCAAGGCTGCTGGGGTCTATGCCGGCAAGGGGCGCCCTACATCGGTGCCTGCTGAGAAGGTCAGAGAGCTTCACGCCACCGGAATGGGCCCGTCTGCCATCGCCAAGGAACTCGGCATCAGCCGCATGTCAGTGCACCGGGCGTTGAACCCGAAAGCTGCGTGATGGCGGCTTTGAGTCCGCCAGATGGAAGATGGACGCGGCTCTCCGACGCCTGAGAACGACACATCAGGCCTTTTCAATGATTGGCGTCATGCTGTGGCAAGATAATAAGAGGTATTGGTCGCTTGGAAGCCTCTAATAAGCCTCACATGCCTGTTATTATTCTCTCACTGTCTCTCATGGTACGGTCACTAATCTCAGGAGTGCGGATGTCGAGGGTATGCCGCGCACCGGGTTGTTCATCCCCGGCTGCGTCACGGTTCAGTCTTTACTGCAAGGCCCATAAGGCGCGTCTACGCAGGCATGGCGCGGTTGACCAGGTGGGCGTTACGGAGGCCGTCCTGGGCTCGTACAGGCGCCTCGTGAGGGCTCGTGTCGAGAAGAACAAGGAGAGCCCCTTGTGGGGCCAACTGGAGGCACGCTGGGCCACCATCGTCAGCCACGCTCAGGGCATCGTGGACGGCTACCACCGGGGGCAGGTGGGCTACGCCTTCGAGAGGCGGGCTGCGCAGGAGGTGCTGAAGCTGGCGGCCGATGTGGAGCCCAAGGCGGTCGTTGAGACGGCTCTGGCCATGTTCCTCCTGCTGGAGGCGGAGCCTAGACGGTTCCGGTCTGACGCTGGCTTCCGGGCGCAGCTTGTCAGGAGGGTTCGAGGCCTCACGGACATGAACGTTGGGACCTACTGGGATGACGAGAGCGGGACGATGAAGCGCGTCTATAGGGAGGTGCCGCCACGGGCCATCGTTGTGATGGGGCAGTGGCTTGCAGAGGCCTTCGGGGGCGCAGGGACGCATATGGCGAGACTTGAGGAGAAGGACAGACAGGAGCGGGAGAGCGCTCGTCAAGACTTCTACAAGTCCCTTGAGGAACTGCGGTGATGAGTGAGGCAATGGCAGAGCACGCCACCGTGAGCCCGTCTGAACCTGTTCGGGAGCTTGAGGCTGCCATCCTTCTGAAGAAGTTGAAGGAGAAGGCTGCTGCTGAGGTGATGCCTAAGGCGATGCCATCAGAACTTCCGCTGGATGGCATCAAGCTAGAGCCTGACCTCTTTCAACAGCGTGGCACCAGTGAGAAGCACATCAGCGATTTGGTACGAGCTATCAAATTGTTCGACGTGCTTGAGCCTCTGACTGTCATCCGTGTCGGAGGTGACATATACCTCATCGATGGTCATCACCGTTATGAGGCGTATAGAATTGCTGAGAAGACATCAGGTATCCCAGTAAGGTACTTCGGTGGCACCCTGGATGAGGCTGTCCTTGAGAGCGGTAAGGCCAACTCCAGGGCCAAACTCCCCATGACCTCTCTAGAGCGTCAGAACTATGCATGGCGTCTTGTTCTGATGGGTCTTTATAGCAAGGCGGATACAGCAGCTGCTGCTGGTGTTTCGTCTTCTCAGGTCGCTACCATGCGGAAGGTCAAGAGGCAGTTGGGTGCTGATGCAGCCGACCATCCTCTCTGGTGGCAAGCGTTCAACGTCTCTAAGGGCGAAAGTGCAGCCATCATGTCCAATGAGGCGATTGAAGAATGGAAGCAGGCTCAGGCGGACCAGTACGCAGACAGGCTTCAGAAAGAGTTCGGCAACAAACTGTCCACGAACCCTGAGATTGCTGCGATGGCGCTTGCGGCGTACTTCGGTCGGAAGCTGAATGACCTGCATCAGGAGCTTGCTGGCTTCGTTGATGAGCCTGATGATGAAGATGAGGACTCCGACTTCTGACCTACCTGTACACTCCCTAGGGTGTGCAGAATGTACACCCTTAGCTGCTCTTCGCCTGGCAGGCAGTTCTAGGATTAGGAGGCATAGTTGCCGCAGCACGTTTGTCTTAGATGCAGCTCATCGTTCAGCTCTGCTCGCACCTCACAGAAGTTCTGCAGTGTGAAATGTAGAGGTGAGCCAAATCGCAGTACCTCCAATCAATATGCACGGATAGATGGTAATCTGGATCTCTATCTCAATCGTTTGCTTTATAAGAACAATAATATTGAGGGTAAATCAAGGTCGGCGTTAAGCAGGGAATATTTGAAAGAACTATGGAGAGAACAGGGTGGGCGTTGCGCTATGAGTGGTGTGCCTCTTACATGCAGAGCTGAGAAGGGGGCATACTTCCCATTCAACGCGAGCATCGATTGCATAATTCCGATTGCCAAGGGAGGGACTTACCAGGTGGGCAACATCCAACTTGTTTGTCAACTGCTAAACAGTTTGATGAAGCATGCTGACAAGCAAGCTGTCATTGAGGTTTGCCGCGGCGTCGCGGCCCGGTCCGAGATGCTGGATGGCCATCCATCGGCGGATTGCTCGATAAGCTGAGGCAATCCCTCACGCTATGCCACTTGCCTGGCGCCACTTCCCGTGCTCAACCTAGGTGTTCAACGTTCTCGCCAGCAGCGGCCGAAAAACCCTTACATATCAATGCTTCAGAGGCTTAAGCGTATAGTCCTCTCCTGGGCACCAACAGTTTTCCAAGCTGTTGATGCTCCTCGTTTTTCCGGGATTGATCCCGCACCTTGGACACCGGTGCGGGATTTTTTGTTGTCCGAACGTTCGGCCGGAACATAGATCGGCGCCTCTCTCGCGAGCCGCGCGTTGTCCGCCGTCCGCGTGTAGGTCGCGCTCTCCCGGCTGCCCGGCGCCCACCCAAACAGCGCGTTGAGCTGTGCCTCGGTTGCGCCGGCTTCGGCCGCGCGCCGCGCTCCGGCCTTGCGCAAGCCGTGCGAGGAGCCGGGCACCCCAGCTTCCCGACAGACCTTCTTGAACCACGTCCCGAAGCTCTCCTTCGTGAAAGGCGTGCCACGCTCGGTGCAGATGAAGGCGAGGCCGCCGGTCTTTGTCGCGGTGATCGACTGGGCGAGCGGCAGCAGGACCGGGCGCGTCACCACCGCGCCGGTTTTCTCCGTGCGGATCGAGAACTCCTGCCCGCGCACGTGCTGGCGGCCGAGCCGCACCGCGTCGCCGCGCCGGAGCCCGGTGTAGAGCAGGAGGTCGAAGGCGAGACGTTGGCGGGTGCCGATAGGCCAGCGTGATTCGAAGCGCGCCAACTCCTCCTCCGTCCAAGCGTGGAAGCCCGCATCATCGTTGTCGCCCGTGAGCAACTTGACCCCGAGCGTCGGATTGATCGTCAGGTAGTCTCGGTCGACGGCCCAGCCGAACAGGCCGCGCATCGCCTTCAGGAAGTTATTGGCCGCATGCGGCCGGTCGCGGCGCCGGTCTCGCCCGGCGAGGATCGAGGCCTTGTCGACGAGCTTCGCGGGCTTTGTGCCGGCAGTCTCCTCGATGGCGCGGTAAACAGCGTGCCGCTGCTTGCGAGTCGCGGCGCTCAGGTCCGACCATTCCGCGCTCTCGACGTACTTTCCGATGAGCCAGGACAGCGTACCTGTCGCGGCGGCCTTCGGCGCCTCGGTGGGCTTGCCCTCAACGGCGAGGCGGTAGTCGCGCCAGAACGCCTCGGTGCCATAAGCCTCGCGCATGCGGGTCCGCTTGCCCTGCCCGACCCGCACGTACCAGACGACACCTCCATGGCGGGTGGTCTCGCGGACGAGGTGCGGCGGGCGCGGACGCGGCATGGTGGCGATCACAGGATGATCTCTTCCCTCTCAGCATCGGGGCCGTCGTCCAGCAGGGCAACCGGTTTCATCGGGTCGCCTTCCTGGGCCGTCTCGATCGCTACGCCGTCGGCGTGCACCACCACGCGAACCACTGGCAGTCCGGCGTCCTGCATTGCCCGGATCGCGCGGGCGACATCGGCTTGAGTCACAGCGGCGCGCCGTCGCGGCATGCGCTACTCCTCCCCTTTGCTCGCTTGAACAGGGCGCTTGCCCAACGCTGCTTCGGTTTCGGTGAGAGCAAAGCGCTCGGCTGCAACACGACCGTGGCCGCCGTCGAACTCCAGGGTGGCAGCGCGCTCATCAAAAGCTGCGAGCCAGTCCTCCAGGGCGACCGGATCGGCTCTTCGCACCTGTTGCACCGACTCCGAATGCGCCGTTGCACCGCCCGTTGCACGTGCTCCGGTGCTACGGATCCCACCACCTTCCTGTTTTTGCGGTGATACAGGTGCAACGGTGCTACACGCCTGAATCCGCTCGGTGATTTTTGGCGCACTCACGCGACACGGCCGGTGCAACAAGGTGCTGCGACCCAGTGAAACACGGCCTGTAGCACCTGTAGCACCGGTTTTCGTGGCAGAAAGGGAAGGGCTGATCTCGCGCAGTCGACGGAGGGTTTCCTCACGCATCGGAGCCCCCGTCGAAGATGGTCGGCAGCACGACGTAGACCCGGATCGGCTGCGGGCTGACAGGCGTGCGCTCCATGCGCTGGAACTTGCCCTGGCGGTCGGGCCGCAGCATGCCACGCTCGGCCAGCACCCGGGCGGTCGCCACCGGGTCGAGCCCGGCGCACACCTCATTCTTCCACGACTCCGGCAACACCAGCCAGACCCGCTCCTCGCCGTGGCCCTTGCGCCAGCCGACCCGATTGGTGACCGGCCGGGCCTCCACGTCTCCGATTTGCTCGAAGCGCGTATCACCGTGCGCCTCGAAGAACTGGCGCACCTTGGCGATGCTCTCGCGCACCTCGGCTGGTTCAGAGCCGCCTCGGGTTCCGATCCAGTCCGCCAGCGCCTTCGCGGCAGCGGCCTCAGCCTCGCCCTCGGACCACGGGACGATGTTGAAGGCGCGCGCCAGTTCGCCTGCGGCTGCTATCAGGCCGAGCCGCGAGGCGGCGCGGCGCACCTGCCCATCCGCTTCGGCCGAGACGTGCTCCTCCACGAAGTCGTTCATGACGCTGATCGCGAGCTTCGTGGTCTCTTCCAGCCCGCGCTCCACGAGAGCACGGACGAAGGCGGGGCCCGCGGTGCCGAATGCCCCGAGCGCCGAATTCTTGATCGCATCGGCGAGGCGGGCCGGGTCACCCTCCTCGCCCGGATGATCGAAGACCCCGAAGCCGCGGCCCGCATCGGCCGGGATGTCGAGGAGGCGCACCGCCTGTCCCGCATATGCGCGGCGCTGCCGATCCTCGGCGATCTTGGCGGCCATCGGGATCTCGCCCGTGGACAGCGTCAGCACCCGCCACGTCATCGGGCTGCGGATGTGCCCGTCCCGCGCGGCTCGGCCTTTCCCGACACCGGAAGCGAGTTGGTAGACCGCCGCCGCGGCATCCCGGCCCTCTGCCACGCCGATCTCGTCGAGGCATAGCAGCGTGTCGGTGACGATCGCCGCCGTGGCCTCCTGGGCATTGGCGGTGGCGCGCCAGGAGCGAATGAAGCCGGGATCGGCCGAGCCGCGTCCCCACACGCTCGCCGCTGCCCTTAGCGTAGTGGTCTTACCTTTGCTTGACTGGCCGTAGAGGTTGAGCCCACCCCCTTCACCGCCGACCAGGTGAACGAGCGAGCCGGCGAGCGCAGTCGCGATGGCGAGGACGAGGCGGCCGTGCCCGGCCGAGAGTTGGCCGACGCCGCGGCGCCAACCGTCGAGGGTGCCTCGCGCCGAGTAGGGTGCCGCAGCCGCACCGACCAGTACTACCGTCTCGTTCGTAGGCTGGCCGAGAACCTGATCCGGCAGCACGAACACCTGCTGATCGCCGACAACGTGCCAGCCGGTGCGGGGCACAACCGTGACCCTGGCGCTCACCCGCACTTGGTTGAGGTAGTCGCAGAGATGACCGCGCCCGTTGCGGGAAACGGTCAGACCGCGGCTCGCCAGTTCGGCGGCCAGCGCACCGGCGTCGCCGTGAAGCGCAGCGTCGGGCACCGCGTACTCGTGGCGCCGTCCGTCCGGATCGCGCCAGCGCAGCCACCGCGCCCAGCCCTGGCCCTGCGGGTCGCGCGCCCGGCCGATCACCTCGAACGGCGCCGCGCACCAGATCGTCTCCTCGGTCCGCGCCTCGCCCCGGCCCTTGATCACCTCGACAGTGAGGCCGCCGCTGTTCATCGCGTAGGGGTGGAACGAGACGTAGGCCGGAGCCGGCTCGACGCGGCCGGCGTGAGATAGCGCGACCTCGCGCAGACGCTGCGGGTCCCACCCCTCGGCGAGGGCGTCGGCCGCATCCCAGCCTTCAACCGGGTCGCGCGGCTGTCCCGACGGTGCCGTCGCAGTTACCGCGTCGGGGTCGATCATCATGACGGTGCCCGCGCCGATGGCGGTCAGTTCCGCCTCGACTGTCCGCGCGTACTTGCGGCCGGGCGCATCCGCGTCGGGCCAGATCATCACCTGTCGGCCGGCCAGTGGGCGCCAGTCCGCCGAGCCCGCCGCCTCGGCTCCGCCGGGGCTCGTCACCACGACCGAGTTGGGGAAGACAATCTGCGCGGCGTCCGCCGCCTTCTCGCCTTCGGTGACGATGACCGAGGCGTTCGGGCTCGCTGCAAGCCTGTCGAGTCCGTAGAGCGGGCGCGGCTTCGGCCAACTCTTTCGGGTCCAGCGCGGCTCGCCGCCGCGCCGCCAGACGGTCACCGGCACGAAGACCTTGCGCCGGCCCGGCGGGTCGAACCGCAGGACGTAGCCGAGCAGGTGACCTTGCGCGTCGCGGTACGACCACGAGGCTGTCGGGTCGCCGAAGACGTTGTCGCGGAAGCTGACCGCCGGGAGCTCGGCCGGGATCGGCACGACGATCTCGTCGATGGTCTCGCGGGAGGCTCTGTGATCGTCGAGGCTTAGGACGTGGGCGTCGGCCGTGGGCGCGGTGCTGATGGCGCGCTCCATGGCGGGCGCCTCCACACTGTTGTGGGTGGGTTTGAGGTTGAGGTGCTGCCGGGTGCGTTCCGAGAGGCGCATCGCGGGCTGGATGCTGGAGTGGGGAGACCAGGCGGGCAGCCCTGCGCGCGACCGGACCCAATCCTTGCAGGTGATCGGATCGTCGCCCGCGAAGGAATGGACCGAGATGTCGGTGCCGTCCTTGTTCAGCCGAATGGAGAGGGAGCGGTCCTCGGCCGAGTGGCCGGGTCCCGGGGCAAGCACCTGCCCGTTGCGGAGGTCGCCGCCGAGCGCGCGCGCGACGGCGCGGAGGTCGATTGCCTCAGCGCGCACGGGGCGCCTCCTGCCGGTGACCAACCCGGGCGAGGCGAATGCGGCGCCAGACGGTGTGGCGCTCACGGCTGCTGTCGGCGATCACCCAGCCGAGGCCGAGCGGCGGGCGCGGCAGCGTCACCCACGACCCATCCGAATGCTCCAGCACGGAGTCGCGGGTGGTGATCGTCTCGACGAGGAGCGAGGGCGAGTTCATGCTGCCCTCCGGGTGCCAACCGTGACGCTGTAGCCAGTGGCACCGGAAGGGTGCTCCACCTCCTCAGAGATGTAGATCTTGCTTCCAAACCAGAGCCCGAGCGCTCGCTCGCCGAACTGCTCCGCGACACATTTCGAGTCGAACGGCAGCCATCGGGTGTCCGTGAAGCTGCGGGTCCCGATCCCGAGCCATACCTCGGCCGGCAGCGGCTGAACCCGGCACCGCCAGTCCTGCGGGCGGCTCTTTCCTTTCGCGGCGTGCTCCAGGCGCGCGACGTGCTCGCGGGTCCAGGCGGGGTAGGCGCGGACGATTTCGGGCCACGTGTCGAACCCCTCGGCCGGCAGGACGAAGCGCACGAGGCGGGTCAACCCGGCGCGCAGCGCTTGCATTGAGGCAGCGGCGGTGCGTTCACCAACGGGAGAGGTCGTTGCCCAGAGGAAATCCGGATCGGGGAATCCCCCAATTCGATTGTTGCCGGGACGGAGTTCGCCCGACCTCAGGATCCACGGCAGCCGTGCCGTGTCGGTGTAGTGGTAGACGACGCTCATCGCCGCGCCTCCCTCGGTCCGAGGCAAGCGAGGTCGGCAATGACAAGCGCCAGTTCGGGGCTAACGCCGAACTTGGCGGCAAGGGTTGCCGCTGCCACGTCGGCGGTGTAGAAATCTTCCGACATTGCGGTAGACACTCCTAGATCATCGAAGCCCCGGCAGCCCATCATCTGGGGAGATGGGGATGGCTGCTGGGCTTATTTGCTCTTTTCAAAAGACATAGTGATTCCGTGCCGACGCGATAATCCTGCCGTCGTTTGACGGAGCCGGCGCGCCGGGCCTTCGTTCTCGATTGAGTGTTGATAGGATGCGCGGAAGCGCGGCTTGTCAGCTTGAGATCTTCAGCTCTTTCAGCTTCACGGCGAGGCCGATCAACGCCAACTCGCGCAAGACCTTGGCGCGACTGCGCTCGCGGACAGAGAATGCGTAGTCGTCGAAGCGGCGGGCATCGCGGTCCGAGAGGACCGTGTACAGTCGTACGCCTTCGTCGATGCGAGGGTGGAGCGGATTCAGCCTCCGGCGGGGCTCAGGCACGCTTGCCTCCAAGTTTTCATTGATGAGTTTGTCGTGCAGCGCCATTGCCTCAAGGTGCAACGCGCGGGGCCGACCTGCGGCGGGACCCAGAAGGACCGGCATTGGTGTGCCGGCCCCCACAACGCGACCAATCTAATACACGTGCCCAACGCTACGCAAGTGCTAATCCGCTTCAATTTGTGAAGGGGAAACTCTTACACCGTCGAGGGGGAATTTTTCCCCGTCGAGGGGGAATTTTTCCCCTGCCCGTGCTGCACTGTTGCTGCAGCTTTGTACAAACTCTTTGTACAGGTGGCGTGTGGCGGGTGGGGAAATCTTTTCCCCACCTGGGTGCTGGGTTAGCGGCTGATCCGCAGCCAGCCGATCCCGACGGCGTCGAGGATCATCGCGGCGCGCGTGGACGGGGGCGGGGCGTAGTTGCAGAACTTGGCCGCCTAGCGTGCCCACCGCGACGCGGCTGGAACTTGGAGCGGACGCGCGGCGGCTTCGTGCAGGAAGGTGCCGTGGCGCAGGAGCACGGCGATCGGCGCCGTGTCATCGGTGCCGACAAGGGCGAGCATCACCTCCAGGTCGCCGACGAAGCCGATGCTGCGGATGAAGCGGTACTGCGACGTCGGTACCTGCGCACCCGGGAACCGGCCGATGGTACTCACGACCGCGCCTCCGCCCGGATCGCCGCAGGATCGAAACCGGCAGACCTCATCTAATCGTCGACGGTGGCCTGTGCGTTCCTCGCGCCAATCCAGCCTCGGTCCTTGCTCACCGAGCCGAGGATGCGCACCAGCGCCCGGAACTGCTCTGCCTCGCCCGCCGCCTCCCGGCCGACGCCCTGAGTGCGGAACATCGCGGTGATCGCGAGGTCGAAGCGCTTCCCCCAGAGGTTCGGATGAGCCTCGATCTGCTCGCGGAGATCCTCATCGTCCGCGAAGCCGAGAGCGCGGGCGAAGCCGTCACTCGGCGAGTCCATGAAACGCGACGGCCACGGATGGGACGGCAGCGGATAGCCGCCGAGGGCGATGGCGCAGGCGCTGATCAGGGTGCCCAGCATCCCGGGCGGGGCGGCGTCCCTGGTCTGATCGGCGTGAACGGCCTCAAGGCGAGCCAAGCGGTCGAATAACCTGGGCACTAGCACCTTCCGTGCTTCGACTGTGACTGTTCGAGGGCGGCAAGGCGGGCCGCGAACTCGGTCGCTTCGATCGCTTTCAGGTGGGCGTCCACCAGCTTGCCGAGTTCGGCAGCCTCGGAGGGCGTGAGGTCGCCACGCGCCACCGCGTCGAGGAGCGCGGCCGTCGCCTTGGTGAGGTCGGCGGGGCTCTCGATTGCCGGCAGCCCGAACGGCACCGGCCGGTCCTTCCTGACCGGGATCAGGCGTTCGAGGCACAGCCTCAGCGCCACCGTGTCGCCCTGCATGGCCAACTCGATGGCTTTGCGGGTGATGCACTCCGCCTCACCCTGCAGCAGGGCCTCAAGAGCGAGTGTCGTCCTGCTTCGGGCGCCTTTCGGCTTTCCCGCGGGGTTGCCGCTCTGGCCGCGTTCGAAGCGGCGTCCTTTGCCTGGCATTCGGTTGATCCTTGATGAGGTGGCTGTAAAATCAGGTTGGGTACAGCCACAGCACATGATGTTGACCGGCTTATCCGGCGTCTGGGCTCCGCCCGCGCAGGGTTGCAGTGCGATCCCGCCAGGGCAGATCCTTCGGCTTGCCGTTCTCCGCGCCGATGAACCTGACGACGATGTCGTGCGGCTGCGGATCGTGGCCGCGGGAGCGCAGGAAGGCCCTGCTCTCGTCGCCCGCTTCTCCGGCCGGACCATCGCAGAAGAAGAGCCGGATCGTCGGCTGGAGGCTGCAGATGAGAGCCTCCAGCTTGGCGAGACGGACGCGCAGCGGTGGCATTGGCCAGCCCTCAGCGCACCAAGGGCGTGAGATCCCGCCAAGGTAGGTCGACGGGCTCCCCACTCTCGGCCGCCACGACTTGCCGCAGGATGACATGCTGGCCGAGGTTGTGGCCGCACGAACGGAGGAACGCCGCCGCCTCATCCTCGGCGATGTTGAGGGGGCCCTCGAAGGCGTAGACCCCGAAGGGAACGGGCCGAGCGGCACGCTGCGCCTCAAGGCGCGAGAGGCGGGTTTTAAGCTGGCTCATGGGCTGTTCGGGGACAGGCTGTTGGAAGAGTGGGCTGCCGGGCTCCGGCGGTGGATGGCGGCGAAGCTCGCCAAGATGCGGCGCCGACCGACAGCGGTGAGGTGGTCCAGGGCGGCCATTGCCCCGGGAAGGGCTGCGGGATCGTGCTCGGCGTCCCGCAGACGGCTGCACAGCGCCTCGGCGCGAGGACCGGCGTGCAGGTGGGCGATGGCTCGGAGGGCGCGGAGCCGGGCGATGCGCTCGACGGAGGAGATGGCGAGGTCCCACGGGCCGAAGCGATCCGCGGGGCTCAAATCACGGGCATCAGGCGACACTGCGGATCCGGTGATGGTCGGCAAGGGCCGCGCTCGGTGCAGGCCGCCCACTCCCGCGGGGTGCTGCGGTGGGCGCAGGTGTGGTGACCAACCTTGAAGGTGAGCAGGTCGCCGGACAGGGCGCGGTGTTGCACTCGGCGGGGTGGCCAGCTCACGAAGCAGCCGATCTCGGCGAGGTCGGTCAGAAGGTCCAATCGGTGATCATTCGCGGACAACGGGCACTCCCACAGGGACGGCTAAAAACCGCCTCGGTAAGGCGGCCCATCTTCGATCTGAAACGGAGCGAGTTGCGCGGCGGCTCATCATCAGGACGAGCCCGCAATCAGGCGCAACACGGGAAGATACGTATTCGTACCTGATCAGGGTTCCTAATGTCAATCTATGTGCAACACAAACCAATCACCGCGGTGTGAATGGTGTCGTGGATAACGGTGCCTCGGTGGGCGGAAGCAGTTTCCATGCAATGACGAGGCTCGCGAGGCCGCGGCGGAGTGAAGCCTTAGCAGCCGAGAGTGCCGCACTCTTGCGGCCGAAGCCCATGTTTCTGCCAACCTCCTCAAGGCGAGCCTCTTCGACCACCACGAGATGCACGACCTGCCAGTCGGCGGGATCTATCCGCGCCGCAGCATCGAGCAGGGCGCGGCTGCTGCGCTCGACAGCTTCGGTGATCGGGGCGCGGGGACCGGGAGCAGCACCCGGCATGCCGTCGAGGCGGGCAGTCCCGTAGCCGGAGGCTGCCGCGACGCGGGCCATGTTGCGAAGACGATCGCCGGCCGTCCACAGCGCTCGGGCGCGGATCCCGTCCGGGTCGAGACCGCCGCGGGCGAGCAGGTTATCGAGCGGCGGGGTGCTGATACGCGTGGTGCGGCCATAGCCGCGAGCGGCAATCAGGCCGGATTGGGCGAGGCGCTTGGGCGTCGGCTGGTGGCCGTGGTCAGCAGAGAAGGGCAAGGAGGACTCCTGCGGAGAGTGACGATCGGATCAGCGGCCGAACTAGCGACGCGTCGCGCGAGAGGTCGCAGCGTGATTGCATGTTATATCAGATAATCAGTAAATACAACATCGACATACAGTCCTCGATGTCCAATCAAGAATGTGCAAAAAGCGAATCGAAGTAATAAATAATCTGTCACATGACAGCAAATGGTCATCGATCAAGCGTCGCACCGATTCTCAGGATCTCTAAGGCGGCGGTGCGATGGGCGATTGTGTGGTCAATGCGCTCCATCATAGCCCGATCGCCCCACAACCTGAATCAGAACGCAGGGGTAAGCGGTTGAGGAGTTCACTACCGAACTGCCATAGGCGAACGTGCTGGCCTGGCTGGCCTCACAGGACCAGGGTATCACTGACGCTATGACGTGGCCGGAATGGCTTTCGTGATCTCGGGTGACGAGCCGTCTGAAAACCTATCGCGACTGAACGTTCCGGCATACGTAGCGAGGGACAGCTTCGGGTCAGGAGTTCGCGTCCGACCTGTTCGGCTATGCGCCACTTCCAGACCTTCGAGCGGCTCGGTCGGAGGGGCAGCTCGCCATCCAGTAGCAGACGTCTCGAACAGCATCGGACCGCTCGCATCACCGCTTTTCTGTTGCGGCCGTGCCGAAAGGGCACCCGTCTGCGGCCCCGTGCGGCCCGCTCCTCCGTAAGCTGACGTTGTCCCAGCCGATCAAGCGCGGGACTGCAGCTCATGTCAGACGTCTGCACCCCCCGATTTGGCGTCACACGACATGATGGAGGTGCCGTATGAGCGGCACGGCAGCCTTTGGAAATGCGTCCGCCGATGCAGGGCGGAACCGTTGGTGGTTCGTCGCGGTCGGGGTCCTACTGCTGGTCCTCGGCCTCGTCGGCCTCTCCATGACGGTGGCGTTCACGATCGCCAGCACGCTCTGGTTCGGCGTTCTCCTGCTGGTGGCCGGCCTCGGCGAGATCGCCGAGGCTCTCGCCAGACCGAAGGAGGCCGAGATCTGGCGGTCCCGCGCCGTTCGGGTCCTCGCCGGCCTGCTGTACCTCCTCGGCGGGCTCTACGCGATCGTCCGACCGCTCGAGGCGTCGCTCGCCCTCACGCTGGTTCTTGGGGCGACCCTGATCGCTTCGGGAATCGCCCGGTCGATCTGGGCCGTCGCGCACGAGGTGCAGACGTCCCGAGCCGCGGTGATCCTGTTCGCCGTGCTCTCGGTCCTGCTGGGCGCCGCCCTCATCGCGCAATGGCCGTATTCGGGCCTGTGGGCGATCGGATTGTTCGTGTCCTGCGACCTCATCGCCGCCGGGGCGACGTGGTGCTGGGTCGGCCTGTCGGGGAGGGCGCAGGCGACCCCGGCCGTTCCGCCGCCCCATCTGGGCGCGACGGCGTGATGAGGATCCGCTGCGGACCTCCGAGGCGCAGGCGGCCGGCCCGCCTTCCGCGCCCGCTCGGCGACGGACATCCGAGTTCCAGCACAACCAGCACAAGGAGATCGGCCATGGCATCGCTGCATCGTCGCGCCGTGCTCAGGGACGTTTCGTGCGCCGTCATCACGGCCGCCGGCTTGGCTCTGGTGCCGAGCGCCGCGGAGGCCGTGCTTCTCAGGGCAGGGCCCGTCGGCGACGCGAACGACGACGCCCTCGTCGAGAAGGCCCAGGCCGTCGTCGTCGTCCCGCGCCGCCGCCGTCGCAGGGTCTGCTGGTGGCGGCGGGGACGCCGCGTCTGTGCGTGGCGCTGATCGCCTGTCCCGCGAGCGCTGTCGGCGGCGGCAGCCGCGGCCGGTCAGCCCCGGCCTTCCGGCACTCTGGCGAGCCGCGAGGCGATGAACCGAATTCGCTTGGCCCGGGACGGAGCTGCCCCATGTCGACGAGACGCGAGTTCATCAAGGCGCTTCCGAGCGCAGGAGCGGCCTTCTCGGTCGCTGGCAGCTTCGCGTGGGGGGAAGGCGTCGCCCGGGCCGAGGGAGCCGCGAGCGTCCCTCCCCCCGAGGGGCATTTTCACCCGCAGGGCAAGCCGCCCTCCACCTTCACGCGCGACGTGCTGCGCCGGGCACGAGCAACCCTCCCTTTCGCGGACGACAGGGATTTCGCGGAGCAGCGCAAGGGGCTGATCGCCCCCATGACCGCCATGACCATCCCGGCCGAGGCCGGCCACCTCGCCTGGGACATGCAGCAATTCCGCTTCCTCGACGCGCAGGACGAGTTCGACAGCATCCACCCGTCGCTGGTCCGGATCTCGCGGCTCAACAACAATTACGGGCTCTACGAGGTCGTCCCCGGCATCTACCAGGTGCGCGGCTTCGATCTCTCCGATCTCACCATGGTGCGGGGGAGGACGGGGTGGATCGTGTTCGATCCGCTCATCAGCCAGGAGACCGCGCGGGCCGCCTGGAGGCTGTTCCAGGCGCATGTGGGTGAGGGGCGTCCGATCTCGGCGGTGATCTACTCCCACACCCACGGCGACCATTGGGGCGGGGTGCGCGGCATCCTCGATGAGGAGGAGGTCCGGTCCGGCCGCGTGCCCGTGATCGCCCCCGCCGATTTCATGGCCCACACGGTGGCCGAGAACGTCTACGCCGGAAACGCCATGAACCGGCGGCTGTTCTATCAGTACGGGCTGCTCCTGCCGGCGGGACCGCACGGCTATGTCGGGCAGGGCCTGGGCCAGCGCGTCTCGGCCGGCGCCACCGGCCTGATCGCTCCGACCCGGCACGTCGTCGATTCCATCGAGGAGTTCGAGGTCGACGGCGTCCGGATGATCTTCCAGAACACGCCGAACACCGAAGCGCCCCGCGAGATGAACACCTACTTCCCGGACATGAAGGCGCTCTGGATGGCGGAGAACGTCATCGCGTCGCTGCACAACATCTACACGCTGAGGGGCGCCCCGGTGCGCGATCCCCTCAACTGGTCGAAATACATCAACGAGGCGCTCTACCGCTTCGGCATGGAGGCCGAGGTGATGTTCGCCTCCCACCATTGGCCGCGCTGGGGCAACGCGCGGATCCAGGAGGTGCTGCGGGCGCAGCGCGACCTCTACGCCCACATGAACAACCAGGTGCTTCACCTCGCGAACCAGGGCGTGACGATCAACGAGATCCACACCGTCTACGAGGTGCCGCGGAGCCTGCAGCAGACGTGGCATTGCCGCGGCTATCACGGCTCACCGGAGCACAACAGCCGGGGCGTCGTCCAGCGCTACCTCGGCTTCTGGGACTGCAACCCGGCGACGCTGATCCCGCTCGCCCCTTCCGAGAGCGCCCCCCTCTACGTCGAGATGATGGGCGGCGCGGAGGCGATCCTCGCCCGCGGCCGCCGCCTGCACGACGAGGGGAAGTACCTGCTGGCCCAGGAGATCGTGAACAAGCTCGTCCAGGCGGAGCCGCGCAACCGGGCCGCCAAGGAGCTCTTGGCCGACATTTTCGAGCAGATCGGCTACCAGCAGGAGAATCCCGGCCTGCGCAACAGCTTTCTGGCCGGGGCCTACGAGCTTCGGACCGGCATTCCGGAGGGCGAGACGGCGAGTTCGAGCAGCCCCGACGTGGTGCGGGCGATGACGACCGAGCTGTTCCTGAACTTCCTCGCCATCCGCATGGACAGCCGCAAGGCGGAGGGGATGCGCTTCACCATCAACCTGGTCACGCCGGACAACGGCGAGCGCTTCGTCATCGAGCTGGAGAACGCGACGCTGACCAACATCGCGGGGTTCCAGGCCGAGAAGCCGGACCTGACCCTGACCCTCAACCGCTCGGCTCTCGAGCAGACGATGATCGGGGCCAAGACCCTGGAGGCGCAGATCGCCGACGGGACCGCGACGGTTCAGGGCGACGCGGGCATTCTGGCCCAACTGGCCGCGACGATGGTGGATTTCGATCCGCGCTTCGAGATCATGCCGGGCACCAAAGGGAAGGCCGCCCCGGAGCAGGTCCGTGCCGCGGCGTATCGGGCCGAGCCCAGCCGGACGATCGCCGAGTAGCCGGGGCCGACCGCCGCCTTGCGGAGCTGCGCATGACCGCTCTGGCTTCCAGCACCGGCCTCGGCCTGCTCGGCATCCTGGTCGGGCTCGGGCTGCTGGTGTGGTTCGCCTACCGGGGCTGGAGCGTCCTGCTGCTGGCCCCGGCCGGAGCGCTCGTCGCCGCCCTCTTCGCGGGAGAGCCGCTGCTCGCCCACTGGACCCAGACCTTCATGGGGGCGGGAGCCCGCTTCTTCGCCCAGTTCTTCCCGCTCTTCCTGCTCGGCGCCTTGTTCGGCAAGCTGATGGACGATTCCGGGTCGGTTCGCGCCATCGCCAAGGCCGTCACGGCCCGGCTGGGTCGGCACCGGGCGGTGCCCGCCGTCGTCCTGTCCGGCGCCGTCGTGACCTACGGGGGCGTCAGCCTGTTCGTCGCGTTCTTCGTCCTGGCGCCGATGGCGCACGCTCTCTTCCGGCAGGCCGACGTGCCGCGCCGGCTCATGCCCGCCGCCATCGCGCTCGGGGCCTCCACGTTCACGATGTCGGCGCTTCCCGGCACCCCGGCGCTCCAGAACGCGATCCCGATGCCGTTCTTCGGCACGACGCCCTTCGCCGCGCCGGGCCTCGGGCTCATCGCCTCCGCCATCATGCTGGCGTTCGGGCTGTGGTGGCTCGGGCGGCGCGAGGCGGCGGCACGCCGGGCGGGCGAGGGCTACGGCCCCGCCCCGGACGCCCGGGACGTGGCCGGCGACCCACGCCTGCGCGAACTCGCCACCACGGCGCGCGAGTTCGATCCGGCCGAGGCGCGGCACGGCCACCGGAGCGAAACGAGCCCGCCGCTCCGGGTGGCGGCGCTGCCCATCGCGGTGGTCGCCCTCGTCAATCTCGGGATGACGCTCGCCGTGCTGCCGCGGCTGGACGCCGCCTTCCTCGCCGAGGAGCGCTGGGGGCGCACCACGCTTACGGCCGTCGGCGGCGTGTGGTCCGTCGCCGTCGCGCTAATCGCCGGAATCGTTGTGCTCGTGCTCCTGAACCGCAGCAGGCTGCCGGCGCTGCGCGACAGCATGGATGCGGGCGTGAACGCCTCCGCCCTGCCGGCCGTCACCATCGCGAGCCTCGTCGGCTTCGGGGCGGTGGTCGCGGCGATGCCGGCCTTCGGCGTGGTCCGGGAGTGGATGCTCTCGATCGGCGGCAGCCCTCTCGTGTCGCTGTCCGTCGCGACGAACGTGCTCGCCGCACTGACGGGATCGGCCACGGGCGGCCTGACCATCGCCCTCGATGCCCTGGGCGAGACCTATCTGCGGCTGGCGCACGAGCAGGGGATTAGCCCGGCGCTCCTGCACCGCGTGGCCGTGGTCGGGGCGGGCACCCTCGACGGACTGCCGCACAACGGCGCCGTGGTGACGCTGCTCGTCTTGTGCGGCGCGACGCACAAGGAAGGCTATTTCGACATCGTGATGGTCGGGATCGTCGGGGCCCTGATCGCCTTGGTCGTGCTGATTACCCTCGGCTCGACCTTGGGGTCGTTCTGAGAGGCGCCCGCGCACACCGTCCGCACGTCATCAGAAGGTCATCGTGCCGATGCGACCCGCCTCAGTCCGGTCCGACGCTCGGGCGCGAACGGCGCCGGAGACGCCCGCCCCCCGCTCATCAGGGCGACGCGCGGCTCGCTGTCCCCTTGGGAGATCCCAGCAATTCCGCGATCCAGCGGCTCGACGGGAACTGCTCGCAGATCGTCAGGCCGGCGATCGTGATCGGGACGCCGATGAAGGCGCCGGCAATTCCCCAAAGGAATGTCCACAGAAAAACGGCGAAAACCACGATGACGGGCGAGATCGACAGGCTGCTGCCTGCCACCTTCGGTTCAACGAAATTCCCGATGAAGAACTGGATCAGATTCAAACCCACGAGGACGACGAGGGCGATTTCCCAGGACACGAACTGGGCCAGGGCGAACACGGTCGGGAGCACGGTCGCGGCCGCGGATCCGATCACCGGGATGTAGTTCAACGTGAAGGCGATGACCCCCCACTCGAGAGCGAGGGGAAGCGCCATGGCGGCCGCGAATGCACACACGAGGAGGCCCGTCGTGAGGCTCATCAGGGTGCGCACCACGACGAAGCGGCGGAGCTTCGCGGCGGTTTCGGCTCCGCCCGCGAGGAGCGCCCGTCCGATTCCGTGATCATCCAGGGTGTGGAGCTTTCGCGCGACCTCGTCGACCTCGGACAGACCCAGGATGACGTAGATCAGGATGACGAACAGAAATGCCGTCATGTTGCTGATCCGGCTCGCGACTTCTGGGAGAAGACGGATCAGCCAGCGGACATCGAAGTGTTCGGCGAAGAGCCCGGCCAGAACGACGCCGTGAGTTTCGAGCCAGTCCGACAGCTGCAGATAGACGGCCTGGAGATGCGGCGCATCGTTGACCACGTACCGAACCGTCCTGCCGAAGGCCCACGCGGTCAGGGATCCGAAAGCCGTGACGACGATGAGGGTCGCCAGCACGCTGGCCGAGAGGGCCAGGGCCTTCGGCACGACGCGCTCCAGGCGGCTCTGCAGCGGCCACACGACGGCGATGACGAAGAGGGCGAACGCCGCCGGCGCGAACACGGTCCGGGCGAGATGGAGTGCCGCACCGGCCAGAATCAGGGCGCAGATCGCCGGTACGGCAACGCTTGGCTTGGCGGACTCCGACATCGTGCAGCATCTCCTCGTGCAGAGCGAGTCATGCCGTCGCGGCTCTTCGCCAGCGAAAGATATCGACGCGACGCATCGCGATCCCGACGCCGGCCGGATACGGCAGACTACTCGCGGTCTGCAACGAAAGCTGCAATTTCGAGACTCGCCCATGCCAGATGAGGATGTGGATCACATGTCGCGCGGCGCCATCATACCGGGAGAGCGGGATCAGGTCCTGATCGATCTGGCCCTGCAGGGCGGCGGCGCGCACGGGGCCTTCACCTGGGGCGTGCTCGACCGCCTGATGGAGGAGCCGTGGCTGCGGATCGACGGCATCTCCGGGACGTCGGCCGGAGCCATGAACGCGGCGGTCCTCATCGACGGATATGAGCGGGGCGGGCGTGCCGGCGCCCGCGCGGCGCTGGAAGCCTTCTGGGACGGCGTCTCGCGCGCGGCGTGCTTCAGTCCCTTCCGGCGCAGCCCGCTCGACGTGATGCTCGGTCGCTGGACCCTCGATCACTCGCCTCTCTATCTCGCCGTGGACCTGATGGCCCGGGTGTTCTCGCCCTACGATCTCAATCCGGGAGGGTTCAACCCGCTCGAACGGGTCCTTGCCGCCACGGTGGATTTCGGGAGGATTGCTCGCAGCGCGATCAAGCTGTTCGTCACCGCCACCAATGTCCATACGGGCCGCGGCCGCGTGTTCCGCAACGCGGACATCACCGCCGAGGTGCTTCTCGCCTCCGCCTGCCTGCCGACGATGTTCCAGGCGGTGAAGATCGACGGCGAGTACTACTGGGACGGCGGGTACTCAGGAAACCCGACGATCACCCCGCTCGTGCGCGAGTGCGTGTCGCAGGACACCATCATCGTTCAAGTTAATCCGGTCGAGCGTCCTGGCTCTCCCCAGTCGGCCCGGGAGATCCTGAACCGGCTGAACGAGGTCTCCTTCAACGCGGTCCTGCTCAAGGAACTGCGGATGATGGCCCTGCTGCGGCAGGTCGCCCCAGCGGACAACTCGGAGGGAGCGAAATGGGCCGCGATGCGCATGCATCGCATCGCGAGCGACGTCGTGGCGGGCCTCGGCTCCTCGTCGAAGCTCAATGCGGAATGGCCCTTCCTGACGATGCTGCGCGACGAGGGGCGCCGCTGTGCGGACGTCTTCCTGGCCGAACATGGTCCGGATGTGGGACGGCGCCCGACATTCGACCTAGACCGACTGCTCGAAGGAGTATGACGCCTTGCTCTGTGCGAATACTGTTGTCCATCGGAGATGAAATGATTATTCTTGAATGAAGTCATGCACCTTAGGACTTGCTCAGGATGGGGCCGCTCGCATGACACTCCACCGGATCATATTCGTGTCGATCATGGTGACTCTCGCGCCGACCACCCGTTTCGGGAGCGCAGCCGCACAAGGGGCAGACGGATCAAGACTCGGGGCTGTCGCAGAGGCTCTTGCGGAAGCCAGCCCGTCCGTTCGGAGCCTCGACGCGCGCCAACGGAGCGAAGTCACCGAATTCGTGGTCGGCAATGCGCTCTTCGTCTTGGCGCACGAGCTTGGGCACGCTGCCGTCAGCGAATTCGACCTGCCGGTGCTCGGACGGGAGGAGGGTGCGGTCGACATCTTCGCCACTCTTGCGCTTCTGCACATCGGCAGCGACTTCTCCCATCGCGTTCTGATCGATGCCGCGCGCGGCCATTATCTGATCGGCGAACGCAATCTACAGCAGAGGCAAGGGCTTGCTTTCTACGGGGCGCATGGCCTCGACAAGCAACGTGCCTACCAGATCATCTGCCTGATGGTAGGTTCGGACCCGGACCTGTTCTGGGGCGTAGCGGTCAAAGCAGGTCTGCCCGCAGAGCGGAAGGAAACCTGCCACGCGGACTTCGAGAGAGCAGAGACCTCCTGGGTCCGCTTGTTGCAGCCGCATTTCAGGCCGGCCGCCGCGAAGCCATCGTTCCTGGAGGGCTTGCTTCATTTGGCGCCGAAGCCGGGGGGCAGGATCTCCGTAACGTATGCAGACGCGAGCGGGAGGATCGCGGCATACCGGCATGTCCTCGAGACGGCCGGGATCCTGGAAGTCGTTCGCGATTTCGCCCAATCTAGCTTGCTTCTTCCGAAGGACATCGTGATCGAGGGTGAAGCCTGCAGATATCCCAACGCCTATTGGGATCCGAGCGAGCGCCGGGTCATATTCTGCTACGAGCTTGTTCCCGACTTCATCGACTTAGCCGTTCACGACCTTTGGTGAGTACGGCCGGCGCTCGGCCTTGGCGCCGCCCGTTCGGACCCTGCCGGAGACCTTTCGTGCGATCGCGCAACCTGCCATCGGCGCACCCGGAACGAGGAGCGTCCCAGGATCGCTCTCGGGTGGCGCGCCTCGCCGCCCATGCGGCCGCATTGCTCTGGCGCCGGGCACGCGGGTTGTCGGGCGTCGGTGTGGCGTTTGGTACCCTTTTCTTCGCGGCGGCCCTGACCCCGTCTCTCGTTCCGCGAACGGCGCTCACCCAGGGAGTGCTGGCGGGCGCGAGTTTCGCCACAGGGTATGGCCTCGGCGTATCCTGGCGATGGCTCTGGGCTTACCTGGAACTGCCGGTGCCAGCGGACCGCGCGATCCGCGTGACGAATGCCCTCGTCACCGCGTTCTGTCTGTCGGTCGCCGCAACCTTCCTGTGGCGCGCAGCCGGGTGGCAGAACTCGATCCGCCGGGTGATGGACATGGAGCCCATCGCGAGCGCGCATCCCCTTCAGGTCTGCTCGGTGGCTTTGGCGACCTTCGCCGCGCTCCTGGCGCTCGTGCGGCTGTTCGGGCTGACAGCCCGCGGCATGGCCGGTCGGGCGCGCCGATTCGTCCCTGGGCGGGTCGCGACCGTAATCGGCGTCTCCGTCACGGTCGTCTCGTTCTGGTCGCTGGCGAATGGCGTGTTGTTCCGCGCGGCCTTCCACGTGCTCGACGCCTCGTTTCGCGAACGCGACGCGCTGCTGGAGCCGGAGCGCCCGCAGCCGGTCGAGCCGGTGCGGACGGGCGGTCCGGGATCGCTGGTCCGATGGAAGGACCTCGGGCGTGCCGGGCGCGAGTTCGTGGCGTCGGGCCCTGGTGCGGCGGAGATCGGCGCCGTCACTGGGCGTCCGGCAGCCGAGCCGATCCGCGTCTATGTCGGCTTGCGCGCCGCCGACACGGCGCAGGACCGGGCGCGACTGGCCTTGGCAGAACTCAAGCGCGCGGGGGCCTTCGACCGCTCGATCCTCGTCGTGATCACGCCGACCGGGACGGGATGGATCGATCCGTCGGCGATGAACGCTGTCGAGTACCTGCACCACGGCGACATCGCCAGCGTCGCCGTGCAGTATTCCTACCTGTCGAGCCCCTTGTCGCTCCTCGTCCAGCCGGACTACGGATCGGACACGGCCCGCGCTCTCTTCGCGGAGGTCTACCGCTACTGGACCACATTGCCGAGGAACCGCCGCCCGAGGCTCTACCTGCACGGGCTGAGCCTGGGAGCGATGCATTCCGAAAGCTCGGTCGAACTGTTCGAGACGATTGGCGATCCGATCGATGGCGCGATGTGGAGCGGCCCCCCGTTCGGCAGCCGGCTCTGGCGTTCGCTGACCGATGGCCGCAATCCCGGCTCGCCGGCCTGGCTGCCGGAGTTCCGGGACGGCCGCTTCGTGCGGTTCCTTAATCAGGACGGCACGCGCGTGGCCGCGGACACCCCCTGGGCGCCGATGCGGGTCGTCTATCTGCAATACGCCAGCGACGCGGTGACCTTCTTCGACTCTCGCGATGTCTATCGCCCGCCGGCTTGGCTGGAGACTCCGCGTGGGCCGGACGTGTCGCCGCAGCTGCGCTGGTATCCCCTCGTGACGGCTCTCCAACTCGCTCTCGACATGGCGATGGCGACGAAGCCCCCGATGGGTTACGGTCACGTCTATGCTCCGCAGCACTACGTCGATGCCTGGGTCGCCGTGACCGAGGTGCGCGATTGGTCTCAGGAGGCGCTCGCAACCCTGAAACAGCAGCTGGCGAAGGCTGCCAGCCATGCGATGGAAGACGCCGCCGGCGACGAGGGTGTGTACCGCAATCGGGGCGGCTGAGGACGACCTCAACCGTCTCAGTTGGAGCTACAGGCGGCACGGGCGAACTCGGCGGCGAGACGGTGGAGATGTCCACCCCTGCTGGGGGCAACCCCGCAATTCCCGCTCCGAGCGGCCGCCGCGACATAACCCGCGGAGGGCGGTGCCAGACTTGCGCAGCAGGGGGAGCAGGCTCGCGCCTGAAATCCCGATGATACAAGGGTCGGTCGACAAGCTGCCGCCTCCAGCCGAACACTTCGGCACGCCCGCGCCGACATCGTGATTTCGAGCAGGTGCCGGTAGCGGGACGGATCAGCCGATCTGAAGATGACGACCCGCATCGCCGCGACGAGGCACTGCGGCCTGAGCCGGTGTGTCGTGCGATGGCCAGAGTGTCTGCATTTCACTCGCAACCGGACATTCCCGACATCCGCCGCGAGGGGCCGCTTTGGGTCATACTTTCCCGTTCAGCGGTGGTGCTGTCGGTGACGCTACATCGGAGCGCCGGATGCTGCAGAGAGGCAGGGGAGGGGACGCAACCGATTCGACACGTCCAACTGACATCAAGCTGTGATCAAGCCTGGGGGCGTTCGGCAATGTGACGCCGAGCGAAGCCGCTACTCCGGAACGCTCTGGCGGTTGAGGCAAGGGTTGCGTTCAGCCCGCCCGGAGGGTTCAGGGTTGGTTCATTACGGCCCAGCTTAACTCGCGCTACGAACTCAGCAGTCGAGGGACGACAGTGAAGAAGGTGGCTCTTTCAGCTTTGGCCGCAACCGTCGCAGGCTCCTTGCTCCTTGCTCCTACCGCGGACGCGCGTCCTGGCTACCGGGGCGGCTACGGGTATCATGCCGGTTATGGCTACCGTCATTACGGCTACCGACGGGGCCCCGGGATCGGCGGCGCCCTCGCGGCCGGCGCGGCACTTGGGATTATTGGCGGTGCGATCGCTGCATCCCAAGCGCCCCGCTACTACCCAGCCCCGGCCTACGGTTACGGATACTACGGTCCTGCCCCCTACTATTACGGTTATTGAAATTCGACTTAAGCAACTGTGACGGGGCGCCTGCGGGCGCCCCTTTGTACTGCGCGCTGAGATCCAACGAGAGCTGCCCTAAAGGCGGGAGGTGGACGAGGGTGGCCACCGCGCGATCTTTTCGCAGCGGATCCGGCCGCCTCCTTGCTAGGTTAGTGCTTGCTTACAGTTAGCAGTGGCTAACTCTCTTGACTCCATGCGCTCTCCGTTCTCGACGGCCCCACGCGATGGGCGCTGTTCGAGCGTCTTGCGCAGAGACCGCGTGCTGTCGGCGAACTCGCCAGCACAATGACCATGACCCGCCCGGCCGTGTCGCCGCATCTGCGCGTGTTCAAGCACGGCTGAGCTGCTCTCCCGCCGATGGCTCCGCCGCTGGATTCGTGCGCTGACCAGCTGATAATTCTACCAAACCTTGCCGCGCGGGGTTGGCCGGCTCACGAAGCGAGAGCCCGCGAGCACGAACCGCCACGGTGTCTCGACGGCTCGCGTGATGCCGATACGGCCGCTGGATGAGACCGTGACCGGCCGATCTCCCGCCAACATCTCGAACGGGGCGCGATCGAGTGGCCAGCCGTCATACTCACCCGTAATGGCGAGCGCCTCACACAAGCGGCCAGGCCCGGAGCAGAGGAGGCGGATGTCGCTCGTGCGCCGGCGCGCCCTCATGTTGTCGATCTTCTGCGTCGGCTCGAGCGCCCGCACGAGAACCGCACTCCCTGGCTCGCATACGATGTTCATGCACCAGTGCAGGCCGTAGGAGCGGTAGACGTAGGCGTGTCCCGGTAGGCCGAACATGCTGGCGTTTCGCCGGGTCGGTCCGGCGAAGCTGTGCGAGGCCGGATCGGACCGGCCGTAGGCCTCGGCTTCCACAATGACACCGCCCACCCCGTCGACCAGCAATTGGCAACCGATCAGGGCGGCGGCAACGTTGGCTGCTGGGCGATCGAACCAGGAGAGGTGGATCTGGGCCATTAGGGTTGGTAGATCAATTCATCCTGGAAGTGGTGCTGGTTCGAAGGTCGCACGGTCGGTTTCTCACGACGGAGATCGACGAGGGCGCAGTGCCCCCGTTTCCTCGCCCGATCAGCGACAAGCTGCGCTGTCGAGCCGGATCTTACACGTGGTTCTTTGGTGGTCGAGATCTGAAGTGTCGGATTTCCTCGCCCGAAGGAGCCCCTGGAGCCGCCTTGGCGTCAGATGCCGATGCGAGCCGAGGACGCGCGCTTTCCCGCCGAACTCGCGTCCGGCTTGTTCAGCAATGCGCCACTTCCAGACCTTCAGCCGATGCCGCCGGAATGGCCGCTCGACACTGGACAGCGGACCTTCGAGGTCGGCGAGTGCCTCTCTCGACGGCACGGATTGATGTGAGAAATACCTATGGAACGGCGCGTGTTGTATGCAGCTCCAGAAGCTCCAGTATAGAATAGACCTCGCTCCGCTCCCCCGTGCCGTTGTCCACGCAAATCGCCCAGCCTAGGCTATGACCGCAGAGCCGTGAGCCATTTCAGAAGTGGGTGAGCAGCGCTTTCCCAGCGCGGCTCCAGCATCAGCGTATGGGCGAGGTGCGGCACGATAGTTGTGCGCGCACCATAGTAGATTCCAGTTCGCCGCACTTCATCAGGTGGCACGAAGCAGTCATCTGCGCCTCCAAGTACGAAAGTGCGCGGCGCTTGCCACGGCAGTGGGGCAAAGGGCGGCCAGCCTTGCAATTCTGAGCCGATCAAGACCGACTCTTGGCCGGCACGCGCGCGGATGTACTCAAATCGCTCATCGGAGAGGTCTTCGGAAAAGAAGCCACGCCGGAGGGCACCCAAGCTACCGTTTGCGGTGCCGCCGACGCTCATTGTGAGCACGTGCCGGAAGAGATCAGGCGTGGTCAGGCTCATGTGGATCGCTGACAACGCCAGTCCCCATGGCGGGACTGAGGCGAGCAGGACCATGCCAGCAGCGTGGCCGCCGCAGCGCACCCAGTTCTGAACCACGGCCCCGCCCAGAGAATGGCCGATGAGCACCGCCGGACCACCGATCTGCCGCACGGCTTCGGCCAGGTCTCGGGTGTAATCCGCCAGGCGCCAGGTCGAAATATTTTCGTGTCCATCGCTCTCGCCATGACCACGAAGGCTGAGTGCGTGTGCCTCAAACCCTGCATCGGCAAAGAAGGGGAGAAAATGTTCGTTCCACACCCAAGCTCCGACCGAAATTCCATGCACGAAAATAATTTTTACGTTGTGACTTACGGCAGACGGTCGGCGATGTAAGATTTCTATTTTCATGCGTTCTACAGCGATGCCGGTCATGCCGGCATCGCTCTCATCTCCTAGAGCTGCATCTCACGGGCCAAGTAGGAAGGAAAACCGGCAAGTGTATGGTGCATGCTACGCGCGGTTCTGAGCGCGTGCCTCGCCGACCTCGATCCCCTTTCGGCGGCGGTCAATGCTGATGGAGGCGCGGCAGCGCTCGGTCAGACCGATCGACAGAGCGTTGCCCGCCGCGCATCGGAGATTTGGTTGCAGAGCCGGGCCACGCGCGGTGCAGAACGCAGTCATTCTTTGCTTTGCACCGTGAATGGCCTGCGAATGTCAGGAGATGCCTCCCATGCAGAGATACTTGACCTCCAGGTAGTCCTCGATGCCGTAATGCGAGCCCTCGCGGCCGAGCCCGCTCTCCTTGACGCCGCCGAAGGGCGCCACCTCGGTCGAGATGATCCCCTCGTTGATCCCCACCATGCCGTACTCGAGCGCCTCCGCCACCCGCCAGACCCGGCCGATGTCGCGGCCGTAGAAGTAGGAGGCGAGCCCGAACTCGGTGTCGTTGGCCAGTGCCACCGCCTCCGCCTCGGTACGGAAGCGGAACAGGGGCGCCACCGGCCCGAAGGTCTCCTCGCGGAAGATCCGCATGGCGGGGGTGGTGTCGGCGAGGATGGTCGGCTCGTAGAAGCCGCCGCCGAGGGCGTGGCGCTTGCCCCCCGTGAGGATACGGGCGCCTTTCTCCACCGCGTCCGAGACGTGCTCCTCGACCTTGGCGACCGCCTTGGCATCGATGAGCGGGCCGATCAGCGTGCCGTCCGCGAAGCCGTCGCCCACCGGCATCGCCCGCACCGCTGCCGCGAGGCGCTCCGCGAAGTCGTTGTAGACTCCCTCCTGCACCAGGATGCGATTGGCGCAGACGCAGGTCTGTCCGGCGTTGCGGTACTTCGAGGCGATGGCGCCCTTTACCGCGAGGTCGAGGTCCGCGTCATCGAAGACGATGAAGGGCGCGTTCCCGCCGAGCTCCATCGAGGTCTTCTTGATCGTCCGCGCGCATTGCGCGAGCAATTCGCGGCCGATCTCGGTCGAGCCGGTGAAGGAGAGCTTGCGCACGATCGGGCTTGCCGTCATCGCGCCGCCGATCGCCGCCGCGGAGCCGGTGACGCAGGAGAGCACACCTTCGGGGATTCCGGCCTCCTCGGCGAGCACGCACAGTGCCAGGGCCGAGAACGGCGTCTGGCTCGCGGGCTTCACCACCATGGTGCAGCCCGCCGCCAGCGCGGGACCGGCCTTGCGGGTGATCATCGCGGCCGGGAAGTTCCAGGGCGTGATCGCCGCGCAGACGCCGATCGGCTGCTTGAGCACCACGATGCGCTTGTCCGGTCCGTGGGCCGGGATGACGTCACCGTAGATGCGCTTTGCTTCCTCGGCGAACCACTCGATGAAGGAGGCCGCGTAGGCGATCTCGCCGCGGCTCTCAACAAGCGGCTTGCCCTGCTCGGCGGTCATGATCGCCGCCAGATCCTCCTGGTTCTCCATGATCAGGGTGAACCAGCGGCGCAGGATCGTGGCGCGCTCCTTGGCGGTGCGCTGCCGCCAGCCGGGTAGCGCCACCTCGGCCGCCTTGATGGCGCGCTCGGTCTCGGCCGTGCCCATCCTCGGCACGTGGCCCAGGACCCGGCCCGTGGCTGGATTATCTACCACGACGGTCTCGCCACTATCGGCGGCTACGAACGCGCCGTCGATGTAGGCCTGCTCGCGGAACAGATCGGCGCGGCGCAACCGGAGAGGACCATTCGGAATTGAATTCGGCATTGTGCGATACCTCCACGCTGATCGGTTGGCAGGTGATTTCCCGGCGGATCCGCCCATCCGCCAGGACTCGCCGCGAAGAGCACAAGGGGGCTCATCGCGTCAGCCATTCCACGACGAGGCGGATCTGGTCAGGATCGAGCAGCGCGGGCGCGTGCCCGCAGCCCGGGATCTCAACAAGCTCCGTCCCCGGACGTCGCTGCACCATCTCGGTCGCTGTCCGCGCCAGCAGGAGATCGGAGGTCTCTCCTCGCAGCACGAGCGCTGGGCAGCGCATGGCGTCCCAGTAGGTCCACAGGCTCACGTTGTAGACCCGTCCTGGCCGGAACGCATCGCCGATGCCGGGATCGTAGTGCAGCTCGTACCCACCGCCAGAGCGGGGCAAGAGGCTGTGCTCGGTCAGGTGCCGCCACTGGGCGTCAGTCAGCGCTCCGAACGGCGCCAATACCCGGCGGAGATGGGCTTCGGCCTGATCGATAGAGTCGAAGAACCGGGTCGCCTCGCGGATCGTGTCGCCCAGGCGCCGGAGCGCCGCCCAGGGCAGGAAAGGCCCGATATCGTTGATGACAAGACGCCTGATCGGAGACTCGGGCATGCCCGCGAGGATCATGCCGATGAGCCCGCCGAGCGAGGTGCCGACCCAGTCCACCTGCGGTGCGCCGACATGGGCGAGCAGAACCGTCATATCGACGGCATATTGCGGCAGGGCGTAATCGTCGGGGTTATGCAGCCGGCCACTCCGGCCGCGACCGACGAGGTCCGGGCAGACCACGCGGTACCCCTTTGCTGCCAGGGCACGGGCGAGGTCATCGAAGTCCCGCCCCTGGCGGCTCAGGCCGTGCACGCAGACGATCACGCGCTCGCTCGCCGGATCACCCCACTCGACGTAGGCGATGCGGTGGAAGTGCTGCCGCGAGATGCTCCGCACGGCGCCGTACCGGAAGCTCGCAGTCTGCTCGCTCCCGCGGGAGGCGCGTCTCACGGGCGCGGAGTTAAAGTCCAAGTGCCAAGTTCCTGTTGTGATTCAACCGACGCACCATCTGCCGCCTACTTCGTCGGCACGACAGCGCCGAGTGCCTCGCCCAGAGCCTTCGCGGCGAGATCGTGGATCTCGCGCGTTTGCTGCGCCACGCATCGAGCCTGGTCGCGGAGGTACTCCTGATGCAGAACGCCGGCCTCTCGGGGTGTTCGCGCCTGAAGCACGCGCTCCGCGTGGTCGAGGGCCGCCGTCACGTTAACGTCGGCGAAGGTCACCATGCGCTGGCTCACGTCGCGGGCGCCCGACCAGGAAACGAGTGCCGCATCCGTGGTCACGTTGAGCAGCGTCTCCTGCATCCGCATCGTTCTGTCGTGAACCCTGCGCGCCTGCGCGATGCCCTGTCGCGCGATGGTCCGCCATGCCGGGATCGCTGGCCCGGGACGGGTTTCCGGAGTCGCTCCCGGGAAGGGCGCTTCGGCTTGCCTCGACACTAGGCCTCTCCGTTCTTCGGAGCACGAGCGCCCGCCGACGCGTCGAGGGCACGGGTGATCTCGTCGAAGACTTCGTCGACAGGTCGCATCCCGTCGATAGGCTGTAGGAGGCTTCGCTCAGCGTAGTACCGTGTCAGCGGCGCCGTCTCAGTCGAGTACGCCACCAAGCGCCGAGAGAAGGCTTCGGGGTTGTCGTCGCGCCGCACCGGCTCGCCACGGGCGAGGGTCTCGGTCACGCGCGCCGTCATCCGTAGCACCAGGATCTCCGGATCGACGACCAACTCGACGACGGCGTTGAGCATCACCCCTTTCGCCAGAAGCACACCGTCCAGCGCACCGGCTTGAGCGATCGTGCGCGGGAACCCGTCGAGGATGAAGCCCGCCGTCGCATCGGCCATTCCCAGACGCTCGCTGACGATTCCGGTCACGATCTCGTCGGGCACGAGACCGCCTTCCTCCATCACCGCCTTGGCAGCACGCCCGATCGGGGTCTGCGCCGCGACCGCTGCTCGCAGCATGTCGCCCGTCGAGAGCTGGGGTATCCCGAAATGGGTGCTCAAGAGTTGGGATTGGGTCCCCTTGCCGGCACCGGGAGGACCGAGCAGCACAAGTCTCACAATGACACCTCTGGACGGATGCAAGGTTCGCTGTTGATCGTCGCGAGCTCTGGATGAGAGCCTGCGTCAGCCATGGCCGCGAACATCGGCCGGTGTCTCACCCGGGGTTGCTCCCGACGGCCGGCGGCGCTGCCCCCGGATCTGATCTGCGGAGACCTGCGCTTCGGCCCGCGTCTCGAACACGTGGGGCGCCAGATCACGTTCCTTCAGCGCCTCGCCGAGCTTCAGCCGCATGAACGCGCTCGTCGTGTAGCGCGATGCCGTCTGATAGTACCGGCCCTGCAGGTACGTGATGGTCGAGAAGTAGGCGTCGCTCACCAGCGGATCAAGCTGAAAGCCGTCGTAGTTGACGATGAGGTGAACTTTCCGGCCGATCGTCCTGCAGCGCTGTTCGAACTCGCGCCGGATCATCTCGACGTCGTCGATGGTCCGGACCTGGAAGCCCTCCCAGTTGACGAACAGCGTGTTGCGCTCGGGATTGTAGCTGATCCGCTCGGCCAGCGTGAGCCCGAGGAGATCCCGTTCGAGCCCCATCGCGCCATCACGAAAGATGCGCGGGTCCATCGTGCGCGGTGCGTCAACCAGCGGAGCGAAGCCCAGGTGAGCCAGGATGTCGCGCTCGATATCGATGCCAGGTGCGACCTCGATCAGTTCCATGCCCGCCGGGACGCGCCGAAACACGCAGCGCTCCGTCACGTAGAGCACGGGCTGGCCCGTTTCCGCCGCGTAGTCGCCCGAGAAGGTAATCTGCTCAACAGCCTCGACGAATTTCGGCACCCGCCCCTCTCGGACGATCCGCAGCTGCCCCTCCTCGATCGCGACCTCCAAGTCGCCGGCCGTGAAGGTCCCGGCGAAGACGAGGGTCTTGGCGTTCTGCGAGATGTTGATGAAGCCGCCGGCTCCTGCGAGCTTGCGGCCGAACTTCGAGACGTTCACGTCGCCTCGGCTGTCCGCCTGCGCCATGCCGAGGCAGGCGAGGTCCAGACCGCCGCCGTTGTAGAAATCGAACTGCTGGTTCTGGTGCAGGACGGCTTCCGGGTTGAGGGCGGCACCGAAGTCGAGCCCGCTCTGTGGCAGGCCGCCGATGATCCCGGGCTCGGCCGTGAGCGTCACGTATTTGAGCAGGCGCTCTTCGGCCGCCACGGCCGCCACCCCTTCCGGCATGCCGATGCCGAGATTGACCACGCCGCCCGGTGGCAGCGCGAAGGCGCAGCGCCGGGCGATGACCTTGCGCTCGTCGAGCGGCAGCGGTGCGATCCGATCGAGCGGCACGCGCTGCCGACCGGAGTAGGCGTGGTTGTACGGTGTCCCGTACGTCTGCAGGTGATTCTCAGGCTCGGCGACGACGACACAGTCGACCAGAATGCCCGGGATCACCACCTCGCGTGGGTTCAGCGACTCCGCCGCGGCCAGTCGCTCGACCTGCGCAATGACGAAGCCGCCCGAGTTCTTCGCCGCCATGGCGGTGGCGAGGTTGTCCAGGGTGAGCGCCTCCCGTTCCATCGTGATGTTGCCGGCCGGGTCAGCCGTGGTGCCGCGAATGAGCGCCACCTGGATCGGAAAGGACTTGTAGCGCAGCCAGGGCTCCCCGCCGACCTCGACGAGTTCGACCAAGTCCTCCGTCGTGCGGGCGTTGAGTTTGCCGCCGCCTAGACGCGGGTCGACGAAGGTGCGCATGCCCACCTTCGTGAGGGGGCCAGGGCCCCTGGCGGCAATGTCGCGGTAGAGGTGCGACACTACCCCGAGCGGGAGATTGTAGGCCTCGATCTTCTCGTCGAGGGCGAGCTCGGCCAATTTCGGCACCAGCGCCCAGTGGCCGCCGATGACACGTCGGACCAGGCCTTCACGCGCCAGGCGGTTGAGCCCGCGGTCCTTGCCGTCACCCGGGGCTGCCGCGAACACGAGGGTGAGGTCATTCGGAGCCTGGGTCGCCTCGAAGCGGGAGGACAGCGCCAGGATCAGCTCGTCGGGCGTGCCGATCCCGACGAAGCCCGAGACGGCGACCGTGTCACCCGAGCGGATGATCGCGGCGGCCTCGTCCGCGGAAACGATCTTGTTCTTAAGTGCCACGGTCGTTCATCCCTTACTCGCGGCCAGACAGCCACTCGGCGATGCCGGTTCCAAGCAGGCTCTGCGCCCTTCCGCCGACGAAGACGCCGACGTGCCCGCCTGGCAGCGGCAGCTCGGTGTAGTCCGACGTACCGACGAATTGCTTGAGTGCCTGCGACGTCGCCGGCGGAATGATATGGTCATCCTTGGCGTAGATGTTCAGGACCGGGCATTTGATTTCGCCGAGATCGACGGTTCTGCCGGCAAGCTGGAACGAATTTTTGACCAGCTTGTTGTCCTGATACAGATCTTTCAGCCACTGCTTGGCGGCCTCACCCGGATGGTGCGGCCGATCGGAGATCCACTTCTCCATACGCAAGAAGTTCATCAGCTTCTTCTTGTCGTCGATGACCTCAAGCAGATCGAGATTGTACTTTGTCATCGTGCGCATCGGCGTCATCAGCGAGAACACCGAGCCCATGAATTCACCCGGCAGCGTGCCGTGCGCCTCGATCAGGCGATCGATGTCGTCAGGCTCGAGGCTGCGTGTCCACACGTTGATGAAGCCGTGGCCTTTGCGGTTCTCGACCGTGTCGGCGTGGAAGTCGATCGGCGTGATCGTCAGCACCATCGCGTTCACGTCTTCCGGGTGCAGCGCCGCGTAACAGGTCGTGAAGACACCACCCTCGCAAATCCCGAGCAGATTGATCTTCTGCCCCCCGTTCGCCTCGGAGATGACGTGCACGCACTCGGCGAGATAGCCGTCGATGTAATCGTCCAGCGTCACGAAACGGTCGGCTCGGCTTGGATTGCCCCAGTCCACCACGTAGAGATCGACACCGAGGTTCAGCAGATTGCGAACGAGTGAGCGATCCTCCTGCAGGTCGGCCATGGTGTAGCGGCCGATGAGGCCATAGACGATGAGGACGGGTGTCCTGACCTTCTGCTCGGTGAGGGAGCGGTAGCGGTACAGTGTGACCTTGTCCTGCTGCCAGACGACGTCCTTCTCGCTCGTCGCAATCTGAACGTCCTCGTCGCGGACTTCCTGGAAGAGCTTGGCTCCTTCCGCGAGCCGCTTTCCGAGCGCTGCCGCTTCTGCGAAAGGATCGAGTGCGGCTTTGGATTTGGCAGGGCGGCTCATGTCGGCTCTCCTGATTTTCTGCTGGTCCGCCTCTGGCGGCTAAGCGCTCTCACTTCGCGGCGCAGCTGCGTCAGGCTCTGATGCACGTCGTCGAGTTCGGCGCGGGTCGGGTAGCCGAACATCTGGCTGTAGAACTCGGCGATGTCCTGCTGAGCAAGCCGCAAGTCCGTCGAGGCTTTCAGCGTCTCGCGCTGGCTCTTGAGAAACTCCTCCGACCGCTGCGCCTCCAGCAGAACGTCGTTGGCCGTCTCGACCCAGAGCGCCATCAGCTCGCGGCTCGAGGCGATCCCCTGCTCGTTCTTGGACCGCTCATTGACCACGGCGGAGAAGGCTGCCGTCGCTTTCTTCCAGACCTCCATCATCAGGGTATTGTGTTCGAGGTTGCGGCGGCGCAACGCGACCCAAGCCGTGAACACAGCCGCGAACTTGCGCTCGACGTTCCAGAGATCGGCGAGCCGTGGCCCTTCGGCCATGCGGTTGAGGGCTTCATCGACCTCGCTCGTCGACGAGAGCCACCCGCGCGGGTCGAAGATCTTGGCGAGGACATCGGCCGCGATGGGATCTCGCACCTCGCCTCTGCCCTTGACGCTCTTGGCAAAGGTCGCCGAGACCGCCTGAGCGGCCTCCCAGGCCTGCTGGTACGAGTGTTGGGCCTGTTGCAGGGCCTCCCAGTCCGGGACGAGGGGAAGGCTCGGCTTGCCGTCCTTGTCCAGGGCCGTCGTCATCGCCCCGAACATGTTGCGCTGGGCTTCGAGGAAGGACTGGGTGCCTTTGCCCCAGAGCTCTCCCATGGCCTTGAAGGTATCGAATGGATCCATGACGTGCGCTCCTCCCTGAGCGGCTCAGGCAGCGGTTCTGAGCTTGCCGTCGAGGGCCTCGGAGTAGATCGCGAAGGCATCCTGGTAGGTGACCTCGCGTGGGTTGTTCACGAGGAGGCGGGTCTGCTTCATCGCGTCGGTGGCGAGGCGCGCGAGATCCTCCTCGCGAACACCGACCTCGGCGAGTGAGGCGGGCAAGCCGCAATCCCGGCAGATGGCCGCGAGGCTCTCGACGAAGCGGGCCGCAGCCTCGCCGGTCGGCAGGTTGACTGCCTCCGGATCGAAGATCGGGGCGAGTTCTGCGTAGAGGGTCTGCGCGTGCGGGAGGTTGAAGCGCATCACGCCCATCAGCACGAGGGCGTTCGACAACCCGTGCGGCACGTGGAAGACGGCGCCGATCGGATAGGCCAGCGCATGAACCGCCGCGACGGGAGCGTTGGCGAAGGCCATGCCGGCCAGCATCGAGCCGAGCAGCATGTTGGAGCGCGCCTCGACGTTGCGGCCGTCGCTGCAGGCCGTGCGAATGCTGCCGGAGAGCAGGGCCAGGGCCTGTCGGGCGAGCTGGTCCGAGATCGGGTTCTTCTTGTGACGGCTGGTGTAGGCCTCGATCGCGTGCACCATCGCGTCGATGCCGGTCGCGGCGGTGACATGGGCCGGCAGGCCCAGCGTCAGGTCGGGGTCGAGCACCGCCCAGTCCGGCAGTAGCCGAGGCGAGACCACGCCTTTCTTCTCGGTCGTGGGCGTGGTCACGATCGAGATCGGCGTCACCTCGGAGCCGGTGCCAGCCGTGGTCGGCACCAGGATCAGCGGCAAGCGCTGGCCTTGGGCGAGGCCGACGCCGTAGATGCTGTCGAGGGGTTCGTCGCTGCGCGCGAGGTAGGCCACGAGCTTCGCGGTATCGAGAGCCGAGCCGCCGCCGATCGAAAGGACGAGATCCGTCCCCTCGGCTCGCGCGAGCGCGGCGGCGGTCTCGACGACGTGCGACGGCGGGTCGGCCACGACGTCCTCGAAGATGGTGGCCTTCAGGCCTGCCGAGGCCAGGGCGGCCTCCGCAGCGCGGGTCAGACCCGCGCCGCGAACGCCTTTGTCGGTCACCAGCATGATCCGTTGAGCGCGGAAGCTCGCCACGAGATCAGGCAGCTTCGCCGATGCACCAGGCTCGAACAGAATATTAGGGCAGGTCTGGAAGGTGAATGGGGTCATGATGATCTCCGAGAGGACGAGGGCAGAGAAGAACCTATTCGGCCGGCTCGGCATCCTTGATCTTGTGTTGCAGCTCCTGGATCAGCACACGGGTGTTCTCGGAGTAGTCGATCGGCACCGCGACCAGGTGAACCCCACCTGCCTTGAAAGCGGCCTCCAGCGTCGGAGCCAGATCGCGGACCGCCGTGACGCGGTGGCCCGTCGCCCCGTAGGAATTGGCGTAAGCGACGAAGTCCGGGTTGCCGAAGGTCATGCCGTAATCGGCGAAGTCGTCCACCGCCTGCTTCCAGCGGATCATGCCGTAGGCCGAGTCGTCCAGGATCAGCACCACAAGGTTTAGCCCGAGCCGGACGGCCGTCTCCATCTCTTGGCTGTTCATCATGAACCCACCGTCGCCGCATACGGCCAGTACCCGACGCTTCGGATGGAGCAGTGCTGCCATCATGGCGGAGGGTAGTCCCGCGCCCATCGTGGCGAGCGCGTTGTCGAGCAGCAGCGTGTTCGCCACGTGGGTGCGGTAGTTGCGGGCGAACCAGATCTTGTACATGCCGTTGTCGAGGCAGACGATGCCGTCCTCCGGCATCACGGCCCGCACGTCGTGCACGAGGCGCTGCGGCGTCACCGGGAACCTGTCCTCCTCGGCCCGGTCGTTGATCCGCTCCAAGATCTGCTGGCGCAACTGCAGCATTCCCTGGTCCGGGTCGAGGCGCCCGCCGAGGCGGTCGGCGAGCGCCGTCACGGTCGCGCCGATGTCGCCCACCACCTCGGCATCCGGGTGGAAGACCTGCTCGACGCTCGCCGAGACGTAGCCGACATGGATTACCTTCGGGCCGCCCGCGACCTGCCCCATCAGGAAGGGCGGCTTCTCCACGGTGTCGTGCCCGATCGAGACGATCAGGTCCGCCCGGTCGATCGCCTCATGCACGTAGTCGCGCTCGGAGAGGGCCGCGGTGCCGAGATAAAGGTTCGAGCCGCCCGTGACCGCGCCCTTGCCCATCTGGGTGTTGAAGAACGGGATGCGGGTGCGGCGCACGAAGTCGGAGAGCGGCTCGACCAGCCGCGGCCGGTTGCCGGCCGCCCCGACCATGATCAGCGGGCGCTTGGCGGCGAGGATCATCGCGGCCGCGCGCTCGATGGCGGCGGGCGCCGCCACGGGCCGGTCGATCGGGTGCGAGGGCACGAGCGCGACGTCGGCGGTCTCGGCCGCGATGTCCTCGGGCAGTTCGAGGTGGACGGGGCCGGGCCGCTCCTCGGTGGCGACCCGGAAGGCGTCGCGCACGATGGTGGGGATCGAGGCCGCCGAGACGATCTGGCGGGTCATCTTGGTGACGGGCCGCATCGCCCCGATGATGTCGACGATCTGGAACCGAGCTTGGCGCGCGCTCATGATCGGCTTCTGGCCGGTGATCATCAGCATCGGCATGGCGCCGAGATGCGCGTAGGCCGCACCCGTGGTGAAGTTGAGCGCACCCGGACCGAGGGTGGAGATGCAGACGCCCGGCCGGCCGGTCAGCCGCCCGTGCGTGGCGGCCATGAAGGCGGCGGCCTGCTCGTGGCGGGTGAGGACGAGTTCGATCTTCGAGGTGCGTAAGGATTCGACGACGTCGAGGTTCTCCTCGCCCGGGATGCCGAAGATGCGGTCAACACCCTCATTCTCGAGAGCGGCAACAAGGAGATCAGATCCCTTAGACATGTCCATATTCCGTTCATTCGAAAGGTTATCCAGGCTTGCGCCTGTTGAGAACTCAATTAGGCGAGCACACGCCGGATGATTGCGTCCGCAAATTCCTGCGTTGAGGCAGATCCACCGATATCGCGCGTCCGCACGCTGTCAGCTTGCACCGTTTGCAGGATTGCCGATCTCAACCTGCCAGCGAGATCCGAGCGCTGTACATGCTCGAGCATCAGTGCGGCAGCGAGGAGAAGAGCCAAGGGGTTCGCGATACCCTGTCCAGCGATATCGGGCGCTGAACCGTGAACAGCTTCGAAGATCGCCGCCTTTTCTCCAATGTTGGCGCCGGGGGCCATGCCTAAGCCACCCACAAGGCCTGCCAACTGATCGGATAAGATGTCGCCGAAGAGGTTCGTCGTCACAATGACATCGAACTGCCAAGGATTAAGTACGAGCTGCATCGCACAGGCATCGACGATCCGGTCGTCCACGGCGATACGGCCTTCGTACTCCTTCGCGATCTCACGTCCTGCCTCCAGGAAGAGGCCCGTCAATGCTTTGAGAACATTGGCTTTGTGGACGATCGTCACCTTCTTGCGGCCATGCTGCACCGCGTACTCGAACGCGAAGCGCACGATCCGACGCGCCTCCTCTCGCGTGTTGATGCCCTGCGAGATGGCCACGGCCCGCGGATCGTCACCGACGGCAATGAAGTGTTCGAACGCGACGTAAAGGCCTTCGAGGTTCTCGCGTACCAGGACGATATCGATGTCCTCGTAGCGGCCGCCCGGGATCATGGTCCGGACGGGGCGCAAGTTTGCATAGAGACCGAAGGCTTCTCGCAGGCGAACGTTGACGGATCGGAACCCACCACCGACGGGTGTCGTGAGAGGACCTTTGAGTGCCAGTTTCGTGCGGCCTATGCTCTCCAGGAGCGCAGTAGGGAGCGGATCTCCGCTGCTCTCGATGCCGGCCATGCCGCCTTGCTGCACATCCCACGCGAACGGCGCCTCGAGCGCATCGAGGATCCTGACGACGGCGTCGGATATTTCTGGACCGATGCCATCGCCCGGGATGAGTGTCGCCGCGATACGGTCGTTGCTTTGAGTACTCACGGGCGTCTCCTGCTAGATAGAGCTTTGATTCAGTTCACATTGTGCTTGCTGAGCCCGCCGACGATCTAGGAACCTCAGACGACGGCGGGCTCGTGTTATCGGGCTACTCCGCCGGCACTGGCGCAGCGCTGCGGCTCTGCTCACGCCCGATCCAAAACACCAGGAGACAGCCGATGCCGGTCAGGATGCAGAGCGGGAGCAGAGCGACGGGGAAGCTGCCGGTCGCCTGCCGCAGAAATCCAATCGTCGAGGTTATGCCGCCTGTGCCAAGATGCGCCAGCGTATTGATCGCTGCGATACCCGCCGCTGCTTCGGCCGGAGACAAGGTCTCGGTCGCGAGGGCGAAAAAGGGTCCCTTGATCGCATAGTTACCCAGCAGCACCAGCGAGAGCAGCACCAGCGTGATCGTCAGCGATCCGGTCAGGAGCGTTAGCGCGAAGCTCAGCGACGTCAGCGCCAAAGGCAGGGCCGTGCTCCAGATCCGCTCGCCACTCTTGTCCGCCCGCATCCCCCAGTAAATCATGAACACCGAGGCGATGCCGAACGGGATCATGTTCAGGAGAGCAGTCTCGATATTGCTCAGGCCGAACTCCTTCAGGATCTGCGGCATCCAGAGCGACAGCGAGTTGCTGGTGGCCGAGCTCCCGCAATAGATGATAGCAAGGAGCCAGACCTGCTTGTTCGTCAACACGGACCAGATCGAGCCGTGGCCGGCATGCCGGGCCGAGGCGGACCGGCGCTCCGTCTCCAGGCTCTGCTCCAGCCAATTTCGCTCCTCGGCATTGAGGAAGCCTGCCTGCGCGGGCCGGTCAGGCAGCACCCACAGGGTGGCCAAGCCGAGAAGAACGGCGGGGATCGCCTCAGCGATGAGGAGCCATTGCCAACCGTGCAGCCCCGCGGCGCCATCGAGGGCGAGCAGCGCCGCCGAGAGCGGCGAGCCAAGGAAGCTGGAGAGAGGGATCGCGACCATGAACATGGCAACGATGCGGGCACGATAGGCTTTGGGGAACCAGTAGGTCAGATAGAGGATAACACCAGGGAAGAACCCAGCCTCGGCTGCCCCCAGCAGAAAGCGCACGATGGAGAAGGAGATGGGGCCGGTCACGAAGGCGGAGATCACTCCCACCAGGCCCCAGCTGATCATGATGCGGGCGATCCAGCGGCGGGCGCCGAACCGCTCCATGGCGAGGTTGCTTGGAACTTCGAGCAGCACGTAGGCAATGAAGAACAGACTGCCACCTATGCCGAAAGCCGTAGCGCTCAGGCCGATATCTTTGTTCATAGTGAGGGCTGCGAAGCCCACATTCACGCGATCGACGTAAGATATAAAGTAGCAAAGAACAAGAAATGGAATGAGGCGCAAGCCTACTTTTCGCATTGTCTGTGCTTCAAGGGGGTTTTTTGGCGCTGTGATCGTATCCATGAGCGATGTCCTCCTGGTTTGATTGAGAGATTTTTGTTCGCTTGGTTCAACTTGGTTGATCCAAGACTTCAGGCGCTGAACCGAAACAGTCGGGCCGGCGTATCGACGAGGATGGTACGGCGCGCGGCCTCCTCTGGTACCCAGACGTCGAGTGACCGGCGGGCCGTGATGGGATCGGCACTCGTTTCGAATTGCGTGTGCGGCCAGTCACTTCCCCAAAGCAGTTGCTTCGGGCCGAGCGCCGCGAGGAGCTGGTGGCTTGCTGCGTTGGCGGTCTGCTCGCTCGCCGCACCGCTGTTATTCCGATAAGCAGCCGAAAGCTTCACCCACACACGCCCAGCGGCGCCGCTATCGAGCAGGTAGCGAAACCCAGGGTCGTCGATGCCAAGACGCGGATCGGGGCGACCGAAATGATCCACTACGATCGGGAGGCCGACGGCCAAGAGAGGCGGTAGGAGAGCGGGTAGCCGATGCGCCTCGACCTGAACCTCAACCTGCCAGCCCAGCTCCGCCAAGCGGGCGAGATGGCGCTTCCATAGCAGCGCACCGAAGTCAGGGTCGGGTCGTCCAATCAAGTTGAGGCGGATGCCGACAACTCCCTGGCGACCAAGGTCGGCGAGAAAGTCAGGCTCCGCCTCGGGGGCGACCACCGCGATCCCACGCAGCCGCTCCGGCGCCGTGCGCAGGGCCTCGAGCATGTAGGAGTTGTCCGTACCAAGAAAGCTCGGCTGAACAAGGACGCCGTGGCTCATGCCGTTGCGATCCAGCATCGCCAGATAGTCGGCGATGGGAGCGTCGTAGCCCGGAGCGTAACGACGCTCGCCGGCGAGCGGCAGCGCGCGGGTGAACACATGCGCGTGCGTATCGATGCCAGTGATAGCTGCCCTGGCATAGACCGGCAGAGGGATCTCAGTGGCGAGGCTAGCGACGGCCAGTCCGAGGAGAAGATTGCGCCGGGTCATCATCAGAGGGTCTCCGTCACGAGGACAGGATCGTTCGCAGCGGCGTCGTCCAGCGCCTTGCCACGCGTCTCAGGCAGCAGGAGAAGAGCGAGGAGGACGAGGGAGTAAGCGAGCGCGGCGTTGATCCCGATGGCGGTGCCGAGGGACGACACCTCGCTCAGGGCGCCGATCAGCGGCGGCAGGCCCGCCGCCGCGATGCGCCCGGCGTTGTAGCAGAAGCCGACCCCGGTGCCGCGCACGCCGGCCGGGTAGAGTTCATTGAACAGCGCCCCCATGCTCGCCGGGATGCCGGCGGCGCAGAAGCCGAGGGGAAAGCCCAGCACCAGCATCGCCGCCCCGCCGATCGGCAGCACAAGGTAGGCGATCGTCAGCGCGATGCAGCCCGCCGCGAACAGCGCCACCGTGCGCTTTCGGCCGAGGCGGTCGAGGAGTTGCCCCGCCACGAGGCAGCCGCAGCCGAAGGCGACGATGATCACCGCGAGGTAGCCGCCGGTGCCCATCACCGAGAGGCCGCGCTCTGTCTTGAGGAAGGTCGGCAGCCACGTGAACAGGGCGTAGAAGCCGCCATGCGCGCCGAGCCCGAACAGCCCGCCGACGAGCGTGGCGCGCAGGGTCTGCGGCGCGAAGATGCCGACGAGCGCCTGCCCAAAGCCTAGCCGCGCCTCGTTCGGCGAGACCCGTACGGGCTCTGGCACGGCGCGGCGAATGTAGATGATGAGAAGTGCCGGCAGCAGGCCAAGAGCGAACAGCGTCCGCCACGCGACCTCCTGCGGGAGAAAGGAGAAGACGGCAGTGTAGAGCAGCACGGCAGTGCCCCAGCCGATGGCCCACCCCGACTGCACGGCGCCGAGGGCCTTGCCGCGGTGCTCCGCCCTGATGGTTTCGGCCATCAGCACCGCGCCGGCCGCCCATTCGCCGCCGAAGCCGAGCCCTTGCAGCGCCTTGGTGACGAGCAACTGCTCGAAGGATTGGGCGAACGCCGCGATGAAGGTTGAGGCTGCAAACCACAGGATCGTGACCTGCAACGCACGCACCCGTCCGATGCGATCGGCGAGTGCCCCGCCGAGCCAGCCGCCCAGTGCCGAGAACACCAGCGTCACACCGCCAATCAGACCCGCATCCACCCTGCTCAGTTGAAAGGTCGCGATCAGCGCTGGGATCACGAGGCTGAACATCTGCACGTCCAGGGCGTCTAGGGCCCAGCCGCCGAGGCAGGCCCAGAACGTGCGCCGCTCTACGGATGCGGTCTCGCGGTACCACCGGAACACGAGCGTCCTCCCAGGATCCTCCGCTTGAGAGGACCAGTCATTTATATGACTATAAGAAGACGCGAGTCACGTATGGTGTCAAGAGGAGATTGCGGCCGAGCTAGCGAATTTCGACCTGATAGCGGAACTCTGCCGCGGAGCCGCGGGTATGGCGCCATTCGACCGGTTTGTTGTCGTATCCCAGCGCTAGTCGATCGATGACGACAACAGGCTCTCCTGGAGAGAGGGCTAATAGCCGAACATCATCCTCTCCGGCGACGCTGACGGTAACCGTCTCATCCGCTCGAGCGACAATTTCATTGCAGAGCCGCTCGTATGCAGGATAAAGCAAATCGCCGATCTCGCTCATGTCAACATCTAAAATCGGCTTGAATCTCTGCTCCGGAAGCCAAATTTCCTCCCGTAAGACGGGCTTTTCGGAGATAAGCCTTAGTCTCGAGAGATGAATGACTCTTTCGTTCGAATTAAGATCCAAAGCATCCCTGACAGAGGGCGTTGCAGGAACCGACTCTCGAGTCAGGATACGTCCCTTTGGTATAATCTTCTTTCCATCTGGACTCTGATGGCGGAAGAACCGGAAAAGGGAGTCGTCAAATTTGGGCCGACGTACAAACGTGCCACGCCCCTGCCGCCGCTCGACCAAGCCGTCAGCAACGAGCAGATCGAGCGCTTTGCGCACAGTACCAACCGCGATCCCGTGCTCTGAAGCCAACTCGGCTTCGGTCGGGATCGAGTCGCCCGGCCGCCAGACATTCAGAGCAATCTGCTGGGCGATTTCGTCGCGGAGTCGCTGATAAAGGGGCAGGCGTGGGTCGGCTTGGTTCATGGCAAACTTTGATGCGGTTCACTAAAGGACTAGATCCGCTGGGAGGCATACCATGGAGTCGGGGCTTCCACGAACTCTTTCCGACTTATGGTTCATACACCCGATCTGACCGTCCCCACGCCGTGTGGCGAGATCCCGACGAAGGCGCTGTGCCGGCGCCCGTCCACCGTCGAAAAGATCCACCCTGTCGAGGTAAGCCAGCCGCGTGGCTCTCCGTTTCGTTCATCCCGCGTGATCGCGGTGTCTCACTCCGCGTACTGTCCTGCGCACATTGAAAGGCGGTCGGCAAACCATGCTGGCCGAACCATGAAGGCTGATCAGCCGATCGTTGCCGCCAGCCGGGTGCACGAACTTGAGCGGTACGCGACCTGCCATCGCATGACCGTCATTGTGACCTGCGGTTTGCGAGCTCGGTGCGAGCCCATGATCAACGACAAGCGGTGCTGCGGCTCGTGCGGGTGAACGGCCTGACGCTCGAACCCCACACTGTGTTGTGTTCCGGCGGCACCCATGACGGTGTCGTGACGGGTCTGTGCTCGAACCTGAAATAGAGACTCCAATCGACGACGAAGCTGTGGTACGGCTTCGTCGTCCTTTTCGAGAATTGCTATTCCAGTAAACCGCATCTTATACGGATTTCAACCGCATGTGCTGTGATATATACGATGATTCATGTCTATGTTATCATTTGTTATCGAGTTTGCGCATCTTCAATGCAAGTGGCCCCCAGCATCAATCACATTCTGATTGTGGTCCAGCCATTTATGCCACATAATTTGAAGAACACGATTCGCGTTCTTCGAGATAAACGTTTTCACGCCTCCGCAGTACGGAAATTTTCTTTGATAATCTAAATGAGATATAGTAATCTCCTTTAATCGAGAACCGAAGCTTGATAGCCTCTAGGCCTCAGCATGCGCCATTGCTGCACTGCAGCAATCTGCCTTACCGCAAGCAAGATATGCGTCAGTAGCATCCTTCGCGCCGATATTAGGCATAAAGCCATTCATTCATGCAAAATTTGCAACCATCGGGGATCCTAACAGCTTGGCCACTCCAAGGGCCGGGCTCCTACCCGTTGCGGATGCGGCTGCCATGAAGCGCTTGCGATCTTCATCATCACGGTGCCCGGGACGATCAGCATTGCAGCGATCAGCCAAGAGATGCTCGCCTGGCCCCGAGAATCCTTAAAAGGTCGGGCGTGGATTTCTGAGACGCACGACGTGGCGCTGCGGTGCACAGTGCGGCCCACAATATGCTCCAGACACGAAGGGCATGCTTACGGTCGTTCAGCTGCTGAACCCGGAAGGAGTTGCTATTTCGTTGGTGTAAGTGGCGCACATCTCAGATCCGGAACTGGTGTGCGGTTATGTCAGGAAAACGACCAATTCCTCGCGGAAAGGGTAGCTGGGTCCGCTGACGCAGATGACGCGAGAGCCCGACGAGCCGGCTGGTGGCAGGGAATCGTGTCAGGAAATCAAATGTCGGGAAAACCCTCACAACCGGACATTCCCGACATCCGACGCGAGGGGCCGCTTTGGGTCAGTCGGAGCCATATAGCCGCCGGGCTTCGGAGGCGCCGCGGCGGGTGTGACCGCGGCGCCCATCTCAGATCTCGGTCTGCTCGGATAGGACCAGGGCATCATCGACTTCGATGCCGAGGTACCGCACCGTGCTCTCCAGCTTCGTGTGCCCGAGCAGCAGTTGGCAGGCGCGGATGTTGCCCGTCCGCTTGTAGACCAGCGTCACCTTCGTGCGGCGCAGGCTGTGCGTGCCGTAAGCGGACGGGTCGAGGCCGATCAACGCCACCCAGCGGTCGACCAATCGGCTGTACTGGCGCGTCGTGAGGTGCTGGCCGCGCCGGCTGCGGCTCGGAAACAGCCAGTCACCCGCCCGCAGATTGCGGCTGGCCAGCCAAGCTATGAGGGCCTCGCGCGTCGGTTCGGTGATTTCGAACGGCACAGGCCTGCCGGTCTTCTGCTGAGAGACCGTCGACCGCAGCCGCACGGCGTCGCCCAGATGCACGTCGGTGACGCGAAGCCGAACCAGGTCGCAGCCGCGCAGCTTGCTGTCCAAAGCGATGTTGAAGAGGGCCAGATCGCGTGTGCGATTGGCGAGCTGCAGGCGCGTGCGCAGGGCCCAGATGTGCTTGGGCTTGAGGGGCGGCTTCGGGCCGACTATGCGGCCGCGGTTCCAGGGCGCACGGGTGTTGGCCGATGTGGTCGTGGTGTCTGACATGGCGAGCTCCGAAGATGCGGAACTCGTCGAAGGCGCCACGCCGCTGCCGGCCAGGGTAGCTGCGTGCATCCAGCGGCAACGCGCCACCTCCGGACCTTCGACCAGTGCCGCCGGAATGGCCGCTCAACGACCGGCAGCAGCCATTCGAAGTCGGCTTCTCCCCTCTGGCACGCTCTCCGATTCGCGTAAGAGCGGCGTATGGAACCAGCTAAGTGGCCGAATTTGTAGGCGGCATTATGAAGCCTACCTGAGGGGCCGCTTGCGACCCCTGGTGGAGATTGATTAGTTCCCTCCTTGATGTCTGTTCCGAGACGCAAAGCAGAAAGCAAATCACGGAACTATAATTTCAGACTATCTAAACGAACAATTACTCATTGACATCTTGTTTGAAGCAAGTTGTGACGGCGTTGACACAGGCTTTATTGTAATAATTATGTGGCATGTTCTATGTAAGACCGTAATCTTTACGCTAGGACCGGCAGTTGATTAGGTAAAATCTTCCCAAATTGCCAAAGTATTGCAGCCGGTCACGTCGCGCACTCAAAGAGTTCCAATCGCCCTTGCGAAGAGGCGGGCCGCACGGCTCGGTCTTGCAATTCTGCTCAAAAGTTGGACAATCCGTCTGGACAGGCCTGTGGTAGTTCGGCCGTGAGGGAATAATGCTGGACCGGTTGACGACCCAGGTGCCAGTAATGCCCGCTGTGCATCACGCTATCGTGGTGCGCCATCTATCTCGTCGCTTCGGTGATGCTTCAGATGCCGTTGTTGCGTTAAAGGACATCACATTTACAGTTGGTGAGGGTGAATTTATATCAGTCGTGGGTCCATCAGGCTGCGGTAAGTCCACCCTTCTGAAGATCCTTGCTGGCCTCCTACCCGCATCAGACGGCGAGGCCTACCTTAATGGAGCAAAGATCGATGGGCCGCGGCGGGACATCGGCGTGGTGTTTCAATCGCCGGTGCTTTTCCCGTGGCGGACGGTACTCGGCAATGCGGTTCTGCCCGGCGACGTTCAGGATCTCGACAAGGCGCGGATCCGCGAGCACGCGCTGGCACTTCTCAATCTTGTCGGCCTCGCCGGCTTCGAGCATCGCTACTCTTGGCAGCTCTCCGGCGGCATGCAGCAGCGCGTCGCGCTCGTACGCGCGCTGGTGCATGACCCGGCGATGCTACTCATGGACGAGCCGTTCGGTGCCCTTGACGCGCTCACCCGTGAGACCATGAATGTCGAACTGCAGCGCATCTGGCTTGAGCGTCGCAAGACGGTCGTCTTCATCACGCATTCCACGGCGGAGGCCGTGTTTCTCGCAGACCGCGTTCTCGTTATGTCGCCGAGGCCCGGCCGCATTCAGGATGAACTCGCCATCGATCTACCGCGGCCGCGCTCGCTCGATTTAATGAACACAGAGACATTCGGCGCCTACGTCAAGCAGATCCGCAAAGGCCTCAAGGCGGCTGGCGGAGGGATCGAATGATGCGCTCCTCCTGGACCACACGGGGCCTCGGCGGCCTCGGCTTGCGCCTCGTCGCAATCGCGGTGTTCTTAGTCGGATGGGAGGGCGTCGTGTGGGCGCTCGCCATCCCAGCCTACATCCTGCCGCCAGCGAGCGCCGTCCTGACGGCCCTCTACCGCGGCATCGCCTCGACCCTCTACCTAAAGCACATCTGGGTCACGCTTTATGAGACGCTGCTCGGTTTCGCCCTCGGTGTAACGCTCGCGTTCGCCCTCGGGACCGTCGTCGCTCTGAACCGCACAGTCGAGTACTTCCTATATCCTTTCATTGTCATGTTCCAGTCTATGCCGAAGGTGGCGCTTGCGCCACTTATCATCGTGTGGTTTGGTCTCGGGCTAACATCGAAAGTTGTAAACGCTGCCCTGGTTGCATTTTTCCCACTCATGGTGAATACGATCGTTGGATTACGCTCCGCTGAAGAGGACCGCCTCAACCTGATGCGCTCGTTGGCGGCAACGCGGACGCAGATCTTCTGGATGCTGCAGTTACCGAACGCCTTGCCCTACATCTTCGCGGGGCTGGAGATCGCGATGATCTTCGCGCTGATCGGTGCGATCGTTGCAGAATTCGTCGGCGCGCAGGCGGGTCTCGGCATGCTGATTCAGAGCATGAATTTTTCTCTTGATGTAGCCGGCCAATTTTCAGTTCTAATTATTTTGTCACTGATGGGCCTTGTCCTTAATAGTGTGATTGTTCTTGCGCGGAAGCGCGCACTGTTCTGGGATGAAAATCAGAAAAAAGGCGCCGATCGGCCGCTCAATAATGGAGTAAAGCTATGAGATATTGTTGTTTGCTGGCAGCAGTCGCAACATTAATTTGCACAACTGCGGCGCGTGCTCAGGCGATCGTGAAAGTCGGTTGGTGCGCCCGTACCATCTCGTCGGCGGCAGCACCCTTCGCCGTGGCGCAGAAGATGGGCTGGTTCGACAAGGCGGGGTTCAAGGTCGAACTTGTGCCGCTGCCCGGTTCGACGGACTGTATGCGAACTGTGGCGACGCGGGACCTGCCTTACTCGCTGCCTTCGATCGAACCGGTCGCGATCATCAGCACGCAAGGCGTCAAGGCAAAGAACTTCTACACGGCGTATCAGGGCAACATCTACGGGATCGCCGTACCGGAGGCGAGCGCAGTTCGAAGCTTCAAGGATCTCAAGGGCAAGAAGATCGGCGTCACGTCGATGGCGTCAGGAGGTGTGGTCATCGCCCGTGCGCTCGCCGCGAACAACGGCATGGATCCCGATCGCGATATAACCATCGTCGTCGCCGGCGAAGCCGGGCAAACGGCGGCGTTGCTTAGGACGAACCAGGTCGACGCGCTGTCGCAATTCGATACGCAGTACGCCCTTGCCGAGAATGCCGGTGCGAAGCTGCGATTTCTCGAGGAGGACAATCGCGCAATCTCCAAGTTCCCGTCGAACGGTCTTATCGCACTTGATGAAACCCTGAAGAGCCACCGTGCTCAGGCCGTCGCGCTGGCGCAGGGCTACGCGAAGGGTACAGTGTTCACGATCGCCAACCCTGAAGCGGCATTGCGCATCACGTACGAGGTCTTCCCGCAGGTGCGTGGCACCGGCCGTGACGAGACAACAGCGATGCGCGAAGATATAAGAACTCTTGAAGCTCGCGTGAAGAACTGGCAGCTGGCAGCTGGCGGCGTCACCAAATGGGGGGAGAATTCAGTCCAAAATTATCAGGACTACATCAATTTCCTTTCAAAACACGATGTAATAAGGACGTTCGTCAAACCATCGGACGTTATCACCAATGATTTGATCGATGACATAAACGCCTTCAGCCCGCAGGAAATCGAAAATTTTGCGAAAGAATACAAAATAAAATAATACTTCTTGTTGCCACATATAGACAGCACGACGTCAGAAAAACATAACATAGCTAATTTTCGAGTATGCAGGTACTCTATCGGAACGCGTCGCTTGAACCAGCACCGCAATAAGGCGGCCTGCGGGGCGGAACACGACGGGCATGGGCCGAGGGTCTGCTTGCGGCCCTTCTGAGACGTTCTAGGTATACCACGGGGCGGTGATGTGGTGCGCCAGTCTGGGCCGACACACCGGCTCAGACCGGCCACCGTGAATGAGGCTCGGAACGACACATGACAATTGAGATTATTAGCGTTGGCATTATCGGTGCTGGTCAGATGGGAACTGGAATTGCCCAGGCCTGCGTGACCGCAGGATTTGCTGTGCGTCTAAATGATCGCGACGAAGATCGCATCAATGTATCATTTCAAAATATTGGCGCTAATCTAGTTAAATTAGTCTCCAAAAACAAAATTGAAGAAACCAAAAGTCAGGAGGCCATCAGCAGGCTTGCTCCGGCATACAGTTTAGCTGATTTTAAAGATTGTGATCTAGTAATTGAAGCGGCGACAGAAAACGAGACGACTAAGCGCGATATACTAAGCGCCCTTTGTGGATCACTAAAACAGAATACAATAATAGCAACTAACACTTCGTCCATCTCGATTACCCGGCTCGCGGCGGCAACCGACCGGCCCGAGCGATTTATCGGCATCCACTTCATGAACCCAGTGCCGATGATGCAGCTCGTCGAGCTCATCCGCGGTATCGCCACCGACGAGGCAACTTATGCCTCGGCCAAGGCGTTCGTCGCCAAGCTCGGCAAGATCTCCACCATGTCGGAGGATTTCCCGGCCTTCATCGTCAACCGCATCCTGCTGCCGATGATCAACGAGGCGGTCTATATTCTCTACGAGGGCGTCGGTTCGGTGGAGTCGATTGATACGGCGATGCGGCTCGGGGCCAACCATCCGATGGGCCCGCTGCAACTCGCCGACTTCATCGGCCTCGACACCTGCTTGTCGATCATGCAGGTGCTCTACGAGGGGCTGGCCGACTCGAAGTATCGACCCTGCCCGCTGTTGGTGAAGTACGTTGAGGCTGGCTGGCTCGGCCGCAAGTCGAAGCGGGGCTTCTACGACTACCGTGGGCCGGAGCCGGTCCCAACACGCTGACCCTATTGTGGATTGCACTATCGGCAGCCCTATCAGGCCCTCATCCGGATGCAAGCGCGACACCCTACTTGCGCCTCGTCACGGAGTGGCGTGTCAACAAACGACCGATTCCTGACGGCCAGGGTAGCTGCGTCCGCTGACGCCCTTAACGCGAGAGCCCCGCGAGCCAGCTGGTGGCAGGGAACCGTGTCAGGAAATCAAATGTCTGGAAAACCCTCGCAACCGGACGTTCCTGGCATCAACCGCGAAGGGCCGCTCAGGGTCACTCGGAGCCATATGGCGGCCGGGCTTCGGAGGCGCCGCGGCGGGTGTGACCGCGGCGCCCAGTTCAGATCTCGGTCTGCTCAGACAGGACCAGGGCATCTTCCACTTCGATACCGAGGTACCGCACCGTGCTCTCCAGCTTCGTGTGCCCGAGCAGCAGCTGGCAGGCGCGGATGTTGCCCGTCGGCTTGTAGACGAGCGCTACCTTCGTGCGGCGCAGGCTGTGCGTGCCGTAGGCTGCCGGGTCGAGGTTGATCAGCGCCACCCAGCTGTCGACCAACCGGCTGTACTGGCGCGTTGAAAGGTGCTGACCGCGCCGGCTGCGGCTCGGAAACAATTATCACGCAAGATGCATGAATCAGAAGCTGGGCGGAGTACAGGCGCTAACAAGCTCGCATGGCAGCGGGCCGACGCAGCGAAAGCGATGCGGACGACGGCTCGCGAAATAATAGGCGTCGCCCGGCCCCAGAACCTTGCGCTCGTCGTCCACCGTGACCTCCAGCCGGCCCGAGAGGACGATCCCGCCCTCCTCGCCGTCGTGGACGAGCGGCACCCGCCCCGTATCCGAGCCGGGCTCGTAGCGCTCCTTCAGGATCTGGAGCGCGCGGCCGAACAAGGTCTCGCCGACCTGCCGGTAGGAGATGCGCCCCTTCCCGATCTCGACCAGTTCCTCGGCGGCGTAGAACGCCTTCTCGGTGCGTGTGGGCTCGAGCGAAAAGAACTCCGCAAGCCCGATCGGCACGGCGTCGAGGATACGCTTGAGCGCCCCCACCGAGGGGTTCGTCTGCCCTGACTCGATCAGCGAGATCGTCGAGTTCACGATGCCCGCCTTCCTGGCGAGCGCGCGCTGCGACAAGCCATGCAGGGTTCGCACGTAGCGCAGCCGCGCCCCCACCTCGTCGTTCGTCACCGGGGCTCCTGTTCGGGTTGTTGCATATATCCCAACACTGGGGTGCTGCGTGCTCTCTGTCAAAGGGTTACCCGCGAAGAGAAAATGACTTGTTGGCCTCTCCAGAACGGTGTGTCTGCCCATGTCCCATCGCAGAGAGCGTGCCATGATCACCCAGCCGCGGGCCAACCGCCCGAGCCTCGACGCCTACTGGATGCCCTTCACGGCCAACCGCCAATTCAAGGCGGCGCCCCGGCTGCTCGTCGCGGCCGAGGGCATGCACTACACCGCCGACGACGGCCGAACGGTCCTCGACGGCACCGCCGGCCTGTGGTGCGTCAATGCCGGCCACGGCCGTCGGCACATCGTCGAGGCGGTGGCGCATCAGCTCTCCACCCTCGACTACGCACCGTCGTTCCAGATGGGCCACCCGATCGCCTTCGATTTCGCAGAGCGCTTGGCCGCGATCGCCCCCGGACCGGAGGGGAGCCGCCTGGATCGGGTCTTCTTCACCGGCTCCGGCTCGGAGTCGGTCGACACGGCCCTGAAGATCGCGCTGGCCTACCAGCGTGCCGTCGGCCAGGGCACGCGCACGCGGCTGATCGGCCGCGAGCGCGGCTACCACGGCGTTGGTTTCGGCGGCATCTCGGTCGGGGGCCTCGTCAATAACCGCCGGATGTTCCCGCTCCTGCCAGGCGCCGATCACCTTCGTCACACGCACGACCTGTCCCGCAACGCCTTCGTCAAAGGACAGCCCGAGCACGGCGCCGACCTCGCCGATGATCTGGAGCGGCTGGTGACGCTCCACGGGGCCGAGACGATCGCGGCGGTGATCGTCGAGCCGGTGGCGGGCTCCACCGGCGTCCTGGTGCCCCCGAAGGGCTACCTCGAGCGGCTACGCGAGATCGCGACCCGCCACGGCATCCTGCTGATCTTCGACGAGGTCATCACCGGCTTCGGGCGGCTCGGCGCTCCCTTCGCGACCGATTTCTTCGGCGTGACCCCCGACCTCGTGACGACCGCCAAGGGCCTGACCAATGGCACCATCCCGATGGGCGCGGTCTTCGCCAGCCGGGCCGTGCACGACGCCCTGATGCGCGGCCCGCAGGACGCAATCGAGCTGTTTCACGGCTACACCTATTCGGGCCACCCAGCCGGCTGCGCGGCGGGCTTGGCCACCCTCGACATCTACGAGGAGGAGGACCTGCTGACCCGGGCGGCAGGTCTGCAGGAGTACTGGCACGAGGCGATGCACACCCTGCGTGCAGCGCGCAACGTCATCGACGTCCGCACGATCGGGATGATCGCCGGCATCGAGCTCGCGCCGCGGGCGGGCGCGCCGGGAGCCCGTGCCTACGATGCCTTCGTCGACTGCTTCGAGAAGGGCCTGCTGATCCGGGTCACCGGGGATATCATCGCCCTGTCGCCGCCGCTCATCGCCGAGCGCCGGCACGTCGATGACATGGTGTCGATGCTGGGAGACGCGCTCGCGCGCGCCGCCTGAGGCACCACGGCACCGCGCCGAGCGCTTGGTCAGCCGACCGCGCTCGGCTGCTCACCTCCGTCTCGCTCGCCGCGCGCGAGCATAGGGCGGCACAGAAAGTGACATTACAATCATCGGCGATCGATGCGTTGTCGTTGCGGTCGATTTACGCCCGAATCGAAATCGTCAAGATCTCATACCGGCGCGCCTTTGCCCTGATCCGTTCATACGAACCATGCTGCGCGGAGATGCGGGCGGCGAGGAGAACGCGTCAGAACAAACGCGCGGCGGTATCAGGTGCACAAATGCAGCGACGATCACGCGGTTGGTGCATCTTTGTGGCGTCAGCGCGGGTTCGCCAAAGCTTCGGGATGCTTCGACGCGATCTCGAAGGCGGTCGGGTGAACGAAGCCGTCCCGGACGTCGTTGTAGATGCCGGCAAGCCTGCGACAGGACTGGCCGTGCGCGTGCCGGCCGATCGAGGCACCGGGCGGAACGTCGCGGCGGGCGATACGGGCGGTTTCGTCATCGGGCTGAAGCACCGGTGTCGCGGGAACTGTGCAGGCGAAGCTCATCCGGGAATCGTCCCGCGCCGGCGTCAGGCCGAGCAGTGCGAAGCCAAGTCCGTGCGGTGGCGCGGTCGCGGTATCGCGGCGAGGGCCGCATCACCGGACGGTGAGGAGGTCGCTGCGGAACGAGGCGTCAAGCCGGCGCATGAAATGCTCGGCGCAGCACATGTGCTCCTGCATCACGCGGCCGACCGCCTCGGCATCCTCCGCCCGGAACGCAGCGACCAACTGGCGATGGCTGTCGATGTTGTGTGCCCCGAAGGCCGTGTGCTCCGTCGCGCTGCTCCGGAACTCGACGAGGTCGCGCAGCAGGCTGTTGATGAAGCGGCACATGAAGGCGAGGAGCGCGTTGTCGCTCGCGTCGCAGAGCAGGTCGTGGAAGGTCAGTTCGAGGTCGCGGCTCCGGACGTGCTCGCCTGCCGCGAAGGCCGCCTCGCAGGCCGCGATATTCTCCTCCAGGCGCCGCAGCGCTTCGGCGCCGAGCCGACCCACCACGCCGATGCCAAGAGCGACTTCGAGGCTGCGGCGCACCGCGTAGACCTGCGCGAAGTCGAGTTGGCGGAAGTGCAGGAAACGGCGCAAGTGCTGCGCGGCCGCGTCGACCGAGACGGGCCGGATCTCGGCGCCGCCGTTCGGGCCCGGCCGCATCGTCACCAAGCCCTGCACCTCCAGGGCCTTCAGCGCCTCCCGGATCGTTCCCTTGGCGCAGGCGTATTGCTGCATCAGGGCCTGCTCGTTCGGCAGGCGTTGTCCGGGCTCCAGGCGCTCGCGGGCGATGCGGCGGCAGAGATCCTCGGCGATCTGGTCCGACAGCTTGATCCGCCGCAGCGGCGCAGCGGCTTTCGCCTCCTCCGCGCTCATCGGGCCGGCCAAGCGACTTCGCGGTCGATCGGGTAGGTCGGGCGCGCCAACTTGACGAAAGGGAATAGCCGGTAGTCGGAGCTCGTGACACCGGCGCTGGCGCATTCCACGACCGCCCGGGCGATCGGCTCGAAGACCGGTCGGCAGTACATGCGCGACTTCAGGACCAGGAAGCGCGCCTCCCGCGGCTCGATGCCGTTCTCGGTGAAGATCGCCCGGTCCCAGGGCTCGTGCGGCTCCTCCGTCACCAGTACGCGCGCGCGCCCCGTATCGAGGACCGCGGCGCGGCCCATCGAGAAGCGCTGCCCGGTGTAGGTCGGGCCGGTGACGACGTAGCTGCCGTCGCCCACGGCCGCGATCCGGCCGGTCAGCGCGAGCGGTGCCTGGGGCGGGAAGCCTGGAAGCGGCACCTTGTTGCCGAGCCGGACCTCCGCCGCGGCGCCGGTCCCGGCCGCGAGGAGTTCGGCCACGGTCTCGGGATCGCAGATCGGCCCGGCGACGATGCCGTCGAGGCCGGCCTTGAGGCAGGCGGCGAGTACGTCCATCACGTCGCAGGTGCCACCCGACATGCAGTTGTCACCGTGGTCGAGAAGCAGGACCGGGCCGGTGCCCCGCCCGTCGGCGGCCGCCTGAGCCTTCGCAATCGAGTCCGCGAGCGGCGCCTCCTCGTAGACGAACTCCGCCCGGCGGGCCCAGAGCGCGGCGCCGAGTTCGGCAGCGGCCTCGCGCGCCTGCGCCGCGCTCTCGGCCGCGACCACGAAGGACGCGCCAGCCTCTCGCAGGTCGGCGAGGCCGAAGCCGCCGAAGAGGGTCGCGGCGAGGATGCCCGGCCGCGCCTCCATCGTCCGTGCAGCCGCGACCAGGTCGGCCATCGGCCCCGGCACGCGGGTGTCCATTCGCAGCGTGTGGGCGAGAAGCGGCGGGTGGCACCAAGCCTGGTGCGGCCGCAGACCCTCGTCGAGCATTCGGCCGACGAGGTGGGCCACGTGGTCGCCCGTCTCCGCCATGTCCACGTGCGGATAGGTCTTGAAGCCGATGATGACGTCAGCGTTCTCGACCATGCGGGCCGTCACGTTGGCGTGGAGGTCGAGGGCGACGCCGAGCGGCACGTCCGGGGCGATGGCCCGGATGCGTGCGAGAAGCTCACCCTCGCCGTCGTCGTGGCTCTCGGTCACCATGGCGCCGTGCAGGTCGAGGAGGATCGCATCGCAGCCCTGCGCCACCGCGGCCAGGATTGCGGCGGCGAGCGCCTCGAAGGCCGCGTCCGCGACCGGCCCGCTGGGGTTTGCGTGGGCCATGACCGGCACGGCGACCTCCGCCCCCCGGCTCTCCGCGAAGGCCAGGAAGGCGCCGAGCGCGGTGGCGCTGCCGGTGCCCGCCGTGCGGGCCTCCTCGCCCCAGACCGGCCGGAAGGCCGCGAGCGGTGTGGCGAGCGGCGAGAAGGTATTCGTCTCGTGGTTGAGGCGAGCGGTCACGATGCGCATGGCGGCCCTCGGCGGGGGAGTTCGAGCTGGGGTTGCGGGCTCAGTGGGCTTTCACACCGAGGAAGCGGTCGCGCGCAGCCTCGTCCAGCGCGAAGTCCGCCCCGCTGGCGTGATAGGCGATGCGTCCGAGCTCGAGGATGTAGTGCCGGTCTGCCAGACTGATGCAGACCGCGAGATTCTGCTCGACGAGCAGGATCGGCACGCCCGCCTCCCGGATCAGGCGGATCTGCGCCACGATCTCTTCGACGACGACCGGCGCGAGGCCCTCCACCGGCTCGTCGAGCATCAGGAGCTTCGGGCCGGTGAGGAGCGCACGGGCGATCGAGAGCATCTGCTGCTCACCACCGGAGAGCTGGGCGCCGCCGTTGCGGCGCCGCTCCTCCAGGCGAGGGAAGATCCGGTAGATGTCCTGAACCGACCAGGGCGAGCCCTTACGCACGGCGATCTTCAAGTTCTCCTCGACCGTGAGCAGGCCGAAGATGCCGCGGTCCTCAGGCACAAGGCAAAGGCCCGCCCGGGCGATGCGGTGGGGCGCCCAGCCGGCGATCTCGGAGCTACCGAAGGTCACCCGGCCGCGGCGGGGCGGCAGCAGGCCGCTGATGCTGCGCAGCGTCGAGGTCTTGCCCGCCCCGTTGCGCCCGAGCAGGCAGACGATCTCGCCCGCGCGCACCTCAAGGCTCACACCCTGGAGGATGTGGCTCTTGCCGTAATAGCCGTGGACGTTGTCGAGACGCAGCGCCGCGGCCCCGCTCATCGCAGGTCTCCCGTGATCATGTTGCCGAGATAGGCGCGGCGTACCTCCGGGTCGTCGCGCACCTGCGCCGGCCGGCCCTCGACCAAGACCTGACCCCCACGCAACACCGTGACGGTGTCGCTGATGTTCATCACGATGCCCATGTTGTGCTCGATGAACAGCACGGTGTGGTCGCGGCCGAGATCGCGGATCAGGTCGGTCATCCTGCCGATATCGTCGGTGCCCATCCCCGAGGTTGGCTCGTCGAGCAGGATCACCTTCGGCCGCGCCGCCATCGCCATGCCGACCTCAAGGCGCCGCTGCTGCCCGTGCGAGAGCTCGCCGGCCACCCGCCCGGCGACGACCCCGAGGTCGAGCCGCGCGAGGAGGGCGTCCGCCGTCTCCTGAGCCGCGTCCCGCTCCGGCACCCGGCGCCAGGGCGCGAGCGCCGACCAGGGCGTGCGCCCCTGCGCGGCCAGCCGGAGGTTCTCGCGCACGCTCAAGGTCGTAAACAGGCTCGTGACTTGGAAGGAGCGGGCGAGCCCGAGCCGCACCCGATCGTCGTCGCGGGTTCGAGTGATGTCGCGGCCGTTCAGGGTGATGCGCCCGCTGGCCGCCCGGATGCGGCCGGTGAGGGCGTGAAATAGGGTGGTCTTGCCGGCCCCGTTCGGCCCGATGATGGCGTGCACGTTGTTCTCGCGCACCCGCAGGGTGACGTCCTTCAGGGCGACGAAGCTGCCGTAGTGGACGCCGAGCCCCTCGGCGGCCAGGGCCGGCGCGAAGGTTGGCTCGATCCCGGCCTCGACGGCGGGTTCCGAGAGGGGCGCGGGAGCGGTCACGGGCGGCTCTCCTCCGGCACGGGGCGGTCGGCCGGGCCAGGCTCGTCCGGCGTCTGCGTTGCGAGTGCGGCGAACCGCTCGATCAGGCCCCAGAGGCCCCGCTGCATGAACAGGGCGATGGCAATCAGGAGGGCGCCGAGCAGCAGGAGCCAGCGCGGCCAGATCGCCGAGAGCAGATCGCCAGCGACGAGGTAGAAGGCAGCGCCCAGCACCGAGGCGAACAGGTTCGCGGCCCCGCCGATGATCGTCATGATCAGCAGCGTCTCGCTGGTGTGGTACTCCATGTTGGAAAGCGGCGCGACGCCGATGAGCATGGCGTGGAGCGCGCCCGCGAGAGCCGTCGCCGCTCCCGAGATCGCGAAGGCCGCGACCTTGAAGGCGCGCACCGGGAAGCCGATGGCGCTGGCCCTCGCCTCGTTGTCGCGGATCGCGAGGAGCGTGCGGCCGAAGGTGGAGAGCGCCACGCGCTGGAGGGCTGCGAAGAGCGCGAGGAAGAGCACGGCTACGAAGGCGTAGTAGGCCCAGGGATCCGCGAGCGGCTTCCCGCCGATCGTGGGGCGGGGAACGTTGAGCAGCCCGTTGTCGCCCCCCGTGAGATCGCTGAACGTGTAGGCCAGGAAATAGAACAGCTGCGAGAAGGCGAGCGTCAGCATCACGAAGTAGACGCCCTGCCGTCGGATCGAGAGCCAGCCGACTGCGGTCGCGGTCGCGGCGCCGACGAGGGCGACCGCGGGCAGCATCGCGGGCGCCGGCCAGCCGGCGCGCAGGAGGAGGAGACCGCCCGCGTAGCTGCCGAGACCGAAGAAGATGCCCTGCCCGAAGGAGAGTAGCCCCGTATAGCCGAGGAGCAGGTTGCAGGCGGCTGCAGCGAGCCCGTAGATCAGGATCTCGCTGGCGAGGGTGCCCGAGCGCAGGACGAGCGGCAGCACCAGCACGGTGGACGCGGCGAGCCCGAAATGGAGAAGCGGGCGTTCGAGGAAGCGGATCATCGCGACAGCCCTCACGCGCGCCCGAACAGGCCCCGCGGCATCATGACGATAATTCCCGCCATGCCGAGATAGATCACGAGCCGGGCGCCCTCGGGCCAGAGCGTCGCCATCAGGCTCTGCGCGATGCCAACCGCGAGCCCCGCCGCCAGCGCCCCGGCGTAGCTGCCCATGCCGCCAATCACCACGACTACGAAGGCGACGCTCAGCGCCTCGACACTCATGAACGGGTCGACGCCGCGGATCGGCGCGGCGAGCGCCCCCGCGAGCCCCGCGAGCCCGGCGCCGAGCCCGAACACCGCCGTGTTGATGCGGCGGGTGTCATAGCCGAGGAGCGCCATGTCCTCCGGCGATTCGGAGCCCGCGCGCACGATCGCCCCGACGCGCGTGCCCTCCAAGAGCCACCACAGGGCTGCGGCGAGCAGAGCCGTGAGCGCGATCACGAAGAGCCGGTACTCGGGATAGATGAAGTCGCCGAGAATGACGACGCCGGATAGGCCCTCGGGCGGCGCGAGATTGCCGCCGATCGGTCCCCAGATGATGATCACGAGCTCCTGCACCACCAACGCGAGGCCCACCGTCGCGAGGATGTGGAAAGTGTGCGCCTGCGCGTAGATCCGGCGCAGCAGCACGGCCTCAGTGAGGGCGGCGAGCGCGCCCACGCCGAGGCAGGCGAGCGGGAGCGCCAGCCAGAAGCTGACCCCGCGCGCGACCATTTCGTAGGCGAGATACGCCCCAAGCATGTAGAAGGCCCCGTGAGCGAAGTTCACGAATTGCAGCAGCCCGAAGATCACGCTCAATCCCACGGCGAGCAGGAAGTAGAGCATCCCCAGGCCGATACCGTTGAGAATCTGGAACAGGTAGGTCACGCGAGCCTCTGCCGGCCGGTCTGAATGCCCATTCCCGCCCTCGACCTCATTCGGAGCAACTTGCGCACGGGCGAGAGCCGCGCGGGAGCGCTCGGGTCACCGGTGGGGGTATTGCGAGGCCGGACGATCCGCGACCGGTCGACACCCCAGGTTGGGGCCGGCACGCGGGATCCGGCCGTTTCCGTCCGCAAGGAGCCGGTCCGCTGCGCATCTCAGCTCATCTTGCAGCCAGAGGCCTCGGGCGAAAGGAACGATTTGCCAGAGCTGACGATATCGACGAAATCGTCCTTGTCGGCCATCGCAGATTTGGGTTTTCCCTTGAGCAGGTAGTAGTTCTTGATGACTTGATGGTCGGCAGCGCGGATCTCCTCCTCGCCAGTGAGGCCGGCATAGGTCAGCCCTTCGAGCGCCTTTATCACCGCTGATCCCTCGGCCGAGCCGGCCTTGGCGGCCGCGTCGAGCAGCAACTTGGTGAGCAGGTAGGATCCGGCGAACGAGTAGTTCGGGCTGAACTTGTGCGTCTCGCGCACCTTGGCGACGAGGGCCTTGTTCAGGGGCGTGTCCACGGCGTGCCAGTACTGCGCGCCGAAATAGATGCCCTCGCAGAGGTCGGGGCCCAGCGCCTCGAACTGCTCCAGGCCGGAGGCCCAGGCGAGCACGATGGTCATGCGCTTCTTCAGGCCGAAGCTGACGGCCTGCCGCATGGTGTCCGAGGATTGTGAGCCGAAGCTCAGGATCAACAGCACGTCGGGCTTGGCCGCAACGGCGTTCGTGAGATAGCCGCTGAACTCCTTCTCGGCGAGCGAGTGGTAGCTGTTGCCGACGTGCTCGACCCCCTTCTCTTGGAAGACCGCTTTGGCGGCGGCGAGGAGCCCCTCGCCGAAGACGTATTGCGGTGTGATCGTGTACCAGCGCTTGGCCTGCGGCATCTGCTCGATCAGCGGGCGCACGGTCTGGGCGATCGCCCCGAAGGTGGGTACACTCCAGCGGAAGGTTCCCCGGTTGCACTCCTTGCCGGTGATCTCGTCGGCACCCGCGGTGGTGAAGAACACCCCGCCGCCGTTGCTCACCTCCTTGCCCATGACGAGCGCCTCCGAGGACAGGATGCCGCCGGCGAAGAGCCGCGTGCCCTCGGCCATCGCTTCCTGAACCTTGCGGGCCGCCGTAGCCGGCTTACCCTCGGTGTCGAGATCGCGCGCGACGACCTTGCGGCCGAGCACCGTGCCGACCTCTTCCGCCGCGAAGGTCGCGCCGAGCGCCGCGAACTTCCCGTTCGCCGCGAAGGCTCCGGACATCGGCAGCGGTGCCCCGACCGTAAGAGCGCCGTCGGCTGCCGCGGCGCCCCGCAGCAGGGCCGGCGCGCCGAGCGCGGCGGCAGCGAGGGCGGTCTGCGTCAGGAATGCACGACGATTGAGCATGGCGTCCTCTGCGCTGGCGATGATCGCTTGATCCATGCGATCTATACGCATCGATTGTGCCGCATCCTCCCAGCCTCGGCGAGTGGGTGGCGCGACCGGAGGAACGATTCTTTCACACCCGCCTCGTCGCCCGATCGAAATCGCCTCAGTCGGGGTGTCGATAAGGATAGGAGCGGCCGCGCTCCTCACCGACACGGCGGACCATGAAGGCGCGGCCGGCAGCGCCGCGTCTCGCGGCTGTCGGGATGCGGCATCCGCCAGTCGGTGCGCTGGAACGCGGTCTGGGGCAGGACGCGCACGAGATCCGGGCAGCCGGCCGCCGCGAATTGCGCATCGGCGCCGGCGCAGCGGAAGACGCGCCGGGCCCGGTTCCGCAGGAAGGCGGTGTAGTTGAGGGTGGAGGCGTAGGCGTCGACCGCGACGAGCCAGAGGAAGCGCGCCCAGGCGCTCGGCGGCGCCAAGAACCACATGATCATCATGCCGGACGCCGACCTCGACCAGGCGGTCGACGCGCTGATGGGCGCCGCCTACGGCTCGGCGGGCGAGCGCTGCATGGCGATCTCGGTGGCGATGCCGGTGGGCGAGAAGACCGCCGACGCGCTGATCGCGCGGCTGGTCCCGAAGGTGCGCGCGCTGAAGGTCGGCCCCGGCACCGATCCGGAGGCCGAGATGGGGCCGCTCGTCACGCGCCAGCACCTCGACAAGGTGCGCGGCTACATCGACCAGGGCGTCGCCGAGGGCGCCGAGCTCCTCGTCGACGGGCGCGGCCTGACGCTCCAGGGCTACGAGAACGGCTTCTTCGTCGGCGGCACGCTGTTCGACCGCGTCACGCCCGAGATGCGGATCTACGAGGAGGAGATCTTCGGGCCGGTGCTCGCCGTGGCCCGCGTCCCCGATTACGCCACGGCGGCGGAGCTCATCAACGCGCACGAATTCGGCAACGGCACGGCGATCTTCACCCGGGACGGCGACGCCGCGCGGGAATTCGCCCACCAGATCGAGGTCGGGATGGTCGGCATCAACGTGCCGATCCCGGTCCCGATGGCCTTCCACTCCTTCGGCGGCTGGAAGGCGTCGCTGTTCGGCGACCACCACATGCACGGGCCGGAGGGCGTCCGGTTCTACACCCGCCTCAAGACGATCACGACCCGCTGGCCGACCGGCATCCGGGCGGGGGCCGACTTCGTGATGCCCACTAGGCAGGAGGCAAGGCGGTGGCGGGAGCGGACGTACGCACCCTGCGATCGGACGCCGTGCAGGTGGCCGACCGATACCGATGCATCTGAAGCGGCCGAGCGTCCGCTTCGCCAGCTGAAGCGGACCTCTGGGGCGGCGAAGTGCGATGTCCGGAACGGGTCACGTGCTCCCGTCCTGGGCGGTACTGTCACGCTCTGCTGTGCGGCGGCGGGCCTAACTCTGGACGGGCAGGGGAGGGGGCCCAAGCGGTCGGGTACGGCTCGCGTTAGGTCATCAGCCCGCGCCTCGACGTGCTGCTCTGGAAGCCCGAGCGCCGCTCCGGCTGCAGCCGGATCTTGTGTCAGCCCATCCACCCAGAGGTTCCCTCTCTTGCCCATTACGCGCCCAAGAAGGTGCGGGAAGCGTCGAAAATTGCCCTTGCGCCTCAAAGGGCCGCGGAATCCCGCACCTTGCTCCATCGCCTTTGATTTCATTACGATTTGCGACTTCTCTCCTGGGCACCAACCACTCCCTAAGTGGTTGACGCCTCAAAAGCATCCTGATCTGAGTGGGTTGGCTGGCATCTGGCTGTTCAACAGATGCGTTCAACATGCCCCTTCAGATGGCCCGCCCGATGAGGCGTTCAGGTTCCTCCTACCACCAACTGGTTCAGCGCATTCCGGCAGACGTAGCCGCGAAGGTGCGAGGCATGAAGCTTACCATCCCGATAGGGGAGGGGGAGGTACACCTCGTCATCTCGGACAAGGCCAAGGACGTTCGTACGTCGCTGCGCACCCGTGACCCCGTGGAGGCCAAGGTACGGCAGGCTGTCGCTGTGGCGTACTTGGAGAAGGTCTGGCGTTCGGTCCGTGAAGGGCCACAGAGACTCACACAGAGGCAAGGTGGCGGTCGTGTCCCCAGGCGTGGTGTAGCTTCGGCGTGGTCACCCCGATCACCGACTGGGGCCGGGACGATCAGGCTGCCAGGGTGGGCAGGCTGACGAGGGGATCATCGCCGATGGGGGCGATGCTTTCCAGGGTGATGGAGCGGGCGCGCTGGACGGCCCACTCGTCGTTCTGTTCGAGCAGGATCGCGCCAACAAGGCGCGTGATCGCGGCTTCGTTGGGGAAGATGCCGACCACCTCGGTGCGCCGCTTGATCTCGCCGTTGAGGCGCTCCAGCGGGTTCGTGGAGTGCAGCTTGACCCGATGCTGGGCGGGAAAGCCCATGTAGGCCAGCACGTCCGGTTCGGCCGCGTCCATCAGGGCGGCGAGTTTAGGGACCTTGGGCCGGAGTTGATCGGCCACGCGCCGCCACTGCTGACGGGCGGCCTCCGCGTCGTCCTGGGCGAAGGCGGTGGCGATGAAGGCCGACACGACGCGCCGCCCGCTGCGGCCGGCGTGGGCCAGCACGGTCCTCATGAAGGGGACGCGGCACCTCTGCCAGGTGGCATTCATCACCTTGGCAACCGAGGCCTTGATGCCCTCGTGCGCGTCCGAGATCACAAGCCTCACGCCGCGCAGACCGCGCCGGGCGAGTTTCCGGAGGAAGTCGGTCCAGAAGGTCTCGGCCTCGGAGGGGCCAACGTCCATGCCGAGCACTTCTCTGCGCCCGTCGCTGTTCACGCCCACCGCCACGATCACCGCCACCGAGACGATACGACCGTCCTGGCGCACCTTCACGGAGGTCGCGTCGATCCAGAGAGACGGCCACTCGCCCTCGATCGGCCGGTCAAGGAACGCGCCCACGCGCTCGTCGATCTCCTGGCAGAGCCGAGAGACCTGGCTTTTGGACACGCCGGTGCCGCCCATGGCTTGAACGAGATCATCGACCGAGCGGGTCGAGATGCCCTGGATGTACGCCTCCTGGATCACGGCGGTGAGTGCCTTCTCGGCCATGCGGCGCGGCTCCAGGAAAGCCGGGAAGTACGAGCCCTTGCGCAGCTTGGGGATGCGCAGCTCGACCGTGCCCGCCCGCGTCTGCCAGTCCCGGTCACGATAGCCGTTGCGCTGGACCAGCCGCTCGGCGCTCTTCTCGCCGTGGGCCGCCCCGGTCAGGCCGCCTACCTCCAGCTCCATCAGCCGCTCGGCCGCAAAGCCGATCATCTCGCGCAGCAGGTCCGCGTCGGCGCTCTTCTCCAGCAGCCCGCGCAGGCTCATCATCTCGTCGGTCATCGGAGGTCTCTCGGGTTCGCGGTTGGTGCCAGCAACCCCACCCTACCCGGCAACCGCCGATGACCACCCCGCGAGAGATCCCGCCTGCTTCAGCGCTGTGATGGGCGCGCAGGCGGGCTCTCTCGCTCCCGGCGAGCTACACCACCAGTAGGGACACGACCCGCGTCCCCGATGCTGGCGCATAGCGCGGCACAGGACCATGATCATACCGGAGATTTAAGCCGCCTTAAACAGTGAGGCGAATGCCGTCCTGATATCACTGAACTGAGTAGTAAGTAGGAACATCAGAACAAAGAACGCTACGTTGAACAAGCCGGGGTGGGTTGTCGATATAGCTTCAACACGTCTTGAAATCGTGTTGATGGGTAGAAGAAATCTTACAAACATAGCTGTCGAAATGCCTATGATGGCCCCAGCGATGATATCGGTTGCATAATGATAGCCAGCGTAAATCCGAGGCAAACACATGACGAAAATCGACCAAGCATAAAAGAAGCTTCCCAATGATCGGGAAGCGTACCAGATCGCGGTTGAGAGTGCAAATGCGTATGCCGAACTATCGCTCGGAAATGAACTCCAGTGCTCAAATATCTCTATTTTAGTTCCGATCGGAGCAATAAAATTAGAATCGCCTGAGTGAAGAGGCCGCAGCCGCATTGGAAGAAGATTCTGTGTCAGTCTAGAAGTCAATATAGCTGTGAAAACGCTGATAACTGCTCCGATAGCAAAGATTTTGTACGACTTTCGATCAGACTTGCGATACCAGAAATAAACAATACACATAATGAAAGGAAGACACTTTACTGAATCCAAGTCAAGGAATTTTATTACAAATCTATCCAACAATGCGTTATGTCCGGCAAATCTGCCCATCAAGTTGAGGAAATAATTATCGATGGTCGTAAGCATCGCAGAGCTACCTCACGCTTCTCGTTGCGCTGCAGCAGAGTTTCATTTTCACCCAAAGATTTGCAGAAAAGTAGCTTGCTGTCTAATGCTGATGGCCTTGTTATCAACCGCGAGGCGCGCAGCCGGGCACCGCCGGCTGCGTAGAAGGGGGCCTGATCCGCCCTGCTTCGATCTCGCCAGTGGCGTGAGCAACATTCACGATGAGGACGAGACCGTCCTGGCGATCCTGGTCGTGGAGTAGCGGCTGATCGCACAGGATGTGGCGCTCGACCTCCCCGCGATCCTGCTGGTGCGGCTCGCGTAGGCCGGGACCGGCGGCAAGCCCCGCCAGATCTCGGGCGAGTATCGGGGCGCCATGCCGGCCGCCGACCCGATGGCCGGTCCCGGCGCCTTGTCTCCGCGTGGAGCCGTGGCCTCGCCTCCCTCTCGCCCGGCCAGCCGCCGTGCCCCGGCTTGTAGTCTGCTTTGAAACTCAGAAAACGCGGAGCTTCTTCGCATTTGAGGTGCGAGCGTTGGAGCGAGGGCCACCATTCGGCATCGAACTCGCGATGCACTCCTTGAATGTTGCCTTGCTGACTGGAGACATCTTGAATATTAGATTTCCGCTAGAGTCTCTTGGTATATTCAAGCGGTCCACGCAATCCTGACAAAATGGGCCACATGGCTTCTCTTGCGCATATGAATTAACAGAGCTTGTGCAGAGCAATCCGGCCACGAACCAAGCAATTCTGGACATGCACTTTTTCTTTTTTCTTCCTCATCTGCCATAATGTCTCGCCTCTCCGTGCATTGCAAGGTCATTCGGCTGGCTCCCTCAGTTGAAATTTGCGGAAAGAAGCGATCGGAGCGCTATGCGGGGTGACCGGTGCGGCGTGATGATGCCCTGCTCCTACCCGGTGTTCGAGCTGGCAGAGGCGTACCTGACGACACACCTCTGGACCTCGTGCAAGGCCAAGCCCGGGCGCTGCCGCGGCGTGACCGTCTGGGAGTTCGGGAAGGCGGCCTAGCGGGATCACGAACTCCGCCGTAGCCTGCGCCGATCAGGGCGCCGATCTCACCGATGCCGATCCGACCCGAGCACCGCGGCTTCGACCCGATCGACTGGCCCCGGCTCTCCGACGTGATCCGCTTCCGGCGCGCCGGCGGGCGCTGCGAGGGCTGCGGGCGGCCTCACCTGCAACGGGTCGCCTTCAGGGCGGGCGCTGGTTCGACGCCGCGACCGAGACGTGGCGCGACGGGCGCGGCCGGGTCCTGCGCAGCCGCATGCTCCCGGAGGACCTGCTCCATACGGTGCGCTTTACCCGCACGGTTCTCGCGACGGCGCACCTCAACCGCGACGCTACGAATGATGCCGGCGCGCCTTCGATCTCATCCGTTCCTACGAGTCATGCTGCGCCGAGGTGCCGGTGGGGAGGAGAACGCGTCGACACGAACGCCCGGCGGAACGAGCCGGTGCCCTCGCGGCAGGGAACGAGGCCGGCATCCAAGGCGACGCCGGATGGCGCTCAGATTCTTTCGATATCAAAGGTTAAGCTCAGGATCACGCCTCTGCGGCGGCGCCCCGGAATCCCGCGCGACGACCCGCGGGCCGCGCCCCGAAGCCGAGCCGCGGGCGCGGCGGTGCGCGCCTTCGCGGGCAGCCATCCCGGTCGAGTCAACCGTGAGCAGCATCGGGACGACCGGGCGCCGTCCCCGGTCGAACGCGGCCCGTCGCGCCTCGGCCCTCGCGGGATCGGCCACGCGCCGCCGGGTGACGGCGATGCAAGCAGATGCGGCGCATGTGGCGGCATGAAGCTCTGTATAGATACGTAAAATATGAGCAAGCTTCGGATGGGGGTCTAGGTATGATGGCCTATATCCACGCTGGTGGCATGTTTGCGCGTGAACGATTGTTCCTTGCGCGCTAGATCGGGCGCACGGAAAAGGCGCCGAGCTTCGCCTTCGACGAGGTGAGGATCGTGCAGGACGCCGCGTATTTTCGCGAGAAGGCCGAGCAGTGCCGTCGGCTCGCGAAGCACTTGTACAACCAGAACGATCCTGCGGTGGCGGCCTTGACCGCCATGGCGGCCGAGTTCGACGCGGATGCCGCCGCGATCGAGGCCCGCGCCGCGGCGGCGCACGTCATCGGCTTCGGCGACGACGTTCCGCACGACCGCGCGCAGGCCGATGAGCCGCCTCGCCCGGGCGGCACCGATGTCTGACCGAGGGCGGGGGGATCCGGTCCTGGATCGCGCCGCCCGCGCCCTCGATGCAGCGCGTGCGGCCCCCGGCGCGCGGCGCCTTCGCCGCCGTGCCGGGCATGACCGCCGAGATCCTCCGCACCGTCACGCCGCTGCGGAGCATCCGAGCTGGGCCCGAGCCGGTCGGCCCAGCGTCTGCGAGGCCCCGGATGGGGAGAAGGCGCGGCCGCCTGCGGCCGCGCTGGGCGAGGCAGGCGCGGTCAAGGCCCGGAGAGGCGACAACCCGGCGATTCTGCGAACGGGGTGAGGCCGGGCCGCCGCAGCCCTCGCCGCGGCGTATTCTCACCAACAGTGACACCTTAAGGTGCGGGCAGGGCGACGATGACGCGGTCCGGCCCCCCGCGCGAGCGGCCCGGCCGCGCGTCCCGGAGCGCTCGGACGATCGCTGGTCCGGTGCGCAGCTCAGCGGTTGCGCAGGTGGTCCCAGAGCAGCAGGGCGGGGGGCGGACGCATGATGGCGTAGAAGATCCAGTCGAACATTCGAGGCATGGCCAAGTCCGTCGATTCGGGGCTTGCCACCCAAGGATTGCCGGACCTCGATGGTCCCGGCCCGCGGGATGGCCCGGGCCGCTCGCGCGGCCCGCCCCCATCGCTCACTCCGGGATGCGCACCTGCCCGGCCGCGAAGGTGATCAGCGCGTCCGGCGCGGGCGCGGCGGATATCGGCGGCACCTGCGCCGCCGTGATCGGCGGGGCGCCCGGCCCGCGCGGGGTCGTCCGCACCACCTGGCTCGGAGGCAGCGGCTGCTGCCGCGTCAGGTGCGCGTACATCAGGTCCATCGCCTGGATGAAGTAGCGGTGCAGCGGTACGAATTGCTCGTTGTAGCCGGGAAACTGGTTGAAGGAATCGAGGTGGTGGGCGTGCGTCACCTCGTAGTAGCGCAGCCGGCTCGCCGCGCCCTCCAGGACGGAGTTCAGGCCGAAATACGCGCGCGAGGCGTGGTTGGGCGGCAGGATGCCGTCGTTGCGGCCGGTGACGAACACCGCCGGCACGCCGTGCAGCCGCCCCTCCGCCAGGATCTCGCGCACGCCCGCCGCCACGCGCTCGGCCTCCGCCCGGCGCGGGCCGGCGAGCTGCCCCCCGGTGACCGGGTCGCGACCGGTCGCGAGCGCCCGCAGGCAGAGCGCGCCCTCCAGGTTCTGGCCCGGCGTCGAGCCGCGATCCTCCCGCGGCCCGCCCTCGGCCGCCTCGTTGATCAGGACGATGCCGGCGGTCGGCGGGATGCCGTTGCTGGTCCCGAAGATCTGGGCCTCGCCCGCCCCCGCGAGCGGGACCGGCGGGCCGCCGGGCGCCGCGGCGGCCAGGCTGTAGCGGCAGAGCGCGTCGCGCACGCTGAAGCGCCCGTAGGCGTTGGCGTAGGTGACCGAGATCGATTGCGGGACGTTGCCGTACCAGTAGCCCGGCTGAACGAGGTTCTGCTCGGGCAGGATGCCGGCGGCGTTGATCGCGGCCTGCGCCTCGCGCGCCTGCGCGGCGAGCGTGTCGGCGCCGATCAGCCCCCGCGCGCGCAACTCGGCGCAGCGGCCGTCGCCCTTGGGGACCAGGGCGATCAGGCCGGCCGCGGCGTTCTCCGGGGCGGCGTTGGCGCAGCCCTGGAAGACGTTGACCAGGGTGATCGTGTCGATCAGCGGCCGGCTGTGCGCGAAGAGCGGCGCCGCGCCGGCCTGGACGATCGAGAAGGCCGGCGAGTAGCGCGGCGTCACGTTCGGCTCGCCGACCGCGAGACCGTCGATCAGGTGATCGTCGTCCTGCTCGACCGCGCGCACCGAGGCGCCCCCGCCATTCGACACGCTCGACGCGATCACGATCGTGTTGTGCTTGCCGATCCGCGGCCCGGTGCGGAATGTCTCGTTGAGCACCTCGAAGGCGAACGCGATCGCGCGCAGCACGTTGCGGCCCCAATCCGCCTCGGGATTGGCTTGCGAATGCGCGTGCTTGAACGCGAAGCGGTGCGGGTTCGCCGCCACGTAGGCGCTGCGCTGGACCTCCGGGATCGGCGCCACGAAATTGGCGGCCTCGCCCGCCGCGGAGGCCGGGGCGCGCTCGCCGCGCAGCAGGTTGACCGTGTCGGCCTGGAGGTCGTGGGCGCCGGTGCCGGTGCCCTTGTCGGTGTAGGCCACCGCGCAGCCGTGCTTGAGTCCCCACTCGCCGGCCGTGGCGATCGCCCCGTAGACGCCGCGGGAGCCGGAGGAGGGCGCGGCGACGATGCAGCCCCGCCTCGGATCGTAGCTGTCGGGCACCTGCACCAGCATCGTCACCCGGCTGCGCCGGTCCCCGGCCCGCTCGTAGGCGATGAACTCGTCGCCCGCGATCTTGCCCTCCGATGCCGTAACGGTGCCGTCCGCCGCGACGTTGGGGCCGTAGAGCGTGCCGTAGCCGCCCCCCGGCGTCGGGTCGATCAGGGCGCGGTAATTGCTGTAGATGGCGAGCCGCCGCAGCTCCTCGGCGGTCGGGCGCAGCGGATCGGCCGGCTGCGGCGCCGGCCCGGCGAGACCGGACTTGCCGAGGCCGGCGGTCAGGAGGTCGTTGCTGGTCCCGTCATAGTGCGTCCTGAGGATACCGCTCTCGGCCCGCGCGCCCACCGTCCAGGCGCACAGGATCGCCGTCGCCGCGCCCGCGGCGGCCCTGCCTCGCATCGTCATGTCTCCTCCCACCGGTCCTTCGCGGGACCGTCCCTTCTTGGCGCCGCGTCGCGGGGCACGGTCGACGTGCTGCCCGCGACCGGGATCCCGGGACCGCGCCGTCCGGCGGACGCGCCGTCCTCGCCCGGATCCGGCTTGGCCGGGGGGAGAATGCCCCCGCGGCCCCGCCTTGTCCACGCGCCGCCCCCGCCACGGCAGGGCGCGCCTCCCGCGCGGCAGGTCCGGCGCCGGCCGGTTCACCGGGGGCGGCGCCGGGTGAGGGCCCGCCGCGGCGCCCTTGATCCAGCGCAAGGATCGGGAGGGAGCCGACAGGTCTGATCGGGCCTCCCGCCGCGCCGCTCGGCGGCGCGGGCGATCCCGGAGCGCGGTCATGATCGGCACAACAGCACGCGTCGCCGTCGCGATGATGAGCCTGGTCGGAGTCGCGGGCGCTTCCCCCGGCGGCGAGGGCGGTCCCGCCTCCCCGCGCGCCGCGCCGCGGCGCGAGGGGCTGGTCGCGCAGGTCCCGTCGCCCGAACACCGCCCCCGCGGCGCGCGCACCCGCGTCGGCGGCGACGACCCGCCCGGCAGCGCGGCCCCCGCGCGCCCGCGCGGGTCCGGCCCGATCCGGCGCGGCGCCGCGAAGGGGCCCGGGGCGGCGTGAGGCCGACGGCGCCGGGCGGCGCCTCATCCCCCATCCGCCTGATCCCTTCGGGTTGGCGGATTGAGGCGTCGCTCACGCGCCGCGCGGGCGCGTGATCCGGGAGCCGCAGTGATCAACCGCATCCCGGATCAGCCGGCCCCCGGCTCCCGCATCAGCGCGTCCAGGATCGGGCACTCGGCGCTGTCGCCGCCCGGGCAGGTCCCGAGCATGCCGCTCAGCGCCTGCTCCAGGCGCGCGAGGTCGGCGCGCTTCGCCTGGATTTCCACGAGGTGGTGGCGGACGATCTCCTGGACCTCGCCGCAGGTCACCGCCTGACGGTCCACCAGGCCGAGCATCGCGCCGATGCTCTCCAGCCGGAAGCCGAGGTCGCGGCAGCGGCGCACGAAGATCAGGCGCCGCACCGCCTCGCCGCCGTAGCGCCGGTGGCCCGCCGCCGACCGGGCGGGCGGCGGCACCAGGCCGATCCGCTCGTAGTAGCGGATCGTTTCGAGATGAACGCCCGTGCGCGTCGCCAGCGCCCCAATGGTGAGCCCCTCCGTCGCCCGATCTCGCATCCTCGGCAGACTCCCGTAACAGCTACGGATCCGAGATTGCCGCAGGAGCGACGCCGGGGCGAGGGGCCGGCGCGGCGCGCGGGGACCCGCCGGAGCGGCGCGGCGTCGCGCCTCATCGGTCCGGATCGCGCGCGCGTGCCGCCTCGCGCGCGCCGTCGACCCGGATAGGGTCCGAGGTGCGCGGCGAAACCCGTCCGCGTCGCGTTCCCGGCCGCATAATACTGTACGTTAGTATGCGGGGGGCCCGCCAGGTCCAGCCGGGACGGATGATGACCTGAAGCAGAGTCTCGAACGACCTGCCCGGGCGGGCGCGAAAATCAGCCGGTCCTCGCTGTCAAGGCGAAGCTATCACACTGCAGAAACCAAAATCCTATCGTTGCCTAGCCTTGTTATACAGGAAGCGTTCAGGGTCTCTTTGGCAAGAGCCGGGCCATCGTAGCCCGGAGATCTGCATCTGCTCGCGACGCGGGCGTAAGAGGCACCATGGCATTCGACCACGACACTCCGACAGGGCGGGACCGGGCAGCGGCGGTCCCGGGCGAGGGGCGCCCGCTCCTGCCCCGCTCCGTTCACGCCCATCTCGGCCGGCAGCTGCAGGCCGTCTACGGCGCCCTCCTGGCCGAGCGCCAGCCCCAGCTGCTGCTCGACCTGGTCGCGCGGCTCGAGGTGGCGCTGGACGGGCAGCCGGCGTCGCGCTTCCGCGAGGATCTGCTCGAGGCCCTCCCGGCCCTGCGCGCCTTCGCCGTGTCGCTGACGGCGAACGTGGTCCAGGCGGACGACCTCGTGCAGGAGACGCTGCTGCGGGCCTGGCAGAACCAGGACCGCTTCGCGCCCGGCACCAACCTGAAGGCCTGGCTGTTCACGATCCTGCGCAACCAGTTCTACACTGTGGCGCGCAAGCGCCGGCGCGAGGTGGAGGACGCGGACGGCGAGCAGGCCGCCCGCATGGTCGCGCTGCCCGACCAGGAGGACGGCATCGAGCTGCGGGACGTCTGGATGCGGCTGAGCCAGCTGCCGACCCCGCAGCGCGAGGCCCTGCTGCTCGTGGGGGCGCAGGGCCTGACCTACGAGGCCGCGGCGGCGCTGATGGGCTGCCAGGTCGGCACCGTGAAGAGCCGCGTCAACCGCGCGCGGGCGGCGCTGGCGCAGGCCCTCGGCTACGAGGGCGGCCGGTCGGGCCGCTCGGCCGCGCTCTGATCCGGGATCCGCTTGATCGAAGCAGGTCCCGGATCACCAGCCCGCGCGGCGCCTGAGCGAAGCCGACATCCGCATGGCCGAGATGAGAGATGGCGAAGCCATCAACCGGATGTCGGATGAGGCAGCCTCGCGCAGGGGGGGGCCGGCGCGCAGGCCGCGCGGCGCGTCCCTGAGCGGCGCGCGGGCGCCGCCTCCTGCCGCCGCGCGAGGCCGTCGGGATCGCCGTCGTCGAGGTGGCGCACGGGGGCGCCGCAGGCCGCCATGATCTCCCGCAGGCCGTCGATCCACGCCGCGGCCTCCGCGCGCGTGGCGAAGCCGTCGCGCAGGAACGGCTTGTCCGGCGCCATGACCCCGACCACGGCGAAGCCGTCCGCCGCCTTTTCCACGATCTGGCACGTCACGGTGCGTGGCATGGCATCCTGTCGGGCGAGAGGCCCGCGCGGAGCCCGTGCCTGCAACAAGGCGAGACCCGCGCCATGGTTCCGCAATCGCCCGCCGATCCGCGCCGTGTTTATGATATTCTTATGAGGGAAGCGGCCGCGCAGGTCTGCCGAACATGGCGCCGGAGGGCCGGAACGTCTTGCGCGGCGGGCCCGAACACGTCGGAACTCCTGCGGCGAGCGGCCGATATTCGGGTGGCGCCGCGCCCTCGTCGGTCCTGACCCTTCGTCGCCCGGGGGCTTGGCGGGCGGCGTCAGGCGGCCCGGCGCGGGGCCGCGAGGCTGGAGACGGTGCGCTCGTCGAGGCGCCCGGGCGCGAGGGACAGGCCGACCATGCCCCGCTCGCTCCAGACCACGTGCCCCGCCCGGGAGGTGCCGTCGCCGAGGTCGAGCCCCACGCGGGTCCCGGCCGGGAGCGGCGTGCCGATCGCGTCGAGGCGCACCCCGAACTCGCTGATGTCGTGCAGGGTGGTCGGGTGGCGCACCCCGTCGACGGTGACCCAGATTGCGGCGCCGGACGGGTAGCGGGCGGCGGCCCGGCGGTCGGCGATCTCCCTCACCAGCTGGTTGACCTCGCCGTCGACGTGATCCGCCTCGCGGGCGAGGTCGACGGCCATGCCGGCGAGCTGGGTCGCCAGCGCGTCGGTCTCCCGGGCGAGGCCCGGGAGGGCCGCGATCCCGGTTATCACCGCCTGGGTGCGGTCCGACACGGTCAGGACCATCTGGTTGATCTCGCCGGTGGCGGCGTTCTGCTCCTCGACCGCCGAGGCGATCGAGGTGGCGATCTGCGTGATCGCCCCGACCGTGTGGCCGATCCCGTCCACCGCCGCCAGCACCTCCGCGGAGGCGCAGCGCAGGCTGCCGACCTGCCGGTCGATCTCCTCCGTCGCCTTCGTGGTCTGGCCGGCGAGGTCCTTCACCTCCGCGGCCACCACCGCGAAGCCGCGGCCGGCCTCGCCGGCGCGCGCGGCCTCGATCGTGGCGTTGAGGGCGAGCAGGTTGGTCTGGGCGGCGATGGAGTGGATCAGCCCGGTGACGCTGCCGATCCGGTCGCTCAGGGCGGAGAGCTCGGCGGCCAGCCCGCGGGCGGCGTCGGCCCTGGCGCGGGCCTCCTGCATCGCGGCGGTGGACTGGGCGGCCTGCGCGGCGATCTCGCCGATCGAGGCCGACAGCTCGGTCACGGCGCTCGCCGCGCTCGACACGTCGGCGGCGGTGCCGTTCAGGTCCTCCACCGAGCGGGCGAGGCGCTCGCGGGTGTCGGTCGCCCGGCTCTGCACGCTGGCGGTGGCGCCCTGCATGGCGTCGGCGACCTCCTGGAAATGCGCCACGCCGCCCCCCACGGTGTCGCGGATCCGCTCGGCGACCCGCGCCATGAAGCGGCGCTCCTGCGCGACCAGTTCCTGGCGGCGCTCGTCGCTCGTCGCCTCGGCGATCTTCTCCACCGTCCGGTCCCGGAAATAGACGACCGCCCGGGCGAGGGCCGCGATCTCGTCGCGTCCCGCGGCCTCCGGCACCGCGGCGTCGAGGGACAGGTCGGCGAGCTCCCGCACGCGCCGATCGAGGCGCGCGAGGCTCGCCACCACCGATCGCGTCAGCAGGAAGGCGAGCAGGTAGGCGAGCGCCGTGACCGAGAGGGCGGTGCCGAGCGCCGCGACGAGGCTGGTGCGGAAGCCCGCGACGCGCGCGTCGAGCAGCCGGTCGAGTTCGGCCGCGGCCGCGTGCCAGAGCGGGTCGGCCGCGGCGACGACCTCGCCCGCGGCGCGCAGGAAGGGGGCGGGATCGGCCTCCGCCTGCCGGCGGGCCGCGTAGGCCTCCGCCAGTGCGGCCGATTGCGCCGCCAGCGCCTCCACGGCCCGCGCGACCGCGCCGGCGGGCGACGCCAGGGCCCGCCGGGTGGCCCCGTCCGCATTCGCCCCGTAGGCCGAGGCGAGGGAGGCCTGGAGGCCGTCCGCGCTCGCCCGCAGCTTGCCCTGCTCGATCAGGAACCGGGCCACCTCGTCCTGGCGCAGGGTCGGCGCCCCCCGATAGGCGCGGGCGAGGGCCGCGAGCGCGCCGGCCTGCTGCAGCAGGTCCGGCAGCTTCACCACGACCGCGTCCATCACGTAGAACGAGTCGAGGTCCGGATCGAGGATCAGGTTGGAGCCGTCCCCGATCTTGCCGATCAGGCCGCGCGCCGCCGCCGCCACGGCGGCGGGCTCCCGGCCGCGCGCCGCCGCGAGGGCGCGGGCCGCCTCCGCGCTGCCGGTGGCGGCGTCGTGGGCGGCCCGCGCGGCCTCGAAGGCCGCCCAGGCCTCCCCCGTCGGCCCGTCCGGCGCGACGCCGCCCCGCAAGAGGGGCCAGACCGCCTGCAGGTAGGCGGTTCCGGTCCGCTCCAGGCTCGCGAAGCTGATGTCCTTGCGCGACTGGTTCACGAACAGGGCCGCGAGGAGGGCGATCGGGATCAGGAAGAGGCTCACCGTGGCGATCAGCTTGCGCCGGATCGTGAGCAGGGCGGACATGCGGCGGATCCTCGTGACGGGGGCGGCTCGGAATCGCGCTCCGACGCGGGCGGACCTTGCCGGCATGGCGCCGGCCGGCCGCTCGGGGCACGAATATTTGATGAATACTAGGTCTGCCTGAATTGTTAAATATCACCTAATTGCGGCCTATGTCAGGTTGCTTAGGGCGGATCGATTGGATCTTGTCGGTATTTTGCAGCAATCGATTGACGTTGGGTGAAGTAGATCCGGTGATATTCCGGATCGGGCCTGATCCCGCGACGGCGTGGGCGCGGCGCGGTCCGGCCCCGGCGCGGCAGAACCCGCGGCCGGGGCGCGCGTTGGTCGGCACTGCGCGCCGGTCGGCACTGCGCGCCAGGAGGCACTGCGCGCCAGGAGGCGGCCGAGGAGGCTCCATGCCACAGCAATGGCCGGCCCGGATCTGGATCCTCCGGCACGGCGAGAGCGCCGGCAACGTCGCGCGGGCCGCGGCGCACCGGGAGGGCTCCACCCACATCGCCATCGAGGGGCGGGACGTCGACGTCCCGCTGAGCCCGGACGGCGAGCGGCAGGCCGAGGCGGTCGGGCGCTGGTTCGCCGCCATGCCGCGGGCCGAGCGGCCGAACGTCGTCCTGACCTCGCCCTACCGGCGCGCGGTGGAGACCGCCGAGCGGGTGCGGGCGGCGGGGGGGCTGGCGGAGGACGACCTCGCCCTCGTCCTCGACGAGCGGCTGCGCGAGAAGGAGTTCGGCCTCCTCGACCGCCTCACGCCGCACGGCATCCGGCAACTCCATCCCGAGCAGGCCGAGTACCGCCGGCTGCTCGGCAAGTTCTACCACCGGCCGCCCTCCGGCGAGAGCTGGTGCGACGTCATCCTGCGCCTGCGCAGCGCGCTCCACACGGTGTCGCTGTACTACGCGGGAGACCGGGTCCTGCTGGTCGGACATCAGGTGATGGTGTTGTGCATCAGGTACCTGCTGGAGAACCTGACCGAGGCGGAGATCCTGGAGATCGACGGTCAGGGCAGCGTCGCGAATTGCGCGATCACCGAATACGCCGTGGCCCCGGGCGCGGGCGGGCGGCCGGCCCTGCAGCGCTACAACTTCGTGGCCCCGGTCGCGCGGGCGGGCGCCCCGGTCACCGACGCGCCCGACGCGACGGGCGCCGTGCGATGAGCGACCCCGTCGACGTCACGCCCGAGGCGCTGCGCCGCATGGCGCTCCCGCTGCCGCACGAGGGCAGCAAGGAGGAGCGCGGCCGCGTCCTCGTGGTGGCCGGATGCGCCGAGGTCCCGGGCGCGGCCCTGCTGGCCGGGACGGCGGCCCTGCGGGCGGGCGCGGGCAAGCTGCAGATCGCGACCGTCGCCGAGGCGGCGCTGCCCCTCGGCCTCGCGGTGCCGGAGGCGCGGGTCATCGGCCTGCCCGAGGCCGGGGGCTGCATCGATCCCGCCGCCGCGGTCGCGCGGCTCTCGGCCTACGCGCCCCGCTGCGACAGCCTGCTCGTCGGGCCCGGCATGATGGAGGGGGCGCCGGTGGCGGCCCTGCGGGCGGCCCTCCTGGAGGCGGCCCCCTCGGCGGCCGTCGTCCTCGACGCGGCGGGCCTGAGCGACCTTCCCGCCCAGGCCGAGGCCGTGCGGGCGCGCGAGGGCCGGGTCGTCATCACCCCGCATGCCGGGGAGATGGCGGCGCTCCTCGGCCGCCCGCGCGAGGCGATCGAGGCCGATCCGCGGGGCGCGGCGCAATCCGCCTCCGACCTCCTGGGCGCCGTCGTGGTGATGAAGGGCGCCCGGACGCTGGTCGTCGCGCCGCGCGGGGCGGCGTGGCTCTACCGGGGCGGCGGCGTCGGGCTCGCGACCTCCGGTTCCGGCGACGTCCTGGCCGGCCTGATCGCGGGCCTGCTGGCGCGGGGCGCCGCCCCCGCGCAGGCGGCCGTCTGGGGCGTCTACCTCCACGGCGAGGCCGGCCGGGATCTCGCGGATCGCTGCGGCCCGCTCGGCTTCCTGGCGCGCGAACTCGCCGGCTTGGTTCCGGGGCTCCTCCGAAAGGCCGGGGGGCGTGCCTGACGCGGGCGGCGCGGCCCCGGGGCGCGGGGTTGCCGCGGCCTGCGCGCTCCTCGCCCTTGCCCTGATGGCCGCGCGGAGGCGCCGGGGCGCGGGCGCGGCGCGGAACCCGCCCCTCGGGCCCTTCATCGAGGTCGACGGCGTGCGCCTGCACTGGGTCGCGCGCGGCGAGGGACCGCCCCCCGTCGTGCTGCACGGCAACGGCAGCCTGGCGCAGGATGTCCTGCTCGGGGATTTCGCGGCCCGCGCCGGCCGCCGGCACCGGGTCCTGATCTTCGACCGGCCCGGCCACGGCCGCAGCACCCGCCCGCGCGGCCGGTCCTTCCCGCCCGGCGAGCAGGCCCGCCTCCTCGCCCAGGCCCTCGACGCGCTCGGCGTGCGCCGGCCCCTCCTGCTCGGCCATTCCCGGGGGGCCCGCGTGGCCGTCGCCTGGGCCCTGCAGAGGCCGCGGGAGGTGCGCGGCCTCCTGCTGGAGGGCGGCACCTTCCACCCGACCCCGCGGCTCGACGTCCGGCTGGCGGCCGGCCTTGCCGTTCCGGTCGCCCTGGTCTGCGGCGGGGACCGAATGGTCGACCCGCGGACGCAGTCGGTCGCGTGCCACCGCCGCCTCCCGGACGCCACCCTCACGCTGGTCCCGGATTGCGGCCACGTGGTGCACCACACCGCCCCCGCCGCCCTGCTCGACGCCCTGGACGCGCTCGACCGGCGCTGCGCGCCGCACCCGCTGCCCGGCGCGCCGGACCTCTGGGCGGGCCGGCGCGTTCTGCCGAGACCGCGCCGCCCGGGCCCGGGCGCGCGGCCCCCCCTCGATCCGAGAGTTCGTTCATGGCGGCCAAGACCAAGACCCTGCAGGATGCGTTCTACGAGACGCTGAAGGACGTCTATTACGCCGAGCGGCAATCCGTCCGGGCGCTGAAGAAATCCGCCAGGGCGGCGGAGAACGACGAGCTGCGGCAGGCCTTCGAGCGGCACGCCGAGGAGAGCGCCGAGCAGGTCGAGCGGCTGCAGCAGGTCTTCGAGATCCTCGGCAAGCCGGCCCGCGGCAAGACCTGCGAGGCGATGCAGGGGCTGACCTCCGAGATGGAGGAGGATCTGGAGGATTTCGGCGGCGGCCCGGCGGCGGACGCGGTCCTGGTCGGCTGCGCGCAGGCGGTCGAGCATTACGAGATCGCCCGCTACGGCACGCTCAAGACCTGGGCGGCCCAGCTCGGCTACCGGGATGCCGCCAAGCTGCTCGACGAGACCCTGCAGGAGGAGAAGAGGACCGACCAGCTCCTCACCGAGATCGCCGGGCGCATCAACCAGGAGGGCGCCGGGGACGAACCGGGCGGTCAGGACCGCGGCGGCCAGGACGGCGGCGGCCAAGGCCGCGGTGGCCAAGGCCGCGGTGGCAAGGCCGCCTGAGGCGCAGGCCCGGATCGTGCGCAGGGACCGCCCGCGGAGGAGCGCATCTCCGTCGCGGGCGGTCCCGGCCCCTCGCAGGAACCGCGCCGCCGGGCAGGCGGTGGCCGGGGCCGTCACTCCGGCGGTGATCCAGCCGAGCCCTTTGGTGACCCGGCCGCTGACCGCACGATCCGAACAGGCCCTTGCCGCGGACCTGCCCGAGCTTGGCCGAGAGGTGCACGACCGGGGCGACCCACCGCGAGGCCGAACGTGGTCCTCGCGCCGGCGTCGGTGCCGGTGGCCGAGGGATCGTCATCCGCCGCCCCGGTGATCGCCCCGATCCCGAGGATGCGGGCGAGGCCCCGTCCCGCTCCGGTCCGCGGATGCGCCTCGGCGGCCGGACATTGCGCGGCCTGACCCGTCGGTCGCTCCCGTCGCACGCGGCCGCGCCCAGCGGCCGCGTCCCCGGGGGCGGGTCGCCGCGGCCTCACGGAACCGGCCCGGCGGCCTGAGGTTCTCCCGACGCGATCGATGAGGAGGGCCCGCATGCTCGACGACACCGAAGGCCTCGGGCGAGGCCCCGCCGGCGAGGGCGGCCGCGACGAGACCATCGCCGGGCGCCTCCTCGAAGAGGCGCACGGCTACGTCGGGAAGCGCAAGGCCGACGCGGTCCGGGCCGTCTCGGACGTGGCCGCGGTGATCCGCGGCAGCGGCGCGGGCCTCGGCGAGGCCCCGCACCTGAAGGCCTTCTTCGACAGCGCGGCCGAGGGGGTGGAGGCGCTCGCGGACGGCATCGCCGCGCGCACGCCCGGCGAGATCTACGACGAGGTCGACGCCGCCATCCGCCGCCGTCCCGGGATCGCCCTCGCGGCGGCGGCCCTGGCGGGCTTCGCCCTGTTCCGCCTCGTGCGGGCGGCCGGCCCCCGGCCGATCCCGCGCTCGCGCGCCCTCGTCCCGGCCGAGCCGCTGCCGATCCCCGATCCCCGCGCGACGGAGCCCGCCCGATGAGCGATGCCACCGAGGACCTGGAGCACGAGGTCGAGGCGAGCCGGGCCCGGCTCGACCGCACCCTCGACAGCCTGCAGGCCCGCCTCAACGTCTCCCGCCTCGCCGAGGATCTGGTCGGCCCGAACGCGCCGGGCCCGGCGCTGAACGCGGGCGCCCGGCGCCTGCTCGACGGGGCGCGGGAGAACCTCCTCCCGACGCTCCTGGTCGGGGCCGGCCTGGGCTTCCTCCTCTACGACGCCCTGCGGCAGGAGGCGGAGCGCCGCCGCCTGCGCGTCGTTCCCGGCGCCCCCCGGACCTACGCGCGCTACGCGGACGGGCTCGAGCGCCGCGCGGCCGACGAGGACGAGGTCATCGCCCGGATCATCGCCACGATGCGGGAGGAGGGGCGCATCACCCGCGAGCGCTACGGCAGGGCGGTGCGCACCTCCCACGCCAAGAGCCACGGCCTCGCCGAGGGCACGCTGCACGTCCTCGACGGGCTGCCCCCCGAACTGCGCCAGGGCCTCTTCGCCGAGCCGCGCACCTACCCGGTGATCGCGCGCTTCTCGCACGTCCCGGGCGAGTACCTCGACGACCGCAAGGTCTCCGCGCCGCGCGGCCTCTCCCTCAAGATCTTCGGCGTCGAGGGCGAGCGCCTGCCCGGTCACGAGGGGGAGACGACGCAGGACTTCATCCTGGACACCGGCACGACCTTCCCGGCCGCCGACGCCAAGGCCTTCCTCGCCACGATCGGCGCGCTGCGCCGGGCGACGCCCGCGCCCGTGGCGGTCAAGCAGGCCGTCTCGGCGGGCGCGCGCGCGGCGAACGCGGTGCTGAACGCGGTCGGCCTCGGCAGCGCCACCCTCGATTTCTTCGGCCATCCGCCCTACCACCCGCTCGCCGAGGCCTATTACAGCCAGACGCCGCTGCGCTACGGCGCCTACGTCGCCAAGCTGGCGGTGCGGCCGGCGACGGAGGGGCTGCGCGCCCTGATCGGCAGGACCATCGACCTGAGCGGCGACGAGAACGCGCTGCGCCACGCGGTGACCGACTACCTCACCACCCACCCGGTCGCGTACGAGGTCGCGGTCCAGCTCTGCACCGATCCCGCGCGGATGCCGATCGAGGATGCCAGCCGGGAATGGCCGGAGGCCGAGAGCCCCTACCGCCCCGTCGCCCGGCTGGTCCTGCCGGCCCAGGACAGCCAGGGCCGGATCGGCAAGGAGGAGGACCTGGCCTTCTGCCCCAGCCACACGCTGGCGGCGCACCGGCCGCTCGGCTCGATCAACCGCGCGCGGCTGCGGGCCTACGAGGCGATGGGGACGCTGCGGCGGCAGGAGAACGGCCGCTCGACCGCCGAGCCCCGCACCGTCGCCGAGATCTGATGCGGGGAGCGCCGTCGGGGCGGCCGAGGCGGCCGGCATACCCGTCCTGATCGCCCGGGCGGCCGCGCTGGCGGGGGCGCGCAACACGGTCCAGAGCCGCGCCGCCGCCGCCCTCAACAAGGGGCTCGGCCAGTTCGTCCTCGCGGCCCCGGTGGTCACGCTCGTCAACGCGGCCGTCTCCCTCGCCGCGGCGTTCTTCCTCGGGCTCTTCGCCGAGGGGATCGACGCGGCGGGCGGCGAGCGGCGGGGCAATGTCCCGCGGGGCTTCACCCACTGGCGGTCATCAACCACGCCGTGTGCCTCGCCGGCCTGATCCGCGACGCCGCGCGGGGCGGTCCCGACCCGCTCGATGCCCCAGGTGCCGCGGGCCCGCCGGGCCGCCGGACGGTCGGGCGGAGCGTCGACGCTCGCGCGGCCCCGCCAACGGGCGAGCAGGGAGACCGCGCCCGGGAGGAATAAGGGCAAGATGAAGCTTCGAAACACGAGCTCAATCATCTTGCTTCTTGCGGAACTCGAACGAGATCCGGGCCGATCGAGCGCCAAATAGCGAATATATTCTCGGTACGCACGGCTGGTGGTGCAGACGAACGGGCGAATCGTCCGTGCCGGTCCGAGCATTCGCCGCATGAGCTCTCATGCAGCGCTGAATCGAAAAATCCGTCTCCAGCCGTTGCAACGCAGATTCAAATGCGTTTAAATATCGTCGGCAGGGCGGAGTCGTCATGATCGACAAAGGCCGCGAATCCGCCGAGCGTCAGCTTTCCCATATATGTCGATGAGGCATGTCGTTTGGTATGCCAGGCACGACCGATGATGATTGTGCCGTTCTCATCTGAGGTTCGGTGCTTGAGCCGGCCGTCAGTGTGATGGCCCGCCTCAGGAGGCAATTTCCGTCATGGGCTGGGGTGGTCGAGATGCCTCGTGTCGACGGCTTTCCTCGGATCCGCGCGCTCCCCAACCTTGCGCATCCGTGGTCCGCGGCGGCCGTTGGGCGTATCTTGAGCGCCAATGCCGAAGGATGTCGGTTGAATACTGTCAGGTGAAGTCCCGATCTCAGCGTTCGTGCGGAAGTTCGTGTTTGTCTGCGATGGTTGCAGGTCGGTCGGGGTCCGCAAGGCGGCCGGCCGCCAAGGTCTCGCAGATCATGTTCGGGCGTTCTTGGCATCTTCGCTTCGCGGTGGCCGGCGCCGGCGCTGGGCCGCGACAATCGAGTCGGTGAAGCAACTTAGGCGTGAAACCAGCCCGGCCGGCCGCGTCACGACGATGCCTGCCAAGGGCCTCGGAGGCTTTCGGTTCATTCAACCGGGAGGGAAGCGCGATGACGGATGCGGGCGAGGCGGATCTCGGGGCCGCCGATGCGGGATTCGCGACCACGGCGGCGCATAGCGAGCGCGACGTCGCCCAGGGCGTCACGCGCTGGTTGATCGCCAATTTCCGATCCGAACTCGCGGACGCGACGCGATCGACGCCGTTCACGGTGCCGCTGCTGTGCGCCATCGCCTGCCGCGAGGCCGGCATGTACTGGCTCCCGCTGACGCCGCACAGGGGGGGCGCGGAGATCCTCGGTCTGTGCGTGTACGACGCCAGCGGCGACGTGGCCGGCGCGCCCCGAACCGCGTTCCCGATCAATACCGCTCAGTTCAGACTCACGTATGGGGATGCATTCACGCAGCTCCTGATCGCCGAAACGAACAAGGCGAGGGCCGCGCGCGGCCTCAGCCCGGCCTCGATGATTTACAAAGGTTACGGTATATTTCAGTACGATCTGCAGCATGTCCGCACGGACGAAGCGTTCTTTCGTCAGAAGAAATGGTATGTCTTCGAAGAGTGTGTGAGCAGAGTCGTATCTGAGCTTACAAGCAAGTATGAAGCGACCGGGAACATTCAGGAAGCTGTCCGCGCTTACAACGGATCTGGCCAGAAAGCCCGTCAATACGCTCAGGATGTGATGAGATTGCTGCCATATTGTGAGGAGGCGGCGGGTTCTCCACAGATTGCATCGCTCGCCTCTGCATCGCTCTCCTCTGCGGCGCGCGATGGCGGGGCGGTCCTCGGCGCGATGGATCCGCAGGACGCCTCGGACGACGACCCGGGCGCCCCCGCTCCGACCGACGTCACCGAGGTCGCGGACGAGGACACCGCCCGCCTCCTCGCCAATCTCGGATACTCGGTCGATGCGGAGAGTGCCGCGCCGGCGGAACCGGGCGTCGCGGCCGTCGGCGACACGGCCTTCGACCTCGCGCGGGCGCGGGCCTTCCTCGACGCGTGCCGGACCGCGAGGCCGCGCGTCACCTACGGCCTCGGGCAGAAGGTGCCGTTCCTCGATGCCGTCCCGGGACGCGACTTCACGCAGGTCGATTGCAGCGGTTTCGTCCGACAGGTCGTCCGGCTCGCCACGACCCCGTCGCTGCGTTTCCCCGACGGCTCGGTCAATCAGCACCAATGGGCGCGCGCGAGGGGTTTGGAGACCTCGTCCGTGGCGGAGGGCAGGGCCACGGACGACGTGGTCCGGATCGCGTTCCTGCGGCCGCAGGACGCCGGTCGCAAGAGGATCGGGCACGTCGTCCTGATCGCCAACGGCGAGACGCTCGAATCCCACGGCGGCGTGGGTCCGGATTCGCGGCCCTGGACGGGGACCGGCTGGCAGGCGAAGGCCTTCGTCTACGTCCTGGCTCGCGACGCTCGGATCCGCGCGGCGGCTTCGGCGGAGCGGCTCGCGGCGGCGCGGACCGAGTCCGTGGCCAAGCCCAGCATCGTTCGGACCCTCGAGAGCGCGACGATGCGCCGGACCACGGCCAGCATCTTCACCACGCAGGCTCTGCCGCAGCACCACGACGACATCCTCGTCGTGACCATGCGGCCCGGACCGGCGGAGGCTCCCGCGGCGGCGGGGATGGCGATGGGGATGGGGATGGCGCCGGCGCCGGAGACGCCCGGCCTGGGTGCGCTGTCGTATTTCGCCCGCGCGGGACGCATCAAGCGGGTCGTTCCGCTGCGCGCGAGCGAGGAGGCGGTGACGGCGCCGTCCCCGATGGCCGCGGCCGCCGCGATGATGGGGTTCCACCGTCCCGCCGGAGCACCCGACGTCGGCGCCCCGGTCCGCTTCATCGAGATGATGGACGGTCAGGACGCGAAGCAGCTGCACGGCGCTCTGGCGAGCGACCCGAGCGTTCTCTCGGTGTCGCAGGTTCCGGTCCGCTACCTCGCCGCGCGGCGCGCGGGGCGCACGGCCGCCGGCGGCGGTCTCGGGATCGCCGCGGCGCCGCCCGCGGCATCGCTGCTCTGGAACCTCGCCAAGATCCGCTGGCAGGAGGCGCGTGCGGCTGCCGGCTTCCAGGAGGCAACCCGGGTGAGGGTCGCGGTGCTGGACACCGGCGTCGATGCCAAGCACCCGAGCCTGCGGGTGTCCAATTATTACTGGCAGAACGCTGATCTGACGCGGCCCGTCTCGGAGCTCGATCTGATCGGGCACGGGACGCATGTCTCGGGAACGATCGCTGCGCTGATCGCCAGCGGCGTCTCGGTTCAAGGGGTGTGTGCCTGCCAACTTGATGTCTGGAAGATCTTCGATGATGAGCCGACCTACGCGCCCGGCCAAGGAGCTTTCGTCTATTACGTGAATCCGATCCTGTACCGTCGTGCCTTGGCCGCGTGCGTGGACGACCCGCCCCACGTCGTGAACCTGAGCATCGGCGGGCCGGCCGTTCCCGATCCGACCGAGCGGACCCTGTTCGAACAGCTGCTCGCGTCCGGCGTGACGATCTGCGCGGCGATGGGCAATGATCGCCAGTATGGCAGCCCGACCTCGTACCCGGCCGCGATACCGGGGGTCGTCGCGGTCGGCGCGACGGGGCTGGACGACAGGGTGACGCTCTTCTCGAACAGCGGAAACCACATCGCGGTCGCGGCGCCCGGGAAGGCCATCTGGTCGACGCTCCCCCGGTATGACGGCCAGACCGCCTTCGGCATCGCGTACGGCCCGGACGGGCGGCCGCAGCCGGGAGCCAGGGTCCGCCGCGAGTGCAACTACGACGCCTGGGATGGAACTTCCATGGCAACACCCCATGTGACGGGGAGCGCGGCGCTCCTGATCGCCAAGAGCATCGCTGCCGGTGGCGAACTCAAGCCCGATCAGGTGAGAGCCGCCCTGATGACGTCGGCCGACAAGGTGCAGGCGATGAATGGAGCGGATTTCAGCGCCGACTACGGTGCGGGGCGGATCAACCTGCTCAAATTGTTGCAATGAAGGTGCCGACGATGAGCAGTGTCATGTTCACTTTTGGCGAGCACACACCGGAGCATCTGCAGGACACTCTCGGCGACCGCATCAAGCAAATTCCGGGCGTTCGCAGTGTCGGCAGGATTAGCCCTGGTGCGAAAAAGCCTGAATTGCGGCGTCTATGGTATGCCGAAGTGTTGAATTCGGATGCGGCTTCGGCCTTGGTCGCTCAATTGAGGGAGCAGGACGGGATCGTGTCGGCCGAACTGCCGGCGGAGCGCGGTCTCATCTAGACCAGCGCACGATCGCGTTGCGATCGGGCGCTGGTCTCGGTTTGTGATTGTGCCGCATTGCCTTCGACGGACCGGCATCCCCTTCGTCGGACAAGGCTCTGGAGGCTTGGCCGGGAAAGACCGGCCGCGGCGCGAGCCGTCGCCTCGCTGAGCGTGTCCCGGCATCGGCCGGCCCGCGCGCCGTTCCGGGCGGGGCGGAGCCCGTCCCCGAATTCTCGTCCCGGACCGGTGCGGTCGGGGTGCCGTCCCGGGGATCGACCGCGAGGACGGCCGGGAGTCGGGAGGGCTCGCCGTCGGGCCGCGGCCGGATGGCGTGAGGAAGGTGCGGGCGGTCTCCTCCTCGACGCTGCGGGATCCGCGGCGCGCCGGGCCCGGTGATGTGGGAGACGGCCATCGGCCCGCCGGGCCGTCCGGATCCTCCAAGTGCCGGCGGCGATCCGCCGGCGCGGATCCGTCCTCCTCGAAAAGAGAATGACGTTGGGTCAAGAGCTTGCGCCGCGCGCGGAGCCCCTCGGCGGCGGTGCCGGGCCCGCGCGGGCGTCGCGAAAATCCAAGTCATTCGCCGCGCGGTCCATCGTCAGGCGGCCGCGACGCGCGCATGCTCCCGGGTCGGGCCGCTCGCCTCGACGCGGGCGGTCCCGGGAGTGAAACCACCGCAGGAGGCGCCCGTGCCCGGCCAGGTCATGCGCGGCCATGTCGTGCCCCGGCCATGTCGTGGCCGGCCATGTCTGCGCGACCATGCCACGCGCGGCCGACCCGTCCGCAGCCGGACCGTCCCCAGCCGGGTCTCGGCCGTCGGAGGCGCCGCGGCGGCCCTCGTCGCGACCGGCGTCGGGTCGGCCGGCGACGGCGGCGTCCTGCGCCCCGCCGGGATCCCCCCGCGCCGCGCCCCCGGATGACCGAGTTTCCGCGCCTGCGCGGCCGGCTCCGCAGCCCCGCGCCGCACCCCTCGCAGCGAATGCGAGCCCCCCGACAGAAAGAAGGATACCAGCGCGATGAATCACGGTGCCGTGAACGTCCAGAGCTTCCTGAACGAGCACCCGTTCTCCCCGTTCCAGTGGATCATCTTCGCGCTCTGCTTCCTGATCGTGCTGCTGGACGGGTTCGACACGGCCGCGATCGGCTACATCGCGCCGTCCCTGATCTCCGAATGGGGGGTGACGCGGCCCGCGCTCGCCCCGGTCCTGAGCGCGGCCCTGTTCGGGCTGGCGGCCGGCGCGCTCGCGGCCGGGCCGCTCGCCGACCGGCTCGGGCGCAGGCTGGTCCTGATCGGCGCGGTCCTGGTCTTCGGCGCCGCCTGCCTGTGCTCCGCCTTCGCGGGCGACCTCGACCACCTGGTGATCTGGCGCTTCGTCACGGGCCTGGGCCTGGGCGCCGCCATGCCCAACGCCGTGACGCTGATGAGCGAGTACTGCCCGGACGCCCGGCGGGCGACCCTGACCAACATGATGTTCTGCGGCTTCCCCCTCGGCGCCGCCTTCGGGGGCTTCCTCGCCGCCTGGATGATCCCGCAATTCGGCTGGCGCAGCGTCCTGGTGCTCGGGGGCGTCGTCCCGCTCCTCCTCACCGTGCTGATGATCGCGCTGCTGCCGGAATCCGTGCGCTACATGGTCGCCAGGGGACAGCCGAGCGAGCGCGTCCGCGCCGTGCTGGGCCGCATCTCCCGCGCGGCCGCCGAGGCGCGCGCCTTCACCATGACCGAGGCGGCGCCCGTTGCCGGCGAGGCCCGGAGCGGCGTCGGCCTCGTGCTCTCGGGCGCCTACGTGGTCGGCTCGGCGATGCTGTGGCTGGCCTACTTCATGGGGCTGGTGATCTTCTACGCGCTGATCAACTGGATGCCGATCCTGTTCAAGGATGCCGGCATGGACGCCAGGACCGCCGCGCTCATCGCCGCCCTGTTCCCCCTCGGCGGGGTGGGCGCGATCTTCCTCGGCTGGCTGATGGATCGCGCCAACGGGAACCTCGTCATCGCGGCCGGCTACGCGCTGACCGCCCTCGCGATCTGGGCGATCGGCCTGGTCTCCGGCGTGCTGGGCCTCCTGGTCCTGTTCGTGTTCGTCGGCGGCACCCTGATGAACACCGCCCAATCGTCGATGCCGGCCCTGGCCGCCGCCTTCTATCCCACCCAGGGGCGCGCCACGGGGGTGGGCTGGATGCTGGGCCTGGGGCGCTTCGGCGGCATCGCCGGCTCCTTCCTGGTCGCCGAGCTCTCGCGCCGGCAGCTGAGCTTCGGGGCCATCTTCGCGATCGTGGCCGTCCCGGGCCTGATCGCGGCCGCCGCCCTGGTGATCAAGCAGCTCGCCCATCCGGAGGATCGGGCGGCCCGCGCCGCCGCCGGAGGCGAGGCGCTGGGGCATTGAGCGGCCCGGCGCGCGCCTCGCCCCGCTGCCGGGCCAAGCACTACCTGCGGGATTGACGGTAGTCCCGCTCGCGCGATGGCTAAACTCGGAGTTGTCGGGGGAAGAGCGATCCTATAGAACCGGAAAGTCATCGTCAGATGGCACCAAACGGAGCCCTGACTGCCGGCCTGGATATCTATCTGGGCCGGCATTTCTTTGCGCGCAACAGACTCGCGGGTGCGCAGGACGCTCGAATGGGCGGCGGCTCCGGGGTGCCGCGCCGGTTTCCGGCCGGGGCGGGACCGATCGACTTGACGGCCCGCCCCGCGCCGTGATCTCCAGCCGGTTCGACCGTCCGCGGAGGATCGCGAGCCCGTGCGCGCCCGCAAGTTCGTCCTGCAAGCGCTCGACCCGGCGACGGGATCGCCCCGCGTCGAGGCCCTGCTCAGGATCCGGGATCTGGAGGCGCTGCGCGCCGCCCTCGGTCTCGCGGACGGAGAGGATCCCGATCTGCGGGCCGTCCACGAGGTCGCGCCCGACGCGCTGGACAGGCTCGGCGCGCTGTCCGACCCGCCCTTCGCGCCGGACCCGGTCTTCACCCAGCTCGATCCCTGGCACGGGCTGCGCGAGGTGCCCTACCTGGTCCACACCGGCTTCGAATTGCCGCTGATGCTGGAGGGCCGCAAGCCGCTCGCGGTCTTCTCCGACCTGTACCCGGTCGACTGGCTCGACGAGCTGCTGGCCCGGTTCGATCCGGCCGTGTCCGAGGGACGGATCGTGCGCAGGCTCGTCGACCGGCCCGCCTCCGGTCCGCGGAGCGCCGGCGAGCCGTGCGGCCTCCGCATCCGCGAGGCGTACTTCGCGCTGCCGGGAGAGGAGTGGCGCATCGACGCCGCCATCCGCCTGCGCAGGGAGGTGTCGTCGGGCTGGACCGAGGCCATGGAGCGGCGCGAGGGCGCGCTCCTCGGCTACGAGGATTGGCAGAACGACTGGTGGATCGCGCACCGGTTCCGGCGCCTGTCCGGCACGGCGCCGGCCGATCCGTGCCGGGGAGCCCTCGGGCCCGCGGACCAGGGCGCCCGTCCCGTCGCGGCGCGGCGGGATGCGGCCGGTCCAGGGCTCGCGGGCGCACCGTCGCCGGAGGGTGGCCGTCAAGAAAAAGGGCCGCCCGAGGGGCGGCCCGAAGTGTAGGGAGGAAACGCCCATCAAGGGCTGCACGACCGCGGCAGCGCCGCGATCTCGCACCCGCGTTCTACGCTGCGTCGCAACAAAGGGAAAGTACGAAGTTTCGACAAGGCGCATGCGTTGGATGTGGAAACGCACGTAAGGCGTGTAATTTCCCTGAATGGACTGCGGATCGGCGGGCAGGAACGGTGTCGCCGGCTCTGCTCCATCTGCGTCAGGGGCGCTCCCCGCCCGCCGGCGCGGGCCGCCGCGCCGGCGGGCGCGGCCGGGTCCCGCCCGCCGCTCGGCCATGCGGGAGGCGTGGACCTCCCCTGCTATTTTCAAGATTGATAGTAACGGTGAGATCCATTAGCGAGCTAAGGATCAATCGCGGCGCGGCGCCGACCCCGCCCGGCCTCGCGGTGACTCCCGCGCTCCGCCCGGTTCGGGCCCGATCCTCGCCGCCGCGGTCGGCTGCCTGCCCCCTTCACCACACACAGAGTCGAGATGAGAGCGTTTCGTCGTTACTGGGCACGCCGGAGATGGACATCGGCGCGCCGGCAGCATCCGGATCTCGCGCCTGACCGGACGGAGGTCCTGCTCGGCGTCATCGCCGCCTTCGTGTCCCTGAGCCTCGGGTCGAGCGGGATCCTGCTCGTCGTCGTGAAGTAGCCGGCGGGCCGCGGGGCGGGCGTGGGGCCGCGCCGGAGGCAGCGCGGGAGCAAGGACCGCCGCGGCGCGTTGCCCAGGACCAAGCCCGCGGGAGCCGGGCCCGGAGGAGCGCATGGCGAACCGCACCTACACCGTTCGCAGGGAGAGTGACGGCTGGGGCGTCTACGCTCTCCAGACCGGGGAGCCCGTCCGGGTGAACGGGCGCGCGCAGACGGGCTTGCCCCTCGAGACGGCGACCGAACTCGCGGAATCGCTGCGGCTGCTCGCGGCCGTCGGGCGCGAGAGTGCCGAGCGCCCGGCCGTGGAGCGCCGGCCGCTCCAGTGATCGCCGGGCGAGGGGCCGTCCCGGCGAGCGGGCGCTCTCGCGCGGAGTCAGAACAAACGCGGCGCATCGACGTTGCCCCGGTTCGAGCCGGTCCGTGGAGGACGGGCAGGAGACGGGAGATCACGGATGAGGAAGATCGCAGCCGCCACCGCCGCGCTGATCGTGCTGGCCGGGCCCGTGCTGGCCCAGGGCCGTCCGGCGGGGAGTTCGTCCGGAGCGGCGAGCAACGCCGAGGAGAACAGCAAGCCCACCTCGAACACGGCCGGCGGCGGCGGGAGCGGATCCGCCGGGGGCGGCAAGTAGCGCCGGAAGGCGCGTGACACCCCTCGCCGGCCGCGCGCCGGCGAGGCAGGACCGCCGCGCCCAGGGCGCGGCGGCCGGACCGCGGCCCCGCAGGAGCAGTCCGTCGCGACGCGGCCGCGGCGCTCGCACGGAGGGAGGGCGATGGTGGGCGCGCACCACACGCGCGGGAGCCGGGCGGTCATCCTCATTCTCGGCTTCGTGGTCGGGCTGTTCACCCTGGCCGGCATCCTGCTCGTTCTCGTGAAGTGATCCGGGATCCGCTTGATCGAAGCGGATCACGCGCCTGCGCGGCGCCTGAGCGAAGCCGACATTCGCATGGCCGACATCGGAGATGGCGAAGCCATCAACCGGATGGCGTATGCCAAGCCCGCGCGGCGCCTGAGCGAAGCCGACATCCGCATGGCCGACATCGGAGATGGCGAAGCCATCAACCGGATGTCGGATGAGGCCCGCCGCGCGGCGGGTCCGGCCGCGCGGCGCGTGGTCCGGCGGCGCGGCCGCACACGCGATCGGCGTCCTCACCTTTGGCGGTCAAGCCCAGATACTGCGAGTCTTGCTAAGATGTTCTCCATCAAATGAATGATGCGACGGCCCTGGATTTGTGCTTGTGATCAGGGCAAGCGCTGCCAATCGGCAATATGCTTGAAAATTGAACTTTGACTTGATAAGTTTTGGCGGCACAGTAGTTCGGCAAGGCTGAAGTCGCGGCATGAGCGACAGCTTTGTCATTCACCTGCCATGCTGGGGAGTCGCGCATGCGCAAGATTGGCTTGTTTGTTGCGGCTTTTGCACTCGCCACAGTCGCCTTCTGGGCGACAATGCTGACCGACCCGCCGAGAACACAGGCGAAGATGCCTGCCGGCATCGACACCACCGAGATCACGCTGAGAACGCCGCTGCCGCCCGGAGCCGGCTACGATACGTTCTGACGAACGGCGGTCCCGAACGCGGACACCCTGTCCCGGAGGCGCGGCACGCGCTGAAGGCTCGCGGGGCAGGGGGTTGCGCGGAGAGGCTCGTGGGGAGAGGCTCGTGGGGAGAGGCTCGTGGGGAGAGGCTCGTGGGGAGAGGCTCGTGAAGGGAGGCTCGCCGGGCGCCCGTTCTGCCGGTCCTTCGATTTCGGCCTCCTCCCGTATGATGCGTGCGCCGATCGTGGTATGTCCTGCCCCCGTCGGACCCGTATGGCAGGCAGGATTGTGATGGGCGCCGATGACGACAAGGTGGGGCGGCCCGATCCCCTCGACCTGATGGGCTTGGCCAGCGATCTGGTGTCGGCCTATTCTCGCCTTACGGCGGAGATCGTGTCGACCTGTCTTGAGCGGAGCTTGTCGATGGCCGGTTTTCCGGCAGCCGCTCAACCGGACGCGCCGCCGCAGCCCGAAAGGCCGGTGCCGCCCGTGCCGATCGAGAGCACCGTCACGCCGGAGCACATCGTCAGCCTGGAGAACGGGAAGCCCTACAGGTCCCTGAAGCGCCACCTCGCCGCGCGCGGGCTCACGCCGGAGCAGTACCGAGCGAAATGGGGCCTGCCGCCCGACTATCCGATGACGGCGGCCGCCGCGTCGGGCGGGCGCCCCGCCGCCGGACCGGACCCTGCGGTGCCGGTCGGGCCGAGGGCGAGGCGGCCGAAGGGACGCGCGGGATCGGCGGGTCGGCCCGGCCGCGGGAGGGGCGGATCCCCGGCGGCGCCCCGCGGCGAGACCTGATCCCGCGCGCCGGCCCTCACGTCACGCGCACCACGCCCGTCGCCTTGCCGGACTTGTCGTGCCCGACGATGTACCAGTTGCCGTTCATCTCGTAGTAGGTCGCCAGCCCCCCGACGACGCCGTCGAGGCTGTCGAGGTCGAGCGCGGCCTCGGCCCGCGGCCGCGGGGAAGCGTCGTCGTCCGTCGTCTCGGTCCTGAGCAGGGGATGTGTCATCGTCGCGTCTCCGATCCGTCGCCTCGTCCGAGGCAGGATCAGGATGGTGCCCGCCCGCCCGGCCGACCGTGATCCGGATCACACTCCCCCCGGCGCCGGGTCCGGTCGTGCTATGCTGGACCGCGCCGCGCCGGCCGAGGAGGAGCGACCCGATGTCGGAGGCCCACCCGCTCTCACGGCTCCTGCGGGCGAATCCCTTCTTCTCCGGCCTCGGGGAGGACGTCCTTCAGGCGGTCGCGCGCCTGTGCGTGACCCGCAGCCTCGGGGCGCAGGAGGTGCTGTTCCAGAAGAACGATCCGGCCGACGCCCTCTACGCGGTGCGCCGGGGCGAGATCCGGATCGGCACGGGGACGCAGGAGGGCCGCCAGCTCACCCTCAACCTGCTCGGGCCCGGCGACGTCTTCGGCGAGGTCGCGCTCCTCGACGGCCATCCCCGCACCGCCGACGCGGTGGCGACCGAGCCCACGGACCTGTTCGTGATCCGGCGCCGGGACCTGCTCGACCTCCTGGCGCAGCAGCCGCGGATCGCCGTCGCGCTGATCGAACTCCTGTGCCGGCGCGTGCGCTGGATGAGCGAGCGGATGGAGGAGACGACCTTCCTGCCCGTCCCGGCGCGGCTCGCCCGCCGGCTCACGGCCCTGGCGGAGGATTACGGGGACGACATCGCCGTGTCGCAGGAGGAGCTCGCGGAATTCGCCAATACGACCCGCGAGACCGTGAACCGCCAGCTGCAGGCGTGGCGCCACGAGGCGCTGGTGGAGCTCGGGCGGCGGCGGATCCGCCTGCGCGACCGCGCCGCCCTGGCGATGATCGCCGGCCACGACCGGGCGAAGGGGTGACGGCGGGCCGCGGAGGCCGGCGGATCGCGTCGCGGGGCGGCTCTCGGCTCGGCTCGGGTTAGGCCGGTTTCAGCCAGCGGAAGGCCACCCCGAGCGGCCGGGCCCGGCCCCGGATGGCCACGGGGCGGTGCGCCTCGAAGGCGGCGTGCGCGGCCGGCGAGGCCCGGGTGGCCGCGAGCAGGTCCTCGCTCGCCACCAGGGCGGCGCCGTGCGCCTTGCCGACCTCCATCAGGCGGCTCGCGACGTTGACGCTGTCGCCCGTGGCGGTGATGTGCTGGTGGTCGTCCGACCCGAGGCGCGACACCACCACGGTGCCGTGATGGGCGCCGACCCGCAGGTCGAGGCCGCTCGTCCGCGGATCCGCCGCGAGCCACGCCCGCACCCGCGGCACGAGGGCGAAGGCCGCCGCGAGGGCGCGATCGGCGTCGTCCGGGCGCGGGTCCGGCAGGCCGAACAGGCACATGGCGCCGTCCCCCATGAAGGCGAGCACGACACCGCCCGCGCGGGTGACCTCCTCCTCCACGATGCCGTGGAAGGCGCGCAGGAAGCCGCGGGTCTGCGCCGGTCCGAGCCGCTCGCTCAGGGCGGTGAAGCCGCTGAGGTCCACGAACACGATGCCGGCCTGCTGGGTCACCGGGGCGGCGAGGAAGCCGGCATCGCCGGCGATGCGGTCGGCCAGGGCCGGCGGGTGGAAGACGCGCAGGGCCTGCTCGGCGCGGGCGAGCCGGCCCGCCCGCCGGCGCTCCAGCACGACCCGGCCGGCCGTCGCGAGGGCCGCCACCGGCAGGATCGCCGCAAGCGGCAGCGTGGCGGAGAACCACAGGCCGCCCTGCGCGAAGGCCGCCTGGGTGAGGGCCAGCCACGCGCCCGCCGCGAGCCCGAGCAGGGCGAGGCCGAGGGCGGGCGGCGCGAGGGCCGGCAGGAGGGCGCCCGCCAGGGCGAGCGCGAGCGCCGCCGCCGCGTCGACGCGCCGGACCCGGCGGTCGCGCACGAGCCCGTCGCCGGCGACGAGGTGCGCCACGCCGGTCGCCAGCACCTCGACGCCCGGCAGGATCGGGTCGAACGGCGTCGCGAAGCTGTCGCCCGCCGCCGTGGCGGTCGAGCCGACGACCAGCACGCGGTCCCGCAGCGCCTCGGGCGGGGTCCGGCCGGCCAGCACGGCCGCCGCGCTCAGGGTGGGAAGCGTGCCGCGCGGGCCGTAGAAGCGCAGCGGCAGGCTGAGCCCGAGATCGGGCCTCACCGCCGCCCGGCCGATCCGCAGCTCGTCCCCGGCGAGGGAGGGGGCGGCGCCGGCCGCCCGGGCGGCGAGTTCGAGGGCGAAGGAGGGAAGGAGCGCGTCGCCGCTGCGGATGAGCAGCGGGACGTGGCGCGGGGTGCCGCCGCTGTCGGTCGAGACGTTGACGAGGCCGAGACCGGTGCCGGTCCGGATCGCCGCGACCGGCCACAGGATGCGGCTCGCCCGCGGCACGTCCGTCCCGTTGCCCTCCGCACCCTCGGGCGGGAACAGTGCCGCGCCCGCGACGACGGCGTTCGCCTCCCGCAGCGAGGCGGCGAGATCCAGGTCGGCGCCCTCCGCCCCGGGCTCCAGGAACAGCAGGTCGAGGCCGATCGCCCGCGGCCGGCCCGCGCTCAGCCGGCGCACCAGCGCGGCGAGGGTGCCGCGGGGGAGCGGGAAGCGGCCCGCCTCGGCGACGGTCGCGTCGTCGAGGGCCACGATCACCACGTCGGGCGGCGCGGGCCGCGCGCCCGCGAGGGTGAAGCGCAGGTCGAGCAGCGGCGCCTCGATCCGGTCGAGGAGCCCCGCCCGCCCGTCGAGGTGGAGGGAAGCGAGCAGTCCCGCCCAGGCGCCGGCCAGCGCCAAAGCCGCGAGCGCGGCGAGGGCGCGCGGCCGCGTCGTCACCGCCCGAACCGCGCCAGGAGCCCGGCCGCCCGCTCCGGGCTCCAGCGCTTGACCGCGAGCGGCTCGGTCCCGGCCTCGACGTCGACCCCGTCCCCGTCGCGCAGCGTCACGGCCGGGCCGGAGGGCCGGGACACCGAGACCGCGCCCCGGCGCACGAAGACGGAGGTGCGGGCCGGCGTGACGTCCACCGCCCAGACCGTGCCCCGGACCGAGGCGATCGCGTGGGGCGTGCGGATCTGGAAGGCGCCGCGGCGGGCCGGCGCGTCGACCAGGAGCCCGCGCCCGCTGAGTTCGGCGGCTTCCGGGCGCCCGTCCCGGTTCCGGTCGAGCAGCCGGTAGAGGGAGCCCCGCTCCGCGCTCAGCGTGAACCCGTCGGGGCAGGACAGTTCCTCGCGCGGCGGGTCCGTGTAGGGCGTGATCGTGCAGCCGCGCCCCTGCGACCGGGCCGACCCCGGAAGGACCAGGCAGACGCCGACCAGGACCGCCCCGATCCGCCTCGCTCGCTGCCGCGCCCGGCTGGTCATGGTCGTTCTCCGCCCTGATCGGTTCTCGCGGGCCGCACTCTACCGTTGCCGGGCCCGTCTCGTCTCGCGGCCGGGTGGCGTTTCCTTCGGGATTACGGTCCGCCGACACGGCCGTGCGGGCCCCTTTGCGCATCATTGATGAAAGTTGTGGCTCGATTGCTGCGACGAGGATTGGCATGCCACGGGCCAGCTTCCCTTATGGAAGGCCGGCCGGACGCTCGGGCGCGCAATCCTGGTTCCCTTTGATCTGGCACAAGACCTTCGTGTCAGGCCTGACGTACGCTAGGCCAATTGTTCTAGGGCGGAAACGGGACAGTGTTGGCGAAATGCAGCACGATGTGACTTTCCGAAAGGCCGTGGTCGACACGGGCTCGCACGATTGCGACGCACGCCTGCTCTTCCTCGGGCGGCGCCTCCTGTGCGTCCTCGTGCGCCTCTCGGACGAGGTCCACCGCGCCTCGGACCTGCACCGGCGATGGTACCTGGAGGTCGGCTTCGGCCCGTGCCAGCCGCTACCGACCCGCAATCCCATCTTCGCGACGATCGCGGAGGCCAAGGCCTGGGCCCGGGACTGCGTGCTGCACGAGCCCCCGGAGTGCCGCGACCGGCCCGACGCGCGCGCGCCGTGAGCGGCGGCCCGCCCCGGCGCGCGGCCGCGCCCGAGGCGGCCGCGCAGCCCCGCGGGAGCCGTCACAACCCAGTGATCGCGGCGGTTTCGCTTGTGGAGGTGCAATCCCGGTGCTAGCCGAAGGGGCGAGGGGGTCTCGGGTTCGAGACCGATGCAGTTCGACAATCACAAGTTCGCCGGTCTGAGGCGATCGCGGGACAAGGGCATCCAGACGAGCGTGGCGATTCGGGCCGCGGCGGCGGCCGAGCGGGCTGCCTTGACTGTCCCGGTCATCCGCGAAGTGCAGGCGGCGGGCGCGGTCAGCTTGAACGAGATTGCGGGCGCCCTGAACGCCCGCGGCATTCCGACGGCGCGCGGGCGGAGCTGGAGCGCCGTCCAGGTGCGGCGGGTGCTGCAGCGCGCCTGACGGGGCTCTCCCGGCGCGCCGAGAGAGCCCGCGCTTCCGGGGCCGGATCCGGCCCCGGGGCGGGGTTCCCGGCCGGGCCGGGAGGTCAGTCGCAATCCTCGCGGTGCACGGTCTTCGAGTCGCCGAGGTCGTTCTCCTTGCGGACGGTCGTGTGCGAGCAGCCGCCGCGGCCCTCGACGACCGTGCGCCGGTCCGGTCCGCTCGCCACGCCGCCGACGCCCGCGCCCACCGCCGCGCCGACCGGTCCGCCCGCGGCGGCGCCGGCAGCCGCGCCCGCCGCGGCCCCGGCCTCGCCCGCGACCGCCGCCGACCCCGCCATCGCCGCCAGGGCAATGCCCAGGATGAACCGTTTCATCGCGTCGCTCCTCTCGTGTCGATGCTCCGTAACGGCGCCGCGGCCGCTTCGTTCCTGGTCGAAAAGTCGGGAACGATGGCCGCCGCTGCCCCGTTTGTGGGGCATCGACGCAGTGTCGCAGAGACGGGAGCGAGACATGGACAAGGATCGCATCGAAGGATCGGCCACGAATGTCGGCGGCAAGATCAAGGAAGGCGCCGGAAAGCTGACCGGGGACGAGAAGCTGCGCAGCGAGGGCGTCGCCGATCAGGTCAAGGGCAAGGTCCAGAACGTCGTCGGCGGCATCAAGGACGCCATCAAGGGCCGGTGAGACCGGCCAAGGGCCGTTGAGACCGGCGCCTCGCAGGGGATGAGGACGCGCCCGCCCGGGCCGTCGCCCCCCATCGCCGCGGACGAAGCCCGCCGCGCGGGCGGGCTTCGATCCGTGACGTCCGCGCGGGAGGGGCGGCCTCAGCAGCCGCAGCCGTACCCGTACCCATAGCCCCCGTAGCCGACCGGCGCCACGGCGTAGCCGTAGCTGGCCGGCGCGTAGCTGCCGTAGCCGTAGCTGCCGTAATCGTAGGTCACGCCGTAGGTCGAGGGGGCGTAGGCATAGCCGTAGGCCGCGCCGGCGGCCAGCCCGAGCCCCAGCCCGGCGGCGAGCCCGTAGCCGCGGCGGTAGCCGTAGCCGCCGTAATAGCCCCGCCCGCCGTAAACGCCGTAGCCGCGGCCCGCATAGCCGCCGTAATAGCCGCGACCGCCGGCGAACCCGTATCCGTGGCCGCCGTAGCGGCCGTAGCCGTAGGCCGCGCGGTGTCCGCCGAAGCCGCCCCGGAAGGCCGAGGCCCGGTATCCGGCGAAACCGCCATGGTAGCCCCCGTGATAGCCGCCGTAGCGGTAGCCGCCGGCTTCGGCCGCGGTCGAGGTCAGGGCGAGGGCCGCGCCCAGGGCGGCGGCGGGCAGGACGAGCGACTTCATCGCGGAGACTCCAGGATCGGATTGCGGGTCGGGTTTGCCGGACTGTGGTCGCGCCCGTGCGGAATCGGAACGGTGCAGAGTACGGAGCGGTCCCGGGGAACCGCCGAGGCCTCGCCGGCCTCTCCGCCGAGGGTCCACGCGTGCCGCCTGCGCGTGCAGTCGCAAAAAGCACACCCTCCCGGGGATCGCCTTCCTGGCCGCCAAATCAGCTGTACAGCTCGGTGCGGGCCGCTAGTATTCGCGCGTTTGTTGCCCGTACGGAAGCCGCGCCATGCCCGCCACATCACAGGTTATGCTGATACTGGCATTCATCGCATGTCTCTCGACTGCCAGCCTGCTGATCAGCTGGCGAACCCTCCGGCATCTGCAGCGAAGCGCGCGGAAGGCCGCCCAGAGCATGTGGTCGCTCCACGTCGGAACCCACGCGGTGCCGGGTGCACGGGGGATGCTGTTCTACATCCGCCTGAGCGATCCGAGGCGGAACCGCTTCCGCGTCGGCTACATCAGGGTTCGCGGCCCGCGGGGGGCGGGCGTGTCGGCCGCGGAGTTCCGGCCCGCCGGGCCCTCCGGCGCGGGCGGCTACGCGCATCTCGCCTTCAAGCGCGTCCTGTCGCCGAACCGCGAGATCCTCGACCGGACGCAGTTCGAGCCGGGCGCGGCCGGCGAGGGGCCGGGGGAGGGGCGGCTGTACTTCTTCGTCACGCCGCGCCCCTCCGGCCTCTTCCGCCGCGCGCGGCCGCAGCGCCTCGTCGTGGAGGTCGGGGTCGAGGAGGTGGCGCCGGACCGCGACGCGCAGCGGCTTCGCCTCGTCAGCGAGGTCGTGGACTGGACGACGCTCCCGGACGCCGCGCCGGCCGCGGCGCCGGCGCTCACGGCCCAGGCGGCCGGAGGATAGGCCGGCCGCGCGGCGACGGCCGTCGCGGCCAGGCCGAGCCGGACAGCTGCGCCGGAAGCCGAGGGATCTCCGACCTCTGATACGCCATCCGGTTGATGGCTTCGCCAACTCCGATGTCGGCCATGCGGATGTCGGCTTCGCTCAGGCGCCGCACTCAGGCGCCGCGCTCAGGCGCCGCGCAGGCGCGTGATCCGGGAACCGCTTCGATCAACCGGATCCCGGATCAGTAGAGCTGGCCGTCGAGGCTGGCGGGCGAGCCGGGGGGCAGGGGAGCGAGGCTGTTCACGCTGTCGCCGATGATCCCGGGCGGGCCGCTGAACCCGGTCACGCCGCTCGGGTCGCGGGCCGGGCCGCGCCGGGGCGGCACGCGCGAGACCGGGACGAATCCGTGCCGGATCAGCCGCGCGTCGAGCCGGTCGAGCCGGCGCAGGTCGTGCCGGACCGGCACCCAGCGGGCGCTCCGGGAGGCGCCCGGCCCGTCGCGAGCCTCGCGGGCCTCGGCGGGGGGCGCCGCGAGCGCGGCCAGGATGAGCAGGCAGGGGAGGCGTGACATCGGTCGTCCTTCGCGAGGTCGAGAGATGTCGGAACATGCGGGGCGGTGCCTGCCAAGTTCCGCCGCTCACCGGGCAGTGATCCGCCGGACACGGGCGGCGCGAGCCGCCGGCATCGACTTTGGCCTGATCCGGGAAGGTCACGCTGGAGCCGGAGGAACACTTGCGCCGTTGAGGAAGAGCCGACCGCGTCCCGTTGCAGGAGACCGACGATGAAGGAGAGCACCACCGCAGCCCCGCCATCCCCGGCGACGCCGGCCACCGGCCTCGCGGCCGCGCCCGCCGCTCCGGCGCGGCCGGGCCCGATCCCCGACATGGGCGACCCCGGCGGACGCCGGGCCGCCATCGAGAGCTGGCTGCGCTCGCGGCGGCCCACCTCCGTGTGAGGGCGGGCTAGAGCAGCACCCGGTCACGTTGCCATCGGGTGCTGCTCTAGGTCTTTGATCTTGCCGCATTTTCTGCGACGAACCGGCATCCACTTCGTCCGAAAATGCTCTAGTCGGGCACCGGAACGTCGAACCCGTTGAGGGTGACCGACACGCAGCAATAGAGGCCGACCAGGTTGATGAGCTCGGCGAGCCCGTCCTCGCCGAACTCGGCCCTGGCCTGCTCGTAGTTGAGCTTCGGCAGCAGGCGCCCCGTCACCAGGGCGGAGGCCACGTCGTAGGCGATCGCCTCCGCCCGGCCGAGATCGGGCGGGCGCTGGCCGGCGCAGATCGTCGCGATCGTGTCGTCGGACAGGCCCCGCAGCTCCGCCACCAGGATGTGCGCGTAGAGTTCGTAGCCCGAGTGGAAATGCGTGCCGGTGACCAGGATCGCCACCTCGCGCACGGTCCTGGGCAGGGTCGGCGCCGCCGACAGTGCCTTCACCAGTTCCCAGACCGGCCCGCCGAAGCGCGGGAAACGCAGCCACGGGGCCCAGGGTCCGATCAGGGCGCCGTCCTCCCGGATCGCCGTGAAGCCCTTGAAGCTCGTCTCGATGCCGTGACGCATGTCGTCGTACAGGGGGCGCTGCTCCGCCGTGAGGTCGGAGGGCGGGATGGGGGGCAGGCGCATGGCGCGTCTCCTCTGGCAGGTCTCCGCTGGCCGGTCTCCGCACCGGGCTCGGCCGGCAGGTCGCGCGGGTCGATGCGGCGGCGATGCGACGCCCCAGGCGCGCCGCCCGGGGGCAGGTAGTGCGGTGCTGCGCTGCGAAAAGGCGCGGCGCCGCACCCGCCGCGCGGCGCCCCTCCGCCCCGGCCGCGGCACCCGCCCGCTTCTCATTCCCTTGGGTTAGTTCGCACGATGCGCGCCCGGCGCGCCCAATTGAGCATGAATCGCTCAAACGCGCCGTTACCGCTCAAATGTTGATGCACAAGTTCCGGTGAGGTTTCGCCTAGGCCTCCGGGGTTAGCCAACGCGACTGAATTGCGGCTCCGCAGAAGCCGGCTGTAGGATCGTCAGAGTTGCGAGGCCGGCGCGTCCCTGACCGGTTTCGACGGCCGTCATCACCGCGGCGGCACGGTGAAAGCTCGGCTGTACGAAGTGGAACCGCTGGCATGACGCAAGAGAGTGGGCCGCCCGCGGACGTCCTGATCGTCGAGGACGACCGGTTGATGCGCACCCTGATGGGCGAGATCCTGGCGCGGGCCGGGATCCGGGCCGCCGAGGCGGGGGACGCGGATTCCGCCGTGCGGATGCTCGGCGAGGGGCCGGGACCCCGAGTCCTGGTGACCGATCCCGGGATGAGCGGCGGCGCCCCCTTCGCGGGGGCCGCGCAACGGCGCTGGCCGGGCCTGCGGGTGGTGATGACCTCGGGCTCCTGGGCGGAGGCCGAGCCGCTGCCGACCGCCTTCCGGCTGCTGCCCAAGCCCTTCCGGCCCTCCGTCTTCCTGCGCGAGGTCGGGGCGCTGCTCCCGCCGCGCCCCGAGGCGTGAGGCGTCTCCGGGCGCGGCGGGCGCCTCAGGCCGCCGTCTCCAGGCCGGCGCGGATCTGGGCCCTCAGGGCATCGATCACGACGAGCCGGCCGCCGCGCTCCGTGTGCCAGAAGGTCCAGCCATTGCAGGCCGGGAGGCCCTGGACCAGGGCGCCGATCTTGTGGATCGAGCCGCAGGCCGGCCCGACGCTGAGCGTGCCGTCGGGCCGCACCAGGGCCCGGAAGCGCCGCCGCTCGTCGGTGAGCTGGCTGCCCGGCGCGATCAGCCCGGCCTCGATCAGGTTCAGGAAGGGCACCCGCGGCTCCGCCCGCTTGGCCGGGGCGGTGAGCAGGGCCGCCGTCGAGAGGGGCTCGACCGCGGCGATCCGGGCGCGGGCCGCCGCCGCGTAGGCGGACTCCCGCTCGATCCCGATGAAGCGCCGGCCCAGGCGCTTGGCGACCGCCCCGGTCGTGCCCGTGCCGAAGAAGGGATCCAGCACCACGTCGCCCGGGTTCGAGGCCGACAGGATGGTGCGGGCGAGGAGCGCCTCGGGCTTCTGGGTCGGGTGCAGCTTGCGGCCGTCCTCGCCCTTGAGCCGCTCCTCGCCGGTGCAGAGCGGCAGGAACCAGTCCGAGCGCATCTGCAGGTCGTCGTTGCCCCCCTTCAGGGACTCGTAGTGGAAGGTGTAGCCCTTCTGCGCGCTGCGGGAGGCCCAGATCAGGGTCTCGTGGGCGTTGGTGAAGCGCTTGCCGCGGAAGTTCGGCATCGGATTGGCCTTGCGCCAGACGATGTCGTTCAGGATCCAGAAACCAAGATCCTGCAGCGCGCTCCCGACCCGGAAGATGTTGTGGTACGAGCCGATCACCCAGAGGGTCGCGTTCGGCTTCATCACCCGGCGGCAGGCCTGCAGCCACTGGCGGGTGAAGGCGTCGTAGGCCTCGAAGCTGGCGAACTGATCCCAGTCGTCGTCGACCGCGTCGACGGCGCTCTGGTCGGGGCGAAGCAGGGCCGCTTCACCCAATTGGAGGTTGTAGGGCGGATCGGCGAAGACGAGGTCCACGCTCGATGGCGGCAGCGCGTCGAGGGCGGCGAGGCAGTCGCCCTGGATCACTTCGTCGAGGGGAAGACGCGGGGCGGACGGGACGAGACCCATCCGCGGCGCCGACGCAGCACGCCCGGTACGCGAGACTTGTTTCCGGGCGGCGGCGCCGGCGACCGCGGTACGCGGGGAAGCCATGGCGAACACCGGTTACGCGACTGACAGGGGGACCTTGCCCCGGTCACGGTAAAGGCCTGGTTGCGCTCAGAAACGTTCGCCGTCTCGAATTGGGGCTGCAATTTTTGCCGAGTCGCCCTTTGGGCGCGTCGAGGCCCGTATCTCCACAATACTGAAAAATTGCAATCCAGGTCGATCCCCGCTGTGAAAATTACGACCGTCCAGGATCATCAGCAACCATCAAGCTGTGCTTGGGCGGGAGGCAAGACATCAGCGCAGGATAGGTGTGATCATGTCGCATGACGGCGGTCACATTTTGGTCCTGTTCGGGATCGATTGATCGACCTGCGATCAACAAGCAGGGAATGCGGGATGAGCAGCGGACGAGCCGTGCGTCGACCGGTGGCGTTGTATCTCGGTGGGGCGCTGGCCCTGGCGGGGCTGGGGGAGATCGGGACCGTCTCCGAGGCCGCGGCCCAGTCCGGCCGGGCCTCCTGGTACGGCTCCGGCCAGCGCACGGCGAGCGGCGAGCGCTTCAATCCCAACGGCCTCACGGCGGCCCACCGCAGCCTGCCCTTCGGCACCCGCGTGCGGGTGACGAACACCGCCAACGGCCGCTCCGTCGTGGTGCGCATCAACGACCGCGGCCCCTTCGCGGGCGGGCGGATCATCGACCTCAGCCGCGGCTCCGCGCGGGCCATCGGCATGGGCGGCGTCACCCACGTGGCGCTCCAGCGGCTCGACTGAGCCGCGCGCCGCGCGGCGCCCGCACGGGCGGCTTCCTCGGGACCGTGACGCTGGCTATGGAGGGCCTCTCCGGGGTGAACATCCCGGGGGACCGTCCGCGCGCGGTGGGCACAGGGAGTTGACGTGATGGCAAAACCTCTGGTTGTGGTGATACCGCATCAGCTCGGCCTGGCGGAGGCGCACCGGCGCCTGGACAGCGGCATCGGCGAGGCGAAGGCGATGCTCCAGAAGGCGGGCCTCAGCATGGCCGAGGCGAGCTGGGAGGGGGAGCGCCTCTCCTTCGCGGTCGGCGCCCTGAACCAGAAGGTGGACGGGCACATCGACGTGGCGGCGGACACCGTGCGGGTCGAGGTGAACCTGCCGCTGATCCTGTCGGTCTTCGCCGGCGCGGTGCAGAAGGTGATCGACCAGAACGGCACCAAGCTCCTCACCAAGAAGTAGCCGGAACTCCTGCGGCAGGACCCGGTTGGCTCCGGGACTCGACGAAGGAGCCCGCCATGGCCAATCCCGGATCCCCGGACCAACCCTACGATCCCGTGCCGCCCTCGCCGGGGCCCGGCCCCGACACGCCCACCACCGTGCCGACCGAGGCGCCGGGCGACCGGCCGGTGGAGATCCCGGTCAACGATCCCGGCACCTCGCCGGCGGTCGCCCCGGACCCCTCCCCGACGGGGCCCGCCAACCCGACGATGTGAGCGCGGGCGCGGCGCGTGCGGGCCGGTCCCCGCCGCGCGCCGCGCCTCCGCTTGACCGGCGAGGGACACTGCCGCGCAGTGCCGGACGGCCGCGCGCCCGATTCGCGCCGGCCCTGCGCCGGAGGCGCGCGACGATGCAGACAGGCCTGACCCCGGACCGCGCGTCCCGCTTCGCGGCGCTCACGCTCGGCCACGTCACCCGCGAATACCCCTACCTTCCGGGCCTCGTGCTGACCGGGCCGCAGGATGCGCGCCCGCCCGCCGCCCTGCACCCGATCTTCCACGGCAGCTTCGACTGGCATTCCTGCGTCCACGGCTACTGGCTGCTCGCCCGCCTGCTGGCGCGCGAACCGGCCGCGCCCTGGGCCGAGTCCGTGCGCACCCTGTTCGACCACTCCCTGGTGCCCGCGAAGGTCGCCGGGGAATGCGCCACCCTCTCGGCGCCCGCCGCCGCGCGCTTCGAGCGCCCCTACGGCTGGGCGTGGCTCCTGAAGCTCGCCGAGGCCCTCGCGCGCCTGCCGGAGCCGCGCTGGGCCGAGGCCCTCGCGCCGCTGACCGCGCTCATCGCGGCGCGCATCCGCGAGATCCTGCCGGTCTCGCCCTATCCGGTCCGGGTCGGGACCCACTTCAACACCGCCTTCGCCCTGCGCCTCGCGGCGGATTACGCCGAGGGCGCGGGCGATTCCGCCCTGACCGGCCGGCTCCTGGCGATGGCCTGGGCGTGGTACGGCGCCGACGCGGCGTGCCCCGCCTGGGGCGAACCGAGCGGGGACGACTTCCTCTCCTCCGCCCTGATCGAGGCCGAGTGCATGCGGCGCCTGCTGCCGCCGGAGCGCTTCCTGCCGTGGTTCGCCCGCTTCCTGCCGGACCTCGCCGCCGGGCAGCCGGAGACCCTGTTCCGGCCCGCCACGGTGGCCGACCGCGGCGACGGCAAGATCGCGCATCTCGACGGGCTCAACCTGAGCCGGGCGTGGTGCCTGCGTGCCCTGGCGCGGGCCCTGCCGCAAGACGATCCCCGCGTGCCGCCGATGCGGGCGGCCGCCGAGGCGCACCTGGCCGCGAGCCTGCCGCACCTCGCCGACCACTACATGGGCGCGCATTGGCTCGCGAGCTTCGCCGTGCTGGCGCTGGAGGCGTGAGGGGCCGCGGCGCGGCGGGACGCTGGCGCCGGTGTCCCGAATCGGATGAACCTGCTCCCGGACGCAGAACGCTGCGCCGTGCCTGGGAGGAGAGCCGCGCCATGCTTCGTTCCACGATGACCACCCGCCGCGCCGTCCTGGCCGGGGCGGCCGGGGCCCTGCTGCTGCCGCGCGACGGGCGGGCCAGGATGCCGCTCGGCCAGCCGCAGGCGCCGTACTACTACCGCTTCATGCTCGGCGAGGCCGAGTGCACGGTCGTGTCGGACGGGCTGCTCCCGCTCGGCGACCCCAGGGCCGCCTTCGTCAACATCGACAAGGACGAGATCGCGCGCGAGCTGCGGGAATCCTTCCTGCCCGCCTCCGCGGCGACGCTGGAGCAGAACGTCCTGGTGGTGAATTTCGGCGACCGCGCCGTGCTGTTCGACACCGGGATGGGCACCGACACGCTGTTCGGCACCACCACCGGCAAGCTCCTGACCACGCTGCGCCAAGCCGGGATCGACCCGGCCCAGATCGACGCGGTCGTGATGAGCCACGCCCATATCGACCATTGCGGCGGGCTGGTCGCCGACGACGGCACTCCCAATTTCCCCAACGCGCAATACTATATCGGCCAAGCCGACTTCGAGTACTGGACCGACGACTCCAAGGTGCCGGCGGCCTATCCGGCCCGAGGCAACTTCCTCGCGCAGGCGCGCAAGAACCTGCTGCCGCTGCGCGATCGGCTGCACTTCTACAGGGACCACGAGCAGATCCTGCCGGGAGTCACCGCCCTGGCGGCGCCCGGGCACACGGTCAGCCACACGATCTTCATGATCGAGTCCGGCGGCAAGTCGCTGTGCTACATCGGCGATCTGGCCCACCACCCGGTGCTGCTGCTGGAGCGGCCGCGCACCCAATTCGCGTACGACACCGATCCGGTCCAGTCGGCGGAGAGCCGGGTGCGGATGCTGACGATGCTGGCGGCCAACCGGGTGCCCCTGCTCGCCTACCACTTCGCGTGGCCCGGCATCGGCCACGTCGCCCGGCAGGGGGATGGGTTCCGCTACGTCCCGGCCCCGATCCAGATGCAGGGCGTGGGCGCCCTCTGAACCCGGGCCGGGGGCGCGCGGCGGCGCGAGGGCACCGTCTGACGGCTTTTGCGCGGGGCCGCGCGCTGCCATAACCCCGCCCATGGCCGCTCCCCCGCTCCTCACCCTCCAGGACGTCGCCCTCACCTTCGGAGGCACCCCGCTCATCGTGCAGGCGGACCTCGCCATCGCGCCGGGCGAGCGGGCCTGCCTCGTCGGCCGCAACGGCTCGGGCAAGTCCACGCTGCTGCGCATCGCCGCGGGCCTGCTGGAGCCGGATCGCGGCGTGCGCTTCCTGCAGCCCGGCACCACGGTGCGCTACCTCGCCCAGGAGCCCGACTTCTCGGGCTTCCCCTCGACGCTCGCCTTCGTGGAGGCGGGGCTCGGCCCCGGCGACGAACCCTACCGCGCCCGCTACCTCCTGGAGAGCCTCGGCCTCACCGGCGAGGAGGATCCGGCCCGGCTCTCCGGCGGCGAGGCGCGCCGGGCGGCCCTCGCCCAGGCGATGGCGCCCGAGCCCGACATCCTGCTCCTCGACGAGCCGACGAACCACCTCGACCTGCCGGCGATCGAGTGGCTTGAGGCGGAGCTGAGGGCGGTGCGCTCGGCGCTGGTCCTGATCAGCCACGACCGCCGCTTCCTCGAGAACCTGTCGCGGGCGACGGTCTGGCTCGACCGGGGCGTGACGCGCCGGATCGAGCAGGGCTTCTCGGCCTTCGAGGCGTGGCGCGACGCCTTCTTCGAGGAGGAGGAGCGCGACCGCCACAAGCTCGACCGCAAGATCGCCGCCGAGGAGGATTGGCTGCGCTACGGCGTCACCGCCCGGCGCAAGCGCAACGTCAAGCGCCTCGCCGGCCTCCACGACCTGCGCCGGCAGCGTAGGGAGCATCGCGGGCCGGTGGGCACGGTCAGCATGGCCTCCGCCGAGGCCGAGGCCTCCGGCACCCTGGTGGTCGAGGCCGTGAGGGCCGGCAAGAGCTACGACGGGCGCGCCGTCGTGCGCGACCTCTCGCTGCGGATCCACCGGGGTGACCGGCTCGGGATCGTCGGCCCCAACGGCGCCGGCAAGACGACCCTGGTCAACCTCCTCACCGGCCGCCTCGCCCCCGACGAGGGGAACGTGCGGGTCGGGGCGAACGTCACCCTCAACCTCCTCGACCAGCGCCGCGCCGCCCTCGATCCGGAGCGGAGCGTCGCCGAGGTGCTCACCGGCGGGGGCAGCGACTCCGTCGCGGTGGGCGGGCAGACCCGCCACGTCATCGGCTACATGAAGGACTTCCTGTTCGCGCCCGAGCAGGCCCGCACCCCCGTCGGCGTCCTCTCGGGCGGCGAGCGCAACCGGCTGCTCCTCGCCCGGGCGCTGGCCACGCCGGCCAACCTGCTGGTCCTCGACGAGCCGACCAACGACCTCGACCTCGAGACCCTGGACCTGCTGCAGGAGATGCTCACCGACTTCTCCGGCACCCTGATCCTGGTGAGCCACGACCGCGACTTCCTCGACCGGGTCGTCGGGGAGGTGCTGGTCGCGGAGGCAGAGGGGCGCTGGAGCCTCTACGCGGGCGGCTACTCGGACATGGTGGCCCAGCGGGGGAGGGGGGTCGAGGCCCGCCCGGCCGAGCCGCGGCCGGCCCCGGCCCCGAAGGACCCGGCGCCGGCCGCGGCCCGGAAATCCGAGCCGGCCCGCCGCCGCCTCGGCTTCAACGAGCAGCACGAGCTCAAGACCCTGCCCAAGCGCATCGCGGCCCTGGAGGCGGCCGCGGTCAAGCTGCGCGCGGCCCTCGCCGACCCGACCCTCTACGCCCGGGACCCTGCCCGATTCGAGACGATCTCCCGCGGGCTCGCCACGGCCGAGTCGGACCTCGCCGCGGCCGAGGAGCGCTGGCTCGCCCTCGAGATGCTGCGCGAGGAGCTGGAGGGCTGAGAGGTTGAAAATCGACCGGTTTCCGACGTCTGATCCGGGATCCGCTCGATTGAAGCCGATCCCGGATCACGCGCCTGCGCGGCGCCTGAGCGAACGCCGTTGCCGGAGCGTTGAGCCGCCGCGCGGCACCATGCCTCCCGGGTCCCGGATCTCCCTTCGCTGACGCGTCGGGCCGGACGCCGGCCTTGCCGGATGGCGAGGCTGAACCGATCGAGCGGGGAACCGTGGCAAGGGCCCGAGCACGCGAGGCGACGGCCCGCCCCCGCGGCGTCCGCCGCCGCGCGCCCCCGCGTCGCCCCGGACGATCCTGCTTTCGCCCGGCGCCGGCAGCCGTCCGAGAGTCGTGGCGCGATGCTCCGGTCCCGCCCGAGGCCCAGCCGGAAGCAGATCCGTCGCGCGCGATCGATCCCGCCGGGCAGCGCGCTGTATCAGCAGGCCCGCCTCCCTCGTCGGTGCTCTACCAATATTTCGTTGCCTGCGTGCAACAATGCGGCGGAAAGCCGGCCAGAGTCCGGCCGCCCAAGCGGAACAATGTTGATCGTGCGGGGAGCGTCCCGCATGGTGATTGGGCGCCGGGCACAAGCCCGGAGCGGTTCGGCCGCTGCCCCGTGCGGGAGGGCTGAGTCGGCGGGGATAAGAGTGGCGTGGATCGGATCCCTCCGGGTCCGGGTGGCACAGTCGTTCACCCCAAGGGTCTCGAAACTTTGGAGGTCTCGATGAGGCTCGTTAAGAGCTTACTGCTCGGGTCCGCGGCTGGTCTGACGGTCGTGGCTGGGGCACAGGCGGCCGATCTGCCGGTCAAGAAGGCGGCTCCGGTTGAGTACGTGCGGATCTGCTCGGCCTACGGCGCGGGCTTCTTCTACATCCCGGGCACCGATACCTGCCTGCGCGTCGGCGGCCGCGCCCGCTTCGAGGCGACCTACGTCCAGCCCCTGATCCGCGGCGACACGGTCGGCTATCGCGGCCTCGGCCGCCTGAACCTCGATGCCCGCACGCAGACCGGCTACGGCACCCTGCGCGCCTTCGTCCGCTTCGAGCTCGCCAGCCGCACCGGCGGCTTCTTGAAGTCCGGCACCCAGGAGCGCATCGCGAACGCCTTCGCCGCCACCGGCGTCGACACCAACGCCCGCGTCCAGCAGTTCGTGAACGTCGACAAGGCCTTCATCCAGTTCGCCGGCCTCACCGCCGGTCGCGCGGCCTCGTTCTACGACTTCTACGCCCACGACTTCGAAATCAACGCCGTCTCGCTCGGCTCGGACGTCGCCTCGACGAACCTGCTCGCCTACACGGCGACGTTCGGCGAGGGCTTCTCGGCCACGATCTCGATGGAAGATTCGAACTTCCGCAAGAATCCCATTTTCGGGAACATCACCGTTGGCGTAACTCCGACCGTGAACTTGGCTCCGGTGCTAACTCCGGGGCAAGGCCTGGGATTTGCCAATCTCGACGCTATCCAGCGGTCGCGCCTTCCTGACTTCGTGGGCGTTCTCCGCTACGACGCCGCATGGGGTTCGGCGCAGATCTCTGCGGCCGTTCACGAGCTCAATACGGGCAACTACGTCACAACTGGACCGCTCAACGGTGCCGCTGTTGCGATCAACCGTCCCCAAACCGAGTACGGGTGGGCGGTTCAGGGTGGCCTCAAGGTCAACCTGCCCTTTATCGCCGCGGGCGACTCGCTCTACCTGCAGGGCTCCTACGGTGAAGGCACCACGGTCTACACTGGCCTGCCTGCTTACAACGGGACCTACACCCTCACGGGCAGTGCGACTGCTGGCATCTTCAATCAGTATTATGCTGACGCCATCGTCGACCCTGTGACCGGCAGGCTCTCGCTCTCTGACAGCTGGACGGTCGTCGGTTCGTACCTCCACTACTGGGCTCCGGAGTGGCGGTCGGCCTTCATCGGTAGCTACGGCGAGATTAGCTACAATCGGGCAGCTCGCATCAACAGTGCGCTGCTGAACGTCGGCGGCCTGCCGAACCCGGGAACGGCGCTTGGCCTCGCGCGCCTTGCGCTCAGCCCGGTTCTGCGCGACTCCAACCAGATCGTCGCGGGCGCAAGCCTGATCTGGTCGCCGGTGAAGGATCTCGATATCGGCGTCGAGGGGCTGTACGTCCGGCAGGCTCTGAACAACGGTCGCATCATCGACCCGAACAAGGGCGCTGTCATCGCTGCGGCCGTCCAGGCGAACACGGCAACGGCGGCTCAGCTTGCCACCGCGCCGACCATCAACAGCCAGGACACGTTCCAGGTCCGCATGCGCGTCCAGCGCGACTTCTGATCGGATCGACCGATCCCGAGACGGGGGGCTCCGGCGCGACCGGGGCCCCCTTCGCGTTTGAGGCCGCGCTGCGGGAGCCTCTCATCCGACATCCGGTTGATGGCTTCGCCATCTCCGATGTCGGCCATGCGGATGTCGGCTTCGCTCAGTCGCCGCGCTCAGGCGCCGCGCAGGCTCGCGATCCGGGATCCGCTTCGATCAACCGGATCCCGGATCAGGCCCGCCTCCCGCGCGCCGCCGCGTCGGGCTATGTCTGCCCCATGGCTCAGACGATCTCCCTCGCCCAGCAGGCCGTCGCGGCGCATCAGAGCGGGAACCTCGCGCAGGCCGAGACGCTCTACCGCGCCTTCCTGACGCGCGAGCCGAATCACCCGGTCGCCCTGCACCTCCTCGGCACCCTCCTGCACGCCCGCGGCCGCACCGGGGCCGGCCTGCCCTTCCTGGAGAGGGCGGCGGCGCTGCTGCCCCTCGACGCCGAGGTCCACAACAATCTCGGCGTCGCCCTCAACCATCTCGGGCGCTTCGCCGAGGCGGCGCGCGCGCTCGACCGGGCGGTGAGCCTCGTCCCGGACGATGCCGCCGCGCAGAGCAATCTCGGGGCGGCCTATCGCGGCCTGCACCGCTTCGCCGAGGCGCGGGGGTGCTTCGCGCGGGCCCTCGCGCTGCGGCCCGACGCGGGCGTGGCGAGCAATCTCGGCCTCGCGCTCCTCGACCTCGGCGAGGGCGAGGAGGCGGCCGCCTGCTTCCGCCGCGCGACGGAGCTCGACCCGGCCTTCGCGCAGGCACACGTGCACCTCGCCAGCACCCTCCTGGCGCTCGGCCGCCTGCCCGAGGCCCTGGCCAGCATCGAGGCGGCCACGGCCCTCGATCCGGCGCACGGCTACGCCGTCGCCCTGCGCGCGCACCTGCGCCAGGCCCTCTGCGACTGGCGCGGCTTCGCGGCGGACCGGGAGGCCCTGTCCGCCAGGGCGGGGCCGTGGCGGGCGGACGAGCCGCCCCCGCCCTTCACGGTCCTGGCGCTCACGGACGATCCCGAGGCGCAGCTCCGGCGCGCCCGCGCCCATGCCGGGCGCTTCGCCGCCGAGCGGCTGCGGGCCCCGCCCGGCCCGCGCGGGGAGCGGGTCAGGGTCGCCTACCTGTCCCCGGATTTCCGCCAGCACCCGGTCGCGGTGCTGATGGCCGACGTCCTCGCCTGCCACGACCGGGCGCGGTTCGAGGTGCACGCCGTCTCCTTCGGGCCCGACGACGGCTCGGCCCTGCGCGCCCGCATCCGCGACGGGGCGGAGCATTTCCTGGACGTGCGGGGCTCGGCCGATGCCGAGGTCGCGGCCCTGCTGCGGGCGCGCGGGATCGACGTCGCGGTCGATCTCGCGGGCTTCACCACCCACAGCCGGCCCGGGATCCTGGCTCCCCGCCCGGCCCGGATCCAGGTGAACTACCTCGGCTATCCGGGCAGCACCGGGGCGGACTGGATCGACTACGCGATCGGCGACGCGTTCGTGGCGCCGGAGGCGCTCCAGGGCGCCTTCTCGGAGGCGATCGTGCGGCTGCCGGGGGCGTTCCAGGCGAACGGCGCCCGCCCGGCCCCGCCCGCCTCGCCGCCCCGCCGCGCCGCCCACGGGCTGCCGGCGGAGGGCTTGGTATTCGGCGCGTTCAGCGCCTCCTACAAGCTCACGCCGGACCTGTTCGCGGCCTGGATGCGGCTGCTGCGGGCCGTGCCGGGCAGCGTGCTGTGGCTGGTCGCCGACCACGCCCCGACGCGGGACAATCTGCGGCGCGAGGCGGGCCGGCACGGGGTGGATCCGGACCGGCTCGTCCTCGCGGGCCGGGCCCCCTACGAGACCTATCTCGACCGGCTGCGGCACATCGACCTGTTCCTCGACACCTTCCCGTACAATGCCGGCACGACGGCGAGCGACGCGCTCTGGATGGGCGTGCCGCTCCTCACCCTGGCGGGGCGCGCCTATGCGAGCCGCATGGCCGGAAGCCTGCTGACCGCGCTCGGCCTGCCCGACCTCGTCGCCGCGAGCCTCGACGCCTACGAGCGGCAGGCCCTGCGCCTCGCGGACCCGGAGCGTCTGGCGGACCTGCGCGGCCGGCTGGCCGCGCGGCGGCACGGGGCGGGCCGGATCTTCGATGCGCCCGCCTTCGCGCGGCGGCTGGAGGCGGCGTTCCGGCAGATGGTGGCGCGGGCCGATCGCGGGCTGAGGCCGGCCCCCTTCGCGGTGCCGGAGCCCGGTCCGGGGCAGTCCGACCGGGGATGAGCGGCCCGCCCGGCCGAGCTTGCCCGTGCACGCCTTGCTTGAGCCCCAAAGGCGGCCCATCTCAGGGGACGCGCGGGGAGCGCGCGTCCTCGGGGTGCATGCGTGTCGGTTCGCGCCATCGGCTGGCTCGCCGGCCTTCCTCTCCTGGCCATTCTCGGCATCGGCGCCGCGCGGATCGCCGAGACGCGGCTCGACGCGACGCTCGCGGCCCCGGCCGAGGCGCTCGCGGCCGCCACCTTCGGGGAGGCGGCGGAGCCCTGGCTGCGCGTCGAGCGGCGGGGGCGCGACCTCGTCGCCCTCGGCGACGCGCCGACGCCGCCCGAGCGCGAGGCCGCCCTCGACCGCCTGGGCGAACTCCCGGGCCTGCGCCGCCTGATCGACCGCCTCGGCGTCGTCGCCGAGCAGAGCCCCTTCGTCTGGTCGGTCCAGCGCCGGGCGCCGGACCGCATCGACCTGCGCGGCCACCGCCCGGCCGAGATGAAGCACGACGCGCTCGCCTCGCGCCTCGGCCCGCTCCTGCCCGAGGGCGTGGCGCTGCACGATGCCGCCCGCTCCGCCCGCGGGGCGCCGCCGGGCTTCGCCGAGGCCGCGTCCTTCCTCGTCGCGCAGGTGGCGCGGCTCGGCCCCGGCGCCACCGCCACCCTGCGCGACCGCACCCTGTCGCTCCAGGGCGAGGCCGCCGCCCTCGGCGATTACGAGGCCGTGCGGGCAGCCCTCGCGGCTCCGCCCGCGGGCTTCGGCCTCGGCGAGGTCGCCCTCGTCCCCGCGACCGTGAAGCCCTTCACGTGGTCGGCCACGCGCCTCCCGGACGGCCGCATCCGCCTCGACGGCTACACGGTCTCCGAGGCGGACCGGGCCGCGATCCTGGCCGCCGCCCGCGACCTCGCCGGGGGCGCGGCGGTCGAGGATGCCATGCGCACCGCCCGCGGCCTGCCGCCCGGCCTCGAGACCCGCGCCCTGATCGCCCGCGCCTTCGCGGCCCTGGCGCTGGTGCGCGAGGGCACGGTCGCCCTCGACGGCACCGCCCTGTCGGTGCGCGGCGCGGCGATCGACGCCCAGGCGGTGCAGGAGGCCGACGCCCTCGCCACCGGCAGCCTGCCGGAGGGGCTCGCCCCGGGCCGCGCCGAGCTGACCGCGAGCCCGGTCTCGCCCTACCGCGTCGCGATCCGGCGGGACGCCGAGACGGTCACGCTCACCGGCCACCTGCCCGATGCGGAGACCCGGGCGGCCCTGCTCGCGGCCCTGCGCCCGCACTTCTTCGGCGAGCGCATCGTCGACCGCACCCGCCTCTCGGGCGGCGCGCCGGAGGGCCTCCTCGCCGCGCTGCGGGCGGCGGCCGTCCCGCTCGGCCAGCTCGCCCGCGGGGAGGTCGCGGTGACGGACCGGGACCTGCGCCTCACCGGCGAGAGCCTCTATGCCGAGAGCGCCCGGCGCCTCTCCGAGACCGGGCAGCGCCTCGCCCCGGAGGGTTGGCGCGTCGCCGTGGAGGTGCGGGCGAAGGACGCCCCGGTGCGCCGCGACGCCGCCTCCTGCCGCAGCGCCTTCGCGGAGCGCGTCGCCGCCCACACCGTGCGCTTCGCCCCGGGCAGCGCGGACCTGCAGCCGGATTTCTACGCCGCCCTCGACGACCTCGCGGATCTCGCCCGGACCTGCCCGGGCAGCCGGATCGAGGTGGCGGGCCACGACGACCCGCCCGGGACGGCGCCCGCCAAGGCACCCGAGAAGCCACCCGAGAAGCCGCCCGAGAAGCCGCCCGCCAAACCCTCCGCCAAGCCGCCCGCGGCGAGGGCCGAGAAGCCCGGCAAGGGCAAGGCCGACGCGAAGGCGGAGCCCAAGACGGAGCCCGCGCCGGCCGAGCCGGACCTGACGCTCGCGCAGCGCCGCGCCGCCGCGATCGTCGATTACCTGCTCAAGGCCGGCGTGCCGGCCGACCGGGTCGCCACCGTGACGGGCGAGGCGGCGCAGCGCGCCGTCGCCTTCGCGTTGCGCTCCTGAGGGCGGCCCGATGACGGTTCTCCTCGCCGCCCTCTGGCCGACCTGCCTCGTGGCCCTGCTCCTCGGGGCGGGGACCGGCTGGCTCGCCGGCCGGCCGGCGGGGCGGGCCTCGCGCCTCGCCGCGCTCGCGGTGGCGGCCCTGGCCGGCCTCGCGGCGGGCGTCGCCGCCTCCGGCCTCGTGCCGGGGCGGGCGGGCCTCGCGGTCGAGGTCGCCGCCCTGCTCCTGATCCCCTACGCGGCCGGCTGCGGCCTCGGTGCCCTGCGGCCCCGGCGGGCGCGGGCCGCTCCGCCCGCCTGATCCGGGATCCGCGTTACAGCGTTCCTCATGCTGACGCTCGCGCCTCGGCATGAGGAAGAGGGGGGGTGCCGCGCGGGGTGTGCCATGGCGGATCCGGCAAATGAATCGGCAAGACGATCGAACCCCGCCGCCATCGGCCGCACTGGCCCGATCGCCACCGCGCGTCCGAATTTCCCCGCACAGCGGTGCCGGACGCGTCGTGCTCTGCTTCCGAGCGCGCCGAGGGTGCCCTACGAGACCGCCCGCAGCTTGTCGGCCATGCTCTGCGCCTTGTCCCGGCGCGTGCCGAAGGTCATGGTGTAGAAGACCCGCTGGACGCCGAGTTCGGCGAGCCGCGCCTCGCAGCGCTCGATGAGCTGGCAGATGTCGGCGAGTTCCCCCTCGATGTTGGTGCCGTTGGCGTGCATCTCCGCCTCGAGGGGGCTCGCGTCGATCAGGGCCTTGATCTCCCGCACGTAGGGAGAGACCGAGGGCCCGACGCCCATCGGGACGATGCACAGATCCGCGACGACTCTCATGATCGGCTCTCTCCGTCCTCGCGGGCGCCGGGGCGCGGGCCGCGCCCGGGCCAACGCCCGCTCGTCCGGACGGTTCTCGCCGAGCCGCGGGCCTTCGCCAAGCCGCGGCCCTTCGCCAAGCCGCGGCTCTCCCCCAAGCCTCAGCGCCCGCCGCGATGCAGGTCGCTCTCGATCAGCAGGGCGCTGCGCCCCTCCAGCCGGCTGCGGTAGACCTGGAGGTTCTCGGTCACGCGCTGGACGTAGTTGCGGGTCTCCGTGAAGGGAATGCGCTCGACCCAGTCGATCGGGTCGACCCTGGGATCGCGCGGGTCGCCGTAGGCGTCGATCCACTTCTTCACGTTGCCGCCGCCGGCGTTGTAGGAGGCGAAGGCCAGGATGTAGGAGCCGCGCCAATCCTCCATCAGCTCGCCCAGATGGGCCTGGCCGAGGCGGGCATTGTAGGCCGGGTCGCTCAGGAGCCGGCCCGCGTCGAAGGCGGCGCTCACCCGCCGGGCGGTGCGCTGGGCCGTCGCCGGCATCATCTGCATCAGGCCGCGGGCGCCCACGCTCGACTGCGCCTTCGGGTCGAACTGGCTCTCCTGGCGGGCGATGGCGAAGACCATGGCCCGCTCGACCTGCGGCACCGCCGAGAAGGCCTCGTAGGACGGGATGCCGTTCACCGGATAGGCGTGCTGGTCGAGGGGCAGGCCGCGCTGGACCGCGACCTTGCCGAGCGCCACCAGGGCGCGGGGATCGTTGTCGGCCGCCGCCACGTCGCCGAGGGCGGCGAGTTCGGCCGGGTCGCTCAGCCGATGCGCGAGGTCGATGTAGAGGGGCAGCGCCTGCTCGCGCAGGCCCGCCGCCGCGAGGAACCGCAGGGCGCGGATCACGGGCCGCGCCTCGAAGGCCCGGCGCGCGGCCTCGTCGAGGGGAGCGGCGTGGCGCAGGGCGAGGGTGTCCTGGCCGAGCTTCGCCCGGGCGAGCTGGCCGTAATAGGCGATCGGCTGCGCGGCGGCGCGCTCGTAGAAGGTCCTGGCCTCGGCCGGCTGGTTCAGCGCCTCGGCGGCGCGCCCCTGCCAGTAGGCGGCCCGGGCGATCGAGATCGGGGTCTCGGCGACGGCGGCGGCGGCCGCGAAGTGCCGGGCGCCCAGCGCCGCATCCTGCAGGAAGCGCAGGGCGATCCAGCCGGCGTGGAACTCCGCCTCGATGCGCTTCTCCACCGCCCGCGCGCTGTGCCCCGCCACGACCGCGTAGGCATTCCTCGCGTCGCCCTGGTCGAGGAGCTTGCGCGCCACGATCCGGCGCTCGATCCACCACTCGTCGGGATCGACCAGCACCTCCGGGTTGCGCGGCGCGCTCATCAGCACGGCGGCCGCCTCGGCCGGCCTGTCGAGCCGGCGCAGGAGCTGCGCGCGGGAGAACAGGAACGAGGAATCGCCGCGCAGGCTCGGCGGCACGGCGTCGAGGAGGCTCTGCGCGTTGGCGGCCTTGGCCTCGACGGCGCGGCGCGCCCGCACCAGGGTGCCGTAGCTCTTGCCCGCGTAGGTCGCGGCGCGGCCGGCGGCCTCCCAATCCTCCTTCATCAGGGCCCGCTCCATGCGGGCGCGGTGGTCGACCTCGGTGATCGCGCCCGGGAAGGCGTCGAGCACCTTGAGTTCGAGGGTGCGGCCGAAGCCGTCCTCGCGCCAGAGGTCGCGCGCGAGGGCGGCGGCGTCCTCGTCGAGGCCGTCGGCCTTGAGGGCGAGGGCGAGGGCGAACTTGCCGGGCGGGCTCGCGGGGCGGCGGGCGGCGAAGTAGGCGCGCACGATCCCCGGCGCCTTGCGCTGGCTCAGCAGCGCCTCCTCGGCCCGGCGCCGGATCACCGCGCCGGCCGGCCAGTCGGGGTTGTCGCGGATGAAGGCCACGATGCGCTCGAACCCGATCCCCGCGCCCGAGCGGATCGCCACCCAGTCGAGCAGGGCGCGCTGGGCCGGATCCGCGAGGGCGTCCCGCAGGCGGTCGCCCTCCTCGACCTTGCCCCGGCGGTAGGCGTCGATCGCGTTGCGCAGGGCCGGCGCGTCCACCTCGACGGCGGGCGTCGGGCGGCCCGGATCGGGCACGCTCGGCACGGGCGCCCGCGGGGCGACGGCGGCGTCCGGCACCGGGAAGGGGAGGGGCACGGACGGGTCGGCCGAGGCGTAGGCGGCGGCCGCCTGCGGCACCGCCGGGGCGAGGCGCCCGGCGGCGGTGGCGGGCGCGTCCTCGGGGCCGGCCGTGGCGCGCAGGCCCCCGGCGATCTCCGGGGACTCGGCCGCCGGCGCCTCGGCCCGGGCGGGCAGGCCCTCGCCGTCCGGGTCGGCGGCCCGCACGGCGGGGCCGGGCGGGAGGGCGAGGGCCGTCCCGCAGGCGAGAAGGGCGAGGGTCGCGAGGCGGCGCCGTCGGGGCGGGAGCTGCATCGTCGTCGTTCCCCTATGCGAGAGCGGACACGCCATGGTGGAAGCGGTGCGTTAAGAAGGCATTAACCGTGTGCGTCGCGGTTTGCGCCGGCGCACATGACGGCCTATGTGTCGGGCGAGGCGGCCTGGCCGCGGCAGCCCCGTCCGAGCGAGGACCTGTTCCATGACGTCGACGCCGATTTCGCAGCGCCTGAGAGGCTCGCTCACGGCCCTGGTGACCCCGTTCCGCGACGGAGCCTTCGACGAGGCGGCGTTCCGGCGATTCGTGGCGTGGCAGATCGAGCATGGCACGCACGGCCTCGTGCCGGTCGGCACGACCGGGGAGAGCCCGACCCTGAGCCATGCCGAGCACGACCGGGTGGTCGAGGCCTGCATCGACGAGGCGGGCGGCCGGGTGCCGGTGGTCGCCGGCGCCGGCTCGAACTCCACCGCCGAGGCGATCGAGCGCGCCCGTCATGCGGAGAAGGCCGGGGCTGACGCGGTCCTCATCGTCACGCCCTATTACAACAAGCCGACCCAGGAAGGGCTGTACCAGCACTTCAAGGCGGTGAACGACGCAATCGGCATTCCCATCTTGATCTACAACATCCCAGCCCGCTCGGTGATCGATATGTCGGTCGACACGATGCGGCGCCTGTACGAATTGCGCAATATCGCGGGCGTGAAGGATGCCACCGCCAACGTGGCTCGCGTCAGCCTTCAGCGCCAAGCGATGGGAGAAGACTTCATCCAACTTTCTGGCGAAGATGCGACGGCGCTCGGCTTCATGGCGCATGGCGGGCACGGCTGCATCTCGGTGACCTCGAACGTGGCGCCGCGCCTCTGCGCCGACTTCCAGGAGGCCTGCCTCGCGGGCGAGTACCGGGCGGCCCTGCGCCTTCAGGACCGGCTGATGCCGCTCCACACCAACCTCTTCGTCGAGACCAACCCGTCGCCGGCCAAGTACGCGCTCGCGCGGCTCGGCCTGATGGACGAGGAGGTGCGCCTGCCCCTGGTCCCGCTCGGGGAGGCGGGGCGGCGCGCGGTCGACGGCGCCTTGCGCGACGCCGGCCTCTCCAACACCTGACCCCCGTGACGCGCCGGCGCCCCGCCGGCGCCTGAGAAGAGCCCGTCAATGGCCCCGAAAGCCGACCCCGCCCGCCGCGTCGTCGCCGACAACCGCAAGGCCCGCTTCCACTACGAGATCACCGACACGGTCGAGGCGGGCATCGCGCTCACCGGCACCGAGGTGAAGTCCCTGCGCGGCGGCAAGGCCACGATCGGGGAGGCCTATGCGGGCCCGTCGGGCGACGAGTTCTTCCTGTTCAACGCCTACATTCCCGAATACCTCGAGGCCAACCGCTTCAACCACGAGACCAAGCGGCCCCGCCGCCTGCTGCTGCACCGGCGCCAGATCAACAAGTTCCTGGGGGCGACGCAGCGCGAGGGCTACACGGTGATCCCGCTCAAGATCTACTTCAACGAGCGCGGCCGGGCGAAGGTGGAGCTCGGGCTCGGGCGGGGCAAGAAGCTGCACGACAAGCGCGAGACCGCCAAGGAGCGCGACTGGCAGCGCGACAAGGCGCGGCTGATGCGCGACAAGGGCTGATCCGTTTTTCTCCCAAGTCATTGGCTTGGATCGAGCTTTCGAGAGGATCGACGGCCCGGCGGCTCCGCATCCCGGGCCTCTGGCATGAGCGGGGGCGCCTCGGGTCGGTCCGCGATCCGGAGGGCGCCGGATCGTCGCGGCGGGGGAACCGACCGGCGCGGTCGCGGTTCGACTGGACCGCGCCACGTGACCCGAGGTGAGATGATGCGGCCTGCCCGCCTGCTGCTCCTGACCGGAACGATCCTGCCCGCCCTCCTCGTCCAGCCGCTCCCCGGGCGGGCCGATCCCGGCGCCGCGGCGGCCATCCGGATGGCCCAAGCTGGCACGGAGCGCGGCGGCGTGGAGCGCGGCGGCCCCGATCACGGCCCTGAACGCGGAGCGCGGCCCGAGCCGCGGGAGCGCGGCCCCGAGCGGGCGGCGCCCCCGGTCGAGCGCGGCGAGCGGGCTCCCGAACCGCGCGAGCGGGCTCCCGAACCGCGCGAGCGGGCGCCCCAGCGGGCGGCGCCGCCGGCCGAACGCCAGACTCCCCCGCGGGAGGCCCCGGCCCGCGAAGCCCCGCCGCACGAGGCGCCGCGCGGCGCGCGTCCGGCGCCGCGCCCGGAGCGGGAGCCGGCCGAGCGTCCCGAGCCGGCCCGTCCCCAGGCTCCGCCGCCAGCCGCCCGCCAGCCGGAGCGCCCCACGCCGCCGCGCCCGCCCGAGGCGACGCCGCCCCGCGACGAGCGCCCGCGCGCGCCCGAGAGTCCGGCGGCGCGGCCCCCGGAGCCGCCCCAGCCGCCGGCCACGCCCGAGCGGCCCGCCCAGGCCCGCCCGACGCCCCCGGTGCCGAGCGAGCCCGGGCGCCCGCCGGCCCCGCCGGCGGAGCCCGGCCAGCCGCGGGAGCGGCCCGGCGAGGCGCGTCCGGGCGCCGGCGCGCCGGATCGTCCGCAAGGAACGCCCGCGCGGCCGGGGCAGGCGGCCCCGACCCCGCCGCAGGCGGCCCCGACCCCGCCGCCCGCCGGAAGCCCCGCCGTCCCGCCGGGCGCGCCGACCCGGCCGCAGCCGGACCCGGCCGGACCGGGCGCCGCGCCGCTGCCGGTGCCGGGCGCGCCCGGCCGGGATGGCCGCGACCGCCGCGACGGCGCCGAGCGCCGCGACGACGCGGAGTCCATCCCCGGCGGCTTCCGCCGCAGCGACGTGGAGGTGCGCAGCTACGACGAGGTCCGCCGCGCCCGCCGCGAGGTCAACGAGGGCGGCCGGCTGGTCATCCGCGAGCCCGGCCGGGTGATCGTGCGCGAGAACGACCGCACCTTCATCCGCCACGACGAGACGGAGCGGTTCCGGTCCCTCGATCGCGACGCCCGCGTCGAGCGCCGCGGCCGCGACGTGGTCACGATCATCGACCGGCCCGGCGGCGACCAGATCGTCACGGTGGTGGACGAGGACGGCCGGCTCCTGCGCCGCAGCCGCCGGGCGCGGGACGGCCGCGAGGTCGTGCTGATCGACAACACCTTCGAGGGCCGTCCGCGGCCGATCGCGCGCGACGTGGTGGTGCTGCCGCCCCCCGAGATCCGCATTCCCCGCGAGCGCTACGTGGTGGAGGCGGAGCGGGCCGACGAGGGCCTGATCTACGAGACCCTCACGGCGCCGCCGGTCGCCCCGGTGGAGCGGCGCTACACGCTCGACGAGGTGCGCTCCAGCCCGAGCCTGCGCGCCCGGATGCGCAGCGTCGACATCGACACGATCACCTTCGAGACCGGCTCCTGGCAGGTCGCCCCCGACCAGGCGCGGCGCCTCGCGGCGATCGCGGAGGCGATCCGGCGGGCGGTCGAGCACAACCCGCAGGAGGTGTTCCTCATCGAGGGCCACACGGACGCGGTCGGCAGCGAGGTCGACAACCTCTCGCTCTCCGACCGGCGGGCGCAGGAGGTCGCCGCGGTGCTCACCCGGGACTTCCGCGTGCCGCCCGAGAACCTGACCACCCAGGGCTACGGCGAGCAGTACCTGAAGGTGAACACCCAGGAGGCGAACCGCGAGAACCGCAGGGTGACGGCGCGGCGGATCACGCCGCTGATCCAGCAGCAGGCCGGGCGGCCCTAGGGCTCCTTCGGACGGGCGCCGCGGCGGCCCGGGGGCCGCCGCTCAGCCGCTCCGCTTCAACCCGGTGCGGCCCTCCGGCCGGGCCGTCAGGACCATCATCATCTCACCGACGTTCTCGGGCGTGATCAGCCCGACGAGGCGGCCGAGGGCGTCCGTCACGCCCACCGCCGGCACGCCGCTCTCCTGCATCAGCCGCAGCGCGTCCTCCAGGGGCTGGCGGTCGCGCACGCTCGGGATGTCGGACCGCATCACCTCCAGCACCGGGGCGTCGGGGCCGCGGTCGCGCAGGGCCCGGATCATGTCGTCGCGGGTGAGCACGCCCCGCAGCCGCCCCGCCCCGTCCACGACCGGGAACTCGTGCTGGGTCGTGGCGATCAGTTCCTGCACGGCATCCTCGACGCGGGAGGAGGGCCCCAGGCTCTCGTAGCGGGTGATCATCGCGTCGCCCGCGAGCAGCCCGCGGGAGACCTGCCGCATCTGCACCGCGTGCGCCTCCGAGGCGGCGCCGAGATAGACGAAGAGCGCGATGAAGAGCAGGAGCGGGTTGCCCCCGACGAGCCCGAGCAGGCCGAGCGCGAAGGCCACCGCCTGCCCCACCCCCGAGGCGATCTGCGTGCCGCGGGCGTAGCCGAGCCGGGCGGCCAGGATCGCCCGCAGCACCCGCCCGCCATCCATCGGGAAGGCCGGGATCAGGTTGAACCCGACCAGGAACAGGTTGACCCAGAGCAGCCGCTCGAAGAGCGAGATGCCCGGATTCTCCACCTCCGCCCGCGGCGCCACCGCCCCGAGGACCAGTAACAGCAGGCCCGCGATGACGACGTTCACGGCCGGGCCCGCGAGGGCGATGACGAGCTCCTGGCGCGGGTCCTCCGGGATGCGCTCCAGCCGCGCCACCCCGCCGATCGGCAGCAGCGTGATGTCGGGCGTCTGCACCCCGTAGCGGCGCGCCGCCAGGACGTGGCCGAACTCGTGCAGGAGCACGCAGAGGAACAGGAGCACGATGTAGAGCACGCTCTGCAGCGCCGCCCCCTGGCCGCCCTTGGCGAAGCCCGCGGCGCCGATCCAGAGCAGGAAGAGCAGGAAGGTGACGTGGACCCGGATCACCGTGCCCATCACCGTCCCGAGCGGCAGCGACCAACCCATGAACGTCTCCCTGTCTCGCCCGACCGCGCGGGTGCGCCCCAGGGCCGCCCGTCTGGCGGCCTGGAGGCCGCTGGTCGGCGGCCTGAAAGCCGCCCGTCAGGCGGCCGGGGTCTCTCCGGACACGGCCGCCTCGGCCTTGAGGCGGCGCCGGTACTGGTTGGCGCCGATCGGGATGGCGCACAGATAGGCGATGCTCAGGCTCGCCAGCGTCTCGAACGGGAAGCTGATGAACAGCCCGAACGCCGCCACCGTCACGACGAAGATCGGCAGCACGTACTCGCGCGGGACCCGCTTGCCGATGGTCTTGCCCGCGTAGGTCGGCACGGTCGAGATCACCAGGATCGCCAGGACCAGGACGTAGGCGAGGACCGCCGGGGCGAGCCGCGGCCCGAACGAGAGACCGAGGAAGTGGAGGTAGAGCGGCAGCAGCGCCGTCAGCGCGCCGGCCGGCGCCGGCATGCCGACGAAGTAGTCCTTCTTCCATTCCGGGCGGCTCGGGTCGTCCAGCATCACGTTGAAGCGGGCGAGCCGCAGCGCCATCGCGATGGCGAAGATCAGGGCCACGATCCAGCCGAGCGACTTCAGGTGGTGGAGGGTGAAGCCGTAGAGGATCAGCGCCGGGGCGCAGCCGAAATTCACGAAATCGGCGAGCGAGTCGAGCTCCGCCCCGAAGCGCGAGGTCCCCTTCAGGAGCCGCGCCACCCGCCCGTCGATGCCGTCGAGCACCGCCGCCACCACGATGGCGATGACGGCCGGCTCGAACCGGCCCTCGAAGGCGAGGCGCACGGCGGTGAGCCCGAGGCAGACCGCCATCAGGGTGATCATGTTGGGGATGATCATCCGCACCGGGATCGGCTTGAAGCGCCGCGGCCGGGGCTCGTTGGTGTCGGGGGCGAAGGGCGGGAAGAGATTGTCGTCCATGCGGCCTCCGAAGGCGCCTCGTACCGACGGTCAGGTCCGGCGAGCGCCGGCGCCGTTGCCGAATTGTCCAGCACGCCTCGGGGCGTGGACAAGCGCCGGGCGCGCGAGGCTCCCGGCATCCCGGCGGCGGGTTGCCCGCCGCCCGGGCGGGTCAGACCCGCCGGAACTGGCGGACCGGGCCGCCGGGGCGCAGGTCGGCGAGCACCGTCTCGCCCGCCACCGCCTTCTGGCCGAGTCCCACCAGCACCCGCGATCCCGCCGGCAGGTAGACGTCCACCCGCGAGCCGAAGCGGATCAGCCCGAAGCGGTCGCCCACCACCAGGTTGTCGCCGGGCTTGACCCAGTCGACGATGCGCCGCGCCACCAAGCCGGCGATCTGCACCACGCCGATGCGCAGGGCGTCCGGCCCGCTGCCGGTCTCGATCACCAGCCCGTTGCGCTCGTTGTCCTCGCTCGCCTTGTCGAGCTCGGCGTTGAGGAAGAGGCCCGGCGTGTAGTGGATCTGGTCGATGCGCCCCGAGACCGGCACCCGGTTCACGTGGCAGTCGAACACGTTCATGAAGACCGAGATGCGCAGCATCGGCTCGGAGGGCAGGTCGAGCTCGGAGGGCGGCACCACGGTCGAGATCAGGTTCACGCGCCCGTCCGCGGGCGAGACCACGAGGCCCTCGCCCACCGGCACGACGCGCTCGGGGTCGCGGAAGAAGTAGCAGACCCAGAGCGTGAGCAGGAAGAAGATCCAGCCCAGCGCCTGCACGAAGGAGCCAGCGAGCACCGTCAGCACGATGCCGATCGCGATGAAGAGGTAGCCCTCCTTGTGGATCGGCACGAGGACGCGGCGGATCGTCTCGAAGAGGTCGGTCATCAGCCTTCAGGCACTCCGGCAGGCGCGCGGGCAGCGCCGTTCGCGTCCGCGGATGGCAGGCGCACGTCCTCCCGTCAATCGCCCGCGCGGCCTCACCCGCCCGGGCGGGCGCGCAGCGCCCCGAGGAGGTCGGCGTGGTCGTCCGTCCAGGGCCGGCGGCCGGGATCGGCCGGCACGCGCCGCCACCCGGGGCCGCCGGCCTCCGGGGGGCCGGGCCAGGGATTGCCGGCCCAGGTGCCACGGGGCGAGGCGTCGCGGAGCAGGGCGTCGCCTTGCAAGGTGTCGCGGAGCGGGGCGTCGCGGAGCAAGGCGCCGCCGGGCCGGGCGCGACCGCCCCATGGGCCGAGATGGGCCGGATCGCGCACCAGCGCGAGCAGCGTCGAGGCCGCGCCGGGCGCGCCGAGCGCCCAGGCGCTCAGCCCGAACTCGGCCCCGATCCCGGCCAGGACCGCGCCGGGATCGAGGTGCGGGTGGGCGAGGTGGATCAGCAGCACGCCGGTCCGGTCGAGTTTCGAGACGGCGAGGCGCAGGGCCTCGCGGGTCAGGAGATGGATCGGGAACGGGCCGGAGGCGGCGGTGTCGATCAGGATCAGGCCGAGATCCGCGGGCCGGTCGGCGAGGCTCAGGCGCGGATCCCCGACGACGACCGGCATGGTCGGCGCGCAGGCGGCCAGGAACCGGAACCGGGCCGGGTCGCGGGCGATGCGCAGGAGCACCGGATCGCTCTCCAGGAAGGTCCAGGCCTCCCGGGGACGCGCCGCGCAGGCGAGGCTGCCGGCGCCGAGGCCCACCACCACCACGTCGCCGAGATCGCCGCCCCGGGCGGCGCGGATCCCCCGGATCGCGGCCCCGACCGGCCCGTCGGGCGCGTAGGCGAGGAGCGGCGCCGGCTCGCCGGTCGCGGGCGTGCCGTCCTCCCGGCGCAGCCGCATCGCGCCCTGCGGGCGGGATTCGTGCCAGAGCAGCCGGGTGCCGCCGTCCGGGCTCGCGGCGATGCGGTGGATGCCGGAGAAGGAGCGCAGGCTCTCCCCCGCGGCCCCGGGCGGGGCGGGCGCCGGGCCCGCCAGCGCGAGGAGCGCCCCGATCCCGGAGAGGGCCGCGAGGCGCGGGCTCGCCCAGGACAGGGCGAGGAGCCCGCACAGGCCGAGGCCGATGAGCAGGCGCGGCGCGGCGAGGCCGAGCACCGCGCAGCCCGCCAGGATGAGGAGCGCCAGCAGGGCGCAGACGAGGGCGGCCTCCCCGAAGCCCCTGGCGCGGGCGGCCCGGGCGCCGTCGAGGAGGCCGGGCCGGCCGAGCAGGGCCGCGCCGAGGAGGAGCGGGTATTCCTGGCCGGCCGGGAACAGGGCGGGCGCGAGCAGCGCGCCGGCGGCGCTGCCGAGGAGGCCGCCGAGCGCGATGCAGACGGCGTAGATCGTCAGGTGGGCGGTCTCGGGCCGCGCGCGGTAGAGCGTCGTGTGGCAGAGGCTGGCATTCACCAGGACGAGGCCGAGGCCGAGGACGAGGTTCGCCGCGAGCCCGAGATCGACCACGAGGCCGAGGATCGCCAGCGCGGTGCCCCCGACCTGCAGCGGCGCGAGCCAGCGCGCGACCCGCACGGCGCTGTCCCGGAAGGCGGTCACGAAGGTCAGGAGGTGCAGGGCGAGCGGCGGCAGGAAGACCAGCGGCGCGGTCGCGAGCTCCGCGCAGAGGCGGGTCGTGACGGCGACCAGGAAGGCGGCCGGCACGAAGGCCAGGGCGACGAAGCCCGCCAGCGCCGCGCCGGTCAGCGGGACCGGGCGCTTGGCGGGGGCCGGGGGAGGGGCCGGCGCCCGCGCGGGCGGCGTCCCGGCGGCGCTCCAGGCGGCGGCCGCGATCAGCGGGGCGAGGAGGCAGAACCCGGCCGTCCAGGCCCATTCCTGGGCGCGCAGGGAGACGAGCGGCGCGATCAGCACCGGATAGGCGAGGAGCGCCGCGAAGGCGCCGCCATGCGAGGCCGCGGCGAGGAGGGCGGGGTCGCGGGCGCGCGGGTGATCCGCGCCGGAGAGCCACGCCTGCAGGAGCAGGCCGTTCGCCGCCAGGGCGAGGAGAGGCGGTCCGGCCGCGACGGCAAGGAGGCCGAGAAGCCAGGGCGCCTCGCCCTCGGCGGGCAGCCGCGCGAGGGCCGCCGGCCGATGCGGGGGCAGGACGAGGAGCGCCGCCCCCATCAGGGCGAGGTGCAGCAGGAGGGCGCGGCGCCCCGCGAGCCAGCGGGTGGCGGCGAGCCCGTAGAGCTGGCCGCCGAGCAGGGCCGCCTGCAGCAGGACCAGGGCCACGGACCAGACGGCGGGGGAGCCGCCGAGCCCGGGCAGCGCCGCGCGGGCGAGGAGGATCGGTGCCGAGAACAGCAGGAAGGCCGAGAGGGCCAGCGCCGCGAGGGCCGCGGCGAACCGCAGCTCGGCGACCGGGACGCTCGGAACCCGCGGGGCGAGGGAGGACGGGGCGGTGGGCACGGCACGTGTCCTTGCGGCAGCGCCCGGCATGATCGCCCGCAAGGATTAAGGAGGCTCTTCGGGTCGCAGGCCGACCCCGAATCGCCCGTTCCCGGTCTGCGCGATGCGGCGTCCCGGCGATCCGTCGGGTGCGGCCGGGGCGACCTCCGCGGCGCCGGGCCGGACGCCGACGGATCGCCAGCCGCTCAGCCCACCGGGAGGCGGCCTGCGAGGGGCCGGCCGCTTCGCGGCGGGCGGCTTGCCGGCGGGGCGGCCCGGTAGGCCTCGGCGGCGAGGGCCGCGAAGGCCGCCGCCGCGGCGAGCGGCAGGAGCGGCAGCCTGGTCGCGACCACGATCATCCCGAGCAGCGGCACCAGGAACAGGGCCAGCAGGGCGAGGTCGACCGCCCGCGGCGGCGGGGCCGGGCAGCGCAGGCGCCACGCCAGGGCGGCGGTGATCGGGATCGCGAGGTCGTAGCTCAGGCAGTACGGGGTCACGAGGATGCAGCCCGCCGCGACGAGGGCGGCGTGCAGGCCCGCGGCGCCCTCCGACCCGTCCGGCCGCGCGGGGTCCCGGCGCACGAGCCAGGCGACGCCGCCCGCCACGATCAGCGAGACGGCCCCCTGGAGCGCGAGCGCCGCCGGGACCGGGACCCCGACCCACCACAGGCCCGCGTAGGGGGTCGTCATCAGGGTGGTGTAGAAGCCGTCCATCCCGGTGATGACCTCGCCCTGGAAGGGCAGCGTGACCGCGAGGTAGGCGCGCCACGGCTCGGGGCCGAAAGCCAGCAGGCTGAGCCCGATCAAGCCGAGGGTGGTGACGGCGGCGGCCGCGAAGGCGTCCCAGCGCTGCCGGGCGATCAGCACCAGGGGAAACAGCAGGCCGAGCTGCGGCTTGACGCTGATGAGGCCGATCATCGCCCCGGCGAGGAGCGGCTGCCGGTCGAGCCGCCGCATCGCCCCGACGACCAGCGCCGCGAAGAAGAAGCCCGCCTGCCCGATCGCGACTTCGAGCACCACGATCGGCGAGAGGAGGAGCCAGGGCACCAGCCCGGCGCGGCGCGGACCCGCCTTCCCGCCGAGCAGCGTGGCGAGGAAGCAGGCGATCCCCGCCCCCTGCCACAGCAGGTAGCTCGCCCCGTAGGGCAGCCGGGCCAGGGGCGCCAGGACCAGGAGCCCGGTCGGCGGATAGGAGAAGTTCATGAAGGGCTGGACGGGCGTGAACAGCGCCCGCATGGCCGCCTGGAAGGCGCCGAGATCGTAGATCTGATCCAGCAGCCCGGTCGCGGCGAGCCGGCCGGCCGTCCAGAAGATCACGAAGTCGCGGCCGACGAAGTAGCCCTGCCGGTCGAGGCCGCCCGGCAGGCCGCCGAACAGGGACAGGGCGATGGCGAGCGACGGGATCGTCCCCAGGCGGACCGCTAGCCTCCAAGGTTCCGGCACCGCCATCCGCGCATCCCCGCTCCCCGCCGGGCCAGTCTCCGACGGCCGCGGTTAAGGCCGGGTTCCGTCAGGCGACGGAGGCCGGTTCGGGCGCCTTGGCGGCGGGCGGGGGGATCTCGCCCGATTCCAGGCGGACGCGCAGGCTCTCGCCCTCGCCGCCCTCCGCCCGCTTGAGGGCCTCGCGCGCCGCGTCCGCCTCGCGCTGGCGGTTCCACATCGCCGCGTAGACGCCGCCGCGCGCGAGGAGGGTCGGGTGGTCGCCCCGCTCGACGATCACCCCCCGGTCGAGGACGATGATCTCGTCGGCGCCCACCACCGTCGAGAGCCGGTGGGCGATGACGAGCGTCGTGCGGCCCCGGCTGACCCGGTCGAGGGCGTCCTGGATCTCCCGCTCGGTGAAGGAATCGAGGGCCGAGGTCGCCTCGTCGAGGACCAGGATCGGCGGCCCCTTCAGGATGGTGCGGGCGATCGCGACGCGCTGCTTCTCGCCGCCCGACAGTTTCAGGCCGCGCTCGCCCACCGGCGTGTCGTAGCCCTCCGGCAGGCCGGCGATGAAGCGGTCGATCTGCGCGAGCCGGGCGGCCTCGCGGACCTCCGCCTCGCTCGCCTCCCAGCGCCCGTAGCGGATGTTGTAGCCGATCGTGTCGTTGAACAGCACCGTGTCCTGCGGGACCATGCCGATCGCCGCGCGCAGGGATTCCTGCTGCACGGCGGCGATGTCCTGGCCGTCCACGAGGATGCGCCCGCCCTGCGGCTCGTAGAAGCGGAACAGCAGCCGCGACAGGGTCGACTTGCCTGCGCCCGAGGGGCCCACCACCGCGACGGTGCGCCCGGCCGGCACCTCGAAGCTGATGCCCTTCAGGATCGGCCGGTCCGGGTTGTAGGCGAAGTGCACGTCCTCGAAGCGCACCACGCCCGCGCTCACCGCGAGCGGCGGCGCGCCCGGCCGGTCGGCGATCTCCGGGTTGCGGTGCAGGATCCGGAACATGTCGTCGATGTCGATCAGCGCCTGCTTGATCTCCCGGTAGATCATGCCCATGAAGTTGAGCGGCATCGAGAGCTGCACCAGCATCGCGTTGACCAGCACGAATCCGCCGATCGTGGCCTTTCCGGCCATGATGTCGCGCGCCGAGAGCCACATCACCACGGTCATGCCGGCCGTGAAGATCACCGCCTGGCCGGCATTGAGCACCGCCAGCGAGACGTAGGTCTGGGTCGAGGATTTCTCGTACTTGGCCATCGAGACGTCGTAGCGGGAGGTCTCGCGGGCTTCCGCGCCGAAATACTTCACGGTCTCGTAGTTGAGGAGCGAGTCGACCGCCTTGGTGTTGGCGTCGGTGTCGGACTCGTTCATCCGCTTGCGGATGGCGATGCGCCACTCGGTGGCCTTGTAGGTGAAGCCGAGATAGGCCGCGACCATCACCAGCACCACCAGCGAGTAGCGCAGGTCGAACTCCCAGGCCAGGATGCCCAGCACCAGCAGGAACTCGACGATGGTGGGCACCAGCGTCAGCACCATCAGGCGCGAGAGTTCCTCGATGCCGTTGCGCCCGCGCTCCAGCACCCGGGTGAGGCCGCCGGTCTTGCGCTCCAGGTGGAAGCGCAGGGACAGGCGGTGCATGTGCGCGAAGGTCTGGAGGGCGAGGCGGCGCACCGCGTGCATCGCCACCTTGGCGAAGAGCCCATCGCGGACCTGGGTGAGGAGGGCCATCGCCACCCGCGACAGGCCGTAGAGGCCGATGAGCAGGATCGGCGCCGCCCAGAGGCCGGTCGGCAGGGGGCCGTCCTTCCCGCCCGCCGCCGCCACGAGGGCGTCGGTCGCCCACTTGAAGGTGAAGGGCGTCAGCATCGTGACGCCCTTGGCGACGAGGAGCAGGAAGAAGGCCGCGAAGACGCGGCGCTGCAGGTCCAGGCGCCCGTGCGGCCAGAGATAGGGCCAGAGGCGCCGGTAGGTCCCGACGAGGCCGGGCCGGTCCGAGGCCCCGCCCGCCGGAGATTGCATTTGCGTCACGATCGGGTTCCGGGAGAGGAATTGCCCCGCATATAGGCCCGATCCTCCCGGGGTGCACCCGCCGGGCACCGCAGGGCCGGCGGGCGCTGGGCTCAACGCACGGCCCGCCGGTGCGGGCTCAGCGGTCGGCCTTGGCGCCGCTCGCGGTCAGTTCGAGGTAGCGCCGGGTCGTCGGCTTGACGAGGTCGGCCACCGTCTGGGCCATCGCCAGTTCCTCCTTCAGGGATTGCTGGAATCCCGTCAGGTGGGCGGTCTGGCCGGCCGCCTCCGCGATGGTGATGAGCGAGTCGTAGGCCGCCGCCTCGTAATTCTCGAAGGCGCGGTTGGCGAAGGCGTTCTTCAGGATCTCGTCCTGGGCCGGCGTGTGGGCCAGGGCCGCGAGGTTGCCCATCAGGCCGAGCACGCCCTCCTTGAGGGCCGAGGGGCTCTCGTTGAGGGCCGACAGCGCCGCCTCCAGGCGGTCGCGCTGGCCGTGCGTCTCGGTGATGTGGCGCCGCAGGGCCGCGTCCATCTCGGGGTAGCGCTCCAGGCGCTCGACCTGCCGCTCCATGATCTGCAGGGCCTGCAATTCGAGGGCGTGGGTGTTCCTGAGCGCGGTCACGTAGAGCGAGCGGAGATCCTCGGCCATCCGGTCATCCTCCTGGACAGGGGTTGAGTGGGGCCCAACGCCCGCCGCCGGGGACGGTTCTGGTACTCATACTGAGACAAAGTATCATACCGGAGCGGCCTCCCGCGCGCCGGTTCGGCCCCGGATCCCGGCCGCTCTCCTCGGGCCTTCGCCTCCGCGCGCGGCGCCGGCGCCGCGGGGCCCGGTCCGCCGCGGCCGCGGCGGTGTCAGGCCCGGGCGGCCACCGGGGCCGCCTCCCGCGCGGCCCCCGGGGCCGCCTCCCGCGCGGCCCCCGGGGCTGCGTCCTGCTGCTGCAGGAGGGCGCGCTCGTGGGCGACGAGCTCCCGGCCCCATTTCAGGGCGTGGTGGAAGCGGCGGGCGGCGACCTCGTCCTGAACGGCGAGGAGATAGGGCACCGCGCTCGGCATGATCCGCAGGATCTCGGTCGACTGGCGCACCAGCAGGTCCTCCACCTCGGCCGGATTGTCGGCGAGGTAGATCACCTGCAGCGTCACGCAGAGGCGCTTGGCCGGCGTGTCCGCCTCGCTCTCGCGGATGATCTCGCTCTCGCGCAGGAAGCGGGCATGGGTCTCGATCAGCAGGTCGGCCGCGCGGTCCCCGTTCCGGATCGCCGCCCCGTTGATGATGAGGCGCTCGTGCGGCTTGAGGGTGATGCGAAGCGGCATGGCGGGCTTTCCACGAATCACCCCCATGGTCGTGGTTAAGCGTTAACGATTTCGCAAAGCCGCACGAGTCCGCGCGATCGACTTAAGGCCGCGGCAAGGGCCGGCCCCCTGAGATGCGGGTGCCGTCAAAACGACGGATCCGACGATCGAAAAGGATCGGCCCCATGCCCATCACGCTGACTGCCGCCACGCGGCAGAACCTGCTGTCGATGCAGGACACCGCCTCCCTCCTCGCCACCACCCAGAACCGCCTGGCGACGGGCAAGAAGGTCAACACCGCCCTCGACAACCCGACCAACTTCTTCACCGCCGACGGCCTCTCCTCCCGCTCGACCGCCCTGTCCTCCCTCCTCGACAGCGTCTCGAACGGCATCCAGACCATCCAGGCCGCCAATACCGGCCTCACCAAGGTCCAGACCCTCACCGACCAGCTCAAGTCGGTGGCCCAGCAGGCCCTCGCCTCCGCCAATTCCTTCTCGGTCAAGGCCACCTCGGTCTCGACTGCGCTCACCGGCGCCTCGGCCCAGAACCTGCTCTCGACCGGCGCAACGCAGGCGGTCAGCGACACCGCCCTGAGCGGCAACACCACCGCCACCGCCGCCACCGTCACGGCCGGCACCGCCTACAGCAACGGCGTCGCGACCTACACGGCCGGCTCCTACACGACCCTCACCGCCTCCGCGACCGTCACCCTCAACGGCACCGCGATCGCGCTCGCCACCGGCGACGACATCAACGCCGCCGTCACCAAGATCAACGCGCAATCCGCCACCACCGGCGTCACCGTGGCGGCCTCCGGCGGCAAGCTCGTCTTCACCGGCAGCAATTCCGGCGCCCAGTTCACCTACGCGGCGACCGGCTCCGAGACCGGCCTCGCGGCCAGCGGCACCACCACGAACGGCGCCGGCGCGTCCTCCACCACGCTGACCATCAACGGCACGACGATCACGGTCGCCACCGGCTCGACCGAGAGCCAGGTCATCAACGCCATCAACGCCGTCACCTCGACCACCGGCGTCACCGCCTCCGACAATAGCGGCAAGATCAAGCTGACCGGCGCGGCGGATGGCTCGAGCATCACCGTCCAGGGCGGCACCGGCAGCCAGGTCGGCTTCGGGACGACGGCCTCGACCACGGCCGGCACCTTCTCGCCGAGCGCCGCCACCCTGGCGATCGCGGTCGGCTTCAAGGCCGGCGACAACTTCACGGTCAACGGCCAATCCGTCAACATCGCGGCCGGCGACACGCTCGGCTCCATCGCCCAGAAGGTCAGCACCGCCACCAGCGGCACCGTCTCGGCCAGCTACGACGCCACCAACCGCAAGTTCACCTTCACGGCCGCCGACACCAACACCGCCATCACCCTCGGCAACGGCTCGACCGCGACCTCGCTGCTCTCCAACCTCGGCTTCAACTCGCCCACCACCTTCGCGGCGGGCCTGGGAGCGCCGGGCTCGAGCTCGGCCCTGGCGGGCAAGTCGCTGACCGTGCAGGTCGGCTCCGGCCCGAGCGCGACCTTCACCTTCGGCTCGGCGGCGGGCCAGATCTCGACCCTGACGCAGCTCAACAGCGCGCTGGCGGCGGCCAACGCCCAGGCCTCGATCGACACCGCGACCGGGCGGATCTCGATCACCACCGCCAACGACTCGGGCACCGACGACCTCAAGATCACCGCCTCGGGCACCGGCAACCCGTTCAACTCCGGCACCTCGAGCGCGGTGATCGGCGGCGACGGGCTGACCGCGCGCAACGGGCTGGTGAGCACCTTCAACAACCTGCTGACCCAGATCGACCAGCTCGCGGCGGATTCGGGCTACAACGGCGTCAACCTGCTCGCCGGGGACACGCTGAAGATCAGCTTCAACGAGAAGAACACGTCGACGCTGTCGGTGCAGGGCTCGACGGTGTCGTACACGCAGCTCGGCCTGAACGTGCTGTCGCAGTCGGACTTTCAGGAGAACAGCGCGATCAACAAGGTGATCAAGTCGATCAACACGGCGGCGAGCTCGCTGAAGAGCCAGGCCTCGTCGCTGGGCGCGAACCTTGCGGTGGTGCAGAACCGTCAGGACTTCACCAAGCAGATGATCAACGTGCTCGACACGGGTGCGGCGAACCTGACCAACGCGGACCTGCACGAGGAGGCGGTGAATTCTCAGGCGCTGCAGACCCGCAACTCGCTCGGCGTCTCGGCGCTGTCGCTGGCCAACCAGGCGCAGCAGAGCGTGCTGCAGCTCCTGCGCTGATCGCCGCCGCACCTTGCGACGAGCACGCGGCCGGGGCCTCGCCCCGGCCGTTCTCGTTGTGGCGCCCGGCGGGGGCTCGGACGCGGCCGGGGGGAGGGCGCTGGTCCCGAATCCGGTCCGCCGACGGCGCCTGTCGCGGACCGGGGGCGGTTCAGAGGGCGCCGGGCCGCTTCAGCTCGATCTCCACGAAGGCGATCGGGTGGTCGGAGCCGTTCATCACGTCGTGGCGCACGCCCGCGGGGCGGCGGTAGGATTGGCCCTGCGCCAGCACGGTCTCGGTCACGGCCTCGCCGTCATGGACGCGCAGGCAGCCCGGCGTCACCATCACGATCACGTACGGCCAGCCGTGCTCGTGCCAGCCCGTCACGGCGCCGGGAGCGAAGTCCCAGCGGGTGATCCGCACCGCCTCGTCGTCCAGCTGCACCATCGGCACGGCCGGAATCGTGCAGGCGAAGGCCATGGGCGGATCTCCCGAGAGGGCCCGTCCACACGTCGGGGCCCGCGCGCGCATGCGCCGGGCCTCGCCGCGAGGACGTCAGGATGGGATGCGCCCGGCGATCCGGGCGCGGGGCTCAGGCGGTGGTGGTCGGGCTCGACGCCGGGGCCGGGGCGGCCGCCGGGCGGCGGGGCGCGACGGCGCGGGGCTTCGGCTTCGGCGCAGCGATCAGCCCCTCGCGGATCGCGGTCTTGCGCGCCTGCTTGCGGGCGCGGCGCACCGCCTCCGCCTTCTCGCGGGCCTTGCGCACGGAGGGCTTCTCGTAGGCCTTCCGCTGCTTCATCTCGCGGAAGATGCCCTCGCGCTGCATCTTCTTCTTCAGCACGCGGAGGGCCTGATCGACGTTGTTGTCCCGAACGAGTACCTGCAAGGGTGTGTCCTCTAGAATTCTTCGAACCGTGGCCGGCCGAGGGCCGTCCTGCGACATCCGGCGAACCGGAATGCGCCCCAGACCCCGGCCGTTCCTGACCGGGAGGAGCGCACGTCGCGATTGCCGCTAAGGCCGGCGCACGCATGCGCCTGGCTGCGCCATACACCAGTTCGGGACGATTTCCAACCGGGTGCGCGGCGCCGCGGCGGGCGCGGGGCGCGATTCTTGAATGAACCGCCCTCCGACCCGGCTGGTCAGGCGTTCGACTGGATGAAGTTGCGCACCAGCGGGTAGGTCTGGGTCTCCCACTTGCGCCCCGAGAAGACGCCGTAATGCCCGACCCCCGCCTGGAGGTGGTGCCGCTTGCGGAAGGGCCGCAGGCTGGCGCAGAGGTCGTGCGCCGCCATCGTCTGGCCGACCGAGCAGATGTCGTCGCGCTCGCCCTCCACGGTCATCAGCGCGGTCCTGCGGATGGCGCGCATGTCGAGGGGCGCCCCCCGGTAGGTCAGGGCGTTGCGGGCCAGCGTCGCGTCCTGGAACACGGTCTTGACCGTCTCGAGGTAGAATTCCGCCGCGAGGTCCAGCACGGCGAAGTACTCGTCGTAGAAGGTCTCGATCTGCGCCGCCTTGGCCTCCTCGCCGCGCGCGATGTGCCAGAACAGGTCGATGTGGCCGTGCATGTGCCGGGCCGAGTTCATCGTCATGAAGGCCATGAGCTGGACGAAGCCGGGATAGACGCGGCGGCCCGCGCCGGCATGGCGGCGCGGCACGGTGCCGATGAGGTTGCGCTCGAACCACTCGATCGGCCGGGAGGTCGCGAGTTCGTTGACCTTGGTGGGGTTGATGCGGGTGTCGACCGGACCGGCCATCAGGGTCATGCTGGCCGGGTGGGCGGCGTTGCGCGATTCGGCCATCACCGCCGCCGCCGCCAGGGCCTGGACGCAGGGCTGGCAGACCGCCACGAGGTGGGCCCCCTCGCCGATCGTCTCCAGGAAGCGGACCACGTGCCCGACATAGTCGTCGAAGCCGAAGCGCCCGGCCTCGACCGGCACGTCCCGGGCGTTGTGCCAGTCGGTGATGTAGACGTCGTGGTCGGCGAGGAGCGTGCGCACGGTCGAGCGCAGCAGCGTGGCGAAGTGGCCCGAGAGGGGCGCCACCACCAGCACGCGGGGCTGCTCGGAGGCGATGTCCTTGCGGAAGTGCAGCAGCGTGCCGAAGGGGGTGCGCAGCACCGGCTCCTCGCGCACCGGCACCTCGCGGTTGCCGACGTGCACGCCGGCGATGCCGTAGGCCGGCCGCACGTGGGTGAGGCCGGCGCGCATCATCATCCGGGCCGCCGCCAGCACCCAGGTGGCCGGCTCCCGGGCGCCCGCCTCCGTCCAGGGCGTGACGGTCTCGTGGAGGAGGCGCCCCCAGCCCCGCGCCGCGGCCGCGGCGTCGGACTGCACCTCGAAGAGATCGTAGAGCATCAGCCCGAAGACTCCCGCACACACGCCGGAGCCGACGCGCTTGCCGCTGCTGAGACGTAAGGCAACGCTCGCCCTCCCGCGATCTGACTTTCGTTGGGTGTGGTCCCGGGACTATGCCCGTCTGACTCCCGGCCATGCGATGCTCGTGCCAAACCCCGGGCCGGGCCGGTCTGGATTCTCGTCGTCTAGTGCGCCGCGGCGGCTGCCCCTATGGTCGCGGCGCTGACGGCACGAGTCTTGGATGGGCTGACGCCGGGTCGGGTCCGGCCGGGCCCGCGGGGGAGGATGCGCATGGCAGAGGCCACGCTGACGGTATCGAGCCGAAACTACTCGTCGTGGTCGCTGCGCGGCTGGCTGCTCTGCCGGATGGCCGGGCTCGACTTCACCGTCGAGGTGCTGGGGACCGGCGACGCGGCGAGCCGCGCCGAACTCCTGCACCTCTCGCCCTCCTTCCTGGTGCCGCGCCTCACCCACGGCCCGGTCCGGGTCTGGGACGTGCTGGCGATCGCCCAGTACCTGCACGAGTGGCGCCCGGAGGCCGGCCTCGTCCCGGCCGACCTCGTCAAGCGCGCGTGGTGCCGCTCGATCTCCGGCGAGATGCATGGCGGCTTCGTGAACCTGCGCTCGGCCCTGCCGATGAACCTGCGGGCGCGCTACACCGACTTCAAGCTGTGGGGGGGCGCGCAGTCGGACATCGCGCGCATCGTGGAGATCTGGGAGGAGGCGCTCGCCGCGCATGGCGGCCCCTACCTGTTCGGCGCGACGCCCACGATCGCGGACGCGATGTACGCGCCCGTCTGCACCCGCTTCGTCACCTACAATGTCGGCCTGCCGCCCGGCAGCGCGGCCTTTCGCGACCACGTCATGGCCTGGCCCCTGATGCAGGAATGGATCGCCGAGGCGGAGGGCGAGCCCGAGGAGATCGAGGAACTCGACATGGAGTTCTGATCGAGGAACTCGACATGGAGTTCTGAAGGAATGGAGTTCTGAAGGAGCGGGGAGGTCGCAAGGATCGGGCCCGGGCGCCCGGACCTCCGCTCCGCCTCAGCCCCGCTTCGCCCCCGCCCGGTCGGCCGGGGATGCCAGCGGGTCCCGCGGGGCCTCGCGCCCCTCGCGGGCGGCGTTCGAGAACACCGTCTGTCCGCCGGGCCCCGTATCCTCCCGCCGCGGCGGGTTGCGCCGGTCGAGATCGCCGCGGGCGGCGAGTTCGTCCGGGTTGCCGCGCTCGGAGGCCGGCACGTCGTCGATCCGCACCGGCGTCGCGCCGCTCCCGCCCGGGGCGCTCAGAATGCCCGAATGCGCGGTGCCGTCGCCGCCCATGCCCCCGGATCCCTTGCCGCCGGACCCTTTGCCGCCGTCTTCCTGGGAGCCGCCCTCCGCCGGGGCGCCGGCCGTGCCGAAGGCCGCCCGCACGTCGTCCGCCTCGCCCGGCAGGTCGCCCGGATCGGGCGCGCGGCCCGCGTCGGCGCGCGGCCCGTCCGGCCGGCTGAGCCGCCGGTCGAGTTCCCGCTGCTCCTCCTCGGTCAGCCGCGTCCGGCGGGCCTCGCCCTCCGCGCCCGTCGCGGGGGATGCCCCACCGCCGGGGACCGGGGGCTCCCGGTCGCTCGGATTCGTCGCCATGCGGGTCTCCCTCTGCCGCCCGGGGCGGCGCGCCGCCCCGGGGTGGGGGACCAAAGCACGGGGCCGGCGACGGTTCCGGCGCGGCTCAGGGCCCGGACGCGGCCGTCACCTCGCCCGCCCGGCAATTCTGCCGCGCCAGGTCGGGGCAGGGCGTGAAGGAGCGCAGGTCCTTCGACAAGCAGATCCGCACCTCCTCCAGGCGTCCGGCCCGGCAGGTGACCGACATCATGTCGGGGCGCAGGCCCGGATTGCTGGTCACGAACAGGCGCGCCACCTCGATCGGCGCCGCGCGCAGCGTTTCCCCGCCGCGCAGGCGCTCCGGGATGGTGACGGCGTCGCGGGCGCGGCGCGCGAGGCGGAAATAGCTCGCCGGATCCTCGCCCGAGCAGGTGCCGTGCTTGCGCCACTCGTAGCGGGCGAGCCCCTCGGTCGGGAACACCCCCTCGGCCTCGGCCAGGGCCTGCCGCGACGGCGGGCGCGGGAAGGCGCCGCACTCGCTCGGATAGCCGCGGTCGTATTGGGGCCACAGCCCGTGCACCACGAAGCCGGGATTGCGGCCCGGATCGCATTGCGCGTCGCCGCGCCGCTCGCCGGTGAGCGCGCAGAAGGTCGGCGACCAGGACAGCGCCAGGACGTAGAAGTCGAACCGGCCGGGGGTTCCGCCGCGCTCCTGCGCGGCGGCCGGCACGGCCGCGAGGGCCGCGGCCAGCGCGAGGGCGGGTCCGCGGATCAGGGCCGCGCCTCCCGGCAGGAGGTCGCCGAGGCGTACGCGTAGGCGAGGTTGCGGTCGAGGCCGTGCACGCAGAACTCGACGCCCCAGGTCGAGCCGATGATGCCCAGGCTCTCGCGCACCGAGTAATCCACCCGGCGGCGCACCCCGTCCGAGGTCGTCGCCACCGCCGTGCAGAAGCGCCTCGGGTAGAAGTCCAGGCCCCACGGCCGCCACGCGGTGCGCTCGATCCGCTCGTAGCGGAGGATCGTCAGCGACGAGTTCCAGAACTTGGATTCCTTCTCGGCGAATTGCGTCGAGAGCTTCTCCAGCACGTCCGCGTCCTGGCAGCCCGGGATGTCGGCGTCGAAGGGGAATTCCCGCTCCTCCGCCGGGGTGACCTCCTGGCGGGCCGAGCGCGCGAGGGAGGGCGTGACGGCGCAGGCGACGGCGAGGCCGGCGGCGAGCGAGGCGAGGAGGCAGGAGGGGCGCATGGCCGGACCTCGGGTTCGGGCGGGCGCGCGGGCCCTGGGGGCGCGCGGGCGCGCCGCGGTTTCAGCGTCTCGGCTGCCAGACGAAGCCCTCCGGCACGGCCAAGTCAAGGCGCCGCGAGGGCGCCGCCGCGCTTTCGCGCGCAGGTGGTGTCGGCAGATCACAGCCGCCGGCCCGGGCGGGCCGGCGGCGCGCCGCAGCCGGGCCGGCGGCCCGGGCGGGGCGGCGCTCGCCCTCGCTTCAAGCGGGCGCGCTCCTGCTCTATGTCAGGGCGGCCCGTCAGGAACCGAGCCGCCCCGCATGAATGCCGACCCCGCCCCCGAGACGAAGCCCGTCGGCCCCGGCGACCAGGTGCTCCTGGTCGACGGCTCCTCCTTCATCTTCCGGGCCTATTTCCAGTCGATCAACCAGCCCGAGCGCTACAATTTCCGGCCCTCCGACGGGATGCCGACCGGCGCCGTGCGGCTGTTCTGCGCCAAGATCGCCCAGTTCGTGCAGGAGGGTGCGGCCGGGATCCAGCCGAGCCATCTCGGCATCGTCTTCGACAAGTCGGAGGGCTCGTTCCGCAAGGAGATCTTCCCGGACTACAAGGGCCACCGGCCGGACGCGCCCGACGACCTCAAGCGGCAGATGCCGCTGATGCGGGAGGCGGTGCGGGCCTTCGGCCTGGAGCCGATCGAGCTCGAGCGCTACGAGGCGGACGACCTGATCGCCACCTACGCGCGGCAGGCGGAGGCGAGGGGGGCGGGCGTCATCATCGTGTCCTCCGACAAGGACCTGATGCAGCTCGTCGGCGAGCTCGTGCGCTTCTACGACTTCGAATCCGGGCAGAAGGGCAAGCCCGGCTACCGGCCCGAGCGCAACCTCGACGCCGCCGCCATCGTGGAGCGCTGGGAGGGCTTGAGCCCCGCCCAGATCGGCGACGCGCTGGCGCTGATCGGGGACACTTCCGACAACGTCCCGGGCGTGCCCGGCATCGGCCTCAAGACCGCCGCCGCGCTGCTCAAGGAATTCGGGAGCCTGGAGGCGCTGCTGGAGCGGGCGGCCGAGATCAAGCAGCCCAAGCGCCGCGAGACGCTGCTCGCGCATCTCGACCAGGCGCGGCTGTCGCGCCGGCTCGTCACCCTGGACGAGGCGGTGCCGGTGCCGGTGCCGCTGGAGGCCCTGCGCCTGCGCAAGCCCGACCCGGAGCGGCTCGTCGGCTTCCTGAAGGCGATGGAGTTCAACACGCTGACCCGGCGCATCGCCTCGCTGCTCCACGTCGATCCGGAGGCGGTGCGGCCCGATCCGGCCCTGCTCCCCGGGGGCGCCGCCGCCTACGCCAACGGGAAGGGCGGCAGCGACGCGACCCCGTTCTTCGGCGACGAGGCGACGGCGCCGCCCGCGCCCGAGACCGATCCCTTCGCGGATCTCGACCTGCCCGACGCCCCGCCCAGGCCCCGCGGCCCCGCCGAGCCGACCCCCGGCCAAGTCGTGGCGGCCCGCGCCGCCGAGGCGGTGAAGCCGTTCGACACCGCCTCCTACGAGACGATCACCCGCCTCGACCGCCTCGACGCCTGGATCGCCGAGGCGGCGGAGGCCGGCGTGGTCGCGGTCGACACCGAGACCAACGCGCTCGACGCCCACCGGGCCGACCTCGTCGGCGTCTCGCTCGCCACGGCGCCCGGCCGCGCCGCCTACATCCCGCTCGCCCATCGCGGCAGCGAGGACCTGTTCGGCGAGGGGCTGCTCCCCGACCAGCTCCCCTGGGACGCGGTGCGGGCCCGCCTGAAGCCGCTGCTGGAGGATCCGGCGGTGCTCAAGGTCGGGCAGAACGTGAAGTACGACTGGCTGGTGCTCGTCCGCCACGGCATCGAGATCCAGCCCTACGACGACACGATGCTGATCTCCTACGTGCTCGATGCCGGCAAGGGCTCGCACGGCATGGACGAGCTGGCGCGGCGGCATCTCGGCCACCAGCCGATCACCTTCGCGGACGTGACGGGCACGGGCCGGGCCAAGGTCACCTTCGACCGCGTGCCCCTCGACAAGGCCACGGCCTACGCGGCCGAAGACGCGGACGTGACGCTGCGCCTGTGGCGCCTGATGAAGCCGCGGCTCGCCGCCGAGCACCGCGCCACCGTCTACGAGACCCTGGAGCGCCCCCTGGTGCCGGTGCTCGCCCGCATGGAGCGGGAGGGCATCCGGGTCGACCGCGACATGCTGAGCCGCCTCTCGGGGGATTTCTCGCAGTCGCTGGCCCGGCTCGAGGCCGAGATCCAGGAGATGGCCGGCGAGACCTTCTCGGTCTCCTCCCCCAAGCAGATCGGCGACATCCTGTTCGGCAAGCTCGGGCTGCCCGGCGCCAAGAAGACGCCGTCGGGCCAGTGGGCCACGCCCGCGACGCTGCTGGAGGAGCTCGCCACCCAGGGACACCCGCTGCCGCGCAAGATCCTGGAATGGCGCCAGCTCTCGAAGCTCAAATCGACCTACACGGACAGCCTGCAGGAGCATGCCGAAAGGGAGAGCGACCGCGTCCACACCTCCTTCGCGCTCGCCGCCACCACGACCGGGCGCCTCTCCTCCTCGGACCCGAACCTGCAGAACATTCCGATCCGCACCGAGGAGGGGCGGCGCATCCGCCAGGCCTTCGTGGCGGATGCCGGCCACCAGTTGATCTCGGCGGATTACAGCCAGATCGAGCTGCGGCTGCTCGCCCACATGGCCGACATCCCGCAGCTGCGCCAGGCCTTCGCGGACGGGCTCGACATCCACGCGGCGACCGCCTCGGCGATGTTCGGCGTCCCCTTGGGCGAGATGACGCCGGATCTGCGGCGGCGGGCCAAGACGATCAATTTCGGCATCATCTATGGGATCTCGGCCTTCGGCCTCGCCGACCGGCTCGGCATCCCGCAGGGCGAGGCCTCGGCCTTCATCAAGCAGTATTTCGAGCGCTTCCCGGGCATCCGCGCCTATATCGAGGACACCAAGAAGGCCTGCCGGGACAAGGGCTACGTGACCACCCTGTTCGGGCGCGTCTGCCACTACCCGCAGATCCGCTCCAACAACCCGCAGGAGCGGGCCTCGGTGGAGCGGCAGGCGATCAACGCGCCGATCCAGGGCACGGCCGCCGACATCATCCGCCGCGCGATGGTGCGGATGGAGGGGGCGCTGGCCGGGGCGGGGCTCACCACCCGCATGCTGCTGCAGGTGCACGACGAGCTGGTCTTCGAGGCGCCGCAGGACGAGGTCGCGCGGGCGCTGCCGATCATCGCCCGGGTGATGGAGGAGGCGCCCCAGCCGGCGGTGCGGCTCACGGTGCCGCTCGCCGTCGAGGCCAAGGCGGCGGCGAACTGGCAGGAGGCGCATTGAGGGGCGGTCCTCGATCGCCCGCGCCGGGTCCTGCCGAATGAGATTGCGCACGGCATGACGAGTTTGGACGGATCAGCGCAAGGGCGCGCACCGGGTTTGCTGGCGCACGGGCGACAGGATGCGCCGGATGTGGCACCCGCAACGCTCAGCACGGGGAGTGTTGCGGGTGCCGCCGCGGTCGTGCCGAGCCGCCGACCGCGGCCCCGCCCTCAGACCCGGAAATACAGGCTGTGGTCGTGCCCGTTCAGGATGTCGACGGAGCGCACGATCGGGTTCTCGGCGTAGAACGCGGTGAGCTGCTCCTGGGTCGAGGCGAGCTCGCGGTACTCCCGCACGATGGCGCGCTCGTTGTCGCGCAGGACCCGCGAGGTCGGGTCGAGGTTGGTGAGGCAGACGAGGCCGGTCGGCGGGCAATCGACGCAGATCACCTCCAGGTCCGGCCGGTAGCGGCGCAGGATCGGCACCACCTTCCAGACGTCGCCCGTCCACATGGCCTTGTGCGCGTCCTCCCGCTCGGCCTCCGCGTCGCGGGTCGTCATCTCGGCGTTGAGCGGCATGCAATCGTGCAGCAGGATCAGGCCGTTCGGCGCGCTCGCGGCCTCCGCGTGGGCGATGTCGCGCAGCAGGAACTCGAACTGGTGCAGCCCGTCCAGGAAGGCCATGTCCACCCCGCCCCCGAGCAGCGCCCGCAGGTCGGTCTCGGCGAAGAAGCGGTCGCTCGTCATCTGGAACAGGAAGGTGCGGCGCTTGCCCGCCGTCACGTTCCGGTCGAGCCTGTAGTGCGGATCGACGCCGACCGCCGTGTCGCAGGGAATCCGCGCCAGCGTGTGCCCGAAATGGACGCCGATCTCCAGGTAGTGGCGGGTCTGCCGCTTGGCCGCGAGCGCGGCCAGGAAGTCCAGGTACAGGACGCCCCCGAAACCTCCCGGGACGGTGGCGGATCGGCCGGTCTTGAACATCCTCTCCCCTCCCTGCGACGCCGCCCGGCGGGCGGCGCGACGTAGGCGGCGCCTCCGGCCCGAGTCAAGGATCGGGTCAGGCCGCGATGGCGCCCGGGACGGAATGCGGCGCGACGAGGCGCGGCGGCAGGGCGCCCCGGGCGATCAGGGTCGCGCCCTTCGGCACGACCTGCCAGCCCTCCCGGCAGCCGTCGATCGGCTCGGAGACCACCACCACCCCGCCGCCCGTCTCGCGCCAGTAGAGGCTCGGCGGGCGCCCGTCGCAGGCCCAGCGGAAGGCCGTCAGGCTGTCGCCGTCGCTCACCACCGCGGTGAGCCGCAGCGCCTCCTCGATGCCGGCCTCGCGCATCAGGCCGCGCACGCTCGCCACCGTGGCCTCCATGGCCGCGACCGGATCCTGCGCGAGGCCATTCGCCACGGCGAGCAGGAACAGGGCCTCGGAATCCGTCGAGCCGCAGCGCGCGTCGTAGAGCGGATCCGGGATCAGCGCCTCCAGCCGCCGCCTGATCCGGCCGTAGCCGCCGATCTGGCCGTTATGCATGAAGAGCAGCCGGCCATGCGCGAAGGGGTGGCAATTCGCCCGCGTCGTCGCGGTGCCGGTCGAGGCGCGCACGTGGGCCAGGAAGGTGCGGGCCCGGATCTGCCGGGCGAGGCTGCGCAGGTTCTCGTCCGACCAGGCCGGGCGCACGTCGCGGAAGAGGCCCGGCTCGGGCCGGTCGCCGTACCAGCCGATGCCGAAGCCGTCGCCGTTCGTCTCGGTCTTGGCCTCGGCGGCGTGCAGGGACTGGTGGATGAGGGAGTGGGTCGGCGTGCAGACGAGGTCGTCGAGGTAGACAGGGTCGCCATGGTAGGCGAGGAAGCGGCACATCGCCCGAACACCCGTGGGTTAGAGGCGCCCCGCGCCGGCCCCGCCCGCGCCGCCCGACGCCTTCATGGAAGCGTAACATTCCGATCGCGAAGGTGAACAGGCCGTTAATGCGCCCCCGCATGGCCCCCGCATGGCCCCCGGAGCGGCCCGGGCCGGGACGCATGACGATTAGTTCGCCCCGGCCCGGGATCGATGCGCGGCATCGCTCGTTGACCCCCGTCGGTCTTCCGACGTCCCAAAGCCCGCCCCGGCGGTCCCTCCACCTTCCGGACTCTTGTGACCGACCCTTGGCTGGGCCCTCCGCGGCAGCGGGATACTTTCACGAATTGAGAGGAGGCATCATGGGCAAACTTGCGTCCGCCGGTCCGATCGCCGTGGTGGTGGAGGACGACGCGTCCGTGCGCGACTTCGCGGCGGCGATCCTCGAGGAGACGGATCTCGACGTGATCGCCTGCGCGAGCGCCGAGGATGCGCTCGACGTGATCCGCGCCCATCCCGACGAGGTCGCGCTGGTGTTCACGGATGTGGACCTCGCGGGCGCGATGGATGGCGGGGCGCTCGCCCGCACGGTGGAGCGGGAATGGCCCGACGTGCGGGTGGTCGTGACCTCCGAGAAGGGGGCGCGGCCGGAGACCGACCACGCGGTCTACATGCGCAAGCCCTGGCGCCCCCTCGACGTGCTGGTCCAGGCCGAGCGCGCGACGCTGGAATCCTCGCGCCGGGCGGCGTGAGGCGGGGACCCGTCGCGCCGGCTCCTGAGCAGACTTGCGCGCGGCAACTCTGCTTAAGTCTCGTTATTGCATCATTTCTGCCGCCGAACCGGTGACCATTTCGGCGAATGATGCTTAGAGCAGCGCCCGATCACGGTGCGGTCGGACGCCGCTCCAGGTCGTTGATCGTGCCGCATGTCCTGCGCTGAGCCGGCATCCGCCTCAGCGGGCGATGCCCTCGCGCGCGCCCTCGAAGCCCGCGAGCACGGCCGCGAGGTTGGGGCCGAGATGCTCGGACAGGTAGCCGCCCTCCTGCACCAGCACGGTCGGGAGCCGCAGCCGCGCGAGCGCGGCGCCGATCCGCGAGAAGCCCTCCGTGGTGACAGCGAGCCCGGCGAGCGGGTCGTGCACCGAGGCGTCGAGGCCGAGCGCCACCACCAGGGCGCCCGGCGCGAAGGCGCGGATCGTCCGCGCCGCCGCGTCGAGGGCCGCGAGGTAGCCCTCGTCCCCGGTCCCGAGGGGCAGGGGCAGGTTGCGGTTGGCGCCGAGCCCCGGGCCCTCGCCGCGCTCGTGCGCGTAACCCCAGACGAAGGGGTAGAACCGCGCCGGATCCGCGTGGAGCGAGACCGTCAGCACCGTCGGGTCGGCGTAGAAGATGTCCTGCGTGCCGTTGCCGTGATGCACGTCCACGTCGAGGATCGCCACCCGGCCGTGCCGGGTGCGCAGCTGCGCCGCGGCCACCGCGCTGTTGTTGAGGAAGCAGAACCCGCTCGCCCGGTCCCGATAGGCGTGGTGGCCGGGGGGGCGGCAGAGCGCGTAGGCGGCGTCCTCCCCGTCGAGGACGAGCTGCGCCGCGCTCGCCGCCACGTCCGCCGCCGCGCAGGCCGCCGCGAAGGTGCCGGGGCCGATCGGGCAGGCGGTGTCGAGGGTGTGCCAGCCGAGCCGGCCGACGATGTGCTCCGGGTAGGTCGCCCGCTCGCGCATCGGGTGGATGTTGGCGACCATCTCGGGTGCGGCATCCCCCAGGGCCGCCCAGGCGTCCCAGGCCTCGGCCAGGAAGGCGAGGTAGTCGGGGCCGTGCACCCGCGCCCGCGCCTCGTGCCCGAAGGCCTGCGGCGCCACGAGGGCGTGGCCCCCCGCGCGCAGGCCCGCGAGCAGCCGGTCGGCCCGCTCCGGCTGCTCGGTCGTGCGCGTGACGCGCCCGCGGACGAGGAAGAATTGCGGGTCGTGGCCGCGGTGATCCTCGGTGTAGACGGCTCTCATGGGGACTCCGGGTGCGGGGAGAGGGCGCGCGCGAGCCGGCCGACCTCGCGCCACGCCACGCCGACATGGTGGTCGACATGGGCGACGATGCGCTCGGCATGGCCCGCCTCGATCGCCGCCAGCACCGGCTCGTGGGTGCGGGCGATGGCGTGCGGATCGTCGTAGAGGTGGCCGATCAGGCCGATCACCACCTTCAGCTCCGAGGCGAGGCCGTCGAACAGCCGCAGCAGCCGGCCATTGCCGGCGATCTCGCAGACGAGGCGGTGGAAGCCGTAATCCGCCTCGACGATCAGGGAGGCGTCGTCCCGCGCGGCCGCGGCGTAGAGCGCGTCGAGCTGGGCGCGCAGGGCCGCCCGCCCGGCCGGCGTCAGCCGCCTCGCCGCCTCCACGGCCGCGTGGCGCTCGATGCACAGGCGCAGGTCGTAGAGCTCGTCCACGTCGCCGGCCGAGATCTCGCGCACGAAGAAGCCCCGCCGCGGATGCGCCCGCAGCAGGCCCTGGCTCTCCAGGAGCCGCGCCGCCTCGCGCACCGGGGCCCGGCTGATGCCGAGCTCCCGCGCCACCGCCGCCTCCGCCACCTTGGTCCCCGGCGCGAGCCGACCGCTCGTGATCGCCGCGGTGAGGCCGCGGGCGACCTGCCGCACGAGATCCTGGTCAGCGGGCACCGGCAGGCCGACGGGGGGAGACAACGGGCGCATGACACCTCCGGCGGCAGAGTGTGCACCCGGTAAGCGTCGATTGTCGACGCTTTCGGCTTGATCCGCCGCGGGGAGCGGGCCAGTCTGCCGCCATCGTCGCCGTCGCAGGAGACTCCGGCCATGCCCTCCCCCCGCACGCCCGAGGAGCAGGCGATCCGCCTCGACCTCGCGGCCGCCTACCGGCTGATCCACCGCCTCGGCCTCGACGACAGCATCTACACCCACATCTCGGCCCGGCTGCCGGGGCCGGAGCACCGCTTCCTGATCAATCCCTTCGGGCTGCGCTTCGAGGAGGTCACGGCCGGCAACCTCGTCACCGTCGACCTCGACGGGCAGGTCATCGACGATCCCCACGGGCGGGGCATCAACCCGGCGGGCTTCACCATCCACAGCGCCATCCACGCGGCGCGGGAGGACGCGCTCTGCGTCCTGCACACGCACACCGTCGCGGGCGTCGCCGTCTCCTGCCAGGAGGAGGGGCTGCTGCCCCTCAATCAATGGTCCATGCAGTTCACGGACCGGATCGCCTATCATGCCTATGAGGGCATCGCCCTCGACCTCGACGAGCGCGCGCGGCTGGTCGCGGATCTCGGCGACCGGTTCGTGATGATCCTGCGCAACCACGGCCTGCTCACCTGCGGGCGCAGCGTCGGCGAGGCGTTCCGGCTCATGCACAACATGGAGCGCTCCTGCCGGGCGCAGCTCGCGATCCAGGCCGCGGGTGCCCCGCTGGTCCGCCCCTCGGCCGCCATCGCCCGCAAGACCGCCGGGCAGTACGCGCAGTTCGGCGAGAAGGTGGCCGCCGGCGCCCTGGAGGACGTCGAGTGGGCGGCCTTCAAGCGCATGCTGGAGCGCAGCGACCCGGATTACCGGGACTGACGCCGCCGGGCGTCGCGGCCGTGCGGCGGGGCGCGCCGCCGCGGCCGCCTCTCCAACACGGCGCGACGGGCGCGCGATCGGCATCGAGGCAGCGGAGACGGCGGAGATGATCAGGCTTGCGGCGGCGGGAACGGCCCTGCTGCTCACCCTCGCGGGGGCGGTCCTCGCCCAGACGCCGAAGGCGGGCGGCGTCGCCCAGGCGCCGAAGGCGGGCGGCATCGCCCAAGTGCCGAAGGCGGGCGGCATCGCCAACGCGATCATCCAGCCCGAGCCGCCGGGGCTGATGCTCGGCCTGCTGCAGAACGGCCCGACCCAGATGGTGGCCGGCAACATCTACGAGGGGCTGCTGCGCTACTCCGAGAGCCTCGAGCCGCGGCCCGGCCTCGCCGAATCCTGGGAGGTCGGCCCGGACGGCCGGACCTACACCTTCCACCTCGTGCGGAACGCCACCTGGCACGACGGCAAGCCGTTCACCGCCGAGGACGTGCTGTTCTCGGTCGAGTTCCTCAAGCAGACCCATCCGCGCGCCCGGGCCAACATGGCCAAGGTCGCGAGCCTCACGGCGCCCGACCCCTACACGGTGGTGTTCACGCTCTCGGAGCCGTTCGGCCCCTTCCTGGGCGTGTTCGAGGTCGGCTCGCTGCCGATGATCCCCAAGCACCTCTACGCGGGCACCGACTACAAGACCAACCCGGCCAACACCACCCCGATCGGCACCGGCCCGTTCCTGTTCAAGGAATGGAAGAAGGGCGCCTACATCCGGCTGGTCAAGAACCCGGCCTACCACGTGGCGGGACGGCCCTACCTCGACGAGATCTACTGGCACGTGATCCCGGACGCCGCCTCGCGGGCGGTCGCCTTCGAGACCGGCAAGGTCGACATCCTGCCGGGCGGCTCGGTCGAGAATTTCGACGTGCCGCGGCTGTCGCAGCTGAAGGGCGCCTGCGTGACCGGCAAGGGCTGGGAGTTCTTCGGCCCCCATTCCTGGCTCTGGCTCAACAATCGCCAGGGCCCGACCGCCAGCAAGGCCTTCCGGCAGGCGGTCTCCTACGCGATCGACCGCGACTTCGCCCGCGACGTGATCTGGAACGGGCTCGGCAAGCCGGCGATCGGCCCGATCTCCTCCTCGACGCGCTTCTTCAACCCGGGCCTCGGCCGGTACGCCTACGACCCCGCCAAGGCGAAGGCGCTGCTCAAGGAATCCGGCTACAAGGGCGAGACCCTGCGCCTCCTGCCGGTGCCCTACGGCGAGACATGGCAGCGCTGGGCCGAGGCGGTGAAGCAGAACCTGGAGGATGTCGGCATCAGGACCGAGATCGTCGCCACCGACGTCGCCGGCTGGAACCAGAAGACCTCGGACTGGGACTACGACATCGCCTTCACGTACCTCTACCAGTACGGCGACCCGGCGCTCGGCGTGGCGCGCAACTACGTCTCCTCGCAGATCGCCAAGGGCTCGCCGTTCAACAACGTCGAGGGCTACGCCAATCCGGCGGTCGACGAGGCCTTCGCGCAGGCCGCGGCGGCGGTGAGCCCCGCCGAGCGGCAGGCCCTGTACGACCGGGCCCAGACGACCCTGATCGAGGACGCGCCGGTGGCGTGGCTGCTCGAACTCCAGTTCCCGACCATCACCCGCTGCAAGGTGCACGACCTCGTCACCACCGGGATCGGCGTGAACGACGGCTTCCGCGACGCCTGGATCGAGCGCTGACCCGTGGCCCGCTTCCTCGCCGCGAGACTGGGCAAGGGGCTGCTCGTGCTCCTGGCCATCGTGGTCCTGAACTTCTTCCTCATCCGCCTCGCCCCGGGCGATCCCGCCCTGGTCATGGCCGGGGAGGCGGGGGCGGGCGACGAGGTCTACGTGGCGCAGCTGCGGGAGCGGTTCGGGCTCGACCGGCCGCTGCCGGTGCAGCTCGGCCTCTATCTCGGCCACGTTCTCACCCTCGACCTCGGCTACTCGGTGCGCCAGCAGATGCCGGTGGGCCGGCTGATCCTCGACCGGCTGCCGGCGACGCTGCTCCTCACCGGCACCGCCTTCCTGATCTCGCTCGGCCTCGGCGTGGCCCTCGGGGCGCTGGCGGCGCGGCGGGCCGGGCGCTGGTCGGACGCCGCCATCACGGGGCTGGCGCTGCTCTTCTACGCGACGCCCCTGTTCTGGGTCTCGCTGATGGCGATCCTGGTCTTCTCGGTGCGCCTCGACTGGCTGCCGGCCTTCGGCTTCGAGACGGTGGGGGGCGGCTACGAGGGCCTCGCCCGGGCCGCCGACATCGCCCGCCACCTCGTGCTGCCCTCCCTCACCCTCGGGCTGTTCTTCATGGCGGTCTACGTCCGCATGACCCGCGCCTCCATGCTGGAAGTGGGGAGCCTCGACTTCGTCAAGACCGCCCGGGCCAAGGGCCTCCCCGAGGGGGTGGTGCAGCGCCGCCACGTGCTGCGCAACGCGCTGCTCCCGGTCGTCACCCTGGCCGGCCTCCAGGCCGGCACGCTGGTCGGCGGGGCGATCCTGACCGAGACGGTCTTCGCGTGGCCGGGGATCGGCCGGCTGATGTACGAGGCCCTGCTCCAGCGCGACTACACCCTCCTGCTCGGCGTCTTCGTCGTCTCCTCCGCCATGGTGCTGCTCCTCAACCTCCTCACCGACCTGATCTACCGGGTCGTCGATCCGCGCATCGAGGTCCGGGCGTGAGGCGCGGTGCCCTCGCGGCCTTCCTGCGCCACCCGGGCGCGGTGGTGGGGCTCGCGATCCTCGCCCTCGTGGTGGCGGCGGCGCTCCTCGCCCCCGTGCTCTACCCGGCCTCGCCCTGGCGGATGGTGCAGCGCCCCTTCGTGCCGCCCTTCACCCTGGAGCGGGTGCCGCTCGGCACCGACGCGCTCGGGCGCGACATCGCCGCCGGCCTGATGCACGGGGCGGGCGTGTCGCTGATGGTCGGCCTCGTCTCGACCCTGGCGGCCCTGGTGATCGGCGTGCCGATCGGCGCGATCGCCGGGTATGTCGGCGGCCGGACCGACGACGCGCTGATGCGCTTCACCGAGTTGTTCCAGACTGTCCCGAGCTTCGCCCTCGCGATCGTGCTGGTGGCGATCCTGCAGCCGGCCCTGTCCTCGCTCATCCTCGCCATCGCCCTGGTGAGCTGGCCGCCGGTGACCCGGCTGGTGCGCGGGGAGGTGCTGTCGCTGCGCGCCCGCGACTACGTGCAGGCCGCGATCGTGACGGGGGAGACCCCCTTCACCATCATCCGCCGCGAGATCCTGCCCAACACCCTCTCGCCGATCGTGGTGCTGGCCTCCCTGATGGTGGCGACCGCGATCCTGCTCGAATCCTCGCTCTCCTTCCTGGGCCTCGGCGACCCGAACCGGATGTCCTGGGGCTTCATGGTCGGGGCGGGCCGCACCGTGATCCGGCAGGCCTGGTGGGTCACCGCCTTCCCGGGCCTCGTGATCCTCGCCACGGTGCTCGCCCTCAACCTGATCGGGGAGGGGCTCAACGACGCGCTCAACCCGCGCCTCGCCCGGGGCGAGCGATGAGGCCGGTCGTCTCCGTCCGCGGCCTGCGCCTCGCCCTGCCGCCGGGCGCCGACCGCGCCCACGCCGTCGAGGACGTCTCCTTCGCGATCGCGCCGGGCGAGATCCTCTGCCTCGTCGGCGAGTCGGGCTCGGGCAAGTCGATGTGCGCCCACGCCCTGATGGGGCTGCTGCCCAGGGCGGTGCGCCCGGCCGGCGGGGAGATCCTCCTCGCCGGCACCGACCTCCTGGCGCAGGACGAGGCCGGGTGGCGCGCCACCCGGGGCGCCCGGATCGGCATGATCTTCCAGGAGCCGATGACGGCCCTGAACCCGCTGATGCGCGTCGGCGACCAGATCGTCGAGATGTTCGAGGCGCATGGCCGGCTGAAGGCGGCCGAGCGGCGCGCCCGGGCCCTCGACCTCGCGGCCGAGGTCGGCCTGCCGGATCCCGCCCGCCTCCTGCGGGCCTACCCGCACCAGCTCTCGGGCGGGCAGCGCCAGCGGGCGATGATCGCCATGGCGCTCGCCCTCGAACCGGCCCTGCTCGTCGCCGACGAGCCCACCACCGCCCTCGACGTCACCACCCAGGCCCAGATCCTGCGGCTGATCCGCGACCTGCAGCGGCGGCACGGCATGGCGGTCCTGTTCATCACCCACGATTTCGGCGTGGTGGCGGAGATCGCCGACCGGGTGCTGGTGCTGCGCCGCGGCCGCGTGGTGGAGGCCGGCCCGGCCGCCGCGCTGCTCGCGCGCCCGCAGGAGCCCTACACCCGCGCGCTGCTCGCCGCCGTGCCCTCCCTGGAGCCGCCGCCCCGCCCGCCGGTCTCCGGCGCGACGGCGGTCGAGGTCGCCGGCCTCACCAAGACCTACGTGACGGGCGGGGGCTGGGGCCGGCCGGTCCGGCGCGTCGAGGCGGCGCGGGACGTCGGCTTCGCGCTGCACCGGGGCGAGACCCTCGGGCTCGTGGGCGAGTCCGGCTCGGGCAAGTCGTCGGTCGCGCGGCTCGTCCTGCGCCTCGCCGAGCCCGATTCCGGCACGGTGCGCCTCGGCGACACCGACCTCACCAGCCTCTCCGGGGAGGCCCTGCGCCGCGCCCGGCGCCGGATCCAGATGGTGTTCCAGGATCCCTTCGCGTCGCTCAACCCCCGCCGCAGCGTCGGGCGGATCATCGCGGACGCGCCGCGCGCCCACGGGGTGCCGGAGGCCGACGCGATGGCCCGCGCCCGGGACCTCCTCGGCCTCGTCGGGCTCGACGCCTCGGCCTTCGACCGCTACCCGCACGAATTCTCGGGCGGCCAGCGCCAGCGCGTCGGCATCGCCCGGGCCCTCGCGGTGGAGCCGGAGGTGCTGGTGGCGGACGAGGCGGTCTCGGCCCTCGACGTCTCGGTGCAGGCGCAGGTGCTCGCCCTGCTGGAGGACCTGAAGACCCGCCTCGGCCTCTCGATGCTGTTCATCACCCACGACCTGCGGGTGGCCGCCCAGATCTGCGACCGCATCGCGGTGATGCGGCGGGGCGAGATCGTCGAGATCAAGCCGACCGCCGCCCTCTTCGCCGCCCCCGAGCACCCCTACACGCGCGCCCTCCTCGACGCCGTGCCGGGCCGGACCCGCGCCGCCGCATGACCCGCCCGATCCCCTGCATCCTGCTCAGCGAGACCCTCGACCTCGCCGCCCTGTTCGGCCCGGTCCTGGCGCAGGTCGCCGACGCCGTCGAGGTGGTGACCGACCCGGCCGAGGCGGCGCGGGTGCGCCTCGCCCTGGCATGGTTCCCGCCGGCCGACGCCTTCGCGCGCTACCCGAATCTCGGGGCGGTCTGCTCGATCGCCGCGGGGGTCGACAGCCTGCTCGCCTGCCCGGGCCTGCCGCCGGACCTGCCCGTGGTGCGGGTCGTCGATCCCGATCAGGCCCGCGCCATGTCGTGCTTCGTGCTCTGGCACGTGCTCGGCCACCTGCGGCGCTTCCGCAGCTACGCGGAGAACCAGGCCCGGGCCCTGTGGCGGCCCCTCGGCCAGCGCGCGGCGGGCGAGGTCACGGTCGGGCTCCTCGGCTGCGGCCGGATGGGGGCGCAGGTGGCGCGCGACCTCGCGGCCTTCGGCTTCCCGGTCCTGGCCTGGAGCCGCGCGGCGCGCCCCGCCGAGCCCGGGATCACCCACCTGCACGGCCCGGAGGGCCTGGCCGCCCTGCTGCCGCGCTGCGACGTGCTGGTGAACCTGCTGCCCCTGACGCCGGACACGCGCGGCCTCCTCGCCGCGCCGCTGTTCGGGCGCCTGAAGCCCGGGGCGGCCCTGGTTCATGTCGGGCGGGGCGACCACTTGGTCGAGGCCGACCTCCTCTGTGCCCTCGATTCGGGCCGGCTCGCCCACGCGGCCCTCGACGTCTTCGCGGTCGAGCCGCTGCCCGAGGATCACCCGTTCTGGCGGCATCCGCGCATCCTCGTCACGCCGCACGAGGCCTGCGACGCGAGCCCCGCCGCCGTGGCCGCGATGCTGCGCGCCACGGCGGAGGCCCTGCGGACGGGGGCGCCGATCCCGCACGCCATCGACCGGCGGCGCGGGTACTGAGACGGGATCCGCTTGATCGAAGCGGGTCCCGGATCACAAGCCTGCGCGGCGCCTGAGCGCGGCGCCTGAGCGAAGCCGACATCCGCATCGCCGAAATGGGAGATGGCGAAGCCATCAACCGGATGTCGGATGAGTGCGGCCGCCGCAACCGTCCCGCCGCGTGGTCCTCTCTTGGCGGAAAATTCTTGGCGGAAGATCCTTGGCGGAAGATCCTTGGCGGGCGATCCAGGCCGGGCAGGCCCGCGGCGGCATCGACCCCCTAGGACGCCATCAGGTCTGCGGCGATTGCGGCGCGCCGATCTTCCGGCTCAGCCAATAGGCGTAGCCCACGTTCACGCTCTCCAGCAGCGCGGCGGTGTTGGTGATCTGGTTCGCCACCAGGGTTCCGAACTGGCCGAGCAGGTTGAATTCCTGCTCCATCACCTTCGAGATCGTGTTGGCCTCGCGCAGGGCCAGCCGTGCCTGGGCCAGCTGCGTCAGGCCGTCGATCCACGCCCGGTCGAGCTGCCGGAACCGTTCGAGGAGCGCGGCCTGCATGTCGAACAGGTCGCCGAGCGTGTCGGGGTCGGGCCGCATCGCCAGCACCTGGACGGTGCCGAGCGCGTTCGCCGCGCTGCGCGACAGGGCCTCGTTGATCATCAGGGTCCGCCGCAGGGGCGGGCTGACCTTGGCGGGTTCGGCGACGGTGTCGGCGACGGTCTTGGCGAGGACCGCGAACGGCATCGCAGCCACGGCGTTTCCATTGCTCATGAGGCAGGTCTCCCGATGGCCGATCAGCCGCCCAGGCGCGTCAGCATCGCCTGGATGGCGCCGACCTGGATCGCGTTCTTCGAGTAATAGTCGGGCTTGTCCGTGTTGCGCGACGTGTAGCCCCACCAATCCCAGCACCCGTCGGGGTTCTGCAGCGCCCCGCCGTCGCTGCCCTGCGCCTGCGGGTAGAGGACGATGATGTTGTTGCTCTCGGCGATGTGGTTGTAGCCGGTCGTCGTGACGTAGCGGTTGCCGTAGGGCGGCTGGTTGGCGACGTCCGGCTGGCCGTTGACGTAGTTGATGTAGGCGTAGCCCTGCTTGCAGCCGTGCAGCGCGACGTGGATGCGCGCCTCGGCCCCCTCCAGCACCTCGGCGGGCACGTAGGCGTAGCCGAACGGGCTCATGCTGGAGCGCGGCTCGCCCGCGAAGAACTCCGTCTGGTCGAAGCGGATCAGCCGCCCGTTCAGGCGCTCGGCCGGGGCATTCAATCCCGGATAGATGTGTCGCAGGATCTCGTGCGACTGCATGAAGCCGCCGTTGTTGATATAGGGCGGCTGGTTGGTCGAGAGGGGGGAATCCTCGGGATTGTCGGTGATGATCGAGTGGCCGGCCGGCACGGTGTCGCGGTAGAGGATGTTCTCCGGCGCGACCCCGAGCAGCTCGTAGAAGCGCCGGGTCCGCGCGACCACGTCCGGGTAGACGACCCGGTCGGCGCTGCCCGTGAAGATGTAGAGCCGGTCGTCGGCGAGGTTCTCGACGGGGTCGATCTCCCCCGCCTCGGCCGTCCTGCGGGCGATCTCCGCGAGGTGCTCGGCGCTCGGCGCCATCTGCGGGATCAGCGGGTTCATGCTGATGTAGAGCGCGCCCTGCTCGTAGGCGTCCTCGGCGATGAGCGCGGCCGCGCGGAACGACTCGGCGCAGCGGAACGGTCCGCCGGCGATGATCCCGGCGCCCGCGAAGCGGGACGAGTGGGCCAAGTGCAGCTGCACCGTCATGAAGGCGCCGGACGACAAGCCGGACACCGAGCTCTGACCTTTCCGAACTTGGAACGAGGACAATTGCTCGATCGTGCTTCGGATCTCGAATCCCATCGCCGTCTCCGCAGATGTCGGGCCGGAGAAGGCCACGGACGCACCGATTTCGCAAGTGCGAAAACGGCACATCCAGGCTCTCGCGGCGCGCGATCGGGCCGGAAAGAAATTTTCCTCGGAAAAGATTTCTGGGTCGGACGCGCGGACATGTTCCGCCCCATGCCGCGTTGCTCGGCCGGTGCGGCGCGGGCCGTCCGCGTGCCGGGGCGGCCCGCGCGTCGTCTGGCGCGACCTTGCGGAACCGGCGGGAACGGGGCGGGGCGCGCCTCGGCCCGGCGCCGGGCTTCCCCGGGGGCGGGCGGGCGACCAATCGTTAACCATCCGCTCCCAGAATGCCCCCGCGCGGCGGCGTCCAAATCGCCCGCCGCGGGACCCGGTTTCTCCGCCGCCGCGGGACTTGGTTTCGCCGCTTTGGCGGCCCACCCTCATCCCGGCTTTCCAACCGCCAAGGGGCGACGCTCATGCTCGGCACGGTCTCCGCCTTCCTGATGATCCTGATGGTTCTGGCGCTTCGGAACCTCGCCAAGGCGGTGCTGCTGCCGGTCTACGCGGTGCGCGACATCCACCGGGGCCGCTATCGGCGCGGCCTGGTGCTCCTCGCCTGCTCGGGCCTCGCCGCCTGGGCGATCTGGAGCGTCACCCACGCCGCCCGCTCGCCGGCGATCCCGGTCGCGGCCTCCGTCTATACCGGCTGATCGGGCGGGCGCGCCGCCGCCACGGCCCGCAGGGCGGCCGCGACGCGCGCCCGCACCCCGACCTCGGAGAGCGGCGCGGCGATCACGAGGCTCGTCACCACGTCCGGGTATTGCCGGCGGCGCTTGGGCGTGCGGGCATGGTCGGCGATCCGGACCTGATGCGGGCCGCCCGGCGCCCGCAGGTAGAGGCTGCCGCTGCGCGCGCCCCGCGCCACCGTCTCGAAGCCCTCGGCGAGGAGCAGGCCGTGCGCCAGCGCCCGCGCGGCGCGCGGGGTCAGCCGGTCAGGGCCGCCAAGCCGGCGCCGCATCGTCCGCCCGCCCGTCCTCGGCGGGCTCCTGCGCCTCGCCCGCGCGCTCGCTCGCGCCCCGGTAGCCGGTGGCGAGCACGTAGAGCTCGCTCGAATCCGCCCGGCTCGCCGCCGGCTTCACGTGGCGCACCGCGGCGAAGTCGCGCTTGAGGTCGGCGAGCAGCCCGCCCTCGGTCCCGCCCTGCAGCACCTTGGCGAGGTAGGCCCCGCCCGGGGCCAGCACCTCGCGGGCGAAGGCGGCGGCGGTCTCGGCGAGCCCCATGATGCGCAGGTGGTCGGTCTTCTTGTGCCCGGTGGCGTTGGCCGCCATGTCCGACATCACGAGGTCGGCCGGGCCGCCGAGGAGCGCGATCAGGCGCGCCGGTGCGCTCGGGTCGAGGAAGTCGAGGGTGAGGAAGTCGACTCCCGGCATCGGCTCGATCTCCAGGAGGTCGATGCCGACGACCCGGCCGCGGGGCGGCGGCGCGCCCGGATGGCTGCCGACCTTGGCGGCGGCCACCTGCGACCAGCCTCCCGGCGCAGCCCCGAGATCCACCACCCGCTGGCCGGGCCTGAGGAGGTGGAAGCGCTCGTCGATCTCCAGGAGCTTGTAGGCGGCCCGCGAGCGGTAGCCCTCGCGCTTGGCGCGGGCCACGTAGGGGTCGTTGAGCTGCCGCTCCAGCCAGCGCTTGGACGAGACCGTGCGCCCGCGCCCGGTCTTCACCCGCTGCTTGAGGTCGCCCCGCTGGCCACCGCCCCTCCGGTCGCTCATTCGTCGCTCCTGCACCCGCGATCCAGATGACGCCGCACCGCGCAACTCGCAAGGGGCACCCGGGCCGGGGACGCGGCGGAGCGGGGCGCCCGCGGCTGCCTCCGGGAGCGGACCGGACGCGGCGCTCGACGTCGCCGGGCCGGGTGCTAAGCTGCGCACCGCGCGCGGCGCAGGCCGTCGCCGGCCCGGGGTGACCCATGGATGTCAAGGAAGCGGTGGCGAGGGCGAAGCACTTCCTGGCAGATGTCTTTTCGGACGAGACCGTATCCGAGATCCGGCTCGAGGAGATCGCGTTCGACCGGAGTGAGCGGGCATGGTTGGTCACTCTTGGCCTCTTGAGGCCGGCTGGGGCCGACGCGCAGACCTCCTTTGGGGTTCTCAAGCCTGTTCTGTACAAGAGAACGTATAAGATCGTCCGTATTCCGGAAGATTCGAACGAGATGCCGTCCATAAAAATTCGCGAGGTGAGCGAGGGATGAGCACTGCGATTCTCCTTGACACCCAGTTGCTCGTGCTCCTGGTGGTCGGCCGAACGTCGAAGGGAATCGTCGCCAAGCACAAGAACCTCACCGAGTTCACGGCGGAGGATTTCGACCTGCTTCTGATTTTGCTCGGTGATAATCCTGCTCTGATCCTGCTCCCGAACACCGTCTCGGAGGCCGCGAACCTGCTCCGGCAGCATCGGGATCCTGAGAGGACCGCCATCCTGCGCACCTTCGCCGAGATCATCGGCGGCCACGCGGAGCACTACGTGGCCAGCAGGAAGGTGGTGGTACGGCGCGAATACGCGCGGCTCGGCATCACGGACTCAGCCATCCTTGAGATCGGTCGCGGTAATCTGGAGATTCTGACCGCGGACCTCGACCTTTTCCTGGCGGCCGTTGGCCTGAGCCTCCGCGCGACGAATTTCAACCATAAGCGCGAGGAGTTCGACCTCTTGTGAGATCGGGGAGGCGCCGCCGCTCAGCCCCGCCCGCCCCGGCGCCAGACGCCGTCCTCGCGCATCATGTTCATGAGCAGGCCCTCGCGCAGGCCGCGGTCGGCGATGCGCAGGCGCTCGGACGGGAAGGCCCGCCGGATCGCCTCCAGGATGGCGCAGCCGGCCAGGACGAGGTCGGCCCGGTCGCGGCCGATGCAGGGATTGCGCGCCCGCTCGGCGAGCCGCGTGTCGAGCAGGTCGGTGATCGCCGTCGAGACCTCGCGGTCGCTCATCCAGAGCCCGTCGATGCGCCGCCGGTCGTAGCGCGGCAGGCGCAGGTGCATGGCGGCCAGCGTCGTGACCGTGCCGGAGGTGCCGAGCAGGTGGAAATGCGGCGCCTGCGCGGCCGCGCCCGCCATCAGGGCGAACTTGGTGAGCTTGGTCGAGACGTCCTCGACCATGCCCTCGAAGATCGCCGGCGTGACGTCGGTGCCGCCGTAGCGCTCGGTGAGGGTGACGACGCCGACCGGCAGCGAGTCCCAGGCGCGGATGCGCAGGGTCGGGTCGGCGCTGCGGGCGAGCGCCGCGGAGCCGTGCAGCCAGACGATCTCGGTCGAGCCGCCGCCGATGTCGAAGATCACCACCGATTCCGCGTGCCGGTCGGCCAGGGCCGCGCAGCCCGTCACCGCCAGGTAGGCCTCGGTGCGGCGGTCCACGACCTCGAGGTTGAGCCCGACGTCCCGGCGCACCCGCCGGACGAAATCCGGGCCGTTCACGGCGAGCCGGCAGGCCTCCGTGGCGATGACCTTCGAGCGGACGACGCCGCGCGTCTCCATCTTGGCCCGGCAGACGGCGAGCGCCTCGACGGTGCGCTGGATCGCCTCGTCGCTCAGGTGGTCGGTGCTGCCGAGGCCCTCGCCCAGGCGCACGATGCGCGAGAAGGCGTCGACGACGCGGAACCCGTAGGGCGCCGGCTCGGCGATCAGGAGCCGGCAATTGTTCGTGCCGAGGTCGAGGGCCGCGTAGGGGCGCCGCCCCTGCGGCCGCAGCGCCGGGAGGGGCCGCACCGCGCCGGCCGCCCGCTGCGCCTCGCGCAGCAGCACGCTCTGGCGCGCCGGCTCCGCCCTCTCCGCGGCGCGCGCCGGCACGGGGGCGGCAGTCTCGTCCCTCACGACGCCAACAATCCTTCCAGCCCGCGCAATCCGCGTGGGCAGCGCTGTCACGCTCCAAGCTTACGTCGCTGCCGTGGGAACGCAATGCGTCGTTGCACCCGATTCTCCCGATCAGGCGACCACTTTCGGGTTCATCGAGAAGGCGACCCGCGGCAGCGGGCGCAGCAGGCTCTTCACCTGCGAGAACGGCCGCGGGCGGTTGATGACCTCGTCGAGCCGCGACCAGAGGGTCTTGGGGGAGAAGGGCTTGGCGATGATCTCGTTGACCCCGAGATTGACCGCCCGGTCGACGATGTTGCGCCGCGGCTGGGCCAGCATCAGGATGATCGGCACGGTCGGGGCGGGCGAGGTCGCCGGGGTGCGGGCGAGGCGGATGAACTCCTCCCCCGACAGGATGGCGAGGTCCCAGTCGAGGACCACGAGGTCGGGCTTGCTCTCGGCGAGCGCCCCCAGCGCCTCGGCCCCGTCCGGCGCCTCCAGCACGCGCTTGATGCCGACGCGCATCAGCATGTCGCGGACGATGCGGCGCAGGTAGAGGCTCTCGTCGACGACCAGGGCGGAGAGGTCCGGGAAGGTCGGGGTGGCGATCATCGGGGCGGCTCGACGCGAACGCCCGATCCTGCGCCCGCCCTGCCTACGGTTTCGCTAATCCCGGCGGCCCGGGATGCCGAGGCGTCGGGCGACCGGCGCAGCGCGCCTCACGGCGCCTCCGGCAGCGGCGCCAGCAGGGCGAGCCGCAGGGCCGCCAGGAGGGCCGCGCCGTAGAGCGCGCCGACGAAGGCCGCGACGCCGGTCCAGCCCGCCTGGGCGTAGAACCAGCCGCCCGCCGTGCCGAGGACCGAGGAGCCCAGATAGTAGAGGAACAGGTAGAGGGAGGAGGCCTGGGCGCGGTCGCGGCGCGCCCGCCGCCCGACCCAGCTGCTCGCCACCGAGTGGGCGCCGAAGAACCCGACCGTGGCGACGACGATGCCGAGCACGATCAGGACGAGGCTCTCGGCGAGGGTCAGCGCGACGCCGCCGAGGGCCGCCGCGATGGCGAGCCACAGCACCCGGCGGCGCCCGAACAGGCTCGCCGCGTGCCCGGCCGCGGTCGAGGAGGCGGTGCCCGCGAGGTAGACCGCGAAGATCGCCGCGACGGCGGTCTGGCTCAGCGCGTAGGGCGGCGCCAGCAGGCGGAAGCCGATGTAGTTGTAGAGCGTGACGAAGCCGCCCATCAGCAGGAAGGCCTCGGCGAAGAGCCAGGGCAGGCCCGCGTCGCGGAAATGGTGCAGGAAGCTGCCGGGCACCGCCCGCCAGGGCAGGGGGCGGGGCGTGAAGCGGGCCGAGGGCGGCAGGCCGCGCGCGAAGGCGATGGCCGCCGCGAGCGCCAGCAGGCCGATCGCCGCGAGCGCCGCGCGCCAGCCGAGCCGGTCCGCGAGGGCGCCGCTGAGGAGCCGGCCGGCCATGCCCCCGAGCGAATTCCCGCTGATCAGGAGCCCCATGGCGAGGCCGAGGGCGCGCCCGTGCATCTCCTCGCTGAGATAGGCCATGGCCACGGCCGGCACGCCGCTCATGGCGAGGCCCGCCAGGGCCCGCACGGCCAGGAAACCGTGCCAGGTCGGCATCGCGGCGGCGACCAGGGTGAGGAGGGCCGCGGAAAAGAGTGAGACCACCATCACGGGCTTGCGCCCGAACACCTCCGACAGGGGGCTGACCACCAGGAGGGAGACGGCGAGGAGGCCGGTCGCCAGGGAGAGCGACAGGCTGCTCGCCGCCGGGCCGACGCCGAATTCCTCGGCGAAGACCGTCAGCAGCGGCTGGACCGCGTAGAGCACCGCGAAGGTCGAGAAGCCCGCCGCCGCGAGCGCGTAGGCGGTGCGGCGGAAGGCCGGCGTGCCGGCCTCGATGCTGTCCTGCATGCCGCCCCGGCCCCCGCCCCCGTCCCTCGCTACCGGAAGCGCCCGGCCCCGGGAAGTCCCGCGCCCGCGGATCGCGCGGGCCCGGGCCGGGTCAGGCCGCCTCGGCGGCAGCCGGCGCGGCCGCCGCCGCCAGCGTGCAGGCGGCGCCGCAGGACGTCGCGCAGGAGGCGTGCACCTCGTCGAGCGCCCGCGAGAGGATGCTCCGGATGGTGCGCGCGCAGCGCCCGCATTTCGGGCTGCAGCCGAGGCAGGCATAGACCTGGGCCGGCGTCCGCGGGCAGGCCGGACCCGGATTCAGGCACGCGCGCACTTGGCCGTCGGAGAAGACGTTGCAGGAACAGACGATCATGCTGGGATCAGGGCATCCGGTTTCGCGTGGCGCCCGGCAAACCGGTTGCACCGCAGATTAGAACTCTTGAAAACTACAGCACTTTCAACAAGTTAGCGATTCGGTCGCGGCATTGCAACCACTGCCGCAACCCTGCGACGGAATCACGCCGGGGCCCCGCGCCGGCGCGCGCCCGGTTGTCTCAGGGGCAGGGGGCGGCTATCGCCGACGCTCTTGCCCCGACGCTCTTGCCCCGACGCTCTTGCCCCGACGCTCTTGCCCAAGGTGCGGCCGCCTGATCGGCCGGCGGACCGTGACAGCCGATGACCCTCCCGCGCGATGATGGTCCGACCACCCCCTCCCGCGAGCCCGCGGGCTGGAGCGAGCGCGAGCGGCTGGCCGCGCTCGACGCCTGCGGGATCCTCGACACGCCGCCCGAGCCCGAATTCGACGACGCGGTGCAGATCGCCCGGCAGGCCTGCCGGGCGCCGATGGCGCTGATCAGCCTGGTCGCGGAGACGCGCCAATGGTTCAAGGCCGCCTCGGGCCTCGCCCTGCGCGAGACCGGGAGGGACGCCTCGGTCTGCGCCCATGCCCTGGGCCTGGCCGGGCCGCTCGTCATCCCGGACCTCGCGCGCGACCCCCGCACGGCGCGAAACCCGCTGGTGACCGGGCCGCCGGGCCTGCGCTTCTACGCCGGCCACCCGCTGGTCGGCCGGGACGGGCTGCCCCTCGGGGCGCTCTGCGTCCTCGACACCGCGCCGCGGCCGGGCGGCCTGTCCGAGGAGGAACTCGTCGCGCTCGCGGCGCTCGCCCGGCAGGTGATGACGCAGATCGAGCTGCGCCGCGCCCTCGCCGAGCGCGACCGGGCGCTCGCCGCCGCCCGGGCGAGCCGCCACGACCTGCGGCTCATCACCGACGCGCTCCCGGTCCTGATCGCGACGATCGACCGGGACGAGGTCTACCGCTTCGTCAACCGCCACTACGAGACCTGGTTCGGCCTGAGCCCGGAGCGGATCGTCGGGCGCTCCCTGCGGGAGGTGATCGGGGAGGGGGCCTACGCGGAGCGCCGGCCCCACATCGCGCGGGCGCTCGCCGGCGAGCCCGCCCGCTTCGAGATCAGGCTGCCGCGCCCCGGAAGGGCGGCGCGCCCCGGGGGTGCGGCGCGCGACGTGCGGGTGCAGTACGTGCCGGCGGAGGACGGGGGCTTCCACCTGCTCGCCATCGACGTCACGGCCGAGAAGGCGGCCGAGGCCGCCATGGCCGACAGCCTGATGAAGTTCCGGGCCATCGCCGAGTCGATGCCGCAGATGGTCTGGTCGACCCTGCCGGACGGCTACCACGACTACTACAATTCCCGCTGGTACGAGTTCACCGGCGTGGCGCCCGGCTCGACGGACGGGGAGGGCTGGAACGCGATCTTCCATCCCGACGACCGGGCCGAGGCGTGGCGGCGCTGGCGACGCGCCCTCGCCACCGGGGAGACCTACGAGATCGAGTACCGCCTGCGCCGCCGCGACGGCGTCCACCGCTGGGTGCTCGGCCGCGCGGTCCCGCTCCGGGACCCCGCCAGCGGGGCGATCCAGCGCTGGTTCGGCACCTGCACCGACATCGACGACCAAGTGCGCGCCCGCGAGACGCTGGCGCGGGGCCGCGAGACGCTGGAGATCCTGGTCCGCGAGCGCACGGCGGCCCTCGAGGAGGCGAATGCGCGGCTCACCGCCGAGATGGCCGAGCGCGGCCGGGTCGAGGAGCGGCTGCGCCAAGCGCAGAAGATGGAGGCGGTGGGCCAGCTCACCGGCGGCATCGCCCACGACTTCAACAACCTCCTCACCGGGATCACGGGCGCCCTCGACCTGCTGCGCGCGCGCCTCGCCGAGGGGCGGCTCGACGCCCTGCCGCGCTACGCCGACCTCGCTACCGCCTCGGCGCAGCGCGCCGCGGCGCTCACCCACCGGTTGCTCGCCTTCGCGCGCCGCCAGCCCCTGGCGGCGCGGGGCGTCGACGCCAACGCCCTCGTCGCCTCGATGGGCGACCTGCTGCGGCGCACCCTGTCGGAGCGCGTCGCCCTCGACCTCGATCTCGCCGAGGATCTCTGGGCGACCCTGTGCGACCCCAACCAGCTGGAGAACGCCATCCTCAACCTCGCGATCAACGCCCGCGACGCGATGCCGGAGGGCGGGCGGCTCACGATCGCGACCGCGAATCTGCGCCTCGACGGGGCCGCGCTGGCGGGCGAGGACGGGCCGGCGCCGGGCGACTACGTGCGGATCGCCGTCCGCGACACGGGCGCCGGCATGCCGCCGGACGTGGCGGCGCGCGCGTTCGAGCCGTTCTTCACGACGAAGCCCCTCGGCGAGGGCACGGGGCTCGGCCTGTCGATGATCTACGGCTTCGCCAAGCAGTCGGACGGGCAGGTGCGCATCGCCTCGGAGGTCGCGCGCGGCACCGAGGTGAGCCTGATCCTGCCGCGCCACCACGGCCCCGCCGCCGCGTCCCTCGCGCCGCGTCCCGCCCCGGCCCGCGGGCCCGGGACGGGCACGATCCTCGTCGTCGAGGACGATCCGACCGTGCGCGCGCTCATCGCCGAGACCTTGAGCGACCGCGGCTACCGGGTGCGGGAGGCGGCGGACGGCCCGGCGGGCCTCGCCGCCCTGGAGGCCGCCCCCGTCGACCTCGTCGTGACGGATGTCGGGCTGCCGGGCCTCAACGGGCGCCAGATGATCGACCAGGCCCGGGGCGCGCGGCCGGACCTCAGGGTGCTGTTCATCACCGGCTACGCCGAGAACGCCGCCTTCGGCGGCGGCCATCTCGAGGCCGGCATGGCGATGATCACCAAGCCCTTCGCGATCGAGGCGCTCGCCGCGAAGGTCCAGGCGATCCTTGAGGCCGGGGCGCCCGCGGAGGCCCGCCCCTGATCGCGGTTCCGAGCCGGTCGGGCGCGGCAGGATCGTGCGCGGGTTGCTCGGAAAGCCGAGCGGATCACGGCGGGGCCGACGCTCGGCAAGATGCCCGGCAAGTTACTCGGCAAGTTGCTCGCCATGCACTGCACGGCCGTCCGCCGGAGGGGCGCGCCGTCCGTCGCGAGCGGCGTCTTGCCGAGTTCGAGCGCGGTCGCGTCCGTCGCGGCCTGCAGCTGCGTTCGCTTCTGCAGTGCTAAATTACAATCTATTCCCATAAACACAGCCATGCTGAGCGACGGGCGGTCGCTGCAGTGACGATGGCGAAATTTCCACGCGCGTCTCTTCGGAAGAAAGAGCCGTCACGCACGACGATCTGGGCGATCAAATCAGGATGAATGTCTGATATTCACCGGCATCTGTCCGGATCAAAACGCTTTCGGATAGCAAAAATGATGAAATACGGAGACGTTTGCGGTCGGAAGACGGTTACGGTTGCGTGAAGAACGGACCGATGGCGGTGCCGGGCCGCGCGGCGCGGCGACGCGCCCCGGCCGGGAACAAGCGGCAAAATTGATTCCTAAGTATTCCCGAGAGAATTTCCCATTCGTCTCGGCCAGATGTGATGATTATGATACAGTTTGCGCCCCATCGCGATGATCCAATGCCGGTGATCGCGCCGAGATGGCTGGTCGATTGCGGCTGAAACGCGGTTTTCGTATGCCGAGAAGGCGGGAACGGCTCCGCGATATCTAAGAAATTCTCATGAATCGGGGGAACACGATGGTGGCGCTGCGCCGCGCTCTCTTGGTCACGACGGTTCTCGCGCATTGCACCGCGCCCGTCCTCGTCGGACCGGCGGCCGCCCAGAGTGGCCCGATCGCCCTCGAGCAGATCGACGTGGTCCCGGTCACCCCGGTCGCGGGCGCGGGCGGCCTGCGCCGCGCGGAGGGCGGCGCCCCCGTCGCCGCCGGCGGCGCCCTGCCGCTCGCCAAGGTCCCCTTCACGGTCGAGACCGTCTCGGCCCGCCAGATCGCGCAGGACCGCGCCACCCTCGATCCCACCTTCACGCTCGCCCGCACCACCCCGGGCGTCAGCCTCTCCGACGGCCAGGGCAACGGTTTCCGCCAGACCCTTACCTATCGCGGCTTCGACGCCTCGCCGGTCCAGGGCGCTCCCCAGGGCCTCGCCGTCTACCAGAACGGCACCCGCATCAACGAGGCCTTCGGCGACGTCGTCAACTGGGACCTGATCCCCTCCGTCGCCATCAACCGCATCGACATCGTCACCGGCAACCCGATCTTCGGCCTCAACGCGCTGGGCGGGGCGGTCAACGTCGAGATGAAGAACGGCTTCACCTGGCAGGGCCGCGAGGTCTCGGTGGCGGGCGGCTCGGACGGGCGCATCCTGGGCACCCTGCAGTACGGCGAGGTGGTCGGGCCGTGGAGCTTCTACTTCGCGGGCGAGGGGCTCAAGGACGACGGCTGGCGCTACAGGTCGCCCTCCGAGATCGGCCGGGTCTACGCCGATCTCGGCCACCGCAGCCTCGATTCCGAGTTCCACCTCATCGCCTCGGGCGCCAAGACCTTCTTCGGCGCCGCCGCGGCGACCCCGGTCGACCTGAGCCGCGCGGACGAGCGGGCGATCTTCACCAACCCGCAGACCACCGACACCGAGGTCGGGCAGATCCAGGTCACCGGGCGGGTCAGCCTGACGCCGGGCTGGGACCTGGCGGGCAACGCCTACCTGCGCCGCTTCAGCCAGCGCTACGTGGACGGCAACGACGGCAACTTCGAGAATTGCAGCACCCGCTCCAACTTCCGCGGCTTCCTCTGCTTCGAGGATGACGGGTTCACCGCCGCGCCCGGCCAGACCCAGGCCCAGTTCCGCAACCAGTTCCTGATCCTGGGACCGAACGGCGAGAGGGTTCCGTTCCGGGCGGGCATCCCGTACGGCACCCTCGACACGGTCAAGACCGAGGCGACCGGCTGGGGCGGCTCGCTCCAGGCCACCAACCGCGACCGCCTCCTCGATCACGGCAACACCTTCATCCTCGGCGGCAGCATCGACGTCGCCGATTACAGCTTCAAGTCCGCCAGCCTGCTCGGCCTCATCAACCCGGATCTGAGCGTCACCACCGACCCGCTCAACCTCACCTACGGGCTCGTCCCGGGCCTCGGCACCGGGCCCCTGCGCACCGCCGCCGCCCTCGGCATCGCTCCCAGCAGCGTGATCGGCTCCAACCTCTACATGGGCCTCTACGCCCTCGACACTTTCGACCTCACCGAGCAACTCTCGCTCACCGCCGGCGCCCGCCTGAACTTCGCCCGCATCGCGACCCGGGACCTGACCGGCTTCTCGCCCGACGTCACCGGCACCCACTACTACACCCGCGTCAACCCGGTTGCCGGCCTGACCTACAGGGTCGCGCCCTGGCTCAGCCTCTACGGCGGCTACTCCGAGTCCAACCGCGCTCCGACCCCGCTCGAACTCGCCTGCGCCAACCCGAACCGGCCCTGCCTGCTGCCCAACTCGCTGGTCGCCGACCCGCCGCTCAAGCAGGTCGAGGCCCAGACCTACGAGGCGGGCCTGCGCGGCGCGGTGCCGGACTTCTACGAGGGCGGGCTGCTGAGCTACAAGCTCGGCCTGTTCCGCACCGACCTGACCCACGACATCCTGCAGGTAGCGGTGCCGGGCAACGCGGCCCGGGGCTACTACGTGAACGTGCCGGCGACCCGGCGCCAGGGTGTGGAGGTGGCGGCGGAGTACGCGGCGGAGCGGGTGAGCCTCTATGCCAACTACGCGCTGATCGACGCGACCTTCCAGTTCCAGGGCGAGTTGTCGTCGCCCAACAACCCCCTGGCGAGCGGGGACGGGCTGATCCGGGTGCGTCCGGGCAACAAGGTTCCGCTGGTGCCCGAGCACCAGATCAAGGCGGGGTTCGAGGTCGCGGTGACGCCGGAGTGGCGGCTCGGGATGAACGTGGCGGCGTTCTCGTCGTCGTTTTTCCGGGGCGACGAGTCGAACCTGAACCGGAAGCTGGCGCCCTACGCGCTGGTGAACCTGACGACGAGCTATCAAGTGTCGCGGGAGGTGCAGCTGTTCGGTCTGGTGACGAACCTGACCAACACGCGGGTGGCGAATTTCGGGACGTTCATCGAGCCGAGCGCGGCCTTCGCGAACCGCTATGCGCTGACCGACCCGCGCAGCACGACCCTGCTGCAGCCGCTCTCGGTCTACGGCGGCATGCGCGTGACCTGGTGAGGAGCGCCGGGACGCGCGGCGATGGACGGGGTGCTGCTCGTCGACGGTCACCCGATCGTCCGCGACGCGCTGCGCGGGCTGCTGGAACCCATGGGGGCCACCGTCCTGACGGCCGGCAGCCCGGAGGAGGGCGAGCGCCTGGCCCGGGTGCATCGGCCGTCCCTCGTCGTCACCGACCTGGCCTTCCTGGGGGCGCCGCTCGGCGGGCTCGCCCTGATCCGGCGCCTGCTGCGCGAGCGCGATCCGGCCCCGCGCGTGCTGGTCTTCAGCCGGTGCGATGCGCCCGGCCTCGCCCCACTGGCCCTGCGCGCGGGCGCCCTCGGCTACGTGAGCAAGGCCGCGGGGCTCGCCGAGTTCGCCCGCGCCTATCGCCGGGTCCGCGCCGGCAAGGGCTACCTGACGGCCGACCTGGCCCTCGCCCTGGCCGCGCCCGCCCGGTCCGCGGACCCGCTCGACGGGCTGACGGGGCGCCAGCTGCGGATCCTGCGGCTCATGGCCGAGGGCCGCTCCCAGCGGCAGGCGGCAGAGGCGCTGCTGGTCAGCGCGAAGACCGTCTCGAACGAGGTGGCGGTGATCCGCGAGCGGGTCCGGGCCGGCGACCGGCCCGGGCTGGTCCGCTTCGCCCTGCGGCACCGGGAGGCGGTCGCGATCCGCCTCGCCGCCGATCCATGCTGACGGGCCGCCCCCGCGCCTTGCCGCCGCCGCGCCTTGCCGCCGCCGCGCCGGGCAACCACCTGGACGGTCGGTGGCCGGGCGGCCGCGCCGGACCCGCTCCCGCCGCCCGCAGCGCGGGAGATCGGCGTGAGTGAGTCGGATGAGATCGCGGTCTTCGTGGACGCGGATGCCTGTCCGGTGAAGGACGAGGTCTACCGCGTCGCGGCCCGCCACGGGCTGCGCGTCTTCGTGGTCGCCAACAGCTTCATCAACGTTCCCCGCGAGCCCTGGATCGAGCGCGTCGTGGTGCCCGGACGCCTCGACGCGGCGGACGACTGGATCGCTGAGCGGGCGGGCCCGCGCGCCGTCGTGGTCACGGCCGACGTGCCGCTCGCCGACCGCTGCGTGCGCTCCGGCGCGACGGTGCTCGCCCCCACCGGGAAGGCGTTCACGGAATCCTCGATCGGGATGGCCCTGGCGACCCGCAACCTGATGCAGGATCTGCGCGAGGCAGGCCTCGTCTCGGGCGGCCCGCGGCCCTTCTCCGCCAAGGATCGCTCGGCGTTCCTGGGCGCCCTCGACCGCGCCATCGTGCGGCTGCGCAGGGCCCGGGCGGGCTGAGGTCCCGCGGCCGCCGCGCGGGACGGCCTTGATCGGCATCAAGGCCCCGCCCCCTGCTGCGGCGCACACGGGTGGCGTCCGGCGCGGTCGCGGACCCGCCCGACTCGGCAGAACGGCGTGCGGCGCTTCTGCTTAGACTTCCGTCTTCGCATCATCGTCGCCGCCGAAGCGGTGACCGCTTCGGCGAATGATGCTCAGGATGGACGATCCCGATGCGTGCTGCCTTCCTCGCCCTCTGCTGTGCTCTCTCGGGGCTCGCCGGAGGGCACGCTCTCGCCTCTCCCTGCGCCGATCAGGTCGCCGCCCTGCAGCGCCGGCTCGACAGCCCGGGCGCCTTGCGCGTGGCGGGCCTCGAACCCGGCCACAGCCTGACCACGGGATCGAAGGCCCTGCCGCGACTCCTCCAGGGGACGCCGAGCGACCCGCAGCTGACGCCGACCCGGGAGCCGTCGCGGCGGCCCGGCTGCTGATCCAGGAGGCCCTGGCCGAGGATCGCGAGGGCAACCGGCGCGCCTGCGAGACCATCGTCACGGACGCCAAGCGCCTCATCGGGGCGCTGCCCTGAGAGGTCGTGATACGACAGCGGATCAATCGATCGGTGCTCGGCCTGCCTGGCTTGGCGCTGCCGCCACGGAGGGACGATGGGACCGCACGGGTGTGAGCGCCGCCGCGCCGCTACCCCCGCCCGTAGGGGTAGCACCGCGTCCGGTCGAGGTCGCGCCCGAGATGGGCGGCGAGCGTCCGGATCGCCGCCGCGTGCGCCACGTAGGGGTCGCGGTTGCCCTGCCCGACGATGATCGGGCAGGCATCCTCGCGCTGCGGCACCATGGCGGTGGCGAGCCCGCCGCCCTCCGGGTCGCGCAGGGTGTAGAAGCGCGGCATCGTGCGGGCGAGGTGCGCCTTGAGGCCGATCTCCCGCTCGATGAAGGGACCGGGCGGCGGCACGTAGGAGGCCCGGGCGCGGGCCTCCGCCTGCCGGAAGTGCTTCTCGACGGCGTGACCCATCAGGGCCGATTCGCGGATCGCCTCCGCCTCGGTCTCGATGCGGAACCAGGTCTTGCCCCCCTCGGCGTCGCAGACGAATTCCATCGCTCCTCACAGGCCGGCCACCTGCCGCCCGAGCTGACGGCGCGAGGCATGTTAACCCTGCCGGGCCTCGACCCCAAACGGCACCGCGTCGCGCCCCCGCGGCGCGGCCTCCTTGCGCCGCAGCGTGGCGCGCCCGCGCTCGGTGATCTGCCAGACCGCGAAGGTGCCGCCGATATGCGGACCGGCCTGCTCGCCCAGGAAGTGCAGGTGACCCTCGTTCTCCAGGGCGCAGAGCCGGCTGTGGTCGCCCGGCCAGGAGCGGTCGGGGTCGCGCTTCACCGAGATGCGGCCCTCCTCGGTGCGGGCGGCCTTCATGAGCAGGCGGCGCTCGTGATCGATCATCGCGTGTCCTCTCGCGCAGGGAGCGGGCCGGGGGCCCGCGGAGGTCCGGTCGCACCGGCGCCGAGGGCGGCCGCGTCCGACGGGCGGTGGAAAAGCGCCTTCCGCGCCCGGTCCAGGCGCGAAGACGCGGGGTGCCGCGGCGGGGCGCCCGATGTCGGCGGCCCTGCGGGCCGCGCGATCGCCCCCGCAGGGACGGCCGTGAGCCCGCACCGGCGGGCCGTGAGCCCGCACCGGCGGGCCGTCAGCCCGCGCTCGCGAGCACGCACCGGAGGTGCCGGGCGGGGGCTGCGAATGAAGCTAAGCAGTTTAATCCGCGAGGGCAAGCTGCCCGGCTCCTCGCGCGGCGCCGGCTCACGGCTCCCGCTCGGCCTCCTCGGCCTCCGGGGCGGGGGCCGGCGCGGGGAGCGGCGGGGCGGGCGGGCGCCAGGCCGGCTGCCCGCCGGGGCGGCGGGCCGTCGTCACGACCGGTCCCTCGGGGGCGAAGCGCACCGTCGTGGCGCCGTGGGCGGCCAGGAAGGCCCGGTCGAGGACGAGCCGCGCCGCGCAGCCCGGCGGCGCCGTCGCCCGCGCGATGACGATGTCGGCCCGGGCGCAATCCGCCTCGAAGGCGCGCTTGTCCCTGACCAGGGCGACCCGCCAGCCGTTGCGGGCGGTGGCGACGCAGCCCACCGCGTCGCAGCGCTCGGCCCGGGCGAGGCTCGGGTCGCCGCGCGGGCGGGCATCGCCGTCCGCGCGCAGCCATTGTTCCAGGCCGAAGGCCGGCGGCCGGCCGAGGCTGGCGAGGCGCCCGTCCGCCCCCCGCAGCGCCGCGCCCGCCCCCTCGCGATCGACGTAGAGGTCGGGCCGCTCGGCCCTGGCGGCGAGCGCGACGCCGACGAGGGCCGGCAGCACGCCGAGGACGCGCAGCCGCGGGCTCGGCAGGGTCAGGAGCAGGAGCGCGGCGGTGAGGAGCCCGAGCGCCCCCGCCCCGAAGGCCGGCACGATCACCACCGCGTGGTCGAAGCCCGCGATCCAGGCCGAGATGTCGAGCATGCCCCGCACCGCGAGGCCCATGGTCCACCAGACCGGCCGGTCGAGGGTGAAGGGGTAGGCGAGCATGCCGAGGACGGCGGCCGGCATCACCACCACCGAGACCAGGGGCAGGGTGAGGGCGTTGCCGACCACCCCGAAGGGCTGGATGTTCTGGAAGTGGTAGGTGGCGAAGGGGGCGGTCGCGACCTGGGCCACCAGCGTCGTCGCGAGCGTGCCGACCAGGGTGCCGGCGACCCAGGCGAGGGCGCGCCCGAGCGGCCCGGCCCCCGGCGCCGCGAAGAGCCGCCCGTCGAGGAGCCGCGCGCAGGCGACGAGGCCCGCCACCGCCGCGAAGGACATCTGGAAGCTCGGGCCGAGCAGCCCCTCGGGCTCGCGGGCGAGGGCGATCAGGGCCGCGAGGGCGAGGTTGCGCAGGGACAGGGCCGGCCGGTCGACCAGGATCGCCCCCAGCATGATCAGCGTCATGATCAGGGAGCGCTCGGCCGCGATGTCCCAGCCGGAGAAGACGCAGTAGCCGGTCACCCCGGCCATGCCGAGGCCGGCCGCGATCTTCTTGATCGGCCAGAACAGGGCGAGGCCCGGGACGAGGGCGAGGAGCGCCCGGGCGAGCCAGAACACCACCCCCGCCGCCAGCACCATGTGGAGCCCGGAGATCGACACGACGTGGTAGATCCCGGCCGCCCGCAGGCTGTCGTTGGTGGGCCCGTCGATGAGCCCGCGCTTGCCGGTGACGAGGGCCGCGGCGACCGCCCCGGCCTGGCCGCCATTGGCGTCGGTGATGCGCCGGGTCAGGGCGTTGCGGGCGTCGTCGATCGCGGCGGCGACGCGCAGCGAGAGGGGAGGCGGGGCGGGCGGCTCCCGCACCGCGATCGCGCCGAGGAGCGAGCCCACCGCGCCGATGCCGCGGAAATAGGCGTCGCGGGCGAAGTCGTAGCCGCCCGGCCGCGCCGGCTCCGGGGGCGGCAGCAGCCGCGCCTTCGCCTCGATGAAGTCGCCCGGCCGCAGCGGCGCGGCCTTGCGGTAGGACACGCGCACCCGCTCCGGCCGCTCCCCGGCGGGAAGGTCGCCGAGGCGCACCACCCGCACCACGAGCCGCGCGCCCTCCTCGCGCTCGTCGAGCCCCTCGACGAAGCCCGCGAGCGGCGCGACCAAGGTCCGGGCGAGGACCGGGGCCGCCACGTCCCCGATCCGGTAGGCCGCCGCCGAAAAGCCGCACAGGAAGGCGCAGAGCCCGAGGGCGCCCGCGCGCGAGGCCGGCCGGGCGCGCAGGCCGATCGCCGCGGCCGCGCTCAGGCCGGCCACGACGAGCGGCGCCGCCGGGGCGGGCGGCCCGTCCGCCCCCGCGAAGACCAGGAGGATGCCCGCCCCGAAGGCGACGGCGAGCCAGGGAAACAGGCGGCGCTGCGCCGCCTCCTCGGCGAGGCGGCGCGCCGTCCATGTCCCGATGCCCCGCGCGAGATCGCCGGGGCGGGCGACCGCCGCGAGCGCGGCGGCGCTCCGCACCGCGAGCCCGGTCCCCGCCTCTCCGCGCGCCATCGCCGCGCCCCGTGGATTTCTTAACGGCCGGTCGCGCGCATGCTACAGGACGGGTCGCCGACGGGTCGACCGGACCTATCTTCGCCCACCGGTCTCCGTCCCCACCTCCTGCTGACCGGTTCCCGTTGCTGATGTCCTCCGTCGTCACGCGCTTCGCCCCGTCGCCCACGGGCTTCCTCCACATCGGCGGAGGCCGCACGGCGCTGTTCAACTGGCTCTACGCCCGCAAGCACGGCGGCCGGATGCTCCTGCGCATCGAGGACACGGACCGCGAGCGCTCCACCGAGGCCGCCATCGAGGCCATCCTCGACGGCCTGTCCTGGCTCGGCCTCGACTGGGACGGGGACGTGATCTACCAGTTCGCCCGCGCGGCCCGGCACCGGGAGGTGGCCGAGGGCCTGCTCGCGGCGGGGCGGGCCTATCGCTGCTACGCGAGCCCCGAGGAACTCACCGAGATGCGCGAGGCGGCGCGCCGCGAGGGCCGCCCCCTGCGCTACGACGGCCGCTGGCGCGACCGCAACCCCTCCGAGGCCCCGCCCGGCGTCAGGCCGGTGATCCGCCTGCGCGCCCCCGTCGAGGGCGAGACCGTGGTCGAGGACGAGGTCCAGGGCCGCGTCGTCTGGCAGAACAAGGACCTCGACGACCTCGTGCTGCTGCGCTCGGACGGCACGCCGACCTACATGCTGGCCGTCGTGGTCGACGACCACGACATGGGCGTCACCCACGTGATCCGCGGCGACGACCACCTCACCAACGCGGCGCGGCAGACGCAGATCTACCACGCCCTCGGCTGGACCGTGCCGAGCATGTCGCACATCCCGCTGATCCACGGGCCGGACGGGGCGAAGCTGTCCAAGCGCCACGGGGCGCTCGGCGTCGACGCCTACCGGGGCCTCGGCTACCTGCCCGCGGCCCTGCGCAACTACCTCGTGCGGCTCGGCTGGAGCCACGGCGACCAGGAGGTGTTCTCCACCGAGGAGATGGTGGCGGCCTTCGACCTCAAGCAGATCGGGCGCTCGCCCGCCCGCTTCGACTTCGCCAAGCTGGAGAACCTGAACGGCCAGTACATCCGGGCGACGTCGGACGCCGATCTGGTGGCGGCGATCGAGGCGATCCTGCCGAGCCAGGGGCCGGCCCGCGGCCTCCCCGCCCGGTTCGACGACGCCCTGCGCGCGCGCTTCCTCGCCGCGATGCCGGGCCTCAAGGAGCGGGCCAAGACGCTGATCGAACTCCTCGACAGCGCCTACTACCTCTACGCCCCGCGCCCGCTCGCCCTCGACGAGCGCGCCGAGGGGCTCCTCGGCAATGGCGGGCGCGAGCGGCTCGCGGGCGTGCTGCCGCGGCTGGAGGCCCTGCCCGACTGGAGCGCCGCCTCGACCGAGCAGGCGGTGCGCGACTTCGCCGAGGCCGCCGCGGTGAAGCTCGGCCACGTCGCCCAGCCCCTGCGGGCCGCCCTGACCGGCCGCGCGACCTCGCCGGGCCTCTTCGACGTGATGGCGGTGCTCGGCCGGGAGGAGAGCCTCGGCCGCCTGCGGGACCAGGCCCGCGCGGCCTGATTCCTGCTTGGCCTGCCGGTTTTTCCTGCTTGGCCTGCCGGTTTTGGCATGCCAGTGCGCCGCGCCCCGAATCGGGCGCGGTCCCGACCCAGGCAACGGCGCCCGGCCCGGGCTCGCGGAGTTTATGAACAGCGCGTGAATTTTGTCACTCGGTTCGGGCGGTCCAGTTGAAGACGCTGCGTCGATCCGCTAACCCGGTCGGCGAGTGAGCACCTGCAGCAAAGTTCCCGCCGCCTCGCCCGCGCCCGCGAACCGCGCCGGTCCCGCGGCCCGTGCCCCGACGCTCATTCCGTTGATGAAAGGGTCCAAAACCCCATGAGCTTCCCCCACAGCACCCTCACGGTGAACGGCCGCCAGGTGGAGCTGCCGCAGAAGGACGGCACGATCGGACCGAGCGTCCTCGACATCGGCAAGCTCTACGGCCAGACCGGGATGTTCACCTACGACCCGGGCTTCACCTCCACGGCCTCGTGCGAGTCGAAGATCACCTACATCGACGGCGACGAGGGCATCCTCCTCTATCGCGGCTACCCGATCGAGCAGCTCGCCGAGCACGGCGACTTCCTGGAGACCTGCTATCTCCTGCTGTTTGGCGAGTTGCCGACCGCGGCCCAGAAGGCCGATTTCGACTACCGGGTCACGCGCCACACCATGGTGCATGACCAGATGAACCGCTTCTTCCAGGGCTTCCGCCGCGACGCGCACCCGATGGCCATCATGGTGGCCTGCGTCGGCGCCCTCTCGGCCTTCTACCACGACTCGACCGACATCTCGGACGAGAAGCAGCGCATGATCGCCTCCATGCGCATGATCGCCAAGATGCCGACCCTGGCGGCCATGGCCTACAAGTACTCCATCGGCCAGCCCTTCGTGTATCCGAAGAACGAGCTCGATTACACGTCGAACTTCCTGCGGATGTGCTTCGCGGTGCCGTGCGAGGAGTACCACGCCAACCCGGTGATGGCGCGCGCCCTCGACCGCATCTTCATCCTGCACGCGGATCACGAGCAGAACGCCTCGACCTCGACGGTGCGGCTGGCCGGCTCCTCGGGCGCCAACCCCTTCGCCTGCATCGCGGCCGGCATCGCCTGCCTGTGGGGTCCGGCCCATGGCGGCGCCAACGAGGCGGCGCTCAAGATGCTGGAGGAGATCGGCCGGCCCGAGCGCATCCCGGAATACATCGCCAAGGCCAAGGACAAGAACGACCCGTTCCGCCTGATGGGTTTCGGTCACCGGGTCTACAAGAACTACGACCCGCGCGCCCGCATCATGGCCAAGACCACCCACGAGGTGCTGGCCGAGCTCGGCATCAAGGACGACCCGCTGCTCGACGTGGCGGTCGAGCTGGAGCAGATCGCGCTCAAGGACGAGTACTTCATCGAGAAGAAGCTGTATCCGAACATCGACTTCTACTCGGGCATCACCCTGAAGGCGATGGGCTTCCCGACCTCGATGTTCACGGTGCTGTTCGCCCTGGCCCGCACGGTGGGCTGGATCGCGCAATGGGCCGAGATGATCGAGGATCCCTCGCAGAAGATCGGCCGCCCGCGCCAGCTCTATGTCGGGCCGCCCAAGCGCGAATACGTGTCGATCTCGCAGCGCGGCTGAGCGCGGCGCACTCCTGCCGGGCGGGCCGCGACCCGCCCGGCGGGGCGCGGGACCCTCACGCCGGCCCGCGCGCCGCCGCCAGCACGATCCGGGCGGCCGAGCGGCTCGGGTCGTCCCCGTCCGGCAGCCGCATGGCGGCGTCGAGGCGGCGCAGGGCCCGGTCCTGCGCCTCCCGGGCCGGCCCGCCCGCGAGCAGCGGCCCCAGCGCCTCCGCGAGGCGCTCCGCCCGGCAATCGCCCTGGATCAGCTCGGGGATGGCGTTCTCGCCGAGGATCAGGTTCGGCAGCACGATCGTCGGCACCTGGATCAGGCGGCGGACGATCACCTCCTCGATCTTCGGAACCCGGTAGGCCACCACCATCGGCACGCCCGCGAGCGCCAGTTCGAGGGTGACCGTGCCCGAGGCCGCCAGGGCCGCCCGCGCCCGGCGGAAGGTGGCGTGCTTGTCGGCCTCGCCCGCCACGAGGCGCGGCGTCACCGGCCAGGCGGCGGCCCGCGCCTCGATCAGGGCGCGGTGGCGCGCCACCGCCGGCAATTCGACCCGGAAGCGCGCCCCCTGCGCCCGCAGCCGCCCCAGGGTCGCCCCGAAGACCGGCATCAGCCGCTCGATCTCGGAGCGGCGCGACCCCGGCAGCACGGCGAGGACCGGCTCCTCGGCCCCGCGCGCGGCCGCCTCGGCCTCGTCCGGGCGCAGCTCCGCGAGGCGCTCGATCAGCGGGTGGCCCACATAGGTGCAGGCCGGGCCGCCGAGGCGGCGATGCGCCTCCGGCTCGAAGGGCAGCAGCGCCAGCACGTGATCGACGTAGGCGCGCATGGTCCTGGCCCGCCAGGGCCGCCACGCCCAGACGCTCGGGCTCACGTAATCGACGACGGCGAGCTCCGGCAGCCGGCGCCGCACCCGGCTCGCCACCGCGTGGGTGAAGCCCGGGCTGTCGATGATGACGAGCACGTCGGGCCGCGCCGCCACGCAGGCCCGCACCGTCTCGCGGATGCGCCGCATCAGCAGCCGGATCCGCGCCGCCACGGCGAGGTAGCCGATCACCGCGACGTCCTCCAGGGGGAAGAGGGAGGGCATGCCCTCCGCCGCCATGGCGTCGCCCCCGACCCCCGCGAGGGCGAGCGGCCCGGGCGCGGCCGCGCGCAGCGCCCGGATCAGCTTGGCGCCGAGCTGGTCGCCGGATTCCTCGCCCGCGACGAGCCAGATTCGCAGGGATCGCGTCACGCCGCCTCCAGGCCGATCAGGAACAGGCCGAGCGCGTCGGCGAGGGCGGCGGTCTCGCCGCGGTCGAGGATCAGCGTGTCGCCGGCGCCGACCGCGATCCCGGCGCAGCCGGCCGCCGCCGCCGCCCGCACCGTGCGCGGGCCCACCGCCGGCAAGTCGACCCGCAGGTCCTGCCCGCTCTTGGCGAGCTTGACCAGGACAAGGCCCGCGGGAGGGCGCCCGAGGCCGAGGGGGCGCCGCGCGAGGCCGCGGACGCGGGCGAGCATCCGGTCGGTGCCCTCCGGCCCCTCGACCGCCAGCACGCGCCGGCCCGCCACCGCGGCCGCCTGCCCGACATCGTGGGCGGCGAGGCTCGCGAGCAGCGCCCGGCCGGTCGCGACCGAGATCTCGGCGGCGGCGTCCGGCCGGCGCGCCCCGAGCGGGCCGGGCGGGGCCATCAACCCGGGGGCGAGTTCGTGCACGCCGAGGATGCGGTGCCCGTGCTCCTCCAGCAGCGCCAGCACGCCGCGCAGCAGGTGGTCGTCGCCCCCCTGCGCCAGGGAGCGCAGCTCGTCCCGGTTGCGCAGGGCCGCGAGCGTGTTGAGGAGGGCCGCCGGGCTCGGCCGGGACACCGCGCCCGCCAGGGTCACGCCCGAGGGCCGCCACGCGTCGAGGCGCGCCAGCGCGCCGCGCACGTCGAGGAGGTCGACGGTGGCGTGGGCGCGGCGCCGGGTCGCCGGGTCGGCGAAGCCGCGGATCGCCAGGATCCGGAAGGGGCGCCCCGCCGCGTCGAGGGCCGAGGCGACGAGGAGCGGGAGCCGTCCCGCGCCCGCCACGATCGCCACGGTGCCGCCCGCCATGGCGCGCCTCAGGCCGGTCCCGGCGTCTCGCGCGGCATGCAGACCGAGCGCTTGCCGCCCTCGCGCAGGAAGGCGAGGATCTCCTGCACGATCGGGTGCGTCTCGAACTCCGCCGCCACGTCCTCGACGCGCTCCATCAGCGTGCCCTCCTGCGCGAAGAGCAGCCGGTAGGCGCGCCGCAGCGCGTGGATGTCCTCCCGCGAGAAGCCCCGGCGCTGCAGGCCGATGATGTTGAGGCCCGAGAGGTAGGCCCGGTTGCCCAGCGCCATCCCGTAGGGGATGAGGTCGTTCTCCAGCCCCGAGAGGCCGCCCACGAAGGCGTGCGGGCCGACCCGCGCGAACTGGATCACCGCCGCCCCGCCGCCCAGGATGGCGAAATCCCCCACCGTGCAGTGGCCGGCGAGCATCACGTTGTTCGAGAACACGACGTTGTCGCCGATCCGGCAATCGTGCCCGACATGGCTGTTGGCCAGGAAGGCGCAGCGGTCGCCGACGACCGTCTCCAGGCCGCCGCCGGCCGTGCCGGGATTCATCGTCACGCCCTCGCGGATCAGGCAATCGGCCCCGATCGTGAGGCTCGAGGGCTCGCCGCGGTACTTCAGGTCCTGCGGCGGGTGGCCGATCGACGCGAAGGGGAAGATCCGCGTGCGGGCGCCCACGCTGGTGCGGCCCGCCACCACCGCGTGGCTCACGAGCTCGACCCCGTCGCCGAGCCGCACCTCCGGCCCGACATGGCAGAAGGGACCGACGCGCACGCCCTCGCCGAGCACCGCGCCGTCCTCGACCACGGCGCTCGGGTGGATGCGCGCCTCGCCCGGGGAGCCGCCGGCGCTCATTCGGTCACCAGCATGGCGCCGATCTCGGCCTCCGCCACCAGCGTGCCCGCGACCTTCGCCTCGCCCCGGAACCACCACATGGTGCGGCGGTTCGTCAGCTTCCTCATGTGGTACTCGACGGTGTCGCCGGGCACGACGGGCTTGCGGAACTTCACCTTGTCGATCGTCATCAGGTAGACCCGGCTCGGCCGCGTGTCCCGGGTGAGCGTGTGGGCGCAGCAGATGGCGCCCGCCGTCTGGGCCATGCCCTCGACCAGCAGCACGCCGGGGAAGACCGGGACCTTGGGAAAGTGGCCGGTGAATTGCGGCTCGTTGATGGTGACGTTCTTGATGCCGATGCAGCTGGAGTCGCCGTCGATCTCGACGATCCTGTCGACGAGCAGGAACGGGTAGCGGTGGGGCAGGAGCTCCATCACCCGCAGGATGTCGGCCGTTGCCAATTCGCGGGGCGTCTCGGTCGTGCCGGGTGTCGGGGACTTCGCGTCGGGCTCCATGCGCGGCCTCAAGGATGGTCGGGATCGGCCGGCGGGCCGAGGACGGGCCTCGTCAATGGCGAGGAAGCGACCGCCGATGCAAGGACTTTGCGGCCGTATGGGGGCGGAACTAGCCGTCCGTGTCCTCCGGCCCGCGCTCGCGCGCGGCGAGCCGCTTGAGCGTCGTCATCTCGCGGAACCACTCGCGCACCGGCTTGGCCGGGGTCCCGCCCCAGCGGGCGCCCGGCGGCACGTCCTTGTTGATGTTGCTGGAGCCGGCGATCTGCGCGCCCATGCCGATCCGCAGGTGCCCGACGACGCCGACCTGGCCGCCCAGCACCACGTAATCCTCGAGGGTGGTCGAGCCCGAGATGCCGACCTGGGCCACGATCACGCAGTGGCGGCCGATCACCACGTTGTGGGCGATCTGCACGAGGTTGTCGATCTTGGTGCCCTCGCCGACGATCGTGTCGCGGCTGGCGCCGCGGTCGATCGTGGTGTTGGCGCCGATCTCGACGTCGTCCTGGATGATGACCCGGCCGACCTGCGGCACCTTGAGGTGCCCGCCCGCCCCCATGGCGAAGCCGAACCCGTCCTGGCCGATGCGGGCGCCGCCGTGGACGATGACCCGGTTGCCGACCAGCGCGTGGAGCAGCGAGGCGCCCGGCCCGATGGCGCAGCCGCGCCCGATCCGGGTGCCCGGCCCGACCACCGCCCCGGCCGCCAGCACGGTCCCGCTGCCGATCTCCGCCCCGGGGCCGATCACCACCCCGGGATCGACGACCACGCCGGGTTCGAGCCGCGCCTCCGGATGCACGAAGGAGCCCGGCGAGACGCCGGTGGCGCCGAACAGCGAGCCCGGCCGCGCGGCGCTCGGGAAGAGCCGCGCCAGCACCTGGGCGAAGCCCCGGTAGGGCTGGGGCGTCACCAGCGCGGCCGTGCCCTCCGGCACCCGGGCGGCGAAGCGCGGCGAGACCAGGCAGGCCCGCGCCCGGGTGCGGCCGAGCGCCTCCGCGTACTTGGCATTGTCCATGTAGGCGAGGTCGTCCGGCCCGGCGCTCTCCAGGGGAGCGGCGCCCGCGACCGCGAGGGTGCCGTCGAGGCCGGCCGGCAGGGCGGCCCCGGCCAGCGCCGCGACCTCGCCCAGGGAGATCGGGCCGGCGAAGGGGAAGAAGACCGGGTCGGACATGCTCGGCGCTCGCGGCAGGACCGGCGGGCCGGACGGCACCGCGACGGAGGCCCGCCCTAGCGGGTCGCGCCGGGCGGCACAAACGAAAAAGGCCGGCTCCGCGCGGAGCCGGCCCGGGAGGATGCGGGGAGGCGGGCCCCGGGGCCGGGAGGCGGGCGACTCCCTCGTCCCGCCGGGGGCGTCGCGGGTCAGCGCGCGGCGAGCGCGTCGAGGACCAGCCTGGCGGTGAGCGCCGAGGAGGCCGGGTTCTGGCCCGTCACGAGCCGGCCGTCCGCCACCGCGAAGGGGTGGAAATCGGCCGCGCGCTCGTAGACCCCGCCGAGCTCGCGCAGCCGCGTTTCGACGAGGAACGGGACGGCCGCGTCGAGGCCCACGGCGCGCTCCTCGCTGTCGGTGAAGCCGGTCACGCGGCGGCCCTGCACCAGCGGCGCGCCGGTCTCGGCCTTGGCGTTCACCAGCCCCGCCGGCCCGTGGCAGACGGCGGCGACCACCTTGCCCTGCGCCCACGCCTTGCCGAGCAGCGCGGCCAGGGCCGCGCTCTCCGGCAGGTCGACCATGGTGCCGTGGCCGCCGGGCAGGAACACCGCGTCGTCGGCCTCGGCGTCGATCGCCGCGATGGCAGGCGTCTCGGCGAGCGCCTTCGAGGCCGCCGCATCGCCGAGGAAGCGCTCGACGGCGGCCTCGTTCTCGCCCTTCGGCTTGACCGAGCGCGGATCGATCGGGACCGGTCCGCCGGCGATCGACGCCAGCGTCACCGCCGCGCCCGCGTCCACGAACGCGCAATAGGGCGTCGCCAGTTCCTCGAACCAGACGCCGGTCGGCTTCGCCGGATCGCCCATCGTCGCGGCCGAGGTGGCGATCATCAGGATGCTGAAACGGGCCATGTGCGTGCTCCTTGCCAAGCCGGACCTTGCCAAGCCGGACCTTGCCGGACCGGACCTTGCCGGACCGGGCCTTGCCGCGCCGGACCTTGCCAAGCCGGACCTTGCCAAGCCGGACCTTGCCAAGCCGGACTCGGCGGCGGAAATCACTCCTCGTGGGAGGACCGATCAGAGATCCGATGGCTCCCCCAGCGCCGACCCGTCGCGCCGACCGCTTCGCGGCCATCCGGTCGCGCTCGTCGCGCCTATCGAGATGACCGCTCCGCGGGGTCACCCGCAGGCCGCTGCCGCGTGGCGGGCTGCCCACCTGGCGAGGCGGCGGGGCCATCCAGCGACCGGCCCCCGCCATGCTCGGGTCGGCCCCCGGGCCATGCCTGCCCGAGGGAGAGGACAGGCATCGCCCGTCGCGGTAGGGAACGGGGACATTCCCATGCCCGCTTCCGGCGATGAGCCACCTCGTCTCCTTGCGCACCTTCCTCTGCGCCGACCGCGCCGGCTCGATCACCCGCGCGGCGCGGCAACTCGGCATCACCCAGCCGGCGGCCTCGGCCCACGTCGCGGCGCTGGAGGGGCAGCTCGGAAGGCCGCTCTTCGTCCGGCAGGCGCGCGGCGTGAGCCCGACGCCGGCGGCCGACGATCTCGCCCGCTCGGTCGCGGCCGCCCTCGACCGCATCGACGCGGTGATGGCGGCGGCCCGCGCCCGCTCGAGCCAGCTCTCCGGCACCGTGCACCTGGTCGGTCCGGCCGAATACCTCTCCGCGCGCATCGGGCCGGCGCTGGCGCCGCTGGTGGCGCAGGGGCTGCGGCTGCGCATCGGGACGGGGGGCCGCGACCGCATCTACGCCGCCCTGGGGGAGGGCCACGCGGATCTGGCCGTCACCGCCTCGCTGCCGGAGGGCAGGGGCCTCGGCTTCGCCGAACTGGGCCGCGAGCGCTTGCTGCTGGTCGCGGCGCCGGCGCTCGCCGCGCGCGCGAAGGGCCGCATCGTCGCGGCCGACATCCTGCGCGGCCTGCCGTGCATCGCCTACGACGAGGGCCTGCCGCTGATCCGGCCCTTCTTCGCGCAGGTCTTCGACGGGCTCCCGGACCTGCAGGCCGTCGCGACGGCGCCCGACCTGCGCCGCCTGACCGGCATGGCGGTGGCGGGCGTGGGATGGACGGTGCTGCCGGACTACGTCTGCGCCGAGGCGCTGGCGCTGGGGCGGCTGACCGAGCTGCCGACCGCCCGCGAGGGGCTGGACAACGCCCTCTACCTGGCCTGGAACCCGGGCGCGCTTCGCCAGCCGCGCGTCGTGACGGTCAGGGATCACCTGCTGCGAGGCGGCCCGGCCCTGTGATCCCGACGACCCGGGATGCCGGCGCGGCGGGCCGTCGAGCCTCGCGAATTCTCGGCGCCACGCCGAAGGCGTGGCGAGACAGGCTTGGTGGAAAAAGGACTGGCGCAAAAAGGGCTTGGCGACACGTCGAGAACGGAACCAGCGGTCATGAGGAGGGATCCGGGATCCGCTTGATCGAAGCGGGTCCCGGATCCCAAGCCCGCGCGGCGCCTGAGCGCGGCGCCTGAGCGCGGACGACATCCGCATGGCCGAAATCGGAGATGGCGAAGCAATCCGTCGGATGTCGGATGACCGCTGGTCCGAGGCGGCGTGGGGCATTCAACGGAACGGCACCCGTTCCGGGGGGAACGGGTGCCGCATCGATCATCCCTGCCGAGGCGCGCCGCCGTGGCGGCGCCCTGCCGCGTCCGGGAGGGCTCAGAAGCGCGAGCCGCCCGAGAAGCGGAAGGCCTGAAGCTGGTCCTTGCCGACCTTGCCGCCCGCCGTCAGCACGCCCTCGTCCCGGGTGAGGGCGTAGGCGTAGTCGAAGCGGATCGGGCCCAGCGGCGAGTTCCAGAGGATCGAGGCACCGACCGAGGAGCGCAGAGTCGCCTGGTCGCGCACGTTCACGCATTCGGGCTCTACGCCGATCGTGAACGTGTTGAAGTTGCAGCCGCCGACCGGGCTGAAGCCGTTGATGATGCCGTCGCCGTTGACGTCGAAGGTGCGCTTGGACTTGTAGCCGAACAGCGTGCCCGCATCCGCGAAGATGGCGCCCTTCAGGCCGATATCCTTCGGGATGCCCCAGATCGGGAACTGCACCTCGACGGTGCCGCCGATATAGGTGGTGCCGCCGAGCGCGTTCGAGCGGGAATCGGTCGAGCCGATGTCGCGCGGGCCGATGCCGTTCGGCGCGAAGCCGCGCACCAGCGACGGGCCGAGGAAGAACTGGTCGGTGATCCGCAGCGTGTTGCCCTCGGTCGGCATGATGTGGCCGCCCTGGATCTTCACGAAGCCGACGACGTCCTCCCACAGCTCCTTGTAGTAGCGGGCCTCGCCGGTGACGCGGAAGAACTTCGAGTCGCCGCCGAGACCGGCGAATTCGGGCTTCAACTCGCCGTAGAAGCCGTTGCGCGGCAGCTGCAGGTTGTCGAGGGTCGAGTAGGCCAGGGTCACGCCCGCCAGCGAGGTGAGCGTGTCGCCGACCGATTCCTTGAGGGCGATCGAGGCCTCGCCGTCATAGGCGCAGTTCGGGTAGAGCGCCTGCCCGAGCGCGTTGACCGCCGTGTAGCCCGCGAGCGGGAACGAGCAATCGTTGTAGGGGCGCTTCAGGGTGTTCGGGATCTTGAGGGTCGTGTTGTAGAGCGAGTAGCGCAGCGTGATGCCGAACTCCTCGGTGATCGGCAGGCCGAGGCGCAGCTGGCCGCCGGTCACGTCGGTCACGTAGCGCGAGTAGCGGGTCAGGTCGCTGTACTTGCTGAACACGTCGAAGCCGGCGGCCAGCCGGTAGCCGAGGAAGTACGGCTCGGTGAAGGAGAAGTCGATGCCGCGGGTGTACTGGCCGGCGGAGACGCCGAGGCGCACGTACTGGCCGCGGCCGAGGAAGTTCGACTCCGAGACCGAGACCTCGCCGATGACGCCGTCGGCCGTGGAATAGCCGCCCGCCACCGAGAACGAGCCGGTGGGTTGATCCTCGACGTCGATGTTGACGACGACGCGGTCGGGCGACGAGCCCGGCTCGTTCGAGAAGCGGACCTTCTTGAAGAAGCCCAGCCCGTTCAGGCGCCGCTCGGCCCGGTCCACGAGGACGCGGTTGTAGGCGTCGCCCTCGCCGAAATCGAGCTCGCGCCGGACCACGTAGTCGCGGGTGCGGGTGTTGCCGCGGACGTTGATGCGCTCGACGTAGACGCGCGGGCCGTCCTCGACCACGAAGCCGAGGGCCACGGTGCCGGAGGCCCGGTCGCGCTCGCCGGTCGGGCGGACCTGCGCGAAGGGATAGCCGCGGCGCGCCACCTCGGTGGTGACGCCGGTCAGGGTGCGCTCCACGTCCTCGGCGTTGTAGACGTCGCCGACCTCGGTGCGGATCTCGTCGCGCAGGGTCGCGCCGTCGACGCCGCCGAGCCGCGAGTCGATCGCCACCGCGCCGACCCGGTACTGCCGACCCTCCTCCACCGTGACGGTGATGATCCAGCCGCCCGCGCCCTCGTCGAAGCGCGCATCCGCGGAGACGACCCGGAAATCGGCGTAGCCGTTCTTCAGGTAGTAGCGGCGCACGAGGTCGAGGTCGTTGGCGATCCGGTCGGGATCGTAGACGTCCGAGGTCTTGACGAAGCTGAGGAGGTTCATCTCCGTCGAGGTCATCAGGTCCTTGAGGCGACCCTCGGAATAGGCCTGATTGCCGACGAAGTGGATCTCCCTGATGCCGGTCTTGTCGCCCTCGTCGATAGTGTAGATCACGTCGATCGAGCCGTTCGGCAGGTCCACCGTCCGGTACGAGACCTTGGCGAGACCGCGGCCGGAGCGGCGGTAGACCTCGCGGATGCGCTCGACGTCGGACTGGACCACGGCGGGGTTGAAGCCCGCGCGGGACTTCGCCTCGACGATGCTCTCGAGAGTGCTCTTCTCGACCTTCTTGTTGCCCTCGAAGACGACGCGGTTGATCGTGTTGTTCTCCCGCACCGTCACCACGGTGCGGCCGCCGCTCTGGGAAACCCGGACGTCCGAGAACATCCCGCTCGCGATCAGATTGCGCCGGGCCTCCTCGGGCGACACGCCGGTCACGTAGGACCGCACCGTGTCGGCGTCGACGCGGCTGTTGCCCTGCACGACGACCTGCTGCGCCTGCGCGCCACCCGCGGCCAGTCCGGCTGCCATCATGATGGCGCCAGTGGCCGACACGCGCGCGCGCTTCCCTGTCATCGACATCATCAAATGGCCCGTCTCTTTTTTATCGGTCCGGGTTCGCACCCGCGGGTCGCCGACCCTCTGCGAGGAGGGCGGGGACCGTCTGGTCCTCGCCCGCTTCTACTGAGAATCCCCCGCGAAGCAAACGCCAAGCTCGCATCGGACCGGGATTTTGGGGGGACGTGGCCTTCCTGTCACGGGATCCCCGCCGGCTTTCGCGCGGCAGAGTCAGCAAGCCCTGAAGCACCGCCGTCGCGCGCCGGCCCAGATCGGGATTCGCGCAGATGAGCGCCCATGATCCCGACGAATTTATGTCGGGACCTGTGCGGAAAGGCTGAACGCGATCGCTCGAATTGCCAGCTTCTCCCGGCGCGGGCCTCAGGTTCCGCGGGTCCAGGAGGTGCCGATCTGCACGATATCGTTCCAGGTGGCGAACAGCATGAGCATGAGCACGAGGGCGAGGCCGATGCGGAAGCCGATTTCCTGGGCACGCTCGCTCAGGGGGCGGCCGCGCAGGACCTCGACGGCGTAGAACATCAGGTGGCCGCCATCGAGAAGCGGGACCGGGAACAGGTTGATGAGCCCGATCGAGACCGACAGGACCGCGATGAGGCCGATCACCGCCGAGAGGCCCCCGGCCTTGGCGGCCTGGCCCGAGACCCGGGCGATGCCCATCGGGCCGGAGAGCTGGTCGGCCGATTCGCGCCCGGTGATCAGCTTGCCCATGTAGTCGAAGGTGCGCTCGACCACGTAGTAGGTCTCGGAGACGCCGATCCTGAGGGAATCCACCAGGCCGTAGCGGGCGAGCTTGACGTCGGCGGCGTCGCGCGGGCCCTGGATCCCGAGCCGCCCGAGGCGGTGGGTGCCGAAGGGCGTCTTCTCCTGCACGGTGTCGGGCACGGCCTCCAGGGTGGTGCGCACGCCCCCGCGCTCGACCGTGACGCGGAGCGTCTCGCCGCCGCTGCCCGAGACGATCCGCTGCATGTCGGCGAAGTGCGTCACCGGCCGGCCGTTGATCGCCTGGACGACGTCGCCGACCTGGAAGCCGGCCCGCGCGGCGGCGCTGCCGGGCTGGATCCCGGAGACGAGCGGCGTCACCTCCATGCGCCCGAGGGCGTAGATCGAGCCGGCGAAGACCAGCACGGCGAGCAGGAAATTCGCCGCCGGACCGGCCGCCACGATGGCGATGCGCTTCCAGACCGGCTGGGTGTGGAAGCTGATCGCGCGCTCGTCCGCGCTCATCCGCGCGAGGCTGTCGGGGTCGGGCACGCTGGCGCCGTTCTGGTCGCCCACGAACTTGACGTAGCCGCCGAGCGGGATCGCCGAGAGCTTCCAGCGCGTGCCCCGCCGGTCGGTGAAGCCGGCGATCTCCGGCCCGAAGCCGATCGAGAAGCTCGTCACCCCGACGCCGCACCAGCGGCCGACCAGGAAGTGGCCGAGTTCGTGGATGAACACCACCACGGTCAGCACGAACAGGAACGACGGCACGATGTAGAGGAGGCTGCCGGTCGTCTCCGTCAGGGCGTTGAGAAAGGTCATGTCGGCCCGCCCGGCATCCGCCGGTTCCTCTCAGTGCACGTCCCGACCAAGCCGGGGGCCGGTCCGTCGGGACGTGCGGCAAAATCAAGACCCGGGGCGCGGTCCGGCCGCGACCGGCTTCCGCCCCGGGCGTCCGGGGCCGAGGGCCCGGGCGCGCATCCGCCTGTCATACCGCTTCCCGTGCGCCGAGGACAGGGCGCGGATGCGCCGCCCCCGCCCGGCTCCGGCCGCGGTTAACGGCGCGCTCGGGCGGCACGCCACCGTGCGCCTGAGGCGCGGCCGCTTCGGCGGCGACTTCGGCGGCGATTTCGGCGCCGGGCACGATGCGGGAGCGGGATTCTCGGCCGGATGGCGCGGTGCCGGTCAGCCGAGGGCCTGCGCGCTCCAGCGCCGCACCTCGTCGTCCATGGCGAGCGCCTCCCCGACGTCGGCCGGGGCGGCGGGGAAGCGGGCCGCGAAGGCCGCGCAGGCCCGCTCGACGAGGGCGGCGATGTCGTAGAAGCCGATGCGCCCGGCGATGAACGCCGCGACCGCGATCTCGTTGGCGGCGTTCATCACCGTCGGCTGCGCGCCGCCCGTGGCGAGCGCGGCCTTCGCGATGCGCAGGCAGGGGAAGCGCTCCTCGTCCGGTCGCTCGAAGGTGAGGCTGCCGGTGGCGGCGAGGTCGACGGGGCGCCCCCGCGCGACGGTCAGGCGCTCGCCGATGCCGAGGCAATGGGCGATCGGCACCCGCATGTCCGGCATCGCGAGCCCGGCCGTCACCGCCCCGTCCCGCCACGTCACCAGGCCGTGGACGATGGATTGGGGGTGGACCACGACGTCGAGCCGCTCGGCCTCGATGGCGAAGAGGTGGTGCGCCTCGACGAGTTCGAGGCCCTTGTTCATCAGGGTGGCGGAATCGATGTTGATCTTCATGCCCATCGACCAGGTCGGGTGGGCGGCGGCCTGGGCGGCGCTCGCCGCCGCGATGGTCTCGCGCGGGGCCGTGCGGAAGGGCCCGCCCGAGGCCGTGATGGTCATCCGGGTGATGTCCTCGACCTTGCCCTCGCCGATCGCCTGGGCGAGGGCGTTGTGCTCGGAATCCATCGGCAGGATGCGGGCCCCGTAGCGCCGCGCGTCGCGCATGAAGGCGTCGCCCGCGCAGACGAGGCTCTCCTTGTTGGCGAGGGCGACGGTGCGCCCGAGCCGGATCGCCGCGTGGGTCGGGCCGAGCCCCGCCGCGCCGCTCACCGCCGCCACGACGAGGTCGGCCTCGCGGCTCGCCGCCTCGACCACCGCCTCCGGCCCGGCCCCGCAGGCGATGCCGCTGCCCCCGAGGGCGTCCCGCAGGGCCGGCCCGCCCTCCGGATCGGCGAGGGCCGCGAACTCGGCCCCGAGCGCGCGGGCGACGCGGGCCAGGGAGGCGGCGTCCCTGCCCCCCGCCACCGCGGCGACCCGGAAGCGGTCGCGGTGCTGGTCGAGGAGGTCGGCGGTGGAGCGCCCGATGGAGCCGGTCGCCCCGAGCACGGTGACGGTGCGCGTCAAGGTCTGAGATCCTCACTGGTCCCGGAAGCCATATCGAAGCGGAGGGCCGATCGGCAATCCGTCCGGTTTCGCACCCGCCCGTGCGCCCGCGCCCGGGGCGCGGCGCCCGTCCGCCGGGAGCCGACGCCCGGCACCCGCATGGTGGCGCGTGATCAAGATTTCGATCCGGGCCACGCTGTAGAGAGCGTTTTGTTAACCGAACCGGACCTTCATGACCTTGCGGAAAAACGGCGAGGTGAAGAGGTTATGAGGCTGGGAATTCGGTGGCGACTCTACGCGGGCTTCGGCTTCCTGGTGCTGCTCACGGCCGCACTGGGTGTGTTCTCCGCGCGGCAGCAGCGCCTCACCATCGACAGTTACGAAACGCGCGAGGGGCTCGAGGCGCGGACCCGCCGGGCTTCGAACGCCACCGCGCTGGCGGCCCGCCTCACCGAGCAATCCGAGGTCTACCGGGCGACCTGGTCGCCCGAGATGATCACCCGGATGGAGGAGAGCCGCGGTGCCCTCGAGGAACTGAGCCTGCGGATGGTCGACCAGGCGCTCACCGCCGAGCGGCGGCAGATCTACCTGCGGATCAACGGGAACGCCCGGCAACTGAGGACGCAGATCGACCGCCTCGCCGAGGCCGGCCGGACGATCCTGCGCGAGAAGGACAGGCTCCTCAAGGGAGGCGACGAGCTGACGCGGCTCACCGGCGTGCTGACGGCGGAGATCTGGGAGCGGGACAGCGCCGCGCAGGTCGCGCAGGTGGGCGCGGTCGAGGCGGCCGTGCTCCTGACGCAGGTCGCGAACTGGCGCTTCCTCGCCACCCTGGATCCGAACGGGGCGATCACCTTCCGGACCCATGCCGGCAAGACGCGGGACGCGCTCGAACTGCTTCGGCGCACCGACTCCAAGAGCGTCTCCGCGGCGGCGATCCGCGCCGTCGAGGGCGCGCTCGCCGCCTACGCGGCGGCGTTCGGCTCCACCTTCGCCGCCATGGCCGAGGCCCGGACGGCCTACGAATCCGGCATCAAGCCGGCGGTCGCCGCGATCTCCGAGGACGCGAGCCACGTCCAGGGCAAGCTCCAGGAGGTCGTCACCACGTCGCGGGCCGAGGCCGCCGCCGCCGTGGAGGCCGCGCGCCTGACCCAGCTCGTCCTGGTCGGGCTGGTCCTCGTCCTCGGCGCCGCGCTCGCCGTCCTGATCGCGCGCAGCATCGTCCGGCCGATCATCGGGATGACCGAGACGATGCGGCGCCTCGCGGAGGGCGACATGGGTGTCGAGGTGCCGGCTCAGGGGACGTCCGACGAGATGGGCCGCATGGCCGCGGCCGTCGAGGTCTTCCGCCGCAACGCCCTTGACCGCATCGCCCTTGAGGCGGCCCAGGCCGAGGCGCAATCCGCCCGCCAGCGGCGGGCCGACCGGGTCGACGCACTCGTACGCGGCTTCCAGCAGCGCATCGCGGGGGCGCTCGAGATCGTGACCTCGGCCGCGACCGAGCTCGACGCCACCGCCCGCGGGATGACGCGGGTCGCCGACGGGACGAACCAGCAGGCCGCCGCGTCGAGCACCGCCGCCGAGCAGACCGCCGCGAATGTCCGCATGGTCGCGACCGCCGCCGAGGAGATGGTGGCCTCGCTCCAGGAGGTCGAGCGGCAGGTGCTGCGCTCCAGCGAGGTCGCCACCCTGGCGACGCGGGAGGCCGAGGCGACCAACGCCAGCATGGCCTCCCTGAGCGAGGCGGCCGAGCGCATCGGCGCGGCCGTGGCGATGATCTCCTCGATCGCCAGCCAGACCAACCTGCTGGCCCTGAACGCGACCATCGAGGCCGCCCGGGCCGGGGAGGCGGGGCGCGGCTTCGCGGTCGTCGCCGCCGAGGTCAAGGAGCTCGCCGGTCAGACCGCCCGGGCGACCGACGAGATCGGCGGGCAGATCGCGGCGATCCAGGCGGCCACGCAGCAGGCCGCCGCGGCGATCCGGCAGATCGGCGCCACCATCGCGTCGATCAACGAGATCACCGGCACCATCGCCTCGACCGTGGTGGAGCAGACCGCCGCCACGAACGAGATCTCGCGCAATGCCGGCGAGGCGGCCCGGGGCACGCAGGACGTCTCCGCCAGCGCGACCCGGGTGCTCAGCGCGGCGAGCGAGACGGGCGGCGCGGCCTCGCAGGTTCTCGCGGCGGCGGCCGAACTCGCCTCGCAATCCCTGACGGTGAAGCGGGAGGTCGACGACTTCCTCGACGCCATCCAGGCGGCGTAGCCGCCGCCGGCGTAGCCGCCGCCGGCGCAGCCGCCGGCCCTGCGGGCCCTCACCCGGCCTGCAGGGCCAGGATCAGCCCGGCGAGCAGCGCCACGGCGAAGAACCCGTCGAGCCGGTCCATGACGCCGCCGTGGCCCGGGATCAGGCGGCCGGAATCCTTGGCGCCGTAGGCCCGCTTGAGGGCGGATTCGGCGAGGTCGCCGCCCTGGCTCAGCACCGAGCCCAGCGCCGAGAGGAGCAGGGCGGAGGCCGCGGGCAGGCTCGCCGCCCCGCCCAGATGGGCGGCGTTCGCCGCGATGGCGCCGCCCACCAGGGTGGCGCCGAGGAGTCCCCCGCAGAAGCCCGACCAGGTCTTCTTCGGGCTCACCGCCGGCCAGAGCTTGGGGCCGCCCAGCGCCCGGCCGGTGAAGTAGGCGGCGATGTCGGTGGTCCAGACCGTGCCGAACAGCCAGAGCGGCCCGGCGAGCCCGATGCGGGGATCGTCGCGCAGCAGCACGGGCACGAGGGCGACGACGCCCGCGCAGGCGAGGCTCAAGGGGGCCCAGAGCCGGCCGGCAGGCGGCCGGGCCAGGAGCGCGAGCAGCGCGGCGCCCGCCCCGGCGCCGGCGGCGAGCCAGGGCGCGGGCGCCCCGAGCCGCGCCCCGGCGACGAGCCCGGCCAGCACCAGCCCGGCGAGGCCGAGCAGGGGCCGGTAGGGCCGCGTTCCCGTGATGGCGAGCCACTCGCCCACGATGGCGAGCCCGGCCGCGAGCCAGACCAGGGCGAAGAGCCAGCCGCCGGTGAGCGTGGCGGCCAGCACCGCGAGGCCCAGCACGGCGCCCGAGACGGCGCGCAGCCCGAGCTCGCTCGCCGGCCAGCCCGCGCGGCCGGCCGGGACCTTGCCGGGGGGCGCCATCAGCCCGCCTGCGCGGAGAGCCCGCCGAAGCGGCGCTCGCGGCCCTGATAGGCGTCGATCGCCGCCGCGAAGGCGGCGCGGTCGAAATCCGGCCACAGGTCCGGCAGGAACACGAATTCCGAGTAGGCGGTCTGCCACGTGAGGAAGTTCGACACCCGCTGCTCGCCCGAGGTGCGGATCACCAGGTCGGGGTCGGGGATCCCCCGCGTGTCGAGGGCGCCCGCCACGGCGTCGAGGTCGATCGCCTCGGGGGCGAGCCGCCCCTCCTGCACGGCCCGCGCAAGGGACTGCACCGCGCGGACGATCTCCTGGCGCCCGCCATAGTTGAAGGCGACCACCAGGGTGAGCCGGGTATTGGCGGCGGTGCGCTCCTCGGCCTCGCGCAGCAGGGCGGCGATGTCCGCGGGCAGGCCCTCGCGGGCGCCGATGATCCGCACCCGCACGCCGTTCGCGTGCAGGTCGGCGAGGTCGCGCCGCACGAACAGCTTGAGCAGCCCCATCAGGTCGGCGACCTCCGCCGCGGGCCGGCGCCAGTTCTCGGACGAGAAGCTGTAGACCGTGAGGTAGCCGATGCCGAATTCGAGCGCGGCGCGCACGGCCCGCCGCACCGCCTCGACGCCGCGGCGGTGGCCCTCCGCGCGCGGCAGGCCGCGGCGGGCGGCCCAGCGCCCGTTGCCGTCCATGATGATGGCGACGTGCGCCGGGATGTCGCGCGCCTTGCCGCCGTTCGACTGGCCACCGTTCGACTGGCCCGCGCTCGTCTGCGCGTCCGCGAGGAGTGCCGTCTTGCCGTCGCCCGCCATCCCCGCCCCGACCTGTCGGACGGGCCCTGCCGGCCCGTGCGCACCCGTTGTGGAAGATCCCTGCCGATCCCGATCAGACCTGCATGATCTCCTTTTCCTTCGCGGCCAAGGTCTGATCGACCTCGGCGATGTGCTGATCGGTGACCTTCTGCACCTGATCGGCCTGGCGCTTCTCGTCATCCTGGCTGATGGCGCCGTCCTTCTCCAGCTTCTTGAGCAGGTCGAGGCCGTCGCGGCGCACGTGGCGGACGGCGACGCGGGCCTCCTCGGCGTATTTGTGCGCGACCTTCACCATCTCCTTGCGGCGCTGCTCGTTCATCTCGGGGATGCGCAGCCGGATGGTCTGGCCCTCGGTCATCGGGTTGAGGCCGAGATCGGATTCGCGGATCGCCTTCTCGACCGCGCTCACCATGCCGCGGTCCCAGACCGCGACGCTGAGGAGGCGCGGCTCCGGCACGCTGATCGTCGCGACCTGGGCCATCGGCATCGCCGCGCCGTAGGCCTCGACCTGGATCGGATCGAGCAGGGTGGGGCTCGCCCGGCCCGTCCGCAGCGAGCCGAGGTCGTGCTTGAGCGAGTTCACGGCGCCCTGCATGCGGCGCTTGATGTCGGCGAGATCGAAGGTGGGGGTGGCCATTCCTGCTCTTCCCGAGACGGAGCCTGCGCGCGGAGCCGGCGCCCCGGGCGCCCGCCCCTCGTTCCGGCTTCAATGAACCAAAACCCGACCTGTCGCAAATGGCTCCGGCGCTGGTCGTTTCCGGGCCGCGCCGCGTCACGGCACCACGCGGGTGGCGGGGGCCCGGCCGGTCAGGATCGCCGTCACCGAACTCGGCGCGTGGACGGAGCCGACGACGAGGGCGAGCCGGCTCTCGCGGGCGAGCGCGAAGGCGGCGGTGTCCATCACCTTGAGGTCGCGGGCGATGGCCTCGTCGTGGGTGAGCCGGTCGTAGCGCACGGCCCTGGGATCCTGCTTGGGATCGGCCGAGTAGACGCCGTCGACCTGGGTCGCCTTCAGCACCGCGTCGCACTTGAGTTCGGCGGCGCGCAGCACCGCGGCGGTGTCGGTCGTGAAGTAGGGGTTGCCGGTGCCGCCCGCCAGGACCACGACCTGTCCCTTGTCGAGGTGGTGCAGGGCGGGCTGGCGCGCGTAGGTCTCGCAGATGGTCGGCATCGACACCGCCGACATGGTGCGGGCGGTGACGCCCGCGGCGTTGAGCGCCGTCTCCAGGGCCAGCGAGTTCATCACGGTGGCGATCATGCCGAGGGAATCGCCGGTGGCCCGGTCGATCCAGCCCGCCGCCGAGACCCGTGCGCCGCGGATCACGTTGCCGCCCCCGACCACCAGCGCCACCTGAATCCCGGCCTGCAGCGTCTGGGCGATGTCCTCGGCGAGGGCCGCGAGGGTCGGCGGGTGGAGCCAGTAGCCGTCCGGGGCCTGAAGGGCCTCGCCGGAGAGTTTCACGAGGACGCGGCGAAACGGCGTCGTCTCCGACATGGGGCCTCCTAGGGGAAATCGGGCGCGGGCGGGTTCTACCCCGGGGGGGCTGGTGCGTCGAGGCGGGATCGTCCCGCCCCGCGGGAGCCTCCCGGGGGCATCCTCACGGCGCGAGGGCGGGGCTGCCGGCCGGCCCTCCCGCCGCCTCGGCGGCCGACGGCCCGTGGGTCGCCCGCCCCAGCACCGCGAGCCAGCCCGGCACCTCGGCCCCGCGCTCGCGGCGGGTCGAGGCCGCCTCCAGCCGCAGGATCGCGAGCCCCGCTGCGGCCGCCTCCGCGCGCACCAGCGCCTCGCCGTGGGCGTAGCGCCCGTCGCTGCCGAGCACCGCACCCTCGCCCGCATGGGCCTGCAGCGTGAAGGCGAAGAGCCCGCCCGGGGCGAGGGCGCGCGCCACGCCCGCGAAGGCCGGCCCCAGCGCGCGCAGATACACGAAGACGTCCGCCGCCACGACGAGGTCGGCCCCTCCGGCGGGCTGGCCGGCCAGGAAGGCGGTGAGGTCGCCCTCGTGCAGGGCCGCGTAGCGCCCCAGGCGCCGCGCCTCGGCCAGCATGCCGGGCGAGAGGTCGACGCCCTCGATGGCGACGACGAGGTCGTCGAGGGCGCGGGCCGCGAGGCCGGTGCCGCAGCCGAGGTCGAGGGCGCGCCGGAAGGGAAGCGGGTGGCCCGTCGCCAGGAGCGCGTCCCGGAGCATCGCCGGGGCGCGGTAGCCGAGCCCCTCGACGAGGTGGCGCTCGAAGCGGCCCGCATAGCCGTCGAACAGCGCCCGCACGTAGGCGGGCGACAGGGCGGCCTCGCCCGCCTGCGCGCCGAGTTCGGCGAGGCGCAGCCGCGCGCCGAGCGCGTCGTCCGGGTCGAGGTCGAGGGCCGCCGCGAAGGCGTGCCGCGCCCGCTCCCGCGCCGCCGGGTCGTCCCCCGCCTGCGCCTCGCGGGCGCGCCCGAGCAGCAGCCAGGCCGGCACGTAGTCCGGCACCAGGGTCAGCACCTGCTCGGCGAGGTCGGCCGCGGCGGCCGCGTCGCCCTCCGCGAGGGCCGCCTCGGCCCAGACGTAGCGGCGGTCGGCGAGGAGGTCGCCGGAGGAGCGGAGCGGCACGGTCATGGCAGGGCAGGTCGGCAGGGCAGGTCGGCAGGGCAGGTCGGCAGGGCAGGTCGGCAGGGCAGGTCGGCAGGGCAGGTCGGCAGGGCAGGGGGCGGGGGCGCGGCACGGACGCCGGGAGGAGCGCCCCTATATACGGTGTCCCGCCGATCCCGGACCAGCATGGCCAGAAGCGACGACCTCCTCACCCTCACCCGCGAGGGCCTCTACTGCCCGCTCGGCGACTTCCACGTCGACCCGGTCCGCCCGGTGCCGCGGGCGCTCATCACCCACGGCCATTCCGACCACGCCCGCGCCGGCCACGGCCGCGTGCTCGCGACGCCCGAGACCCTGCGCATCATGGCGGTGCGCTACGGCGAGGACTTCTGCGGCGCCCGCCAGGAGGCGCGGCTCGGGGAGGTGCTCCGCCTCGGCGACGTCGCCGTCCGCTTCGCGCCCGCCGGCCACGTGCTGGGCTCGGCCCAGATCGTGATCGAGGCCGCCGCCCGCCGCATCGTCGTCTCGGGCGACTACAAGCGGGCCCCCGACCCGACCTGCCTGCCCTTCGAACTCGTCCCCTGCGACGTGTTCATCACCGAGGCGACCTTCGGCCTGCCGGTCTTCCGCCACCCGGACGCGGCCGACGAGGTGGGCAAGCTCCTCGATTCCGTGCGGCTCTTCCCCGAGCGCACCCACATCGTCGGCGCCTACAGCCTCGGCAAGGCGCAGCGCGTGATGGCGCTCCTGCGCGCCGCCGGCTACGACGCGCCGATCCACCTGCACGGGGCGCTGGAGAAGCTCACCGACCTCTACAAGCGCGAGCGGATCCCCCTCGGCGAGACCCCGAAGGTCGCGGCCGCCGACCGGCCGAAGCTCGGGGGCGCCGTCGTGCTCTGCCCGCCCTCCGCCATCCAGGATCTCTGGTCGCGCAAGTTCCCCGATCCGGTCACGGCCTTCGCGTCGGGCTGGATGCGGGTGCGCGCGCGGGCCCGCCAGAAGGGCGTCGAACTGCCCCTCGTCATCTCCGACCACTCGGATTGGGACGATCTCTGCCGGACCATCGCGGAGACCGGCGCGGGCGAGGTCTGGGTCACCCACGGCCAGGAGGACGCGCTCGTGCATTGGTGCGCGACGCGGGGCATCGCCGCCCGGCCCCTGCACATGCTCGGCTACGGCGACGAGGGCGAGGCGGAACCGGCCCCGGGCGACGCGGAGCCCACGCGGGGCGGGACGCAGCCCGCCCGCGGCGGGGCGGGCCCCGCCCAGGGGGGCGCCGCGTGAACGACTTCGCCCATCTCCTCGACCGCCTCGCCTACGAGCCCCGGCGCACCGCGAAGCTGCGGCTGCTCCAGGACTACTTTTCCCGCGCGCCCGATCCCGAGCGCGGCACCGCGCTCGCCGCCATGACCGGCGCCCTGACCTTCCGGGAGGCGAAGCCCACCCTGATCCGCGGCCTCGTCGAGGCGCGGGTCGACCCGGTGCTGTTCCGGATGTCGTACCACTACGTCGGCGACCTCGCGGAGACGACCGCCCTGATCTGGCCCGCGCCCGCGGCGCCGGAGCCCGGCGGGATCGGCCACAACGCCCCGCCGCCGCAGGTGCCGAGCCTGAGCGAGGTGGTCGAGGCGCTCGCCACCATCGGCAAGGCCGAGCTGCCCGCCCGCATCGCCGCCTGGCTCGACGTCCTCGACGAGACCGGCCGCTGGGCGCTCATCAAGCTCATCACGGGCGAGCTGCGGGTCGGCGTCTCGGCGCGCCTCGCCAAGACCGCGGTGGCGAGCCTCGGCGGCGTCGAGCCGGACGCGGTCGAGGAGGTCTGGCACGGGCTCAAGCCCCCCTACCTGCCCCTCTTCGCCTGGGTCGAGGGCCGGGCCGAGCGGCCCGAGAGCCTCGATCCCGCCCCGTTCCGGCCGCCGATGCTCTCGCACCCGGTCGACGAGGAGACCGACTTCGCCAGGCTCGACCCCGCCGCCTTCGCGGCCGAGTGGAAGTGGGACGGCATCCGGGTGCAGCTGGTCGGCGGGCGCGACCGCGCCGGGACCGCGGTCGCCCGCATCTATTCCCGCACCGGCGAGGACATCTCCGCCGCCTTCCCGGACCTCGCCGAGGCGATCCGCTTCGAGGGCGCCCTCGACGGAGAGCTCCTCATCCTGCGCGAGGGGCGGGTGCAGAGCTTCAACGTGCTGCAGCAGCGCCTCAACCGGAAGGCGGTGACGGGCCGGCTGCTCCAGGACTTCCCCGCCCATGTGCGGGCCTACGACCTGCTGGCGCTCGACGGCGAGGACCTGCGCCCGCTCCCCTTCGGGGCGCGCCGCGCCCGGCTCGAAGCCTTCGTGGCCGGCCTCGACCACGGGCGCATCGACCTCTCGCCGCTCGTGCCCTTCGCCGATTGGGAGGCGCTGGCGGCGGCGCGGGCCGACCCGGCCCAGGCGGGGGCCGGCGAGGATGCCGACGCGATCGAGGGCGTGATGCTCAAGCGCCGCGACAGCCTCTACGTGCCGGGCCGGCCCAAGGGGCCGTGGTGGAAGTGGAAGCGCGAACCCTACCTCGTCGACGCGGTGATGATGTACGCCCAGCGCGGGCACGGGAAGCGCTCCTCCTTCTACTCGGACTACACGTTCGGGGTCTGGCGGGACTCCCCCGAGGGCGGCGAGGAGCTGGTGCCGGTCGGCAAGGCCTATCACGGCTTCACCGACGAGGAGCTCGCCAAGCTCGACCGCTACGTCCGCAACCACACGGTCAAGCGGTTCGGGCCCGTGCGCGAGGTGGAGTATGGTCCGCGCCAGGGCTTGGTGCTGGAGATCGCCTTCGAGGGGCTCCAGCGCTCGACCCGGCACAAGTCGGGCGTCGCCATGCGGTTTCCCCGGGTGAACCGGATCCGCTGGGACAAGCCGCCCGCCGAGGCCGACCGGATCGAGACGCTGGAGCGCATCCTGGAGCGGGGCGAGCGCGAGGTGATGCCGGGACGGGAGATGGCGCGATGAAGCGGATCGAGACGATCGCCGGGGGCGCGGTGACGCGGCAGGTGACGGGCCGGCTCACGGTGAGCACGAACGGGCAGGGGTTCACGGAGATCACCCAGGAGGTGGCGGGCTTCGTGCGCGACAGCGGCATCGCCCAGGGCCTGCTCACGCTGTTCTGCCGCCACACCTCGGCCTCGCTCACGATCCAGGAGAATGCCGACCCGGACGTGCGCACGGACCTGCTGGCCGCCCTCGACCGGCTCGCCCCGCGCCAGGGCGCCACCCTGTACGACGCGGAACTGCCCGGGCGCGGGCAGGGGCGGATGTTCTACCTGCACCGGGACGAGGGCCCCGACGACATGCCCGGCCACATCCGCACGATGCTGACCGATTGCTGCCTGGCGATCCCGGTCGCCGAGCAGCAGCTCGCCCTCGGCACCTGGCAGGGCGTCTACCTGATCGAGCACCGGGACCAGCACCATCGGCGGGAGGTCGTGCTGCATCTCCTGGGGGCGTGACGGCCCGGCGGCGCGAGGGCGGCCCCCGGGAACTCGCCCGGGGCGGCGCGGTTCTTGCCGGATGCTGCATTCCCTGCTCGGAGACCTGTCCGGCCTGATCGCGCAGCACGGTCTGTGGATCGTGGCGCTGATCGTCGGCCTGGAGAGCCTGGGGCTCCCGCTTCCGGGCGAGACCTGCCTCGTCACCGCGGCGGTCTACGCGGGGGCCACCGGCGATCTCAGCCTGCCGGGGCTCGTCGCCTCGGCCGCCGGCGGGGCGGTGGTCGGCGACTCGATGGGCTTCTGGATCGGGCGCCGCCTCGGCCAGCCGGTGCTGATCCGCCACGGCCCGCGCATCGGCCTCACCCCGGACAAGATCAAGCTCGGGCAGTACCTGTTCCTGCGCCACGGCGGGAAGGTGGTGTTCTTCGGCCGCTTCGTCGCGGTGCTGCGGGTGCTGGCGGCCCTGCTCGCCGGGGCGAACCGCATGGCCTGGCCGCGCTTCCTCGTCTCCAACGCCACGGGCGGCCTGCTCTGGGCGACCGTGTTCGGCGGCGGCGCCTACCTGTTCGGCACCCGCATCGAGGCGGTGAGCGGTCCCCTCGGGATCGCCTTCCTGGCCGTCGCGGTGATCACCCTGGCTTGGCTGATCGTGACCGTGCGGCGCAACGAGGCGCGCCTGCTGCGGGAGGCCGAGCGGGCGCTCCCGGGCCCCGTGACGCCGCGCTGAGGCGCGTGACGCCGCGCTGACTGAGGCGCGCAGGCTCCGATTCCACCAGGTTTCGCCGGACGAGTGCCGGTCCGGCGGCCGTTTCGCGCGGTCGAGGGCGGGATAGCGGCGATTCCGCAGCCCGCCGAAATTGTCCGGCGCGCCGCAAAGGCTTAAGGTTCCGTTTCAAGAGGGCCGCCGGTCACCGGGTGCGAGGCTCCGTGGCGTGTGGGCGGGAGGCACCGCTTGAGTTCCGAGACCACCATCGTCGTCGCCGACGACCATCCGCTCTTCCGGGGCGCCCTGCGCGGGGCGGTCGGAGGCATCCTGCCGGAGGCCCGCATCGTCGAGGCCAGCGGCCTCGACGCGCTGACGGCGCTCCTCGAGCGCGAGGCGGAGGTGGATCTCATCCTCCTCGACCTCACCATGCCGGGGGTCCAGGGCTTCTCCGGCCTCATCTACCTGCGGGCGCAGCACCCGGCGATCCCCGTGGTGATCGTCTCGGCCAACGAGGATCCGGTGGTGATCCGCCGGGCGCTCGATTTCGGCGCCGCCGGCTTCATCCCGAAATCCCTCGACATCGACGAGATCGGCGGGGCGGTCCGGCAGGTGCTGGCGGGGGGCACCTGGGCGCCGCCCGACATCGCCCTCTCGGCCTCCGAGGACAAGGAGACGGCCGAGCTGATGCGCCGCCTCGCGACCCTCACGCCGCAGCAGGTGCGCGTGCTGATGATGCTGTCGGAGGGGCTGCTCAACAAGCAGATCGCCTACGAGCTCTCGGTCTCGGAGGCGACCGTGAAGGCGCACGTCTCGGCGATCCTGCAGAAGCTCGGCGTCGAGAGCCGCACCCAGGCGGTGATCGCCTCCTCGCGCATCGGCGCGACGCTCAAGCCCCCGGCCGGCGTCGCGTGAGGGCCGGGCCGCCGGGCCCGGCCCGACGGGGGCGCCGCTCAGTAGCCGAAGCGGGCGTGGCGCCAGCCGTGGCGATGCCAGCCGTAGTGGCGCCAGTGCGGCCGGTGATGCCAGCCGTAATGCCGCCAGTGACGGTGGCGCCAGCCGTAATGGCGCCAATAGGGCCGGTGGTGCCAGCCGTAGTGGCCGTGCCGCCAGTAATGGTGCCGGTAGCCGTAGCGCGCCGGATAATAGCCGACGGTGCGGTAGGCGTAGGGCCGGCCCCAGCCGTGCCGGTGCCAGCCGACGTGGCGGCCGTGCCAGCCGTGGTGGCGCCAGCCGCCGTGCCAGCCGGTCCAGGCGGTGGGTGCGGCCGCGCTCGCCGCCGCCGTCTCGGCCGCGGCCGGGGCGGGCCGCAGGGCGGGGGCGAGCCCGCAGATCAGCATCAGTGCGAGGAAGAATCGTCCAAGACGCATCAGGGCCTCCGAGGTGTGAGGTGGCCAGGAACGGGTGTGCGGGAGGTAAGTTCCACCCCCTCCTCCGACCCGCCGCGCCCGGCCGCCGAGGGCCCGTCGCCCGCTCCGGCCGCGTCGTATCCAGGTCCGCCGGGGCAGCGCGGTCACCCGTGAGCGGGATGGACCGCGTCCCGCCGCTGAGTTCGGCAGATCTGGCGGTCCATGACGGGCCTGATCCGCCTATGCCGGGCCGGCCGACAAAGAAACACCGGCGAACCGGGAACGGCGGGGGCGGCGCGGCATTCCTGCGCATCAGCTTGGCCGACCCATGCGCGGAGCAGAGCCGCTTGCGACCCGACCTTCTCGGCCCGCTCGCCGATGACGAGCCACCTGCCGCGGCCGCGGCCGCGTCCCTGTCCCTGCGGCTGCGGGCGGACGGCTCCCTGGACGGGCGTCCCGACCTCCCGCCCTTCCTGCGCGACCATCTCGGCCGGCACCTGCGGGCCTGCTACGCGGCGCTCCTGGCCGAGGCTCAGCCGGAACCGCTCCTGGCGCTGGTGGCGCGGCTCGACGCGGCCCTCGCGGCGGCGCGGCCGGCCTCTTCCTTCCGGGACGAACTCGTGGCGTCCCTGCCCTGCCTGCGGGGCTTCGCCGTGTCGCTGACGGCGAACGTGGTCCAGGCGGACGACCTCGTGCAGGAGACGCTGCTGCGGGCCTGGCAGAGCCAGGACCGCTTCGCGCCCGGCACCAACCTGAAGGCGTGGCTGTTCACGATCCTGCGCAACCAGTTCTACACTGTGGCGCGCAAGCGCCGGCGCGAGGTGGAGGACGCGGACGGCGAGCAGGCCGCCCGCATGGTCGCGCTGCCCGACCAGGAGGACGGCATCGAGCTGCGGGACGTCTGGATGCGGCTGAGCCAGCTGCCGACCCCGCAGCGCGAGGCCCTGCTGCTCGTGGCGGTGCAGGGGCTCAGCTACGAATCCGCCGCCCGGATCATGCAGTGCCAGGTCGGCACGGTGAAGAGCCGGGTCAGCCGCGCCCGCACCGCCCTGGCCCAGGCGCTCGAGGGCGGGGCGGCGCTCGGCGGCGCCTCGCCCTGAGGGCGGGTGCCGCCCCGGCTCAGCGGCCGGTGCCGCGCGAGGAGGCCGGGTCGTGGCCGGGCGCGTAGCCGGAGGCGCCGGAGGTGCCCTTGACGCTGCCGGTCGTCTTCATCTCGTGGCCGGGCGTGTAGCCGGAGGCGCCGGTCGTGCCCTTGGCGCTGCCGGATTCGTGCATCTTCTGGCCGGGCGGCTCGTTCTGCGGGTTGGTCGCCCGGGTCTGGGCCGACGCGGCGGTGGCGAGGAGGGCGAGGGCGGCGGCGGTGGCGATGACGCGCGTCATGATCCATCTCCATCTCGGGGACCGGCGGGCCCGGAGGCCGGGCCCGCTTCTGGTCGGGGCCCCCCTAACGGCCCGCCGCGCCGAACCGTTCCGCGGTGGCCAGCATCCGGCGCCAGCGCCCCGGCGAGAGGCCGTGGGCGCGGACGAAGAGGCGCGTTATGTGGCTCTGGTCGGAGAAGCCCGCCGCGGCCGCGGCCTCCGCGAGGCCGACGCCCGCCCGGATCAGCGCGCGGGCCTCGTCGAGCCGCCGCAGGGTGAGGTAGCGGTAGGGGCTGGTCCCGAAGCGGCGGCGGAACTGGCGGGCCAGGGTGAAGCGGTCGAGTCCGGTCAGCGCCTCGAGCTCCTCCGCGCGCACCCCCTCCCGATGCGCCTCGTCCAGGTAGGCGCGGGCGCGCTCGATGGCGGCCGCGGCGCCGGCCGGCTCGCGCCGCCGCCGGGCCGAGGGGTCGCCGGCGAGGAGGGCCTCGGCGATGTCCGCGACCGCCTGGTCGGCTTCGAGCGGTTCGAGGCCGCGGTCGAGGTCGGCGAGCAGGGGCACGAGGGCGGCCCGCAGCCGGCCGTCGTCGAGGACGGCGCGGCGCAGGAAGGGCAGGCTGCCGGCGCGGCCGTCGAGGGCCGCGCGCAGGCGGTGCGGCGGCAGGTAGGCCATGCGGTAGCGGAAGCCGGAGGCGGCGCCCGCGCGGCCGTTATGGACCTCGTCCGGGTGGATCACGATGAGGTTGCCCGCGAGGCTGTTCTGCTCCGCCCCGCGATAGTCGAAGCGCTGCACGCCCGGGAGGGTGAGGCCGAGCGCGTAGCAATCGTGCCGGTGCGGGTCGTAGGCGTGACCCGTGAAGAAGGCCTCGATGCGCGGGATGCCGCCCTGCTCGGGCGCGACGCGGATCCAGTCCGGGCGGCGCAGCCCGCACGATCCTTCAAGACGGTCGGCGCGACCGGGCGCTAGCTCCGGGTCCATGCGCTACGACACCAAGATCGCCATCGCGGTCCGGGATGACCTCGCATCCTGGCAGAAGCTCAACGTCACGGCCTTCCTCGCGGGGGGCCTGGTCGGGGCCCATCCCGACCTCCCCGGGGAACCCTACCGGGACGGGTCGGGCCGGGTCTACGGGCCGCTGGTGCGCCAGCCGATCCTGATCTTCGCCGGATCGGGCGAGGCGCTGGCCCGGGCCCTGGCCCGGGCGCGCGAGCGGGAGCTGCCCTGCTGCCTCTACACGCGCGACCTCTTCGCCACCGGCAACGACGCCGACAACCGGGCCGCGGTGGCGCGGGTGGCGACGGAGGATCTCGACCTCGTCGGCCTCGCCCTGCACGCGGACCGCAAGGCCGTCGACAAGGTGATGAGGGACATGGTCCTGCATCCCTGACGAGGCGCGGCCCCGCGCCCGGGCGCCGTCCCCGCCTCGCGGGGCGCGGGCCCGCTTCCGGTCGCGGCTCCCTCGCCCCCGGAACCTTCCGGGCCCGCGCCGGGCCCGACCGCGGCCCCGGAGCCCCGTCCCGGTCAGGCGGCCCTGACCTTCGCCAGGAACTCGGCGACCTCGCCGCGGAGGACCTCCGACTGGCGCGCCAGGTCGCGCGCCGCGCCCAGCACCTGCGTGGCGGCCGCGCTGGTCTGGCCCGCGCCGTCCCGCACCCCCGACATGGTCGTCGTGACCTGCTCGGTGCCGCGGGCGGCCTCCTGCACGTTGCGGGTGATTTCCTGGACGGCGCTGCCCTGCTCCTCGACGGCGGCCGAGATCCCGGCCGCGTAGGCCGAGATCTCCTCGATGACGCGGCCGATCTCCTGGATATCCGCGACCATGCCGCGGGTCGCGCCCTGGATGTCCCCGATCCGGGCGCCGATCTCGTCCGTCGCCTTCCCGGTCTGGTTGGCGAGTTCCTTGACCTCAGCGGCGACGACCGCGAATCCCCGGCCCGCCTCGCCGGCCCGCGCCGCCTCGATCGTGGCGTTGAGCGCGAGCAGGTTCGTCTGGCCGGCGATCCCGGAGATCAGCGACACGAAGGTTCCGATGCGCTCGGCGGTCTCGGTCAGGTGCTTGGCGGTGGCGTCCGCCCGCTTGGCATTCTCGACCGCCCGATCGGCGATCCGCGCGGATTGGGTGACCTGGTGGACGATCTCCTGGATCGAGACCGACATCTCCTCGCTCGCCGCCGCGACGGTCTGCACGTTCGTGGACGTCACGCCCGCGGCCCCCGCCACCGTCGCCGAGCGCCGGGTGGTGTCGTCCGCCACCGCCATCATGGATTGCGCCGTCGCCTCCATCTCGCTGGCCGCGCCGGCCAGCCCGGCCGTGAGGGTGGAGACGGCGCGATCGAAACTCTGGGTCAGCGCGTCGAGGGTGCGGGCCCGGCGCGTGCGCGCCTCGTCCTCGGCGGCCTGGGCGGCGGCGAGGCGCTCGGCCTCGATCGCGTTCCGCTTGAACACCTCGACGGCCGCCGCCATGGCGCCGACCTCGTCGCGCCGCGCGAGGCCGGGGACGGGCACCGTCCTGTCGCCCTCCGCCAGCCGCCGCATGGCCGCCGTCAGATCCTGGATCGGCCGCGCGAGCGTGCGGACGACGGCGAGCGACAGGAGGCCGGGAAGCACGAGGCCGAGGACGACCCCGCCGAGAGTGACGGCGTAGCCGAGACGGAAGCTGGTCTGCTGCTCGCCCGCGCGGACGCTCATCAGGTCCGTCTCGGCCCGCTCGATCTCGGCCACCTTGGCGCGGATCCGGTCCATCGCGGCCTTGCCCGCCCCGGAGCCGACCGAGGCCCGCGCCTCGTCGCGCGTGGACGGCTCCGACGTCAGGGCGATCTCGCGCTCGGCGATCTCGCGGCTCCAGGCCTGAACCAGCCGGTCGAGCTCCCCGAGCCGCGCCTGCTGGGCGGGATTGTCGGAGGTCAGGGACTTCGCCTTGTCGAAGGCCGCCCCGTAGGCCCTCCTGCCCGCCTGATAGGGTTCGAGGAACTTGGTGTCGGCCGTGATGATGTAGCCGCGAATGCCGGTTTCCTGGTCGACCATCGCGGCCGTCAGGTCGGTGGTGGCGCCGAGAACGTCGTAGGTGTGCTGGGTCCAGCCGACCTTCTGCTCGATCGACGAGAACTGAAGATAGCACGCCGCGCTGGCGGCCAGGGTGACGAGGGCCAGCAACGCGAAAGCGGCGGACAATTTTCCGCTCACGCCGAGGGACCGGGTCGTGCGCATCTGCGATCTCCTGTCGGTGCTCCGACATGGATCGGCCGCGCCGCGGGCGCCCTGCCGGGCGGCGGCTGCGGATCCGGTCTCGGAGCGTGGGCCCTACTCCTCCGTCAGAATCTTTAACAAAGGCCGAATTTGACCAGTCTATCGTCAGATTCAGTGATTAAGCCTTTCGGTTATATCGGCTCTCAGAGTGGGATGACAAATGTAACGCTGCAATCAGCGGATGGCCCCGCATGCGCGGGTCGGCTCGACTGATTCGACCGTGGGGCAGGCGGCCCATCCCGCATCCGCCGGGGGGCGGCCGCCGGACCTCAGCCCGCCCCCGCATCGTCGCCCGCGTCGAAGCGCGCGCGGGCGGCGCGGATCGCCGCGTGGCGCTCCTCGGCCCAGGCGACCAGCCCGGCGAGCGGCTCCAGCAGCGATTCCCCCAGCGGCGTGAGCCGGTACTCGACGCTCGGCGGCTTCGTCGGGAAGACGGTCCGCGTCGCGAGACCGTCCCGCTCCAGGTGGCGCAGGGTCTGGGTCAGCATGCGCTTGGAGATGTCCGGCACCGCGCGGCCGAGCGCGCCGAAGCGGCGCGGCCCTTCGGCGAGCGCGATCAGGATCAGGCTCGTCCACTTGTCGCCGACGCGGTCGAGCACGTCCCGCACCGGGCAGGAGGCGGGGTCCGGGGAAGCGGGATCTTGGGAGGCGGGATCTTGGGAGGCGGGATCTTGGGAGGCGGGATCTTGGGCGGCGCGCCGCCAGCCCGCGAAGGCCCGCGCGAGGTCGGCCCGGGCGCTCACGCGGTTCCCTCGCGGTCACCCGGTCCCATGAAAGTGCCTCCTTCCGCGCGTCAACGGTCTCGCATAGGTACCATGGACCACAGCGAGACCATAGGCGGGACGACCTCATGTCGGCGCACGCGACCCATCGCCTCTTCGTCACCGGCGCCAGCGGCCAGCTCGGCACCCTGGTGATCGACGCCCTGCTGGCGCGGCTCGCGCCGGAGCGCGTCGTCGCCGGGATGCGCCGGCCCGACGGCGAGGCCGGCGCGCGGCTGTCGGCCCGCGGCGTCGCCGTGCGGGAGGCCGATTACGACCGGCCCGAGACCCTGGCGGCGGCCTTCGCGGGGATCGACCGGCTGCTCCTGATCTCGTCGAGCGAGATCGGCAGGCGGGAGGCGCAGCACCGGGCGGTGATCGCGGCCGCGCGGGCGGCGGGGATCGGCCTCGTCGCCTACACGAGCGTGCTGCGGGCCGACACCTCCCCGCTCGCCCTCGCCGGGGAGCACCGGCGGACCGAGGCGGCCCTCGCCGAATCCGGCCTGCCCTGCGTGATCCTGCGCAATGGCTGGTACACGGAGAACTACGCGGCCTCGATCCCCGCGGCCCTCGCCGAGGGCGCGCTGCTGGGGGCGGCCGGGGAGGGGCCCATCGCCTCGGCGGCGCGGGCGGATTACGCCGAGGCCGCCGCCGCGGTGCTGAGCGCCGCGGACCCGGCCGGCGGCGCCGACGCGCCCCGCATCCACGAACTCGCCGGCGACGGCGCCTACACGCTCGCGGAGTTCGCCGCCGAGATCGCCCGGCAGGCGCGGCGTCCCGTCGCCTACCGGGACCTGACGGAGGCCGCGTTCAAGGACGCCCTGCTCGGGGCCGGGCTGCCGGAGCCGGTCGCGGCGCTGCTGGCCCAGTCGGACGCGGCGGCCGCGCGGGGCGCGCTCTTCGACGACGGACGGGCGCTCAGCCGGCTCATCGGCCGGCCGACGACGCCCGCCGCCGTCACGGTCGCCGCAGCGCTGCGGCGTTGACGGACGCGGCCTCCGGCAGCTCGGGATCCGGCCCCCGGGCGGCGGTGAGCGCCTCGGCGACGTTGGCGCGGAACCGCACCGCGGGCGGCCGCACCCCGTGGCTGAGCAGCATCCGCCGGATCGGCGGGCTCGCCCCCGCGACGAGGACGCTCGCCCCGTGCCGCTCGGCCTTGCGGGCGAAGGCCTCGATCGTGGCGGCGGCCGTCGAGTCGAGCAGCGGCACCTCCGAGAGGTCGATCACGGTGGCGCGCGGCCGCTCGCCGAGGCGGTCGAGGGCGGCGCCCACCGCGGCCGCGGAGCCGAAGAAGAAGGCGCCGGAGATCCGGTAGACGATCACGTCCGGATCGCTGGCGAGCCCGGCATCGTAGGGGGTGCGGGGCACCGCGGAATCGGCCGCGTCCTCGGCCACCAGGGGCAGGCGGCGCTCCACGTCCACGGCCTGCGCCATCCGGTGCAGGAACAGCAGCGCCCCGAGGCCGAAGCCGACCAGGATGCCCTCGGTCAGGTCGCGGAACACCACCAGCCCGAAGGTGGCGGCGAGCACCAGCGCGTCGCCCCGCGAGGCGCGCAGGAGCGCCGCGACCGCGTGCTTCTCGGCCATGTTCCAGGCGACCACCGCCAGCACGGCGGCGAGGGCCGGCAGCGGGATGAAGCGGGCGAGCGGCGCGGCCACCAGCATGAAGAGCAGCAGGAACACCGCGTGCAGCATGCCCGAGACCGGGCCGCGCGCCCCCGCGCGCACGTTGGTGGCGGTGCGCGCGATGGTGCCGGTGACGCAGAGGCCGCCGAACAGGGCCGAGGCGACGTTGGCCGCCCCCTGCGCGACGAGTTCGCAATTCGAGCGGTGGCGCCGTCCGCTCATCGAATCCGCCACCACCGCCGAGAGCAGGCTCTCGATCCCGCCCAGCAGCGCGAAGGAGAGGGCGGAGGGCAGCATCTCGGCGACCTTCGCGGGCGAGAGGTCGGGGAGGGCGGGGGCCGGCAGCATCTGCGGGATGCCGCCGAAGCGGCTGCCGATCGTCTCCACCGGCAGGCCGGCGAGCCAGGCGAGCAGGGAGGCGGCGCAGGCCGCGATCAGGAAGCCCGGCCAGTGCGGGCGCAGGCGGCGCAGGCCCAGGATGATCGCGACGCTGAGCCCCGCGACGGCGAGCGCCGCGCCGTTGACGGTCGGCAGCGCGGCGGCGAGCGCGGCCAGTTTGGGGAGGATCGGCCCGGGCTCCCGGCCGGGCAGCGTCAGCCCGAGCAGGTCCTTGACCTGGGCGGCGAAGATGATGACCGCGATGCCCGCCGTGAACCCGACCGTGACCGGGTAGGGGATGTACTTGATGAAGGTGCCGAGCCGCAGGAAGCCGATGGCGAGCAGGATCAGCCCGGAGAGCAGGGTGGCGGTGAGGAGCCCGTCGACCCCGTGCGCCTCGACGGTGGCGGCGACCAGCACGATGAAGGCCCCGGCCGGCCCGCCGATCTGGAAGCGGCTGCCGCCCAGCGCCGAGACCGCGAAGCCGCCGACGATCGCGGCGATCAGGCCCCGGTCCGGCGTGACGCCCGACGCGATCGCGATCGCCATCGAGAGCGGCAGCGCCACGATCGCCACCGTGAGCCCCGCGAGCGCGTCCGCCCGCAGGTCGGCGAGGCCGTAGCGCTCGCGCAGCACCGTCACCAGCTTGGGCGTGTAGAGGTCGGCGAAGCTCGCCGCACTGCGCTCGGCACTCATGATGCTGGCCCCGTCCCCCGTCCCGGCGGCGCTCAGCGCGGGGCCGGCCGGGCGAGGCGCACGCCGCGCCCTCCCTCCCGGCTCACCGCGTTGTCGCCGATCAGCTCGACGCCGGCTTGATTGAGCGCCTCGACCACCTTGGTGAGGGTGTCGACGACGCCCCGCACGTTGCCCTCGCTCGCCTCCATCCGCTGGATCGTCGGCAGCGACACGCCCGCCAGCTCGGCGAGCTGGCGCTGGTCGATGCCGAGCAGGGCCCGGGCGGCGCGCATCTGTGCGGCGGTGATCATGCCGGCTCCTTCGTGGCACAGCGGTATCATACCGGATGATTGATGTACAGAACATCAATCATCACGGTTCAGGGATAAGTCCCGGCGGCTGCCGGGCTCCACCCCGGCATCGCGCCGCAGCTCGTCGGGAACGAGCGTGGCGGCGCGCTGGCGGGCGACCAGGGCGGCGATGCCGACCGGGCGGTCGTCCCAGGCGTCGACGCCCACGTCGCAGGAGCGGGTCGTGTCGGGGATCGTCCCATGGGTGTGGCCGTAGAGGTGGCGGGTGCCGCGCCAGAGGCCGGGCCAGGCCCGGTGGGCGTAGTGGGCGAGGAAGAGCCGGCAGGCGCTCCCGTCCGCCGCGGGGAGGTTCAGCCGGTAGCTCTCGGTCGGCGGCTCGGCCCAGGGCAGGGTGAGCACGCGGTTGGTGTCGTGGTTGCCGCGCACCAGCCGCTTGACGCCGTTGAGCCGGGCGAAGATCTCGCGGCAGCGGGCGCGGCTCGCCCCGGCCGCGAAGTCGCCAAGGTGCCAGACCGCGTCCCCGGGCCCGATCACGGTATTCCAGTGCCGGATCAGGGTCTCGTCGTGCTCCTCGACGCTGGCGAAGCGGCGTCGCTGGCGCAGGATGCGGGCGTCGCCGAAATGGGTGTTGGCGGTGAAGTAGGTGGCCATGCGGGTCCGGGCGGCGGGCGGCTGCGATCTCAGATAGGCGCGGCCGGCCCGCCTTGAATCGGCCACCCGTCGGCGCAGATCCCCCGCCTCATCCCGCACGCGAAGGAGCCTCGTCCATGAAGATGCGCAAGCTCGGGGCCGCCGGCCCGGAGGTCTCCGCCCTCGGCCTCGGCTGCATGGGCATGTCGGATTTCTACGCTGGCCGCGACGAGGCGGAGGCGGTGGCGACCCTGCACCGGGCGGTCGATCTCGGGGTCAATTTCCTCGACACGGCCGACATGTACGGGGTCGGGCGGAACGAGGAGCTGGTCGGGCGCGTGGTGCGCGAGCGCTCGGAATGGATCGTGGTCGCCACCAAGTTCGGCAATGTCCGCGGGGCGGATGGCAGCTTCCGGGGTATCTGCGGGCGGCCCGACTACGTGCGGCAGGCCTGCGAGGCGAGCCTGCGCCGCCTCGGCGTCGAGGTGATCGACCTCTACTACCAGCACCGGGTCGACCCGGACACGCCGATCGAGGACACGGTCGGGGCGATGGCGGCGCTGGTGCGGGAGGGCAAGGTGCGGCATCTCGGCCTGTCCGAGGCGGCGCCCGACACGATCCGGCGCGCCCACGCCGTGCACCCGATCACGGCGCTGCAGACCGAGTATTCCCTGTGGAGCCGCGAGCCGGAGGAGGCGCTGCTGCCGCTCTGCCGGGAGCTCGGCATCGCCTTCGTGCCCTACAGCCCCCTCGGGCGCGGCTTCCTCACCGGGCGGATCCGCTCCCCGGACGACCTCGCGCCGGACGACCTGCGCCGCAACGCGCCGCGCTTCCAGGGCGAGAACTTCTCCAGGAACCTCGCCCTCGTCGGCGCGATCGAGGCGCTGGCGCGGGAGAAGGGCTGCACGCCCGCCCAGGTCGCCCTGGCCTGGGTGCTGGCGCAGGGCGAGGACATCGTGCCGATCCCCGGCACCAAGCGGCGGCGCTACCTGGAGGAGAATCTGGGCGCCCTCGACGTGGCGCTCGCGCCCGACGACCTCGCCCGCCTCGCCGCGGCGCTCCCGCCCGGCGCGGCCGCCGGGACGCGCTACCCGGCGGCGGGGATGCAGTCCGTCAACCGGTGAGCGGATCCGGGTCGGCGGGCCGATCCGGCTTCGGGACCGCGCCTTCGCGCGCCGGATCACCCCCCGAGGAGCGGTCCGGCCGCTCCGTCTCCGGGGTGTAGTCCATCGCCGCGAAGCTCCCGCCCTGGAACCGGCGCGCCACCGGGTCGCGCGGGTCGGCGCCGGCCAGGATCTCGCGCGCGAAGGCGTCCGCCGATTGCCGCGGCCGGTAGCCGATCGCCGCCGCGCCGGAATTGTCCCAGTAGCTGGCGCCGTTGTCCGACACCCCCCAGACCGCGAGGTAGCCCGGCACGGCCGCCGTGACCGCGCGAAGCACGAGCTCCGCGAGGTCGTCGAGGCCGAGCCAGGTCGCGAGGTGGCGCGGCTCGGTCGGGCGGGGCTGCGCCGTGCCGATGCGCAGCGCCACCCCCTCGATGCCGTGCTTGTCCCAGTACATCCGGCCCATCGCCTCGCCCCAGGCCTTGCTGAGCCCGTAGAACCCGTCCGGCCGGAACGGGGCCTCGGCCCCCAGCCGCGCCTCGACCGGGTGCATCCCGAAGGCGTGGTTCGAACTCGCGAACACCACCCTGCGCAGCCCGTGGCGGCGCGCGCCCTCGTAGACCGCGTGGAGCGCCACGAGGTTGTTCTCGATCACCTCCGGCAGCGGCCTCTCGACGCTGGTGCCCGCCATGTGGACCAGCACCTCGCTGCCCGACAGGAGACGGTCCACCGCCTCCGGGTCGCGCAGGTCGCCCGCCGCGATCGTCTCCTCCGCCGACAGGGGCTCCAGCGCGTCGAAGCCCGCACCCGAGCGCAGCCGGTGCCCCGCCGCGAGGAGCCGCGGGCGCAGGGACCGCCCGATCTGCCCGCCCGCTCCCGAGAGCGCGATCCTCACCATGCATCCCCCCTCCGCGCCGGCGCGCCCGCGCCGCCGGCCCTCTCGGCCTCGTCGAGGAGCGAGGGGCCGTCATCCAGGATCGTGGCGACGTGGTGGGCCAGCGCCGCCGCGAGCGCCGTCCCGTCCCGCCGCTCCACCGCCGCCAGGATGCCGAGATGCCGCCGCGCCGTGTGCGCCAGGTCGGGCGGCACCGGGCCGCGCAGCATCTTGAAGCGGTGGTTGTGGGTCAGGCAGCGCAGCAGCAGCGGCTCCAGGCTCGGCAGCCGCGCCGCCGCGAACAGGCGCCGGTGGAAGGCGCGGTCCGCCTGCGCCAGGGCGTAGGCGTCGCCCGCCGCGGCGGCCGCCTCCATGGCGGCGAGCCGGCCGCGAAGGTCGGGCAGCAGGTCCGGGTCGGGCGGCCCCGCGAAGGCCCGCCGCGCCGCCCGGCACTCCATGTCCCGGCGCAGGCGCAGCATCTCCAGCGCCTCGTCCGGGCTCGTCTCCGACACCCGGGTGCCGCGGTGGCCGAAACGCTGCACCAGCCCCTCCTCCTGCAGCAGCAGCAGCGCCTCGCGGACCGGGCCCTGGCTGCAGCCGAAGCGGGAGGCGAGCTCGAGTTCGAGCAGCGCCGCGCCGGGCGCCACCTCGCCCAGCATGATCGCCCGCCGCAGGGCGTCCGCCACCTGGACGTGGCGCCGCCCCCGCGGGAGGGCGTGGATCGTGGTCGGCGCGGCCTCGGGCACGGGCCCTCTCTTGTCAGCCAATATCATTATCGATAACGAGCGCAGTAACGAAGCGCGCGCCCCGTGGCAAGGGAGGGGCGCGCCGCGCGGGAGGGGAACGGATGGGCAAGGTCGGCAGGCTCCGCTGGGGCATCCTCGTCCTCGTGGCGCTCGGCACGGTGGTCAACTACATCGACCGGAACGCGCTGGGCGTGCTCGCCCCCGTCCTGAAGGAGCAGCTGAGCTTCACCACCGAGCAGTATTCCTACGTGGTGGCGGCGTTCCAGGTGACCTATGGGCTGATGCAGCCGCTCGCGGGCTACCTCACCGACCTGATCGGCCTGCGCACCGGCTACGTGGTCTTCGCCCTGATCTGGGGCACGGCCTGCGCGCTGCACGGGCTGGCGACCGGCTGGCTGTCGATGGCGGGGTTCCGCGCCCTGCTGGCGGTGGGGGAGGGGGCGGCGATCCCGGCCGCCGTGAAGACCTCGACCCTGTGGTTCCCGCCCCAGGAGCGCTCGATCGCCACCGGCTGGTTCAACACCGGTTCCTCGGTCGGGGCGATGATCGCGCCGCCGCTGGTGATCTGGCTCTCGCTCAGCCTCGGCTGGCAGGCCGCCTTCGTGATCACCGGCCTGATGTCGGTGGGCGTCGCCCTGCTGTGGTGGCTCCTCTACCGCGACCCCGACCGCCACCCGGCGCTCGGCGCGGCGGAGCGCGCCCATATCGGCACGCGGCCGGCCCTGCCCAGGCCCTCGGTGCGCGCGGTCCTCACCGCGCGGCCGTTCTGGGGCATCGCGGCGGCCCGCTTCCTGACCGAGCCGGCCTGGCAGACCTTCAACTACTGGATCCCCCTCTACATGGTCACGGCCCGGGGGATGGACATCAGGCAATTCGCCCTGTTCGCGTGGATGCCCTTCCTGGCGGCGGATCTCGGCTGCGTGGCGAGCGGCTACCTCTCCCCCTTTCTCGCCCGGCGCTTCCGGATCTCGCTGCGCAACTCGCGGGTCGCCGGCATCGGGGTGGGGGCGGTCTGCATGATCGGTCCGGGGCTGATCGGCCTCGTGGCGAGCCCCTTCACGGTGATCGCGCTGTTCTCGCTCGGGGCCTTCGCGCACCAGATGCTGTCGAGCCTGCTCTACGCGGTCGTCACCGACCGCTTCGCCCCGCAGGAGGTCGCCACCGCGACCGGGTTCGGCGGCATGGCGGGCTATCTCGGCGCCACGCTGTTCTCGCTGCTGATCGGCCAGGCGGCCGCGCGCATCGGCTACGAGCCGCTCTTCGCCTGCCTCTCGGTCTTCGATCTCGCGGCGCTGCTGGTGGTCTGGCTCCTGCTCGGCGAGCGGGGCCGCGCGGCGGCCGTGCCGCCCGCCTTGCCCCTGGGCGCCGGCCCCGCGACGATGAAGGCCGAGTGAGGAGACAGGCCCCGTGTGGACACCGAGCCCGCGCTACCCCGACCCGGCGGTCGAGATCATCGACGCCTCCTTCGCCCGCTACCGGGTCTTCAGCGCCGCCGTCGAGCGCCTCGCCACCGGCTGCCGCTGGGCCGAGGGGCCGGTCTGGTTCGGGGACGGGCGCTGCCTGCTGTGGAGCGACATTCCCAACGACCGCATCCTGCGCTGGGACGAGGAGAGCGGGGTAGTCGGGACCTTCCGCAAGCCCTCGCGCTTCGCGAACGGCAACACCCGCGACCGGCAGGGGCGCCTCGTCACCTGCGAGCATGGCGGGCGGCGGGTGACCCGCACCGAGTACGACGGCGCCGTCACGGTCCTGGCCGAGTCCTTCGAGGGGCGGCGCCTCAACTCGCCGAACGACGTCGTGGTGGCCTCGGACGGGGCGGTCTGGTTCACCGACCCGCCCTTCGGCATCCTGGGCCACTACGAGGGCGAGCGGGCCGAGCCGGAACTGGCCCAGAACGTCTACCGGCTCGACCCCGCGACCGGGACGCTGGAGGCGGCGGCGCGGGAGATCGCCGGCCCGAACGGCCTCTGCTTCTCCCCGGACGAATCCGTGCTCTACCTCGTGGAATCCCGCGGGCAGCCGACCCGGCGCATCGCGGCCTTCGACGTGACGGGCGGGCGCGGGCTCGCCAACCGGCGCGTCCTGATCGATGCCGGGCCGGGCACGCCGGACGGGATCCGCTGCGACGTCGACGGCAATCTCTGGTGCGGCTGGGGCATGGGCGACGACGCCCTCGACGGGGTGATGGTGTTCAACCCCGACGGCCGCCTGATCGGCCGCATCCGCCTGCCGGAGCGCTGCGCCAACCTCTGCTTCGGCGGCCGGCACCGCAACCGCCTGTTCATGGCCGCGAGCCAGTCGGTCTACGCCCTGTACGTGGACGCGCAGGGCTGCCCCGGCGGCTAGAGCAATTCTCGGCGACGTGGATGCCGGTTCGTCGAGGACGATGCGGCACCATCCACGACCGGGAGCAGCGTCCGCGTGCAGCGTGATCGGGCGCTGCTCCAGGGTCCCGGCGCCGGGCCGCGACCGCGGCGCGCCGGCCCCCGGTGGCGGGCGCGCGTCGGTCGCGGCCTCCCGGGAAGCCGCCGCCCTCCGCCCGGAGGGGCGCGCCGGCTGCATGCCGGTCGGGGCTGACCGCGAGACCCGCGCATCTCGGGCCGCAACCGGGCCGCGATTCATGCCCAAACCGCATGGCTTCCCTCGGGTTCGCGGCAGCGCGACCCTGGCGGCGCGCCCCCGAAGCCTCCGGGTTTCTGCACGCAGGCGGTGGATTGGCAAAGATATCAGCAACCGTAAGTCACTTGCCGACATTCCCACAAAGTGCGCAGCGGTGATTATTTGCGAACAAGCAGCCTGGATCGATTGACGAAGGATCGCGCTCGGGGAAAATTGTGGCGTCATTCAAAAGGACGTAGCCATGAGTGCCGTCGTAGAGGAATCCTCCATCAATCTGACGGAGCTCGCGAGCGACATCGTTGCCGCGTATGTCTCCAACAACCGGATCTCCGGCGCCGAGCTGCCGGCCGTGCTGCGCAGCGTGTACGAGACGCTGCACGCATTGATCGCGCCGCCGCCGGCGGCCCCGGAGAAGCCGGTGCCGCCGATCCCGATCAAGAAGACGGTGACGCCGGACGCGATCATCTCGCTCGAGGATGGCAAGCCCTACAAGTCGCTGAAGCGGCACCTGTCCGGGCGCGGGCTCACCCCCGAGCAGTACCGGGAGAAGTGGGGCCTGCCGCCGGACTACCCGATGGTGGCGGCGACCTACGCGGCCCAGCGCTCCGAACTCGCCAAGAGCCTCGGCCTCGGCCAGCTGCGCCGCGAGCGCGCGATGCAGAAGCGGGCGGCGGCCGACGCGGTGGTGAGCGCGAAGACGCCGGCGCGGCGCGGCCGGCCGCCGAGGACGGCGGCCGAGTGATGCGACATCCGACGGACGGAGTCGCCATGCGGATGTCGGCTTCGCTCACGCGCCGCGCGGGCTTGGCATCCGCCGTCCGGACGATCACGTCCGGACGGCGGATGAGCGGGCCTGCCGGCGCCGGTCAGGCGCGGGCCGCCCCCGACATCAGCCCCGCGACGAGGCCGTAGGTGGCGGTCCAGGCCTCGCGCAGCTCCGGAGTGAAGGCCGGGCCCAGGCCCTGCTGCAGGGTCCAGAGCAGCGCCTCCCCGACGGGCGCGAAGTGCGCCTCGCCGACGCCGTAGGCGACGTGCCGCCGCCCGAGCTCCTGGATGGCCGGCACCACCGTGTCGGGCCGGCCGAGCTGCGCCACGGCGAGCCCCAGCATCGCCATCAGCTTCTGCTTCTGCTCGCTCATGTCGTCGGGGAAGAGCGGGCGCAGGTCTGGGGCGATCGTGAACAGGCGGTCGTAGAACAGATCGGCGGCCGTCGCGGCGATCGGACTGACTGACTCGAAACTGTCCTGGACGAGGCGGATCTGATCAGGAGACATCGGCATCACCGAGATAGACCGGGGACGGCCGAGCTTACACCAGATATCGTCCGCCGTCGCGCCGCGATCAGGCCGACGGCCGGGCCGGCAGGTCGAACAGCAGGCAGGTCGAGGTGGCGGTGGCGCAGAGGCGCCCCTCCTCGTCCGTCAGCCGCGCCTCGGCGACGGCCTGCTGGCGCCCGGCATGCAGCACCTCGCCGACGGCCGTGACCACGCCCGTCTCCCGGGTGAGGGCGCGCAGGTAGTTCACCTTCATCTCGAGCGTGGTGTAGCCGCGTCCCTCCGGCAGCAGCGAGTGCACGGCGCAGCCCATCGCGCTGTCGAGCAGGGTCGCGATCGCTCCCCCGTGCACGCAGCCGATCGGGTTGTAGAGGTGTTCCCCGGGAGCCATGCGCATGATGACCTGGCCGCTCTCGGCCGAGACCATCTCCATTCCGACGAGCGCGCTGATCGGCGGGCGCGGCACCTCCTCGGACATCAGCGCGCGCAGGAAGTCCAGCCCCGCGCGCCCGAGCCCCGCCCGGGCGGTGAGCCGCGGATCCGCCCACTCGACGAGGCGGCGCCGCGCGGGGGAGGGCTCGGGCGTGTCGCTCGTCATCTGTCGTCCCGTCGGGAGGCCTGCCGCGGCAGCCTAGCCAAGCGCGGCCGGGCGGGCAACGCGACGGGCCGGCCGCGATGTTGACCGCGGCGCCGGGCGGGCCGCTTATGCCGTCTGTCGCCTTCCCCGACGCAGCCGGGCCGGTCCGCCGGCAACCCTGCGGCCCCCCGCGAGCCGCGATGCCCTTCAACGCGCTCACCTTCCTGCTCGTCGCCCTGCCGCTCGCGCTCGCCCTGCAGGCGCTCTGCCTCGCGTGGCGGCCCGCCTGGCACGCTCGGCTCCTCGCCGGCCTGTCGCTCGCCTATTACGGGTGGTGGGACCTGCGCGCCCTGCCGCTGCTCCTCGGCGCGATCGCCGGAACCTGGCTCGCCGGCGAGGCGTATCGGCGCTCCGGCGACGGGCGGGTGATCACCCTGGCCCTCGTCCTCGACGTCGCGCTCCTCGGACTCTTCAAGTATCTGGGCTTCTTCGCCGGGCTCGGCGCGGCCCTGACCGGCGCCGCCGTCCCGGTGCCGCTCCTCCTCGCGCCGCTCGGCCTCTCCTTCCTGACCTTCCAGCACGTGGCCTACCTGGTCGACCTGCGCCGGGGCACCGGACCCGCCCTCGGCCCGACCGACTACGTCCTGTACGCGGCCTTCTTCCCGCGGGTGATCGCCGGGCCGCTGGTGCGGCCGGCCGCCTTCGCCGCGGCGCCGCCGCGGCCCGGGGCCGAGAGCGCCGCGCGCGGCCTCCTGCTCCTCGCGGCGGGCCTCGCCAAGAAGGCGGCGCTCGGCGATCCCCTCGCCGCCGCCATCGACCCGCTCTGGGCCGCGGCGGGGGCGGGCCTCGGCCCGGAAGCCGCCGCGCAGGCGGTGCTCGGCTACGCCCTGCAGCTCTACGTCGACTTCTCGGGCTACACCGACATGGCGCTCGGCCTCGCGCTCCTGTTCGGGATCGTCCTGCCGGAGAACTTCCGGGCGCCTTACCGGGCGACCTCGATCCAGGATTTCTGGCGGCGCTGGCACATCACCCTGTCGCAGTTCCTGCGCGACTACCTCTACATCCCGTTCGGGGGCAGCCGGCACGGCCTGCCGCGGCAGGCGGCGGCGCTCCTCGCCACGATGACGCTCGGCGGGCTCTGGCACGGGGCGGGGCTCACCTTCGTGGCCTGGGGAGCGGCGCACGGGGCGGCGCTCGCGCTCCACGTCCTGTGGCGCCGGGCCGGGCTGGCCCTGCCCCCGCTCGCCGGCTGGGCGGCGACCTTCGCCTTCGTGGCGCTGGCCTGGGTGCCTTTCCGGGCCCCCGACTTCGCGACCGCGCTCGCAGTCTATCGCGGGCTCGCCGGGCTCGCGGAGCCCGCAGCCGGGCTCGCGGCGCCCGCGGCCGGGCTCGCGGCGCCCGCGGCCGGGCCGGTCCCGGAGGCGTGGCCGCTCGCGGCCCTGGCCTTCGCCCTCGCGGTGATCGGGCCGACCGCCCACGACCTCGCCCACCGGCTGCCCCTCTCGGGCCGGGTGGCGGCCGCAACGGCGCTGCTCCTCGCCGCGCTCCTCGTCCAGGTCGGCAACGACGCCAACCAGGCCTTCATCTATGCCCAGTTCTGAGCCGGCGCGGCGCTTCCTCGGCCTCACGGCCCTGCTGCTGGCCGGGCTCCTCCTCCTCGTCGCCGCGCGGGTCGTCTGGTTCGACGCCTACTGGATCTTCCGCGCCGATCCGCCCTGGCGGGCGGCGACGGGGGGCGGGAACCGCCTGCTCGATCGCCAGACCCGGCGCGCCAAGGTGCTGCAGGCCCTCACCCGCCCCTGCGCGACCGTGCTGGTGGGAAGCTCCACCGTCTATCACGGGCTCGACCCGCGCGACCTCGACGCCGCGCCCCTGCCGGTCTTCAACGCCGGCATCTCGGCCATCCTCGCCGAGGAATTGCCGCTCGTGGCGAGCGTGGTCGCCTCCCGGCCGGGCGTGTCCCGGGTGGTGATCGGCCTCGACTACTCCATGTTCTCGCGCCCGAGCGTGCCGGTGCGCCTCGATCCCTCCCTCGCCTCCGCCACCGGCCGGCTGACCGCGCTCATGGGCAGCGTGCTCGGCCGCTACGCCCTGATGGACAGCCGGATCGAGGCCGTGTCGGGCGCGGAGGATCCGGGCGCCTGGACCCGCGACGGCTTCCGGGAGACGCCGCCGCTCCCCCCCGCCCTGACCCGGGAGAACGACGCGGCGCGGCGGCGCAGCACCGCGCCGTTCCGCCCGGAGACCCTGGAGGCTCTCGGTCTCGTCCTCGACCGGCTCGCGGGGCTGCGCGTCGAGGCCTACCTGTCGCCGGTGAGCGACGCGCAGCGCCGCGTCCTCGCCGATCTCGGCCTCCTCGACGATTTCGCGCGCTGGCGCGAGGCGGTCCTGCGCGTCGGCGCTGCGCGCGGGGTCGCGATCCGCGACCTCACCGCGCTCGGCGCCTCCTTTCCCTTCGACCCCGCCGCCGGCTCGACGGAGGCGTGGCTCGACAACCTGCACTACACGCCGCGGATCGGCCGGCTCGTGCTCGCCGCGCTCGGCCTGCGCCGGGCGCCGCCGTGACCCGCCCCCTCGGCCTCGCCCCGCCGGTCAAGCCCTCGGCCCTGCGCCGGCACGCGCGCCTGGCCGTCCGCGTGCCGGCCGCCGCCGACCTCGTGCTCCTGGGAGATTCGCAGGCGGCCGGCTGGCCCGAGGCGGCCCTGCCGCCGCGCAGCTTCAATTTCGGCCTGCCGGGCGACCGGGTCGAGACCACGCGCTGGCGGCTGCGGGCGGTCGACCTCTCCGGCCTGCGCCCGCGCCGCGCCCTGCTCTGGGTCGGCACCAACAACCTCGCGGACGGCGACCCCGTCGCGGAGATCGTGGCGGGGCTCGGCCTGCTCGCGGCCGAGCTCCTCGCCCTGTGGCCGGGCGCCCGGCCGATCCTGGTCACGCTGCCCTGGCGGGCGCCGCGGGCGGGCCGCCCCGACGCGGACCGGCGCGCCCTCAATCGCGGGATCGTGGGCCTCGCGCGGGGCTGCGGGGCCGATCTGCTCGACGCGGCCGCCCTGCTCGGCGGCGAGGCGGAGGCCGCGCACACCCTCGCGGCGGACCGCCTGCACGTGGCCCCGGAGGGCTATCGCCGGCTCGGGGCGCGGCTCGTCGGGCCGGGGCCGTCGTAGGAGGCGCCCGCCGCGCGCATCGGTCGGTCGCGGGCGCCCTTCGCGGGGTGCGATGCTGGTGTCCAGCACGTCCGCCAGCACGGGCGCGGCTGCCAAACCCGCGAGGTCTCACGCCCCCTCCATCGAGACTGCGCCAGGCCGGACGGACGCCGGGAAGCGATCGCTGTTCAGCCTCTCAGGCCCGGGTGCGGGCCGCGAGACCGACCAGCGCCCCGGCGAGGCGCTCCGGCCCCGCCACGGCGACGCAGCGCCCGGGCGTGAAGGCCCGCACCAGCGCCGGGGGCGGCGCCGGCGCCAGCGCGAGGGCGAAGGCGCCGACGCCGCGCGCCGCGAGCGCCCGGCAGGCCATCCGCGCATCCTCGGCGAGGAAGGCCGGATCGTGCACGTCGATGTCGGAGGGCTCGCCGTCGGTGAGCAGGATCACCGCCCCGCGTCCCGGCGGCAGGCTGCGGCCGGCATGGCGCAGGGCCGCGCCGAGCCGGGTCGATCCGGCGGGCGCGAGCCCGGCGAGGCGCGGCCAGGCGGCGGCGGGCGGCTCGTCCCAGCGCTTGATCCAGGCCACCCGCACGTCGTGGCGCCCCGCCGAGCGGAAGGCCTGGATCGCCACCGGCCCGCCCGACGCGGCGAGCGCCCCGAGCAGGGCCGCGGCCGCGCCCCGGGCCGCGTCGATCACCCGCCCGCCCCGGGGCAGCGGGTCCCCCATCGAGCGCGAGGCGTCGACCAGCAGGAGGAGCGGCACGCCCTCGGCCCGGCGCAGGACGCGGGAATAGACCCGCGGATCGGGCGCCCGGCCGGCCCGCAGGTCGGCGAGCGCGTCGGTCGCCGCCGCGAGGTCGAGCTCGTCGCCGTCGATCCGGCGCCGCATCCGCCGCGGCCGGCGCGGGCGCATCGCCGCCAGGGCCGCGGCGAGGCGCGGCTCGGACGGCGTCGGGCGGCCGAGGGCCGGCGCGGCCGACTCCTCCCGCAGGCTGACCCAGCCCGGCCGGGCGCGGCGGATGCGGCGGTCCCATTCGGGATAGCGCCAGACCCGGCCGCCCGGACGCGGCGGCAGGGCGTCGGCGGCGGGCGCGTCGGCCCCGTCGCCCGGCCCCGGCACCCGCTCCGGGCGGGCAGCGGCCTCGATCTCCCGCCGCTCCCACATTCCCGCGTGGTCGTCCCGGTAGGCGGGCTCGCTCCACCCCGCCCGCGGGCCGAAGGGGAGCCGCATCTGGCCGAGGTCGTTGCCGAGCCGGTCGCCGAGGCTGCGGCTGAGGCCGGGATCGGCCCAGGCCCGGGGATCCGCGTAGAACAGGGCCCGGCCCCGCGCCACGAAGGCGTCGGGATCGGGGTGGTCCGGATCGAGGAGGGCCCGGGCAAGGCGCGCCATCAGCCCGGCCGCCGTGCCGGCCTCCTCCGCCGCGCCCGCGTGGAAGGGGCGCCAGAGACGGACCAGCCCCGGCCGCTCGCGCAGGGCCAGGGCCTCGACCCGCGCATCCTCGATCAGCGAGACGAGGGCGATCTGGGTCGGGCGCAGCCGGCCGATCGGGAAGCGCCCGCCCCCGAAGGCGAGGTGGGCGCCGAGATGGGCGAGGCTCGCCTCCGCGAGCCGGTCCTCGCGGGCCGCCGCGGGCGCGGCGCCGTGCGGCAGGCGCAGGGCCGCCTCGTCGAAGGTCGGGCGCTGGGGCGGCGCGTCGGGGGCCGGGGCGGGCAGGGACAGGATCGGGTGGCCGCGCCCCCAGAGCGCCCGCAGCAGGGCGGCGCGGCGGCGCTCCCCCGCCGGGGCGGCCGCCGTCACGGCACCTGCGCGGCGATGCAGGAGGCGAGCGCGTCCCGCAGGGCCGGGTCGTCCGTGAGGGGCGTGGCGACCGCGAGCGCGCAGGCGGGCGCGAAGCCGATCCCGCCCGCGATCAGCCGCCCGGCATGGATCAGCATCCGGGTCGAGGCGCCCTCCGCCAGACCCTCGGCGACCAGCGCCCGCGAGGCCGCGCCGACCCGCACGAGGCGCTCCGCCACGGCCGGGCCGATCCCGGCCTCGCGCCCGACGATCTCGGCCTCGACGGGGGCCTCCGGATACGCGAAGGCGAGGGCGCCGAAGCGCTGCTTGGTGGATTCCTTGAGGTCCTTCTGCGCCGCCTGGTAGCCCGGATTGTAGGAGAGGCAGAGCAGGAAGTCGGGATGGGCCGGCACCACCTCGCCGCTGCGCTCCAGCGGCAGGATGCGCCGCGCATCCGCCAGCGGGTGGATGGCCACGATCGTGTCCGCCCGGGCCTCCACTACCTCGTCGAGGTAGCAGATCGCGCCCTGGCGCACCGCGCGGGTGAGCGGCCCGTCGTGCCAGACCGTGCCCCCGGCCTCCAGGAGCCAGCGGCCGACGAGGTCGGCGGCGCACATGTCCTCGTGGCACGCGACGGTGACGAGGGGCCGCCCGAGGCGCCAGGCCATGTGCTCCAGGAAGCGGGTCTTGCCGCACCCGGTCGGGCCCTTGAGGATCATCGGCAGCCGCGCCGCGTAGGCGGCCTCGAACAGCGCGACCTCGTCGCCGACCGGGCGATAATAGGGCTCGCTGCGCAGGAGGGGATCGGTGAGCAAGGACGGGCCCGTGCGGGAGGAGGGGGGAGAGGACCGGGGCGCCCCGGCGCCTCAGCGGTGCGGCGCCTCGCCCTCGCCCACGAGCGGGATCCCCTCGATCGGGCATTCGGGCGTGCCGACGCTCGCCCGGGTGATCGCCCGCACGGCGTCCCGGGTGGCGTCCGGATCCTCGATCCAGCGCCGGTAGAAGTCGTAGGGGCAGGCCGCCATCCCGTGCCGCGCCTCGCCGGAATTGATCATCCCGGTGTAGCCCCGGTGCAGCAGCTTGAAGAGGTGGTTCTCCGACTGCCAGTTGGCGCGCGCGTCGCGGATCAGGAACTTCGACAAGGCCGCGTACTGGATGCCGTTCTCCTCCTCGCCGCACTCGCCCAGGGTCCGCCCGTCGAAGCCGACCAGGGCCGAGTGGCCGAAATAGGTGTAGACCCCGTCGAAGCCCGAGGCGTTCGCCACCGCCACGTAGACGTTGTTGGCGAAGGCCATCGCCTTCGACATCAGGATCTGCTGCTCCTTGGCAGGGTACATGTAGCCCTGGCAGCGGATGATCAGCTCCGCCCCGCGCATCGCGCAGTCGCGCCAGATCTCCGGGTAGTTGCCGTCGTCGCAGATGATCAGGCTGACCTTCAGCCCCTTCGGCCCCTCCGAGACATAGGTGCAGTGGCCCGGGTACCAGCCCTCGATCGGCACCCAGGGCATGATCTTGCGGTACTTCTGGACGATCTCGCCCCGGTCGTTCATCAGGATGAGGGTGTTGTAGGGCGCCTTGTGCGGGTGCTCCTCGTGGCGCTCGCCGGTGAGCGAGAACACGCCCCAGACCTTCGCCTTGCGGCAGGCCTCGGCGAAGATCGCCGTCTCCTCGCCGGGAATGCACGACGCGGTCTCGTACATCTCGGCGGCGTCGTACATGATCCCGTGCGTCGAGTATTCCGGGAACACGATCAGGTCCAGGCCCGGCAGGCCGGCCTTCACGCCCACCACCATGTCGGCGATCTTGCGGCAATTCTCCAGGACCTCGGCCTTGGTGTGCAGCCGCGGCATCTTGTAGTTGACGACCGCGACGCCGACGCTGTCGTGGCTGCTGGAAATGTCCCCGTGATGCATGGCGTGTCTCCCGATCGAACGCGCGTGCGGACGAGGCGCGGCCCCTTCCCGGGCGGGAGAGGGGCCGCGCCCGGATCGTCAGTGGCTGATCATCCACGGCCGTGCGGCCGGGAAGCTCTTGGCCGGGCTGCCGTTGGCCGAGCCGCCGGCCGCCTTCCCGGGCGCGCAGCAGCCGCAGCCGGCGCCGTGGCTGCGCCGGGGGGCGTGGCGGCTGCGCTCGTTGGCGGCGTGCGCCGCCCTCACCCCCGCCTCCATGCCGGACAGCCGCGGCGCCGTCAGGAAGGCCCGCTCGCACGATTGCCCGCAATCCGGGCAATCGTGCGGGTCGCGGAACTGCGCCATCGGCCGCAGCACCGTGAAGGGGCCGCAGCTCTCGCAGGAATAGTCGTAGACCGGCATCTCACGTGTCCGGCGAGAGCGGCATCTGGACCGAGCCGTCGAGGAACTTCTGGGGCCCGGCCGCGCTCGGGTTGATGTCGAACTCGAAGATGCCGGTCGGCAGCCAGAGGGTGGCGCAGGCGTTCGGCACGTCGACGACGCCCGAGACGTGGCCCTGCACCGGCGCCGTGCCGAGGATCGAGTAGGCCTGCGCGCCCGAATAGCCGAACTTCTTCAGGTACTCGATCGCGTTGAGGCAGGCCTGCCGGTACGCGACGGTCACGTCGAGGTAGTGCTGGCCGCCGCTCTCGTCGACCGAGATGCCCTCGAAGATCAGGTAGTCGTCGTAGCGCGGGGTGATCGGCGAGGGCTTGAAGATCGGGTTCTTGATCCCGTACTTGGCCATGCCGTCCTTGATGACGTCGACCCGGAGGTGAACCCAGCCCGCCATCTCGATGGCGCCGCAGAAGGTGATCTCGCCGTCGCCCTGGCTGAAGTGGAGGTCGCCCATCGAGAGGCCGCCCCCGGGGACGTAGACCGGGAAGTAGATCTTCGAGCCGCGCGACAGGTCCTTGATGTCGCAATTGCCGCCGTGCTCGCGGGGCGGGACGGTGCGGGCGCCCTCGGCCGCCGCCTTGTCCTTCGCCTCGCCCTTGAGCCGGCCCATGTGGGCGGTCGGGCCGAAGGGCGGGTTGGCGAGGCCCGGCACCCGGGTCGGGTTGGTGGCGATCAGCGCGGTCTCGCGCGCGTTCCAGGTCGCGAGCAGCTTCGGGTCGGGCAGGCAGCCGATCAGGCCGGGATGGATCAGGCCCGGGAAGCGCACGCCCGGCACGTGGCGCGACCTGGTGAACAGGCCCTCGATGTCCCAGATCGACTTCTGGGCCAGCGGGAAGTGGTCGGTGAGGAAGCCGCCGCCGTTCTTCTTGGAGAAGAAGCCGTTGAAGCCCCACAGCGAATCCGGCTTGGCGCCGATGTCGAGCAGGTCGACGACCAGGAGGTCGCCCGGCTCCGCCCCCTCGACGCCGACCGGGCCGGACAGGAAGTGCACGATCGACAGGTCGATGTCGCGCACGTCGTCGGCCGAATCGTCGTTCTTGATGAAGCCGCCGGTCCAGTCATAGGTCTCGATGATGAAGTCGTCGCCCGGCTTCACCATGGCGACCATCGGGATGTCCGGGTGCCAGCGGTTGTGCACCATGTCGTTTTCGTAGGGCGACTGGGTGAGATCGACCTTGATCAGGGTCTCGGGCATTTCCTGCGAGGCTCCTCAGTGGGGTTGGATCGAGGGCAGGCGCTCTCCCTCCGGCGCCGGGTTCGCCCCGGGCCGGCCCGTCCTGCCGTCTCTCGGTCATCCGGCCGGGGCCGGATCCTTGCGCCGGCCCGGGGCCGTGCGTGCCGCCGGGCCTCCGTCAGACGGAGAGGAAGCGGGCGACCTTGGCCTCATCGACGTCGGCGCGCCGGTCCTCATGCACGATCGCGCCGTTCTCGATCACCAGCACCCGGTCGGCGACGTCGAGGGCGAAGCTGAGCACCTGCTCGGAGACGACGATCGCGAGGCCGCGCTCGTCGCGGATGCGCTTCAGCGTCCGGCCCATCTCGCGGATGATCGAGGGCTGGATGCCCTCGGTCGGCTCGTCGAGCAGCAGCACCTTCGGCCGGCTCGCCAGCGCCCGCGCGATGGCGAGCTGCTGCTGCTGGCCGCCCGAGAGGTTGCCGCCGCGCCGGCCCTTCATCTCCAGCAGCACCGGGAACATCTCGTAGAGGTCGCCCGGGACCCGGCTGCTGCCGGTCACGGTGAGCCCGGTCTCGATGTTCTCCTGCACGGTCATGGCCGAGAAGATCATGCGCCCCTGCGGCACGTAGGCGAGGCCGGCGGCGACCCGCTGGAAGGTCTTGAGGCCGGTGACGTCGCGCTCCCCGATCCGGATCGTGCCCGATCGCGCCGGCAGGATGCCCATCAGGGTCTTCATGAAGCTGGTCTTGCCCATGCCGTTGCGGCCCATGAGCGCGACGATCTCGCCCGGCGCGACCGCGAGGTCGATGCCGTGCAGCACCTCGCTCTGGCCGTAGGCCGCGTGCAGGCCGGTCACCGCGAGGAGGGGGGCCGGGCCGACCTGCGGGCCGGCCGGCGGCGCGGCGGGCGGGGTGGCGATGGCGGTCTCAAGCATGCGCGGCCTCCCTCAATGCCCGAGATAGACTTCGACCACCTTGGGGTCGTTCTTCACCCGCTCCATCGAGCCCTCGGACAGGACCCGGCCCTGGTGCAGCACGGTGACCCGGTGGGCGATGTCCTCGACGAACTTCATGTCGTGCTCGATCACCAGCACCGACCGGCCCTTGATGATCTGGTGCAGCAAGTCCGCGGTCTTCTTGCGCTCGGCGACGCTCATGCCGGCGACCGGTTCATCGAGCATCAGCAGCTCCGGGTCCTGGATCAGCAGCATGCCGATCTCCAGCCACTGCTTCTGGCCGTGGCTGAGGTATTCCGCGCGGGCGTCGAGGTGATCCTTGAGGAAGATCATCTCGGCGATCTCGTGGACGCGGTCGCGCACCGCGGCGTCGCGCTTGAAGGTCAGCGCTCCGAACACCGTGCGGCCGCGCGGATAGGAGATCTCCAGGTTCTCGAACACCGTGAGGTCGTCGTAGATCGAGGGCGTCTGGAACTTGCGGCCGACGCCGGCCAGCACGATCGCGCTCTCCGACATGCGGGTGAGTTCCTGGCCGCGATACTTGATCGAGCCGGAGGTCGCCTTGGTGCGCCCGCAGATCAGGTCGAGGACGGTGGTCTTGCCGGCCCCGTTCGGGCCGATGATCACCCGGATCTCGTTCGGGTCGACGTAGAACGAGACGTCGTTGACCGCCTTGAACCCGTCGAAGGAGACGGTGAGGGCCTCGACCGCGAGGAGGAAATCCTGCTGGCCGGGGGCGGCGGGGACGTGAGCGGCGTTCATCCTGCGATCTCCTATTCGGCCGGGGCGCCGTGCGGCAGCGCGGCCGGGAGGACGGGGGCGCCGGGTTTGGCGGGATCGGGTGTGGCGGAGAGGCGCGGCGCCACGAACTGGCGCCAGATCCCGGCGAGCCCGTTCGGGAAGGCCAGCACCACCCCGATGAACAGCGCGCCGAGGCCGAACAGCCAGAGTTCGGGAAAGCTCTCCGAGAAGCTGGTCTTGGCCCAGTTGACGAGCAGCGTGCCGTAGACCGCGCCGAACAGCGACAGGCGCCCGCCGACCGCGGTGTAGATCACCATCTCGATCGACGGCACGATGCCGACGAAGGACGGCGACATGAAGCCGACCTGCAGGGTGAACATCGCCCCGCCGATCGCCGCGAAGGCCGCCGCGAGGCAGAATGCGAAGATCTTGAAGCTCGCCACCGAGTAGCCCGAGAAGCGGACCCGGTCCTCCTTGTCGCGCATGGCGACCAGGATGCGGCCGAGCTTCGAGCGCTTGACGTATTGCGCGGCCAGGATGCAGGCGATCAGGAGCCCGCCGTTGACGAAGTAGAGCACGGTTTTGGCGTGGTCGGTGCGGATGTCCCAGCCGTGGAGCGTGCGCAGGTCGGTGATGCCGTTGATGCCGCCCGTGTAGCCCTGCTGGCCGACGATCAGGATGGTGAGGATCGCGGCGATCGCCTGGGTGATGATCGCGAAGTAGGTGCCGCCGACCCGCCGCTTGAACATCGCCGCGCTGATGACGAGGGCGAACAGGGTCGGCACCGCCACCACGGCGAGCAGCGTGAGCGGCAGGGAGTGGAACGGCTTCCAGAACCAGGGCAGGGCCGTGACCTGGTTCCAGTCCATGAAGTCGGGGATGCCCGGCGTCGACTGGATCTTGGTGTTCTCGACCGAGGAGGCTTCGAGCTTCAGGTACATGGCCATGCAGTAGCCGCCGAGCCCGAAGAACACCCCCTGGCCGAGGGACAGGATGCCGCAATAGCCCCAGCAGATGACGAGGCCGAGCGCGACGAAGGCGTAGGTGAGGTACTTGCCGACGAGGTTGAGCCGGAAGATGTCGAGGGCGAGCGGCAGCACCACCAGGATCAGGGCGGCGAGGACGGCGAGGCTCGCCCACTCCATCGGCTTCATGAAGGCGTTGTCGTTGAGGGTCGGGGATGTCATGTCGTCGGGACTCCTCAGCGCCGGACCTTGAGGGTGAACAGCCCCTGCGGCCGCATCATCAGGATCGCCACGACGCCGAGCAGCGTGAGGACCTTGGCGGTCGAGCCGGAGAGGAAGAATTCGAGGGTCGACTGGGTCTGCGAGATCGAGAAGGCCGACGCGATGGTGCCGGCGAGGCTGGCGGCGCCCCCGAAGACCACGATCAGGAAGGTGTCGACGATGTAGAGCTGGCCGGAGGTCGGCCCCGTCGAGCCGATCATCGTGAAGGCCGCGCCCGCGATGCCGGCGATGCCGCAGCCGAGGCCGAAGGTGAGGCGGTCGACCTTGTCGGTGTCGATGCCGACCGCGCCCGCCATGACGCGGTTCTGCATCACCGCGCGCACCCGCTTGCCGTAGCCGGAGCGGAACAGCAGCAGCGCCACCGCGAGCGTGATCAGGGCGGTGACGCCCATCACGACCATGCCGTTGATCTGGATCTCGATGGTCTCGGTCGCCTGGACCGAGCCCATCATCCAGGAGGGCAGCTCCACGCCGACCTCGCGGGCGCCGAAGATCGAGCGGTAGGCCTGCTGCAGGATCAGCGACAGGCCCCAGGTGGCCAGCAGCGTGTCGAGCGGGCGCTTGTAGAGGTGCCGGATCAGCGCCCACTCGACCAGCATCCCGAGCGCCCCGGAGGCCAGGAAGGCCAGCCCCATCGCCACGAAGAACGAGACCGGGAACAGGCTCGGCAGGTGCGACTGGAAGACATTCGAGCACAAATAGGTCATGTAGGCGCCCAGGATCATGAATTCCCCGTGCGCCATGTTGATCACGCCCATCTGCCCGAAGATGATGGCGAGGCCGAGGGCCATCAGGACGTAGACCGAAAACAGGATGAGGCCGGCGAAGCCCTGCATCGCGAAGATCGAGCCGAGATCGCCGAGCGAGTAGTCACCGAACATGGGCGGGCTCCGGGACGGAGGGGGGCGCTGGGGGAGGGCGCGGGCGGCGCGGCCCCCCGCTCCGGGGCTGGAGGAGGGGGCTCGCGGGGCGGGCGGCGCGCCTACTGGTAGCCGACCGGGAACGGGTTCGGCTCGATCAGGTCGGCACTCTCGTAGACCACCTCGAACTGCCCGTCCGCCTTGGCGAGGCCGACGCGCGTCTTCGACCACAGGTGGTGGTTCGGGTGGATGCGCACGTAGCCCTCGGGGGCGCCCTTGAACTCGACGCCGGCCGAGCCCGCCGCGATCTTGTCGACGTCGAACGAACCGACCTTCTCGGCGGTCAGCTTCCACAGGTACGGGCCCAGGTAGGCCGCCTGGGTGACGTCGCCGATCACCGTCTTCTCGCCCCACATCTTCTTGAAGGCGGGCACGAACTTCTCGTTGTTCGGGTTCTTCAGGGATTGGAAGTACTTCATGCAGGCGTAGGCGCCGGCGATGTTCTCGCCGCCGATGCCGTCGATCTCGTCCTCGGTCACCGAGATCGTCATCAGCACCTGCTTCGACAGGTCGATGCCGGCCGCCTTGAGCTGCTTGTAGAAGGCCACGTTCGAGCCGCCGACCACGTCGGCGAAAATCACGTTCGGCTTCGTCAGCTTGATCTTGTTGATTACCGAGTTGAACTGGGTGTGGCCGAGCGGGAAATACTCCTCACCGACGACCTTGCCCTTGATCACGTTCTCGACGTGCTTGCGGGCGATCTTGTTCGAGGTGCGCGGCCAGATGTAGTCCGAGCCGATGAAGAAGAAGGTCTTGCCGCCCTTCTCCTTGGCGACCCAGTCGAGGCCCGCCAGGATCTGCTGCGTCGCCTCCTGGCCCGTATAGATGACGTTCTTCGATTCTTCCAGTCCTTCGTAGAAGGTCGGATAGTAGAGCATGCCGTTGTACTGCTCGAACACCGGCAGCACCGCCTTGCGGGAGGCCGAGGTACAGCAGCCGAACACCGCCGCGCACTTGTCGTTGACGAGCAGCTTCTTGGCCTTCTCGGCGAAGGTCGGCCAGTCGGAGGCGCCGTCCTCCTGGATGATCTTGATCTTGCGGCCGAGCACGCCGCCCTCGGCGTTGATCTGCTCGATGGCGAGCTTCTCGGCCTGCTGCGCGCCGGTCTCGGAGATCGCCATCGTGCCGGTGACCGAGTGCAGGATGCCGACCGTCACCTCGGTGTCGGTGACGGCGAGCCCGGTCGTGTTCACCGCGGAGGTCGGGGGGGCGGCCAGCGCGAGGCGGGGCAGGGCCGCCACCGCCGGCACCGCGGCCAGCCCCATCAGCAGCCGGCGCCGCAGCGCGGATTCCAGGCCCCGGTCGTTCTCGTCTGCCATCGCTCGTCCTCTCCTGAAGGCTCGCGGGGCCGGCCCGTCCCGGGCGGTCCGCGCCGCGACCGGAGCGGAGGCTAGGCGGCATTGTGCGACGCAGCATATACGCTGTTTTGCGTATACCGCTGCGCCATGACCCTGCGCAGGATTGCGCGCTGCCCCCGTCGCGCGCGGACGCCAAGTCCCGATCGGGGTGGGGAGCGGCGCGCCGCAGGCGTGCATTTGCGGAAGCGTGTCGTAGATTGCGCTGCAGCAAGCGCGGCCTGGAGGCACATGCAGGGACGACAGCGCATCATCCCGGTCCGGCGCGATTACAACCGGTGGGTCGCGAACGAGACGCTCGAGGATTTCGCGCTGCGCTTCACCGCCAAGCGCGCCCGGCGCTGGTCGGTCCTGCGCGTCGCCCAGACGGCGCTCGGCTCGGTCGCCTTCCTGGCGCTGGAGGCGATCGGCGGCACGCTGATCCTGGCCTACGGCTTCACCAACACGATGGCGGCCATCCTGGCGGTCGGTCTCGTGATCTTCCTCGCGGGCGTGCCGGTGGGCGCCACCGCGGCCCGCCACGGGCTCGACGTCGACCTTCTCACCCGCGGGGCGGGCTTCGGCTATATCGGCTCGACCCTGACCTCGCTGATCTACGCGAGCTTCACCTACCTGTTCTTCGCCATCGAGGCCGCCATCATGGCGCTGGCGCTGGAACTCTGCCTCGGCCTGCCGCTGCCGGTCGGCTACCTGGTGAGCGCGCTCGCGGTGATCCCCCTCGTCACCTACGGCATCGCGCTGATCAGCCGGTTCCAGCTCGTCACGCAGCCGGTCTGGCTCCTGCTGAACCTGCTGCCGCTCGCCTTCATCGCGGTCGCGGCGGACCGCCCCGTCGAGGCCTGGATGGCGCATGCGGGCCTCGCGGGGGCGCGGGGCGAGGGCTTCGACCCGCTGCTCTTCGGCGCCGCCTGCGGGATCCTGTTCTCGCTCCTCGCCCAGGTCGGCGAGCAGGTCGACTTCCTGCGCTTCGTGCCGCCGCCGCAGCCGAACCGGGAGCTGCGCTGGTGGGCGGCGGTGCTGGGGGCGGGGGCCGGCTGGGTCGTGCCGGGCATGCTCAAGATCCTGCTCGGCTCCTTCCTGGCGGTGCTGGCGCTCGGCCAGGGCGTGCCGGCCGAGCGGGCGAGCGAGCCGACCCAGATGTACGCCGCGGCCTTCGGGTACGGCCTGCCGGCCGGCGGCGCGATCCTGGTCACCGGCCTGTTCGTGGTGATCTCGCAGCTCAAGATCAACGTGACCAACGCCTATGCGGGCTCGATCGCGTGGTCGAACTTCTTCTCGCGGCTCACCCACAGCCATCCGGGCCGGGTGGTGTGGCTGGTCTTCAACGTCGCGATCGCGCTCCTGCTGATGGAGCTCGGCATCTACAAGACGCTGGAGCGCACGCTCGGGCTCTACGCCCTGGTGGCGGCGGCCTGGATGGGGGCCCTGATGGCCGACCTCGCGGTCAACAAGCCGCTCGGCCTCTCGCCGCCCGGCATCGAGTTCAAGCGCGCCCACCTCTACGACGTGAACCCGGTCGGCACCGGGGCGATGGCGCTCGCCTGCCTCGTCGCCTTCCTGGCCTATGCGGGGCTGCTCGGGGCGGGGCCGCAGGCCTTCGCGGCCTTCATCGCCCTCGGCACCGCCTTCGCGGCGGCGCCGCTCATCGCCTGGGCGACGGACGGCCGCTACTACTTCGCGCGCCGGCCGCGGCGGCACTGGCAGCGGCGCGGCGAGATCACCTGCGGCGTCTGCGAGCACAGCTTCGAGCCCGAGGACATGGCCTATTGCCCGGCCTACGCGGTGCCGATCTGCTCGCTGTGCTGCTCCCTCGACGTGCGCTGCGGCGACCTGTGCAAGCCGCACGCCCGGCTCTCCGCCCAGGTGAGCCACGTCGCGGCGCGGCTCTCGCCCCGCGTCGCCGCGGTGGTCGAGTCCCGGCTCGGGCGCTACGCCGGCATCATGCTGGCGCTCTGCGCCGCCGCCGGGCTGATCCTCGGAGTCGTCTACGCGGAGGCGGCGCACCGCGCCCCCGCGCACGGCGCCGTCCTCGCCCAGGCGCTGGAGGCGGTGTTCTTCGTGATGGCGGTGATCTTCGGCGTGGTGGCGTGGCTCTTCGTGCTGGCGCAGGAGAGCCGCCGCGTCGCCCAGGAGGAGACCGCCCGCCAGACCGCCCTGCACCGGGCCGAGATCGCCGCCCACAAGATCACCGACGCCAAGCTCCAGAAGGCCAAGGAGGCGGCGGAGGCCGCCAACCTCGCCAAGAGCCGCTACGTGGTGGGCATCAGCCACGAGCTGCGCACGCCCCTCAACGCCGTGCTCGGCTACGCGCAGCTCCTGGAGAACGACCCGGCGATCCCGCCCCAGCGGCAATCGGGCATCCGGGTGATCCGGCGCAGCGCCGAGCACCTGTCGGGCCTGATCGACGGCCTGCTCGACATCTCGCGCATGGAGGCCGGCCGGCTCCAGCTCCACCGCAACGCGGTGCGCCTGCCCGACTTCCTCGACCAGATCGTCGACATGTGCCGGCCGCAGGCGGAGGCGGCGGGGCTCGAGTTCCGCTTCACCCGGCCGGCGATCCTGCCCGCCCTCGTCGCCACCGACGAGAAGCGCCTGCGCCAGATCCTGCTCAACCTGATCTCGAACGCCATCAAGTTCACGGCCCGGGGCCATGTCGGCCTCGACCTGACCTACCGCAACCAGATCGCCGAATTCGCCGTGACCGACACCGGCTCCGGCATCCCGGAGGCCGACCTGCCGCGCATCTTCGAGCCCTTCGTGCGCGGCACGCTGCCGGCGGCGACCAGCACGCCCGGCACCGGCCTCGGGCTCACCATCGCCCATCTCCTGGCGCAGGTGATGGGCGGCGAGATCACGGTGGCGAGCGCGCTCGGCCGCGGCAGCACCTTCCGGCTGCGCCTGATGCTGTCCTCGCTCGCGGAGAGCGGCCGCGCGGCCCCCGCCGAGGCGCCGGTGCGGGGCTACGCGGGGCGCCGCCGCACCATCTTCGTCGTGGACGACGATCCCGCGCACCGCGACCTGATGCGCGAGATCCTGACGCCCCTCGGCTTCACCCTGCTCTCGGCCGCGGACGGGCCGTCCTGCCTCGACCTCGCGGCGGGCTGCCGGCCGGACCTCTTCCTCCTCGACATCGCCATGCCGGGCATGAACGGCTGGGAGCTCGCCCGGCGCCTGCGCGCGGAGGGTCACGGCCCCGCCCGCATCGCCATGATGTCGGCCAACGTCCACGAGATCAGCCCGGTGCGGGGCGAGGACGCGCCGCACGACGCGATCATCGCCAAGCCCTTCGACCTGCGCGACTTCCTCTCCCGGATCCAGGCCCTGCTCGGCCTCGACTGGATCACCGCCGAGGCGCCCCCCGTGCGGACCGGCCCCCGGCGCGCCACGCCCGAGCAGGTGGCCGAGCTGATCCGGCTCGGGCGCATCGGCCATGTCCGGGGCATCGAGGCGAAGCTCGCCGAGATCGAGGCCGAGACGCCCGCGCCCTTCGTGGCGGAGCTGCGGGGCCTCGTCCAGGCCTACGACCTGCCCCGCTACATGGCGGTGCTGGAGGGGATGAGCGGCGATGCCTGAGCCCGGCCGCGACGTCATCCTCGTCGTCGACGACTCGCCCGAGACCCTGAGCTTCCTCACCTCCGCCATCGAGGCGACGGGCGCCACCGTGCTGGTCGCGGTCTCGGGGGAGGCGGCCCTGACCCTGGTGCAGGAGATCACCCCCGACATCATCCTGCTCGACGCGGTGATGCCGGGCCTCGACGGGTTCGAGACCTGCCGCCGCCTCAAGGCCAACGCCGCCCTGGCCCACGTGCCGGTGATCTTCATGACCGGCCTGTCGGAGACCGAGCACATCGTGCGGGGGCTGGAGGCGGGCGGCGTCGACTACGTCGCCAAGCCGATCTCGGCGACCGAGATCCTGGCGCGCATCCGCGTCCACCTCGCCAATGCGCGGGCGGCGCAGAGCGCGCGGCTCGCCCTCGACAGCGCCGGGCGCTACCTCTTCGCGGTCGACGGGGCGGGTTCGGTGCGCTGGTGCACGCCCCAGGCGGCGCGGCTCCTGCGCGACCTCGCGGAATCCTCCGCGGCGGGCGACCCGGCGCTGCCGCCGGCCGCCCGGGCCTGGCTGCGGGCCGCGGCGCCCGGGCCCGTGGCGCTCGCCACCCCGGACGGGCGGCGCCTGCAGCTGAGCCGCATCGGCCAGGTCGGGGGCGACGAGATCCTGCTGCGGCTCGCCCTCGACGGGGGCGGCGAGATCGAGCGCCTGCGCCGGGCCCTCGGCCTGACCCAGCGCGAGGCCGAGGTGCTGCTCTGGGTCTCCCGCGGCAAGGCGAGCCGCGACATCGGCGAGATTCTGTCCCTGAGCCCCCGCACGGTCACCAAGCACCTGGAGCAGGTCTACGCCAAGCTCGGCGTCGAGAACCGCACCTCGGCCTCGGCCCTGGTCGTGCGGGCGCTGCAGGAGCAGGGAGGCTGAGCCCGGCCCGAAATCGGACGATCGCGCGGGCTGCCCCTGCCGCGCGCGACCCCCGACACCGTATCCCCGGCGCGGTGGCCGGTCGGGCGCGGCGCCCTCACATGACATCCGGTTGATTGCTTCGCCATCTCCCATTTCGGCAAAGCGGATGTCGGCGTCGCTCGGGCGCCGCGCAGGCTTGGGATACGGGACCCGCGTCGATCAAGCGGATCCCGGATCAATCCTCCGGCTCGACGCAGGTCTTCATGAAGAGCTGGCGCGCCTCGCCGCGCAGCCGCTTGGCCTCGGCCTCGCCGCGGCACTGGGCGAGCACCGCCGGGTCGACGCCCGGAAAGCTCTCCTCGCCGGCGGGTTCGGGGCGGCCGGCCGGCTTGGCCGGTGCGTTCCTGGCCGGGGCGTCCTTGGCGAGGGTGTCCTTGGCGAGGGCGTCCTTGGCCGGGGCGGCGGACAGGCCGGCCAGGAGGGCGGCGGCGGCGAGCGCCGAGCGGGAGTGCGTCATCGACCATGCTCCGAGCGTCCGGGGGCCGGCGGCGGATTCCCGCGCCGGCCCCGCCAGGCGGGCGCATGCTCGGAGGCGTCTGTGGCGAAGGTTCGGCGCGGGCGCCGCGCGGCGCGTGCGCCGCGGCACGGCCGTCCGGCCCGGCGCGCGGGAGAGTATCCCGGTCAGCCACCGGGGCGTCGGGCCCCGGGACAGCCGCCGCGCGAGGCTCCGATGCGACACGGATTGCATTCCGCCCCGGTTCTTCCGCCCGCCGCCGAGCCGCCCGCCCCGGCGGCCCGCCCGGCCAGCCCGCTTCCCGCCTTCCTGACGCCCCGCCCGCCGCTGCGCCGCTTCGGGAGCGCGTGGGACGCCGTCCTGTCGGGGATCGCCGACGGTCTGGCCGAGCGGCTGCGGCCCGAGCCGCTCGCCGAGGCGCCCGCCCTCGTCCGCGAGGCGCACCGCCTCGTCCGCGAGCCGCCCGCCCCTGCGGCGGGGCCGGCGGGGCGCACCGAGCCGGCGTGAGGTCAGGGCCGGGCCGGCCAGCCGAGGTCGGCCCCCGCCATCATGCTGACGGGCACGCCCGGCCGGCCCCGCGCCGGGTTCGGGCCGCTGGGCGCCGGGGGAGTGACGGCCAGCAGCAGCAGGCAGAGCAGCCCCACCGCGGTGAGGCCGAGGATCCCGCCGACGAGGTCGGCCCATTTCTCGAGCCGGGTGATGACGAACAGCCCCGCCGCGAACACGGCGGTGACGATCAGTGGGAGCAGCGGCGACGGCGACACCTGACGAGATCCTCGGCACGAGCGGGGAGAGGCGTGGGAACGCCCCTGACGGCTCCGGGATCCCGCCGGGCGACGATCGGGCGCCGCCGCGCCTACTCGGCCGCCGCGGCCGCGCGCCGCTCCGCGGCCTTCCGGCTGCGGATCTGGCCGAGGCCGAGCACCCGGGCGAGGTCCGAGCGGCGCTGGGCGTAGACCTCGGCCACCATCGGGTAGTCGGGGGGCAGGTTCCACTTCCGCCGATACTCTTCGGGGCTGAGGCCGCGCGCCGTGAGGTGGCGCTTCAGCGACTTGTAGGGCTTGCCGTCCTCCAGCGAGATGATCGCATCCCGCGTCACGGTCTTCTTGATCGGGATCGGCGGCACCGGCGCCTCCGCGACCGCGGGCTTGGCCGGGCCGCCGAGCGTCGCCAGGGTGCTGTAGACGCTGCGCACGAGGTGGGGCATGTCGGACGCGCGCAGCGCGTTCCCCGTCACGTAGGCGGTGACGATGCCGGCGGTCAGCCCAGCCAGCGCGCCGCTGTCCGGCGCCGTCGATTCCGCTTTGATCTCGCTCATTCGGTCACCCATTTCCGGTCGACTCCATTCGGGGATGACAGGAAAATCGACCTCGGTGCCAATAATTATCAGAATTCTTGTGAAATCATAATCTATCGCAGGATTTAATCCGTTCGAATTAGATCGAAGGAAGCGCCGCCCGGAGAGGACATGACCTTGGGGAGGCCGGAGGCGCTGGTGTGCCTGGCGGGCGAGCGGGCGGCACGGATCCTTTGGCCAAGGATCCTTTGGTCAAGGATCCCTGGGCCAAGGATCCCCGGGCCAAGGATCCCTCGGCCAAGGATCCTTGGGCGATGGGCAGGTCTTCTCGCGCCCGGGGCCGCCGCCGGCGCCCGCCAGGAGCGCGGCGCCCGCCAGGAGCGCGGCGCGGGTCGGGAGCGGAGGCGCCGGGCGCCCCGCCGCTCCGTGCCGGAGGGCGGCGCGCCCGGCCTCGCGTCCGGCGGGCCGGATCAGCAATCGTCCTTCTGTCCGAGCTTCTGGTCGGCCCCGGCATTGTTCATCGCGCCGACCGTGCCGGGCGAGGCGGGCTGCTGGCCGCCCGCGAGGTTCTTGCTCGCCGGGTCGGTCTGGTTGCCCCTGGCATCGGCGCTGGAGCCGCCCTTGTCGCCGGTCGCCTGACCGGCGCCGACATTGTTCATCGCCCCGACCGTCCCCGGGGAAGCGGGCTGCTGGCCGCCGGCCAGGTTCTTGCTGCCCTTGTCCACGTCGGAGCTCGACGCGTTCGTCGCGTGTTGCTCGGGCGACTTGCCCTTGGTCGTTCCCGTATTGCACGGGCCGGCCAGAACCGAACCGGCGCTCAGCGTGAGAATGGCTGCGGCCGTCAGCAGAGTCGGTACCTTCATGACGTCTTCCTCCTGCCGTCGATGGCGAGGAAGAAGCGGGTGAATGGCGGTCCGGTTCCTTGCCGCGCCCCGGACTTATGGGGGCGGGGTGCCCTTCCCAGGCCGCCGGCCGGTTGGTATGTGGTATTCCAACGCGGCCCGCAGGAGCCCCCGCATGACGCTCGCCGTCCCGCTCGCCGAGGCCGCGCTGTTCACCCTCGGCTGCGCGGTCATCCACGCGCAGCGCGACCGACCCGAGCGGCTGACCCGCACACTCGCCGTCCTGGCCTGCCTCGCCTTCCTGGCCGTGGTGGCGCTCGCGACCCCGGGGCCGAACCTCCGGGCGGGGGCGGTCGCCGAGATGGGAGGCGTGCTGCCTCTCTCGGGCGAGCCCGCGCAGGACCCGCCCTGACCGGCGCGATCAGCGCGCGCGCCGCCGCCGGCGGGGCCGCCGGGGCTCGTCGGGCACGATGGCGGCGCGGCAGGCCGGGGTCAGCCTCTGCCGGTTGTGCAGCAGGCAGGCCTTCACCCGCACCGCGTCCGGGATGAAGGGGCCGCACAGGCTCATCGCGTCCGGCGTGCAGGCCTGCCGCTGCTCCGGGGTGCCTTGCGCCAGGGCGGGGGCCTGCAGGGCGAGGAGGCCCAGGACGGCGGCGGTGATGCGTGGAGTCATGGGGCTCCTCTCGGGGGCGCGGGTCGCGGCCAGGGGCCGCGGGCGACCGCGATCATAGGGGCCCCGGGCCGGAAAGCGAGGCCGTCGGCTGCGGCGCCCGGGAGGTGCACTGCCCCGGCGGTGCGGCCCGTTCCGGCGCGGGTTCAGGCGGGTTCCGGAACGCCGCCCGCCGGCCCGGCGCGGCGGCGCGGCGCGGCGGTCCGGGCGGGGTGCGGGCGGGCGGGCACCGGTGCGTCCCGGGCGAGGAGCGCCCGGATCTCGCCGCGGGGGAGGGGTGGGCTGATCAGGTAGCCCTGGACCTCGGCGCAGCCCGCCTCCCGCAACAGCTCCAGCTGACCCCGCGTCTCCACTCCCTCGGCCGTCGTGGTGATGCCGAGGCCGGCGCCGAGGCTCGTGACGGCCCGCACGATCGCCAGCGCGTCGGGGCGGACCGCGAGGTCCGCCACGAAGGCGCGGTCGATCTTGATCCTGTCGAACGGGAAGGCGCGCAGGTAGCTCAGCGAGGAGTAGCCGGTGCCGAAATCGTCCATGGCGATGCGCACGCCGCGCTGCTTGAGCCGGTGCAGGACCGCGAGCGTCGCCTCGCTGTCCTGCAGGAGCACGCCCTCGGTGATCTCGGGTTCGAGGCGGGAGGCCGCGAGCCCCGCCTCGTCGAGGGCGGCGAGGACCGATGCCGCCAGGGCGGGGTGGCGGAACTGCACCGGCGAGAGGTTGACCGCGATGCGCAGCGTCTCCGGCCAGCGCGCCGCCTCGCGGCAGGCCGCCCGCAGCACCCACTCGCCGAGCGGCACGATCATCCCGGTCTCCTCGGCGACCGGGATGAAGTCGGAGGGCGGGACGAGGCCGCGCACGGGGTGGCGCCAGCGCACCAGCGCCTCGAACCCCGCGATCCGGTCGCTCGCCAGCGTCAGGAAGGGCTGGAAGTGCAGCTCGAATTGCGGCGAGGCCAGGGCCGCGCGCAGGTCGAGCTCGACGGCGCGCCGGGCCTGGACCGCGACGTCCATCTCGGGCTCGAAGAAGCGGTAGGCGCCCCGCCCCTCGCCCTTGGCACCGTAGAGGGCCATGTCGGCGGCCCGCATCAGGTCGGCGGGGAGCGCGCCCGGGCTCGGCGCGAGGGCGATGCCGATGCTCAAGCCCACGTTCACGCGCTTGCCGTCGATGGCGAAGTCGCGCCCGACCGCCTCGATCAGGCGCCCGGCGAGTGCGCCCGCCCGCTCGCGGCTGGCCGGCTGCAGGACGACGGCGAACTCGTCCCCGCCGAGGCGGGCCAGGAGGGCGGTGCCGGCGGAGGCCGCGCGGCCGATCTCGTCGCCGAGCCGCGCGGTCACCTGCTTCAGGAGCAGGTCCCCGACCGCGTGGCCGAGCGTGTCGTTGACCGCCTTGAAGCGGTCGAGGTCGAGGCAGAGCACGGCGGCCGGGCCGGCGGCCGGGATCCGCGCCAGGGCCTCGGTCAGGCCCTCGTGCAGCACGGTGCGGTTCGGCAGGCCGGTCAGCGCGTCGTGGCGGGCCATGTGGACGATCTGGGCCTCGGCCCGCTTGTGGGCGGACACGTCCTCGTGGACCGTGACGAAGCCGCCGTCGGGGGTCGGCGCGCAGGTGACCGCGATGGTGCGGCCGTCGATGAGCTGCTCGTCGCGGCGGTAGCGGGACCGGCTGGCGAGCCGCCGGGCCACCTCCGCCCAGACCTCGTCCGCGTCGAGGCCGGGGAAGTTGCCCACCGCCACCCGTTCCCGGATCAGCTGCTCGGCCGTGAGGCCCGGGCGGACCCGCTCCGGCCGCAGCCCGTAGAGGTCGAGGAATTGCCGGTTGAGGAGCGTGATCCGGTGCGCGGCGTCGAACAGGACGAGCCCGTGCGACATGTGGGTGAGGGCGGTGTCGAGCCAGCGGTTCTGCTCCGCCATCCGGGCATCCGCGCGCTTGCGGTCGGTCGCGTCCTCGTGGACCATGACGAAGCCGCCGTCGGGGGTGGGCGTCACGGTGAGCGCCACCGTGCGCCCGTCGGCCAGCCTGCGCTCGGCCCGGCGCGGGACCCGCCGGGCAAGGTCCGCCGCCACGGCGGCCCAGGCCTTGTCCGGGGTCTTGCCCGGAAACAGCCCCCGGGCCGCGCAGGCGCGCACCAGCGTCTCCAGCGGCTGCCCGACCCGAAGGTCCCCGGCCGAGAGGCCGTAGAGGTCGAGGAACCGCCGGTTGAAGGCGGTGATCGCCAGCGTCTCGTCCAGCATGAGGACGCCGTCGGCGATGTGGGCGAGCAGGGTCTCGGAGCGCCGCCGCTCCGCGGCGAGCCGCGCCTCCGCCCGGGCCTCCCGCGCGTCGCGCGCCTCGATCTCCGCGGTGACGTCGCAACCGACGCCGCGATAGCCCTGGAAGGCGCCCTCCGCGGACAGGACCGGCGCGCCCGCGAGCCGGAACCAGCGGGTGCGCCCGTCCGGGTGCTGGTGGGCCAGGACCGCGTCGCGGAACGGCCGGCGGGCGGCGAGCGGCGCGAGATCGCCGACCGGATCGCCCGGCCCGTCGAGGCCCGGCCAGGGACGCCCGAGGCATTCCCCTGCGGAGCGGCCCGTCAGCTCTTCGAAGCGGCCGTCGAGCGACGACATCCGCAGGTCGGCATCGGCCTGCCAGAACCAACTTGGGTTCAAGCGGTCGTCGCAACACCATCTTGCACGGCAGCCAGCACAGCGTCGAGCGCCTCTGCCGGCGTCTTCCAGTTCAGCGTCTTGCGCGGTCTGCTGTTGAGGGCTGCGGCCACAGCAGCAAGATCGTTCGCGCTGTGGGCGCTCAGATCCGTTCCTTTCGGGAAGTACTGTCGCAGTAACCCGTTCGTATTCTCGTTCGTCCCCCGCTGCCAGGGTGAGCGTGGATCGCAGAAGTAGACCTGCAGACCCGCGTCGATCCGCAAGCGCGCGTGCTCGGCCATCTCGGTACCCTGGTCCCAGGTCAACGAGCGCCGCAGCTGCTCGGGCAAGCGCGCGATCGTGCCGGCGATCGCCTCGCGCACCGCCTGGGCCCCGTGCCCCGCCAGCGCCGGGCCGTTCTTCGCACGCGGTGTCACCCCATGGCCGTCCATCGGCGGAAGATGCAGCAGCATCGTAAAGCGCGTCGTGCGCTCGACCAGGGTCCCGATCGCCGAACTCTTCAGACCCAGGATCAGATCTCCTTCCCAGTGCCCCGGCACCGCGCGGTCCTCCACCTCGGGCGGACGCTCGCTGATGAGCACCTCGGGGGTGACGAACGACCTGCCTCGGCCCAGGCTGCGGGCCCGCGGCACACGCAAAGCCCGTCCTGTGCGAAGACACGCGGTCAGCTCACGCTTCAGCGCGCCCCGGCCCTGGATGTAGAGCGCCTGATAGATCGCCTCGTGACTGATGCGCATCGTCGTATCGCCCGGAAAGTCGAGCCGTAGGCGCTCGGCGATCTGCTGCGGACTCCAGGATCGACCCCATCGCCGGCTCTGGCGTCGCCCGTGCCGCCGTCCCTTCCAGGCAACGCTAGGGCCAGGCAGAGCGCTCCCGCCCGGTGTCGCGACAGTTCCGGCGAGCCGCTCCTGCACGTACGTCCGCAGCGCTGCGTTCCCCGCCAGTTTTGCTGGCTTGGGCCGGCGTGCCGCGCGTTCAGCGTGCCACTGCGCGGTCGTGGCGCGATAGTCCAGGCCGCCACTGCGGGTCGCCGCATTGCGGCGCAATTCCCGCGAGATGGTCGACGCCGCCCGTCCCAGACGCCGAGCGACGTCCCGGACCCCGTGACCTTGCGCTTGTAGGATCGCGATCTCCTCCCGCTCAGCCAACGACAGGTAGCGCGCAGAAGGCGACTTGGATGATGGTGACAGGTGGGAAGGTGCCATTCCGCCTGCTGTCCGGAACCACCGCGAGCCGACCGGTGGCGAGATCCCGAGCTTCATCGCTGCGACCTCGCTGGAGAGACCCTGCGCGAGGAACGCCCAGAACCCCCGCCGCGTCTCGCGCAGACCGACCCCGGGACGACCCGGTGACCGCAGCTTCTCGCGAAGTGCCCGATCCGAACGCCGCCGACCTGCCATCACAACCGCCCTCCGCCAAGCCGTTGCGACGACCACTTGAATCCACCCAATCCGCACCGATCGTTGCGATGACATCGAGAAGCATGAAGCGATCGTGATCCCGCCGCCCTAGCGTTCCACCGGCTTGCTGAAAACTTTCTTAGTCTGTTGCGTGATTCGGAGCGTAAATCCACCCGGACGGAGGCGCGGCACGACGAAAAACCGGGACGGCGCGATCGGGCGGCCGGGATTCAGGCGGCGCGGGCGATCAGGCGCCGCAGCAGGGCGCGGACCCGCCGCGCCGTCGCGGCGGCCATGCCCCACGCCCGCGTCGCCCGCGCATAGGCGAGCAGCGCCCCGCGCACCCGCGCCGCGAAGCCGATCGCGACCGCGAACCAGCCGATGGTGAGGAGCTTGGCCCTTCCCGCGTGGTAGATGCGCTCGACCAGCACGAAGCTCACCAGGTAGGCCCCCGCCAGGAGCGCGAGGCCGCGGCCGGGACGGCCCTCGGCGATCCAGACCACGCCGACCAGCTTCAGGGGCTCGACGCCCAGGAACGGGACCGCCAGGAGCGCCAGGATCGCGAAGCGGGGCAGGCGCGCGACGCCGGCCTCCAGGCGCCGCACCAGGGCGAGGCGCGACAGCGCCTCGTAGAGCGGGCGGTAGAGCGGCCGCAGCAGCTCGATGCCGATGACGAAGGCCGCGACCGCGACGTCGGCGAGGGCGATCAGGGCGCGCAGGGGAAGCGATCGTGAGGGGGGCATGTCCGCTCCGAGGGGACGGCGAGGCCGCGGCCGCAGGCCACCACGCCATCGCGGCATCCCTGCGGCAGAGCCGAGCGGCCGGCGATGCGCCGCGTCCCGCGCGGGGCCGGGCGCCTCCACGACGCGACGCGGCCGGCCCCAGCCCCCGACGGGGCCCGGACCGGCCGATGCGACGTGTGCGTCGGGACGAAGGCGGCCCGCCCCGGCGGACCGCGTCCCGGACGCGGCGGCGCCGGGCGCAGCCGCCGGGGGCTCGGCTCAGAACCGATAGGTCACGCCGGCGCCCACGATCCACGGGTCGAGGTCCACCCGGCCGCGGATCAGGCCCGGGCTCAGCTTGACGTGGGTGTCGAGAAACACCTTCTTCACGTCGACGTTGATGCCCCAATGCGCGTCCAGCATGTAGTCGAAGCCGAACTGGACGGCGGGCGCCACGCTGTTCGAGAGCTTGAAGCTGGTGAAGCCGAGGCGCTCCTGCTCGCCGAAGAACACCGAGTAGTTCACACCGGCGCCGATATAGGGCTTGAACGGCCCGAAATCGGTGAAGTGGTACTGCAGCGTGAGGGTCGGCGGCAGGATCCAGGTGCTGCCGATGCGCGTCCCGGCGAGGGCGCCGGTGCCGCGGACGCCGTGACGGGTCACGCCCAGGATCAGCTCGGTGGCGATGTTCTTGGTGAAGAAGTAGGAGATGTCGAGTTCGGGGATCACCGAATCCGTGACCGCGACGCCGGCGCCCACGATCGGCGCGCCGCGCGCCGAGAGGCGCGCGCCCGGATCCGGCACCACCGCCAGGGCCCGCAGGCGCAGCATCCAGGGCGACCAGAGCGCGAGGTCGGGAACGGGGGGCGGGGCGGCCGTGGAGGGAAGGTCCGCCGCCTGGGCCGTGGTCGCGGCGAGGACGGCCGCTACGGCGGCGAGGATCCGCTTGGACATGGTGTGCCTGTTCTTGCTCAAGTGAGATCGGCCGGCGCAGGCGCGTCGGATGGCGCAACCTGACGCAGGTGGAGCGGAGCATTCTTTGATCCTGATCAAACGGTCAAGCTTGCGGTGACCATTGTGGCTCGTCGGCAACAATGGGGGCGGGCTGCTTCGGCCGGTGTGCCTCCTCGGCAACAATTCGGGCGGGCCGCGCCGGCTCAGGATGCCGGGGCGCCGCCCGCGTCCCGCGCCCGACCGGCCGGCGCCTGCGGCGAATCGGGCGGGCACCGGTGCGACTCGCCAGAGCGTTGATTTATTGCTAAGCCTTCCCTCGCTTCACCCCTGGAAGCGGCCGCACTCAAGCACCCGGAGAGTGTCGCATATGTTGGTTCGACGCGTTGCGGTTCTCGGAGCTGTGTCATTGCAGCTGTGCGGCTGCTCAAACCTTACGGCATTGAGGTTCAATTCCGCAGATGTCCAGGGATATCGGACCGTCGAGGAAGCGCAAGCCGGTGATGCCGACGAGACGCAGCCGCGGGAGCCGTCCCCTCGCCGGTCGAGGTCCGCTGGTGCGAGGCAGGTCATGGCGAACGCCGTCGACCCGTTCGCGGCGCTGCGCCGCTCCGAGGCCGACCGCGCGCGCTGGTCGAAGGAGCGGCCGACCGACTTCGCCAAGCTGATGTGGCGGTCGGACATCGCGCAAGCCGGCCGGGCCGGCGGCCGCGTCCCGGAGGACGTGCCTCAAACCTCAAACATCCCGAAGGACAAGAGCGGCAGGACGGTGCGCGATCTCGCGGAGGACCGCTACAGCGGCGAGGTCAGGCTGGACCAGCTTGAGAAGACGTCCCAGAAGACCATGAAGCCGATCTGCAACGGGTGCTGACGCGGCGGGCCGAACCTCCCCGGCCCGCCATGGGCGCACCGGCCGCGCTTCCTCCATCGTTCGGATGACGCAGCGGGCGCCAGGCGCGGCTAAAGTCGTACGACTTTGGTTGTAGGACGGAGGATCCGATGCTGGCGATCTCGCGCCTCATCTTCAATCAGAACACCGTCGTGATGCTGTGCGCCCTCGCGGTCGCGCTGGCCGTCTTCGGCGCGCTGAGGGCCGCGGTCCCGGCGCGGGCCTTCGCCGGCGAGGGCCTGCACGAGGTCGCGCGGAGCGACGGCACCTGCGGGATCACCGCCATGGGCGACGTCGCCTTCTGCGGGCCCTGACCGCTCCTCCGGAAGCCGGCCCCCTCCGGACCCTGACGGACCCGGTCGGCCGCGGCGTCGCGGGCCTGCGCTCAGGCCGGCTCCGTCCGGGCCGGGCCCTCGGCGATTCGGATCTCCGCCTCGCTGGCCCCGACCTTGTCCGTGACGACCTGCGGGCAGCGCAGGCAGGCCGCGTCGCCGTGCTCGTGGTGCCAGCGGCAGGTCGGCCGGATCTGGCACGGCGGCGGGCCGCTCACGACCGGCGGCAGCGAGGTCACGATGCGCTGCCCGAGGGTGCAGGCGCCGTTGTAGTGCCGGCAGGCCGCCTTGGCGCAGGGCGCGGCGATCCGGAACAGCTCGGTCGGCTTCGCGTCCCCGGCCTTCGCCAGCACCTCCGGCGCCGCCTCGACCGGCGCCGTGAGGTAGCCGATCCTGCGCTCGGCGAGGGGCCCGGTCGCGACCCCGAAGATCCGGCTCGCGCGGGAGCCCGGCTGAGCACTGGGGCAATCGATGCGGGTGGTCATGGTCCGGGCTCCTGCTGGCGGGCTCTCGGCGGATCTCGGTCCGGTCGCCCTCAGCGCGCCTGCAGGCCGCCGAGCGCCCCGAGCGGTCCGAGGGGGCCGATGATCACCCCCATCGTGCTCGTCGGGTTGCGGAGCCCGCTGAGCGTGTTCGACAGGCCGCCCGTGGCGAGCACGCCGCCCACGGCGGCGTCGAGTTCCTCCGGGGTCAGGACGACGGGGGCGGGGAGGGAATCCTGCTCGGGCGCGGCGCTCCGCGCCTCCTGCCGGGCCGTCTTGGTCTCGAAGCTGTGCGTCATGGTTGGTCTCCTGTGCGAGAAACGGACCGGGTCGGTCCCGCCCGTCACACAAGAAATGTAATACTGATAATGGAGACGGCATGTGCATCAGAGCACGTGCGCGACTAAATCAGCCATGATACTGGATTTAGATCAATCTTGACGGGAGCAGGATCGGCGCATGGCGCCGATCAATACCGCTTGCCGCCCGTGAACAGGATTGGTGATGCGTGCGCCATCACCGGCGCGAAGACGTCGTGAGTGCCGTCAGCGTTGTGCCGGAGTGGTGGCGCCTCACGGCGCGAGTCCGCACGGGAGAGGATGGCGGATCTGAAACCGCGGGCAGCCGCAATCTCCGGCGATGTCTCGTGTGAGACGGTGAAGATCTCTCGGATTCAGGCGCAGCTGTCCGGCTTGGCCCTGCCGCGAGGGGGCGTGAGGGAGGGGCGATGAGGCGGGCCGGTGATGGCACCCGCGCCGTTCGTCAAGATGAGGAGGGGGATGCCACGGGCCGCGCATCGGTCCCGGGGGCCGGGGGCGACCCGCCCGTGCGGGACCGGGCGCCCGGGCGATGAGGGTCCCCGGCGCTCCCCGTCATCCGACATCCGACGGATTGCGTCGCCATCTCCCATTTCGGCCATGCGGATGTCGGCTTCGCTCACGCGCCGCGCGGGCTGGTCATCCGCTGTCCGGACGTGATCGTCCGGACAGCGCATCAGAGCTCCAGCCGCTCGAAGGCGGCGCGGCCGGCGGCGTTGATCCGGATCGAGCCGGTCACGCGATCGTGCGTCACCCATCCCCGGGCGACCAGGCCCGGCACGAACAGGTCGTCGTCGGGCAGCAGGTAGGGATCGCCGTCCAGTTCGGACAGCGAGATCCAATCGCCGACATGGTCGAGCAGGTTCAGCAGGCGACGTAGCTCCACCCTCATGCCTCAGGCTCCCTCCTGCGGGTCGTCATCCTGCAGTCCAACGCCGAGCTTGGGCCGAGAGATCCTTATCGGTGCGGGGCCGACGCGAAGAAAAGCGAAGCCGGCCCGGCGCCCGTGGGCGGAGCAAGGCTCCGCCGGGAGCAAGGCTCCGCCGGGAGCAAGGCTCCGCCGGGAGCGACGCTGCGGGTTCGGAGCCCGGATCACTCGTCGTCGGGATCGGGGCGGTAGGGACGCCCCTCCCGGGACCCGTAGCCGCCGGGGGACGGAGCGTAGCGGCCGTAGCCGCGGTCGCGGGGCGGTCCGAGATACTCGTCGTCGCTCTCGCGCTCGCGGCGGAAGCGGGGGGACATCTCCTCGCCGGGGATGCGGCGGTCGTAACCGCGCTCCCAGCGCTCGGGGGCACCCCGCCGCCCGTAGCCGGGATCCTCGTCGCCCCCGCGGGCGCGCCCCTCGCCGCGGCCGCGCTCGCCCACCCGCGGGGCGTACCAGCACATCTTCCTCTGGCCCGGCACCGGGTCGCCGAAGCTCTGGTTGGTGCAGGCGATGCTGCCGCCCTGGGGAAAGGGTCGTCCGACCGTCTTGCCGGGAATGCCGTAATAGACGTTGGTGGGATGCGGCATCCGGCACACGCCCCCCTCCTGGGCGCAGGGGACGAGGTTCTGGATGTCGAGCTGCTGCGCCCCCGCGCTCCCCGGAACCAGGGGGGTCGAACCCACGATGATGGCCGCGCCCGCGACCCGTCGCCACCTCACGTCCGAATCCTCCCGCCGTGCTCGCGGCTCCTGCATAGCTGCTTCGCCGCCGGCCTCCAACCCGGTCGGCCGCGAGCGCTGCCGCAGAGACCCCGAGCAGGATCCCCGCCGATGTGCAATCTCTATAGCCTGACCCGCTCGCCCGACGAGATCCGCCGCATCTTCGGGGTGAGCCGCGACGAGACCGGCAACCTGCCGGCGCTGCCCGCGATCTTCCCCGACCAGATGGCGCCCGTGGTGCGCGCGGTGGACGGCGCGCGCGTCCTCACGATGATGCGCTGGGGCTTCCCGCCGCCGCCCAAGGCCGGCTCCCAGCCGGTCACCAACCTGCGCAACCCGGCCTCGCCCTACTGGCGCCCCTGGCTGAAGCCCGCCCAGCGCTGCCTCGTGCCGGTCTCCTCCTTCAGCGAGTACGCCGATACCAAGCCGCGCAAGACCCCGGTCTGGTTCGCCCTGTCCGAGGCGCGGCCGCTCTTCGCCTTCGCGGGGATCTGGCGGCCCTGGACGGGCCCGCGCGGGCCCCGGCGCGAGGAGCCGGCCGAGGAGGAGCACCGGCTCTACGCCTTCCTCACCACCGAGGCCAACGGCGTGGTCGGCCCGGTGCATCCGAAGGCGATGCCGGTCCTGCTCACCGACGAGGCCGCGTGGCGCACCTGGCTCGAAGCGCCCGCCGAGGAGGCGCTGCGCCTGCAGCGCCCCCTGCCGGACGAGGCGATGCGGGAGGTCGCGCGCGGGGAGCGGCAGGACGGCGCCTGAGCCGGCCCGGCCGGTCCCGCGGCGGACCGGTCGCCGCCCGCGGCCGGGATCAGTGGAGCGCCGCGTTCCCTCTCCGGGCCGGGGCCTCCTCGGCATAGATCGCCTGCGTGGCGGAGCGCTCCAGCTCGCGGCGCAGATCGTCGCGATCGACCGCGACTCCATTCGCTTCCAGGTCAGCCGCGACGCGCTCGATCAGCGCCGACTTGTCCAACCCATAGACCAAGCAGCTCAGCAGCTCGTGAGCGTAGGGGCCGGCGCTATAGCGATCGAGGCCGATCTTCTCCATTACATAGACCGCGAGCGATCTAACAGCCTGACAGTACGACAGGAACCGAGCCTCCTCGGCTCGAACGAACAACAGTTCGGCCGCCTTCTCGCGTTCCTCAAACAACCTCGTCATCAGCATCCTCCGTCGGATAGCCGATTGTCGAGCGCGGGCTATCCTTGTTAAATGAATGCTACCCGCTTCCGGCACGAATGCAAAACCCGTTCAAACTTGACAATATAAGGATATGATGGCCGCCTAGGTGCCGAGATTGGGCGCGGGCGCCCCGGATGGTCCGCCGCAATCGGCCTAGGCCAAAAGGTATGAGACCAAACTGTGAGTGCAAAAACTCTTAGTGCGCTATATTTGTGGTCCGCCGATGCAACCGATGGGGGTAACGGATGGCACCATCCTCACATTGCCAGGCCGTGCTGGTGAACACCGCCGGCCCCGACCATCAGGGTTGCCTGCTGTTCGTGGACCGGCGCCTCGTCGCGGTCCTGGTCCGCCTGGAGCAGGACGCGTTCCTCGATCCGGAATTCTGGGGCCACTGGTTCCTGGAGGCCGGCTTCGGCCCGTGCCAGCCCCGCGGCAGGGCACCGAGCTTCGCGACGACGGACGAGGCGCTGGGCTGGGCGCGGCAACAGGTCGAGCAATACGTCCGCGAGGCGGTGTGCCTGCACTGAGGACCCCGCCCGGGCGGCGCGGGGTCCGAACGCGCCGTCGCTCGGACGCGCGCCCGCGCATCGCTCCGGCCGCCGGATCGGCGGCCCCGTCCGGCCCGTGAGGCTCAGAGCGAGGGGCTCTTGTAGCTCTGGCCGATGGTCTTGGGCGGGAAGTTGACCATGCCCCACATCCGGATGATCACCCAGGGGTCGGCCCCGCCCACGACCGCGTCGAGGTCGGCGTCGGCGATCTCGGCGGGTGCGGCGCGCGCCGGCGCGTCGGCGCGCGGGTCGGCCTGGTCGGACGGGAGAGAGTGAAGCGGGGTCATGTGCGGCTCCCGAGGGTGCGTGCCTCGAGGCCAAGCTCTAGCGGGGCCGCGGGGGGAGCGGCGTGCGCCCCGGCACGTGCCGCCGCTCAGGCGCCGTCGGCGGACCCGTCGCCGGGATCGCCGTCGCGGCGCCCGTAGAACGGCGTCGCCGAGTGGGCCTTGAGGCTGAAATAGTCCGGCTCCCGCGTCACCGTGAAGGCGAACTCGTCGATGTTCTCGATCAGCGTCCGGTAGATGCCGCGCATCACGGAGCGGCGCGGCAGCAGGTGCATGCTGCCGGTCAGCGCCTCGCGCAGCACCCGGGCGGCCCGGATGGCGGGCAGGTGCTCGGGCGGGATGTGCGGGCTCTCTGGCGTCACGGCCGCCTCCGATTCGTTTTAGAACGAAAAGGGAACAACGCATGCCGGCGCCCGTCGCGCAAGCCCCGGCCGCGGACCGAGGGGCCGCGCGGGGTCGGTCAGCGGCTGGCGAGGCCGAACTGGATCGGCTCGGCCTCCGGGCCGGCCGGGATCTCCGCCCGCTCCGCCTCGGCCGGCTCCGCGACCGCCCGCGCTCGGCCGGGCAGGGCGGCGTGGGCGACCGGGACCGCCCGGCGCGGGACGGTGGCGCGGCGCGCCGCGAGCTGGTGGACCCGCGTGCCGCGCGCGGCGCGGGGCCGGGCGGCCCCCTCGGCCGGGGCGCGCGGCCTCGCGGCCGCGAGCGAGCCGGTGGCCGCGACGCTCGGCGCGACCGCGTCCGGCGGGGCGGGCCTCGCGGGCGCGTCCCCCGCCTCGTCCGCGACGGGATCGCGCGTCGGCGGGGTGACCCACGGGACCGCGGAGGCGGCGACCGCGGGCGGTGGCGGGGGGACCTGCGGGGAGCGCGTCGCCGCCCAGGCGCCGATGGCGGCGCCCGCCAGAGCGATGCTGACCAGGGCGGAGGTGGCTCTCATACCCCTGGAATGGCCGAGCCCGCCGGATGGTTCCGCGCTCCGCCGCCGCGCGGATCTCAGGCGGTCAGGGCGAAGAACACGTAGTAGCCGACATGGGAGGTCGCCTGCCGCGCCGCCGCGACCTTGAACCCGGCCGGCGCGGTCCCCGCATCGACCGTGCCAGCGTATTCCCAAACGTCTCCGCGCACGAAATCGGGCACCGGCCGGTCCTGCCGCACGGCGCAGCGCAGCGCCGGCGTCTCTTTGCGGAGAAAGACGTTGTAGGCGTCGAGCGCCGACATCGAAAACCCCCCAAGATGATGGTGGGTAAGAGGTAGAAGCGACGCTACATCGAGACATTAACCCGAAGCAAGTTCAACCTGAATCGGGCCGAAACTGTCAGGTACCGCACAGAATGTCTGCTGCGCCGCATCATCAGGACCGCGGTCGACGCGGGGCGAGCGGTGGAGCAGGGGCCCGATCGGGCCGCGGCGGGATCCCGCGCCAAGAAGTCCCGCGCCAAGGGATCCGGCGCCAAGGGATCCGGCGCCAAGGGATCCGGTGCCAAGGGATCCGGTGCCAGGGGATGCCGCGGCAAGGCTTCGAGCGACGCTCGGATCCGCGCGACGCGGCGGGAGCGCCATCCGACCCGCGTCCGAGGCGCCTCGGACCGGGAGCGTCCGAGACGGACCTCGCGGTCAGCTCAGGTACCAGATGAGCCCGGCCATGCCGGTCCCGGCCGCCGCGATGAAGCCGCCGAAATACGCGATGGTCACGGGGGAGCGTCGATGGGCGTAGCCGGGCTTGCGCCCGGACCACCGCCAGCGCTCCCGGGTCTCCGCCCGGCGCGCCCGGGCGATGTCGACGGGCGACAGCGCGTTTCCGCCGGCCTCCTCGCAGGTGCCCAGCATCGCCATTCCGGGATCGAACACCTCGACCTTGTCGCCCGCGCGGCCGGCGTCGATGTCGCCCTTGAGCATCGCCGGATTGGGGCGCGCCTCATCGACCGGCGCCGGATCGTCGCCGCGCTGCGCGGAGAGGTGGGGAGGGACGTCGTTCCTGAAGGCCATGAGCTGGTCTCCGCTCAGCGAGGGAAGGGGCCGAGGGCGGGGGCGCCGACGAGCGCGGTGGCGATGACCGCGAGGTCGAGGGGCCGGGATTCCATCGGTCGCGAGCAAAGCCGCGCGCGCTTTCTTGTTCCCCGCCTGCGTCAACGGCGGCCGTCGTCCCGTCCGGTGCGCGGCGCGGCACGGCCGCGCTCGGCCGGTTCCGGCACCGTCACGCTCGGCCAAGCGCCCTGATCGACGGGAGACGACGATGCGCAAGACCTCGAAGCCGCGGACCAAGGCGCGGACTGAGCCGCAGCCCAACACGCAGCTCAAGACGAAGCTCGACCCGAAGGCGGTTCTGTCCGACGCGGATCTCGACGCCGCCTCGGGCGGGCTCAATCCCCACCCCAGCCGCTGCCGCCGCGGTGGCGCTGAGCCGTTCGGCCCTCCTGCGCGCGTCCGCCCGGGCCGAGGCGCGCGGCGGGCGCCGCGATCCCGGCCCGCCCGGTCCCGCCGCGGCGGGCCGTCCTCCGGTCCGTGCAGCCCGGACCGCGTCCGAGACGGCCCCGTCGCCGGGATCGGCGGGATGCCGCGGCCGGAGCGCGGCTCTGATCAGGCCTGATCCGACAGGCCGTTCCGGCGCCGGATCTCGCGGATCACCGCGCTGTGGTCGAGATCGCCATCCCCGTGCGCGACGAGCCCCGCGAACAGGCGGTCCACCAGCGACAGCACCGGCAGATCCAGGCCCAGGGAGGCGGCGTGCGCGAGGGCCGTGCCCGTGTCCTTGAGCTGGTACTTGGCCGGGCCTCCGGGCGCGAAGGTCCGCTCGATCATCCGCAGCGCGTGCTGCTTCAGGATGGTCGAGTCGGCGAAGCCCCCGAGCAGGGCCTCGCGCACCTTGGCCGGATCGGCCCCGCCGCGCTCCACGAAGGTGATCGCCTCGGCCACGGTCACGATCGTCGAGGCGACGATCGCCTGGTTGGCGAGCTTGGCCAATTGCCCGCTGCCGGCCGGCCCGACATGGGTCGGCCGCCCCATCGCGGCGAGGATCGGGCGGATCCGGGCGAAGGCGTCCGGGCTGCCGCCGGCCATGATGGCGAGCGTCCCGGCGACCGCGCCGGCCTCGCCGCCCGAGACCGGGGCGTCGACGTAGAGGAGGCCGGCCGCGGCGGCGATCCCGGCCTGCCGGCGGGCCGTCTCGACCGGGATCGAGCTCATCACGGCGAGCACGCTGCCCGGCCGCATCGCCGCGAGCGCGCCCTCCGGCCCGAGCAGGACCTCGTCGCTGACCGGGCCGGAACTCACCATGCAGATCACCGCGTCGGCCTCGCGCGCGGCGTCCCGCGGATCCTGCGCGACCCGCGCGCCCTCCGCGACGAGCGCGGCGGCCTTGTCGGGGGTGCGGTTCCAGACCCGCACCGCGTGGCCGGCCGCGCAGAGGCGGCGCGCCATGGGCGCGCCCATCAGGCCGGTGCCGAGGAAGCCGATCGTGGCGGCGGACGTCATCGGGACACCTGCGCGCCGGCGCAGGCCAGGGCGAGGAACCGCACCGGGCGCTCCTCCGCCACGAGGGCCGGGAACCCGGCCCGGAACCGCGCGAGGTGCGGGGTCTCGAGATGCGCGGCGAAGGCGGCGCGGTCGTCGTAGACCTCGTAGAACAGCACGGTCTGCGGGTCGCTCTCGCCGACCGCGACGTCGAAGCTGCGGCAGCCGGGCTCGCGCGCGACCGAGGCGCGGGCATCCTCGCGGGCGAGGTCCAGGAACGCGTCCAGGCAGCCTGGCCTGACCTTGAACTCGGCGATCACCACGAAGGGGCGGGGAGGGGACTCGGTCATCGGCAGCTCGCGCGGGTCCGGCGCCTCTGCGGCGCGGACGGGTGGGACGGGGTCGGCCGAGGCCGGGGGCGCCGGCCGGCCCGGCCCGGGCCGGCCTGGGCGCGGGACCCCCTCGCGCGCCGGACCGCGGGGCGATCCGGCCGGAGGGTCCTGCCCCGCGCCGCCGTCGCAGGGGCGGGCGACCGCCCCGAGGCGGGAGGCTCAGGCGGCCTTCGGGGGAGCCTGCCGGGCGGCGTCCTCCATCTGCCGCCGCAGCGCCACCACGTCGAGGTCGTTCACGAGCTCGACGTCGTCGAAGCGCACCACCTGGTCCTTGCCGACCGGGCGCTTGAGGGCGACGTTGTGGGCGAGCCCGATCGGCAGGGCGCCGAGGGCGAGGCTCTTCGCGGCCGGGATGGCGTTCGCCCACACGGCGTAGCCGCCCTCGCCGTCGAGCATCTCGCCCGCCTTGAGGTCGCGCTTGGCGGTCGCCACCGCGTCCCCGCGGAACTCCTTCGAGCAGCCGGTCGGCTCCTGGCGGAGCACCGCCGAGAGCACGCTCACGCTCGTCTCCAGCCCGATCATGTGGAAGGGCCGCCACATCGAGCCGTACCAGCCGGACGGGTCGGTCAGGAGGCCGTACTGGCGGAAGCAGGCCCGCGTGTACTCGCTCGTCGCCTTGAAGGTGACGAAGACGCCGTACCGGATGTTGTTGAACACCTCGCGCCCGTCCGGCTCCTGGCTCGCCGCGATGTCGACGAGGCCGCTGCGGGGCAGGCGCCCGCCATCCGCCACCGGGCGGAAGACCCGGGCGAGGTCGTGCAGGCCGGTCGGCGGGAAGGCGAGGCCGTCGTCCGGGCAATCGAGTCCGGTCCCGTTGGCGACGGCCGCCATCTCGATCGCCGCCTTGGTGCCGTCCGTGAACGAGTTGTACATCTTGGGGTTGAAGTCGCCCTTGCGCACCTCCTCCTCGGACCAGCCGAAGAAGCCCCAGACGGTGTCGGGCGTGGAGTAGCGGTAGCGCGGCTCGAAATTCATGCCCTTGCCGGCCGAGGTCAGTTCGAAGCCGCAGGAGCGGGCCCAATCCACCAGCTCGCAGATGATGGCGGGCTGGTCGCCGTAGGCCATGCTGTAGACGACGCCCTTGCGGCGCGCCCGCTCGGCGAGCAGCGGCCCGCAGAGCACGTCCGCCTCGACATTGACCATGACCACGTGCTTGCCCGCGTCGATGGCCTGGAGCGCGTGCCGGATGCCGGCGATCGGGTGCCCGGTCGCCTCGATGATGCACTCGATCTCGTCGCAGGCGCTGAGCGCCGCCGCGTCGTCGAGCACGCAGGTGCGGCCGCTGCGCACCGCGTCGCCGAGCGTCGGGGCGGCGTAGCGCTCCTCCGGCCAGCCGACGCGGGCGAGGGAGTCGCGGGCGCGGCCGACATTGAGGTCGGCGACGCCGACCACGTGCAGGCCGGCGATGCGCTGGGCCTGGGCCAGCACCATCGAGCCGAACTTGCCGGCGCCGATCAGGCCGACGCGGACCGGCCGGCCGGCCGAGGCGCGGGCGAGCAGCAGGGTGGACAGGTTCATGCGCTTCCTCCTCCGCGGGACCGGTGCCGGGTCGCCGCGGCGCCCCGCGGGCCGGGACGGCGTCGGCGCGGCGGTCCACGCTCTTGCAACCTCGGCGGGTCTCGGGGCCGCGCGGCGAGGTCGTGACGGTCGGACGCTAAGCGGAGTTGCGCGGGGCAACTCTGCTTAGCTCTTGTTCTTGCATCATTTTCGCCGCCGAACCGGTGACCACTTCGGCGAATGATGCTTAGAAGCGCGCTTCGTGTAGGACAATCCAGATTTCCGAGCCCACCGTGAAGCCCGGCTAAAGAGTCTCCGCCCGCGCCCGCGCCCACTCGTCCCGCTCCCGGCGGATCCAGTCGAGGAAGGCCTGGACCTTGCGCAGGCGCAGGTGATCGGGCGGGCAGGTGACCCACTGCGTCACCAGGGCGGTGCGCGGCGGGTCGCGCACCGGGCAGGCGAGGCGCCCCGATCGCAGGTCGTCCCACAGCATCAGGTCGCTCTCGAGCGCGATGCCGAGCCCGCCCGCCGCGGCGTCGATCGCCATGTGGGTGCGGTCGAAGAGCAGCCGGCGCCAGCGCGCCGCCGGGGCGGTGCCGGCGAGCTTGAACCAGTGCGCCCACTGCATCTGCGACTTCACCGAGTGGATGAGCCGGTGCCGGTGAAGCTCCCCGGGCGCGAGGCTGCCGGGTGCGGCGAGGGCGGGCGCGCAGACGGGCCGGAAGCACTCCTCTACCAGCCCCTCCGCGTAGAGGCCGGGCCAGCCCCCGGTGCCGTGGCGGATCTCGATGTCCACGCTCTCCTTCTGGAAGGCGGTCGGCTCGTTGGTCCCGTCGAGGCGCAGTTCGAGGTCGGGATGCGCGTCGAGGAAGCGGGCGAGCCGCGGCAGCAGCCACTTCGTCGAGAGGCTCGGCGTCGCCCGCACCGTGAGGGTGGTGACCGACCGGAATCCCTGGATGCGCTGCGTCGCCTCCATGATCCGGTCGATCTCGCCGCCGATCATCTCGAAGTAGCGCTCGCCCGCCTCGGTCAGGACGACGTTGCGGCCCGCCTTGCCGATCAGCGCCGTGCCGAGGCCGACCTCCAGGGTCTGGATCTGCTGGCTCACCGCGGAGGGCGTCACCCCGAGCTCCTCCGCCGCCCGGGTGATGCTCCCGGAGCGGGCGACCGCGTGGAAGACCGTAATGGCGCGAAGCGGAACCGGCATGCCGACAGTTTAGCCGCGCTACATGAACGCGCAAACAATCTGGATTGTCCTACATGAACGCCCTTCCTAGTGTCGGGCAGGACACCAGAAGAGCCGCCCCGGAGCGGGGCGCCGACAGGAGCGACAGGGAGGAGGAGCGCGGGACGCGCGCCCGGGGCGCCCCGCCCCCCGATCCCGCACCGCCCGACCCGCGGCGCAACCCAGACAGAAACGATGCCGCACCGCGACCGAGCGGATGACGGCGCGCTGGAGGAAACACCATGACCGAGACGGATTCCAAGCCGAAGGGCGGCCTCTCGCGCCGCAGCCTGCTGACCGCGGCCGCCGCCGTCCCGCTGGTCGCGATCCGCACCCGGCCGGCGCGCGCGGCCGAGTTCACCTACAAGCTCGCGACCGGCCAATCCCTCACCCAGCCGATCAACGCCCGCCTCGACCAGGCGACGCAGCGGATCCGCGAGGCCTCCGGCGGGCGCCTGGAACTGAAGTTCTTCCCCGCGAGCCAGCTCGGCTCCGACACCGACCTGATCACGCAGGTGCGCTCGGGCGGGATCGAGTTCCTCAACATCGCCGGCTCGGTGATCTCGACCGTCGCGGCGGGGGCGGCGATCACCAACGTGGGCTTCGCCTTCGCGGATTACGACCAGGCGTGGCGCGGGGCGGACGGTCCGATCGGCCAGTACGTCCGCACCCAGATCGAGAAGGCCGGTCTCCTCGTCGCCGCCAAGGCCGCGGACAACAGCTTCCGGCAGATCACCTCGGCCTCGAAGCCGATCAGGACGCCCGACGACCTCAAGGGCTACCGCATCCGCGTGCCGGTCTCGCCGATCTTCACCTCGCTGTTCTCGGCGCTCGGGGCGAGCCCGACCTCGATCAACTTCAACGAGCTCTACACCGCGCTGCAGACCCGGCTCGTCGACGGTCAGGAGAACGGGCTGGTGGCGATCGACGCCGGCAAGCTCTACGAGGTCCAGAAATACGTCTCCGAGACCAACCACATCTGGGACCCGTTCTGGATCGTGGCGAACCGGCGGGCCTTCGGCCGGCTGCCGGAGCCGCTGCAGGAGATCGTGCGGCGCGAGCTCGACCGGGCCGCGCAGGAGCAGCGCGAGGACGTGGCGCGGCTGAACGGCACGCTCAAGACCCAGCTCGTCGCCAAGGGCCTGGTCTTCGAGGCCGCCGACAAGGACGCGTTCCGCCGCAGCCTCACCCAGGCCGGCTTCTACCGCGACTGGAAGGAGAAGTTCGGCCCCGAGGCCTGGAAGGCGCTCGAATCCGTGACGGGGGCGCTCGCATGAGCGCGGCGGCCGACATGCCGGGCCGCGCCGACGCGCTCCCCGTCCCCCATTCCGACTGGCTCTCCCTCGCCGACCGCGTCCTGCGCGCGGCCGTCGAGGGACCGGCCGCCCTCCTGGTGGCCGCCGAGGTGGCGATCCTGTTCGCCGGCATCGTCGCGCGGGCGCTCGGGCACCCGATCATCTGGAGCGACGAACTCGCCTCGATCCTGTTCCTCTGGCTCGCCATGCTGGGCAGCGTCGTGGCGATCCAGCGCGGCGAGCACATGCGGCTCACCTTCGTGGTCGGCAAGCTCCCGCCGCGGGCGCAGGCCTGGTGCGAGGCGCTGGCGGTCGGGACGGTCTTCGTCTTCCTGGTCCTCCTGCTCCGCGCCGCCTCCGACTACACGGAGGACCAGTCCTTCGTGGAGACGCCGGCCCTCGGCTGGCCCGGGACGGTGCGGGCGCTCGCGGTGCCGGTCGGCTTCGTGGCCGCGCTGCTCGGCTGCTCGCTGCGCCTCGCCCGCCACGGGATCGCCGACCTCCTCGGGGTCGGGCTCGTCCTCGCGGGGCTGGCCGGGCTCCTCGCCCTCGGCGCCCCGCTCCTGACGGATCTCGGCAACTGGGCCCTCGTGGTGTTCTTCATCGGGCTCCTCGGCCTCGGCATCCTGGCGGGCGTGCCGATCGCGTTCTCGTTCGCGCTCGCGACCTCGGCCTACCTGCTGACCGTCACCTCGACGCCGCTCACCATCGTGGTCGGGCGGATGGACGAGGGCATGAGCGGCCTGATCCTGCTCGCCATCCCGCTCTTCGTGCTGCTCGGGCAGCTCGTCGAGGCGACCGGGATGGCGCGGGTGATGGTGGCCTTCCTGGCCTCGCTGCTCGGCCACGTGCGGGCGGGCATGTCCTACGTGCTCCTCGGCGCGATGCTGCTCGTCTCCGGCATCTCCGGCTCGAAGACGGCCGACATGGCGGCGGTCGCCCCGGTGCTGTTTCCCGAGATGCGCCGGCGCGGCATGAAGGACGGCGAGCTGCTCTCGCTGCTCGCGGCCTCCGGCGCGATGAGCGAGACGATCCCGCCCTCGATCGTGCTCATCGCCATCGCCTCGGTCACCGGCGTGTCGATCGCCGCCCTGTTCACGGCCGGCATCCTGCCCGCCCTGGTCCTCGCCCTCGTGCTGGCGGCCGTCGCCCGCTACCGGGCGGGCCGGGAGGAGGACGCGGTCCGGGTGGCGCGCGCGCCCGCCTCGGTGGTGGGCCGCACCCTGCTGGCGGCGCTGCCGGCCCTCCTGCTGCCGTTCCTGATCCGCACCGCCGTGGTGGAGGGGATCGCGACGGCCACCGAGGTCTCGACCATCGGCATCGCCTACTCGCTGGTGCTCGGCCTCCTCGTCTACCGGGGCGGCCTGCGCTGGCGGGCGGTGCTGCCGATGCTGGCCCGCACGGCCTCGCTCTCGGGCGCGATCCTGTTCATCGTCGGGGCGGCGAGCGCGATGGCCTGGGCGCTCACGCAATCGGGCTTCTCGCACGACCTCGCCCGGGCGATGGCCGCGGTCCCCGGCGGGCAGGTCGGCTTCCTGCTGATCTCGGTCGTGGCCTTCATGGTGCTCGGAAGCCTGCTGGAGGGCATCCCGGCCATCGTGCTGTTCGGGCCGCTCCTCTTCCCGATCGCGCACCAGTTCGGGATCCACGAGGTGCACTACGCCATGGTGGTCATCCTCGCCATGGGCCTGGGGCTGTTCGCGCCGCCCTTCGGCCTCTGCTACTACGCGGCCTGCATCATCGGGCAGGTCTCGCCGGAATCCGGGATGCGCCGGATCTGGATCTATCTCGGGGCCCTGTTCCTCGGCCTGCTCGTGCTCACCTTCGTGCCCTGGTTCTCGACCGGGTTCCTCTGAGGGCTGGCGCGCCCTTGCCGGGCGCGACCACCCCGCCGGAATGCCGGGACTGGAACGGGGCCGCGGACCTGTCCGGGCCGGATCCGCCCCGACGACCGGGCGGGGGCGGACGCGCTCCGCCGCGGTTGGGCGGTGACGGGGGGAGCGGGCTTTCGGCCGGGCCGCCCCGGTGCCCGCACCGTTCCGGCGCGGCTCAGCTCCGGCCGGTCACGGCCCCCCGCCGGAAGCGGGCCCGCCCTGGACGGCGTGAGCGACGCCGCGGCTGAAATAGCTCAGCGGCTTGGGCGTCCCCGGCAGGTAGTACTCCTCCAGTTCGGTCAGCGCGAAGCCGGCCGCTCGGAACGAGGCGGCCACCGGCCGGATGAGATTGCAGCCGACCGCCACCGCTCGCCAGAGCGGGTTCAGCCTGGACTGCCAGCGGGCGACCTTCGGGTCGCGCGACAGCCCGTGCTCCAGGAACAGGGCTCGGCCGCCGGGACGGAGGACGCGGCGCACTTCCGACAGGCTCCTCATCGGATCATGCACGGAACAGAGCGTGTAGGTGATCACGGCCGTGTCAACGCAAGCGTCCTCCAGCGGCAGGCTCTCCGCCGGCGCGGTCCGGATCTCGACCGGGATCTTGGCCGCCCGCCGCCGCGCCGCGCCGAGCTTCAGGAACGCCTCGTTCGGATCGACGCCGATCACGCGCGAGACACGCGCAGGGTCGTAGAAGGGAAGGTTCAGGCCCGGGCCGAACCCGACCTCCAGCACCGTGCCGGCGGCACGCGGCACGATCTTCTCGCGCTCGGCACTCACATTGGCCATCGCGCACGCACACCGCACGAGGCGGGGACCGACATGCCGCTCGTAGAAGCCCATCCGTTCCTCCTGCCGCGCGTGGCCGCGCCCGATGGTCGTGTCGGGGCATGCGAGGGACGTCCGTCGGACATAGCACGGATCGCGCCGAATGCCGATGATCCGCCCCGAGGCCGGGAGGGGCGGCGGTGGCGGGGCGGCTGGCCCGCGCAGCGCCGCGTTCTCCCGCCCTGCCGGCAGGCCGCCCCCGATCCGCGCGGGATCGAGGGTGAGCGCGCCGCGGCCCACCCGCGGAGGCGGTCGGTTCGTCCGGCGCCCCGGTGGGGAAGTCCCCTTCAGGTAGTCGAGGAGTGGGCAGACGCGGGCGCTGAGCCGCCGCGAGGGGTGGAGCGTCCACAGGGCGATGGCCCACCCCTCCCCACACCCGGTCGTCCCGCGCGCGGGCGTTCCGCGCTAGCGCACGGCGAAGGGCGCCTGGAACGGTCGCCCGAACACCACGCCGGTGTTCACCGTCTGCACCGGCTTGAGGAAGGCGGTCCCGCCGCGGGTGTTGCCGCGGGTGTCGACGAACGTCACGGGCCCCTCCACCCACTCCATCACCGACACGTCGCCGGGCGCGCCGACCTGGAGGGTGCCGAGCTTGGGGCCGCGATCGATCACCCGGGCGGGGGCGGAGGTCGCCATCGCGACGACCTGCTCCGGGCTGAAGCCGAGCGGCAGGAACTTGCTCATCACCCAGGGCAGGAACGGCATGCCCGGCGTGTTGCCCGAGACCACGTGCAGGTCGGACGAGATCGTGTCCGGCGGCGCCCCCTGGGCGATCGCGGCCTCGGCCACCGTGAAGTCGAAGCTGCCGCCGCCGTGGCCGATGTCGAAGATCACGCCGCGCCGCTTCGCCTCCAGGGCGGCGGGCAGCAGCTTCCCGTCCTGCACGATGTTCGTGAACTGGCCGGCGAGGTTCGGCGCCCCCGAATAGCAATGCGTGAGGATGTCGCCGGGCCGCAGCAGGTCCAGGATCTGGCTCATGAGCGCGGCGGTCTCGACGCCGCCGATATGGACCATGATCTTGGCGGGGCGCCCGGACATCTCGCAGGCCTGAATGGCCCGCCGCAGCGGCTCGGCACCGTGCTTGAAGATGACGTTCTCGGACATCCGCACCTTCACGCCGATGACGAAGTCCGGGTTCTCCGCCAGGGCCAGGGCGCAGGCCTCCACCTGGGCATTGTCGATGTTGTAGAGTTCGGCGACCGGAAAGGCCGAGAGGCCATTGTTGGCGATGTGCACGAAGGCGAACATCCGCGTGCGGGTCTGGGCGGCGATGTGCCGGCGCAGGGCCGCGAGGTTGTTGGCGCCCGCGTCGCCGGCCGAGACCACCGTGGTCACCCCGGAGAACGGCACGGTCTCGTCCGCCGGGATGCCGATGGCCGACCCGTACGGGTAGGTGTGGGCGTGGAGATCGACCAGTCCCGGCAGGACGAGCTTGCCCGAGGCGTCGAGCACGCGCTGCGCGCGCGCGGCCGGGATCTCGGGGTCGAGCGCCTCGATCACGCCGAAGCGGATGCCGACGTCGCGCTTGGCGCGCAGGGACTGGCTCGGATCGACGACCTCGCCGCCCTTGATCACGAGGTCGAACTTGTCGTTGGGCCCGATCGCGCCCCTCGCCCCCGCCGCCGCCAGGATGCCGGCGGCGGACAGGCCGCCGAGCCAGGTCCGACGTGTCACGTCGCTCATGGTGCCCTCCCTGCGTGCCGCCCAGCCGGCGTCACGTCTTCCGATCGCTACTTGCCCAGGTGCCTGTCGAAGAACCACGCGATCTCCTCGAAGACCTTGCGGGTCTCCGGGGCGGTGTCGTCGCGGATGTAGTGGGCGTGCGACTGGCCCTCGCCGACCTGGAGATACGCCTCGACGCCCGCATCCCTGAGCTTCCGGTGCACCCGGACCGTGTTCGAGAGCAGGAGGTCGCGCGTGCCGGTGGTCAGGATGGTCGGCGGGAAGCCGTGCATGTCCCCGTAGACCGGGGAGAGCATCGGGTCCTTGAGGTCGTGCCCGGCGGCGTAGACCTTGGCGCCGTCGTCGCAGAAGCCGTCGGGCGAGACCAGCACGTTGTCGAGCATGGCGTTGGTGACGAAGCTGTCGCCGACCTTCGTGGTGTCCGACATCGGGGTGCCGGGGGCGATCGCGGCCGGCAGGGGCACGCCCTCCTGCTTGGCGCGCAGCACCATCGCCAGGGTGAGCGCGCCGCCCGCCGAGGTGCCGAAGATCCCCATCTTCCTCGGGTCGGCCATCCGGGTCGCCGCCCGCCAGACGGTCATGGCGTCGTCGTGCGCGGCCGGGTAGTAGGCCTCGGGCGGCATGCGGTAATCGACCGAGATCACCTTGAAGCGGCCGAAGCCGGCCATGAAGATCGCCTCCGGCAGGCCCGCCTCGCCGGGGTTGAGCACGTAGCAGCCGCCATGGACGTGCACGAGCAGGCGGTCGCGATTCTCCGGCGGGATCGTCTCGGGCGTCAGGATGAAGGCGCGCACCCCGTCGATGGTGGTGCGCTCGACCTTCACGTGCAGGCGTTCGAGCATGCCGGGCACGAGCTTGCCGAGCGCGGCCGCGCCCGCCTCGGCCACCGGCTTCCACTCCTCGCCGGTCCGCGGATGGATGTTCCAGTTGGTGCGCAGCGGCGCCCCGATGATCTTCGCCAGCTGCGGGCTGACGTCGGCGGGCACCGGCACGGACTTGGCCGGGACCTGGAGGGGGGGCGGCTCCTGGGCGGCGGCGCCGGCCGCGAGGGCGCCCGCGAGGGCCCCCGCGAGGAGGCCGCCCGGGCGGGGGAAGCGACGCGAACGGACGGTCATGGGGGATCTCCTGCTGTCGGCTCCGATCAGGGTTGGCCGTCCGCCGCGCGGGCCGCCTCGACGAGGCGCTCGGCATCCTCCCGCAGGAGGAGCCGCTCGGCGACGAGGGCGTCCGCCGCCCGCCTCACCCGGTCGAGATAGGCTCCGGCCTCGGCGTAGCGCTCCTCCAGGGAGGGGCGGGGATCGCCGGACGCCTGCCGCTCGGCGCGGCTGCGCGCGAGGAGGATCCGGCTGCCCTCCCGGTCGCACAATTCCCCGCCCGGGAAGGGCTCCGCGTAGAGGTTCCAGCCCGTGAAGGTGGCGCGCGGCGCGGCGACCTCCGGCAGGCGGATGCCGGCCACGTCGTGCCCGTCCGCGTCGGTCTTCGGGACGAGGGGCCGGTATTGCGGGCCGCTCTCCGGGCGCGGATCGACGTAGGTCGAGAACCGCGCGATGGCGTTCGGCGCCTCCGGCACGCGCATGCCCGGGATGTAGGGGAAGCCGGCATCCTCGGCGGGCACCAGGGTGCCGTCGGAGAGGCGCGGCACCCGGCTCTCCGGAGGCGCGGCGCCCGTCGTCACCCACTCCTCCAGGGCCACGAGCAGCGCCCGCAGGGCCGGGGCGGGGTTGAGCGTGCTGCGAGGCAGCGCGCAGGGCCCCCGGGTCGAGGTCAGGCCGGCCCGCCCGTAGTGGAAGCCGCTGGACACGAGGTAGGCCCGCGCCGTCGCGGGCAGCGCCGCATCGGCCCGCCCGAGCGGGTCCGTGGTGAGGAGGGAGGCGCCCTTCTGCCAGTACTCGGTGGAGGTGTTCACCTCCATCAGCAGCGGGTCGAAGCCGTCTCCGCGCAGCAGCGCGCCGGACAGGCCGGTGACCGGGTCGCGCATCGCGGCGGCCGAGAACGGGAACGTGTTCTCGGGGTAGAGATGGTCCTCGTGCTGGGTGTTGGTGCGCGAGGGCTGGCCGAAGCGGGCGTTCAGGAAGACGCCGCCGACGCCGGAGATGTGCAGGAGCATGCCGTCGAAGACGCGCCGCCCCTCCTCGTCCTGGTTGAAGCCCTGCCGGATGAAGTCGCGCAGGAAGCGCCCGCTCTGCGAGATCCCGAGCGCGACGGCGTGCTTGACCGCGCCGCCCGCCGGGTTGGCGGGCGCGGCCTGCGGCCCGCGCAGGAAGGCCACCACGTCCCGGGTGGCGGCGAAGCCGAGGCCGAGCACCTTCGGGTTGATGGCCCGGTAGGTGAACTCATAGAGGGTCCCGGGCTCGGGCTTCAGCCCCTCGGGCAGGAGCCGCAGCTCGCCGGCCGAGGCCAGGGTCCAGGCGCTCTCCGGGACCGGGCGCGGCGCGTCCGCCTCGCGGCGGCGCACCGTCAGGCTCGCTCCGGCCCTGTCGAGGGAGGCCGCCTTGAAGGTGAGGAGGAACGGCGCCTCGGGCGGGCCGCGGGTGGCGCTCACGAGTTCGTCGCGGACCGTCTCGACGATGGGCTTGCCGCCGCGGGTCGCGACCGGGACGTCGATCGCCATCCCGCCCTGCTGGCGCAGGGCATCGGCCTCCCATCCCGACCACACGATGGTGTCGCCGCGCCGCAGGACGAGCGCCGTGCCCGCATCCTGCAGCGTGCGGGGATCGTTGACCGCCTGGGCGCCCTGGGGCGGCGCGTCGAGCACCCAGTTGAACAGGAACTTCCTGCCGCGGTTGACGACCTCGTACAGGAGCGTGCCGCTGCCGCGGGCCGGATCGCTCGGCCGCAGCATGAAGAAGTCGGTCCGATACTCCACGAGGCCGCGCGCGTTGCGGGGCGCCAGGGCGATGTCGGCGATCCCGGCATTGCGCGGATCGGCCGGATCCAGCTCGCCGCGCGCCGTGCCGATGACGCGCTCGTAAGGGCCGCTCTCGCCGAAGCTCTGCCCCTCCGCGAAGGGCTCGACCGTCCTGACCTCGATCGCGGTGATCCGGGCCTGGGCCGGTTGAGCCCAATGTCCACAGACGAACGCACCCAGCAATGCGGTCGCGACCTTCCACATTTCAGTTTCCTCACCCGACCAGCGTCAAGCTGCGCTGTTGATCCGGATCTTACACGCGGTCTCTCGCCCGTCGAGATCCACGAGGTTCATTTCGCGATGCAAGGGACGATCAGGATCGACGGCGCGCGATGCGGCGCCGCAAGACAATCGTGAACAGAGCGTTCGGCCGCGCCGCCGGAACCGCCCGCGCGCAGCCAACAAGGGGCGGCCAATCAGCGAACAAATGATCCGGGTCGGACCCCTGCATCGAGAGACGGTGCTCGCGACGGATCTTGGACGGGTGCCGCGCCGCGGCTCATCCGCGCGTCGCGGCGCGCTCCTGGCGAGGGCGCGACGGCTCGCGGGGCACCGGGGCCCCGCGGTCCAGGGTCCGGGCGGTCCTCACCGGTCCCCGACCCGGATCCGCGCGCCACGACGGGCGGCGAAGCTCCGCGCCGCCCCTTGACGGCGGGGAGCGCAGCCCATCCTCTCCGGGGACGGCGCGGGCCTCTCCGCACCCGCGCGGATCCGGACAGGACCGAGCCCGTCGCGGAGCCGGGACCGGGGGCGGCCCATGAGCCTCGGCGAGGATTATCCCGGTCTCGACGCCACGGCGCTCGCCGACCTGGTGCGGCGGCGGCAGGTCGGTCCGGCCGAACTCGTCGAGGCCGCGATCGCGCGGCTGGAGCAGGTCGAGCCCCACCTCGCCGGCATGACCGAGTGGGCGCTCGACCAGGCCCGCCGGGCGGCCCGGGAGCCCGTCGGCGGCCCCTTCGCGGGCGTGCCGTTCCTCCTCAAGGACAACATGCACGTGGCGGCGGGCCTGCCCTACCACAACGGCAGCCGCATCTGGCGCGGATGGGTGCCGCCGCGGGACAGCGAGATGGTGCGGCGCTTCAGGGCCGCGGGGCTGATCATCCTCGGCAGCACGAAGGTGCCGGAACTCTCCCTGACGCCCGTGACCGAGCCGCGCCACCTCGGGCCCGCCCGCAATCCGTGGGCCCTCGACCGCACCGCCGGCGGCTCCTCCGGCGGATCGGCCGCCCACGTGGCGGCCCGCAGCGTGCCCATGGCCCACGCGACGGACGGGGGCGGGTCGATCCGGATCCCCGCCTCCTGCTGCGGGCTGTTCGGGCTCAAGCCCAGCCGCGGGCGAACCCCGAACGGCCCCTATCTGGGCGAGGGCTGGCACGGCGCGGCGGTCGGGCACGTGCTCACCCGCAGCGTCCGCGACAGCGCACGGCTGCTCGACGCCGTGGCGGGCCCCGATCCGGGCGCGCCCTGCGCGCTCGCGCGGCCCGGCCAGTCCTTCGCCGCCGCCGCCGCGCGCCCCCCGGAGCGGTTGCGGATCGCCTGGTCCTCGCAGGCGCCCAACGGGGCGCCCGTCGATCCGGAATGCCGGCAGGCCGTCGAGGACGCGGCCGGACTCTGCGCCGCGCTCGGCCACGCGGTCGTGGAGGCGGCCCCCCGGATCCCGGACGCGTATTTCGACTGGTTCCTGACCGTCTTCCTCGCCGCCGTGGCGCAGGAATTCACCTTCGCGGAGGAGACGACCGGGCACCGGGCCCGGCGCGCCGAGGTCGAGGAGAGCACCTGGCTCTGCCGCGCGCTCGGACACGGCTTCTCGGCGGCCGAACTCTCCCTCGCCCTGGAGCGGCTGCACCGGACCAGCCGCCGGATCGCCAGCTTCTTCGACAGCTGCGACGTGCTGCTGACGCCCACCCTGGCCAGCCCGCCGGTGAGGCACGGCGACCTGCGGTCGAGGGGCCTCGACGCCGTCCTGGAGGCGCTGGCGGCCCGCCTCGGGGTCGGCCGCTACCTGCGCTACGGGCCCCTCCTGCGCCAGGCGGCCGAGCGCGCCTTCCGCTTCATCCCGTTCACGCCGGTCTGGAACATGACCGGTCAGCCGGCGGCGAGCCTGCCGCTGCACTGGACGCCCGACGGCCTTCCGGTCGGCGTCCAGGCCGTCGGCCGCGTCGGCGAGGAGGCGACGCTCCTGGCGCTGGCGGCCGAGCTGGAGCAGGCCCATCCCTGGAGCCATCGCCTGCCCCCGCTCGGCGCCGCCTCCGCGTAGGGAGGCCGCGCGCCGCGCTCACCGGGCGGGCGCCGAGGGAGGGCCGGATTCCCCGGCGGAGGCGCTCGCGGCTGCGCTGCGCGCCGTCACGCAAGCGGCCTGGAAGGCGAGGCCCGCGTCGAGGACGTCCAGCGCGTATTCGGGCCACCGCACGGGCGCGAGCCGCAGCGCCAGCGTCACCCCCGCCGAGACGGTCGTCGTCACCGCGTCGTTGCGGGCGCTCAGCCACGTGGCCGTGATCAGCGGGTTCGGATCGTGCCGGAACCGGGCCAGCGCACCCGCCGTGAGCGACCCGATCGCGATCGCGCTGGCCGCCGAGAAGCCCAGCAGCCCGGGATCGATCGGCCGGGGGTCGGCGATCTTCTGCGACAGGTCGTAGAGCGTGTGCAGCCCCGCGACGGCCAGGATGGCGGCGATCGCGAGGGCCGACAGGCGTTCGACGGCGGCGCCGCGCCCGAACACCACGGCCGCGATGCCGTAGAGCAGGACGGTGTAGATCCAGTCGACGGCGTCCTTCAGGAACTGCGCCGATCCGAGCGAGACGGCCCAGCCGGCTTGCGCCAGCGCGAACAGGAACGTGCCCCCGGCGATCGACCAGATCGTGACCTTGTAGGCGCGCGCCTGCCGGGCGGCCCGCGAATCCGCCTCACTCATCCGACCCGACCCCGGTCACGGGATGACGGCGTCAGGGCGTGCGGACGGCTCATGATCGCCAGCCTATCGTCGTGCCGACCGGGACGGAAGCCGCCCGGGCGAGGGGCGCCGCATCGCGCGGCGAAGGCGGCGAGGAGCACGGCGAGGCCCGTCGCGCGGGCGGGGGTGGGGCGTGGGGTCATCGGCTTGGCCCGTCGCGTGATCGTGCGCACGGCCCGCGGCCGCGGCCCGCCTCAGGCATCGTCCCGCGCGGCCTCCCCGGCGCCCCCCGCCGGGCGGCAGCACTCCGCGATCACCGCCGGGGCGCCGCGCAGGAAGATGCGGACGTCGTCGGCGATGATCGGCGCCACGTCGTCCGGGACCGGCCAGCCGTAGATGAAGCGGCGGATCGCGAGGTAGAACACCTTGCCGTGCAGCGCCCAGACGGCCTCCTCCTCACGCTCGGCGAGCGGGACCTCGTCCGGATCGGGCAGGCCGAAGCTCGCCCGCAGCTCCGCGCAGACCGGCCGGATCAGCTTGTCGCGCACCACCGTGAGGTAGCGCGGGGTGATGTCGGTGCCCTTCAGCCCCGAATGGATGAAGATCCGCACCCAGTCGTAGTCGAAGATCCGCTCCGCGTATTCGCGGTAGAACCGCACCAGCCGCGCCTCCAGGGGCTGCGAGCGGTCCTGGATCAGCCCGGCCCAGTCGGGGTTCCAGCGGCTGACGTAGACGTGCTCGTAGACGCGGTCGATCAGGGCCTCCTTGGTCGGGAAGTAGCGGAAGATCGCCGAGTGGGTGATGCCGAGCCCCCGGGCGAGGTCGCGCGTCTGCCCCTCGAAGCCGCGCGCGGCGAAGAACCGCGTCGCGCCCTCGATGATCATCCGCTCCCGCTCGGCGGCGGGCAGGTGCCGCCGCCGCCGGGCCGGCGGACCCGTCACGACGCCCTCGCTCACGGCCGGCCCGCTCCTCCCCCGTCACCGCCCGACCCTGCCCCCGTTGTGAGCGCTTGGTCAATTCTCTTGACGGCCCGTCGGCTCGGCGCGTAGCGTTGTGACCAAGTGGTCGAAACGGACCGCAGCCCCGGAGGACGCCCGTGAAGGCACGCGCCTTCGCCTATCGCCGCGTCGAGAGCCTGCAGGAGGCGCTCGCGGCCTTCGCGGCCTGCGAGGGAGAGGCGCGCTACCTGACGGGCGGCCAGAGCCTGCTGCCGGCCCTGAAGCTGCGCCTCGACGCGCCCGACCTCCTGATCGATATCGGCCGGATCGCGGCGTTGCGCGGCATCGCGGACGGCCCGGGGGGCCTGCGCCTCGGCGCGCTCACCCGCCACGCGGAGATCCTGCGCGACCCGCTCGTCGCCGCGCGGGCGCCGCTCCTCGCGGAGGCGGCCGCCCACGTCGCCCATCCGGCGATCCGCAACCAGGGCACGCTGGGCGGCAACCTCGCCCTCGCCGATCCGGCCTCGGAATTCCCGGCCTGCATGCTGGCCCTCGGCGCCCGGATGGAGATCGCGGGCGCGGGCGGCGCCCGGATGGTCGCGGCCGAGGACTTCTTCCGCGACCTCTACGACACCGCCCTCGCGCCCGGAGAGATCCTCGCGGCCGTGTGGGTGCCCCCGCCGGCGCCGGGGCAGCGCCACCGCTTCGACGAACTCGCGCGGCGGCGCGGCGACTACGCCCTCGCGGGCCTCGCCGCCAGCGCCGATCTGCGCGAGGCCGGGCGCGTCGCGGCGATCCGGCTCGCCTTCTGCGCCGTTGGGCCGACGCCGATGCGCGCGCCGCGCGCCGAGGCGGCGCTGACGGGCCGGCCGCTCGACCGCGAGGCGATCCGCGCCGCGCAGGCCGCCCTCGGCGACGACCTCGCGCCGGCCGACGACGCGTCCCTCTCCGGGGCCGTGCGCCTGCACCTCGCCCGGGTGCTCCTCGGGCGCGTGCTCGCCTCGCTCGCCGGGGAGGCCCCGTGACCGAGCCGCTGCCCATCCGGTTGACCGTGAACGGCGCGCCCGTGCGCCGCTTCGTCGAGCCGCGCCTGTCGCTGGCGGATTTCCTGCGCCAGGATCTCGGCCTCACCGGCACCCATCTGGGCTGCGAGATGGGGGCCTGCGGCGCCTGCCTGGTGCGCCTCGACGGGCGGGCGGTCCATGCCTGCCTGACGCTCGCGGTCCAGGCCGACGGCGGCACCGTCGAGACGGTCGAGGGGCTCACCGAGGCCGGGACCCTCGCCGACCTCCAGGCGGCCTTCCACGCCCGGAACGCCCTGCAATGCGGCTATTGCACGCCCGGGATGCTGGTCGCCGCGCAGGATTACCTGGCACAGGACGGCGCGCCCTCCCGCGAGGCGATCCGCGACGCGCTCTCGGGCAATTACTGCCGCTGCACCGGCTACGAGGCGATCGTGGACGCGATCGCCGAGGTCGCCCGGGCGCGGCGGGCGGGGAGGCAGGCGTGAGCCCGTCCTCCGACAGCCCCCACCGGGCGCCGGGCGGCTATATCGGCGCCGCCCTGCCGCGGCCCGGCGCCAAGCGCCTGCTGCAGGGGCGCGGGCGCTACACCGACGACATCGTCCTGCCGCGCATGCTGCACGCGGCCTTCCTGCGCAGCCCCTACGCGCATGCGCGGCTCCTCGCCCTGCGCATCGAGGCCGCCCTGGCGCTGCCGGGGGTGCGGCGGGTGCTGACCGGCGCCGATTTCGAGGGGATCTGCGCGCCCTGGACCGGCACGCTCGGCCATTTCGCCGGCATGAAATCCTCGCCCCAGCGCCCGCTCGCGACGGGCAAGGTGGTCTGGGCCGGCCAGCCGGTCGCGATGGTGCTGGCGGAATCCCGCGCCGAGGCGGAGGACGCCCTGGAGGCGATCGAGGCGGAGTTCGAGGAGCTCGACCCGGTCGTCGATCCGGAGGCGGCGCTCGCGCAGGGCGCAGCCCTCATCGACGAGGCGCTCGGCGACAACCTGATCTTCCGCACCCGGATCGAATCGGGCTCGCCCGATTCCGCCTTCGCGGGCGCCGAGACGGTCGAGGCCGAGTTCCGCTTCGGCCGGCACACCGCGGTGACGCTGGAGCCCCGCACGATCCTGGCCGATTACGATCCCGGCGAGGAGCGCCTCACCGTCCACCAGTCGACGCAGACGCCCTACCAGTTCCAGGACCTCTACGCCCGCCATTTCGGCCTCGCGGAATCCCGCGTGCGGGTGGTGGCGCCCGATGTCGGCGGCTCCTTCGGGATGAAGCTCCACCTCTACCACGAGGACATGGCGGTGGTGGGCGCGAGCCTCCTGACCGGGCGGCCGGTGAAGTTCGCCGCCGACCGGATCGAGTCCTTCCTGTCCGACATCCACGCCCGCGACCACCGGGTGCGCGCCCGCCTCGCCGTCGCCCCGGACGGGACGCTGCGCGGGATCGAGGTGGAGGACCTGACCGGCGTCGGCCCCTTCTCGGCCTATCCGCGCACCAGCGCCGTCGAGGGCAACCAGGTCGTGCGCCTGATCGGGGCGCCCTACCGCATCGCCGATTACCGGGCCGACCTGCGGGTCGTGGCCCAGACCAAGACCCAGATGAGCCAGTACCGGGCGGTCGGCCACCCGATCGCCTGCGCGGTGACCGAGCGCCTCGTCGACCTCGCGGCGGAGCGGGTCGGGCTCGACCCGTTCGAGATCCGCCGCCGCAACTACGTGACGCAGGACATGTACCCGCACACCACCGCGAGCGGGTACCGGTTCGAGCGCCTGTCCCTGGAGACCTGCCTGGAGCAGCTCCACGCGCTCATGGACTACCCGGCCCTGAGGGCCGAGCAGGCGGCGCTCCGCGCCCGGGGCGTCCATCGCGGCATCGGGCTCGCGACCTACGTGGAGATCACCAACCCCTCGCCCGCCTTCTACGGGGTCGGGGGCGCCCACATCGCCGCGCAGGACGGCTGCGTCCTCAAGCTGACGCCCTCGGGCGAGGTGCAGTGCCTGATCAGCGTGACCGAGCAGGGCCAGGGCACCGAGGCGATCATGGGCCAGATCGTCGCCGAGGGCCTCGGCATCCGCCGCGAGGCGGTGCGGGTGATCACCGGCGACACCGACGTCACGCCCTCGGGCGGGGCGACCTGGGCCTGCCGCGGGGCGGGGATCGGCGGCGAGACCGCGCTCCAGGCGAGCCGCAAGCTCAGGCGCCGCGTGCTGGAGATCGCGGGCGCCATCCTGCAGGCCGCGCCCGACGCCCTCGCCCTGCGCGACGGGCAGATCCTGGGCCCCGAGGGCACGGCCCGGATGAGCCTCGGCGACCTCGCCACCCTGGTCGCCTTCCGCTCCGACCTCCTGCCGCCCGGCATCGCGCCGGACCTCACCGTGGCGCATCACCACGCGCCGCGCGGGTATCCCTTCGCGTTCAGCAACGGCATCCACGGCAGCCTGGTCGAGGTCGACGCCGAGACCGGCCTCGTGCGGATCCTGCGCCACTGGGTCGTCGAGGATTGCGGCCGCATCATCAACCCGCTCCTCGTGGACGAGCAGATCCGCGGCGGGGTGGTGCAGGGGCTGGGCGCCGCCTTCTTCGAGGAGTGCCGCTACGACGAGCGCGGCCAGCTGCTCAACGGCTCCCTCGCCGACTACCTCGTGCCGATGGCCTGCGAGATGCCCGACATCGTCATCCGCCACGTCGAGACGCCGACGCGGGATTCGGATCTCGGCGCCAAGGGCGTCGGCGAGGCCGGGACCGCCGCCGCCTCCGGGGCGGCGCTCAACGCCGTCAACGACGCGCTCAGGCCGTTCGGGGCGGCGCTGGCGCAGCTGCCGATGACGCCCGAGCGCATCCTGCGCGCCCTCGGGACGGTGTGATCCGATGCGCCGGGGCCGGGGGCGCGCCGGCCGACAGGGGAGGGGACGATGGGCGGGTTTCTGGCGGGCGGGGCGGCGCCGACGCGCCGCGCGGTGATCGGCGGCGGGCTCGCCCTCGGGGCGCTGGCCGGGCTCGGGCGGCCGGCCCGCGCCGCCGAGCCGATCCGCATCGGCTTCCCGGTCCCGATCACCGGCCCGTTCGGGGCGGAGGCGAAGGACCAGGTCCGCAGCGCCGAACTCGCCGTGCGCCAGTTCAACGAGGCCGGCGGCCTCGGCGGCCGCATGGCCGAGCTCCTGGTCCGCGACGACAAGCTCAACCCCGGCGAGGCCGCCACCCGCACCCTCGAACTGATCGAGAAGGACAGGGCCCACTTCATCGTCGGCGCCCTGTCGAGCGCGGTGCAGCTCTCGGTCAACGAGATCACCCGCTCGCGCAAGGTGCTCTACGTCTCGATCAGCCAGTCGGACACGATCAACGAGGCCAAGGATTTCGGCCGCACCACCTTCCACGAGGCGCTCAACCCGCACATGACGACCGCCGCGGTCGCCAAGCACGCCTTCCGCAAGGGCAGCCGGATCGCCTACCTCGCCGCCGACTACGCCTACGGCCACGAGATGCTGCGCGGCTTCAAGCGCGCCGCGGCCGCGATCGGCGCCGAGACCGCGGGCGAGATCCTGCATCCCTTCGGGGCGCCCGACTACTCGACCTTCATGCCGCGGCTGCGGACCATGAGGCCCGACATCCTCTGCATCTGCAATTTCGGCCGCGACCAGGCGAACGCCATCAAGCAGGCGAACGATTTCGGCATGAAGCGGGCCTCGCGCCTCGTCGTGCCGGTGCTCCTGCACAACCAGCGCCTCGCGGCCGGGCCCGACGCCTTCGAGGGCGTCGTCGGCGCCGCGAACTACTTCTGGCGCCTGGAGGAGACGGTGCCGAGCGCCAGGGCCTTCAACGACGCCTTCCGGGCCGCGCATGGCGGCGCCGTCCCGACCGATTACGGCGCCTACGCCTACACGGCCGTGCGCGCGCTGCTGATGGCGGTGACGAAGGCCGGCGGCACCGACACCGAGGCGGTCGTGACCGCCCTCGAAGGGCTCACCTACGACGTCGCCAAGGGGCCGGAGCATTACCGCGCCTGCGACCACCAGGCGGTGCAGTCGGTCCTGGTCCTCGAATCCAAGAAGAAGTCCGAGATGGCGGGCGAGGCCGACCTCTTCACCATCCTGGCGATCGAGCCGGGGTCCGAGGCCGCCCTGCGCAGCTGCGAGGAACTCGGCCACAGGGCCTGAGGAGCGGGAGCCCGGCGTGACCTTCGAATTCCTCGACGTCGAACTCGTCGCGATGCAGCTCTTCTCGGGAGTGGCGCTCGGGGCCGTCTTCGTGATGCTGGCGCTCGGCCTGTCGATCATCTTCGGCATGCTCGGCATCGTGAATTTCGCGCACGGCAACTTCTTCATGATCGGCGCCTATGCGGGCGTCTTCGTGCTGGAGCGGACGGGGAGCTTCTGGCTGGCGCTGCTCCTCGGCCCGCTCCTCGTCGGGGCGCTCGGGCTCGTGGTCGAGCGGCTGCTGATCCGCCCGCTCGCCGGCCGCTCGCCGGACGACGCGCTGCTGCTGACCTTCGGCCTCGGCTACGTGCTCGTCGAAGGCGTGCGGATCCTGTTCGGCAGCGACGGCCTGCCCGTGGCGACGCCCGAGGCGCTCTCCGGCGTCGCCGATCTCGGCATCGGCCTCTTCCCCGTCTACCGGCTCTTCGTGATCGGCGTGGTCGCCCTCGTGCTCCTGCTGCTCTGGTGGGCGCTCGAGCGGACGCGGCTCGGGCTGATCGTGCGGGCGGGGGCGCGCGACCCCGAGATCCTGCGGGTGCTCGGGGTCGACATCCAGCGGCTGTGGCTGTGGGTGTTCGGGCTCGGCATCGCGCTCGCGGCGCTCGGCGGCGTCCTGGCGGCGCCGATGCGCAGCGTGAACCCGGAGATGGGCAGTGCGGTCCTGTCCGAGGCCTTCGCCGTGACGGTGATCGGCGGCATGGGCTCGCTGCTCGGCTCCGTCGCGGCGGGGCTCCTCGTCGGCATCGTGGTGAGCCTCACGGCCCTGGTGGCGCCCGAGATGGCCAACATCGCGGTCTTCGCCTTCATGGCGCTCGTCCTGCTCGCGCGACCGCACGGGCTGTTCGGCAAGCCCGGCCTCGGCACCTGAGGAGACCCGCGTGACCGCCCTCGATCCCGCCGCGGCGCCGGGCCTCCCCGAGGCCGCCTCCCGCCGCTCTCCGCTCGCCGCCGGCGCGCTCTCGCGCTGGCGGGCGCCGGCCTCGGTCGCGGCGCTCGCGCTCCTGCCGCTGGTCCTGCCCTCGCAGGCCCTCGCCGTGAACGTGCTGATCTACGGGCTCTACGCGACGGGCTACAATCTCCTGTACGGCTATACGGGCCTGCTCTCCTTCGGCCACGCCGCCTTCTTCGGCACGGGGGCCTACGCCACCGGGATCGCCATCGGCGCCTTCGGCCTGCACCCGCTCGCCGCCATGGCGCTCGGGATCGTCCTCGCCGGGCTGCTCGCGCTGGCCATCGGCGCCCTCTCGATCCGCAGCCGCGGCATCTACTTCGCGATGGTGACGCTGGCCCTGGCCCAGCTCGTCTACTACGCGGCCCTCCAGGCCTCCGGCTGGACCGGGGGCGAGAACGGGCTGCGCGGCTTCACGGTCGCCCGGATCGGCCTCGGGCCCGTCGGCCTCGACATCCTCGACCCGGCGACCAAGTACGCCTTCGTGCTGGCCTGCGTGGCCGCCGCCCTGGCCGCGATGTCGCGCATCCTGGCCTCCCCGTTCGGGGCCGTGATCGAGGCGATCCGCGAGAACGAGGCCCGCGCCCGCGCCTGCGGCTTCGACGTGGAGCGCACGAAGCTCCTCGCCTTCGTGCTCTCGGGCCTGTTCTGCGGCCTCGCCGGGGCGCTCTCGGCGCTGCACCTCTCGATCGTGCCCCTCGACAGCCTCGCCTACCCGCTCTCGGGCACGGCGGTCGTGATGACGCTGGTGGGAGGGGCCGGCACCTTCTTCGGCCCCTTCCTGGGAGCGCTCGCGGTGCTGGTGCTGGAGGACAGCCTGAGCCTGTGGACCTCCCACTGGCAGCTCGCGCTGGGCGTGGTGTTCATCCTGTTCGTGCTGTTCCTGCCGCGCGGCCTCGGCGGCGCGGCCCTGGCGCTCGGGAGGCTCGCGTGGCGCAGGTGAGCACGGGCGCGGGCGAGGTCCTCCTGGAGGCGCGCGGCCTCGGGCGCCGCTTCGGGGATTTCGTCGCCCTCGACGGCGTGTCGGCGCAGTTCCGGGCCGGGCGCATCACCGCGGTGATCGGCCCGAACGGGGCGGGCAAGAGCACCTTCTTCAACCTGCTCTCGGGGGCCCTGAGGCCGACGAGCGGCACGCTCCTGTTCGGCGGGCGCCCCATCGCGGGCCTGCCGCAGCACCGCTTCGCGCATCTGGGCATCGCCCGCTCCTACCAGATCACCAGCCTGTTCCCGCGCCTCACCGCCCACGAGAACCTGCGCACCGCCATGCAGGCCTTCGCGGCGCGCTACGACCTCTGGACCCGCCGCGACGCCCTGCGCGACCTCGCCGAGCGGGCGGACGTGCTCCTGGAGGCGATCGGCCTCGCCGCCCGGCGCGACCGGCCGGCCGCGAGCCTCTCGCACGGGGAGCAGCGGGCGCTCGAGATCGGCGTCGCCCTCGCCGCCGCCCCGAAGCTCCTCCTCCTCGACGAGCCCACCGCCGGGATGGGCCCCGAGGAGACCAAGGCCATGGTGGCGCTGCTGCGCCGCCTCTCCGAGGAGCGCACGATCCTGCTCGTCGAGCACAAGATGAAGATGATCCTGGGCCTCAGCGAGCGGATCCTCGTGCTCCATCACGGGCGCCTGATCGCGGACGGCACCCCCGCCGAGATCCAGTCCGACGCGGAGGTGCGCCGGGTCTATCTCGGCCAGAGCGGCGGCTACGGCCATGCTTGAGATCCGCGGCCTCCACGCGTGGTACGGCGCGAGCCACGTCCTGCACGGCCTCTCCCTCGAGGTCCGCGAGGGCGAGATCCTGGCGCTGATCGGCCGCAACGGGGCGGGCAAGACCACGACCCTGCGGGCCGTGATGGGCCTGATGCCGAAGGTCTCGGGCGCGGTGCGCTTCCGCGGCGAGGAGCTGCTCGGGCGCCCGGCCCATGCCCGCTTCCCGCTCGGCCTCGCCTACGTGCCGGAGGACCGCCGCATCGTGCCGGGGCTGACCGTGCGCGAGAACCTGCGCCTGGGCCTGTTGCGGGCGCCGCGGAATCTCGCGGAGGGGCCCGCCATCGCGGCCATCGCCGAGACCTTCCCGCGCCTCGCCGAGCGCCTCGACCAGATCGCCGTCACCATGTCGGGCGGCGAGCAGCAGATGCTCGCCATCGCCCGCGCCATGATCGCGCGGCCGAGGCTGATCCTCCTCGACGAGCCGTCGGAGGGGATCATGCCGGTCCTCGTCGAGGAGATGGGGCGCCTGTTCGCGTCCCTGCGCGCGGGCGGCACGACCCTCCTCCTCGTGGAGCAGAACGTCGAGTGGGCGCTCAATCTCGCGGATCGCGCCGTGATCATCGACCAGGGCGCGGTGGTGCACGAGAGCAGCGCGGCGGCCCTGCGCGAGGATGCGGAGATCCAGGACCGCTACTGCGCCGTGTGATCCGGGATCCGCTTGATCGGAGCGGATCCCGGATCCCGCGCCCGCGCGGCGCCTGAGCGAAGCCGACATCCGCATGGCCGAAATGCGGCGCGTGATGCCCGAACGCGGCGCGGGAGCTGCGCGATCCGCTTCCCCGGCGGGCGCGCTCAGGCGCCGCTCGGCGGCGCGGGCCGAGCGGCGCGCCGCGCACCGGCCGCCCCGGCCGGGCGGGCCGCCGGCGCTTGCGCGGCCTCGTGGGCGACGAGCGCGCGGCCGTGCTTCAGCGCGAGGTAAGTCTGCCCCTCCGCGATCGCCTTCTCGATCCTGCTGACGTAGGGCCCCGCCTCCGGCATGCGCGCGAGGATTTGGGCAGAGATCCGCGCGAGGTCGTCCAGCGCATGATCGGGGTCCACATCCAGGTGCACGTTCTGCAAAAGGAGTACGATTTTACTGCACGGCGTAGTTGCTTGCGCCTCCGTGATCATCTCGCTCTCGCGCAGGAGGCGGCAATGATTGTGGATTACAATATCAGTTGCTCGGTCGCCGTTCGATATGATGGCGCCGTTTATATAAATTGTCTCCGATGGCTTCAAATTAAGTCTGAGCGGCATGTTCGAGCCCCATCGGAAAACTTAGGCGCGCTTGCGAGCAGGATCGGCTGTATCCCATCGGTATGGCCAGAGTTATGCAGCTTGATTGATAAAACTACGTTAATCATACCCTGGCTGTGGCGGGATAACCGGGTAGTTTGCCGGTCCCATTAAGAGATAGGCAAAGAGTGCCGCGCCAAGTGGGAGTGCCCTCAAAACTGGAGGGCGTATAGATCAACAGGATCTGCCCACATGTCGTCTATCACGCTGTCTGCCGCCACGCGGCAGAACCTGCTGTCGTTGCAGGACACCGCCTCCCTCCTCGCCACCACCCAGAACCGCCTGGCGACGAGCAAGAAGGTCAACACCGCCCTCGACAACCCGACCAACTTCTTCACCGCCGACGGCCTCTCCTCCCGCTCGACCGCCCTGTCCTCCCTCCTCGACAGCGTCTCGAACGGCATCCAGACCATCCAGGCCGCCAATACCGGCCTCACCAAGGTCCAGACCCTCACCGACCAGCTCAAGTCGGTGGCCCAGCAGGCCCTCGCCTCCGCCAATTCCTTCTCGGTCAAGGCCACCTCGGTCTCGACCGCGCTCACCGGCGCCTCGGCCCAGAACCTGCTCTCGACCGGCGCCACGCAGGCGGTCAGCGACACCGCCCTGAGCGCCAACGCCACCGCCACCGCCGCCACCGTCACGGCCGGCACCGCCTACAGCAACGGCGTCGCGACCTACACGGCCGGCTCCTACACGACCCTCACCGCCTCCGCGACCGTCACCCTCAACGGCACCGCGATCGCGCTCGCCACCGGCGACGACATCAACGCCGCCGTCACCAAGATCAACGCGCAATCCGCCACCACCGGCGTCACCGTGGCGGCCTCCGGCGGCAAGCTCGTCTTCACCGGCAGCAATTCCGGCGCCCAGTTCACCTACGCGGCGACCGGCTCCGAGACCGGCCTCGCGGCCAGCGGCACCACCACGAACGGCGCCGGCGCGTCCTCCACCACGCTGACCATCAACGGCACGACGATCACGGTCGCCACCGGCTCGACCGAGAGCCAGGTCATCAACGCCATCAACGCCGTCACCTCGACCACCGGCGTCACCGCCTCCGACAATAGCGGCAAGATCAAGCTGACCGGCGCGGCGGATGGCTCGAGCATCACCGTCCAGGGCGGCACCGGCAGCCAGGTCGGCTTCGGGACGACGGCCTCGACCACGGCCGGCACCTTCTCGCCGAGCGCCGCCACCCTGGCGATCGCGGTCGGCTTCAAGGCCGGCGACAACTTCACGGTCAACGGCCAATCCGTCAACATCGCGGCCGGCGACACGCTCGGCTCCATCGCCCAGAAGGTCAGCACCGCCACCAGCGGCACCGTCTCGGCCAGCTACGACGCCACCAACCGCAAGTTCACCTTCACGGCCGCCGACACCAACACCGCCATCACCCTCGGCAACGGCTCGACCGCGACCTCGCTGCTCTCCAACCTCGGCTTCAACTCGCCCACCACCTTCGCGGCGGGCCTGGGAGCGCCGGGCTCGAGCTCGGCCCTGGCGGGCAAGTCGCTGACCGTGCAGGTCGGCTCCGGCCCGAGCGCGACCTTCACCTTCGGCTCGGCGGCGGGCCAGATCTCGACCCTGACGCAGCTCAACAGCGCGCTGGCGGCGGCCAACGCCCAGGCCTCGATCGACACCGCGACCGGGCGGATCTCGATCACCACCGCCAACGACTCGGGCACCGACGACCTCAAGATCACCGCCTCGGGCACCGGCAACCCGTTCAACTCCGGCACCTCGAGCGCGGTGATCGGCGGCGACGGGCTGACCGCGCGCAACGGGCTGGTGAGCACCTTCAACAACCTGCTGACCCAGATCGACCAGCTCGCGGCGGATTCGGGCTACAACGGCGTCAACCTGCTCGCCGGGGACACGCTGAAGATCAGCTTCAACGAGAAGAACACGTCGACGCTGTCGGTGCAGGGCTCGACGGTGTCGTACACGCAGCTCGGCCTGAGCGTGCTGTCACAGTCGGACTTTCAGGAGAACAGCGCGATCAACAAGGTGATCAAGTCGATCAACACGGCGGCGAGCTCGCTGAAGAGCCAGGCCTCGTCGCTGGGCGCGAACCTCGCGGTGGTGCAGAACCGTCAGGACTTCACCAAGCAGATGATCAACGTGCTCGACACGGGCGCGGCGAACCTGACCAACGCGGACCTGAACGAGGAGGCGGCGAACTCTCAGGCGCTGTCGACGCGCAACTCGCTCGGCATCTCGGCGCTGTCGCTGGCCAACCAGGCGCAGCAGAGCGTGCTGCAGCTCCTGCGCTGATCGGCGCCGCACTTCGCGAGGACGACGCGGCCGGGGCCTCGCCCCGGCCGTTCGCGAGGACGACGCGGCCGGGGCCTCGCCCCGGCCGTGAGGCTTTTGGTTTCGCATGACTTGAGCCGGCGACCGCTCCGGCGAATGTCGCTCAGCGCGCCCTCATCGCCTCCACGCCGGCCCGCGCCACCTGGTCGTCCTGGACCGGGAGCACGCCGGACACCCCGATGGCGCCGACGAGCTTGCCGTCCGCCTCCAGCGGGTAGCCGCCCTCGTAGGCGCTGATGCCCGGCAGCGTGAGGACGCGCAGCCCGACGCCGCCGTTGGCGAGCGCATCCTGCAGCGCCTTGCCGGGCCGGCGGTAGTTGATCGCCGTGACGGCCTTCTGGGTGGCGACCTCGATGCTTCCGTACTGGGTGTTGTCGAGCTTCTCGAACAGAACGAGGTGACCGGTGCTGTCCACGATCGCGACGGCCACTGGCCAGCCGTTCCGCTTCGCCTCCGCCTCGGCGCCCTCGGCGACCCTGCGCGCGGTGTCGAGGCTCAGGGGAGGCCCGTAGGGCGGGATCGCTTGCTGCGCCGGGGCCGGGACCGCCTGCTGCGCGCGACCGGACGGTGCCAGGGCGGTGCAGCCAAGGACAATGCAACCAAGTAAAAATGACATCGAGAGCGCCTTGCGGGCCATGTTTTTCCTCCCTGGGTCGGGTATGTGACAGTCCCGCCCCCGACCATCTTAAGTTGAGACGGATCCGTGGGAAAGTCTGCCTCGCACCCGAGGAAAGGGAGGGGTGGTCACCTCGCCAGCCCCGGCGCGGCGAAGCCCTCGGCAGGGCCGCCGCGACCGCCCACGGGCTCCTCGCCGGCTCGGCCCTCGCAACGGGGATGCGGTGATCGGGACGGAGATTCACGCTCGGAAACCTGACCATCGTCAGCATCCGGGCGGCGCTGAGGTGCAAGGATTGCCGCTCCGTTCCCGGGCCCACGCGCGCACGGGCGTGACCGCGCAAGCCCTCGCGGAGGCCGCCGCCGAGGTGGCTTCGAGGCGCGATTGAGAGGCTGAACCCATGCTATCGACAGGCTTTGCGCTCGGACTTTTCGCTCTGCTCCGGACGGGCGGGGTCACGATCCCCGTGGATTTACCGCGATGCCTCCCCGAGGCGCCGATCATCGCGAGCCCCGGAGGGGATTGCAGGGGCCGGCCACAGCAAGGTTCTGCCGTACTGGCTCAACTTGAGGAGCGGGCCGGCAACGGGGTCCAACGTGGGACCGGGCCGCGCAGTCCGCGCGCGTCCCGCGACGTCCCGAGCCCTTCCCGCGTGCACCAGAACGGGAAGCCCGTATCCGCGGTCAACGCCTCGCGCGACGACGAGAGCGGGACCGAAGGGCGCGTGAGCCGGCTCATCAGGCAGGGCAACATGCTTGGAAGGTCGATCTGCTCCAGTTGCAATTAGGGGTGAGCGGGATCGCCCCGCCACGACGGGGCCGAAGGTGTGCCCCGCACGCCGGCCGCAGCGGGACCATCCGCGACCGGTCGCATCCATGCCCCGTCACGCCGGTCCGGCGCCCCGGCCGGACCGGGTCCGAGGTCGTCCGGGGACGGGCCGCGGGTCCCGCACCTGATCCCGTGTCCCGGCGCGCACCGACGCGCCGCCCCGCGCGGGGTCGGGACCGGCCCCCGCCCGGCTTGCGCCGCTTCCCATGATCGCGCCGCTTCGGGCAGCGAGACCGCCGCGAAGCTCTGATCGACCTGGGTGTTAACCTTTTTTTAACGATTTGAACTGACCAATCCTTAATATCTGCAGCCTAGAGGCTACAGGCTTCGCGGTTGGCGAGGACCCTATGTTCCTGCTTGTCTTTGCCGCCCTTGGTGGCGGGTTAACGACCGCGGTTCTCATGAGGGACTACGGTGCTCTCGGTGCGCTGCTCGCCGCTCCGCTTGGTGGCAGCGCCTGTGCCGTTCTCGCCGGCTTGGGCTTGGCCATGAGGCGCGGGCCCGAGGCGCCGACGCTTCCTGCCCTCGACGAGCAGACCGATGCGATGGTGGCTGCATTGCGCGAGGTGTCCGCGCGTTCTGGTGCGAGCGGCACCGCGCCGGGCGAGCGGCGGGGGGCGGCCTGACCCAGCACCGCTCGCGGGCCTGACCGGCCTCCACCTTCCCGGCCGGGCCGCCCGCCACCGCGGCGAGGTGTCCGTGGGCCGGGGGGCAGCGTCCGGGTCGCGCCGTCTCGGCCGCCACGACGCCGCGCACCGCCGGGCCCGCGGCGGTGAACGGGGGCCCAGTGCTCCAGGGCAACCCGCTTCGCGGTCTGGTGCGGGGTCCGGGAGGGGAGGGGGACTCGGGTCTCGCTCGCCGCGGCGCACGACGCCCCGTCGGGCGGCCCATCCGCGCGAAACGATCGATCGTGAGTTCGCACGGTCCGCCGCGCGCGTCGAGGTGATCACGTCCGTGCAGCCGCTGATCGCCCTGTTCAAGGACGCCCGGGTATTGCCCTAGCGCACGTTGAAGAAATAATCCTCACCCCCGAGCGCGCCATACACGAAAGGTTCCTGCTTGCGCCCCGTGCCCGACATGACGTCATCGTGCACGATCCCGAACATCTTGCGGATTTCTATGCCAGGTCGCGCGATGTTCCTGATCAGCGCGGTCGCGAAGGGACTATTTTCACGGCCATCCTGCGCATCCAGGGCAACCTGGCCATGCTTGGCTGCGAACGCCACCAGCGTGCCGCTCGTCTCCGGCTCGACCTTCGCCAAGCCTCGTCCCACCGAACGCCAAGCGACCGTGCGCGTCATCTGCTGCAGGAACGGGTTATCCCGACACGCATCCAAGATCACGAGGCGAAGCTTTCGCGCGCCTTCGATGCTGCTCAGAACCTGATCAAGCGGAACCGCCTCAAATTGGACGGCTCGGTCCGTTTTCAGCCGCGCATCGATCGGAACGATGTAATTCAGGCCGCCGACTTCTATGCCGTGACCCGCGTAGTAAACAACGGCCCAATCGGCCTGATCAGCTTCGGCGGAGAAATTGTTCAGAGCTCTTCGCAGGTCATCATAGCGGAGGTCATTCTCCAGATGGACGATCTTGAAGCCAGCTTCACGCAACGAGCGCGCGATGGCCCTGGCATCTCGCGTCGGGTTCTCGAGAGAGGCCACGGAGGCATACGCACCGTTGCCGATCACCAGGGCCACGCGCGTCTCCGACACCGGTGCGGCGGCGGAAACCGGGGGCGGGGCCACGACCGGAGGGGCATGGACGGCCGCGACAACCGAGGCAGCCGAAGCCTGACCCGCGCGACCCTCCTGCGCCACGCGGCGGGCCGCGAGGAAGGCCGGATCATTCTCGAACTCGGGTTTCAGCCGGGCAGCCTCGGCGAAATCCGCGAGAGCCCGGTCCGCCTCGCCTTTCGCGTGGAAGGTGAGGCCCCGATCTTGGTACGCTTCAGCATATCTGGGGTTGAGGCGTATGGCTTCAGTTAAATCCGCGACACTGCGTTCAAGGTCTCCTTTGAGCCGCAGCACTGTCCCGCGGTGATAATAAGAATTCGCCAAGTCGGGCTTAATCAGAATGGCCTTATCGTAGTCGACGATTGCCAGATCGTACTCACCTCTGTTTTGGAAAGTGAAGCCGCGATTGTTGTAAGCTGTTGCGGACCTGGGATCAATTTGCAAGGCGCGATCATAATCGGCGATTGCTCGATCATATTCTCCCTTCTTATGAAAGGCGAATCCACGATTGATGAACCCGGTTGAATACATCGGATCGATTTGCAGGGCGCGGTCGTAGTCGATGATTGCCCGGTCGTACTCTCCTTGTTCATGAAAACATAATCCGCGGTTATTGTAGGCAATCACAGAATTTTGGTCGATCTGAAGCGCTTGATTATAGTCGGAGATCGCTCGCGCGTGCTCGCCTTTGCGGCGGTATGCGTCTCCGCGATTGATGTAAGCAGTAATATACCTAGGATTCAGCTGTAAGGCTTGATCGTAATTTGCAATAGCTCGGTCGTATTCACCTTTGTCCTGAAACGCTAACCCACGGCTATTATAAGCACCCACGTATTTCGGGTTGAGCTGCAGGGCTTGATCATAGCTTGCAATTGCCCGATCATGCTCGTGCCGAAGGCGCAAAATATCCGCGCGATTGTTCAAGGCGATGGCGTCCTTCGGATTGAGGCGCAAGGCCTGATCATAGTCCGCGATTGCGCGATCGTACTCACCCTTGTCCTGAAAGGCACGCCCACGGTTCGCGTAAACCGTCGCAGATTTCGGATCGAGCAACAAGGCTTTGTCGTAATCCGCGATCGCAAGGGTCGGCTCACCTTTGCTGACGAGGGCAAAGCCGCGATTGTTGTAGGCGGCCACGAACCTTGGGTCGAGACGAATGACTTGTTCATAATCCTCGATTGCCCGGTTGTATTGAGCCTTATTCTGGAAGGACAGACCTCGACCATTATAGGCTTTGGCGTAGTTTGGGCTTAAGCGAAGGGCCTGATTGTAATCGGCGATCGCGACGTCGTGCTCGCCTTTGCTCCGGAAGGCATCCCCGCGGTTCGCAAAGGCGAAAACGTATTTCGGATCGAGTCGCAAGGCTTGATCGTAATCCATGATGGCGCGGTCATACTCACCTTTGTTCTGAAGGGCGACTCCACGCCCATTATAGGCAAAGGCGTAATTCGGATTGATCTGGAGAGCATGGCCATAGTCTCCGATCGCCCGATCGTAGTCACCCTTGCTCACAAAGGCATCGCCACGATTGACGAGCGCGACCACGTATCTGGGGTCAATCTGCAGCGCTGAATTATAGTCCGCAATCGCGCGGTCGTACTCTCCTTTGTTGTAGAACACGAAGCCTCGATTGTTGTAGGCAATCTTTGATTTTGGATTTAACTGCAAGGCTTGGTTATAATTCTCAATCGCAGAATCGTACTGACCTTTGATCCTGAACACATCTCCGCGGTTGATGAGAGCGATCGTGTAGCCCGGATCGAGAGTGAGCGCTTGGTTGTAATCGGCAACAGCTCGGTCGTATTCGCCTTTGCCCTGGAACGCGAGCCCGCGATTGTTGTAAGATACCACGGACCTGGGATCGATCTGCAGGACTTGATTATAGTCCGCGATCGCACGATCATACTCGCCCTTGCTTCGAAACGCATCCCCGCGGTTGAGCGCGGCGCTCAGGTATTTAGGGTCGAGCCGCAAAGCTTGATTGTAATCCGCGATGGCCCGATCGTATTCCTCCTTGCTGAAGAATGCGAGCCCACGATTATTATATACGGCTGCCTTGTCGGAGCTCAGCTTGATTGAGCGATTATAGTCTGCAATCGCTCGATCGTATTCTCCCTTATGATAAAATGCATCACCGCGATTGTTAAAGGCGACTACTGAATTTGGATCGATCTGCAAGGCATGATCATAATCGGCGATCGCGCGATCGTAGTCACCCTTGTTTCGAAAGGCGAAACCGCGATTGATGTAGGCTGACACCAGTTTGGGATTGAGCCGCAGGGCAAGATTGAATTCGGCGATTGCTTTCTCATGCTCGCCTCGATTTTGCAGTTCGAAGCCGCGAGCATTGTGGCCAATCGCGTCCAACGCCCGGGCCCCCGAACTCGCCTGGCCGAGGAGCCCTAAGGCAAGCACCAAGGCAGTTGCTTTGCGCATGGCTTCACCCCATGGCGAGAGCACCTGTCGCAACCTCGCGGCGTCGGTTAAGTTTGCAGTATACAGCAATCGCGTTGGCGGATCCATGTGAGCGGCGCGTCTGGTCGGGCGATGCTCTCCCGATCCGTAAGCCGTCACTGACCAACCGTCGCTCGTGTCTGCGCCCGTCCGCGTCTTCGCCGCCTGCCCTTGCGCCCTGAACGCTCGCGCCTGCCGTCGATGGCGGCCGGACCCGAGCACCGCCGGCATCGAAGGAGCTCGGCGGGCACCGAGCGAAGCGCGACGTTCCGGGCTTGCCGGCTTCGACCTCCGGGAGGCGGGCGACGCCGCGACGCTCCAGGCCGTCCACGGAGCGGGAGCGGCGGCGCATCGCGGCGGAAGGCGGCGGTGATGGCCTCGTCCTCCCCCTGAGCATGGTGGGCCGCCGCGCCAGAGGCCTCCTCCGGGCGTCGGCCGTGATCGCGCGCGCCACTTCTGCACTGTGGTCGGACTGACGCCAGAGCGCTTGGCCGGCGCCCTTGCGCGCCCTCCGCCCGACCGGGTCGCGAGACGGGCTGCCGGTATCCCGAACGTGCCCGCCGGAGCGATGCGGGCGCGGCTGCGAGGTGAGGGTCGGCGGGCGGTCGCCTTGGGCTCAGTCGTGCGGCACGGCCGTGACGAACCCGGCCCATCGCGCCTCTCTCGCGGAGTGGTGATCGGCCGTATCACCGCACCGCGGGATCAACCACCAGCTCGGCCGGCAGCGGGTCCGATCGTCAGCGACGGCAGCTTCCCCAGTGGAGAAAACGTCCGGTTTGCCGATTGTAGCAGAACACTCGCGGGCGGTATGCGCGACGTTGACAGGATCCCCAATGGAGGAATCGCCCGGTTCGCCGATTGTAGCAGAAAACCCGCACATCCTGGATCAGCGGGTTTTCCCGCAGAGACTCGAGAATTGCCGCACCCTGGACTGGCGCACTCCACGCGCTGGACGGGCTGCACAGCACGACGCCAGCTATCGCTGCTATGAACACCCATCGGCCATGTATCGCCATAGACACCTCCTGATGGGGCCTATCGCTAAGCGGTCTTGCTTGCTGTCATCATAGAGAATGGCGCCCTCATGCGCAAGACCAGCATTGATGTAAGTCTATCATGGGCTTTGACCTGCTCCCCGTTTTCATGCCACGCGGAGGTTGGGTCTGTTCCTGTTCTGTCCCTTGCGGGGCGGGCAGGCCACGGGCCGGGGGCGTGGAGCCCCCACGCGGCGCAGCCGGTTCTCGTCCTCCAGCTTCGCCAAGCTCAAGCGGTTCCGGCGTGTGGCTACCTGCTACGAGAGGGCGGCCCGCAACTATGCCGCCGTCGTCACCCTCGCCGCCATCGTCCTCTGGATCCGGTCAGTGCCCACACCGCCTAGAGCAGGGTTCGATCAAGTTGCAACGGAACCCTGCTCTAGGTCTTTGATTTTGCCGCATCCTCTTCGACGAACCGGCATCCACTTCGTCGGAAAATGCTCTAGCGCGTCGCGCGGGAGACGATGCCGCCGACCGCGGCCTTCGCCTCGGACATGTCGGGCGGGTCGATCCGCCGGTACCGGGCCTGGACGAGGCCGAACAGGCCGAATGCCGTGAGGCCGAGGGCCGTGACGGCGAGGAGCGCCCAGCCGTAAGGCTGGCGCTGCAGGACGTGCAGCGCGCCGCCGAGCCCTTTGACGTCGCTCGACCTGCTCTGAACGGCCGCGAGCACCAGGAAGCCGCCGATCAGCACGAACACGACCCCCCGGGCCGCGAAGCCGAGCCGGCCCAGCGGCACCGCCCATCGGCGGACCGTCTCGGGAGGCGCGAGCCGCTGCAGCACGTCACCCTTCCAGCCCTTGACGACGAGGGCGAGTCCGACCCCGATCAGGAGCAGGCCCGCCGAGCCCACCGCCCACTGCCCGAGGGGCTTCTCGAGCACCCACGCCGTCCAATCCCGCGCCGCCTGGTCGTCCCCGCCGCCCCGGCGCCGCCCGAGGGCGAGTTGCGCGGCCGAGGCCGCCAATCCTCCGTAGACGACGCCGCTGACGACGTGCCCGGCACGCTTCGCCAGCGCCTTGGCCGATCTGCCGAGGTGATCGGCATCCGTCGCCGCCTCGACGACCCGCCACACCGCGAAGCCGAGCAGACCCACGGCGATCAGGCCGAGCCACAGGCGGCCGAAGGGCTGGTCCAGCAGCGTGGCGAGGGCGCTGCGGCTTCCTCCCGCCTGACCCCCGGACCCGAGGGCGGCCAGGACCGCGAGGCCGCCGACCAGGCAGGAGACGACGCCGCGCGCCGCGTAGCCGAAGCGGGCGAGGAGCGCGAGCGCGTGGGTTCCGACCCGGTGCATCGCCGATCTCCGATCCGGGGGGCGGGGAGGCACGGAGAACGGCGGGGCGCCGGTGGCGTTCCGGGCGTCCGATGAGCGCGGGACGCGCACGCGCGCCCCGGGCGGGAGCGCCGCCCTCAATAGGGGGGCTGGGTCTCGGGGGCGGGAGCGGGCTGGATCGGCAGGGGCTCGCGCCGCTCGGCCGGTCGCGCGGAGGCGGGCGGGCGCCGCGGCGCGGCGGCCGGCGATCCTGCCGGCCCGCGCGGACCGGGCGGTCCCGCCGGACCGCGCGGTCCGACTTTGCCGGGAGGTCCCATGGCTCCCCGCCCGCCAGGGGGGCCGGACGGTCCTTCCGGTCCGGGTTCGCCCGCCGGACCGCGCGGACCCGGCTCTCCCCGGTCACCCTTCGGGCCCGGCGAACCGGGCGGGCCCGGCGAACCGGGCGGGCCCGGAGGTCCTGCCGGTCCGGCCGCGCCCGTCTCGCCTCGCGGCCCGGGGGGACCGGCGGCGCCGACCTCTCCCGGCGGCCCGGCGGGCCCCGCGGGCCCGACCGGGCCCGGAGGACCGGCCGGTCCGGCCGTGCCGACGGCGGCCGCCTGCCCGGCGGCCCCGGTCTCGCCCCTCGGGCCCGGGGCGCCCTGCGGGCCCGGTTCTCCGGCCGCGCCCCGCTGCCCGCAATCGCCGACCACGGCGCGGCGGCCCTGGCGCTTCGTCTGCAGCATCACGATGCAGGTCGCCGGATGATAGGTGACGTGGAACTCGAACCGGCCGCTGGCGTCGGCCCTGGTCCGAAAGTGTTGATCGAGGGTGATCTCGTCGTCGGGCTCGTCGACGGAGCCGAGCACCCAGAGCTCGCCAGCCGTGATCTTCGCGGCCAGGATCCGCATCTCCGCGAGCGCCGGTGAGGAGCCGACCCACGCCGACGTGATCGCCGGCACCAGCCATCGCCCGAGCATCCACGCGCCCTCGACCCACGATGTCCCAGCTTGATCGGGTTCGCGGCTCCGGGAAAGCGCGTTCCAGGCTCCGTCCGCAGGGAGAATCCGGAGTTCGGGCCGCGGCTCGGGCGCCGCTCTCAGCGCGGCGCACGCAGCGGACGCGGATGGTCGAGCTCCGTCGAGGGATCGAGACCGATGCGGGCGAGCGTCCGCGATCCCCGGGAAGCGTCCCGACGCGCGCGGCCGCGCTCCGGAGACGGCGCGGAGCGGCAGCGCCCACCGCGACCGCAAGGGCCGCCCGCGCGGACGTCGCGGCCCCGCGCGGGCGATGACGCGCCACCCGCCGGAGGCCACGTCCGGGCGGCCACGCTCATCCGCCGTGCCCGTGCGGCGCGTCGCCTCACGCCGCAACAGATAGCGCCCAAAGCAATTGTGCCGGCGATGGCCGAACCGGCCACCTGTTCACGCGAAGGATGGCCCGGATGACCGTGCAGACTTGGCTGTGGTTGACCCTGTTCGCGATGTCCCTCGGCGCAGCGGCCATTCTCTTCACAGCCAAGCGCCGAACTCCGGAAGAGGAGACGGACGGCATCCTGCACGGGATCGTCCCCCTCATCGCGGCCGCGTCGTACCTGGCGATGGCGTGCGGTCAGGGCGCGATCCGGCTTCCGCTCGGGGCGGATCCCGCGGCGCAGTGGGACTTCTACTTCGCGCGCTACATCGACTGGACCTTCACCACCCCCATCCTGCTCTACGCCCTCGCGACGGACGCGATGCATTCCGGCATGCGCCGGCACGGCGCCGTGTTCGGCATGCTCGCCGCCGACGTGCTGATGATCGCGACCGCCCTGTTCTTCGGCGCCTCGGCGACGGCGTGGATCAAGTGGACCTGGTACGCCGTCTCCTGCGGCGCCTTTCTCGGCGTCTACTACGTGATCTGGGTGCCGCTGCTCGAGGAGAGTCGCAGGGAGCGCGAGGACGTGCGGGCCGCGTTCCGGCGCAACGCGGCCTTCCTGTCGGTGGTCTGGCTCATCTACCCCCTCGTGCTCATCGTCGGGACCGACGGGCTGAAGCTCGTGAGCCCGGTCCTCACCACGGCGCTGATCGCCGTCCTCGACGTCGTCGCCAAGGTGGTGTTCGGTCTCATGGCGGTCGGCGAGCGGGCGAGGATCGTGGACCGCGACCTCCACGAGACCCGGCCCGTCCGGCGCTCCGCGCCGAGCCTCGCGCCGGCCGAGTAGGCGCCGTGCGGGCGGCGCACCCCACCCTCGCGGCCGGTCCCCGGCCGGTCCCGTCGCGGCCGGAGGCCGCCCCGCTGGCGGTGCTGGCCATCGCGTTCGCGCTCACCGGAGCCCTCCCGGTGCCGACGCGCTGGGAGGGGGTGACGGCTCTCGTTCTGCTGTTCGGGGTCCCGCACGGGGCCCTGGACGGCGAGATCGCCCGGCCGCTCCTGCGCCCCCGCTTCGGGCGGCTGTGGTTCCCGGCCTTCGCCCTGCCGTATCTCGGCCTCTCGGCCCTCGTCCTGGCGTGCTGGCGCGTCGCGCCCCTCGCGACGCTGGCGGGGTTCTTCGCGCTGTCGGTGTGGCACTTCGGCAGCGAGGATGCGGGGCCAGGCCGGCCGATCGAGGCGCTGGTGCGGGGAGGTCTCCCGATCGCCGTCCCGTCGCTCCTGCACCCCGACGGGGTCGCCCGCCTGTTCTCGGCGGTGACCGGAGTGCCTCTCGGCGAATCGCCGACGTGGCTGGGCGCCTCGTCGTGGCTCTGGGTCGCGCTCGCCTGCGGGTGGGTCCTGCGCGGCTGCGCGGAGCGGCGTCGGGCGACGGCCGCGGAGATGGCCGGATTGGTGGCCGCGTTCGCCGTCCTGCCGCCCCTCAGCGCCTTCGGGCTCTACTTCGTCTGCGTCCACGCGCCCCGGCACGTGCGGGAGCTCGTGCGGGACGGACGCGCGCCGCGCGTGCGCAGCCTGCGCGAGGCGACGGTCCGGGCGCTTCCCGTGACCCTGCTCACCTTCGCGATCGGCGCCGCCCTCTGGCCCCTCTATCCGGGGCCGGCCCCGGAACGCCTCGTCGCCCTCACCCTTCAGGGGCTCGCCGCCCTGACCCTCCCGCACATGGCCCTCGACGCGCTGACGCGCGCCGTCCGCGGGAGACCCTCGCGGCCCGGCAGGGAGGGGTGAGCTTCGGTCCTCGACCGATGCGCGCACGCCACAACTTTGCCCGCGATCGCAGCATACCTCAAACAGACGATGATCACGTCCGCTGCTGTCTTTACCTTTCACGTCCGCGCAACTCTCAGCAGAGCGGTTCGAGTGCGATGTGGACTGGTTGCGGCACTCTGGGTGAGCTCTACCGGGCGAGGATCGTCTCGGACGAGCAGTTGAACCAAGCCATCTCCGGCTATCTGGCGGACACGAAACCTGGGCCGCGCGTGATCGCCGACGGCGTGATGCTCGACATCGACGCTGCGGTTCTGTCGCACGGCTGGGCGCATCTCGTCGCCCATGACCGCCGCGCGACCGAGCCGGCGCGCCGCAGCGCGATCCGCACGGCCCTGCTGCTGGCGGCCCTCGGCTGAGGCCCGCGCGGCGCCGTCTCGGACCGGCCGGGCCGGAGATCGGCCCGCGAATTCCGGCCGATCGGGCCCACGGGGAGGGCGCCCCGCGCGCGAACGGCGCTGCCCGTCCCCGTGCGCGTCGGCGGGACCGCTCCCGCGTCGCTCGCCACCCGCGCCGCGTCGCGAGCGCCGCCGCGTGGTCCGGGATCATGCTCATTGGGCGCCAAACTCTGCCGGCACCAAGGCGCGCTTGCATCAAGTCCCGCCAAATCGCTCCGGGAGTGCGACCTCTCGGTCCTCAACAGATCGAACCCTGCTGGCTATAGGAGGGCGCAGGGGGGAACCATATGGACAAGGCGCTCAATCGTCGACTTGCCGCTATCCTGGTCGCGGACATCGTGGGCTACAGCCGCCTGATGGGGGCGGACGAGGCCGGCACGTTGCGTCGGCTGAAGGCCCTGCGCCGCGAACTGGTCGATCCGCGCATCGCAGCCGCGGGCGGGCGCATCGTCAAGACGACCGGCGACGGTCTGGTCGTCGAGTTCCCCAGCCCGCTCAGGGCCGTCTCCTGCGCGGTCGCCATCCAGAAGGGGATGCTGACGCGCGACGCCGGCACGCCCGAGGACCGCGTCTTCCGGCTGCGGATCGGCATCAATGTCGGGGACGTGGTCGCGGAGCCGGACGGCGACCTCTACGGCGACGGCGTCAACGTCGCGGCGCGGCTGGAGCCGCTCGCGGAGCCCGGCGGGATCTGCATCTCGCGCAGCGTCCACGACCAGGTGCGCGACAAGCTGCGCTACCCGTTCGAGGATCGCGGCGAGCAGGAACTCAGGAACATCGCCCGGCCCCTGGGCGTGTTCGCGCTGCCGGCGGCCGTCATCCCGTCGCTTCCCGAGACCGATGAGGAGCCGGGACCCGGGCGGGCCGAGCGGCCGCTGAGGCGGGTCGCGCTCGCCTCCGGCCTCGTCGCCCTGCTCGCGGCCGGCGGGCTCGGATGGTGGCTCTCGGCGCCGGCGCGGCCACCCGTGCCGAACCCGGGCGCCCTCCCTGCCGCCGCGGCCGTCAATCCGGCGCCGCGCCTGTCCCTCGTCGTGCTGCCCTTCACGAATCTCAGCAACGATCCGGAGCAGGATTTCTTCGCGGACGCCATCACGGAGGACCTCACGACCGACGTCTCGCACCTCGCGGACAGCTTCGTCATCGCCCGCAACACCGCCTTCACCTACAAGGGCAAGCCCGTCGACGTGAAGCAGATCGGGCGGGACCTGGGGGTCCGCTACGTGCTCGAAGGCAGCGTGCGCCGGACCGGCGAGAATGTCGTGCTCAACGCGCAGCTGATCTCGGCCGAGACGGGTGCCCATCTCTGGGCCGACCGCTTCGACGGTGAGCGGGGCCGCCTCGGCGACCTCCAGGTGGAGTTCGTCGCCCGCCTCGCGCGCTCCCTCGACGTCCAGCTGACGCAGGCCGAGAGCCTGCGCTCGTTGCGGGAACGTCCGACCGACCCGGGCGCGTCCGACCTGGCGATGCGGGGCTGGGCGGCGCTGAACAAGCCGCGCTCCCTGGCGAGCAACAACGAGGCGCAGGATTACTTCGAGCGGGCCCTGGCGCTCGATCCCACCCTTCCCCGCGCCATCCTGGGCCTGTCGCGCGCCCTCATCACCAAGCCGTCGATGTCGTGGAGCCGCGACAAGGACAAGGACATCAAGGACGCCGAGGACCTGATCGACAAGTACCTGGCGAGCTACCCCGGCGACGCCGTCGCCCTGGTGGTCAAGGGCGACGTCTTCCGGGCGCGGCGTCAGTTCGACTCCGCCCGCTCGATGTACGAGGCCGCGATCGCCGGCAATCGGAACTACGCGATGGCGCAGGCGCTGAAGGGGCACGTCTCGACGCTGACGGGCAAGGCGAGCGAGGCGATCTCCAGCGAGCTGCAGGCCATCCGCCTCAGTCCGCGCGACCCTCTGTTGAACGTCTGGTACTACTTCGTCTGCCACGCGCATACGCATCAGCGGCACTGGGACGAGGCGATCACCTGGTGCAACAAGTCGGTCGCCCTCTCACCCTACTGGCTGTCCTCCATCGATCTCGCGGCCGCCTACGCGTGGCAGGGGCGGCAGGCCGAGGCGAGGGCCGCGGTCGCGGAGATCCTGAAGCTCATGCCCGGCTACACGGTTCAGAAATGGGCGAATGCGGGCTGGTCCGACAACCCGGTCTTCCTCGAGGAGTACCAGTACGTCGTCGAGGGCTTGCGGAAGGCCGGCCTCCCGGAGAACTGATCCGGGATCGGCTTGATCGAAGCGGCTCCCGGATCACGAGCCCGCGCGGCGCCCGAGCGACGCCGACATCCGCATGGCCGAAATGGGAGGTGGCGAAGCCATCACCCGGATGGCGTATGCCAAGCCCGCGCGGCGCCTGAGCGAAGCCGACATCCGCATGGCCGACATCGGAGATGGCGAAGCCATCAACCGGATGGCGGATGAGTCCCGCCCGCAGGTGGGCCGCCGCGGCGGGCCGCGGCCTCTCGGGAGCGGCGTCCCGTCCCCCCTCGCGGCGGAGGCGGATCGCGCCGCTCGGCGCGCGGGGGCGATCCCGAGCGGGGCGCCTCAGTTCGAATGCACGAGCTGGAACGTCGCGACGGCCCCGATGCCCTTCAGGGCGATGCATCCGCTCGGGCGGACCCGGAAGCGGCGGTCGAGCAGCTCGGCGGTGCGCGCGTCGAGCGTGATGGCCCCGGGCGGCGAGGCGGTTTCCAGCCGGCTGGCGAGATTGACGGTCGACCCCCAGACGTCGAAGACGGGCCGTGTCACGCCGATGACTCCGCTGATGACCTGGCCGGTGGCGATGCCGAACCGCATCTGGATCGCCGCGCCGTGCCGCTCTCCCGTCTCCAGGACGGCGCGGCGCGCGTCGAGTGCGAAGCCGGCAACGGCGTGCGCGTCCTTGTGGATCGCGTCCCCGACGCCGGCCGCCGCCATGTAGGCGTCGCCGATCGTCTTGATCTTCTCGATGCCGTGCTTGGCCGCGATGTCGTCGAGTTGCGAAAAGAGATCGTTCAACAGCCTGATCACGTCGTGCGGCGACGTCCGGGAAGCCAGATGAGTGAAACCCACGATGTCGCAAAAGCTGATGGTCACATGATCATTCAGGTCGGCGATATGGTTCTCTCCGCCCTTGATGCGGTCGTAGATCTGCATGGGGAGAATATCCCGCAGGATCCTGTCGATCCTGTCGCGCTCGCTCCTCAATTCTCTTTCAAGTTTGAATTTCTGCCTCTCCGTCTTTTCAACGAAGAAGCAGGTCGCCAACGTAATGAAAATCGTGTAGAGCAGGAAGGAATTAACATAGACGAACGCTTTCGTGTCAAAAGACTTGAGGAAGAGTCCGGCGTTGCTGCACGTAAAAACCAAAATACAGCAGATCGATGCGCGATCGAAAGTTGTCCTGATGAAGCCGCCGGCGTAAAATGTGGTGAATATGATCGCGCCGATATAATAATAGATCCCATTTTCTGTATATATGAGCGCCAACACCGCGGCGGATGCGCAGGCGAACCAGACCAGAATGCCTAGATTGAGGATGTGTTTCCGATACGTCTTCCAGCGCAGCATCATGACACCTGCCACGCAGCTCAATGCGATGAAAAAATGGTACGTGATGATGACCTGGGGATGAGGAAACACGTACGTCGCACCGACCGGCATCAGCAGGTGGAGCACGACCGTGACGGGCAGGACGAGCTTGACGGAATCGATGCACTGCTTGCGAACCTCCTCCTTGAAGTCAGCTTCGATGCAATCGTCGAATTTCTCCAGGCGGAGCTTCGCAGGAAACTGCGATAACAACGATGATCTGGACGGCGCATCTCTGCTCATCACGACCGTCTCCTTTGAATGCGATCGGCATCGGACCACCGGATGGGTGTGTGATCGTGGATGGAGGACGGCGACTTGAGGAGCGGCAAGACACTGAAAGACGCGCGGATTCGTCCGCAGGCCCGGTGACGGGTCCCCCGACGTCCGAGCAGGGGCCGACGCGGGCCCGGGGCGGAGTGGCCGCTTCGGCGGTCGGACGGGAGCGCGCCCGTGCGCGTGAGAGCCCGCTCCGGCTGGCCAAGCCCGCCGGGGCGGGCCTGCCCGTGACCCGCGTCGCCGACACCAACCCGGCCCTGGCCGAGCCGAGCCGGCGGCGCGCCCGCTCCAAGGCCGGCTGGCACTCCCGCGAACCGGCCGTGCCGCGCGGCGTCGCGGTGCCGATGCCCGGGACGGCGGTCGAGGGGCTGGCGGGCGTGGGCTGACGCGCCCTCAGGCGGCCCGGGACCCCGCCGGGCTCTCCTCCAGGAACGGCGTCACGGCCGCCAGGAACAGCGCCGGGTCCTGCAGCGGCGGAACATGCGCGCAGCCCGGCAGGATCGCCAGTCGCGCGTCCGGCAGCCCGCGGGCGAGGTCGCGCGCCATGGCGGGCGGGGTCGCCTCGTCCTCCTCGCCGACCAGCACCAGGGCCGGCACCGTCACGCCCGCGAGGTCCGGGCGCAGGTCGAGGCCGGCCAGCGCCTCGCAGGCGGCCCGGAACACCGCCGGGTCGGTGCGCAGGAAGGCGGCGCGCCGCTCCGCCATCAGCGCCTCGTTCGCGGCCTGGAAGGCGGGCGCGAACAGCCGGCGCATCGCCGTGTCGGTGAGGGCCGCGAGCCCCTTCTCGGCCGCCACGGCCGCCATGGTCCGGAAGGCCTGGCGGCCCGGCTCCGGGAAGCAGGCGCCGCAATCGGCGAGCACCAGCCTTCCCGCGAGGCCCGGATGACGGATCGCCAGCTGCAGGGCCACGAAGCCGCCGTAACCGTTCCCGAGCAGGATCGGCGCCGCCCCGCCGAGGTCCCGGACGGCCTCGGCCACCCGGTCCGCCACGGCGGCGAGGCCGCCGGCCGCGGGCCGCGATCCGCCGAAGCCCGGCAGGTCGGGAACCACCACCCGGAACCGCGCGGCGAGGGGCTCCCGGACGCGGTCGAAGCTCGCCCGGTCCGACAGGAGCGAGTGCAGCAGGACGAGCGGCGTCCCGTCCCCCAGAACCTCCGCCGAAATCCCGCCCGCCAGCGTCACCCGCATCGTCCGCCTCCCGCACCGCGCGCCGAACCCCTCGGCCGCCCTCGTCCGGCCCGCCGCCCCCGGGAGGGAACCGCGCGAAAGCCGTTGACGTGATATTTCACGACTGCGATGTTGAGGCAACCTGAACGGGTCACGATCGTGCTGCTCCGCGACACCATCTACGAGGCCATCCGGGCCGAGATCCTCACCTGCCGCGTGCCGCCCGGGGCGGAGGTGCGGGAGCAGGAGCTGGCCGAGCGCTTCGAGGTCAGCCGTCAGCCGGTGCGCGAGGCGCTGCTGCGCCTCGAGCGGGAGCGGCTCGTCACGGTTCACCCGCGCCAGGGATATCAGGTGAACCCGATCTCGGTCGCGGACGCCCGCGACCTGCTGCAGTTCCGCCTGGTGGTCGAGCCGGCCTGCGCGGGGGAGGCGGCCGAGTCCGCGCCGCCCGCCGTGCTGGCCGGCCTCGACGCCTTCCGGGAGCTGCCGGAGGGCGGCGACTTCATCGCCTACAACCGCGCCTTCCACACGGCGCTCGCCGAGGCGTCCGGCAACCGCCGCATGGCGGCGGTGACCCGCGACCTGATCGAGCAGGCCGACCGGCTCGTGCGGGTGAGCCTCGCCACCATCCGGGGGCGCGATCCGGCCCAGCTCATCGCCGAGCACGCGGGGATCATCGACGCCGTGCAGCGGCGCGACGCGCGGGCCGCGCGGCGCCGGGTGCGGGACCACGTCGCCCGGGCGGAGCGGCGCATCATCCCGGCGCTCGAGCGAAGCGCCGTCATCCTCTGAGGGAGAGACCTTCTTGAACATGGTGTCGAGACCAGACCTCGCCGTCGAGACGCGCGGCAACTTCGTCGATGGCCGCGAGATCGAGGCCGGCGACGGCACGCTGATCGACGTGCGCAACCCGGCGACGGGGGCCGTCATCGCCCGGATCCCGAACTCGACCGAGGCCGACGTCGACCGGGCGATGCGCAGCGCGCGCGCGGCCTTCGAGTCCCGGGAATGGGGCGGCCTGGATACCCGCGCCCGCGCCAAGCTGGTGAACCGCCTCGCCGACGCCTTCGAGGCCAATCTCGACACGCTCTACCGGCTGGAGACGCTCAACAACGGCCGCCCGGTGAACGAGACCCGGGCGCAGCTCTCGCGCCTGCCGGACTTCTTCCGCTACTTCGCGGGCCTTGCCCTCTCGCGCCGCGACGCGGTGATCCCGGTCGAGGGCAGCTACCTCAACTACACGCGGCGCACGCCGATCGGCGTCGTGGCGAACTGCACGCCCTTCAATCATCCGCTGATGATCCTGTGCAAGTCGCTCGCCGCCGTGCTGGCCACGGGCTGCACCACGGTGGTCAAGCCGTCCGAGTACACCCCGCTCACCACCCTGAAGCTCGCCCAGATCTTCACCGAGGCCGGGCTGCCGAACGGCGTGTTCAACATCGTGCTGGGCCTCGGCCCCACGACCGGCCGCTCCCTCGCCGAGCACCGCGACATCAACAAGCTCGTCCTCACCGGCGGCACCGAGGCGGGGCGCATCGCCGGCAGCGCCGCCGCGCGCGTCTTCGCCCACCAGACCATGGAGCTCGGCGGCAAGACCCCGGTCATGGTCTTCGACGATTTCGACCTCGACCAGGCGGTCAACTACGCCGCCTTCGGGGCCTTCATCGGGGCCGGGCAGACCTGCGTCTGCGCCAGCCGCCACCTCGTCCAGGACACGATCTACGACGCGTTCGTGGAGAAGCTCGCCGCCAAGGCGAAGAGCATCCGCATCGGCGATCCCTTCGACCCGGCGACGCAGCTCGGGCCGGTGATCTCGCAGAAGCAGCGCGACCGCGTGCTCACCTACGCGGCCCACGGCCGCGACGAGGGCGCGCGGGCGGTGGCGGGCGGCCGCGCGGCGCGCATCCCGGGCTTCGAGGAGGGCTACTTCGTCGAGCCGACCGTCTTCGCGGATGTCCGCGCCGAGATGCGGATCTTCCAGGAGGAGGTGTTCGGCCCCTTCACCAGCGTCACGCCGTTCCGGGACGAGGCCGAGGCCCTGCGGCTCGCCAACGACTCGCCCTTCGGCCTCGCGGCGGCCGTGCGCACCCGCGACGTCGCCCGCGCCCACCGGGTCGCCGCCGCCGTGAAGGCCGGGATCGTCTGGATCAACGACCACCACCGCCTCGACCCGGCCTCGCCCTGGGGCGGCGTCGACGACAGCGGGCTCGGCCGCGAGTGCGGCGCCGAGAGCTTCGACGACCACTTCAACGTCAAGAGCATCATGGTGGCGACGCACGATGCCCCGTTCGACTGGTACCGCGACACGGCGGGCCAGCGCCGCCTCAACTGATCCCACGCGCCCTCGGAGGGCCGGCACACCGCGTCAGACGGGGCCCTCCGCATCGCCCGCATCACCCCGAGGAAACGCCATGAGACCAGACGCCACGACTGCCCCCGTCAACGCGGGAGGCCGGCTCGACCGGCTGCCGATCGGCCCGTTCCACTACCGGATCATGTGGCTGATCGGGATCGGGATGTTCTTCGACGGCTTCGACATCTACATCGCCGGGACCGTGCTCGGCGCGACGCTGAAGAGCGGGTTCTCGACCCTGCCGGAGAACGCCCTGTTCGTCTCGTCGACCTTCGTCGGGATGATGGCCGGCTCGTTCCTGACCGGCTTCCTGGGCGACCGCTACGGCCGGCGCTTCACCTACCAGGCGAACCTGCTGATCTTCGGCCTCGCCGCCATCGCGGCGGCCTTCGCGCCCTCCATGACCGTGCTGATCGTCCTGCGCTTCATCATGGGGGTGGGGCTCGGGGCCGAGAACGTGGTCGGCTACTCGACCATGACGGAGTTCGTGCCGGCCCGCTCGCGGGGGCGCTGGCTCGGGCTGATGGCGGTCTTCGTGGTGACCGGCCTGCCGGTCGCCTCGCTCGCCGGCTACGTGGTGATCCCGCTGCTTGGCTGGCGGGCGATGTTCGTCCTCGGCGGCCTCGGCGCCCTGGGCGTCTGGTACCTCCGCAAGCGCCTGCCGGAATCGCCGCGCTGGCTCGAGGCCGTGGGCCGGACCGAGGAGGCCGACGCGCTCCTGCGCGAGATCGAGCGGGAGGCCGCGCGCGGCGGCGCGCTGCCGCCGCCGGCGCCGCTCGGCCCGCCCGCGCCCAAGGCCGCCTTCGCGACCCTGTTCCGGCCGCCGCTCCTCGGGCGGGTGATCGTCGGCTGCCTGTGCCTGATCGTGATCAACACCCTGCTGTACGGCTTCGTGACCTGGCTGCCGACCTTCTTCATCAAGCAGGGCCTGAGCGTGGCGACCTCGTTCGGCTACTCGCTGCTGATGGGGCTCGGCGCCCCGATCGGCAGCGCGATCGGCGCCCTCACGGCCGACCGCTGGGGCCGCAAGCCCACCATCGCGGGCGCCTCGGCGGCGGCGATCCTGTTCGGCCTCCTCTACCCGCTCACCACCGACCCCGTGCTGCTGCCGCTCGTCGGCTTCGGCCTCACGGTGCCGATCTACGTCCTCGTCGCGCTCCTGTTCGGGATCTACATCCCCGAACTCTTCCCCACGGAGGTGCGCCTGCGCGCCTCGGGCCTGTGCAACACCTTCGGCCGCGGCGCGACCATCGTGACGCCCTTCATCGTGGTCTCGCTGTTCCAGACCTACGGGATCGGCGGCGTGATGGCGCTGATGATCGGGCTCCTCGCCGTTCAGATCGTCACGGTGCTGGCCCTCGGCGTCGAGCCGCGCCAGCAGAGCCTGGAGGAGATGAAGCCGCGCGACCTCGGCGGGGTGCAGGAGGAGCCGGTCCGCACGGTGCAGCGCGGCCTGGCCTGAGCCTCATTCGCCGAAGGGGCCACCGCTGGGCGGCGCCGATGACGCGGGGCCGGGACCCTCGGCAGAGGTGCATCGGGCCATTCCGCCGAGGCGCGGCGCGGCCCCGAGGACCCCGCGACCGCCCCCGGATCCGGGACCCGATGCCCCGCCCGGACGGGGAGCGCGTCGCGCCGAGGCGGCGGGGCCCGCCCCGTCCCCGCGCGATCCTCAACACGGCCGCTCCCCTTCGCTATAGTGAGTGCCAGGGAGGGCCCAATGGACAAGCTCGTCGAGCGCCGGCTCGCGGCCATTCTGGTTGTCGACGTCGTCGGTTACAGTCGTCTCATCGGCCTCGACGAGGCCGGGACGCTGCGTCGGCTGAAGGCCCTGCGCCGCGAACTGGTCGATCCCGCGATCTTGTCTGCACGCGGCCGCATCGTGAAGTCGACCGGCGACGGCCTGATCGCCGAATTTCCGAGCCCGGTGCGGGCCGTCGCCTGCGCCGTCGCCATCCAGAAGGCCATGGCGCTGCGCGGCGCCGGCGAGGCGCAGGAGCGGGCCCTGCGCCTGCGGGTCGGCATCAACCTCGGGGACGTGGTCGCGGAACCGGACGGCGACCTCTACGGCGACGGCGTCAACGTCGCGGCGCGGCTGGAGCCGCTCGCTGAGCCCGGCGGGATCTGCATCTCGCGCAGCGTCCACGACCAGGTGCGCGACAAGCTGCGCTACCCGTTCGAGGATCGCGGCGAGCAGGAACTCAGGAACATCGCCCGGCCGGTCGGCGTCTACGCCCTGCCGGCGGCCGCGATCCCGGGCCTGGCCGAGGGCGAGGAGCGGCCCGACGAGGCCGACCCCGCCCCGCGGCGGAGGCCGCTCAGGGCGGTCCTGCTCGCCGGGGGCGTGCTGTCGCTGCTCGCCGCGGGCGCCCTCGGCTGGTCGTACCGGACGGGCCCGGCGCGGGCGCCCGCGCCGGGCCCGCCGGCGACCGCGACGCGGGAGAGCGAGCCGGCCCCGCGACCGCGCCTGTCGATCGTGGTGCTGCCCTTCGCCAATCTGAGCAACGACCCCGAGCAGGACTTCTTCGCCGACGGGATCACCGAGGATCTCACGACGGACCTCTCCCACCTCGCCGGCAGCTTCGTCATCGCCCGCAACACCGCCTTCACCTACAAGGGCAAACCCACCGACGTGAAGCAGGTCGGGCGCGACCTCGGCGTGCGCTACGCGCTGGAGGGCAGCGTGCGCCGGACGGGCGAGCGGGTGGTGGTGAACGCGCAGCTGATCTCCGCCGAGACCGGGGCGCATCTCTGGGCGGACCGCTTCGAGGGCGAGCGCGCGCGCCTCGGAGAGCTGCAGGCCGAGTTCGTGGGACGCCTCGCCCGCTCCCTCGACATCCAGCTCATCCAGGCCGAGAGCCAGCGGTCCCTGCGCGAGCGGCCCGACAATCCCGACGCGGCGGATCTCGCGATGCGGGGCTGGGCCGCGGTCAACAAGCCGCGCAGCCGGGAGAGCCTCGGCGAGGCGGTGGCCTTCTTCGAGCAGGCGCTGCGCCGCGACCCGACCAACGGCTTCGCCAAGCTCGGGCTCGCCCGGGCGATGAGCTCGCGCGTCATCTCGCGCTGGAGCCCGGATCCCGCCGCCGAGATCGCCGAGGCCGACCGCATCGTCACGGCCTACCTCGCCGAGCACGCGAACGACCCCATGGCGTTCTACGTCAAGGCGGAAATCTACAAGTATCGCAAGAATTTCGATGCCGCCCTTCCGCTCTACTTGAAGTCGGTCGAGCTGGACAAGAACTTCGCGCAGGGTTACGCGACGATCGGAAATGTCAAGATCCTGTCCGGGAAGTCCGCCGAGTCGTTCGCCTACACCGAGAAGGCGCTGCGGCTGAGTCCCCGCGACCCGGCCGCCAAGATCTGGAAGTACTTCATCTGTCACGCCAACGCGCATCTCGCCCGCTGGGACGAGGCCATCACCACCTGCAACCAGGCCATCGCGGACGGGCCGTTCTGGCAGACCTACATCGACCTGGCGGCGGCCTACGCGTGGAAGGGGCGCGCGAGCGAGGCCGGGCACGCGGTGGCCGAGCTCCTGAAGCTCATGCCCGGCTACACGGTCGAGAAATGGGCGAAGGCGGATTGGTCGGACGACCCGACCTTCCTCGACGAGTACCGCCGCATCACCGAAGGGCTCAGGAAGGCGGGCCTCCCGGACGCCTGATCCGGGATCCGGTTGATCGGAGCGGATCCCGGATCCCGGAGCCCGCGCGGCGCTTGACGTCCGCATCGTGCAGGACGGCCTGGAGAGGCCGCTGCTCCCGGAGACCATCACGGCGGACTTCGCGATTCCCGGCGCCACTATGAGCGAGCCGGAATTCCTGCACCGGCTGACCGGGGCGACGGGCTGCGGCCTGCGCCTCGACGTCACCAACGTCGAGGTCAACGCGGCCAACCACGGCTTCGACGCGCGGGCCTTCCTCGCCGCGCTGCCCCTCGACCGGGTCGTGCAGGTCCACCTCGCCGGCGGCGCGCGGGAGGGCGGCCGGCTGATCGACACGCACGGCGCGCCGGTCTCGGAGGTGAGCTGGGAACTCCTCGCCGCCCTCGCGGCGCGGGCTCCGGTCCGGGCGGTGCTCCTGGAGCGGGACCTCGACTTCTCGGACCCGGAGGGCCTGATCGCCGAGGTCGCCCGGGCCCGGGTGACCGTGGCGCGCGCCGCGGCCTGACGGACGGGCCGCGGTCCGGCCGGAGCGCCGTCGGCCGCGCTCCCGGTCGGCGAGGGCCGGAGCGCCCCGCTCGCATCCCCCGGGACCCGCGATCCCGGGAGCCGGGTGGCCGCCGGCTCAGGCGGCCTTCACGGCGGACAGGAAGGCGCCGACCTCCTGGGTGAGGCGCTCCGAGTGCTGGGCCAGCTCCTGGGCCGCGCCGAGCACCTGGGTGGCGGCGGCGCCGGTCGAGCCCGCCGCGTCGCGGACCCCCGCGATGCCGTCGGTGACCTGCCCGGTGCCGCGCGCCGCCTCCTGCACGGTGCGGGCGATGTCCTGCGTCACCGCGCCCTGCTCCTCCATGGCCGCCGCGATGGCGCCGGCGACCCCGGCCATCTCGGTGATCGTGCGGCCGATGCTCCGGATCGCGTCCACGGATTCGTGCGTGGCGTCCTGGATCGCCCGGATCTGGCCCGCGATCTCCTCGGTCGCGCGCGTCGTCTGGCTCGCCAGGGCCTTGACCTCGCTCGCGACCACGGCGAAGCCGCGGCCGGCCTCGCCGGCGCGGGCGGCCTCGATCGTCGCGTTGAGCGCCAGAAGGTTGGTCTGCCCGGCGATCTGGCCGATCATGCCGACGATCGCGTCGATCCGCTCGGCCGCGGCGGCGAGCTGCCCGACCAGGACGTCGGTGCGGTTCGCCTCCTCGGCGGCCCGGTGGGCGATGCGGGCCGACTGCCCGACCTGCTGGCCGATCTCGCGGATCGAGGCGGACATCTCCTCGCTCGCGGCCGCGACGGTCTGGACGTTGCCCGCCGTCCGCGCGGCCGCGCCCATCGCGGCCGCCGATTGCTGCGCGGTCTGGTCGGCCGTGGCGCTCATCGCGCGCGCCGTCGCCTCCATCTCGGTCGCGGCGCCGGCGAGGCCCTGGGTCAGCAGCGACACGTTCTGCTCGAAGTGCCGGGTGACGCGGTCGAGGAGGTCGGCGCGCCGCATCGTCGCGTCGGCCTCCCGGGCGGCCCGCGCGTCGGCCTCCTGCTTGGCGACCAGCGCCTCCCGGAACACCTGCACGGCGCGCGCCATCGCGCCGATCTCGTCCCGCCGGGCGAGGGCCGGCACGACGACCGCGTAGTCGCCCGAAGCGAGGCGCTGCATCGCCCCGGTCATCGCCGCGAGGGGCCGCGCGACGCCCCGCCCGACCCGCCACGCCAGGACGCCGCCGAGGATCACGGCCGCCGCGCCGATCGCCAGCACCATGAGGCGCAGCTCGGCCGCGTCCGCCGCGACCTGGCCCATCAGGTGCTGCTGCTCGCGCACCGCCTGCGCCCGCGTCGCGCTGCCGAGCCCGATGAGCGCGTCGCCCGTCCGCTTCAGCACCTGGTAGGCCTGCTCGACGCTGCCCGCCCCGTCGAGGCTGCTGCCGAGGGCGGCCTTGAAGGGGGGCAGCTTCGCGGCCACCACCTTGAGAGAGGCCTGCAGCGTGCCGCCCTCGTCGCCCCGCGCGAGCGCGTCGATCTCGCGGCCGTAGCGCGCCAGCTCGACGCCGGCCGTGTCGGCATCGGCCGGGTTGCCGCTGCTGCGGAACAGGATGGCGGCCGCGATGGCGCTCTGCAGCGCCCGGTCGGCCCGGAAGGACGCGGCGGCGAGGTCGGGCTCGCGGGCGGCGCGCGCGGCGATCGCGTAGCCGGCGTTGGACAGCGCCGCGCCGAGCTTCACCACCTCGCCGAGGGCGGCCTTGCGCGCCTGCATCGCCGCCACGAGCGTCTCGGCCTGGGCGGCGTAATCCTTCGCGTGCGCGGCGAGCGGGCCCGCCTCGGCCCCGCCGGACCGCGCCATGCGCTCGCTCTCGGCGGCGAGCTTGGCGAGCCCGGCCTTGAGCTCGACGAGCATCTCGCCCTGCTCGGTGCGCATGTAGTTGAGGACGAGCCGGCGCACGCCGTTCAGGAAGCGCTCGAACTCGCTGGCGCTCTCGGCCGCCTCGACGCGCTCGCCCGCCCGGGCGACCTCCGCGGTGAGGACGCTCGCGTTGCGGAAGGTGAGCAGGGCCGAGGCGCCGAGGAGGAGCAGCACGACGCCGAAGCCGGCCAGGATGCGCTGCGCGACCGACAGCCGGTCGAGACCAAGGGTGGGCATGGGGGGCTCGCGGTCAGGGGACGGACTTGATCTGCTGGATGAGGTCGGCGCCGAAGCGGCGGCCGAATTCCGCGTTCGTGGCCTCGAGGCGCCGCGCGAAGGCCGCGCGGTCGACCGAGGCCACGACCGCCATGCCGGCGCGGCGCAGGGCCTCGACGCCCTCCTTCTCGGCCCGCCCGGCCACCTCGCGGGAGACCTCGCCGCCCGCGCGGGCCGCCTCCGCGAAGGCCCGCTGCTCGCTCGGGCTCAGGCCCTCCCAGGCGGGCTTGGCGATCAGGATGGCGGCCCAGGAATAGATGTGCCCGCTCAGCGTCAGGTGCGTCTGCACCCGCTCGAAATGCGAGGCCGTGATCACGGCGATCGGGTTCTCCTGCCCGTCGAACCGGCCCGATTGCAGCGCCCCGTAGAGGGCCGGGAAGGCGAGGGGCTCCGCCTTGACGCCGAGGGCGCGGAAGCCCGCCAGCATCACGTCGGATTGCGGGACCCGCATCGAGAGACCCTGGAGATCCTCCGGGCCGGTGACGGGCCGCTTGCCGTTCGTGATGTGGCGCATCCCGTTCTCGCCCCAGGCGAGCGCCAGGATGCCCTTCTGCTGGAACTTGCGCAGGTAGCCCTGGCCGATCGGCCCGTCGAGCACCGCCTGGGCGTGGCGCGCGTCCCGGAACAGGAACGGGATGTCGAAGACGCCGAATTCCGGGATGAGGCTGGCGAAGGGCGCGCTGGTCAGGAAGGCCATGTCGAGATGGCCGAGCCGCAGCTCCTCGACCATCTCGACCTCGCCGCCGACGCTGCCGTTCGGGTAGAGCTCGACGCGGGTGCCGTTGCCGGTCCGCTTGGCGACCTCCTCGGCGAAGCGCTGCGCGCCGGCGCCGAGCTGGGACGCCTGGGAGAACAGGTAGCCCAGGCGCAGAACGCGCTCCTGAGCCTCGGCGCGACCGCCCACCACCGCGGAGCAGAGCCCGAGGACGGCCAGCGCCGCTCGCAATTGCCTTCGCATTATCGGATCTCACGTGCCGTATGGGTCCGAATTACGCGAGAAGGTTTTAATGAATTGATGAAATGCGCGCGGACATCGTCCATCAACTAGTAACGTAGGGGCAGATCTGGTTCCGGCGCGCCGCGGAGAACCCGGCCGGATCGGAGCCCTCGGGCAGGCGCCGAGGGCCGCGCGCTCGTGCCGAGGGCGCGGGATGCCGCGGCATCGGGCCGTTGAGCCTCTCGCAGGGCCGACACGCGCCGATGGCCTGACGACCCTGCGGGAACGGAACCGACGGCCACGGGACATGACCGCCGGTGCGCGTGTCCCGGTCCGCGTCCTGGACCGCGCGCGGGGCGGTCTCGCCCGGGATCGGGCGGCGGCCCCGGGAGGCCGGCCGCCGCGGCGGGGCCTCAGCGCCCCGTCCCGATCTCCGCCTCGACCGCCCGCAGCCGCTCGGGGGCGCGCTCCTTGCGCTCGCTGTAGCGGTCGACGAGGTACTCGGCCCGATCGCGGGTCAGGAGGGTGAACTTGACCAGTTCCTCGCAGACGTCGACGACCCGGTCGTAGAGCGGGCCGGGCCGCATCCGCCCCGCCTCGTCGAATTCCCGGTAGGCCATCGGCACCGAGGACTGGTTGGGGATGGTGATCATCCGCATCCAGCGCCCGAGCACGCGCAGGGCGTTGACGGCGTTGAAGGATTGCGACCCGCCCGAGACCTGCATGACGGCGAGGGTGCGCCCCTGGGTCGGGCGCAGCGCCCCCTCGGCCAGGGGCAGCCAGTCGATCTGGCTCTTCATCACGCCGGTCAGGGCGCCGTGCCGCTCCGGGCTCACCCAGACCTGCCCCTCCGACCAGAGCGAGAGCGCCCGCAGTTCCTGCACCTTGGGGTGATCGGCCGGCGCGTCGTCCGGCAGGGGCAGGCCGTGCGCGTGGTAGATCCGCACCTCCCCGCCCATCCGCTCCAGGAGCCGGGCCGCCTCGTAGGCGAGGAGGCGGCTGAACGAGCGCTCGCGCAGGGAGCCGTACAGGATCAGGAAGCGCGGCGCGTGCGTCAGGTGCCGGCCGGGCTCCAGCGCCGCCGGGCTCGGCACCGCGAAATGGGCCTCGGCGAGGTTCGGGAGGCCGTCGGCGAAGGGCTGAAGGGGCTTGTCCACGGGCGCAGAGTCTCGTACGTTTCAACAAGAGTAGAATTATTGGATCGTCGATGGACGAACGGCAAGCCCTCGCCGCCTTCGCGGCCCTCGCGCAGGCGCACCGGCTGCGGAGCGTGCGCCGCCTCGTGGCGGCCGGTCCCGACGGCATGGCGGCGGGCAGCCTGGCGGCCGAGGTCGGCGTGGCCGTCTCCAACCTGTCCTTCCACCTCAAGGAACTGGCGCATGCGGGCCTGGTCCAGTCCCGGCGCGAGGGCCGCTCGATCATCTACAGCGCCGATTACGGGGCGCTCTCGGGCCTGATCGAGTTCCTGATGAGGGATTGCTGCGGCGGACGCCCGGAGGTCTGCGCCCCGGCCGTCACCGCGCTCGCGGCCTGCTGCGGGCCGCAGGAGACGGTGTCCCGTGCGTGAGCGCGCGGGCGGCCTGCCTCTTCCGCGGCCGGGCATGCCGGGCAGGTCCGGCCGCCCGCCCGCCGCACGGCGCGGAGGCTCCGCGCCCCATCCCACCCCGGCCGGAGGTCGCCTGATGGACGTCGTCATCTACCACAATCCCGCCTGCGGGACGTCGCGCAACGCCCTGGCGATGATCCGCAACGCCGGCATCGAGCCGCACGTCGTCGAGTCCCTGAAGACGCCGCCGAGCCGCGCCATGGTGCGCGCCCTCGCCCGGCGCGCCGGCGTCACCGTGCGCGACCTGCTGCGGGAGAAGGGCACGCCCTACGCGGAGCTCGGGCTCGGCGACCCGTCGCTGAGCGAGGACCAGCTCCTCGACGCGATCGCCGCGCACCCGATCCTGCTCAACCGGCCGATCGTCGTGTCTCCCCTGGGCGTGCGCCTGTGCCGCCCCTCCGAGGCGGTGCTGGACCTGCTGCCGGCGCAGCAGGGCGAGTTCGTGAAGGAGGACGGCGAGCGCGTCGTCGACGAGAGCGGCCGCCGCGTCGCCACCGCCTGAGGACACCGTGGGCACCTTCGAACGCTACCTGACCCTCTGGGTCGCCCTCTGCATCGTCGTCGGCGTCGCGCTCGGCCACGCCGTGCCGGGCGTCTTCCGCGCCGTCGGCGCGGCCGAGATCGCCAAGGTCAACCTGCCGGTGGCGGGGCTGATCTGGCTCATGGTCGTGCCCATGCTGCTCAAGATCGACTTCGCCGCGCTGCGCCACGTCGGGCGGCACTGGCGCGGCATCGGCGTGACGCTCCTGGTCAACTGGGCCGTGAAGCCGTTCTCGATGGCGGCGCTGGGCTGGCTGTTCATCGGCCACCTGTTCCGGCCGCTGCTGCCGGCCGACCAGATCGACGGCTACGTCGCCGGGCTGATCATCCTGGCCGCGGCGCCCTGCACCGCGATGGTGTTCGTGTGGTCGAACCTCACGCGGGGCGAGCCGCACTTCACGCTGAGCCAGGTGGCGCTCAACGACGGCATCATGGTGGTGGCCTTCGCGCCCATCGTCGGGCTGCTGCTCGGGCTCTCGGCCATCACGGTCCCGTGGGGCACGCTGGTCCTCTCGGTCGTGCTCTACATCGTCATCCCGGTCGTGGTCGCGCAGGCGGCCCGGCGCAGCCTGCTCGCCGCGGGCGGCCAGCCCGCCCTCGACCGCCTCCTGGCGCGGCTGGGGCCGGCCTCGCTGGCGGCGCTGCTGGCGACCCTCGTCCTGCTGTTCGGCTTCCAGGGCGAGCAGATCCTGGCCCAGCCGGCCGTGATCGCGCTCCTGGCGGTCCCCATCCTGATCCAGGTCTACCTGAACAGCGGGCTCGCCTACCTCCTGAACCGGCTCGCCGGGGAGCAGCACTGCGTCGCCGGCCCCTCCGCGCTGATCGGGGCCTCCAACTTCTTCGAACTCGCGGTGGCGGCGGCCATCTCGCTGTTCGGGTTCGAGTCGGGCGCGGCGCTCGCCACGGTGGTGGGCGTGCTGATCGAGGTCCCGGTCATGCTCAGCGTGGTCCGGATCGTGAACCGCTCCAAGGACTGGTACGAGCGCGGGGCGGCGCGGGCGCGGCTCGCGCCCCAGGAGGGGTGAGCCGCGGCGGATCCGCGGCTTGACGGTTCCACGGCCTCGGGGCAGGATATTTCGATGAATGTCGAACAAGCCGCCAAGCAGCTCGAGGCCCTCGGCAACCCGACGCGCCTGCGGGTCTATCGCGCGCTGGTGCGGGCCGGGCCCGCCGGCCTGCCGGTGCGGCAGCTGCAGGAGCGGGTCGGCCTCGCGGCGGCCTCGACCCTGTCCCACCACCTGCACCGCCTGATCCTGACCGGCCTCGTCTCCCAGGAGCGGCAGGCCACCACGCTGATCTGCCGCGCGGTCTATCCGTCCATGGACGCCCTGCTGGACTTCCTGACGGCGGAGTGCTGCGCCGATGCGGGCTGCGCGCGCGGGGACGCCGCCGCCTGACCTCGTGCCCGTTATTTCGATCATTCTGGAAAGAGCGGAGAAAGCTGATGTCCGAGACCCCCACCTTCCTGCCGGTCGCGGTGATCGGCGCCGGGCCGGTCGGCCTGGCGGCGGCGGCGCACCTCGTCGCCCGCGGCCTGCCGGTGAAGGTCTACGAGGCCGGGACGGAGGTCGCCGCCCATGTCCGGGACTGGGGCCACGTCCGGCTCTTCTCGCCCTGGGCGTTCAACGTCGACCCGGCCGCGCGGGCGCTCCTGGCGCGCCGGGGCTGGGAGATGCCGCCCGAATCGGCGCACCCGACCGGGGCCGAGCTGGTCGGCCGCTACCTCGCCCCGCTCGCCGCGACCCCCGACCTGGCGCCCGCGATCGAGACCGGGGCCCGGGTCACGGCCCTGAGCCGGAAGGGCCTCGACAAGGCCGCCGGCCGCGACCGGGCGGCGCGGCCCTTCGTGCTCGCGGTGCGGGAGCGGGGCGGCCGCCTCCGGCGCGACCTCGCCCGCGCGGTGATCGACGCCTCCGGCACCTGGGCGACGCCCAATCCGCTCGGCGCCGACGGCCTGCCGGCCGCGGGCGAGGCGGCGCTGGCGGACCGGATCGCCACCGGGATCCCCGACGTGCTCGGCCGCGACCGGGCCGCCTATGCGGGGCGGACCACCCTGGTGGTCGGGGCCGGCCACTCGGCCGCGAACGTGCTGCTCGACCTCGGCCGGCTCGCCGAGGAGGAGGAGGGCACCCGGCTGCTCTGGGCCACCCGCGGCACGGACCTGTCGCGCGTCTACGGCGGCGGGGCGCAGGACCGGCTGGCGGCGCGCGGCGACCTCGGCCTGCGGCTCCGGGCCCTGGTCGAGGCCGGCCGCGCGCGCCTGGTGCGGGGCTTCGCGCTCACGGCCCTGCGCCCGGCCGGCGCGGGCCTCCTGGTCGAGGGCGAGACCGGGAGCGGCCCGTGCACGCTCGGCCCGGTCGACCGGATCGTGACGGCCACCGGCCAGCGCCCGGACCTCGCCCTGACGCGCGAGCTGCGCCTGGACCTCGATCCCGGGCTGGAGAGCGCCCGGGCGCTCGGCCCGCTGATCGACCCGAACCTGCATTCCTGCGGCTCGGTCCCGCCGCACGGCCACCGGGAGCTCGCCCACCCGGAGCCGGGCTTCTACACGGCCGGGATCAAGAGCTACGGCCGGGCCCCGACCTTCCTGATGATGACCGGCTACGAGCAGGTGCGCTCGATCGCGGCCGCCCTGGCCGGCGATCGCGCGGCCGCCGACGAGGTCGCGCTGGTTCTCCCGGAGACCGGGATCTGCACGACCGCGCGCGGCGCGGACCCGGGCGGGGACAGCGGCGGCGCGGTCTCGTCCGGGGCCGGGTCCTGCTGCGGCCGGGCCGCGTGAGCGCCCGCCCCCGGCTGGCGGTGGTCAGCGCCCTCGGGGTGGTCCAGATCCTGACCTGGGGCACGTCGTACTACCTGCTCACGGTGCTGGCGCCGCCGATCGCCGCCGAGACGGGCTGGCCGCTGCCCTGGATCGTGGGCAGCCTGTCCGCCGGCCTGCTCGTCTCCGGCCTGGTCTCGCCGCGGGTCGGCCGGGCGATCGGCCGCTCGGGCGGCCGCCCGGTCCTGGCGCTCGCCATCCTGGTGCTGGCGCTCGGCCTCACGGTGATCGGCCTCGCGCCGAGCCTGCCGGTCTTCTTCGCCGGCTGGCTGATCCTGGGCGCCGGCATGGGCGGCGGCCTCTACGACGCCGCCTTCGCCACCCTGGGGCGCCTCTACGGCGCGGGCGCCCGGCCGGCGATCTCGGCCCTGACCCTGTGGGGCGGCTTCGCCAGCACGGTCTGCTGGCCGCTCTCGGCCGTCCTGGTGGCGCAGCTCGGCTGGCGGGGCACCTGCCTGGCCTATGCGGGCCTCCTCCTCGCCCTTGCCCTGCCCCTGGTCCTCCTCGTCATCCCGGCCCCGCCGCCGCTCCCGGAGACGGCCGCGGCCCCGGCGGGGAGCGCCGCCCTGGCGCCCGGCGAGCGGCGGGCCTTCCTGTGCCTCGCCGGCATCCTGACGCTCGGCGGGGCGACGACCGCGATCGTCTCGGTGCACCTCCTCACCCTGCTCCAGGCGCGCGGCGCGTCCCTCGCGGCGGCGGTCGCCCTCGGGGCCGTGGTCGGCCCCGCCCAGGTCGGCGCGCGGGTGATCGAGATGGCGAACCGGGGCCGGCACCACCCGATCTGGACCCTCACCGCCGCCATGGGCCTGATCGCGGCCGGGCTCGTCCTGCTGGCGTTCGGCGTCGCGTGGCCGGCCCTCGCGCTCGTCCTCTACGGCGCCGGCAACGGCGTCTACTCGATCGCGCGGGGCACGCTGCCGCTCGCCCTGTTCGGTCCGCTGCGCTACGCGCCGCTCGTGGGCCGGCTCGCCCGGCCGAACCTCGTCGCCCAGGCTCTGGCCCCCTCCGCCGGCGCCTTCGTGCTCGCGGCGGCGGGCGCGCAGGCGGCCCTCGCGCTCCTGACCGGGCTCGCCCTCGCCAACCTCGTTCTGGTGGCGGCGCTCTGGCGGGAGCGCCGCGCCGCAGGGGAGGGCGCGCCCGCCGGCGAACCGGGATCCCGGCCGGATCGTTGACCCGGCTGACGCCGCCCCGGGCGGCGGACAGGAGGGCGGAGCAATGAGCGTGGGCGAGACGGAGCGAGGCCTCGGCGGCGGCCCGGCCGGGGGCGAGGGCGCCGACGAGCGCCGCCAGCCGGTCGATCGGGGCACGGGCCAGCTCGGCGGCGGCGCGCCCGGCGGGCTCGGGGCGAACGCGCCCGGATCGGGCGGCGGCGGCCTCGGCGGGCTCGCCGGGGCGCCGGGGGCCGGCACGGACGGGCTTCCCGGCGGCGGGTCGGTCGGCACGGCGGGCGAGGGGCTCGCCCGCCGCAGGACCCTGGCCGGCGGCGGCACCGGCGATCTCGGCAGCGACCTCGGCGCCAACCAGGGCGGGGTCGCCGGCGGCAGCACCGGCGACATCGGCGGGGGCGTCGGCAGCACGGGCGACCTCGGCGGCGACATGGGGGACGACCCGCTCGCCGGCGGCGGCGATGTCGGCCGCGGGGCCGGCACCTCCGGCGGCCGCAGCGGGACCTGAGCGCGGGGTTCGGGCGCGGGGCCCCGGCGGGGGCTGTGGCGTCCCGGCCCACTCGCCGGACCGGGCGGGCCGCGTCTATGCTCGCCCGATCGCCGCCGGCCGAGACCCACCCGTGACCCTGACCCAGATCACCCACCACGATCTCGACGGCTACGGCGCCTCGACGGTCGTCGCCTGCCTCTGCGACCCGGAGCGGGTCGTGCACGTGCCCCGCTACGGCGATGTCGGCCCAGTCGTGGAGGCCGAGCTGAAGCGGCTCGGCCGCGCCAGGGCGCGCGAGACCCTGCTCCTCACCGATCTCGGGCTCGAGGAGCCGACCATCGCCTTCCTGCGCCGCTTCGCGGCCATGAACCGGCGCCGCGAGCCGGGCGACGGGCACGGCCTCGTCGTGCTCGACCACCACGCCTCGTCGGTCGAGCAGCTCGGGCGCCAGGGCTTCGCGCCGCAGCCCGACCCGGATCGCCCGGGCCTGCTGCGCTTCGGCGTCGAGGATCCGGCGGTCACCGTGCTGATCGACGAGGGATCGAGCGCGACCCGGATGGCCCTCACCCACCGCGCCCTGTTCGCGACCCGCCCGGAGCCCGACCGCGCCGAGGACCTCGCCGTGCTCGTCGAGGCCGTGGACGCGGTCGACCTCTGGCGCAAGCACGATCCGCGCTTCCCGAGCGGGCAGGCGCTCGACGAGGCGTTCTGGGACAACGTCGCCACCCTGGTGCCGGCCGGGCATCCGGCCCATGACGGCGTCGTGTCGCGCCTGCTGCTCGACGCGGCCGCGGCCCTGCGCGCGGGCGCGACGCCGGCCGACCTCGAACGCCGCGTCCCCGAGATCCGCGGCGCCATCGTGGACGACCTGATGCGGCAGGCGCCTGGGGACGATCCGGCCCTGACCACCCGCCTGAGGGTGGCCCGCCTGCTCGCCCGTTCCGACGCGCTGTTCCATCCGCTCCCGGACGGGACGCTGCTGTCCTTCGGCCTCGATCCCGGCACCTTCCAGCGGGTCTCGGACCTGATCATGGCGGAGGGCCGCGCCGCGCGGGTGGTCAACGTGCAGCGCACCGGCACCCTGTCCTTCCGCTCGAATGACGGCACGGCCCTCGCGGGGGCGCGGCTGTTCCGCGGCGGCGGGCACCAGGACGCGGCCGGCGGCAAGCTCCCGAGCGGCACCGCCTTCTCCCTGGCGGACGCGGTCGCCCAGGTCGAGCCGGTGCTGGCCCCGCCCCGGCCCGCCGCGGAGGACAGCCCCTTCGCGGCCCTCCGCAACTGGAAGGGCTGAGCGCCGCGCCACGCAACATCCGGCCGCCCTCGCGGTTGCCGTCTCGTCGCGGGCCCGGGAGCGGTTCCCGCCCCGGAGCGCGCCGCGCCCGGGGACGGGCCGGCGCGGAAGGAGGGCGGCGTGGAGGCGAAGATCCTGGACCTGCGTGTCCTGCACGAGGGCTGGAGCCGCTTCGGGATCGCGAAGGTGCGGCTCGCCGACGGGTCGCAGGCCGTGCGGGAGATCGAGGACCACGGCGATTCGGTCGGCGTGCTGCCCTACGATCCCGAGCGGCGGGTGGCGGTGCTGGTGCGGGAGCTGCGCGTGCCGGCCCTCTACGCCGAGGGCGCCCAGACGCTGCTGGAGGCGCCGGCCGGCCTCATCGAGGACGGGACGCCGGCGGACAATGCCCGGCGCGAGGCGCTGGAGGAGGTCGGCCTGCGCCTGCGCGACCTCGAGCCCGTCGGCACCACCTATTCCTGCGCGGGCATCTCGACGGAGCGGATCCACCTGTTCCTCGCGCCCTACCGGCAGGCCGACCGCGTCGGCGCGGGCGGCGGGGCGCCCGGCGAGCACGAGTCCATCCGGGTCGTGGAGATGCCCCTCGACGCGCTCGCCGCCTTGGCCGACCGGGCTGAACTGACCGACCTCAAGACCCTGGCGCTGACGCTCGCCCTGCGCGCGCGGCATCCCGGCCTGTTCGGCCGCTGACGGCGCCGCGGGACGCTGCCGGGTCCGCGCGGAATGAGAAGCGAACCGTGCGGCGCCGGCCGGGCGGCTCCGCTCCGGCCGCCGTCGCGCCGCCGTCCCGCCTTCCTGTCCCAAAGTGAGGTCGCGGAGTCTCAGGACATGGCCAACAAGAACGACGTTGCGGGCGCGTCATAGACTCTGTTCCAAGATCAGGGCATGCAGCCGGCCTCGACGAAACGAGTCCGAGGCCATGAATAAAAAGAGATTATCATCCGCTCTTCTCGCGATTGCCGTGGCGGGTCCGGCCTGCGCGGCGGATCTGCCGCGCCGCGTGCAGCCGCCGAGCTTCACGCCGGTTCCGGTCTTCACGTGGACGGGCTTCTCCGTGGGCGGCAATGTCGGCTACGCCTTCACCACCCGCGAGAGCCGCAACCGGAACGCGGCTTTCCTGATCGACGACCGGGCCATCGGCACGGTCGGGGGAACCTTCGGCTTCAGCAACCGGGGCCAGAACGGCTTCACGGGCGGCCTTCAGGTCGGCGCCAACTACCAGATGACGCCCGGCAGCGGCGTCGTCGTCGGCGTCGAGGCCGACGCGCAGTACCTCGACGCGGGACGCCGCCGCTCCGGCGTCCTCGCGGGCCCCAACACCGTGCTGAACCCGAACGCGATCTTCTTCGATCCGCGCGCCACGGCGGGGCTCGAGTATTTCGGCACCGCGCGGGGGCGGCTCGGCTACGCCTTCGACCGCACGCTCGTCTACGCGACCGGCGGCTTCGCGTATGGCGGCGGCAGCGCGCGGCGCTTCTTCGGCGCCACCGACAACGCGCAGATGCGTACCGGCTGGACCGTCGGCGGCGTCGAGTACGCCCTCGGGAGGGATTCCTTCCTGAACGTCTTCGGCGCCTCGGCGGTGACGCTCAAGCTCGAAGGTCTCTACGTGAACCTCGCGCGCAACGGCGGCGCCAGCCTGCTCGCCGTCAACACGGGGACCGGCGACGTCTTCCTCCGCACGCCCGGCCGTCGCGCGCTCGGCGACGATTTCATGGTGCTGCGCAGCGGCCTGAACTACACCTTCTCGACCAACTGATCCGGGATCCGCTCGATCGAAGCGTGTCCCGGATCACCAGCCTGCGCGGCGCCTGAGCGCGGCGCCTGAGCGAAGCCGCCATCCGCATTCCCGAAATGGGAGATGGCGAAGCCATCAACCGGATGGCATATGCCAAGCCCGCGCGGCGCCTGAGCGAAGCCGACATCCGCATGGCCGAAATCGGAGATGGCGAAGCCATCAACCGGATGTCGGATGAGCGGGCGCTCGAGCGAATCTCGGCGGACGCGTCCCCAGTCCCGATCACCTGGCCGCTCTTCCGAGAGGCGCCCCGGGCTTGCCCGGGGCGCCGCACGCGCGGGCCGCTTCGGCCGGACCGATCCCGAGCCTCCCCGGCATCGTCCCTACAGGTTGTCGAACCAGCGGCGCAGGACCGGCATCCCGGCATCGTCGGGGCCGAGCTGGTAGGCCATCGCCTCGCTCGGCAGGAACCCGAACCGGCGCCGGAAGGCGCGCCGGAACGTCTTCTCGTCGGCGAAGCCGACCGCGTAGGCGAGTTGCGAGATCCGCATCGGCTGCGCCGCGTCGGACCGGACCAGGAGGCGCATCGCGCGCATCAGGCGGCGGTCCCGGATATAGGCCAGCACGCCGCCCGTCTCACCGAAGAGGCGGTACAGGGTGGAGCGCGACAGGCCCAGCTGCGCCGCGATCATGGCCGGGCCCAGGTCGAAATCGTGAAGCTGACGCTCGATGAAGCGCCGGACCCGGATGCGCGCGTCGAGGTTCTGCGGGGGGCCGTTCCCCGCGCGCCCGCGCAGGAAGGTGTCGCAGAGCTGCACCAGGGCGCGCGCGCCGGCGGCGGCCTCGCGCGGATGGAGCAGGTCGCCGCAGGCGACGAGGTTGGCGAGGAACTCGTGGAACAGCCGTCCGAACGGGTCGCCGTCGTAGTCGAAGGCGCGGCCGTGGAGGCCGCCCACTTGGCATCCCTGGTCCTCCAGGCGGGCGCGGGGCACGACGAGGTTCGTCGCATCGACCGGCTCGGCGACGATGCGGACGGGCTGGGCGAGATCGAAGACCACGCATTGCCCCTCCGTGACCCGCTCGCTCCCGTCGCGCCGCTCGACGGTGCTCTGCCCGCGCCGGTAGAATTGGATCAGGATGTGGTCGATCCCCTGCCGCTCGATCATCCGCGATCCGCGCTCCAGGACGTGGGCGGGCGCGATCACGTCCCCGACGATCAGGTCCCCGAGGTGGTAGGTCTGCATCGCGATCGGCGCCGACAGGTCGGCCTCGGGCCGCAGGCCGACCTCGAAGGCGGGTGCGATGTGCTCGCACCACGCGCGCGCCAGGTCGCGCGGATCGGCGGGCGGCTCGAACTTGTGGCTGAGCACCCGCGCGCCGTCGCTCCCGCCGCTCTGGATGGTCCGATCCGCCATGGGCCTGCTGCGTCGCCGCACGATGATCCGCGCGCGGATAACCCAAGGTCAGCGGGCTGGCAGCACGCGCGGCGCGATCACGCCGCGCCGCGCGGCGGAATCGGGCGGCCTGTTGCCGGCGCACAACACTGCGCTGGCGGCGAGGCGGCCGGACGGGCCGCGCCGTCTCCCCGCCTGCGCCGGATCCCGCCTCAGACCGGCACCTCGGCCCCGACCTCCATCACCTGCTTGGTCGGGACGCAGAAGTAGCTCGCCGTCTCCTCGGCGTTGCGCTGCATGAGCGCGAAGATCTCCTCGCGCCAGCCCGACAGGCCGGGATGCTGCGGCGACGGCACCACCGTCTCGTGGCTGATGAGGTAGGTCAGCCGGTCGGGGTCGATGCCGGGCAGGTGGCCGGCCTCCACCGCGGCGCGCAGCACCGCCGGCACGTTCGTCCCGTCCATGAAGCCGAAGCGCAGCACGAGGCGCGTCACGTCCGGGGTGATCGGCACCACGGTGAAGCGCTCGGCCATCGGGACCCGCGGCACGTCGAGGCCCTTGACGGTCACCAGCAGCACCCGCTCGTGCAGGACGCGCAGATGATGCACGAAATTCATCAGCGGCAGCGGCATGCCCTCGTCGCCCGAGGTCAGGAAGGCCGCCGTGCCGGGAATGCGCGGCAGGTGCTTGGCCTCGACCCGGGCCAGGAACTCCTTCTCGGGCAGCCGGACCTGGACCCGCGCCTCCTCCATCAGCAGCATGCCCCGGCGCCAGGTCAGCATCAGGAAGGCGACGCCGGCCGCCAGCAGCAGCGGGAACCAGCCGCCCTCCAGGAATTTCAGGCTGTTCGCGCCGAAGAAGGTGAGGTCGACGAGCAGGAACGTCCCGTTGGCGGCCAGCACCAGGAGCGGGTTGAAGCCCCAGTGCAGGGCGATCAGGGTCGCCAGGACCGTGGTGATCACCATCAGCAGCGACACCGCGATGCCGTAGGCGCCCGCCAGCGCGTCCGAGGAGCCGAAGGCGAGCACCGCCCCCAGCGTCGCGGCGGCGAGCAGCCAGTTCACGAGCGGGATGTAGATCTGGCCCGCCTCCCGGCTGGAGGTGTGGACGATCCGCATGCGCGGGAAGAAGCCGAGCTGGATCGCCTGCTGGGTGAGCGAGAAGGCGCCCGAGATGATCGCCTGCGAGGCGATCACCGTGGCGAGCGTCGCGAAGGCCACCATCGGGTAATGCGCGAAGGACGGCACGAGCTGGAAGAACGGGTTCTCGAGGGCGGAGGGGTCCTGCAGCAGCAGCGCGCCCTGGCCCAGATAGTTCAGCACCAGGGCCGGCAGCACGATCGAGAACCACGCCAGGCGAATCGGGCCGCAGCCGAAATGGCCCATATCGGCGTACATCGCCTCGCCGCCGGTCACCGCCAGGAAGGCCGCGCCGAGCATCGCGAAGCTGACCGGCAGGCCCGCCGTCAGCAGGGTCTCGACGGCGTGGGCGGGGTTGAGCGCCGCGAGGATGCGCGGGTCGCCGACGATGCCGGCGGCCCCCGCGAGGGCGATGGCGCAGAACCACAGCAGCATGACCGGCCCGAAGATGCGGCCGATGAAGCCCGTGCCCCGGCGCTGCACCGCGAACAGGCCGATCAGGATCACCAGCGTCACCGGCACCACGAAGGGCTTCACCCCGGGCGCGTCGACCTTGAGGCCCTCGATCGCCGAGAGGACCGAGATGGCCGGCGTGATCGCGCCGTCCCCGTAGAGCAGGGCGGCCCCGACCAGGCCGAGCACGAGCAGCATGGCGCGCCAGGAGCGGGGCGGCGCGTGGCGGGCGCCGAGCAGGGCCAGCATGGCGACGATGCCGCCCTCGCCCTTGTTGGAGGCCCGCATGATCAGGATCGCGTACTTGATCGAGACGATGAGGACGAGGGCCCACAGGATCAGCGACACCGAGCCGACCACGGCCTCGGCCCGGGGCGGGCCGCCGGAGGAGGCGGCCCGGATCGTTTCCTTCAGGGCGTAGAGCGGGCTCGTGCCGATGTCGCCGTAGACGATGCCGAGGGCGCCGAGCGCCAGGGCGGCCGGGACGCGCGGGATGGGAGCATGGACCTGGTCCGCCTCTGCAGTCGCTTCCACCTTGGCCTCCCTCGCTGCGGCCCGCGCCCATCGGGTGGGCTGCCCTCGGCTCCTGCCGGGCGCTCGGCCCGGGCCAGCACGACACCCGCCTCCGGTCCCTCACAGCCCCTAGAACGGCGCGGCCGGCATTCGGGATCCCGGATGAGGTCGCCTCGGCCAGCCGGCCGGTCCGGCCGCGTCCCGCGCGGGTGTCACAAATCTGCAGCTTCCTCTGGGTAAGAATTAGAACGTTCCAGGAGAAATCGGGCCCGCCCGCCGCGGCGCGGCGCCGAATCTGGTCCGTGAGCCGGCGCGTCACGAGGGGGCGGGCCGCGGCGCGACGCGTGCTGTGGGGGCATGTCGGTGAAAATTAGAACGTTCTATAAAGGGCTGATCGCGTGTCTGGCCGCGGCCGCCCTCCCGCACGCCGCCCTGGCACAGGGGGCAACCGACCTCGGCACGGTCTCGGTCGAGGCGGCGGCGGCGCGCGGCGAGGGGGCGGGCGACCGCGGGGCGCCGCTCCTGGCCGAGCAGAACGGTACTGCGGCGGCCACCACCCTGCGCCGGGAGGACATCGCGCGGCAGCCGGGCACCGCGAATCTGGCGCAGCGGATCGGCGGAATCGCCGGCGTGAACTCCTATTCGCGCGATCCCTCGGGTCTGTTCGGCGGGGGATACTCGATCCGCGGCTTCGACAGCACGCAGATCGGCCTCTCCCTCAACGGCGTGCCGCTCAACGATCCGGGCACTTTCTCGGTCCTGCCCCAGATCTACACGGACAGCGAGAATCTCTGCGCCGTCGACGTCACGCAGGGGACGAGCGCCGGCACGGTCGCGCAGCACGGCGCCATCGGCGGCCAGGTCAGCATGGAGCAGTGCCGACCGGCCGACGCGCCGGCGGTCACCTTCTCGCAATCGTTCGGCTCCTACTTCCTCAACAAGACGTTCCTGCGCGCCAATACCGGCCCCCTCTTCGACGAGGTGCTGAAGGGCTACGTGTCCTACTCGCACGCGCGGTCGGACTACTTCGCAGGCCCCGGAGAGGCGGAGCGGCATCACGTCGACAGCCGGTTCGACGTCAAGCTCGACAATGGCGGCAGCATCAGCTTCACGTCGTTCTACAACGAGTTCGCCAATACCTTCGTCCGGACCGTGACGAAGGATCAGTACCAAGCCTTCGGCTATCGCAATGGCTGGCTGCGGACGCCGCCGACGATCCTCACCGGTCCGGGCGCGGTCTTCTCGGCGATCGGTCTGGCGGTCACCCCCACGCCGGCCAATACCGGCTATTCCGGCTATTCCTGGGAGCCCGGCCGCCACGCCTACGCGTCGATCGACGGGCGCTTCCCGCTCTCGGACGGCGTCGAGCTGCGCCTGACGCCCTACTTCCTGCACCAGGAATCCGGGAGCACGAGCGAGATCGTGCTCAAGGAGGCCGGCTACGCCGGCAAGCTCCTGTCGAGCCCGATCGGCGCCTTCTCGGCCTACGGCACCCGGGGCACCAACGCCCTGCTCGGCCAGATGAGCCAGAGCGACTTCGACCGGGTCGGCAACGTCGTCAGCCTCACCGGGCGGCTCGACAACCACACCGTCACGGGCAGCCTCTGGACCGAGTACACCTATCAGCATCAAATGAATCCGTTCCAGCAGATCGATCAGACGAATAACACTTTGCCTGATATCTGGTTCAAGTCGAACCTTCTGCGCGGCTTCGACGGAAATATCGTCACGAACCGCAACTGGAAGACGGATTATTACAATACGACGGTGGCGATTTCCGACAGCATATCGCTGCTCGATGACGCCATGCACGTCGATCTCTCGCTGCGGCAGAAGTTCTACTCGCGCAGCTTCCATAATCTTCCGTCCGGCACGAGTACCAGAACGGATTCGTACCTGGATTACACGGTGAACAGAAGCTACGCCTTCCTGCTGCCGGCGGTGGGGATGCGCTACGATCTCGACGCGGCGAACCAGGTCTTCGCGAACGCGTCGATGAATGCCAGGGTCCCGCCCAATTTCGCGGATGGCCGCTTGGTCAACGGCGCCACCAACCTGATCCAGGTGCCGACCATCAAGGCGGAGCGCGCCCTGAGCTTCGATCTGGGCTACCGCCTGAAGGGCGACTTCCTGGACGTCAACGCGACCGGCTTCCTGATCAAGTACAGCGACCGGATCGCCCAGACCGCCAACGGCGACGGCTCCCTCTCGAGCAAGTACACCAACATCGGCAGCACCACCGCGGTCGGCGCCGAGGTCGAGGTGGCGACCAAGCCGTACGAGGGCTGGAGCGTGCTGCTCTCCCAGGCCATCAACCACGACACGATCGACGGCAACATCGTTCCCGACCCGAAATCGCCGGCGCTGCGCACCAAGGGCAAGTTCTACTTCAACTCCCCCTTGTCCCTGACGGCGTCGACCGTGATGTACGAGAACGGGCCCTTCTTCGCCTTCGCCCGCGCCAAGTACACCAGCGAGGTCTACGCCACGCTCACCAACGACATCTCCCTGCCGGGCTACGCCACGGTCGATCTCGGTCTCGGCTACAAGCTGAAGGGCACATCCCTGGTCGAGGCGATCCCGGGCGCGCAGGACGGGCTATTCAAGCTGAACGTCACGAATCTCTTCAACAAGAAGTACATCTACATCAACCCTGGCAACACGACCGGCTTCGCGCTCAGCGCGGCGAACGCGCCGAGCTTCTATCTCGGCTCGCCCTTCGCGGTCACCGCCAGCCTGACCTTGGATTTCTGAGCCATGACGAGGCGCGAAAGGCGGTGCGACGGCGGGAGCCGGATCATCTCGCGCCGCCGCATCCTGCAACTCTCCGGCGCCGCCGCGTGGGGCAGCGGGCCGGGACGGCCGGTGAGCGCCGCCCTGGCGAGTTCCGATCCGGCGGCGGCGTCCCGGCCCTTCCCCTGGATCGGGGTCAAGTTCACGTCGCGGGGCAAGCTGCTGCCCTGTCCCGGCAACACCATCGTGTGCCCCATCGACATCGACGGTCCGGCCGCCGCCCTGATGGCGTATCGCGCGACCATCGCGGCGGAACCCTACGCGGACAAGTTCGTCTTCACGCCCCCGTCGAGCTATCACATGACGGTCTTCGAGGGCGTGGTCGATCTCGTCCGGAAGCCCGGCTTCTGGCCGGCGGACCTGCCCCTCGACGCGCCGCTCGGCCAGTGCGACCGGGTCTTCCTGGAGAAGCTGGAGACCTTCGACCTCGGCTGCGCGCCGCGCTTCCGGATGAAGGTGGCCGAGGGCGCCTCCAACCGCGACGTGCGGCCGGGCGAGGCGATCCGGCTGATCCCGGTCGATGCCGCCGAGGAGGCGAAGCTGCGGGGCCTGCGCGACCGCCTGTCCGATCTCCTGAAGCTGCGTCAGCCGGGTCACGACACCTACCGCTTCCACACCACGCAGACCTACGCGATCGCCCCCCTGACCGAGGCCGAGGCGGCCCGCTACCGGGTCGTCCGGCGCGAGGCGATCGCGGCGCTCGCCGCCGCGCTGCCGGTCCTCGAACTGGGGCCGCCGGCCTTCTGCTTCTTCGACGACATGTTCCAGTTCCGCCCGCGGCTTCGTCTCGCGCGCCGTCGGCCCTGAACGGGTTTCATACGCCATCCGGTTGATGGCTTCGCCATCTCCCATTTCGGGAATGCGGATGTCGGCTTCGCTCAGGCGCCGCGCGGGCTTGGGATCCGGGATCCGCTTCGATCAAGCGGATCCCGGATCACGAGCGCGGTCGCCGGTTCTGCCACGCAAACCTGCGGCGGATCCGGCACCTATGGCATCACCTGCGCCGAGCCGGCATCCACTTCAGCGGGACATGCGACGGGCCTTTGATTTTTCCTCATTGTCTTCGACGGACCGGCATCCACTTCGTCGGAAAATGCTCTAGGCAGAATGCCATGGGGCGATTCTGCTCGATCTCTTGTTTTCGCATCATGCGAGGCGCCGGCCTGCCGAGGCGGGTCCGCTCGGGGGCGCCGTGATCCGGCGGCCTGAGGGTGGATCGTGTCCCGGGACGAGGCGCTTCGCCCTCGGCTGCCGCTCGGCTTTCGGCCCGCGCGTCGGGAGCGCGGGCGGGATGGAGGCGGCGCAACGCCCGCCCCGGCCTGAACGCGGCGGTCGGGCGCCGTGCCTCGCCCGGCCGCGTCCGGTGCCCGAGATCACCTCCGGCTCCCCGTCGAGGCCGGCAGCCCCGCGCCCGACGAATCCTTCGGCCGAGCCTGGACAACGGCGCCGGATCGCTTCAGGTTCGATCGGTAAGACGATGTCCGGGGATCATGAACCCAGGGTGATCGAGGACCGGGTCCTCCACCCGGCGCCAATACTCGACCCCTGTACCTGGCGACCCCTGTACCTGGGAAGAAGCGCTCCCGCGTGCGAAGCCGGATCTTCGACATCAGGGCCGATCTGAATGAGCATGAACGTTTCGCAATGACCGTCATCGATCGCAGGAGAGCCGACCGGCTGGCGGGCCTCTGGAGACCGGAATTTCGATCCCATCACGTTCTCTGAGGTGAAGATGGCTCGCGTGACGATCAAGGATGTCGCACGCCGCGCCGGCGTGAGCTTTCAGACGGTGTCGCTGGTGCTGAATCACCCGGAGAAGGTGGCGCGCTCCACGCGGGAGATGGTGGGCGCGACGATGCGGGAGCTGGACTTCGTCCCCAGCCTCGCGGCCCGCTCGCTGCGCAAGAAGCCGAGCCGCAGCATCGCCTGCGTGTTCTCGGTCGGCGCCCAGCCCTACGACGACGTGACGGGCATGATGCAGGAGACCTACCAGGGCATCGTGCTGCAGACCTTCGCCCACGTCACGGACCGCCACGGCTACATGCTCGTCCATCGCCGCTGGAACGCCGGAGAGCCGGACGGCCTGAGCAGGATCACGAGCCTCGTGAGCGAGGCCCGGGTCGACGGCATGGTCGTGCTCGCCGACCGCCGCGACGACCCGCTGATCGCCTCGCTGCGGGCCAAGTCCGTCCCGTTCTTCGTGTTCGGCCTCGACGTGCCGGAGGCGAGCTTCGCGATGCGGGCGGAGCGCGACGCGGTTCGCCAGATCGTCGGCTACCTCGTCCGGACCGGCTGCAAGGCGATCTGCTTCTACAAGGGCGAGCGCGACGGCCGGCACCTGCCCGCCGTGGCCGATCGGCTCAGCGGATACCGGGAGGCCCTGGCGGCGGCGGGCCTGCGCCCGCGCGACGACCTCGTGGTCCCCTGCGATTGGAGTTCGGAGAGCGGATACCGGACGACCTTGCGCCTGCTCAGGCGTGCGCCGCGGCCCGACGCGATCGTGGCCGCCAACGACCGGGTCGCCTTCGGCGTGCTGAAGGCGCTGCACGAGCAGGGCGTCCGGGTTCCCGACGAGATCAGCGTCGTCGGCTTCGACAACCTGGTCCAGTGCGCCTACACGGTGCCGCGCCTGACCTCCATCGAGGTTCCGACGCTGGAGATGGTGGAGTTCGCGGTCACGACCCTGATCGAGATGATCGAGGGCGTGCGGGCGCCGCACGATCCGGCGCAGAAGCTGTACCCGGGGCGCCTCGTGGTGCGCGACTCCACGCGGCCCTTCGCGGAGGCGCGGCGATGACGCGGCGGGACCGCCGCGTCATCGCCGCAGCGCGTACTCGATCGCGATGCGGCCGCTGAAATGCCCTCCGGGCGGCGGGGGCGGGCTGGCGGCGCGCACCGCCTGCAGCGCGGCCGCGTCCAGGGCCGGATCGCCCGAGGATCGGCCGATCGCCGCGCTCGCGATGCGGCCCGACGGCCCGATCGCGAAGCTGACCATCACCACGCCGGATGCCTGCCTGTCGCGGGCCGCGGCCGGATAGGATTTGTGCCGGTTGATCTCCGCCTTCAGGATCGCGCCGTAGGCCGCGACCGCCTGGCCGGACCGGATATTCGCGCCCTGGTCGGCCCCCGCATGCGCCCGGTGCTGCGCCATGCTCGCCTGGCTGGGCTTGGAGTCGGGCTTGCGCGGCGGCCTCGTCTCCGCCCGCGGCCGTTCCGGCGGGCGCGGCTTGGGCGGCTTGGGCGGGGCAGGTCGCGGCGGCGCGGGCGGCTCCGGCGGGCGGACCGGGATCGCCGGGGCGGCCGGGCTCTCCCGGACCGGCGGCGGTTCGGCCTCCGCCGGCGGGGGCGGGAGCGGCGGCTCCGGCGGCGCGGGTTCGGGCTCCGGCGGCATCTCGGCCGCGCTGCGCGTCTCCTCGGCCTCGTCGGTCGTGGCGTCGCCCTGCGCCACCACGCTGATCTCGAGGGTCTCGACGGCGGAGGGCGGCGCCGGGGACGGCCGCGGCACCCACAGGAGCAGCCCATGGGCCGCGAGCGCGACGGCGAAGGCCGCTGCGCGCGCCAGCGCGCGGGGATGGTCCCCCTTCGACCGCGGCGGCGCGAGGTCCCGCGCCTCGGCGAGTCCCGCCGCGGTCATGGCTCGGATCCCGTCGCCCGCCGGGGCGCGGGGTGTCCCGCCTCGCCGGCGCTCCTGCGGTTGGCGACCACGGCGAGGTGCGTGATCCCGCTCGATGCGAGCAGGTCCATGACCTTGACCACGTCGCCGTAGGAGGCGTCCTTGTCGCCCCTCAGGTGAACGACCCGCGACAGGTCGTTCTCGATCGCCGCCGTCACCGCCGGGACGAGCCGGTCGAGCGCGATCTCGTCGGTGCCGATGAAGACCCTGCCGTCCTTGGCAACGGCGACGACCGCCGGCTCCTTCGGGTCGATGGGCTTGGCGGCCCGGGATTGCGGCAGGTTCACCTTCATCCCGGTCGTCAGCAGCGGTGCCGTCACCATGAAGACGATCAGGAGGACCAGCATCACGTCGATGAGCGGCGTGACGTTGATGTCGGCGGAGGACCCGTACGGGCCGCTCCCGCGGCTGGAGAAGGCCATCAGCGGGCTCCCCGGTCGACCGCGCGGGCCTTGACGACGAGGTCGACGGCGAGCGCCTCGATGAGATGGCCCATATGCTGCGACAGCCGGCCGAGCACGGCGCCCAGGCGGCCGTGGGCCACGGCGGCCGGGATGGCGGCGATCAGGCCGATCGCGGTGGTCGCCAGGGCCTCGGCGATGCCGGGCGCCACCACGGCGAGGCTGGTGTCCTTGGCGTCGGCGATGCTGATGAAGCTGTTCATGATGCCCCAGACCGTGCCGAGCAGCCCCACGAACGGGGCCACGGACGCGATCACGGCGAGGTGCGAGTAGCCGCCCTCCGTGGCGGTCATCGCGCGGGCGGCCGCCCGCTCCATCGCGGCGGCGGTCCGCCGCTGCACCTCGCCGGGGCTCTCCTCGGGGAGCACGAGGGCCGCCGCCTGCCTCCCCGCCTCGACCACCGGCCGCAGGAGGTCCGGAACCTCGCCGCGCTCCAGACCCCTCAGCGATCGCCGAAGCTTGGCGGTGGTGTAGAGGCTCTCGAGGATCAGGACCCAGCACCACGCCGAGGAGGCGACGAGGGTCAGGATCACGGCCCGGCCGGCCAATCCTGCCTGGAAGAACATGGCCGACGGTGAGAACGTTGCGGCGTCCATCGTGCAATCCCGGGATGGGCGGGGTCCCGGCACGCCGACGATCGGCGCCGCAGAGCCCGCCGAGCGCAATTGGAACGTTCTACTACTTCCGTCCGTGTCGGCTTCGTGACAGGCCCGGGGTGAACCTTGCGTCAGCGGGGCGTCGTGCTGGGAAAACACCGGGTCGGGAGCGATGCGGCCCCCTCGGCGGTCCCCTCGGCGGCCCCCTCGGACCTGGATGGCCGGGCGGCCGGCGCGGAGGGCTCCGCGCCGGCCCGGGCGTCCTCACCGGAGGGCCGCCGTCTCCTGCACCTCGACCGGCCCGGCCGAGACGCTGACCGCGTCGCCCTCGCGGCGGATCTCGATCACCCGCGCCGCGGCGCCGCTCTGGCGGGGCGTCGAGACCGTGAGGCTCTGGCCCTCGGCGAGCACGCCTTCGAGCCGCACGGCCGGGGCCGCCGCCCGCGGGGCGAGCGTCACCACGACGTGGTAGCCCCGCGGCTCGGGCGTGTAGTAGGCGACCCCGGCGAGGGGACCGAGGTCGATGCTCCGGGCCTGGGCGGGTCCGAGGGACCCGGCCCGCGCCGGCGCGAGCGGTTCGGCCCGCGCGGGGCCGAGAAGGGACAGGGCGGCCGCGGCCGCGACGACGAGCGTGCGAGCGTTCATGATGGCGAGACTTTCAGGCTGGCGGCGCCCAATCCGGCACCGCGTCTGGGCCCCATATGCGCTGCGCCGCAGCATGGATCAAACAGATCGCATCGATAATGACTATTGATCACATCGATCTTTCTCGGATCGACCTCAACCTCCTGGTCGCCCTCGACGCGCTGCTGGCCGAGCGCAGCGTGACGCGGGCGGCGGCGCGGGTCGGGGTGGGGCAGTCGGCGATGAGCAGCAGCCTCGGGCGGCTGCGCGCGCTGTTCGGCGACGACTTGCTGACCCGGGCCCCGGAGGGCATGCGGCCGACGCCGCGGGCGCTCTCCCTCGCCGAGCCGGTGCGGACGCTGCTGCGGCAGGTCCAGGTCCTGGTGCGGCGGGACGAGGCCTTCGACCCGCGCACCGTCGCGCGCACCTTCACGATCAGCCTGCCGGATTCCACCGAGGTGCTGCTCGGCCCGACGCTGCTCGCCTACCTGCGCGCCGAGGCGCCGGGCATCAGCCTGCTCCTGCGCTCCGTCGACCGCGCCCACATCCTGCAGGAGATCGATGCCGACCGGGTCGACCTCGCCATCGACCTGTCGTTCCGCGGCCAGCAGCACCACAAGCAGCGCCTGCTCTATCGCGATTCCTACGTCTGCCTGTTCAACGCGGCGCTGGTCGGCCTCGCGCCGCCGATCTCGCTCGACGATTACCTGCGCTTTCCCCACGTGCTGACGAGCCTGCGCGAGACCGCGCACGGGGTGGTCGACGACGCGCTCGCCAAGCTCGGCCGCAGCCGGACCCTCGCCGTCACCTCGCCGCGCTTCCTCGCCGTGCCGTTCCTGGTGCGCAGCGCCCCGGTCCTGACCACCATGCAGGCCCGGCTCGCCCACCTCTTCGCGGAGGCGCTCGGCCTGACGGTGAGCCCGGCGCCGGTCCCCCTCGACGAGGTCGCCATGTCGATGCTCTGGCACGCCTCCTACGACGACGACCCGGCCCATCGCTGGCTGCGCAACCTGCTGCGCCGCCTCGCCACCGCGCCGGCCGAGGCCTGACGGAGCGGCCCCTCCGGGACCCGGAGGGGGGCGTCAGGCCAGCGGCCACACCAGCAGGATCAGCGGCACGCCCGCGACCAGCACCAGCAGCGAGAGCGGCGCGCCCAGGCGGGCGTAATCCCCGAACCGGTAGCCGCCCGGCCCCATCACCAGCGTGTTGCACTGGTGGCCGATCGGCGTGAGGAAGTCGCAGCCCGCCCCGATCGCCACCGCCATCAGGAACGCGTCGGGGCGGTAGCCCAGCGTCGTGGCGAAGCTCGCGGCGAGGGGCGCCATCACCAGCACCGTCGCGGCGTTGTTGAGGAAGGGCGTCACCGCCATGGCGGCGAGCATGATGAGACCGACCGCGCCCCAGCCCGGCAGCAGGATTCCGAGCTGCGACAGCCAGCCCGCGAAGAGGTCGGTGGTGCCGGTGGTGCGCAGCGTGTCGCTGACCGGGATCAGGGCCCCGAGCATCACCAGGATCGGCCACTCGATCGCCTCGTAGGCCTCGCGGGCCGGCAGGGTCCGGAACAGCACCACGCCGAGGGCCGCCGCGAAGAAGGCGACCATCACCGGCACGAGGCTGAAGGCGACCGCGATCACCGTCGCGGCCAGGATCGACAGGGTGATCCAGCCCCGGCGGGCGCTGCCGAGGGGCAGGTTGCGCGCCGCCAGGGGCCACAGGCCGAGGTCGCGCAGCCGCGCCGGCAGCCCCGCCTCGCGGCCCTGGAGAACGATCACGTCGCCCGTGCGCAGCCGGATGTCGCGCAGGCGCTCGGTGAAGCGCTTGCCCGCCCGGCTGACCGCCAGCAGGTTCACGTCGAAGCGCTCGTGCAGGGCGATGCGGCCCGCCGATTGCCCGATCAGGACCGAGGTCGGGCCGATCACCGCCTCGACGGTGCCGACCTCGTCCTCCGCCCCGTCCTCCTCGCGGGTCGGCCGGTCCTGCCCGTCGAGGAGCAGGCCGGCCTCGCCGATGAAGCGGTCGAGGGCGGTGGGGTCGCCGCGCAGGATCACCCGATCCTCGGCGCGCAGCACCGCGTCCGGCAGCGGCACGGTGCGGCGGGTCTTGTCCCGCACGAGGCCCGTGACGCTGACCTCGCCGTCGGCATTCGCGGTCAGGTCGGAGAGCGTGCGGCCCGCGAAGGGCGAGTCCTGCGGCAGGCGCGCCTCCGTGGCGTAGTCGCTGATCGCCACCGCCGCGTCGAGGCCGGGCGTGCCGCGCCGGTCGCGCGGCAGCAGCCGGTAGCCGACGCACAGGAACGCCACCCCGGCCACCATCAGGCCGATCCCCACCGGCGCGAAGTCGAACATCCGGAACGGCGTCCCCGTGAGTTCGCCGCGCAGCCGCGCCACGATGATGTTGGGCGAGGTGCCGATCTGGGTGACGAGGCCCCCGAGCAGGGCCGCGAAGGACATCGGCATCAGGAAGAGCGACGGCGAGCGGTCGCCCTTCTGCGCGAGCTGGAAGGCGATCGGCAGCATGATCGCCAGCGCGCCGATGTTCTTGATGAAGGCCGAGAGCACCGCCACGGTCGCGACGAGGAGCGCCACCTGCGCCTGGGCGCTGCGCAGGCGCGGTGCGATCGGGCGCAGGGCCGCCTCGACGGCGCCCGACCGCGCCACCGCGGCGCTCACCACGAGGGCGCTCGCCACGATGATCACGATGTCGTCCGAGAAGCCGCCGAACGCCTCCCTGGCCGGGACGAGGCCGCTCGCGATCCCGCCGAGCAGCGCGAGCCCGGCCACGATGTCGTAGCGCAGGCGCCCCCAGACGAAGAGCAGCATCGTGCCGGCGATGAGCGCGCAGGCGATGATCTGCTGATGCGTCATCGCGGCGATCCCCGGCAGGATCGCGGCGATCCCGGACAGGATCGCGCGGATCCCCGGCGGGTGAGCGGACTTGTCCCGCGGCGGCGCGGGCCTCCGGGCGAGAGCGGCATGGGCCTCCTGGCGGCCGGGACGGGGCTCGGAGAACCGCTCGCGACGGCGCGCTGTTCCTGCGGCCCGCGCCGCGAACCCTGCCGCCTGCCGGGACGTTGTCCGCGCCGCGCGGAGGGATCAGACGTCGATGGAAGCATGGTGAAGCGTCAGCCGCGCGCCGCGCGCCGCGCGGAGATCGTGGCGCCGGCCCTCCCCGACGGCGCCCTCGCGGAGGCGCTCCTGAGCCTGAGCGCGGCGGCATCGCCCCTCGTGCTGGTGGCCCGGGACGCGCGGCGCCTCGACGGGATCGCCGCGATCCTGCGGGCGCTCGCCCCCGGGCTCGGCGTGGCCGTCTATCCCGCCTGGGATTGCCTGCCGGGCGACCGCACCTCGCCCTCGCGGGGCGCCATGGGCGCGCGGGCGGGGGTGCTGCGCTGGCTCTCCGAGCCGGCTCCTCCCGCCATCGTCCTGACGACCGCGCCCGCCCTGATCCAGCGCGTGCCGCCGCCCGAGACCTGGGCGCAGGCCCGCGTCCTCCTGCGGGTGGGCGAGCAGGTGGAGGCCGAGGCGCTGGAGGCGGCCCTGACGCGCCTCGGCTACATCCCCGACGAGCGGGTCGACGAGCCGGGCGAGATCGCCCTGCGCGGCCGCACCTTCGAGGTCTTCCCGGCCGCCGCCCCCGTCCCGTGCCGCGTCGAGCACGAGGACGGGCACATCACGGCGATCCGCTCCTACGATCCGGTCACCCAGCGCTCGCTCGGCGAGGCGGCCGAGCTGCTGATCGACCCGGCGACCGAGCTCATCCTCGGTCCCGATTCCCCCGAGCCGCTGCGGCCCTTCACCGGGCAGGAGCACCGCCTTCCCGCCTTCTACCCGCGCCTCGCGACGCTCCTCGACCCGGTGCCGGGCGCCCGCCTCGTGGTCGAGGCCGGGGCGGAGGCGCGGGCCGAGGCCTTCTTCGAGCAGCTGGCGGAGGCGGGCGGCGCGCGGGCGGGCGCGGGGCTCTACCTCGCGCCGGAGGAGTGGCGGGCGCTCCTCGGGCGGCGCCGGATCGCCACGGCCCTGCCGTCCGAGGACCGGGCGGTGCCGGCCTTCGCCCGCGAGCGCCGCCCCGCCGCCGCCTTCGGGCGCTTCCTCGCCGCGCGGTGCGAGGCGGGCGACCGCGTCATCCTGGCCGGGCCCGGCCGCGCGCTGGGGCGCCTCGCCCGCGAGGCCGTGGACCAGCTCGGGCACAAGCTCCTGCGGGCGCGCGACTGGGCCGCCGCGCTCCGGGCCGAGCCCGGCCGCGTGGCGGTGCTGGAGGCGCCGATCGCCGAGGGGTTCCGGGTGCCGGACCACGCCCTCACGGTGATCGCCGCGGCCGACCTGCTCGGCAAGCGGGCCGCGCCCGCCTGGGCCGCGCCCGCCCGGGCCGCGCCCGGCCGGGAGGGCGCCCCCGCCGCGCTGCCCTTCGCCGATCCCGACCTGCATCGCGGCGACGTCGTCATCCACGAGGATCACGGGCTCTGCGTCTTCGAGGGGCTGGAGCTCCTGCGCGGGCCCGAGGGCGGGGGCGGGGAGGCGGCGCGGCTGCGCTTCGCCGACGACGCGGTGCGGCTCGCCCCCCTCTCGGAGGCCGGCCGGATCTGGCGCTACGGCGCCGCCGCCGAGGCGGTGACGCTCGACCGCCTCGACGGCGGCAACCTCCCCGGCGGTACCTGGGCGACGCGCCGCGCCGGCGTGGAGGCGGCCGTCGCCGAGAGCGCGCGGCGCATGCTCGCCCTCGCCGAGGCGCGCCGGCGCGCGACGGCTCCCGCCCTCGTCCCGCCGGAGCGCCAGATGGAGCGGTTCGGCGCCGGGTTCGGCTTCCCGCCGACCCCGGACCAAGCGGCCGCGATCGACGCCGTGATGGCGGACCTCGCCGCCGGCCGCCCGATGGACCGCCTTGTCTGCGGCGATGTCGGCTTCGGCAAGACCGAGGTCGCCCTGCGCGCCGCCGCCGCGGCCCTGTTCGCCGGCAAGCAGGTGGCGGTGGCGGCACCCACGACCGTGCTGGTGCGCCAGCACGTCGAGACCTTCCGGCGCCGCTTCGCCCGCTTCGGGATCGTCCCGGCCCAGCTCTCGCGCCTCGTGCCGCCCGCCGAGGCCAAGCGGGTGAGGGCCGGCCTGGCGGATGGGAGCGTGCGCCTCGTGATCGGCACGCACGCGCTTGCCGGGCGCGGCCTCGTCTACGCCGATCTCGGCCTCGTCGTCATCGACGAGGAGCAGCGCTTCGGCGCGGCCCAGAAGGCGCGGCTGCGCCGCGCCGCGTCCGGCGCGCACGTCCTCACCCTCACGGCGACGCCGATCCCGCGCACCCTGCAATCGGCCCTGGTCGGGCTCCAGGACCTGAGCGTGATCGCGACGCCGCCGGTGGTGCGCCGGCCGATCCGCACGGTGGTCGCGCCCTTCGACCCCGAGACGGTGCGGGCCGCGCTCACCCGCGAGCACCGCCGGGGCGGCCAGAGCTTCGTGGTCTGCCCGCGCATCGCCGACCTCGCCCCGATGGAGGCGCGGCTGCGCGCCATCGTGCCGGACCTCAGCCTCGCCGTCGCCCACGGCGAGATGCCGCCGGCCGCGATGGACGAGGCGATGGTGCGGTTCGCGGAAGGGGAGGGGGACGTGCTCCTGGCCACCAACATCATCGAGAGCGGGCTCGACGTGCCGCGCGCCAACACGATGCTGGTCTGGCACCCGGAGCGCTTCGGGCTGGCGCAGCTCCACCAGCTGCGCGGGCGGGTGGGGCGCGGCCAGCGCCGGGCGGCGGCCTACCTGCTCACCGACCCGGAGGCGCCGCCCCCGCCGGCGAGCGAGGCGCGCCTGCGCGCCCTGACGGCCCTGGACCGGCTCGGCGCCGGCTTCGCGCTGAGCGCCCGCGACCTCGACCTGCGCGGGGCGGGGGACCTGTTCGGCGAGGAGCAGGCCGGGCACGTCAAGCTGATCGGGCTCGGCCTCTACCGCGACCTCCTGGAGCGGGCGATCCGCGCCGCCCGCGGCGAGCCGCCCGAGGCGGCGCCGGCCGAGATCCGCCTCGGCCTCGCGGGGGCGATCCCGGCCGCCTACCTGCCCGAGCCGGAGCTGCGCTTCGGCCTCGCGGCCCGGATCGCGCGGCTGCGCTCCCCCGAGGAGGCGGAAGCCCTGCGCGACGAGATCGAGGACCGCTTCGGCCCGCTGCCGCCGGAGACCGAGACGCTGCTGACCCTGGCCGGCCTGCGGATGGCCTGCCGCGACCTCGGCATCGCGCAGCTCGGCGCCGGCCCGCAGGGCCTCGCGGCGGATTTCCATCCGGGCCGCGCCGCGGCGGTGGCGCGGGCGATCGCCGAGGTGGAGCGCCGGGGAGACCGGCTGATCCTGCACCGGCCCTGCGCGGACCCGGTCGCCTGCGGGCGGCTGGCGCGGCGCTTCGTGCGGGCGCTGGAGGCGGCGCAGGGGTGAGCGGGCGGGGCCGGAGCCCGCGGCGGGCGATGCGGCGCTCTGGTGATCGGCCCGTCACGACACCGGCCAAAGCCGTCATCGCCTGTCCGGAATCATGGCTCGGACGCTGTCCGGACGATCATTTCCGGACAGCGGGTGACACGCCCGCGCGGCGCTTGAGCGACGCCGACATCCGCATGGCGACGCGATCCGTCGGAGTTCGGATCACTCCGCCGCCGCGAGATTCGCCTTGCCGTTGCCGATCGGGAAGGTGCAGGTGACGCGGGTGCCCTGGCCGGGCGCGGAGGCGATGTCGATGCGCCCGCCATGCAGCTCCACGAAGGAGCGCACGATCGACAGGCCGAGCCCCACCCCGCGGTGGCGCGTGCCCAGCGTGTGGCTCTCGAAGCGGTCGAAGACCCGGGCCACCACTTCGGGCGGCATGCCGCGGCCCTGGTCGATCACCGAGAAGGCGATCTCGGCGCCCGTCTTGCGGGCCTGGACCACCACCGTCTGGCCCGGCGCCGAGAAGCCGATCGCATTCGACAGCAGGTTGAACAGGATCTGGCGGATGCGCTTGCCGTCCGCCACGAAGCCCCCGATATCGGCCGGCACGTCAAGGTCGAGGGTGATCGCCGCCTCGGCGAGGCGGTCCTCGATGCCCCGCACCGCCGCCGCGATCGTCGCCTGCACGTCCACCACCTCGCGCGTCAGCTCCATCGAGCCGGCATCGATCGAGGCGAGGTCGAGGATGTCGTTGATGATGACGAGCAGGGCCGCCGAGGAGCGCATGATGTGGTCGGCGTATTCGCGCTGCCGCGTGTTGAGCGCGCCGACCGTCTCGTCCCCGAGCAGTTCCGTGAAGCCGATGATGTTGGTGAGCGGCGAGCGCAGCTCGTAGGAGACGTGGTGCACGAACTCGTCGCGCAGGCGGGCGGTGCGCTCCAGCGCCTCGTTCTTCTCGGTGAGCGCCCGCTCGACGTTGACGCTCGCCGTCACGTCGATGTGGGTGAGCAGCGTCGCGCCGTCCGGCAGCGGCTGCGCCGCGCAGTCGAGCACGGTGCCGTCCTTGAGTTCGAGCCGGCTGGCGACGGCGTGGCGGGCATCCATCAGCCCGGTCACGGCGCCGCGGATCTCGGTCCAGGGCTCCTCGGCCGCGCTGAGCGACCGGCACAGGCCGATGATCTCGTCCACGTGCGGCTGGGCCGCGAGGGTCTCCGGCCCGATCCGCCAGATCGCCATGAAGGCGCGGTTGGCGAGCTTGAGGCGCCCGTCCGAGCCGAACACCGCGACCGGCTCCTTGAGCGTGTCGAGGGTCTCGCTCTGCACGCGCATCAGGGCGTTGTAGCGGGATTCGAGGTGGACGCGCTCCGAGACGTCGTCGAACAGGTAGGTGAGGCCCCCCTGCGGGTTCGGGTCGGCGACGACGCGCAGGGTCCGCCCGTCCGGCAGGTGCCACCAATTCTCCTGCGCCTCGGCGGCCCGGTAGGCCGAGAGCACGCCGGTCTTCCAGGAGCGGAAATCCGCCTGCTCGGGCAGCTTGCGGGCGTTGCGCAGCGCGTCCAGGATCTCGCCGTCGAGGGGAGAGCCGTCGAGGAAGGCCGGGCCGAGGTCCCAGAGCTGCCGGTAGGCGGCGTTGTGGAAGATCAGGCGCTGGCGGGCGTCGAAGATCGCCACCGCGGTCGGCAGCTGGTCGAGGGTGCGGACATTCGCCTCCATCTGCCGCTGCAGGTCGGCGCGCACGCTCTCGAGCTCGGACACGTCGACGGCGATGCCGACGCTGCCGGTCTCCAGCGCCACCTCGGTGACGTCGAGGGTGCGCCGCGCGCCCGCGACCACGGCCGAGACCCGCAGGGCACCCGCCTCGCGGCTGGTCCGGCGCCGCTCCGCCTCGTCGCGGGCGGCCCGGTCGAGGAGTTCCACCCCCTCCGCGACCACGCGCTCGCGGTCGGTCGCCTCCACGGCCGCCACGTAGGCGGCGTTGGCCCAGAGCAGCCGCCCGTCGCGGCCCCGGCGCCAGACCGGCTGCGGGATGGCGTCGAGGAGGGCGGCGAGCACGGAGAGGCTGCCGCGCGCCTCCTGCAGCGTCGCGCGCAGCTCGACCAGTTCCTGGCGCTCGCCGGTGATCTCGCGAAGGCGCAGCAGCGCCCGCCCGCCCACGGCTTGGCCCTGCGCCTCGACCGTGCGCCCGCCGAGGGTGCGCGCGGTCAGGCGGAAGCGCTCGCCCCGGCTGCGCAGGGTATCGACCGCCGCGTCGAGGGCGGCGGCGTCGGCGGCCGTGAGCCAGGTGCCGAAGGCCAGCACCCGCCGCGGCGAGGCCGTGCGGGTCCCGTCCATGGCGAGGCTCGCGTCGCCCTCGATCAGGGGCTCGTCCCGCCCGCTCCAGACCACCACGATCTGCCGCTCGGAGCCGAGGAGCAGGGCCGCCCGGTCATGGGCCCCGCGCAGGTCCGCGACCTCGGCCGAGAGGTCCCGCTCCCGCCGTGCCCAGCGCGCCCGCTCGCGGATGTGCAGCAGCGACAGGATGGTGGAGAACACGATGAGGCCGACGAGCAGCGCGAGCGCCATCGCGCTGTGGGCGAGCGAGCTCGGCACGGGGACGAGGGCCGGCGCCCCCATGGCCGCCTCCGGCAGACCCGTGAGCACGGCCGAAACCGCCCAAGCGCCCGCGATCGCGCCGGCCGATGGCCGACGGCGCAGCGTCCGTCCTACCCCCATCACTCGTCCCGTTCCCGCTGGGCCGCGCCACGCCCTCCGGCGTCCCGCCGTCGCCGGCGGACGCGGCGACTCCGGGCCACACTTCAGAATCACCGGGACTGTAGCGTGCACCCGAATCCGGCCGGAAGCGAAAACACCGGCTCGGCCGATGCGCACCGCGTCTCAGCGTGGCTGGGCACAGAAATGCCACACCTGCGGCGGAACGGAGATGGAACGGGCGCGGCGATTATGCGGTATTGCATGCAATCTCGGAAAGCATCCGCCCGCAGGGCCGTAGCGCGGTCCGGCCGCGACGCGGGCCCGGCTCCTCGGCCCGGCCCGCGCATCCGTCGGGTCCCGGCCCCGCGGGGCCGGAACGCGTCGCTCAGTAGCGGTAGTGGTCGGGCTTGAACGGCCCGCTCGCCTGGACGCCGATATAGGCGGCCTGATCGGGACGCAGCGTCGTCAGCTTCACGCCGATCTTCTCCAGGTGCAGGGCCGCGACCTTCTCGTCGAGCGTCTTGGGCAGGGTGTAGACTTGGTTCTCGTACTTGCCCTGATTGGTCCAGAGTTCGATCTGGGCCAAGGTCTGGTTGGTGAAGGAGGCCGACATCACGAAGGAGGGGTGCCCCATCGCGTTGCCGAGATTCACCAGCCGGCCCTCGGAGAGCAGGATGATGCGGTGCCCGTCGGGGAACTCGATCTCGTCGACCTGCGGCTTGATGTTCGACCACTTCAGGTTCTTGAGGCCCGCGACCTGGATCTCGTTGTCGAAGTGGCCGATGTTGCAGACGATGGCCCGGTCCTTCATCGACCGCATGTGGTCGATGGTGATCACGTCCTTGTTGCCGGTGGCGGTCACGAAGATGTCGGCCCGCGGGGCGGCATCTTCCATGGTGGTGACCTCGTAGCCCTCCATCGCGGCCTGGAGCGCGCAGATCGGGTCGACCTCCGAGACCATGACGCGGCAGCCGGCGTTGCGCAGCGAGGCGGCCGAGCCCTTGCCCACGTCGCCGAAGCCCGCCACCATCGCGACCTTGCCGGCCATCATCACGTCAGTGCCGCGGCGGATGCCGTCGACGAGCGACTCGCGGCAGCCGTAGAGGTTGTCGAACTTCGACTTCGTCACCGAGTCGTTCACGTTGATCGCCGGGAAGAGCAGCTTGCCCTCCTTGGCGAGGATGTAGAGGCGGTGCACGCCCGTGGTCGTCTCCTCGGAGACGCCCTTGATCGACTCGGCGAGGCCGGCGAACCAGCCCTTCGGCTTCTCCTTGAGCATGCGCTTGATCAGCGCGAAGAAGATCTCCTCCTCCTCGGAGCCGGGCGCGTCGAGGAAGGCGGTGTCGCCGCGCTCGGCGCGCAGGCCGGCATGAACGAACATCGTGGCGTCGCCGCCGTCGTCCAGGATCATGTTCGGCATGCCGCCGTCGTGCCAGTCGAACAGCCTGGCGGTGTAGTCCCAGTACTCGGTCAGCGTCTCGCCCTTGACGGCGAAGACCGGGATGCCGGCGGCCGCGATGGCGGCGGCCGCGTGATCCTGGGTCGAGTAGATGTTGCAGGACACCCAGCGGATGTCGGCGCCGAGGGCCTTCAGGGTCTCGATCAGCACCGCGGTCTGGATCGTCATGTGCAGGGAGCCGGCGATCTTGGCGCCCTTGAGCGGCTGGCTCGCCGCGTATTCCGCGCGCACCGCCATCAGGCCGGGCATCTCGGTCTCGGCGATCGCGATCTCCTTGCGGCCGAAATCGGCCAGCCCGATGTCCCTGACAATGTAATCCTGGTTGCTCGGCATCCTGGTGCTCCCTGACGGCGTCCCGCGCCGGCCTATAGCAGGGGGCCGGCCAGGAAGCAATCAAGACATAAAGATGTCTTTATGCGTGTCGCGGGCGGGCCGCTCGCCCCGGTTGCGGGCGGCGCCTTGATTTGGCTCAAGGCGGCCGGCGGGCCGAAGGGCGATCCGGGGCGGGTTGGTGAAGGGAGAACGCCGATGTCCGCGCACGCCACCCGAGACCTTGCCGGTCCCTGCGACTGGATGCTCGCCCCGCTCTCCGCCTGGGCCGGGCTGTTCACCGCCGCGCAGGAGATCCGCGCCGTCGACGACGAGTGCCTGCGCGTGATGCTGGAGGAGCGCCTCGCCCCGCCCGCGGCGGCGGACGGCACCGGGCCGGCGCTCGGCCTCGTGCCCCTGATGCACGCCCTCGGCCTCGACCCCGAGGCGGTCGGGCGGACCGCCCCCGCCACCATGGCCACGCTGGAGCGGGCCTGCGCGGGATGCGGGCAGGGCAGCCGCTGCGAGCGCGACCTCGCGGCGGGCCTCGCCGCCGTCGCCCACCCGGATTACTGCCCGAACGCGGCGCGCCTGGCGGCCCTGGTCGAGGCGGCGCGGGCGGCCTAGAGCAGCACCCGATCACGTTGCAACCGGGTGCCGCTCTCGATCTTTGATCTTGCCGCATGTTCTGCGACGAACCGGCATCCCCTTCGTCGGAAAATGCTCTAGCCGCCGAGCCCCGGCCAAGCGGAACTGCATGGGGCAATTCTGCTTGGTCTCTTGGTTTCGCATACGCGGTCCGTCGGATCGCCGCCGAACCGGTGACCCCTTCGGCACCGGCCGGTCCCGGCCGGCGGAAGGATGCTCGGCCCCGGACCGGCCTGGGGGCGGGGCGGCGCCCCGCCGCAGGCCGGCCGCTGGCATGTTGCATACAATTTGCAGAGGTCGGCCGCGCAACCGCCGCGGCCGGGAAGGCCGCGCGTCACACGGGGTCTTCGATGAGTGAGTTGTCCCTCTCCCGCCGGCGCTTCGTCGCGGGCGCCGCGGCCCTGGCGGCCCTGGGTCCGACCGGGTCCGCGCTCGCCCAGGGAGCAGCCTCCGGGAGCCTGACCTACGGCATCTCGATGTTCGACCTGCCCCTCACCACCGGCCAGCCGGACCGGGGTGCGGGCGGCTACCAATTCACCGGGCTCACCCTCTACGACCCGCTGGTCGCCTGGGAACTCGACGTGGCCGACCGGCCCGGCAAGCTGATCCCGGGCCTCGCCACCGCCTGGGAGAGCGATCCGGCCGACCGCCGGAACTGGATCTTCCGCCTGCGCGAGGGCGTGACCTTCCACGACGGCTCCGCCTTCGACGCGGACGCGGTGATCTGGAACTTCGAGAAGGTGCTCAACGACAAGGCCGCGCACTACGACCAGCGGCAGGCCTCGCAGGTGCGCCCGCGCCTGCCCTCGGTGGCCTCCTACCGGAAGCTCGACGCCATGACCGTGCAGGTCACCACCAAGGCGGTCGACGCGCTGTTCCCCTACCAGATGCTGTGGTTCCTGATCTCCTCGCCCGCCCAGTACGAGGCGGTGGGGCGCGACTGGACCAAGTTCGCCTTCCAGCCCTCCGGCACCGGGCCCTACCGCATGGGCCAGCTCGTGCCGCGGGTGCGGCTCGACCTCGTGCCCAACGAGACCTACTGGAACAGGAAGCGGATGCCGAAGCTCGCGCGGCTGACGCTGACCTGCATCCCCGACGCGCTCGCCCGCGCGAACGCGCTGCTCAGCGGCACCGTCGACCTGATCGAGACGCCCGCCCCCGACGCGGTGCCGCGGCTCAAGGCGGCGGGCATGCGGGTCGTCGGCAACGACACGCCGCACGTCTGGAACTACCACCTGTCGATACTGGAGGGCAGCCCCTGGCGGGACCTGCGCCTGCGCCGGGCGGCGAACCTCGCCATCGACCGCGAGGGCGTGGTGGCGCTGATGGGCGGGCTCGCCACCCCGGCGGTCGGGCAGGTGCAGCCGTCGAGCCCCTGGTTCGGCAAGCCGAGCTTCGCGATCCGCACCGACGTCGAGGCCGCCCGCAAGCTCGTCGAGGAGGCCGGCTACTCGGTCCGGAACCCGCTGCGCACCAAGTTCATCATCCCGACCGGCGGCTCGGGCCAGATGCTGTCGCTGCCGATCAACGAGTTCGTGCAGCAGAGCTGGGCCGAAATCGGCATCGCGGTGGAGTTCCAGCCGGTGGAGCTGGAGGTCGCCTACACGGCCTGGCGCCAGGGCGCGGCCGATCCCTCGCTGAAGGGCGTCACCGGCGGCAACATCGCCTACGTGACCTCGGACCCGCTCTACGCGATCCTGCGCTTCTACTCCTCCAGGCAGATCGCCCCGACCGGCGTGAACTGGAGCCACTACCGCAACCCCGAGGTCGATGCCCTCTGCGACAAGGTCCAGGCGAGCTTCGACCCGGCCGAGCAGGACCGGCTCCTCGCGCGCATCCACGAGATCGTGGTGGACGACGCCGTGCAGGTCTGGGTGGTGCACGACACCAACCCGCACGCCCTCTCGGCCAAGGTGAAGGGCTATACCCAGGCGCAGCACTGGTTCCAGGACCTCACCACGCTGGCCTGAGCCCCGCGCCGCCGTGCCGCGGCCCGGCCGCCCCGAGGGATCCTTGACGGAAGGGTCGAGTTAGAGACCAGGAAGCCGTGCCAGAGCGCGGCTGCGGCGCCTCAGGGACCGGGACGGATGAGCACCGAGCGCGGGAGCCCCCGCTACGTCGACCTCGACGCCTGGGACGGCCTCGACGTGCTCGGCGCCCTCTGGGAGGGGCAGCTCGCCGCGGTGGCGGCGGTGGGGCCGGCGCTGCCGGCCATCGCCGCCGCGGCCGAGGCCGCCGCCCCGGCCCTGCGCGAGGACGGCCGCCTGATCTACGTCGGCGCCGGCACCTCCGGGCGGATCGGCGTGCAGGACGGGGCGGAGCTGCCGCCGACCTTCGACTGGCCGGAAGCGCGCCTGGGCTTCGCGATCGCGGGCGGCCACGGCGCCCTCACCCAGGCGGTCGAGGACGCGGAGGATTCGAGCGCCGAGGCCGCCGCCTGGATCGCCGGCGCGGGGGTCGGGCCGCGGGACGTGGTGGTCGGCCTCTCGGCGAGCGGCACCACGCCCTTCACGGTCTCGGCCCTGCGCGGCGCCCGCGGGCGCGGCGCCGTCACCATCGGCATCGCCAACAATCCCGGCACGCCGGTCCTGGAGAGCTGCGACCACCCCGTCCTGGTCGCGACCGGCGAGGAGGCGCTCGCCGGCTCGACCCGGCTCAAGGCCGGCACCGCCCAGAAGGTCGTGCTCAACCTGCTCTCGACGCTGATCATGATCCGGCTCGGCCGCGTCTATCGCGGCCGGATGGTGGCGATGCGGGCCACCAACCGGAAGCTGCGGGCGCGGGGCGTCGCCATGGTGGCCGAACTCGCCGGCTGCGGCGCCGAGGCGGCGGCCCGGGCCCTGGCGGAGGCGGAGGGCGACATCAAGCGCGCCGTGCTGATCGGCTGCGGCGCCGATCCGGAGGGCGCCGCCCGCCTCCTCGCCCGCCACGGCGGCTCCCTGCGCCACGCCCTCGCGGCGGCGGGCGGCCGTGAGCCCCGGCCGTGAGCCCCCCCGCCACCCTGATGGCGCGGGAGATCGCCGAGATCCCGGCGGTGGCGGCCCCCCTCTGCGCGGGGGATTCGGAGGCGGCGCGGATCGGCCGCGGCCTGGCGCGGCGCCGCTTCCCCTTCGCGGTGATCTGCGGGCGGGGCAGTTCGAGCCATGCGGGGATCCACCTGCGCTACCTGATCGAGACCCGGCTCGGCCTCGCCGTCTCGGCGGCGGCGCCCTCCGTGGTCACCGGCTACGGCCGCCCGCCGCAGGTCGAGGGCGCGCTCTTCGTGGTGATCTCGCAATCCGGCCGCTCGCCCGACCTCGTGGCGGCGACGCGGGCCGCCCGCGAGGGCGGGGCGCTCACCCTCGCCATCGTCAACGATCCGGGCTCCCCGGCCGCCGAGGCCGCCGACCTCGTCCTGCCGATCGGGGCGGGGCCCGAGCGCGCCGTCGCGGCGACGAAGACCGTGGTGACCTCCCTCGTCGCCGGGGCGGCCCTGGTCGCGTCCTGGGCCGAGGACGGGGCCCTGGCGGCGGGCCTCGCGGCCCTGCCGGCGCGGCTCGACCGGGCGCTCGGCCTCGACTGGTCGGCCTGGAGCACCGACCTCGCCGCCGCCACCGCCGCCTTCGTCACCGGGCGCGGCCACGGGCTCGGGCCGGTGCGCGAGATCGCCCTCAAGCTCGCCGAGACCCTGCGCCTGCCGGCCCTCGGCTACAGCGCGGCGGAGCTGCGGCACGGGCCGCGGGCGGCGCTCTCGCCCCGCACGCCCGTCCTCGCCCTGCGGCAGGCCGACCGGCTGAGCGCGGGCATCGACGGCCTCGTGCGGGACCTGCGCGGGGCGGGCGTGCCGGTCCAGGCCTGCGGCGGGCCCCTCGGCAGCCTGCCCTGGCCCGGCGACGGCCACCCGGCCTGCGACCCGATCCTGATGCTCGTCCCGGCCTACCGGGCCATCGAGGCGGAGGCGCGCCGGCGCGGCTTCGACCCGGATTCGCCCCCCGGCCTCGCCAAGGTGACGGAGACTCTGTGAGCAGCCCCGGCCTCGCGCTCGCCGCCCCCCGCGTCTTCGACGGCGAGGCCGAACTCGGCCCGCGCACGCTCGTCATCCGGGACGGGCGGATCGAGGACCTCGCGGCGGAGCCGCCGCCCGGCCTGCCCTGCACGATTCTGCCGCCGGGCACGATCCTGGCGCCGGGCTTCGTCGACCTCCAGGTCAATGGCGGCGGCGGCGCGCTCCTCAACGACGCGCCGACGCCCGGCACGCTCGCCCGGATCGCGGCGGCGCACCGGCGCGGCGGCACGACCTCGCTGCTGCCGACGCTGATCAGCGACCACCGCCCGGTGATCCGCGCGGCGGTGGCGGCGGTGGCGGAGGCGATCGCCGCGGGGATGCCCGGCATCCTCGGGATCCACCTCGAAGGCCCCTTCCTGAGCCCCCGCCGGCCCGGCATCCACGATCCGGCCCGGCTCGCCGCCTTCGCGCCCGGCGACGTCGACTTGCTGACCGGCCTGGGCGCGCGCGGCGTCACCCTGGTGACCCTCGCGCCCGAGGTCGCCCCGCCCGGCACCGTGGCGGCGCTCGTCGCCCGCGGCGCGCGCGTCAGCGCCGGCCACACGGCGGATGACGGGACGGCCTTCCGCCGCGCCCTCGCCGAGGGGCTGACCGGCGCCACGCATCTCTTCAACGCCATGTCGCAGCTCACCGCACGCGAGGAGGGGGCGGTCGGCGTGGCGCTCGTCGACGACCGGGTCTTCGCCGGGATCATCGCGGACGGCCACCACGTGGGCGACACCGCCCTCGTCCTCGCCCTCCGCCTCAAGGGGCCGGGCCGGCTGATGCTCGTCACCGACGCGATGCCGCCGGTCGGCGATCCCCGCCCGGAAGCGGGCTTCACCCTGTTCGGCCGCGCGATCGCGTGCCGGGGCGACCGCCTGACCGGGCCGGACGGCACGCTCGCGGGCTCGGCCCTGACGATGGCGGGCGCGGTCCGCCACATGGTGCGCCGGGGCGGCGCCTCGCTCGCCGAGGCGCTCACGATGGCCTCGCTCACGCCCGCGCGCTGGATCGGCCGCGACGACCGCATCGGCCGCATCGCCCCGGGCCTCGCGGCGGACCTGGTGGTGCTCGATCGCGATCTGGTCGTCTGGGGGACCTGCGTGAGGGGAGAGTTCGCGCGGGCGGCGGCGTAATACCACCGGTCATTTCCAATGACCGGTGGTGCTGCTCTCGAATTCTCGCCGAGCCGTTGGCGTGAAGTTGAAAATTCGAGATGAATCAACGGCTCGATGCGTCAGCATTCCGAGCGGTTGGTATCAGATATCCTGGTCCTGCGCTGGCGTCGGCGGAGGAAGATGCGGGACCCGGCACAAGATGCCGCGAAGCGAAGCCGCGCGGCAGCGGCGCTGAAATCCGGACCGGCTTGCGGGAAAGCTCCTGCTCGATCCTCAATCTCTTTTCGCCGCCGCATCGCTCCGGTCGCAAGGAGGAATCGGATCGACGGTCCAGTCAATTCCCATGGGGAAACAGGATCTCCCGCGTCTCGGCAGCACCGATCCCCGTCCCACCCCGGAAACGCGCCATGTCGCGGACGCGTGGTTCAATTAAGGTTCCTCGTTTATGACACGCACAGGCCGCGGGGCCGCGGAGGAGACCGGAGTGGACCGGGAGGCGATGGACGCGCGCACACCCTGGGAGATCGTGCTGCCCGACGAGAGCGCGACCGAGGATCTCGGGCGCTTCCTCGCGGAGCTGCTGCAGCCGGGAGACCTCGTGGCGCTCTCCGGAGGGCTCGGCGGGGGCAAGACCACCCTCGCGCGGGCGCTGATCCGCGAGCTGACCGGCGAGCCCGACCTCGACGTGCCGAGCCCGACCTTCACGCTGATCCAGCCCTACGAGGGCAGGGGCGGCGTCGCCGTCGTGCATGCGGACCTCTACCGCCTGCGCGGGCCCGACGAGCTCGTGGAGCTCGGCTTCGACGAACTGACCGAGCGCGCCATCACCCTGGTCGAGTGGCCCGACCGCCTGCCGCCGCGCAGCGGGCCGACCCTCGCCCTGGACCTCGCGCTCAAGCCCGAATTCGGCGACACCGCCCGGCTCGCCCGGCTCATCGGCGGCGGCGGCATGGCCGAGCGGCTGCAGCGGGCGCGGGCCCTGCGCGCGCTCCTCGACCGCAGCGGCTGGGGCGAGGCGACCCGCACCCCCATGCAGGGCGACGCGTCGAGCCGCGCCTACGAGCGCCTGACCCAGCCCGACGGCACCACCGCGATCCTGATGATCTCGCCCCCGCGCGCGGACGGCCCGCCCGTGCGCGACGGCAAGCCCTACAGCGCCATCGTCCACCTCGCCGAGAGCGTCCACGCCTTCGTGGCCGTGGACCGCGGCCTGCGCGCGCTCGGCCTCAGCGCCCCGAAGATCCTCGGGCAGGATCTCGAGGCCGGGCTCCTGATCCTGGAGGATCTCGGCACCGAGCCGGTGGCGGATGCGAGCGGGCCGCGGCCCGAGCGCTACGCGGAGGCCGTCAAGGTGCTGGCGCGGCTGCACGGCACGGCCCTGCCGGCGGTGCTCCCGGTCGCGGAGGGGAGCGACCACACGCTGCCGCCCTACGACCTCGACGCCCTGCTGTTCGAGACCGAACTCCTCATCGACTGGTACGCCCCCCACCACGCCCGCACCCCGCTCTCGGGGGCGCAGCGCGCCGCCTTCACGGCCGCCTGGACCGAGGCGCTGACCGGCCTGCCCCCGGAGCGCCCGACCTGGGTCCTGCGCGACTATCATTCCCCCAACCTGATCTGGCTGCCGGGCCGGGACGGGCTGGAGCGGATCGGCCTGATCGACTTCCAGGACGCGGTTCTGGGCCACCCGGCCTACGACGTCGCCTCGCTGCTGCAGGATGCCCGGGTCGACGCCTCGGCGGAGTTCGAGTTGCGGCTCCTCGGCCTCTACGCCCGCGAGCGCAAGCTGCGCGAACCGGACTTCGACGTGCAGGGCTTCGCCCACGCCTACGCGGTGCTGGGCGCCCAGCGGGCGACCAAGATCCTCGGCATCTTCACCCGCCTCGACCGGCGGGACGGCAAGCCCGGCTACCTCGCCCACGTGCCGCGCATCGAGGGCTACCTCAACCGCAACCTCGCCCACCCGGCGCTCGCGGGCGTGCGGGCCTGGTACGAGGCCTGCCTGCCCGGCCTCGTCCCCGCCGCCTGATCCCCGCCCGATCCTCCAATCCCGCCGATCAGCGACATGCCCCACACGTCCGCCATCACCCGCGCCTTCGTGCTCGCCGCCGGGCTCGGCAAGCGCATGCGCCCGATCACCGCGACCATGCCCAAACCCCTCGTCGAGGTGGCGGGCCGCGCCCTCGTGGACCACGCCCTCGACCGGCTCGCCGAGGCCGGCATCGCGGAGGTCGTGGTCAACGTCCACTACCTCGCCGACCTGATGGAGGCGCATCTGCGGCGCCGGAACGGGCCGCCGCGGATCGTCCTCTCGGACGAGCGCGACCGGCTGCTGGAGACCGGCGGCGGTGTGCGCAAGGCCCTGCCGCTCCTCGGCGAGGCGCCCTTCCTGATCCTCAACTCGGATTCCTTCTGGCTGGAGGGGCCGCGCCCCAACCTCGCCCGCATGGTCGCGGCCTTCGACCCCGAGGCGATGGACATGCTGCTCCTCGTCGCCTCCGCGGCGACGAGCCTCGGCTATGACGGGCTCGGCGACTTCCAGATGGACAAGGCCGGCCGGCTCGCCCGCCGCGCCGAGCGGGAGGTGGCGCCCTTCGTCTACGCGGGCGTCGCCGTCGTGGGCCCCTCCTTCTTCGCCGACACGCCGGAGGGCCCCTTCTCGCTCAACCTGCTGTTCGACCGGGCGGTGGCCCGGGAGCGGCTGCACGGCCTGCGCCTCGACGGGCAGTGGCTGCACGTGGGCACGCCCGAGGCGCTGCAGGCCGCCGAGGAGCGCGTGCGCGCGAGCGCCGTGCAGCCGTGAGCGCGGCCCGGATCTTCACCATCCCGCCCGGCGCGCCGTTCCTGGCGACCCTCGCCGACGCGCTCCTCGACGGCACGCTCGTCGGCCCGGTCGCGCAGGGGCCGCTCGGCCTCGCCGCCGTCACGCTCTTCCTGCCGACCCGGCGCGCCACCCGGGCGCTCGCCGCGGAACTCGCCGCGCGCTGCGGGCCGGCGGTGCTGCTGCCGCGGATGACGCCCCTCGGCGAGGCGGACGAGGCCGAGCTCGACCTCGCGGCGCTCGCCCCCGGCGAGTGCCCGGAGGCGGTTGCGCACCCGCCGATCCCTGCCCTGGAGCGGCGCCTGATCCTCGCCCGCCTCGTCCAGGCCTGGGCCGCCGGCATCGACCGCCGGCTCCTGCCGATGGGCGAGGAGGTGCCCTTCCGGGTGCCGTCCTCGCCGGCCGACGCGGTCGGCCTCGCGGCCGATCTCGAGGGGCTGATGGACGCGCTCACCGTCGAGGGCCTGCCCTGGGACGAGATCGGGCGCGCCGTCGAGGCGGAATACTCGCAGTACTTCTCGCTTACCCTCGACTTCGTGCGCATCGCCGCCGAGCATTGGCCGGCGATCCTGGCCGAGCGGGGCGTCAGCGACCCGGTGGCGCGGGGCCGCGCCCTGGTGCTCGCCGAGGCCGCGCGCCTGCGCCGCGAGCGCCCGGCCGACCCGATCGTGGTGGCCGGCTCGACCGGCTCGATCCCCGCCACCGCCGCCCTGATCGGGGCCATCGCGGCGATGCCGCGCGGGGCGGTGGTGCTGCCCGGCCTCGACCTCGCCCTCGACGAGGAGGGCTGGGCGGCGATCGAGACCGGGGAGGCGGTCGCGCACGGCCACCCGCAGGCGATCCTGCACCGGCTCCTGCGCGGCCTCGACTGCCCCCGCGCCGCGGTGCGGCCCCTCGGCGCGCCGGGACCAGCCGCGCGGGCCCGGGCCGAACTCCTGTCGCAGGCCCTGCGCCCGGCCGAGACCACGGATGCCTGGGCGGATCTGGATCCCGGGGCGCGCGAGGCGCTCGCCCGCGCGGGCGGCGCCGGGCTCGCCCTCGTCGAGGCGGCCGACGAGCGCGAGGAGGCGCTCGCCATCGCGGTGGCCCTGCGCGAGGCGCTGGAGCGGCCGGATTGCCGCGCCGCCCTGATCACCCCGGACCGCGGCCTCGCCCGCCGGGTCGCGGCGGAGCTCGGGCGCTGGGAGATCGTGGCGGAGGACACGGCCGGGCAGCCGCTGGCGCTGAGCCTCGCCGGGCGCCTCGCGCGGCTCGCCACCGACGTCGCCGCCCTCGACGCCAAGCCCGAGCGGGTGCTGGCGCTCCTCGCCCATCCGATGGTGCGGCTCGGCCTGGCCCGGCCCGCGCTGGAGCGGGCCGCCGCCGCCCTGGAGATCGGGGTGCTGCGCGGTCCCGCTCCCGCCAAGGGCTTCGCCGGCCTCGCCGAGGCGCTCCGGGTCGCGCGCGGCGGCGAGCGCCCGCACGCCCCCCGGCCGGTGCGGCGGCTGACCCAGGCCGATTGGGAGGCGGCGGCCGACCTCGTCGCCCGGCTCGACCGCGCTTTCCGGGATTTCGCCCCCCGAGATTTCGCCCCCGACCAGGAGGAGGGCGTCCGCGACCTCGTCGCCCTGGCGCAGGCCCATCGCGAGACCTGCGACCTCCTGCTCGACGGGCCCGACGCGCCGCAGGACGAGCCCTCGGTCGCGGTGCTCGACGGGCTCTTCGACGATCTCGCCCTCGCGCAGGCGGGCATGCTGGAGGGCCGGTTCTCGGATTACCCGGCCTTCTTCACCGCGCTCGCCCGCGAGCGGGTGGTGAGCGCGCGGGCGGAGCGCCCGCATCCGCGGCTGCGCATCCTCGGCCTCCTGGAGGCGCGGCTGCTGCGGGTCGACCGCGTGGTCCTGGGCGGCCTCGACGAGGGCGTCTGGCCGCCCAAGGCCGAGACGGACGCCTTCCTGAACCGGCCGATGCGCGCGGCTGTGGGCCTCTCCTCGCCGGAGCGCCGCCTCGGCCAGACCGCCCACGACCTCGTGCAGGCGCTCGGCTGCCCGGACGCGGTGATCACCCGCGCCCACAAGCGCGAGGGCTCGCCGACCGTGCCGTCGCGCTTCCTGCAGCGGCTGCGCGCCTTCATGGGGGAGGCGGCGTGGTCCGGCTGCCTCGCGGCGGGCGGGCGGCTGCGGGCGCTGGCGGCGTCCCTCGACCGGGGCACCGAGCCGCTGCCGCCCCGCCCGGCGCGCCCGGCCCCGAGGCCGGACCCCGCCCTGTTCCCGCGCGCGCTCAGCGTCACCGAGGTCGAGACCCTGGTGCGCGACCCCTACGGGATCTTCGCGCGGCACGTGCTGGGCCTCGACCCGCTGGAGCCGGTGGCGGTGCAGCCGAGCGCCAGCGACCGGGGCACGATCGTGCACGACGTGCTGGGCGGCTTCGCGCAGCGCTTCCCCGAGGCGCTGCCCGCGGATCCGCGCCTGCCCCTCTACGACCTCGCGGTCAACGCCTTCGCGCCGATCGCCGATGCCTATCCGGAACTCTACGCGGAGTGGTGGCCGCGCTTCGAGCGCATGGCGGCGTCCTTCCTCGCCTGGGAGGTGGAGCGGCGGCCGGGCCTCAGGCGGGTCCATGCCGAGATCTCGGGCCGCTGGCGGATCCCGATCGGCCCCGCCGAGGACTTCACCCTGCGCGCCCGGGCCGATCGGATCGAGGCGCGCCGGGACGGCGGCCACGTCATCGTCGACTTCAAGACCGGCCAGCCGCCGAGCGCCAGGGAGGTCTTCGCCGGCTTCGCGCCGCAGCTCACCCTGGAGGCCGCGATGCTGCAGGCGGGCGGCTTCCGCGATCTCGGCCCGGGAACCGGCGCGCCGGAGCTGCTCTACGTGCGGGCGAGCGGCGGCAAGGTGCCCCTCGACCCGGTGCCGCTCAAGCCGCCGCGGGGCGAGGCCCGCTCGGTCGAGGAGCTGATCGACGAGCATGCGCGCCGCTTCCAGGGCCTCGTCGCCCGCTTCCTGCGGGGCGAGGCGGCCTACCTGTCGCGGCCCTACCCGAAATACGCCCGCGCCTTCTCGCCCTACGACCACCTCGCGCGGGTGAAGGAATGGTCGCTGGTGGAGGGGGAGGGGGCGTAGCCGCGCCCCCCCGGACCGGGGCCCGCCCCGGCCGGACCGGGGCCCGCCCCGGCCGCGGGGCGCCTCACGAGGCCCGCCACATCCGCCCCAGCACCCCGTCCTGGCGCACGTAGTGGTGGAAGAGCCCGGCGGCGGCGTGCAGTCCCGCCACGGCCATCACCGCGTTGGCCGCCCATTCGTGCAGCGCGTTGATCGGGCGGCGCAGGGCCTGGTCGCCGACCTGCGGCAGCGGGATCGCGCCGAACAGGACGAAGCCGCGCACCAGCGCGTCGGCGAGGCCGAGCCCCACCACCGCGATCAGGAGCAGGTAGAGCCCCGAATGGGTCGCGCGGGCGAGGAGGCGCAGGGGCCCGTCCTCCGCCGAGGGCAGTGCCCGGCCCGGGCCGATCCGCCAGACCACCCGGGTCGCCAGCGTCGCCATCAGGGCGAAGCCGAGCAGGACGTGCAGCGACCACAGCCCGCCCCGCAGCGGGCCGCGCGGCCACCAATCGTTGGTCTGGCCGAGGATCCAGAGCAGCCCCACCAGCAGCGCGGTCAGCCAGTGCAGGACGATCGTCGTCGTGTCGTAGCGGACCAGCGCCTCCTCGGGCGCCGCGGTCGCGGAACGGGCCATCGCCACCTCCATCGCGTTCGCGCCTCACATATTAGAATGATTCTAAATTGCAACGCGGCACCGCGCCGCTTCGGCGCGGCCCGTGCGGCGGCATTGCCTGTGCATAAGCGTCGCCGCTTCCCGCTTCCTTGACCCCGCGCAAGCCCCCGGCAGGCATGAAGGGCCAAGCTCCCGGCAGGCGTGAAGGGCCGAGCCGGCGGGCGGCCGAGGGGCGCCGAGGGGCGGGGACGTGATGGGGATCGAGGGATTCGTGGTCGATGCGGTCACGCAGACCGCGCAGCGCCGCGCCGCGGATCCGCGCGCCTCCGCCTGGGTGTCGGCCAATGCGGGGGCCGGCAAGACCAAGGTGCTCACCGACCGGGTCGTGCGGCTCCTGCTGCACGGGGCGCCGCCGGCCAAGATCCTCTGCCTCACCTTCACCAAGGCGGCGGCCGCCAACATGGCGATCCGCGTCTTCGAGCGGCTCGGGCGCTGGGTGACCCTGCCGGAGGAGGCGTTGCGCGCCGAACTCACCGCCCTCGAGGGCGAGCGGCCCGACCCCGCGACCCTGCGCCGGGCGCGGCGCCTCTTCGCCCGCGCGGTCGAGACGCCGGGCGGCCTCAAGATCGAGACGCTGCACGCGCTCTGCGAGCGGCTCCTCCACCTCGTCCCGTTCGAGGCGAATGTGCCGGCCCGCTTCGTCGTCCTCGACGAGGCCCAGACCCGCGAGGCGGTGGACCGCACGATCGACAACGTGCTGGCGGACGCGGTGGACGGCACCCGCCCGGACCTCGCCCAGGCCCTCGCCCGGGTCGCGCCCGAGGCGGCGGGCGAGGCCCTGCGCCGGGCGATCGGCGAGGCGGTGCGCGCCCGCGCCGTCCTCCTCCACCCGCAGGGCCTGCCGGCGCGCCTGGAGCGCCTGCGCGAGGCGCTCGGCCTCGCCCCGGACGAGGCGGTCGGGACGATCGAGGCGCGGATGCGGGAGGGCGCCCCCGCCGACTGGGCCGGGCTCGCCGCTCAGCTCCGCACCGGCAAGGCCACGGACGAGAAGCGGGCCGACGCGCTCGCGCGCGCCGCGGCGGCGGAGGAGCCGCAGGACCTGCCGCTCTACCTCGCGGCGTTCTTCAAGGACGAGGGGGAGGGCGACCCCTACGCCCCGGCGAGCCTCGGCACCAAGGCGGTGCCGGAGGCGGTGAGGCGGCTGCTCCTCGACGAGCAGGCCCGGCTCGGGCGCCTGCGCGAGCGGCTGAAGGCCGCCCGCGCGCAGGAGCGCACCGCCGCCCTGTTCACCCTCGCGGCCGAGATCCACCGGCGGGTCGAGGCCCAGAAGGCCCGCCTCGGCGCCCTCGACTTCGACGACCTGATCCACAAGACCCTCGACCTGCTGACCCGGGTCGATTCGGCCTGGGTGCTCTACAAGCTCGACCGCGGCGTCGACCACGTGCTGATCGACGAGGCGCAGGACACCAATCCCGAGCAATGGGAGATCCTGCGCCGGATCACCGAGGATTTCTGCGCCGGCGAGGGCGCGCGCCGCGGCCCCCTGCCGCGCACCCGCTTCGCCGTGGGCGACCCGAAGCAGTCGATCTACAGCTTCCAGGGGGCGGCGCCCGAGGAGTTCGAGACGACCCGGCAGGCGTGGCGCCGGGCCGCGCGCGGGGCCGGGCTCGCCTTCGAGGATGTCGGGCTCACGCTCTCCTTCCGCTCGGCCAAGGGCGTGCTGCGCGGGGTCGACGCCACCTTCGCCCTCGCCGAGCATTACCGCGGCCTGTCCTTCGGCGACGGGGCGATCGGCACCGTGCACGAGACGGTGCGGGTCGGCGCGCCCGGGCAGGTGGAATTGTGGCCGACCGAGGAGCCCTGCGAGGAGCCGGAACCCGACGCCTGGGTCCAGCCGGTCGACGCCGTCGAGGCCGGGGCGCCGGCCCTAGTGGTGGCGCGGCGGGTCGCCCGCGCGGTGCGGCACTGGACGCGGGAGGGCGACGAGCACGGCCGGATCTGGCGACCGGGCGAGATCCTGATCCTGGTCCGCAAGCGCTCGGCGGCCTTCGAGGGGGTGATCCGGGCGCTCAAGGCCGAGGACGTGCCGGTGGCCGGCCAGGACCGGCTCGACATCGCGGCCCACATCGCCGTCATGGACCTCGTCGCGGCCGGCCGCGCGGCGCTCCTGCCCGACGACGACCTGACGCTGGCCTGCGCCCTCAAGACTCCCCTGGTCGGCCTCACGGACGACGACCTCGTGCGGCTCGCGGCCCGGCGCGCGCCCGAGGAATCCCTCGCCGCGGCGCTGGCGCGGCACGCGGGCGCGGGGGACCCGGCGGCGTTGCGGGGCGCGGCGGCGCTCGCCACCTGGCGGCGCCTCGCGCAGGAGAGCGGCCCCTTCGGCTTCTACGCGGACCTGCTCGGGCCCCTGGGCGGGCGGGCGCGCCTCGTCGCCCGGCTGGGGGGCGAGGCCGGGGACGCCATCGACGTCTTCCTCACCGCGGCGGCCCAGGCCGAGCAGGGGGCGGACGCGCCCTCCCTCACGGGTTTCCTCTCGCGCTACGCCCCGAGCGGCGGGCGCGACGCGGGCGGGCACACGGTCAAGCGCGACCTCGAATCGGCCCGCGACGAGGTGCGGGTGATGACCGTGCACGGCGCCAAGGGCCTGGAGGCGGGCCTCCTCGTGCTGATCGACGGCTGCGAGCCCCTCGGCCGCAACGACCCGCCGCTCCTGCCCGTCCCGGTCCGCGGCGCGGGCGGCGTCGCCGACGGGACGGTGCCGGTCTGGTCGCCCTCCAAGGGACATGATTGCCCGGCGGGCGCGGCGGCCCGCGAGGCCCTGCACGAGCGGGCGCGCCAGGAGCACAACCGCCTGCTCTACGTGGCGATGACCCGGGCCAAGGACCGCCTCGTCATCGCCCCCTATCGCGGCCGCGACCGGGAGACCCCGGAATCCTGGTGCGAGATGGTCCGACGCGGCCTCGTGGCGGCCTTCGGCGGCGTCGAGCGGGCCGAGATGCCCTACGGGCCGGCCGAGACGTGGCGGCACGGGGCCGCGCTGCCGGCCGCCCCGGCCACGGCGGTGCCGCCGGCGCCGCCCGGGGAGCGGCCGGACTGGCTCTTCCGCCCGGTCGCGCCCGAGGCCGAGCCGCTTCCGCCGCTGCGCCCGTCCGGCCTCGGCGCCGCCGACGAGCCGCGCCGGTCGCAGCCGCGCTCCGGCGACCCGGCGGCGCGCCGCCGCGGCGTGCTGATCCACGCCCTGCTGGAGCACCTGCCGGCCCTGGCGCCGGAGCGGCGCGCGGCGGCGGCGCGCGCCTTCGTGGCGGCTCGCGCGCCGGGCCTCCCGGCGGCGGAGCGGGAGGCGCTCGCGACTTCGGTCCTGCGCCTCCTCGCCGATCCCGACCTCTCGGTGCTGTTCGGACCCCTGGCCCGGGCCGAGGTGGCGCTCGCCGGGACGGTGAGCCTGGGCGGCGTGGAATGGCCGGTTCACGGCCGGATCGACCGGCTCGCCGTGACCGAGGAGGCGGTCTGGCTCTGCGACTTCAAGACCGGCCGTCCGCCCGCCGAGGGCGCCCCGGTCCCGGGCGGGATGGCCGCGCAGGTGGCGCTCTACGCGGCTTTGCTCGCCCGGATCCATCCGGACCGCGCCGTGATCCCGCTCCTCGTCTGGACGGCCGGTCCGGTGATCCGGCGCCTGAGCGGGGCCGAGTGCGCGGCGGCGCTGGCGGCGCTTCGTCCCGCCTGAGACGGCGGGCCGCGGCCCGCCCTGCGGGCGGGATCATCCGCCATCCGACGGATTGCGTCGCCATCTCCCATTTCGGCCATGCGGATGTCGGCGTCGCTCAGGCGCCGCGCAGGCTTGGGATCCGGGATCCGCTTCGATCAAGCGGATCCCGGATCAGGCGCTGTCCGGACGTGATCGTCCGGACAGCGGATCAGACGCGAAACAGCGTGCGCAGGTTCTGCGGCGCCGTGTTGCCGATCGGCAGGCGCTCGCTGGACAGGGCGTCCCGCACCCGCGCGGCCGTGAGCGCCGCCTCCCGCGCGTCGAGACCGGCCGCCGCGACCGTCCCGAGCGGGGAAGTCGTCGCCTCGGTCAGGCGCGGCGGATCGGCCTCGCGGGCCTCGGCGACATCGAGTCCGGACGGGATCGTCCAGTATTCGGACGAGGCGGGCCCCCGGATCTCCACGGGAGAATCTGCGGCATGACCCCGCCGCGCGGGCGCGTCGGTCGCGGCGATGTCGCGGATCACGCTGAAAGGACGAATGGTCTGAAGGCCCATGCTGGATGTCGCCTCGGAAAGACGGAGGGCAGCGGCGGCGACCCTCCGTGATGAATGTTCCCTAAGGAGAGCGTCCGCTTGTCATGCCCCCAAACAATGCTGCAATGCAAGGGCCGGATGAAGGCGGCCGCGCTCATCCGCAGGTATTCTCGCGTGGATTCCGACGAGGAAGGCGGACTCGGCCCGTGTCGGGCGAGGGTCCCGCGCCAATGCTCGGGCCATGCTCGGAAGATGCGGAGCGGCGGGGCGGGGGCCGCGCCGGGTCCCGCGCCGCCGGGAGCCCGCGGCGGATCTCTCGGCGGACGAAGCGGTGGCCTGCCCGCCCGACTCCGCTTAGGAGTGCGCGACGAGCCTCAGAGGATCCCGCCATGGCCGATACGCCCTCCGTCGAACCGACCCGCATCGACCCGAAGCTGCTGGAATTGCTGGTCTGCCCGCTCACCAAGGGCCGGCTCGAATACGATTCCGCCCGCCAGGAGCTGATCAGCCGCTCGGCCAAGCTCGCTTACCCGATCCGCGACGGGATCCCGATCATGCTGCCCGAGGAGGCCCGCCCGCTCGCCGAGTGAGTCCGGGCCGCGCATCTGGCGATCCCGGCCCTCCCTGCCGGCGCGGGCGCCGCGTGCCTCGCGCCGGGGCGGCGGATGGTCATCCCCGTCGGCGATAGCGGCCCGGCGTGCAGCCCATCCGGCGTCGGAATTGCGTGCGGAAGGCCGCCTCGGACGCGGAGCCGAGCGCGGCCGCGATGGCGGCGAGGCTCTGGCTCGTCCGCCGCAGGCGGTCGGCCGCGAGGGCCATGCGCCAGCCCGCCAGGTAGGCGAGGGGCGGCTGGCCGACCGTGCGGCGGAAAGCGGTCGGCGAAGCTCGACCGCGACATGCGGGCGACCGCAGCGAGGTCCGCCACCGTCCAGCGCCGTCCGGGCGCGGCGTGCATCGCCCCGATCGCCCGGGCGAGCTGCGGGTCGGCCAGCGCCCGCAGCCATCCGGTCCGGCTTTCGGGCTCGCCGGTCCGGCTCCCGGGCTCGGCGGCGAGGAAGAGGCGCAGCACCTGGACCAGCATGACCTGCGCGAGCCGGTCGGCCATGAGCGCGCCGCCCGGCCGGGGCCGTTGCAGTTCGTCCGCGAACAGCTCCAGCGCCCAGCGCAGCACCGCCGCCTGGGCGGTGGCCTCGCGCACGTGCAGCAGGGCCGGCAGGTCGCGGAGCAGCATCCCGGCGGGTTCTCCCGCGAAGGCGAAGCGGTCGCCGCGGGAGGCCGAGCGGCTCTGGGCGCTCTCGGCCGAACTGACCAGGGTGGACCTGCCCTGATCCGGGATCCGCTTGATCAAAGCGGGTCCCGGATCACAAGCCCGCGCGGCGCCCGAGCGCGGCGCCCGAGCGAAGCCGACATCCGCATGGCCGAAATCGGAGATGGCGAAGCCATCAACCGGATGTCGGATGACATCATCCCGCCGGCCGGGACCGGCCGGTGCCGAAGGGGTCACCGGTTCGGCGGCGAAGAGGATTCAAGAACAAGAGTGGAGCGGAGGTGCCCCGCCCAACTCTGCCTGGCGCGGCCGAGCCGCCCCGATTACAGGAAGCTCTGCGGGTCGACGTCGATGCCGACCCGCACGCTGCCGCGGGGCTTCGGGCCGCGGGCGAGCCAGTCGCGCAGGTAGCTCTGGATGTCGACCTCGCGCTCGGCCTTGACCAGCAGCCGGAAGCGGTGGCGCCCGCGCACCAGGGCGAGGGGCGCCTCCGCGGGCCCGAGCACCATCACGCCGGGCGGCGGCTCCGCGACCTGGGCGAGCGCCCGGCCATGCGCCTCCGCCGCCTCGCGCTCGGCCGCCGACACGATCAGGGCGGCGAGCCGGCCGAAGGGCGGCAGCCCCGCCATGGAGCGGGCGGCCGTCTCCTCCTCGTAGAAGCGCTCCGCATCGCCCGAGATCAGGGCGGCGATCACCGGATGCTCCGCCTGGTAGGTCTGGACGAGGGCGCGGCCCGGCTTCTCGCCGCGGCCGGCCCGGCCCGTCACCTGCTGCAGGAGCTGGAAGGTGCGCTCCGCCGCCCGCGGATCGCCCGAGGCGAGGCCGATATCGGCGTCGAGCACGCCCACCAGCGTCAGGTGCGGGAAATTGTGGCCCTTGGCGACGAGCTGCGTGCCCACGACGATGTCGCAGCCGCCCTCCGCCACGGTCTGCAGCTCCGCCCGCAGGCGCTCGGCCCCGCCCGGGAAGTCGCTCGACAGCACGATCACCCGCCGCTCGGGGAAGGTCGCCGCGACCTCCTCGGCGATGCGCTCGACGCCCGGCCCGCAGGCCGCGAGGGTGTCGAAGGTGCCGCAGGCCACGCAGGCCTCGGGCCGCCGCTCCGCGTGCCCGCAATGGTGGCAGACGAGGGCGCGGCGGAAGCGGTGCTCCACGAGCCAGGTCGAGCAGTTCGGGCATTGGTAGCGGTGCCCGCAGGCCCGGCAGAGGGTGAGGGGCGCATAGCCCCGCCGGTTGAGGAACAGGAGGGCCTGCTCGCCCCTGCCGTTCGTCTCCGCGATGGCAGCGGTCAGGGTCGGGGAGAGGTAGCGCCCGCGCGGGATCTGCTCCCGGCGCATGTCGATCGCCCGGATCTCCGGCAGGCGCCGGCCGCCGAAGCGCTCGGGCAGGACCACGCGGCGGTAGCGGCCGCGCTGGGCGTTGACCCGGGTCTCGATCGAGGGCGTGGCCGAGGCGAGCACCAGGGCGGCGTTCTCGAGCTTGGCGCGGACCACCGCCATGTCGCGGGCGTGGTAGCAGACCCCGTCCTCCTGCTTGTAGGCGGCCTCGTGCTCCTCGTCGACGACGATCAGGCCGAGGCTCCGGAACGGCAGGAACAGGGCGGAGCGGGCGCCGACCACGACCGGGATCTCGCCCGCCGCCACGCCCGCGCGGATGCGCTCGCGCCGCCGCCCGCCGACGCCGGAATGCCACGCCGCCGGCCGCGCGCCGAAGCGGGCCGCGAAGCGGTCGAGGAACTGGGCGGTGAGGGCGATCTCGGGCATCAGCACCAGGGATTGCACGCCCCGGCGCACCGCCTCCGCCACCGCCTCGAAATACACCTCCGTCTTGCCCGAGCCGGTGACGCCTTCGAGGAGCGTCACGCCCCCGTCCCCGGCCGGACCGCCCGTGCGGGGCGGCGCGGTCAGGCTGGCGATCAGCGCGCGGGCGGCCTCGGCCTGCGCCTCCGACAAGGCCGCGTGCGGGTGGTCCGGGTCGGGCGGCTCGGCGACCCGCTCGGGGGCGAGCGCCACCGTCTCCAGCACGCCGTCGTCGATCAGCCCATCGACCACGCTCGCGCTGACGCCCGCCTCCAGGCTGAGCGCCCGCTTGCCCCGCACCGCCCCGTCGGCGGCCACCGCCAGCACCTTGGTGCGGGCCGGCGTCACCCGGCTCGGCGGCATCCCGGTCGCGCGCACCCCGATCCGGGCGGTCTCGCCGCGGGGACCCTCCTCGGGCAGGCGCAGCGCCATGGCGAGGGCCGAGCCCTTCGGGGCCAGGGTGTAGCGGGCGATCCAGTCGACCAGCCGGCGCAGGGGCGTGCGCATGCCGTCATCCGCGATCTTGCCGGTGACCCGCCGCAGGTTGCCGCCCGAGGCGCTCTCGCGCAGCGACCAGACCACCCCGACCGTCTCGCGGGGCCCGAGGGGGATCTGGACCACGTCGCCCTCGGCCAGGGTGAGGCCGTCCGGCACGGCGTAGCTGTAGGCCGTGTCGAGGGCGAGCGGGATCAGGACGTCGGCGATCGCGGCACTCATCGCGCGGGACGGGGCTCCGGGGCAGGAGGCGGAGAACGAAACCGGAATATAGGGAGGCCGGCGCGGTTTCGCCGGATCCTCACGCCTCCTCCGCCTCCTCGCCGATCCGCCGCCGCACGCCCCAGCCGGCGAGGACGGCGTTAAGATCGTCGAGGACGAAGTGGCGGGCGCTGTCCTGATCGTAGCCCTCCGCCAGGAGCGCGTCGTACTCGGTGAAGACGTGGCGGGCATAGGCCACCATCCCGAGCCAGGCGGCGTTCTCGGGGGCGGCGCCGCGCAGGCCGGGGCTCGCCAGGGCCCGGTCGAGGATCGCCTCGGCCTCGAAGGCGGGCAGGCGCGGGGCGAGCCGGGCGACGGCCTGCGCGATCCTCTCGCGGCGGGTCGGCACCTGGCGCGGCGCGGGATCGGGGCGGCGTCCGGGCATGCGGCTCTCCTGCGGCTGGCGCTCTCCTACCACAAGGCCCGGCGGCTGCGCGGGCCGCGGCCTCTCGGCCGGGGCGGGCCGCGCCGGGGCGGCCCGCGAGCGCGAAGCCCCGCCGGGAGGGAGCCGGCGGGGCGGAGAGGGGCGGGCGCCGCGCCCCGGGACGGGGCGCGGCGGGATCCGTCATCCGACATCCGACGGATTGCGTCGCGATGCGGAGGTCGGCGTCGCTCACGCGCCGCGCGGGCTTGTCGTACGAGATCCGACGGATTGCGTCGCCATGCGGATTTCAGCTTCGCTCACGCGCCGCGCGGGCTTCTCAGACGCTGTCCGGACGATCACGTCCGGGCAGCGTCTCACTGGCGGTAGATGACGCCGTCGCGTCCGATCACGAAGGCGTGCTGCCCGTTCGGGACGGCGACCGCCTGAGCCGGCCCCGGGGTCTTCACCCAGCCCCAGGCTTCGACGGTGTCGTCGCCGAACTTGCGCCAGAGCACGCCGACGTCCGAGTTGATCACCGCCACGCTGCCGTCCGGCGAAGCGGCGATGTCGACCGCGTTGGACCCTACGAGGACCCACTTCCCCGTCTGATCGGCGCGGTACACGTCCCCGTCCAGGCCGACCGACCAGAAGCTGTTGGCGTTCATCGCCGCGACGCGCTGCGCCTTTCCGGGAATCTGGCCCCAGGCCTCCTGATCGTTGTCGCCGTACTTCTTCCAGATCTCGTTGAGGATGTTCACGATCACGATCGTGCCGTCGGCCGAGGCGCTGATCGTCTTGCCGCCGTAGCCGACCCGCCGCCAGGTCTGCCCGTTGAAGCGGACGATGACGCCGTCCATCTGGATGCCGTAGATGCTGTTGGCGTCGACGACCGCCACATCCTTGAAGTTGCCGGCCAGTTTGACCCAGGTTTTGTCCGGGGCGTATTTCGAGAGGCTGCCGTCGACCGCGTTGAGCATGACCAGGGTGCCGTCGCGGCCGACCGCGATGCGCTTGGCCGTGTTGCCGATCGGCAGCCAGAGATCGGTGGGCGCCGGAGGCGGCGGCGGCGGTGCAGGGGGCGGCGCGGGGGGCGGCGCGGGGGGCGGCAGAGGGGGCGCAGGCGGCGGAGGCGGCGGGGGCGTCACGCCGCCCTGCGCGACGTTGCCGACCGGGGCCGCGACCTGCGGGGGCGGGGCGACGCCGCTGCCGAGGGCGATGATCACGCCCGGCGAGGGCACGCCCTTCTGGTCGATCGCCACGATCTGGTAATAGCCCGGCGGCGCGAGCGCCGGGGTGGCCGGCGCCTGCACGGTCGCGACCTGACCGGCCTGCGTGAAGGTCAGCAGGCTGCGCCGCTGGCCGGTGTTGAAGCTGTGCGTGCCCTGGCTGAGGCCGAGCAGCGCGACCTGGGCGAGGCCGTTCGCGGAGGTGAACTCGAATTGCAGGCTCTGCCCATGCGCCAGGCTGACCGTGTTCAGGCTGACGATCTGAGGCCGAGGCGCCAGGGCGGCCTTGCCGTTCACGGTCGTGAACAGGTAGGGCGGGTAGTAGACTTCGGAATTCTGGTTCGAGACCGGGCCCGGCGCGCCGCCGCCCGAGGTCAGGACGGCGCCGCTCTGCAGGAGCACCGCGCTCGAATGGTAGCCGCGATAGATCGCGGCGCGCGGGCCGAGCGTCCACTGCCCGGTCCGGGGGTCCCACAGCTCGGCCTCGAGCACCGTGTCGCCCCCGGCCGCGTCGACGGACTTGCTGCCGCCGGTGACGGCGACCGTCCCGGTCGGCAGAACCGTCGCGTTGGCCCAGGAGCGGCCGATATTCATCGGTGCGATGTCGTTGGCGATGGGCGCGTTCCCGTTGATGTCGATCATCGTCGCGCGGCTGCTCGCCAGGAACCCGGTCCCGTTGTCGTAGGAATTTCCGCCGACCTGCAGGATCTTGCCGGCGTCGTACATCACGGCCGTGGAGTTCGGCCCGACATTGGGAGCGTCGGTCGCGACGGTGACGGACCGCTGCGGGGCGCGGAACGGCATCGCCCAGACCGACCCGTTCCCGGTCGGATCGAGAAACCACATCCGGTCGCTGGTGATCCCGAACACCTTGCCGTTCGGCGCGACCCAGGCACGGGGATACCACCAGCGATTGAAGTCGGGGCCGAACGCGTCGCGGCTGTTGGCGCCGAACAGGCTGCGCCAGCCGGTGGCCGGGTTGTAGATCTCGGGCGTCATCCCGCTCATCAGGCCCTTGGCGATGCTCCCGTTCGGGTCGCCCCAGCCGCTGGCGTACGGATAGGCGCCGCCCATGATCAGCTTCTGCCCGTCCGCCAGGGTGATCATCGTGGCGTAGTAGCGATCGGCGGCGAGCCGCGCGCCGAGCGCCGAGACCCCGGTCGCTCCCGTGTTGACGACGGCGCTGCCCTTGTCGTTGCCGTTGTCGAAGATGCCGCCCGAGACGAGCAGCGACCCGTCCGCCTGCAGGGCCTGGGTGCCGCAGAAGCTGTTGACGTTCAGCACACCGGGCAGGATCGTGTGGCTCCCCGGCGCGAAGCCCTGGTAGGGGTCCCAGATCGCGAAGCTGTGGCCGTCCTGCGTGCCCGGCGCGTTCACCGGCGTGCCCCAGCTGACGAGCTTGCCGTTCGGCAGCAGGGCCGTGCTGATCGCGTTGAGCGGCCACGCCTGGACGGCCGACCACATCCCGGTCGCGGGGGCGGAATCCGGGATGGCGAGGTTGGCGAAGAGCGGGTCCTGCACCGGATTCACCACGACGCCGAACTGGGCGGCCAGGGCCGGGAAGGCGGGCAGCGCCCCCAGGATCGTCGTGGCGAGGAGGAGCCGGCGCGCACGCTGCGCCGCCAGCGGGAGCCTGCGGGTCATCTCGGTGTCCTTCGTGGTCACGGGTTGGAGGCGGGGAGCGGCGCGCCGTCCGGCCGCGGCGGCGCGTGGATGCCGGCCTCGAAGCGTTCGAGGAGGGCGAGGTCGGTGAGGAGGCGCGGGCGGTCGACCGGCTCGGTGCCGTAGATCATCGCGAGGTCGCCCCGCCGGTCGAAGACGAGGAGGCGCGGCGGCGGCAGCGGGAGCCGGTCCGCCGGATAGCGCAGCAGCGCCGCCTGATGGGCCGTGGCGGCCGGGTCGCTGGTGACGAGCCGCACGCGGCCGGGGTCGATCCCCATGCCCTCGCCGAAGCGCCGCAGGGCCGCCACGTCGTCGCGGGCCGGGTCCACCGTCACGGCGACGATGACGACCCTGTCGCGCAGGGAGGGCGGCAGGGCCCCGGCGAGCGCGTCGAGCTCGCGGGCGAGGACCACGCAGGTGATCGGGCATTGCGTGCTCACGAAGCCGACCACCGCCACCTTGTCGCGCAGGGTCTCGGGGGTGAGGGGGCGACCGGACTGGTCCCGCCGGATCCGGGTCCCCGGCGCGTCCGGCCAGACGAGATCCTCGATCGCGCTCGGTCGACCGCCTTCCGGCCCGAGCGCCCCGCCGGGGGCCGCCGGCACCGACCCCGCCAGGGCGACCAGTCCGAGCAGGAGGGCGCCGATCCGGACTGCGCGAGGTGTCGCCATGGTGAACAATTCGCCTTCGTGAAACTTCCTTTCCCCTAAGATAGTAGCTGAGATGACTGTCGGTCAAAGTCGCAGATCGGGGCCGTCGAGTCAGCGTTAATTTTCAGATGACTTTGCCGGATCGGGACGCCTCGCAGGCGAATTGTTCCGCGATGGGTCGGAGGCGGGCGTCGCGGCGGCCGATCTTCCCGTTTCGGGCTCCCGCCCGGCGCGCCGGGCGATCAGCGGGCGTCGGCGCCCAGGATCCCCGGCGCGGGCGCGACGATCTCCCGCGCCGGCGCGACGACCGCGGTGCGGTCCGCGAGCGCCGCGAGGGCGGCCCGCTGCACCGCCTCGGCCGGGAGGGGCGGACCCCCGAGCGGGTCGGGCAGGGCCCGGGTCGCGGTGGCGTCGCCCGCGACCGTGACCCGGTAGCCGAGGTCGAGCGCCGCCCGCGCGGTCGCGCTCACGCAATTGTGGGTCATGAAGCCCGCGAGCACGAGGTCGGTCCGCCCGAGATCCCGCAGCCGCGCCGCGAGGTCGGTTCCGGCGAAGGCGTTCGGCAGCGTCTTCTCGATCACCGGCTCGCCGGGCCGGGGCAGCGCCTCGGGCACGATGGCGCCCCCGGGGCCGCCGCGGTCGAACAGGCCGCCGTCCCGCCCGCGATGGGCGACGTGCACGACCGGCGCGCCCGCCTCCCGGGCCGCCGCGAGGAGCGCGCGGACCGCCGCGAGGGCGGGCCCGAATCCGTCGAGGGGCAGGGCGCCGTCCGCGTACTCGCCCTGGGCGTCGATGACCACGAGGACCGCCCGCGCGATCCGCGCGGGCGTCGGCGTCGCGCCCGCGAGCTGCAAAAGGGTTCTGGGTTCGTGCATGGCTTCGATCTCCGGCGGCGCGCGCCGCGCCGCCCCCGGACTCGCATCGGCATCGGCGCTTGGCGAGCGGCGAGAGCCGTGCTCGAACCTGCGGGAATGCAGCCCGGGAGGACGCGATGGAGAGCTGGGACGCGTGGCAGACCCTGCTCGCCGTGGCGCGGACCGGCCGGCTCTCCGCCGCGGCCGGCCGGCTCGGCATCGACGCGACCACGGCGGGGCGGCGGGTGCGGCGCCTGGAGGCGGCGCTCGGCCGGCCGCTCCTCGCCCGGGAGGGCGGCCTGCTCGTCCCGACCCGGACCTGCCTCGCCCTGATGCCGCGGCTCGAAGCCGCCGAGCGGGCGCTGCGGGAGGTCGCCGGCGAGGCCGCGTCGGACGAGGCGCCCGGGCCCGGATGGCGCCCGGTCCGGGTCACCGCGGTCGCGGTGCTCTGCGACCACCTCCTGGCGCCCGCCGTGCCGCGCCTCCTCGCCGCGCGGCCCGCCCTGGGGCTCGACCTGATCGCGGAGGACCGCAACCTCAGCCTGACCCGGCGCGAGGCGGATCTCGCCCTGCGCCTCGGGCCGCCCGCGCGGGGCGCGGCGGCCGCCCGGCCGGTCGGGCGGCTCGATTACGCGGTCTTCGCCGCGGCCGGGGAGGGCGCGCCCGAGCGGCTGCCCTGGGCCGCCCTCGACGGGGCGCTGGCGCACCTGCCCGAGGTCCGCTTCGCCGAGCGCGCCGCCGGCCGGGCCGGGCCGCGCCACCGCGTCTCGCGGCTGGAGACGCTGCTGCGCCTGACCCGGGCCGGCGGCGTGCGCGCCGTCCTGCCGGAGATCATGGCGGGCCGCGATCCGGCGCTCCGGCGCCTCGCACCCGCCGTGAGCCGCCCGATCTTCCTGATCGGCCACCCGGAGGACGAGGGCCAGCCCCTGGTGCGGGCGGTGGCGTCGTGGATCGAGGGCCTGCTCCCGCCCCCGGCCGACGGCCCGCCGTGAGCGCGCGGGAGGCGCCCGGCGCCGCGCGGCGCCGAACGGGTGGCCCGCCGCCCCGCGGGCCGCTAGGATCGGCCGCAAGTCCGGTCTGCGGCACGTCCGGTTCGCGGCACGTCCGGTTTCCGCTCTCTCCAGCATCGAAGACGAACCCCATGCGCATGCTCCTCGCCCCGGCCATCCTCGGGCTCGCCATCCTGCCGGACCTCGCGGCCGCCCAGCAGCCGGACCCGACAAGCCCGCCCGGCCTCGCCCAGCCGGCGCCCGGCGTGCGGGGCCACCGCCAGCCGCGGCCCGACACGGTCGGCGGCAAGCCCGAGGCCGGGAGCGCCGCGCTGCCGAGCCCGGAGGATTCGGCCCGCAAGGCCGCGGCCCGCGACAAGGCCTGGGACGCCAAGATGAAGCGCACCCTCGGCTCGATCTGCTCGGGCTGCTGAGCCCGGATGATCCGCTTCGAGGGCGCCGGCAAGGCCTATCCGGGCCATGCCCGGCCGGTCGTCGACCGGCTCGACCTCGCCGTCGAGGAGGGGACCACCTGCGTGCTGATCGGCCCCTCGGGCTGCGGCAAGTCGACGACCCTGCGGATGGTCAACCGCCTCGTGACCCCGAGCACGGGGCGCGTCCGGGTCGGCGGGCGCGACGTGGCCGAGCTCGACCCGATCGGGCTGCGGCGGCGCACCGGCTACGTGCTCCAGGGCGTCGGGCTGTTCCCCCATCGCAGCGTGGCGCAGAACGTCGCCACGGTGCCGGGCCTGCTCGGATGGCCCCGGCGCCGGATCGCCGAGCGGGTGGATGCCATGCTCGACCTCGTCGGGCTCGACCCCGCCACGTTCCGCGACCGGCGGCCCGATTCCCTCTCGGGCGGCCAGCGCCAGCGGGTCGGCGTCGCCCGGGCGCTCGCCGCCGACCCACCCGTGCTTTTGATGGACGAGCCCTTCGGGGCGGTGGACCCGCTCGTGCGCGGGCGCCTGCAGGCGGAGATCGGCGCCATCCTGCGGCGCCTCGGCAAGACCGTGCTGTTCGTCACCCACGACATCGACGAGGCCCTGCGCATGGGCGACCGCGTCGCCCTGATGCGGGAGGGCCGCCTCGTGCAGGTCGACCCGCCCGAGCGCCTGCTCGCCAGGCCCGCCGATCCCTTCGCGGAGGAGTTCGTCGGCGCCGACCGCTGGCTGCGCCGCCTCGCCCTGATCCCGGCCGCCGCCGCCCGGACGGCCGGCCCGCCGCCGCGTGCCTCGCTGCCGCCGCTTGCCTCGCTGCCGCCGCTTGCCTCGCTGCCGCCGCTTGCCTCGCTGCCGCCGCAGGCCTCCCTGCGGGACGCGCTCTCGGCGCTGGTCGCCGGGACGGACGAGGCGGTGGGGCTCGCGGAGGGCGGCGTGGTGACGCTCTCCTCCCTGCGCGCCGCTGCGGCCGATTCGGCCGGTGGCTTCACCTCTCCCCCCTGATGGTGTAGCGCGGCGGGCGAGACGCCCCCGGGCGGCCCGCCGCGCCGCCCCCGGACGGCCCTGAGGACAGCCATGACGACCCGCCTCGACGACACCTTCGCCCGCTGCCGCGCGGAGGGACGCGCCGCCCTCGTCACCTACGTGATGGCGGGCGATCCGGACCCCGAGACCTCGCTCCAGGTGCTGCGCGCGCTGCCCGAGGCGGGCGCCGACATCGTGGAATTCGGCCTGCCCTTCACCGACCCGATGGCGGACGGCCCGGCGATCCAGGCGGCGGGCCTGAGGGCGCTGAAGGCGGGCCAGACCGTGTCCGGCACCCTCGCCCTCGTGCGCCGGTTCCGGGCCGAGAACCGGACCACGCCGGTGATCCTGATGGGGTACTACAACCCCCTCTACATTTACGGCGTCGCGCGCTTCCTCGCGGACGCGGTCGCGGCGGGGGTCGACGGGCTCATCGTCGTCGACCTGCCCCCGGAGGAGGACGACGAGCTCTGCCTGCCGACCCAGGAGGCGGGGCTCGCCTTCATCCGGCTCGCCACCCCGACCACGGACGAGCGCCGCCTGCCCGCCGTCCTGGCGAACACCTCGGGCTTCGTCTACTACGTCTCGATCACCGGCATCACCGGGTCGGCGACGCCGGATTTCGGCCAGGTCGAGGCGGCGGTGGCGCGCATCCGCGCCAGGACCGCACTCCCGGTGGTGGTCGGGTTCGGCGTCAAGACCGGGGCGCACGCCGCCGCGATCGCCCGCGGCGCGGACGGCGTCGTGGTCGGCTCGGCCCTGGTCGACGCGCTCGCGCGCTCCCTCGACCTCGACGGGCGCGCCACCTCGGGCAGCGTCGCGGCGGTCTCGGCGCTGGTGCGCGACCTCGCCGCGGGCGTGCGCGCCGCCGCCCGCTGAGCGGAACGGGACGAGGCCATTCCGCCGAGGGATTCGCCCGCGCATCGTGTGTCCCGCCGGAGCGGCCGTCGCTTCGGCGCATGATGCGCGGGCCCGACCGGAGACAGCCTATGAAGGTCGAGACCATGAACTGGATCACGGAGGTCGTCCGGCCCCGGATCAAGACCCTGTTCAAGCGCGAGACGCCCGAGAACCTCTGGGTGAAGTGCCCTGAGACCGGGCAGATGGTCTTCCACAAGGAGGTGGAGGCCCACGACTTCGTGATACCGGGCTCCGAGCACCACCTGCGGATGAGCGCCCAGCAGCGGCTGAAGATGATGTTCGACCAGGGCACCTGGCTCGACGTGCCGCTGCCCGAGGCGCCGGTCGATCCCCTGAAGTTCCGCGACGAGAAGCGCTACGTCGACCGGCTCAAGGACGCCCGGGCCAAGACCGGGATGGCGGACGCGTTCAAGGTCGGGTTCGGCCGCGTCGGCGGCCTGCCGATGACCCTGGCGGTGCAGGATTTCGGCTTCATGGGCGGCTCGCTCGGCATGGCGGCCGGCGAGGCCTTCGTGCGCGGGGCCGAGACGGCCCTCGACAAGCGCACGCCCTACGTGCTGTTCGCGGCCTCCGGCGGCGCCCGGATGCAGGAGGGCATCCTGTCGCTGATGCAGATGCCGCGCACCACCGTGGCGGTGCGCCGCCTCAACCGCGCCCGGCTGCCCTACATCGTGGTGCTCACGAATCCGACGACCGGGGGCGTCACCGCCTCCTACGCCATGCTCGGGGACGTCCACCTCGCCGAGCCCGGCGCGCTGATCGGCTTCGCCGGGCCGCGGGTCATCGAGCAGACGATCCGCGAGAAGCTGCCGGACGGGTTCCAGCGGGCCGAGTACCTGCGCGAGCACGGGATGATCGATCAGGTCGTGCACCGGCGCGACCTGAAGGCGACGGTGGCCCGGCTCTGCGGCCTGCTGATGCAGGCGCCGGCGGCGACGCCCGCGCCGGCCTCCGCGGCCGCGCAGCCGGTCCCGGCCTGAGCGACCCCGCCGCCGCGGCGCGCGCCGCACCCGCGCGGGCCGACCCGGCGCGCGGCGCGGCCCGGGAGATCCGCCGCGCAGCCGGCCGATCGCGGACCCGATCGCGGACCCGATCGCGGACCCATGCCATCAAGTCGGGCTTGCTGGCCTTCGACAAGTCTGATCACCTCGCGCGCCCGATCCCTTCGGCCGGTGAGCGTCGTGCGGGTCCCGATCGAGCGTCCGGCCGTCGCGCGCAGCGAGGCGGGACGGCCCGGACGCGATCCGGGTCTGGACCTGACCGGCGATCGGGCCGATAGCGAGACCCGACGCCCCGCCACACGAGACGGTCGCCCGATGGAGTCCTCCGACGCGCTGATGGCGCGATTCCTGGCCCTGCACCCGCGCACGATCGACCTGTCGCTCGGGCGCATCGAGCGCCTGCTCGCCGCCCTCGGCCATCCCGAGCGGCGCCTGCCGCCGGTCATCCACGTGGCCGGCACCAACGGCAAGGGCTCGACCATCGCCACCATGCGGGCGATCCTGGAGGCGGGCGGCCTCTCGGTCCACGTCTACACCTCGCCCCACCTCGTGCGCTTCCACGAGCGCATCCGCCTGGGCCAGGTCGGCGGCGGGCGCTTCGTGGCGGAGGACCGCCTCGCGGACGCCTTCGCCCGCTGCGAGGCGGCCAATGCGGGCGAGCCGATCACGGTGTTCGAGATCACCACGGCGGCGGCCCTCCTGCTCTTCGCCGAGTGCCCGGCCGACGTGCTCCTGCTGGAGGTCGGCCTGGGGGGCCGCGTCGACGCCACCAACGTGATCGACCGGCCGGCCGCCGCCGTGGTGACGCCGATCGGGCGCGACCACGCGGAATATCTCGGCGATACCGTCGAGGCGGTGGCGGGGGAGAAGGCCGGCATCTTCAAGCGCGGCTGCCCGGCCGTGATCGCGCCGCAGGATTACGCCGAGGCCGACCGGGTGCTCTGCGCCCGCGCGGAGGCGCTGCGGGCCGCGCCCGTCCTGGTCGGCAACCAGGATTTCTCGGTGCACGAGGAGCGCGGGCGCCTCGTCTACCAGGACGAGGAGGGGCTGCTCGACCTGCCGCGCCCGCGCCTCGCCGGGCGCCACCAGATCGTCAACGCGGGCACCGCCATCGCGGCGCTGCGGGCGGCGGGATTCGGCGATCTCGGCACCGCCGCCTTCGAGGCCGGCCTCAGCCAGGTCGATTGGCCGGGGCGCCTGCAGCGGCTCGGGCGCGGGCGCCTGCCCGGCCTGATGCCGGCCGGCAGCGAGCTCTGGCTCGACGGCGGCCACAACGTCGATGGCGGGCGCATCCTGGCGGCCGCGATGGCGGACCTGCAGGAGCGCGGCGACGCGCCCCTCGTCCTCGTCACCGGGCTCCTCGGCACCAAGGACGCGGAGGGGTTCCTGAAGAACTTCGTCGGGCTCGCCCGCGCGGTCGTGGCCGTGCCGATCAGCGGGCAGCTCGCCGCGCGGCCCGCCGAGGAGGTCGCCGCCATCGCGGCCTCGGTCGGCCTGCCTGCCACAACCGCTCCGAGCATCGAGGCGGCCCTCGTGGCCCTGCAGGACCGGGCCTGGGAGGCGCCGCCGCGCGTGCTGATCTGCGGCTCGCTCTACCTCGCGGGCGCCGTGCTGACCGCGAACGGGACGCCACCGGTCTGATACGATGTCCGGTTGATGGCTTCGCCATCTCCCCTTTCGGCAATGCGGATGTCGGCGTCGCTCAGGCGCCGCGCGGGCTTGGGATCCGGGATCCGCTTCGATCAAGCGGATCCCGTATGAGAACGGGTCCCGCCCGCTTCCGCTCTGTCAATAGAAACCCGTTCTTCTCCGGCCGTTCACGATTTCCGCGCCGCCGCCGCCCGCGTGCTCGCCCGCGAGATTGATGCTCCGGGTTGTGGCTTTCGGGAGATCCTGTGGCGCATGCGCTACATCGGGCCCGGCCGGAATGGTCTAGCTTGTCTCCCGATCGGGGAACCTGCTGGGGACCATCATGAAGAGACTTCTGAGTGCGTTTGCTGCTTTCACTGCGCTGACCGCGGCCGCTTCGGCGGCCGATCTGCCGCGCCGCGTCGCTCCTCCGGTGATTGCGCCGGTTCCGGTCTTCACCTGGACGGGCTTCTACGCCGGTTTCAACGCGGGCTACGGGTTCGACGCGAGCAGCACCAACCCTGACGTGATCGTCCTGACCCGCGACCCGCGCGTGGTCGCCGGCCCGGCCGGCTCGGCCCTCGCCATCGGCTGGACGGGCGACCGCAACACCGAGGGCTTCAGCGGCGGTGGCCAGATCGGCTACAATTACCAGTTCACGCCCGGCGCGGGCGTCGTGGTCGGCATCGAGGCGGACGCGCAGTACGTCGACTTCGGCCGCAACCGCAACGCCTTCTCGTTCGCGATCCCGAACCAGCCCGGCGCTCAGTTCAACGGCGCCAACGGCCTGCGCCTGTTCGACCCGCGCGGCCTGTCCGGGCTCGATTACTTCGGCACCGTGCGCGGCCGCCTCGGCTACGCCTTCGACCGCGTGCTGTTCTACGGGACCGGCGGCTTCGCCTATGGCGGCGGTGGCGGTACCAATTTCGGCCTGCCGAACACCGACGATTTCCAGACCGGCTGGACGGCCGGCGGCGGCATCGAGTACGCGCTGCCCACCGACTCGTTCCTGAACTTCTTCCGGTCCTCGGCAGTGACGCTGAAGGTCGAAGGTCTCTACGTGAACCTCGACCGGAACCGCCGCAACGGCGCCTACGCGTTCGACAACGCCGGCGTGATCGTCGCCGGCCTGCCGAACTCCATCATCCTGAGCAACACCGCCGGCTTCCCGGCGGTTGGCAACCTCGCTCGCCGCAACACGGAGTTCGCGGTGGTCCGCGCCGGCCTCAACTACAAGTTCGGTACCTGGTAGGATCGGGCGACAGCCCGGTTGCGGGGAAGCCCGGCCTCTCGGCCGGGCTTTTCCGTTGAGGGGGCATGAAAAAGAAGCCCGGCCTCTCGGCCGGGCTCGCTGCGGATCGCGCGGGCGCCGCGATCAGGCGCTGGCGGACTGGATCCAGCGCGACAGGTCGCCCTTCGGCGCCGCCCCGACCTTCTGGCTGGCGAGCTTGCCGTCCTTGAAGATCATCAGGGTCGGGATCGAGCGGATGCCGTATTCCGAGGCGATGCCGGGATTCTCGTCCACGTTCACCTTGGCGATCTTCACCCGGCCCTGCATCTCGCTCGAGATCTCCTCAAGCGCCGGCCCGATCGCCCGGCAGGGACCGCACCACTCGGCCCAGAAATCGACGACGACGGGCTCGGACGCTTCGAGGACATCCTGCCTGAAGCTCGCGTCGGTCACCTTCACGGTTGCCATCGCAAAACCCTTGTTTGTCCGGGACGCGGCAGACCCGGCCTCATCCCGCGTCCGCGCAACGTAGGAAGCCGGGAGGGCCCGATCAAGCGCGCACGGCCACGCTTGCCCGGGATCCCCGTGCGCCGTCGCACATCCGGGCGCCGGCCGCCCTTGCCGTGACGAAAGTCCATCAAATGAGGCAAGCTTAGGTTGATTTCCGCAGGAGGATCGTCAAAATTCACCGCGGGGCCAACGTCTCTGCGGACCGCTCATCCCCCCTTCGCGGCCCGATGAGATCCGTCCTGCGGAGGATAACGTCGGTTGGGGGAAAGCCTGATGCTGGATGCGCTGCAGGAATTGCGCGAGGTCAACCGCTGTTACTCGCGTGGGATTTGCTTGCCGTGCGGACCGAACTGATCTGGACCCATACGGCAGCGGCTGCAATCCTCGGGTTGAGCTTTCTCTCGCTCGCGGTCGGGCTGATGCTGGTCCTGACCAGGCGTCCGGACCTGAGGGTCCGGGTGCTCTCCTGGAGCATCGGCGCCTTCCTGCTCGCCTGCGCGGCGGCGCAGCTCGCCGAGGCCTGGACGGCGTGGAGTCCGGGGACGCCGCTGGTCCCGGATGGCGGGATCGAGGCACCGGCCAAGGTTCTCGCCGCACTCGCCGCGCTGCCGCTGCTCGCCTGTCTGCGGCGGTTCCTGGCCGCTGCCGCGGCGCTGCCCTCGCCGGAGGACCTGCGCCGCCTCGACCGCGACCTCGCCGCCCGCACCCGCGAGCGCGACGCGGCCGAGGCGGCGAGCGCCGCCAAGAGCGCCTTCCTGGCCCGCGTGAGCCACGAGATCCGCACGCCCCTCAGCAGCATCCTGGGCTTCACCGATCTCCTCCTCGCCGATCCCGACCGCTCGCCCGAGGATCGGCGCCGGCTCGACATCATCCAGGTCTCGGGTTTCGCGCTGCTCTCGCTCGTCAACGACGTCGTGGACGTCTCGAACATCGAGGCCGGCAAGGTCGCCCTGCGCAGCGAGCCCTTCGACCTGCACGCCCTCGTGGAGACGAGCCTCGCCATGGTGAGGCCCGCCGCCGAGGCCAAGGCCCTCAGCCTCTCGGTCGAGATCGCGCCGAACGTGCCCGCCCGCGTGCGCGGCGACGCGGACCGGGTGCGCCAGATCCTGCTCAACCTCCTCGGCAATGCGGTCGCCTTCACGGCGGCCGGCGCGGTCGGCGTCAGCCTGCGCTGCGAGGAGGCGGTGAGCCGGCGCGGGCGCGTCACCCTGGCGGTCAAGGATACCGGGCCGGGGATCCCGCCGGAGCGCCAGGCGACGCTGCTGTCGCAGGACGGCCCCGACCCTCCGCGGGTCGGCAGCAAGGGCCTGGGCCTGGCGGTCTGCCGCAGGCTGGTGGCGCTGATGGGCGGGGAGATCGGCTTCGAGAGCCACGAGGGCTACGGGTCGACCTTCTGGGTGCGCCTCGACCTGGAGCCGGTGGCGCCGGCGCCCGCCGCCGCCCCGCCGGAGCCCGAGCCCTTCCTGGCCGCTCCCCGCATCCTCCTGGTCGAGGACATCCCGGCGAACCAGAAGCTCGTGCGGCTGATCCTGGAGGAGGAGGGCTACGCCGTCGACACCGCCTCGAACGGCGTCGAGGCGGTGGCGATGATCCGCTCCGCACCCTACCGCCTCGTGCTGATGGACGTGCAGATGCCGGCCATGGACGGCCTGACCGCGACGCGCCGGATCCGCCAGATGGGCGGGCCCTCGGGGCGGATCCCGATCGTCGCCATGACCGGCCACATCCTGCCCCGTCACCTGGAGGCCTGCCGCGAGGCCGGCATGGACGACGTCATCGCCAAGCCCTTCAAGCGGGCGGAGCTGACCGCCGTGATCGCCCACTGGACCCTGCTCGAGGGCGAGCGCGCGCGGCCCCCGGGCGGCGCGGCCCTCGCCTCCTCGGCGGGGTAGCGGGCGCCGGTCCCCGCCCCCGGGACGCGGCTCATCCGTTCGGGTGAGGCCGGGCGGTTCGGACTGGACAAGGCGACGCGGCCGAGTAGCATTGGCGCCGCTTTCACGAGCGACACTCCGATCAGCCCCGCTGCGCCCCCGCCAGCGGGGCTTTTTCGCGGCCTCGCGCGGCGCCGCCCGCCGCCGCACGTCACCCCCGGCCCGGGCAGCCCGAACCGTGCCCGCGGGGCGCCGCCGAAGCCCTTGCGCCGACCGCCGATCGGCCCTACTTTGCATTGCAAAGCAGCCCTGCCGGGGGGCTCGCGGGACGCCTCGATGCCGTACCAGACTGACAGGGACCTCGACCGGGCCCTCGCCGACATCGTGGCGATTCGCAGCCAGATCGCCCGCGACACGCATTTCCGCGGCCTCGGCCCGGCGACGATCGCCGCGACGGGCGGGATCGCCCTCCTCGCCGCCGGGCTCCAGGCGCTCTGGCTGATGCCGGTCGGGGCGCTCGCCTACCTGCTGTACTGGATCGCGGTCGCGGCGCTCGCCGTGGCGCTGATCGGCGCCGAGGCGGTGACGCGCTCGCGGCGCCTGCATTCCGGCCTCGCGGACGCGATGATCGGCTCGGCGGTGGAGCAGTTCCTGCCCGCCCTCGCGGCGGGCGCGCTGGTCGCCCTGGTGCTGGTCCGGGTCGCGCCCGACAGCCTCTGGCTGCTGCCGGGGCTCTGGCAGGTCTTCGTCAGCCTCGGCCTGTTCGCCGCGACCCGGACGCTGCCGCGGGCGGTCTCGCTCGCGGGGGCGTGGTACCTCCTCGCCGGGCTCGCGGGGCTGGTCGTGGCGGCCGGAACCCGCGACCTGTCGCCCTGGGCGATGGGACTGCCCTTCGGCATCGGGCAGGTCCTCCTCGCCCTCATCCTCCATCTCACCTGCCGGGATGCCGATGTCTGAGCCGAGCGGACGCTTCTCCTACGAGGGCCTCGACCGGGTGATCCACGAGCGGGCGCGGCTGAGCGTGCTCACCTCCCTGGTCACCCACCCGGACGGCCTCCTCTTCGCCGACCTCAAGCAGCTCTGCGGCCTCACGGACGGCAATCTCAGCCGGCACCTGCAGGTGCTGCAGGAGGCGGGCCTGGTGGAATTGCGCAAGGGGTACGCCCAGAACCGGCCCCAGACGGTCTGCCGCCTCACCCCGGGCGGGCGCCGCCGCTTCCTCGACTACCTCGCGGTGCTGGAGCAGGTGGTCCGCGACGCGGCCGAGGCGCTCGACGAGGCGCCCGCGGCCTTCGGTTCCCTGCGCCCCTGAGGGCGCGCCCTCCCGTCCTTCCCCGCTCCTCAGACGCATCGCCCGGAGACTTTGTCGTGCAAAGTTCTTGTTCCCAGGGGGGCGGCCTCCACGTCGCGATGATCATGGACGGGAACGGGCGCTGGGCCACGGCCCGGGGCCTGCCGCGCAGCGCCGGGCACCGCGCGGGCGTGGAGGCGATCCGCCGGGTGGCGGAGGCCGCGCCCGATCTCGGCGTGGGGACGCTCACGCTCTTCGCCTTCTCGTCGGATAATTGGCGCCGGCCGCCCGCGGAGGTGGCGGCGCTGATGGGTCTCCTGCGCCGCTACCTGCGGCGCGAGACGGAGCGCCTCGCCCGCACCGGCACGCGCCTGACCGTGATCGGCCGCCGCGACCGGCTGCCCGCGGGCCTGCCCGGGGCATTGGCGCGGGCGGAGGCCGAGACCGCGGGGGGCGCGCGCCTGCACCTGCGCATCGCGGTCGATTACTCGGCCCGCGACGCGATCCTGGCGGCCGCCGCCGGCGCGCCCGGTGCCGATGTCGGGGCGGAGAGCCGGGAGGCCTTCGGGCGCCGGCTCAGCGGCGGGGTGCCGGACGTGGACCTGATGATCCGCTCGGGCGGCGAGAAGCGCCTCTCCGACTTCCTGCTCTGGGAATGCGCCTACGCGGAACTGCATTTCACCGACCGGATGTGGCCCGATTTCGGCGGGGACGACCTGGCGGCGGCCCTGCGCGACTTCACCCGGCGCGAGCGGCGCTTCGGGGGGCTCGGGACGGTCCCGGCCGCCGCCTGAGGGCAGGTGGCGCGGGAGGCGGGCTGGGGTAGAAGACCCTGAGACCGCCTCCATCGGGATTGCCATGCCGCTCTACGCCCTCGACGCCCACCATCCCCGCCTCGCCGACCCGGCCCGGGTCTGGATCGCTCCCGATGCCCAGGTGATCGGGCAGGTGGAGATCGACCTCGACGTGAGCATCTGGTTCTCGGCGGTGCTGCGCGGCGACAACGAGCCGATCCGCCTCGGGGCGCGCTGCAACATCCAGGACGGGGTGGTGCTCCACACGGATCCGGGCTTCCCCCTGGAGATCGGCGAGGACGTCACGATCGGCCACAGGGCCATCGTGCACGGCTGCACCGTGGGTGCGAATTCCCTGGTCGGCATGGGCGCGACGCTGCTCAACGGCGCCCGGATCGGCCGCAACTGCCTCGTCGGCGCGAACGCCCTCGTGACCGAAGGCAAGGAATTCCCCGACAACAGCCTGATCGTCGGCGCGCCCGCCAAGGCGGTGCGCAGCCTCGACGAGCAGGCGGTCGAGGGACTGCGCCTCGCCGCCGCGCGCTACGTCGCCAATGGCCGGCGCTACGAGGCGGGGCTGCGGCGCCTCGACCCCTGAGCGGGGCGGCGGCGCTCCCCGCCTCAGCCCCGATCGGTGTGGGCGAGCCGCGCCGCCAGCGCCTCCGGCAGGCCCCGACTCTCCTTCGCGGGCGGGCGGCTGAGGGCGCCGGACGCGGCCTTGCGGGGCCGCAGCGCCACCGCGGCCTCGGCGAGCTTCACGGCCGCCACCACCTGATCGACCACCGGCACCGGGACCCGCTCGCGCACCCGCGGCCCGAGCCCCGAGAGCGGCGCGCCCGCGAAGATCAGCACGTCGGCGCCGTCCTCGCGCACCGCGGCCTCGGCCAGGGCCACGAGTTGGTCCTCCTTCTCCGCCTGCACCCCCGCCAGGGAGGCGAAGCGCCCCTCGATCGCCCGGATCGCGGCGCAGCGCGCCGAGAGCCCGTGCATCGCGACGCAGTCGCGGTACCAGGGCAGCAGCCCCTGCGCGAAGGTGACGATGCCGAAGCGCCCGCCCAGCAGGCAGGCGCTCAGCATCGCGGCCTCGGCGAGCCCGATCACCGGGATGTCGAACAGCTCGCGGGCGCCGACCAGGCCCGGATCGCCGAAGGCCGCGAGGATCGCCGCGTCGATCCCCGGCCCGGCCTCCGCCAGCATCTCGAGGGCGATGGCGCCGCCGATCTGCGCCTCGGCCCGGTTGGCGATGTAGGGCACCCCCCGCGGCGCGGTCGCGGCCACGATCTCGGTGCCGGGCGCCGCGGCGGCGGCGGCGGTGTCGCGCATCAGCGCCGTGACGTCGCGGCTGGTATTCGGGTTGAGGAGGAGGAGGCGCATCGCTCAGGCCGCGTCGGAGCGGGACAGGGCGGCGAGCAGGGCCGCCCCCGTATGGGAGACGTGCTCGGCGAGGAGCAGGCCGGCCCGGGGCCCGTCGCGGGCCACCAGCGCCGCCAGGATCGCCCGGTGCTCCGCCACCGACTCGCTCCAGCGGCCGTGGCTGTCGAGGGCGCGCCGCCGGGCGATCTCGGCCCGGGCGTGCAGCGCCTCGTGGGCCTCGCGCAGGGGCGGGTTGCCGGCGCAGGCCACGATCAGCGCGTGGGTCGCGTGGTTGGCGGCGAAGTAGGGGGCGATCTCCCCGTTCCGGTGATGCGCCTCGATCGCGGCCTGGAGCGCCTGCAAGCGGTCGAGGTCGTCCCGCCCCATCCGCTGCGCCGCGAGCTCCGCCCCCGCCCGCTCGATCCAGGCCAGGGCCTCGAACAGCGCCCGGACCGCCTCCGGATCGAGGGCGGCGATGCGGGGCGAGCGGTTGGGCCGCAGCTCCACGAGGCCCTCCATGGCGAGGAGCTTCACGGCCTCCCGGAGCGGCGTGCGCGACACGCCGAGCGCCTCCGACAGCTCGGTCTCGACCAGCGGCGCCCCGGCCGGGAGCGCCCCCTCGACGATCATGGCGCGCAGCCGCCGCACCGCCTGCTCGTGCAGGGAGAGGCGGCCGGACCCGGCGACGGGGCCGAGGAGGGCGGGCTTGCGGGGGCGTCCGCGCGGACGCCGGACCTGATCCATGGAGGGGACCTCGCGGGGTGACGCCCGAGCATAGCGGCTCGCCGGCCGGGCGGGCGCATCAATTGCGGGCATGTTCTGGCGCTTGCGCCGCCATTTAGCACGAATTGCATGCAATGACCGAAAAATCCGTTGCGGCCGGCCGCGGAGCCGATCAGGCTCCTGCGGGAGCGGCGGATCGGCCGCTGCGGCAGCCCCCGAGGTGTCCCGTGCTCCGGCATCGTTTCGGTCTCGTCATGGTGGCGGCCCTCTGGGCCTGGTCGGGCGCGGCCACCGCGCAGGACGGCGCGCCGGTGCGGCTCGGCTACGCGAAATGCGCCCATTGCCTGCCGATGGCGCTGATCCCGGATCTCGCCAAGGAGCTCGGCAAGGAGCTCGGCAAGGGGGTGACGGTCGAGGCGACGGGCTTCAATTCCGGCAACGACGTCCTCACCGCCCTGGTGGCCAAGAGCCTCGACGTCGCGCAGGTCACCTACCTCCACTACGTCACCGCCCTCGACAAGGGCTTCGACCTCGTCGCGGTGGCCGGAGAGGTGAATGGCGGCTCGGAATGCCTGTCGACCAAGGGCCTCAACCTCGCGGCCGAGGACTGGGCGGGCCTCAAGGCGCTGGTCGAGGCCCGCAAGGCGGCCGGCACGCCGCTCAAGGTCGCGGCCTCGCGCGGCAACGCGCAGGACATCCACATGCGCGGCGCCCTCCTCAAGCAGGGCATCAATCCCAACCGCGACATCCAGTTCGTCAACATCCCGAACCCGTCCGACCACCTCGCGGCGATGCAGCGGGGCGAGGTCGACCTCGTCTGCTCGGTGGAGCCCTTCGCCTCGCAGATCCGGATGGCCGGGGCCGCGAACCACTTCGTGCTCCCCTACGACCAGGCGGCCGGCAAGCTCACCAACCTGATCGTCACCCGCTCGGACGTGATCAAGGCCCGCCGCGCCGCCGTGCAGGCGGTGGTCGATGCCGACGTCGCCCTCGTCGCCAAGCTCCAGGCGGATCGCGGCGTCTGGGTCGACGTGATCAACCAGAAGACCGGCCTATCCAAGGACGTCGCCGCCGAGGCGCTCAAGAACGCCGAGCCCGACTACCGCATGTACCGGGCCCGGACGCTCGCCATTGCCGAGATGATGCGGGACCTGAAGTACATCAGCCGCGACGTGTCGAAGGAGGTGGAGGCCAACATGGATTACTCCTTCCTGGAAGCGGCCACCAAGCAGAGCCGCGATGGCCTCGGCCACTGACCTGCCGCGGCCGGCCTCGGCCCTGCGCCTGCCGCCCGGGGCCGTCCTGCGACGGCGCCTCGCCGGATGGGCCGAGCGGGCGGCGCTGCCGCTCGTCCTTGTCGCCGGCTGGGAGGCCTTCGCGCGCTCGGGCGCGCTGCCGCCCGCCCTCCTGCCGGCGCCCTCGGCGGTGCTCCACGCCCTGGCCGACTGGATGCTCGGCCTCGACGAGAGCACCCAAAGCTCCTCGGGCCACTGGCCCTCGGACGCCCTCGCCAGCCTGTCGCGGGTGCTGGCGGGCTACGCGATCGCGGCGCTCTGCGGCGTCGGGCTCGGGGTGGCGATCGGCTGGTGGCGCCTCGTCGAGCGCACCGTCGAGCCGACGCTGCAGATGCTGCGCCCGATCCCGCCCGTCTCCTGGATCCCCCTCGCGATCATCTGGTTCGGCATCGCCGACAGGCCGGCGATCTTCCTGGTCTTCCTCGGGGCGTTCTTCCCGATCCTGATGAACACGATCCACGGCGTGCGCTCGGTCGACCGCAACCTGATCCGCGCCGGGGCGATGATGGGAGCGAGCGAGCGCCAGCTCCTGGCGCGGATCGTGCTGCCGGCCGCGCTGCCCGCCATCGTCTCGGGGCTGCGCATCGCCATCGGCTCGGCCTGGATGCTCACGGTCACGGCCGAGATGGTCGCGGTGAAGAGCGGGCTCGGCTACGTGCTGTGGGATTCCTACTACTTCCTGCGCTACGACATCGTGCTGGCGGCGATGATCTCGATCGGGCTGCTCGGCTACCTCTCCGATCTTTGCCTCAAGGCGGTGGCGGCGACGGTGCTGCACTGGCAGCGCGGCACCACCGTGCAGGGCCGCTGAGCATGAGTGCGATCGACCTCCTCGACGTCCGCAAGGTGTATCGCGACCGCGACGGCCAGGACCTCGTCGCCCTGGAGCGGACCCGCCTGTCGCTCGCGGCGGGGGAGTTCCTGTGCCTGCTCGGCCCCTCCGGCTGCGGCAAGTCCACGCTCCTGAACCTCGTCGCCGGCTTCGAGGCGCCGAGCTCGGGCGAGATCCGGGTGGCGGGCCGGTGCGTCGAGCGGCCGGGCGCCGACCGCGGCGTGGTCTTCCAGCAGCCGACGCTGATGCCCTGGCTCACCGTGATCGACAACGTCGCCTTCCACCTCACGCTGAAGGGCGTCGGCAGGGCGGAGCGCCGGGAGCGGGCGCAGGCCTATCTCGACCTCGTCGGCCTGCGCGGTTTCGAGCGGCACTACCCGGCCGAATTGTCGGGCGGGATGAGCCAGCGGGTCGGGATCGCCCGGGCGCTGCTGATGAACCCGGCCGTGATCCTGATGGACGAGCCCTTCGCCGCCCTCGACGCCCAGACCAAGAGCGAGATGCAGGAGGAGCTGGTGGCGATCTGGGAGCGGGTCGGCGCGACCGTGATCTTCGTCACTCACTCGGTCGACGAGGCGCTGGTGCTCGGCACCCGCGTCGCCGTGATGAGCCGGCGGCCCGGCCGCATCCGCGAGGTTCTGCCCTTCGACGCGCCCCGGCCGCGGGACGTGACCAGCCCGGCCTTCAACGACGTGAAGCGCCACGTGCTCGGCCTGATCCGCGCGGAATCGGCCCGTCCGCCTCGGGCCGCCTGATGCGGCTCGGGATGCTGACGCCCTCGTCGAACACGCGGCTCGAACCGGCGACCGCCGCGATGCTGCGGGACCTTCCCGGCGTGACGGCCCATTTCTCGCGCTTCCGGGTCACGGCGATCTCGCTCGCGCCGGAGGATCTCGGCCAGTTCGACGCGGAGCCGGTCCTGGCGGCGGCGGATCTCCTGGCCGACGCCAAGGTCGACGTGGTGGCCTGGAACGGCACCTCGGCGGCGTGGCTGGGCTTCGACCGCGACGAGGCGCTCTGCGCCGGGATCGAGGCGCGGACCGGGATCGCGGCCTGCACGGCGGTGCTGGGCTTCCGCGACGTCTTCCGCCGCGCCGGCCACCGCCGGATCGGCCTGGTGACGCCCTACCGGGGCGACGTGCAGGCCCGCATCCGCGCAAACTGGGAGGCGGCGGGCTTCGCCTGCGCGGCCGAGCGGCATGCGGGCCTCTCCGACAACTTCTCCTTCGCGGCTCTGCCCGAGGGCGACCTCGCCGGCATGGTCCGGGCGGTGGCCGCCGAGGGCGTGGAGGCGGTGGCGATCGTCTGCACCAACCTGGACGGGACGGCGCTCGCCCCCGCCCTGGAGGCGGAGCTCGGCCTCCCGGTCTACGACTCGATCGCCGTCACGCTCTGGGCGGCCCTGCGCCGGGCCGGGGCCGACCCGGCGCCGCTCGCGCGCTGGGGGCGGCTGTTCGCGCCTTGTACCAACGGCTCAGGATGCTGACGCAGCGGGCCGTCGCTCCATCTCGAATTTTCGATTTCAAGCCAGAGGCTTGGTGAACCAGAGGCTTGGTGAACCAGAGGCTTGGCGAACGAGAGGCTTGGCGACAATTCGAGTGCCGCACCACCGGTCATGAGAAATGACCGGCGGCATTGGGCGGGATGGCCCCGCAGCGCCGGCGCGCCACCCATGATTGATCCGTCGACGCAGGATCGAGCCGGATCGCCCGATGCGGGAGCGAGCGGCCTCGGCATCGGCCGATCGCGCGTCCCGGGCGAGGCCGGGTCGCGCGATCCTCAGCCCCGCTTCGCCCCGACCGCGGCGGGTGGGGCCTCGCCCGGCAGCACGAAGACCTGCCCCGGATAGATTCGGTTGGGGTTGCGGATCTGGGCCTGGTTGGCGCCGAAGATCACCGTGTAGCGCACCCCCTTCCCGTAGGCCTTGCGGCTGATGCTCCAGAGATTGTCCCCGCGGGTGACCGTGGCCGTGCTGACCGCGCTCACGAACACCGTGGAGGGGTCCGGTATCCGCCCGGAGGCCGGCCCGGCGGCGGCGAGGGCGGCGGGTCCCGCGGGCGCGATCGCCGCGTCGACGGCCGGGGTCGCGGGGCCGGGGGGCGCGGGCGCCGCGGCCGGGGAGGGCGCCGGATGGCCCGCCGGCTTCGGCGGCCCGGCGGGGGCGGGTCGCGCGGCGGCCACCACCGGCGCGGCCTCCACGCTCGGCGGGACGGCGAACTTCACTTCCGAGCGCGTCCTCACCGAGCCGGTCGCGGGGTCGACCTGGTCGATCCGCACCCGGTAATCCCCGGGCCGCACCCCGCGCCCGATCGAGAAGGCGACGCGACCGTCGGATCCCGTCCGGCCGGGCGCGATCAGCGTCTCGTTGAGGTAGAGCCGCACATTCGTCTGCGGCGCCCCCTGCGCGCTCACGAAGAGCTTGCCGCCGGTCTCGGCGTCGACGCTGGCGATGCGGATCGGCGTCGTCCCGGGCGGCGGGGCCGCCGGGGCCTCCCGCGCCGCGGCGACGACGGACGGCGCGGGCTTCGGCGCCTCCTCCGGCTGCGACAGCACGGTGGTCGGCTGGCCGGGAGCGCTCACGGCGACGAGCGGCTTGCTGGCGGCGTTCGCCGCGACCGCGACGACGGCGCTCTCGGGTCCCGTCGTGCGGGTGCCGTCCGGCGCGACGCTGCGCAGGCCGATCGCGTGGCTGCCGGGCGGCAGGGCCGGGGGCACGAGGACGAACTGGCCGCTCGCATCCGCCTGCGTGCGGGCGAAGACCTCGCCGTCGCGCAGGAGCTCCACCTGCGCCTCCGGCGCCGCCCGGCCGGCCACCACGCTCTCGCCGGTGGGCTCCACCCGGATCACGTCGAAGCTCGGGGCGCGCGGCGCCGCCGAGGGCGGCCAAGTGGACGGCAGCGCGGAGGGCGGCGCGGAGGGCGGCGCGGGCGGGGGCGCCAGGGCCGCCTGCTGCTCGGCCGCCGCGCCGGGGGCGGCGGGTTCGGGCGCGTCCCTCGTCGACAGCATCCGGTTGCCGCTCGACACGATGCCGATCAGCACGATCCCGCTCACGAGCCCGATGCCCGCGAGCGCCACGCCTCGCCGCAACTCCGCCGTCATGGCGTTCCACTCCTGGTCGCGCCGGCTTCAGGGTCGGCGCGCGGCCATTCGCCTCCTGGTCGACAACGCTGGTCGATCGCCGCCATATTATCAGGCATGTCCGGAAGACACCAAGCTGCGGAACCTTGCGGAGGTGGACCGGATCTTGCGCCGCCCCGCGGCCGGCCCCCGGACCGTCCGGGCGCCGGCGCGGCAGCGGAACGCGGAGCATTGATGCGGACGGTTTGCGTGTATTGCGGCTCGGGCTTCGGCACCGACCCGGTGTTCCGGGAGGCCGCGCGGGCCCTCGGCCACTCCCTCGCGGAGGCCGGGATCGGCCTCGTCTACGGCGGCGGCAATGTCGGGCTGATGGGCACGGTGGCGCGGGCGGTGCTCGACGCGGGCGGGCACGTCACCGGCATCATCCCGGACTTCCTGAAGTCGCGCGAGCGGATGCTCGACGACGTGCAGGAGACGATCGTCGTGCCCGACATGCACACCCGCAAGCGGCTGATGTTCGACCGCTCGGACGCGTTCGTGGCCCTGCCCGGCGGCATCGGCACCCTGGAGGAACTCGTCGAGCAGATGACCTGGGCGCAGCTCGGCCAGCACGCCAAGCCGATCCTGCTCCTGTCGGTGGCGGGGTTCTGGGCGCCGCTCCTGGCGCTGCTCGACCACATGCGCGCGAAGGGCTTCATCCGCGAGGGGCTCGACCTCAACTACCTCGTCGCCGAGCGCCCCGAGGCGGTGGTGGGGATGCTGGAGAGCGCCCTGCGCGCCCATCCGCCCCGGCCCGAGGCGGACGCCCTCATCGAGGAGCGGTTCTGACGGCGCCGCGGCGTCGGGGCGGGGTGGCATTCCCCCTCGGGCCCGGGCGCCGACCCGGCCGGGGAGGGGCCCCGCTTCATCCGACATCCGGTTGATGGCTTCGCCATCTCCGATTTCGGCCATGCGGATGTCGGCGTCGCACAGGCGCCGCGCTCAGGCGCCGCGCAGGCTGGTGATCCGGGATCCGCGTCGATCAAGCGGATCCCGCCTCACCCCTCCACGGTCCAGGTCGTCGTCCCGTCCTTGTTGTCCTTGACGGTGACGCCCATCCCCGCGAGCGCGCCCCGCAGGCGGTCGGACTCGGCCCAGTTCTTCGCCGCGCGCGCGGCCTTGCGCGCGGCGATCAACCCCTCCACGGCCGCGACGTCGATCCCGGAGGCCGCCACCGCCGCCTCGGCCCGGGCCGAGCGGGTCGCGCCGAGCAGCCCCATCAGCCCCGCCCCGGCCTTGAGCGCCGCCGGATCCTCCAGCCTGTGCAATTCGCCGAGCGCGGCCGGCGTGTTGAGGTCGTCGAGGAGCGCGTCCCGCACCCCCTCCGGCACGGCGGGCGCGGGGCCGAGGTCCCCGACGCTCTCGTACCAGCGCTCCAGGGTGCGGCTCGCCTCCTCCAGCGCCCGGAGCGTCCAGTCGATCGGCTGGCGGTAATGGGTGCGCAGCATCGCCAGCCGCACCGCCTCGCCGGGCCAGTCCGCCAGCACCTCCCTGAGGGTGACGAAGTTGCCGAGCGACTTCGACATCTTGTCGCCCTCGACCTGCAGGAAGCCGTTGTGCAGCCAGACATTGGCCATCACCGGCGTGCCGAAGCAGCAGCGCGACTGCGCGACCTCGTTCTCGTGGTGCGGGAAGACGAGGTCGATGCCCCCCGCGTGGATGTCGAAGGTCTCGCCGAGATGCCTCCACGACATGGCCGAGCACTCGATGTGCCAGCCAGGACGGCCCGGCGCCGCGATCCCGCACGGGGAGGGCCAGGCCGGCTCGCCCGGCTTCGAGGGTTTCCAGAGCACGAAGTCGAGGGGCGAGCGCTTGTAGGGCGCCACGTCCACCCGCGCCCCCGCCTCCATCTCGTCGAGGGGGCGCCGTGAGAGCGCCCCGTAATCGGGCATGGAGGGCACGTCGAACAGCACGTGATCCTCGGCGAGGTAGGCGTGGCCGGCGGCGACGAGCCGCTCGATCATCTGCGCCATCTCGGCGATGTGGTCGGTCGCCCGCGGCTCGATGAAGGCGGGGCGCGCGCCCGGCCGGTTCACGTCCTCGGGCATCAGCACGCCGAGCCGGCGCAGGTCCGCGTGGAAGCCCGCCAGGGTCTCGTCCGTCAGGGTGCGGATCGAGACGCCGCGCTCGGCCGCCCGCGCGTTGATCTTGTCGTCCACGTCCGTGACGTTGCGGACATAGGTGACCGCGTCGGCCCCGTAGAGGTGGCGCAGCAGGCGGAAGAGCAGGTCGAAGACGATGATCGGCCGGCCGTTGCCGATATGGGCCGCGTCGTAGACGGTCGGGCCGCAGGCGTACATCCGCACCCGGGACGGGTCGATCGGGGCGAACGGCTCCTTGGCCCGCGTGAGCGTGTTGTAGAGGCGCAACAACGGGGCCATGAAACCCTGCTCCCTGGGATGATGCGGCGGCGCGGTCGGGCGCGCCCGCGGCGCTTCTAACACATTGGCCTGCCGGAGATCCCCCCGGCCCAATCGCGATCCGCGCCGGATCGGGCGGGTCATCCGTTTCCGGCCGCTGTTGCAGCCGCGAGACGCCGCGGACGGCCGAACCGGGTTAGCCCAGCTCGGCACGGTTTTCGAGCCGCCGGCGACGGGCGCGGGCCACCCGCCCAAACCCTTCTCCGCCCTCCCGCCCGCCGGCCGTGCGCGGGTTCCGTTTAGCCTTTGTTTACCGACGCCTCCGAGTGTCGGTTGCCAAAGCGTTCCGATCCAGAAGGCAATCCCATGCGTCGCTCCCTCGCCGCCCTCGGCCTCGTCGGTCTCCTCGCGCTCGCCGGCCCCGCGCTGGCCGCTGGATCGGAGGCGGCGGCGGCGCCCGGGGCGGAGAAGACCTTCCTGATCCCGTCGAGCGACGGCTACGGCGTCGCCGAGTGCCTGAGCACCGGCGGCGGCGAGTGCGGCCAGGTGGTCGCCGATGCGTGGTGCGAGTCCCAGGGCTTCGCCAAGGCCGCCTCCTTCGGGGCCGCCGCGCAGGACGAGTACACGGGTGCAATCGACACCCCGTCGGCGCCCGTGAGCCGGCCCGCCGACCGCCCGATCCGCATCACCTGCCGGGATTGACGCGGGTCGTCATCCGACATCCGACGGATTGCTGCGCCATCTCCCATTTCGGCCATGCGGATGTCGGCGTCGCTCACGCGCCGCGCGGGCTTGGCATCCGCTCTCCGGACGTGATCGTCCGGACAGCGGATCAGCCCTTCAGGAAGTCGCCGCATTTCGGCGGCGGCTCGGTGCCCCACGGCATCAGCGGCACCGTCGAGGTCGAGTTCTTGGGCGAACCCTCGATCAGCTTGTCGGAATAGACCATGTACACCAGGGTGTTGCGCTTGGCGTCGCAGCCCCTGACGATCTGCATGCTCTTGAAGATCAGCGAGCGGCGCTCGCTGAACACCACTTCGCCCTGGGTCAGCTTGCGCTTGAACTGCACCGGCCCGATCTGCCGGCAGGACAGCGAGATGTCCGAGACCTGCTCGGCGAGCCCGAGCGTTCCCTTGATGCCCCCGCGCTCCGGCAGGGTGTAGTGGCAGGCCACCCCCCCAACGTCCGGATCGTCGATCCCGTAGACGACGAGCTTGTCGTTCGGCGTCAGCGGCCGCCAGACCGTGGACTTGTCGAAGATGCGGTCGGGCTCTTCCGCCCGCGCCGCTCCGCCGAGACCTGCGAGCATTCCCGCCGCCAGCGCCACCCGCATGAGACTCCGCCGCCACACCATTCCCGGATCCCCGTCAAACCAACGTTAAGGCATGTAGGAAGGCTGTTGCCGAACGGCGAGGGCGGTTAGAACAGCCAAGTCTCGCGGCGTCGATGCGGGACGCCGCCGGCTCGGCCTCCGCGGCCGAGCCCGCCCCCTGTCAGATCCATCGCCGGAACGCCATGACGCTGTCCCGCCTGCTCGCCCGGCTCCTCGCCGGGATCGTCGCCGTGGCCGCCCTCGTTCAGGGTGCCTGGGCGGAGCCGAACGCCGCCGCCTGCCAGCGCTTCCGCGCCGAGCTCGCCAACCTGCAGCGGGAGTCGAACCGCGGCCAGGTCGAGGAGATCCAGCGCCTCGTCGCCTACCGCAGCTCCATCGGCTGCGAGGGCGGGCGCTTCCTGTTCTTCGACATGCGCCCGCCGCAATGCGCCCAGGTCGAGCAGCGGATCCGGGCCCTCAACGCCGGCTACGGGGCGGGCAACACGCAGGTGGCGGATGCCCGGCGCGAGCAGCTCGTCGCCGCCGTCAAGGACTCGTGCACGGGCCTGCCGGCCGCGGCGAAGCTGGCGGACGGCTTCGCCCGCGGCGGCGGCCACGTGATCTGCGTGCGCCTGTGCGACGGCGCCTATTTCCCGATGCCGAACCTGCCGGACGGGCGGGAGGGCGCCGACGAGATGTGCAAGGCCCTCTGCCCCGGCACCGAGGCCGCCGCCTACTCGATGCCGGCGAGCGACAACGGCCTCAAGGACGCGGCCGCGATCCAGACCCGGCGCGCCTACGCGGCGCTGCCGAACGCCTTCAAGTTCCAGAAGACCTTCGTGCCGAACTGCTCCTGCCGGGGCCAGGGCCAGACCTGGGCGCAGGCCCTGGTGAAGGCCGAGAGCATGCTGGTCCAGCACAAGGGCGACATCTTCGTCACGCCGGCCCAGGCGGAGGCGCTCTCGCGGCCGAAGGTCCGCCTCACCCTCGTCGGCCGCGCCGACCGCTCGGCCGCGGTGGTGGCCGCCTCGGCCGCGGCCCGCAACGGCCTGGAGGAGCCGCCCGGCGCCGAGGCGCCGGCGACGCCCGCGGCGAAGCCCGCCGGGCCCGACGAGAGGCCCGCCGTGCGGGTGATCGCGCCGACGATCATCCCGGTCCCGATCCAGGCGCGCATCGACGGGCCCCAGGCGGCGGCGCCGGCGAGCCCGGCGCCCGGGACCGAGCCCGTCGCCACGCCCTGATCCGGGGCCGCGCGACCCGCGTCCCCGGGACGGTCGGACGCCGCAGCATCCCGCGGCCCGGACCGCCGGCCGATTGGGCGAAGGACGCGTCGCCGGACCAGGCCAGCGGTCGCTTCTTCTCACGACCGCCGGTACGACGCGCGTCCTCCGGCGCGAGCGCGGCCCGGCCGAGGGCGGGCGTCATTACGCCATCCGGTTGATTGCTTCGCCATCTCCCATTTCGGCAATGCGGATGTCGGCTTCGCTCAGGCGCCGCGCGGGCTCGTGATCCGGGCTCCGCTTCGAGCAAGCGGAGCCCGGATCACGCCCCGCCCGCCCCGACATCCCGCGGCGCCAGTTCGGCCGCCGGCGCCTCGCGCGCCGCGCCCGGCCGCCGGGCGAAATCCGGCACCGCCTCCGCGAACACCGCCTCGGCCGCCGCGCGGTCGGCCTGCGCCACCGCCGCGCGCAGCCGCTCGAGCCAGCGCGCGAGCTGCGCCCGGTCGGCGAAGACGGGCTTGGCCGCCATGACCCCCTCGATCCCGTCGAGGGTCACCATCGGCTCGTCGCGGGCGAAGAGGATCTCGTTCAGGCGCTCCCCGGGCCGCGCGCCCGTCACGGCGATCTCGATGTCGAGGCCCGGCTCGAAGCCGGCGAGGCGGATCATGCGCTCGGCGAGGTCGCGGATCCGCACCGGCTGGCCCATCTTCAGCACGTAGACGGCGGCGCGCTGGTCGCCCGCCCGCGGGTCGCGACCCTCGCGGTCGGCGTGGGAGGCGGCGGTGAGCACGAGGTCGCAGGCCTCGCGCACGGTCATGAAGTAGCGCACCATCTCGGGATGGGTGACCGTGACCGGCCCGCCGCGGGCGATCTGCGCCTTGAACACCGGCACCACCGAGCCGACCGAGCCGAGCACGTTGCCGAAGCGCACCGCCACGAGCCGCGCCGGCCCGCCGGCCGCGTCGAGGGCCTGCGCGTACATCTCGGCGAAGCGCTTGGTGACGCCGAGCTGCGAGACCGGCTCGATCGCCTTGTCGGTCGAGATCATCACCAGCGCGCGGGCGCCCGCCGCCAGCGCCGCGTCGGCCACGTTCACCGAGCCGAACACGTTGGTCTTGATGCCCTCGGTCCAGTCGCGCTCCAGGTAGGGCACCTGCTTGAGCGCGGCGGCGTGGAAGACCGCGTCGGGGCGGAACGCGCGCAGGACGTGGAAGAGCCGCTCCCGGTCGCGGATGTCGGCGATGACGCCGCTCACCTCCGCCTCGCTCTCGGCCAGGGCCGGCCGCGTCAGCACCCCGTGCAGGGCGGGCTCGGAATTCTCCACGACGAGGAGCGCCGAGGCGCCGAAGGCCACGGCCCGGGCGCAGATCTCCGAGCCGATCGAGCCGCCGCCCCCCGTCACCACGACGCGCTGGCCGGCGAGGAAGCGCTCCAGGCGCGGCCGGTCGATCGGGACGGTCGGGCGCAGCAGCAGGTCCTCGATCTCGAGGGGCGCCAGTTCGGCGTCGCGCAGGCCCTCGCCGAGGGTGGTCACGCGGGCGAGCGGCAGGCCGAGGCGGCGGGCGCGGGCGAGGAGCCCGTCGGGATCGGCCTCGGGTGTGAGGGCGTTCGGCGTCGCCACGAGGCGCCGCACCGCGACGCCGCGGGCGGCGAGGTCCGCCACGACCTGCTCCAGGTCGGCGAAGGCGCCCAGCACCGGCACGCCGCGCAGGCTCTGGCCGCGATCCTCGGCCCGGGGCGAGAGGATGCCCTGGGCCGCGAGCTTGCGCACCGTCCCGGCCTCGATGGCGCGCAGCACCACCTCGATCTCCGCGCCGCGGCCGAGGAGGAGCGCGGGCGTCGTCGCGGCGCGGGCGTGGCTCTGGCGCGAGCGGCTGTATTTCAGGTAGCGGAAGGCGACGCGCGGGCCGCCGAGCAGGAAGAGCTGCAGGACGAAGTAGAGCCCGATCGCGATCTTGCCGAAGAAGTAGATCCCGAACAGGGCGGGCGAGACCAGCGCGTAATCCAGGAGCAGCAGCGACAGGGCCAGGACGGCGACCGCCCGCACGATGGCGGCGAGGTCGGGGAGCGAGGCGAAGCGCCACTTGGTGCGGTAGAGCCCGAACCAGCGATAGACGAGCCCGGCATAGAGCACGAAGGGGCCGAGCAGCACCGGCAGATGCGCGAGGCGCTCGGCCAGCCGCGCGTCATCGAAGCGGATCAGGAAGGTGAGCGTGACGGCGAGGGCGGTCGCCACGAGGTCGTGGGCGACGATCGCCGCGCTCTTGAGGGTCGGTCTGCGCATCGGGAAGCCGGCGCGGGTATCGGCCGGGCTTCCCCCGCTGTCAACGCGCCGGGGCCCGCGGCGGCGCGGCCGGCGCCCGCCGCGGCAGCGGCGCCCGCAGATCCTCGAAGACCCGCGCGAGGCGCAGCACGCCGAGATCGTCGAAGCGATGCCCGACGATCTGGAGGCCCACCGGCAGGCCCTCCGGGGTGAGGCCCACCGGGACCGCGACGGCGGGCTGCTCCGACATGTTGAAGGCGACCGTGAAGCCGATATGCTCGAAGGGGCGCATCGGGTCGTCGGTCGGGGAGGCGAGCTCCGCCGGGAAGGCCGGGATCGGCGCCACCGGGCTGATCAGGAAGTCGAAGGGGCGAATCGCCCGCAGGGCTGCGTCGCGCATCGCCCCCATCTGGCTCATTCCCGCGAAGACGGCCGCGCCGCTCGACCCCCGCGCGGCCTGCGCCCAGTCGCGGATGAAGGGCAGCACGGCGGCGCGCCGCTCCGGGGCGAGGGCGCCGATGTCGCTCCAGGCGCGCTCGCGCCAGAACGTGTCGAGCCCGTCGAGCATGGCGCGGGTGAGGAAGGGCGCGACCGGCTCCACCCGAGCGCCCGCCGCCGCGAGGCGCGCGGCCGCGTCCTCGATCACCGCCGCGACGGCGGGGTCGACCGGCAGGCCGACGCCCGCCTCGCGCAGGAGGCCGAGGCGCAGGCCCTTCGGGTCGAGGCCGTCGAGGGCGAGCCAGTCGAGGCCGGCGGGCGGGAGCGCGGTGCCGTCGCGGTGATCCGGGCGGCTGAGTTCGCGCATGGCCAGGGCCGCGTCGGCGACGCTGCGGGTCATCGGCCCGGCGCAGCGGCCGTAATAGGGCGGGTCGACCGGCACGCGGCCGTTGCTGGGCTTGAGGCCGACGATGCCGCACCAGCCGGCCGGCAGGCGGATCGAGCCGCCGATATCCGTGCCGAGATGCAGGGGCCCGTAGCCGGCAGCCGCGGCGGCGCCCGCCCCGGCCGAGGAACCGCCCGGGGTCCGGGTCGGGTCCCAGGGGTTGCGGGTGAGGGGGTGGATGCTGGAGAGGCCCGAGGAGAGCATGCCGTAATCCGGCATGGTGGTGCGCGCGAACAGGATCGCCCCGGCCTCGCGCAGGCGGGCGGCCGCGGGGGCATCCTCCGGGCTCGGGGGCGCGTCGCGCCGTGCCGCGGTGCCGAGGGGCATCGCCACGCCCCGGGTGGCGATGTTCTCCTTGACGGTGGCGGGCACGCCGTCGAGGGCGAGCGCCTCGCCGCGCCGCCAGCGCGCCTCGGAGGCGCGGGCGGCCTCCCGGGCCTCCTCGGGGAGGAGCAGGCAGAGGGCCTGCAGGGTGGGCTCCATGGCCTCCACCCGGGCCAGCACCGCCTCGGTCACCTCGACGGGCGAGAGGTCGCGCGCGGCGTAGCGGGCGAGGAGGTCGGTGGCGCAGAGGTCGGCCAGGGACTCGGTCATCGCGCCTCGCGGGGAGAGATCGCGCGGGCGGTCACGCGCCCTCCCGGGCCGGCTTGCCGGCGAGCGCGATGTAGAAGCCGAGCCCGTCCTGGGCCGGCAGGGTCTGCAGGCGGTCGACCCAGCCGCGCCGCTTGGCTTCGAGCAGCAGGCGGCCGACGGGCTGGAACAGGGTCTCGCCGCCGCCCGGCACCGGGGCGTCGAGGCGGACCGCCACGGTCTTGCCCTTGGCGAAGCGGCTGCGCTCCAGCATGTCGGTCAGCGAGGCTTCCGCCTTCGCCCGGGGCGTGCCGCGCAGGTCGAGCACCGATTCGGCATCCGTCACCCCGAGGGTGCCGCGCAGCTTGTTGGCGTAGAATTCGTCGAAATGGGGCAAGGGCGGACCCGTGGTCAGGTGTGGAGGCCGGCATACAGGGAGGCGACGGGCAGGCTCCCGCCGAGATCCGGCAGGTCGATCGCGTCGCCCCCGCCGAGCGCCCGCTTGGTCCAGTCCGGCCCGTTGCCCCGCGACCAGACCTCCACCCGCGTCTCGTCCTGGTAGACGATCAGGAAGGCCCGCAGCGTCTGGAGCGACTGGTAGAACGCGGCCTTGCGTCCGCGGTCTTCGTGCATGGTCGAGGGCGACAGCACCTCCGCCACCAGGATCGGATCGCGGGCGTAGCCGTCCTGGAGGAGCGGGCCGCAGCGCACGACGAGGTCCGGCACCGGCGCGAAATCGTCCACGGCGTCGTTGTGCAGCCCGAGTCCCGGCAGGGCGCGGCAGCCGCGCCGCTCGGCCAGCTCGGCGAGGTGTCGGCCGAGATTCATCACGATCTGCTGGTGGCGCCCCGTCGGGGGCGCCATCAGCACGGGCTCGCCGTCGAGGAGTTCCCAGCGTTCCTCGTCGGGGCGCGCCCGGATCAGGTTCAGGAATTCGGCGAACCGCATGCGCGGCTCGCGGCGCAGCGCGAGGGACATCGAAGCTCCCGTCCGTGCCCCGATGCTAGCACCGGGCGGGCAAGCGCGACAGCCTGCGGCGGCTCTTCGCCGTGCGGCCCTGCGGCGCTGCGCGACGGTGGGGCGCGGCGCCGCAGCGGGCGCCGCGCCCGCGTCTCAGCGCTGCACCAGCACGTTGCGGAACTGCCAGGGATCGCTCGCGTCGATATTCTCCGGGAACAGCCCGGGACGGTCGGCCAGCGGCGTCCAGTCGGTGTAGACCCCGACGACGGGCCCCAGATAGGGCAGCTGGACCTCCAGGCAGCGGCGGAAATCGACCTCGTCCGCCTCGACGATGCCGGCCTCCGGGTTCTCCAGCGCCCAGACCATGCCGGCGAGCACCGCCGAGGTCACCTGCAGGCCGGTGGCGTTCTGGTACGGCGCGATGGCCCGCGTCTCCTCGATGGAGAGCTGGGAGCCGTACCAGTAGGCGTTCCTGCCGTGGCCGTAGAGGAGCACGCCGAGCTCGTCGATGCCGTCGACGATCTCGTTCTCGTCGAGGATGTGGTGCTTCTCCTGCACGCGGCCGGCCTGGCCGAACATCTCGTGCAGCGAGAGCACCGCCTCGTTGCAGGGATGGTAGGCGTAGTGGCAGGTCGGCCGGTAGACGACCTTGCCGCCCTCGCGCACCGAGTAATAGTCGGCGATCGAGATCGCCTCGTTGTGGGTGACGAGGAAGCCGAACTGAGCCTGGGCGGTCGGGGTCCAGGAGCGCACGCGGGTGTCGGCGCCGGGCTGGAGCAGGTAGATCGCCGGCGCGTCCCCCGCATGGGTGCGGGCATTCTCCGGCATCCAGGTCTCGTGGGTGCCCCAGCCGAGCTCGGCCGGCTGGTTGCCCTCCGAGACGAAGCCCTCGACCGACCACGTGTTCACGAACACGCCCATCGGCTTCTCGGACTTGGCGCGCTGGGTGTCGCGCTCGGCGATGTGGATGCCCCTGACCCCGACCTCGCGCATCAGCGCCGCCCAGCCCTCGCGGGTCCTGGGCTCCTCGACCGAGAGGCCGAGATCGGCCGCGACGTTGAGGAGGGCCTGCTTGACGAACCAGGACACCATGCCGGGATTGGCGCCGCAGCAGGACACCGCGGTCGTGCCGCCCGGCCTGCGCCGGCGCGCGTCGAGGATCTGCTCGCGCAGCGCGTAGTTGGTGCGGTCGCCCGGGCCGGCATTCTTGTCGAAGTAGAAGCCCGGCCACGGCTCGGCGACGGTGTCGATGTAGAGCGCGCCGATCTCCCGGCACAGTTCCATGATGTCGCGCGAGGAGGTATCGACCGAGAGGTTGACGCAGAAGCCCTGGCCGCCGCCCTCGGTGAGGAGGGGGGTGAGCACCTCGCGGTAATTGTCGCGGGTGAGCGCCACCTGCGCGAAGCGCAGCCCGTGCCGCTCGGCCAGGGCCTTGTGCGCGTCGGAGGGTTCCACGACCGTGAAGCGCGCCTTGTCGTAGGTGAAGTGGCGCTCGATCAGCGGCAGGGTGCCGCGTCCGATCGACCCGAAGCCGATCATCACGATGGGGCCGCTGATATGGCCGTGGACGGGCCAGTCGGTCATGGGAAGTGCCTCCGTGGATGGGAAAGTGCGCGTGGTTAGCCGAGATCGGTGACGGGCCGGCGACGCGGTGATTGGCGACTCCGGCCCGCAGGGTCAACCGGCCGTCCGGGGGAACGAAGCGTTGCCGCCGCCATGAGGCAGCCGCATGGCTCCGCTGCGGCGGCGGGCCTTCGTGTGCGCCGCGTCATATCCCATATTGCGTTGCAACAAACAGATGGAAACGCCCGCGCGCACATCACTTTCAGGAGTGTCCCATGCTCGCGGTTCTCAGCCACGCTCTTCCCCACCGCACCCCCACCGCCGCCGAGGCCGAGCCCGGTTTCCTCGCCCTGATCAGCCGCATCGTGCAGGCCGTCCATGCCGAGCGCCTGCGTCGGCGCGACGCGCAGATCGGCGGCTTCATCCAGGCCCATGGCGGGCGCGTCACCGACGACATCGAGCGGCAGATCGGGCAGTATTTCTGCTGATCGGGCCCGGGCGGGCCGGCGCGAGCCGCCGCCCGCCCCGAGCCGCGGCGGCGTCATGCCTCGCCGGCATTGGGCTGCGACCACGCGAAGGATCGCGCCCCGGGCCGCGGCGTGGCTGATGGCAGACCCACCCCAATGACCGGCCGGTCCGGCGCGGTCAGGCTGCCGGTGTGGCAGGCCTGCCCGGGAGGCGCCGACGGAAGGGGCGGCCGGCGACTTTGCCCGACCGTCGGGGATCGGGCCTGTCCGCAAGGTCATCGAGGAGCGCCGTTGCGTCGAAACCCCCGGCCCGCCAACCCCGGCCAGGGTCGCCGGCCGATTCAGAACCCGCCTCCCTTGTCACCTCCTGCCCTCACCCGATCGCCCCGATCGGATCGCGTTACCGCATGACGCGGTGTCGATTCCGCGATCCGTTCTGTATCGGAGGATGTCGGCCGTGACGGACCGAATCGCAGATGGGGTGTTCGTGGTGTTCGCTTCGGGCCTTGGCGTGCTCGTGGCGGCGAACATCGCGCTGCTCGTGGCCCGCCTGACCCATCGCGATCGACTGGCTCGGCGCATCACGAGCCTTGCCTCTCGCGTCACATGGCTGTTCAAGGTCGGACGTCACAGCGAGGACGACTGCCGGAATGATCGTCTCAGGGCTTGATGTTCCGAATATCTATCTCTGGGGCGTTCTGGGAAGTATAAGTGTCGAGGTTGGTGCGGCTCTGACTGCGGCGGGGGCCAATGGCGGATCCTGCCGAAGAAATACCACAGGATCTCTTTCCTGACCTTGAAGGTCGCATTTGCTTTCATTGCGGGTGCCCTTCCGATCGCACTCGACGCGCAGAATGTCTGGAGTGCGATCTATCTCGGTGGAAGCGCTCCGCTAGTCCTCGATCGTGTTGCGCGCGGACTTGACCCGCCGGAACGATAGACATTGCCATATCGCGGTCGAGAGCTGGCATCGGCCGGCCGTTTTCTTTTGGCGCCGGCCAGGACGACATCGTGTGTCTCGCGGTGAGCTTGCTGTCATGCGCCAGCCCGCATCGCGGGCTGCCGCCCATCTCGCGCCGTTGATCGGGGCCGAAGCGCTTCTCGGACAGCGCCCCAAGGCTCATCACCGCGTCGGCCATCGGGGATCTCTCGGATCCGGGCTCGGTGCAGCAACCCGATCCGCATCCGTCATGGGATTTCCGCCCGAGCGGTTCGGGATCGTGCGGCGCTCGCGCACGATCCCGGCCTCCGACGTTGGTCCGATGCCCGCAGTCACGTCCCGTGACCGCCGGTTCGGTTCTCGAATCGTCGCCAACCCTTTGGCTTGGGATCGAGAATCGTGTCACCCCCCGGCCGGAGACGATCCGGCCGAGGTGCGCGCCGGCAGGTTCCGCGACCCTGCGGCGTTGCCCTGAGGGACCCGCCAGGGCGCGGCCCCGTTCCGGCGGGGCCGCGCTTCGCCATGCTCACGCCGCCAGCGCGAGCGGCCGCGCGGCCTCCGCCGCCACCAGCGCGGCGAGGTCCGGCGCCGGCGCCGGCCGGCCGGTCGCCTGGACGAGGCCTGCCGCGCCGGCGAGCGCTCCCGGCGCCAAGTCCAGCCCGAGGAAGCGCTCCCGGGCGTAGGGGCCCGGCAGCCAGAGGGCGCCCACCGCCCCGGCCGCGAAGCCGAAGCGGGCGTAGTAGGGCGCGTCCCCGACCAGGATCACGGCCCGGTGGCCGAGGGCGGCGGCGCGCGCCAGCGCCGCGCGCATCAGCGTCCCCCCGACGCCGAGGCCCTGCAGGCCCGGCTCCACGGCGAGCGGGCCCAGCATCAGGGCCGGGCGGCGCGGGCCGGCCGCCACGTCCCACAGGCACACCGTGCCGACGAGGCGCCCGTCCTGCTCGGCCACGAGGGCGAGGCCCTCGGCCGGCAGGCGGCCCTCGCGCAGGCGCTCGCAGGTCTTGGTGAAGCGCGCCTCGCCGAAGCAGGTGTCGAGGAGCTGCTCGCGGGCGGCGATGTCGGTGGCGCGCTCGTCGCGGATCTGGATCACGGCCGTAGCCTCCCGAAGGTCAGGGGAGAGAACAGCCCTCGCACCCGCCTGGGCGCGCAGCGCCCGCGGGCCGTCCGGGACCGGGTGGGGTGCAGGACGCGCCCGGCCCGCCGCCCGGTCGGGGCGGGGGCCGGCGCGAGACGAACGGCGCCGGCAGGCGCCGCCACGGCGCCGGCGGGCGGCGCGGATCGGACCGGTCAGATCACGTAGGATTGCAGCGGCGGGAAGCCGTTGAACGCCACCGCCGCGTAGGTGGTGGTGTAGGCGCCGGCCCCCTCGATCAGCACCTTGTCGCCGATGGAGAGCGACACGGGCAGCGGGTAGGGGATCTTCTCGTAGAGCACGTCCGCCGAATCGCAGGTCGGTCCGGCGAGCACGCAGGGGACCATGCGGTCCTCGTCGTGGTCGGTGCGGATGCGGTAGCGGATCGACTCGTCCATCGTCTCGGCGAGCCCGCCGAACTTGCCGATGTCCAGGTAGACCCAGCGCACCTCGTCGGCGGCCTCGGACTTCTTCGAGACGAGGATGACCTCCGCCTCGATGATGCCCGCGTTGCCGACCATGCCGCGGCCCGGCTCGATGATCGTCTCCGGCATGCGGTTGCCGAAGTGCTTGGTGAGCGCCCGGAAGATCGCGCCACCGTAGGATTCCACGCCCGGCACCTCCTTGAGGTACTTGGTCGGGAAGCCGCCGCCGAGATTGACCATCGCGAGCGCGATGCCGCGCTCGGCGCATTCCCGGAAGATCATCGCGGCCGAGGCCAGCGCCCCGTCCCAGGCTTCCGTATTGCCCTGCTGCGAGCCGACGTGGAAGGAGACGCCGTAGGCGCGCAGGCCCTGCCGGTGCGCGTGCTCCAGCACGTCGACCGCCATGTCGGGCACGCAGCCGAACTTGCGCGAGAGCGGCCACTCGGCGCCGGCCCCGTCGCAGAGGATGCGGCAGAACACCTGCACCTCCTCGGGCGCCACGTCGGCGCAAGCGGCCGCGCGGGCGATCTTCTCGACCTCCGCCTCGCAATCCACCGCGAACAGGCGCACGCCGAGCGCGAGGGCGCGGGCGATGCAGCGCTCCTTCTTGATGGTGTTGCCGAAGGAGATGCGGTCGGCGGTGGCGCCGGCGGCGAGCGCCATCTGAATCTCGGCCACCGAGGCGGTGTCGAAGCAGGAGCCGAGCGAGGCCAGCAGGCCGAGCACCTCCGGCGCCGGATTCGCCTTCACGGCGTAGAAGACGCGGGTGTCGGGCAGGGCGCGGGCGAAGGCGTGGTAATTGTCGCGCACGACGTCGAGGTCGAGGACCATCACCGGCCCCTCGTCACGGCCGAGGTCACGGCGAGCGCGCAGGAAATCGCGGATGCGATCGGTCATGATCATCCCCACCAAAGGCTCAAGGGGGTCCCGCGCGGGAACCCGATGTCGAAGATCAGACGGCGCGCAGCCGTCCGGCGTCAGGGGGCGATGCGACGCGTCGCGGGCGTGCTGTGGAGACACGCTGGGCGACGCGGGCGCAGAGCACCCGGAAGCTGCCTTGGATTGGAGCGGGATGACCCGATCCGCACATGGGGCAAGGAGAAACAAGCCTCTTCGGTGTCGACCTTTGGAGGGCCGACGAGACCAAAAAAGCCCGTTCGTCGTTGCTTTAAGCTGCGTCCCCCGTGGAGAGCGGGGTTCGCCGGTTTCGCCTCCGGCTGCCGGTTGTTGTCGGGGTCCGGTGTCGCCACCTGGATGCCGGCCGGAGGGATCCACCCTGTCGACCATCGATCCTTTAAGACCCCTGGCGGCTGTCCGGCCTCTTGTCCGGATGCCCACCAACCGGCACGCGGCCACAGGCACGTGCGAAATTGGGCAAGGGGGTAGATACGGTCAGCGGGGCCGGATCGCAACCCCGAAATCGCGCCGTTCCGCAGAAAATCCGCCGGGTGGCGGATCGGCCACGGGGACGGGCGTTTCGGGCCGCCGCCCCCTTCTCAAGCAGGCGGGAAGCGTTCATTCACCGGGTCCCGAAGCGGAGAGGTCCCGTCTCCCGTGACATCCCAGGTTCCATGACGATCGAGCCATCGCGCGAGCCGTCGCGCCGCACCCTGCTCGCCGGCCTGCTGGCCGGGGCCGCGCTCCCCGCCCGGGCCCAGGTCGGTCGGGCCCAGGTCGGGCCGACCCAGCCGGGGCCGAGCGCCCTGCCGTCCCCACCGCCGGCCGGGCCGACGCCGTTCCGCTTCGACGACGTGGTCCGGCGCGCCCGCGACCTCGCCAACGCGCCCTTCGACGGCGGCGTCCCGGCGCTGCCGGGGCCGCTCGCCGGGCTCGACTACGACGCGTGGCGCGACATCCGCTTCCGGCCCGACAAGGCGCTGCTCGGCGACCGGGACGGCCCGTTCCGCCTGCAGCTCTTCCACCTCGGCTTCCTGTTCAAGCGCCCCGTCACCGTGAACGTGGTGCGCGAGGGCGTGCCGACGCCGATCCCCTACCAGGCCGCCCTGTTCGACCTCGGGCGCACCAAGCTCGACGGCCCGCTGCCGCTCAATCTCGGCTTCGCGGGCTTCCGCCTGCACTATCCCCTCAACAGGCCCGGGATCCTCGACGAGCTGATCGCCTTCCTGGGCGCGAGCTACTTCCGCTTCCTCGGGCGCGACCAGCTCTACGGCCTCTCGGCGCGGGGCCTCGCGGTGAACGTCGAGGCCCAGGGCGGGCCGGAGGAATTCCCGTTCTTCCGCGAGTTCTGGATCGAGGTGCCGCCGAAGAACGCCGACCGGGCGGTGATCTACGGGCTGCTCGACGGCGCCGCCTGCACCGGCGCCTACCAGTTCCTGGTCTATCCGGGCGACGAGACGGTGGTGGACGTCCGCGTCTCGCTGCATCCGCGGCGGGAGGTGGCGGGGATCGGGCTGGCGCCGCTCACCTCGATGTTCTTCATCGGCGAGAACGACCGCCACCGCTCGGACGATTACCGGCCCGAACTGCACGATTCGGACGGTTTGCTGATGCAGTCGGGGAGCGGGGAGTGGATCTGGCGGCCCCTGCGCAACCCGCAGGAGCGCTGGATCTCCGCGTTCCAGGACCGCGACCCGAAGGGGTTCGGCCTGATGCAGCGCGACCGGGTGTTCGAGAACTACCAGGATCTCGAGGCCTTCTACCACCGGCGGCCGAGCTACTGGGTCGAGCCGCAGGGCGCCTGGGGGGAGGGGGCGGTGCACCTCGTCGAACTGCCCACCGGGAACGAGACCCACGACAACGTCGTCGCCTATTGGCAGCCGCGCCAGCCCCTCGCGGCCGGCCAGGCGGTGGAGCTCTCCTACCTGCTGCGGGCGATCGGCGAATCCGAGAGCCTGCATCCGGGCGCCCGGGTCGTGAACACCTACGTGGCGCGGCCGGCGGCGAGCGGCGGCCCGGCCGAGGCGCCCGACCCGCTGAGCCGGCGCTTCCTGATCGACTTCTCGGGCGGCGACCTCGCCTACTGGCTCGGCGACCCGAAGGCGGTCGAGATCGTGCCCTCGACCACGCGGGGGCGGATCGTGGCGACCTCGCTGGTGCCGAACCTGCACGTGAAGGGATTCCGGGCCGCCCTCGACGTGCGGCTCGACGATCCGGGCCAGGCGACCGACCTGCGGGCCTTCCTGCGGGCCGGCGGGCGCACCCTCTCGGAGACCTGGACCTTCCCGTGGAAGGCCGCGTGAGCCGGGGCGTGACGGTCCGCCCGGCGACGCCCGCCGATCTCGACGCGCTCGTCGCCCTGGAGGCGGCCACCTTCGCGACCGACCGGGCGGAGCGGCGGGCGATCCGGCACGCCATCGGCTCGCCGACGATCTCGCTCCTCGTCGCCCTCGACGGGCCGGTGCTGGTGGGGGCCGCCACGCTGGAGCGCCGGCGCACCAGCCGGCGGGCGCGCCTGAGTTCCATCGCGGTGGCGCCCGCCCGGGCCGGGACCGGGCTCGGCCGCCTCCTCCTCGACGCCGCCGAGGCGGAGGCGCGCCGCCACGGCTGCACCCGCCTGCGCCTGGAGGTGCGCGAGGATAACGGCCCGGGCATCCGCCTCTACGAGCGGGCGGGCTACGTCCGCTTCGAGACGGTGCCGGATTACTACGAGGACGGCACCACGGCCTGGCGCTACGAGAAGGTGCTGGCGCCGCGGGAGGAGGCCGCGGACCCGGCATGACCGGCGCCTGACGCCGGGTCGATCGCGGCCGGGCGCTTCGGGCCTCGGCTTCGCGGGAGCGGCCGCTGCGCGTCCTCCTCACCGGCTCGTCGGGCCGGCTCGGCCGGGCCCGGGCACCGCGCCGGCGCGCGGCGGGCCACGCGATGGTCGGGCTCGACATCGCGCGCGGCCCCGAGACCCGGGTGCTCGGCTCGGTCCGCGATCGGGCGCTCGTCGCGCGTCCTGGCCGAGGAGGGGGCGAGGTCATCCTGCACGCGGGCGCGCTGCACGAGCCCGACATCGCGCGCAGGGCGCCGCAGGCCTTCGTGGACGTCGACGGGGCGGGGACGCTGACGGACACTCGGGCGTCCGGGGGAGGCGGCGGGCCGGTCTGAGCCGTCCCGCCGGGCGGGCTCAGCCCTCCGGGACCCGTCGCCCGGCGAAGCCGAGGGCGACGAGGGCGAATTCCCACTGGCGGATGTCGCCCCCGATCGAGGCCACGACGGCCTGACCGATCAGGACGATGCCGGCGAGGGGCCGGCCGTGAGGGCGAGCCGCAGGAGCCTGCGCCCCCGCGTCGGACGGCCCGTCATGCCGCGCCCGCTCAGCGCTTCGTGTTGGCGGCGGTCTGGCCGAACATGATCGTCTTGGCCTCCTCCGACATCGTCGGCTGCTGGTTGATCTCGGCGGCCCTGGCGTAGGCGGCCTTGGTGGCCGGGCGCTCGGCGATGGCCGAGAACCAGCGCTTCAGGTGCGGGTGCGCGTCGAGGTTCTGGCGCTGGCGCTCGTGCGGCACGATCCAGGGATAGATCGCCATGTCGGCGATGCTGTATTCCTCGCCCGCCACGAAGGTCCGGTCGGCCAGGCGCCGGTCGAGGACGCCGTAGAGCCGGTTGGTCTCGTTGACGTAGCGGTCGATCGCGTAGGGGATCGGCTCGGGGGCGTACTGGACGAAGTGGTGGTTCTGGCCCGCCATCGGCCCGAGCCCGCCCATCTGCCAGAACAGCCATTGCAGCACCTCGGCCCGGCCGCGCAGCTCGCCCGGGATGAAGCGCCCGGTCTTCTCCGCGAGGTAGAGCAGGATCGCGCCCGACTCGAACAGCGACACCGGCGCGCCGCCATCCGCGGGCGCGTGATCGACGATGGCCGGGATCCGGTTGTTGGGCGCGATCTTGAGGAAGTCCGCCTGGAACTGTTCGCCCTTGCCGATGTTCACGGGCTTGATGGTGTAGGGCAGGCCGGTCTCTTCCAGGAACAGCGTCACCTTGTGACCGTTCGGCGTCGTCCAGTAGTAGAGGTCGATCATCCTGCGCTCCGCGGCAGAGTCCGGGTCGGACCGCCGCGGAGGTGGTGTGGGGCGGGGGCGAGGTCAAGCCGGGGTGAGGCGTCAGCCCGCTCCGGCAGCCTCGGACCGATCGAGCGACGGTGGCACGGTCGCGGGCCCGCCTCCGCGGTCTCCTCGCGACCCTCGCGGGCGCGGCCGGTGCGAGGCACGGCGGTCCGGACGGTTCTGCGACCGTCATTCTGCTCCGGGTCGGAGGCGCGCTCGGCCGCCGCCGGGAGCGGGTGCCGCGGCGCCGTCCTGCGCCGGCGTCGCGCCCCCTCACTCGCCTGTTGCCCTTCGGGCGCCGCGCCCGGTACTAGCCTGGCTCGGGGAACGCTGGCAGCGACGTCGCGTGCGCGGCCCGACTCCCCGGTGCCGCGCGACAAGCATCATGTTCCGCGGCACCGAGAGATTCGGATCGTCCAGGATCAGGGATCGTGCTGTGAAATATATTGATAATATAGAAGATTTGATTCGCGCTCTTGATGAAGGATTGGCGGTGCGGAGGTCCGATATCCAAAAAGGATCCGAGATCCTGTCTCAAGTTATGTTCGTTCCGCCGGACGAGATGCGGCGCGAATTGTCTCAATATGCCATCGGAACGCAATCATACTATGAGGCTCAGCTCAGGCTTATCTATGAACCGATCGCCGGGAGGCGGCATGAATTGAATTTTGAGGGGCATGATACGGTAAATTTCGATGCTATGACCGCGTTTCCGTTTGGGGGCGGACCGAGCGACGCAGCATATTGGGAGATCTGTTATGCTCACCTGATCCAGATGGCCTCGTTGAGCCGCGGCAGCAGGGTGCTTGAGATCGGTTTCGGCGCCGGCGGCCTAGCGGAACTCATGGTGAGGTGCGGCCTCGACGTGACCGCCGTCGAGGTGCGTCAGAGCAATTGCGACTACCTGGAGCAGCGCGTCAAGAGCTTCGGCGGGACGGTGGACGCCCGTGCCGGCGAGGTCGAACACATGACGTTCGACAAAGAGTTCGACGCGATCGTCTTCTACGAGTCGTTTCACCACATGCCGTCGCCGTGGGGGATCGTGCGCCAACTTAGGAACCATCTGTCCGCGGAGGGTGTGTTCATCTTCGGCGCCGAGCCGATCTGCGACGACGACGATCCGGTGGTCCCCTTCCCCTGGGGATTTCGCATGGACGGTGGCGCTCTCAGCGCCATCAGGGATGTCGGATGGGTCGAGTTCGGGTTTCAGCGCAGCTACTTCTTGGACAACCTCACCCGACTCGGCTTCGACACGGTTCACCGCGCGCTTCCCGGCTACCATCACGCGAGCGTTTGGATCGCCAAGCAGAACGTCGTCAATCTGCTGAAATCGATGAAGGCCGAGCGGCGCTACCGCTGAGACGCGTCATCCCGCCGCCCGGCCGAGGGGGACAGGATCGGCGTCGTAGCGTTCCAGTCCATTCGCGTCGGCGAAGGCGACTGCCATGTGGTTGATGTCTTGGAAATATTTCGGAATGTATTCTTTAAAATACCAATCGTTCATTCCGGCTCGGAAACTCTTGTAATGATATGCTTTCATTAATAAATAACTGTAGAGTAGATGCTTCTCGTTCGAATCATTCCCGGGGCGGTAAGCTGAAAGGTGATGTAATGTCAGGTCGGTGTACTTTTGATTGACGACGGGGCTGACGCCGTTCTCATGCAGTTCCTCGTGCACGATTCCTCTATATTCTAAAGAAGAAACGTTTCTGTAGATTCTTTTATGATGTTCAACGGAATATTCTGCCGAGCGGACGATCGCGCGCGGCTCCGATAATTTGAGTTCTGGGTTTAGTTTATAGTTTTTTCTCTCGACCAGGAGGCAATTCGTCTGGTGATCGCAGGAGCTCACGGCCGCGCGCAGGGCGTCGTCCAGGATGATCTCGTCGGCGTCGATCGAGAAGATCCAGTCGCCGCGGGCGTATCCGGCGCCATAGTTTCTCGCGTGGGCGAAGCCGAATCGAAAGAGGTTTGACCTTGGATAATCAACCAGCTTGGCAGGAATGCTGTTGGTTGTGCTGATGAAATCTCTGCTGCCGTCGGTTGAGCCCATATCGACAATGATGAGCTCGTCCAGCAAAGACACCAATAGAGGAACGTTGATTTCTAAGAAAGGAAGCTCATTCAGAACCAGCATGACACCAGAAATTGTCGGCATAGGTGCGCGCCTCGCATGTGCAGCCGACTCTTCATTGCGTGGGGTGTCCTGTTTGTCAACGGTAATGAACGCGTTCGGGTGAGGTCCTCGCTCTGGGGCGCGGGGCGGAATTAGCTTTGTCCGGCTCAGGGCGCCTCGCGCGCGGCCTGTCTTCAATTTTCGGAACGCGCGGCATCTCGCGCCTCGCAGGCCGTCACCTGCGCGAGCGTCGCTGGCTCGCCCCCGATCCCGCCGCCCTGCCGCCCTTGGCCGGCGCGCGGGCATGACTCTCGGCGAACTCCCCCCGGGGGAACGCCCGCTCATCGTGGGCGTCGCTCCACCTTCGATGTCCCGGATCCGTATCGGATCGCGGCGTGGTCGGCCCCCGCCGCGGGCGGCGGGGACACCCGTCCGATTGCCAGTTCACGGGCGGCCTGCTCACGCTCGCGGCGAGACATCCCTCTGCCGGTCGATCCCGTCGCGGGCAGCGAGCCCTTGTTCCGCGCCCCATCCGGTGCACGCCTGATCCGGAATCGATCGCCGCAACTCACGGCCGGGACGGAGTTGCCGGTGACGCATCGTTCTGCGGGGCGAAGATCGTGATATTGCTGTTGATCTGGTAGGCGTTCGACGGCCGGGTGTTGACGAAGCGAAGGCGGATCGGGCTCTCGCCGAGGATCGCGCCGAATGACGGGGTCACCCGCATGGGAAAGCAGCGCGCCAGGGCCGCGCGGGCCGCGTCCTCGAAGTGCTCGGCAGCGCCCCTGTCGCCCTTGAAGCGACGCGCGGTGACGAGCGGCTGGCCGCGCATCGCGCCCGTCTTGTCGAGTCCGAACCGGAACGCGATCAGTGATCCCTCGGTGCCGGACGGGATTGTCCAGCAGGCGGCGAGCGCCGCCCGCATCTCTGCCCAGTTGGCGATGGGCTCGGCAGGCGCGGGGTGAGCCGAGGCGACCAGGACCGCGCCCGCTCCCATCGACAGCTTGGTGACGTCTCCCAGCATCGCTCGTCCGCTCCGCCCCCCCCCTCAGGATGGTAGGGCTGCTCCGACGCTGCGGCCACCGCGCGGAGTGCCGCTCGGAGCAGAGCGGTCGCGCCACGATCGGGGCGCGCCGGCGAGCCCCGTCCGCGGATCCTCCGTCGAGGACGGGGCGGGTTGGGCGAACGGGCCGGGAGGCCCGGTTGGGGTTTCCCGTCCCGGCTTGGCTTCCCGGTTCCCCCCGCGTCCCTCGGCGCCCCTCCGTGCGGCCCGCGCCGCTTGCGGCGCGGGGCCCGAACCGATACAGGATCAACCCCGTAGCCGGTTCGCGGGGCGTAGCGCAGTCTGGTAGCGCATCTGGTTTGGGACCAGAGGGTCGCTGGTTCGAATCCGGCCGCCCCGACCACCGGCTCCCCCCTTTCCGGCTCCCTCGTGAGATCGACACGGCATGCCGAGCGCCCGCATCTACAAGCCCGCCAAGGATCCGTCCCAGTCCGGCATGGCCCGGACCAAGCAGTGGGTGCTGGAATTCGACCAGACCGCCCCGCGCGAGACCGATCCGCTGATGGGCTGGACCTCGTCGTCCGACATGCTCCAGCAGGTGCGCCTGGAATTCGACACGCGCGAGGAGGCGGTCGCCTACGCCACCCGCGAGGGCATCGCCTACCGCCTCGAAGAGCCCAAGCCCCTGCTGCGCAAGGGCCTCTCCTACGCGGACAATTTCAAGTACAACCGCACCGCGCCCTGGACCCACTGACCGCGCCGGCAATCCGTCAGAAGGCGTAGCGGACCCGGCAGGAGGGGAGTTCGGCGGCGAGGAGCGCCCGGAACCGCGCCAGCCAGCGCCCCTTCCAGGCGCTCCGGTAGCGCAGGTTCTCCTGGCCGCCCTCGGAGCGCTTGGTCTCCTGGATGTCGGGGCGCCACAGCCATTCCTCGGCCCGCGGATGCCAGCGCAGGTTGACCGCGTGCAGCGCCGCATTGTGGGTCAGGAAGATGATCTCGGCGGCGAGCTGGGCCCGCGCGGCGGCGCCGATCCCCGCGTCGAGGGCCCGGAACAGGTCGCGCCAATCCGCCTCCCAGCCCTCGTACAGGATCACGGGCGAGAAGTTGACGTGGACCTCGTAGCCGGCGCGCACGAAGTCGTCGATCGACGCGATGCGCTCGGCCATCCGCGAGGTGCGCACGTCGACGACCCGCGCGACGCGCTCCGGCATGAGCGAGAAGCGGATCCGCGTCTTGCCGGCCGGCGCGTAATCCAGGAGGTCGCGGTTCACGAACTTGGTCGCGAAGGAGCCCTTCGCGTACGGAAGCGCGCGGAACAGGGCGACGAGGTCGCGCAGGGTGTCGCAGGCGAGGGCGTCCACTGAGAGGTCGCCGTTCTCGCCGATGTCGTAGACGACGCAGCTTTCGTCGATCTGATCCGGGGCCGGGAGGGGACCCTGGCGCGCGGCGTGGCGCGCGATCGCCGCGGCGATCTCCTCCGTGTTCGCGAAGAGCGTGATCGGGTTGGCGAAGCCCTTGCGGCGGGGCACGTAGCAGTAGGCGCAGGCCATCGCGCACCCGTTCGAACTCGACGGCGCGATGAAATGGGCGCTGCGCCCGTTCGGGCGCAGGCCGAGCCCCTTCTTGACCCCGAGCACCAGGGTGCTGCGCTTGATCCGCAGCCACTCCTCGGCGGCGCCGGCATTGCCGTGCAGCTCGGGGATCGCCCAGTGCGACCGCACCGGGATGCGGCGCGCCTCGGGGAAGCGCGCGCGGATCTCGCGGCCCCGCCGGTACGCCTCGACGGCGGGCTCCAGGTAGATCGTATCGATGGCCAGGGGCGAGGGGGAATGGGGCGAGGAGGGCAGGGGCGGGCCTCGGCGCGGGGCGCCCGCGGCGCCGTCGCCGCCCGATATGGCGCCCCGGGACCCGCGCCGCCAGGGCCCGGCCGGCGGGGCGCCCGGTCGCGCCTCACAGCCGCCCGAGCAGCTCGCTCTTCTTGGTGGTGAACTCCGCCTCGGTCAGCACGCCCTTGCGGTGCAGTTCGGCGAGGCGCTCGATCAGGGCTAGCGGATCGCCCGCCGCGGCGGGCACCGCGGCCGCCGCCGGCGCGGGGGCCGGAATCGGCGGTTCGGCCTGCGGGGCCGCCGGAGGGGCCTGCGGGGCCGCCGGAGGGGGAGCCGGCTGCGCCCATCCCTGGACCTGCAGCTGCGGCGGCGCGGGGACCGGCGGCGCGGGGGCCTGCGCCGCGCCGCCGCTCACCAGCGGGAGATCCTCCGGGCGCACCGGGCCGAACTGGCTCGTGAAGAGCAGCGAGGACGCGCCGCCCTGCTGCTGCGACACGCCGCCGATCCGGTGCTCGCCGGTGTCGTAGACGGCGAGCTGCCCTCCCGCCTCCACGGCGAGGCGGCGCGTGTCGGGGAAGTAGGCGTAGCGCAGCCCGTTCTGCGACCCGGCCGAGGCCGGGTGGCCGAGCTCGGCGGGCCACCAGCCGGCCGGCGCCGCCAGCCTCCCGGCGATCGGGGCGAGGTCGGCGCAGAGCGCGGCGACGCGGGCCTTGAGGCCGGCATTGAACATGTCGCCGATCATGATCATGCCGCCGGACGACCATTGCCCCATCCCGCCAAGGTCCGGGTGGTTGAACTGCGCGGCCGTCCCGCCGCCCTGCGCGAGCGCCTCGGCGAGGTGGCGGGCGGCGTCGACGCTCACCCCGTGGCGGGCGGCGATCGCGGAGAGGTCGAGCATGGCGGCACCCTGTCAGGCGAGGATCTTGCGGGTCATGACGACGGCCGCGAAGGCGAGGGCGGAGGCGGCCACGATGCTGCCGATCCACAGGCCGCGCCGCGGCTGCTGCGGGGATTGCGCCTCGACCGGCGCCACCACCACGCTGAAGAACTCGAATTGGCGGTCGAGGATCATCCGTGCCCGGTCGCGCGCCGCCAGCACCGCGTTGTAGAGGGCCTGGGCGTTCTTGCGCTCGGTGTCGGCCTCCTCGAAGCGCGTCAGCGCGTCGGCGAGCGCCTGGCGCCGCGTCGGATCCGGGGTCGTCGCCTCGCGCTCCAGGCGCTGGATCGAGCCGTCGAGCTGCGCGATCTGGGCCTTGAGATCCTGGACGCTGCGCGCGTCCTCCCGCAGGTCGCGCAGCAGCAGCGACTGCTTCACGCTGAGCGCGATGCGCTGCTCGCGCAGCTGCCCGATGGTCTTGATCGTGGCCTCGTTGGTCTTCAGCGCGTCGAGAACCCGGTCCCGGTTGCGCAGATCCCGCACCGCCTCCTCGGCCGCGTCGAGGCGCTCCTTGATGCGCGCGAGCGCGCTCTCGCTTGCGGCGAGCGCGTCCTGGCGGGCGCGGGCGTTGAGGTCGTTCACCATCCGCTCGCTCTCGGCCAGGACCGCCCGGCTGATCGCCACCGCCTCCCCCGCCTCGAAGGCGTTGACGGTCACCGAGATGATGCCGGAGGTGCCCTCGATCTTCGCCGCGACCCGGTTGCGCCAGTAGCGCACGAGCTTCTCCACCGGCCGCTTCGGGTCGAAGCGCGACAGGGCGTCGATCGAGGGGCGGGAGAACATCTCCCGCAGCGGCAGCTGGCGCTCGATCGCCTCCACCATCGGCCGGCTCGCGATGTAATCCGCGAGCAGGAGCGTGTCCTGCGCGATCATCTCGCGGGGAATGGCCGCCGTCATCCCCATCCCGTCCCGGGCGGCGTTCTCGGCCGCGCCGAGCGCCGGGCGGATCGCGAAATGCACCTCCGTCACGTAGCGGTCCGAGAGGTAGAACCCGAAGAAGGCGGTCGCGAGCAGCGAGGGCAGGACGCAGAGCGCCAGGAACAGGAGCGGGGTGACGAGGTCCCGGCCCCGCAGCAGCCCGCCGCCGCGGACGACCGCGCGCGGGTCGTTGTGGCGCGACACGCGCGCCATCTGGCGCAGCGATTCCGCGATCAGGCGCGACCGCTCGGCCGAGTCGAGCGGCTGGCCAGTCGGGTTGCGGGCATCGACCGTCATGCGGGGATCCGTGGCAGGCGCGACGCGCGACCGGCGCGACGGGCGGGAAGGGCGGTCCGGCGAGGGCCGGATCCCGCGCCGAGAGGGGAACTTGTCCGCATCGCCGGTCGGGCGCGGATTGCCCGCCGGGCTCTGCGCGAGAGCAGCGCCCGATCACGGGGCGATCGGGCGCTGCTCTCGGTCATCGATCGTGCCGCATCGTCTCCGACGACCCGGCATCCGCTTCGTCGGAAAATGCGCTACTGGTTCAGCCTCTGGTAGACTTCGATGGCGTCGTTGACGTCCGAGTAGATGACCGCGCGCCCGTTCGCCAGGACGATGCCCTCGGAGCTGAACTGGCGGATCACGTCCATGTTGTGGGAGCACATGATAATGTCGGCGTTCGCGCGCCGCTTGCTCCACACCTCCTCGCAGCGCTGCTGGAAGCGGGCGTCGCCCACCGAGGTGATCTCGTCGATCAGGTAGGTGTCGAACGGGATCGCCATGCTCATCCCGAAATTGAAGCGCGATCCCATCCCCGAGGAGTAGGTGCGGATCGGAACGTTCATGTAGTCGCCGATCTCGGCGAAATCGCTGACGAAGTCGAGCACCTTGTAGGGGTCCTCGCCGTAGACGCGCGCCACGAAGATGGCGTTCTCCTTGCCGGTCATGTTCGGGTGGAAGCCGCCCGAGAAGCCGAGCGGCCAGGACACCCGCGAGGTGCGGATGATCCGGCCCTTGGTCAGGCCCTCGGACCCCGCCATCATGCGGATCATCGTGGACTTGCCCGCACCGTTGATGCCGAGGATGCCGTAGCTCACCCCGGAGCGCATGGTGAACGAGGCCCGGTCGAGGACGGTGCGGCGATGCCCGCTCGTCCTGTAGATCTTGGTGACGTTCTCGAAGCGGATCATGGTACGATCGGTGGTGACGGGCGGCGCGCGGCGCTCCCTGCCGAGCCTCGGCCCTAAGCGCCGAAAGCGGCGAATCTGAGAACGCGCCCCCACCCTCGCCGCGCCGACCCGGGCCAATTTCGATTTGTTATAAAGAAGCTTTGCTTCCAATTGTCGGCTTCTCGGCCGCGCGATCGGGGATTAAGAGCCGGGGCCTGTCGTAACGCTGCGCGGGTGCCCGATCGTGCTCATCGCTTTCCTGATCATGCTGCGCGAGGGGATCGAGGCCGCGCTCATCGTCGGCATCATCGCGGGTTATCTCGCGCAGACCGGCCGGCGCGCCTGGATGCCGGCGGTGTGGACGGGCGTGGTGCTCGCCGCCCTGCTGTGCCTCGCGCTGGGCCTCGTCCTCGACCGGGTCGGCGCCGAATTCCCCCAGAAGCAGCAGGAAATGGTGGAGGGCGCCATCGCGCTCCTGGCCGCCGGCATGCTGAGCGGGATGGTGTTCTGGATGCGCAAGGCCGCGCGCTCGGTGCGGGCCGACCTGCACGGGGCGGTCGACGCGGCCCTGCACCGCGGCGCCTTCGGCCTCGTGCTGATGGCCTTCCTGGCCGTCGGGCGCGAGGGGCTCGAATCGGTGTTCTTCCTGCTCGCCACGGTGCAGCAGGACGTGGGCTGGGGCGTTCCCGCCGGGGCGGCCCTCGGCATCGCGGCCTCGGTCCTGGTCGGCTGGGGCATCGCCCGCGGCGGCGTGCGCCTCGACCTGCGCCGCTTCTTCCGCTGGACCGGGATCTTCATCCTGTTCGTCGCCGCCGGCCTGATCGCGAGCGCGCTCAGGGCCTTCCACGAGGCGGGACTCTGGAACCACCTCCAGGCGACGGCCTTCGACCTCAGCGGCGTGCTGCCCGCCGACACGGTGCTCGGCACCCTGCTCACCGGCATCTTCGGCTACCAGGAGGCGCCGGCCTGGGGCGAGGTGCTGGCCTACCTCGCCTTCCTGGTCCCGAGCCTCTGGCTCTTCCTGGCCGCGTCCCCCGCGGCGGTCGCGGCCCCGCCCCGCCCCGAAACCCTCCACGCCTGATCGTCTCAGGAGCGCCGTCCCATGCCGCCCCGTCGCCTCCCGGCCCTCGCCGCCCTCCTCGCCCTGCCGGGCGGCGCCCTCGCGGAGGCTCCGCCGCCCGTCGCCGTCACGGTGACCGACAAGGGCTGCGAGCCGGCGAGCCTCACCGTGCCGGCCGGCAAGTCGGTCTTCCGCATCCGCAACCAGAGCCGGCGGGTGCTCGAATGGGAGATCCTCCAGGGCACGATGATCGTGGAGGAGCGCGAGAACATCGTGCCGGGCTTCGTGCAGACGCTGAGCGCGACGCTGCAGCCCGGCTCCTACCAGATGACCTGCGGGCTCCTCAGCAACCCGAAGGGCACGCTGACCGTGCTGGCCGCCGCCGAGACCGCGCCCGGCGGGCCCCCGGATCCGCTGGCCCTGGTCGGGCCGCTCGCCGCCTACAAGCACTACGTCTCGACGCAGGTCGACACCTTCGTGGCGCGCACCCGGGCCTTCGCGGAGGCCGTCAAGGCCGGCCGCCTCGCCGAGGCCAAGGCCCTCTACGCCGCCGCCCGCCAGCCCTACGAGCGGATCGAGCCGGTCGCCTCGCTGTTCAACGACCTCGACAAGAGCATGGACGTGCGGGCGGACGATTTCGAGCACAAGGAGGCCGATCCCGGCTTCATCGGCTTCCACCGCATCGAGAAGGGCCTCTGGGCCGACAACAGCACGGAGGAGCTCGGCCCGCACGCGGACAAGCTCCTGGCCGATGCGGAGGAACTGCAGCGCCGCGTCCGCGACCTCACCATCCCGCCCGCCAAGATGGTGGGCGGGGCCGCGGGCCTGATCGAGGAGGTCGCGGCCACCAAGATCTCCGGCGAGGAGGACCGCTACAGCCGCACCGACCTGTCCGACTTCCACGCCAACGTCGAGGGCTCGCGCAAGATCTACGACCTGCTGCGGCCGCTGGTGGATAAGCGGGACCCCGACCTCGTCGCCCGCACCGACAAGAACTTCGCCCGCGTCGACGCCCTGCTGCTGAAGTACCGGTCCGAGGACGGCAGCTTCGCGCCCTACGACAAGCTCAGCGAGCGCGACCGGCAGGCCCTCAAGGCCCCCATCACCGTGCTGGCCGAGGATCTCTCGACCCTGCGCGGCAAGCTCGGGCTCGATTGAGGCCAGGACGATGACCGACGCTCCCTCCCGCCGCAGCCTCCTGCGCGCCCTCGCCGCGGGCACCGGCGCCGCCGCCCTGGCGCCGGTCCCCGGCCGGGCCGCCTCCCTGGAGGAGGCGGACGGCACCGCCGACCGCCAGCCCTTCCGGGGCCTCCACCAGGCCGGCATCCTGACGCCCCAGCCAGCCTCCGCGCTCTTCGTGGCCTTCGACGTCCTGGCGCAGGATCGCGGCGAGCTCGCGCGCCTGTTGCGCATCCTGACCGAGCGCTTCGCCTACCTGACCGAGGGCGGGCCGGTGCCGGGCCTCGATCCGCGCCTTCCGCCGGCGGATTCGGGCATCCTCGGCCCGGTCGTGCGCCCCGACAACCTCACGGCGACGCTCGCGGTCGGTGCCAGCCTGTTCGACGAGCGCTACGGCCTCGCCGCGGCGAGGCCGCGCCGCCTGCGCCCGATGGACCGCTTCCCGAACGATTCCCTCGACGCGAAGCTCTGCCACGGCGACCTGCTGCTGCAGCTCTGCGCCAACACGGCCGACACCGCCATCCACGCCCTCCGGGACGTCATCCGCACGACCCCGGGCCTCCTGTCCCTGCGCTGGAAGCGCGAGGGCTTCCTGCCGCCCCAGGTCGTCAAGCGCGCCGGGCAGGACACGGTGCGCAACATGCTGGGCTTCAAGGACGGCACCGCCAACCTCGACACCCGCGACGCGGAGCTGATGCGTCGCCAGGTCTGGGTCGGGCCGGAGGACGGCGAGCCGGCCTGGGCGCGCAACGGCAGCTACCAGGTGATCCGCCTCGTGCGGAACCTCGTCGAGCGCTGGGACCGCACGCCGCTCGGCGAGCAGGAGCGCATCATGGGGCGCCACAAGGACACCGGCGCTCCGCTCGGCGAGACCCGCGAGCACGCGCTGCCGGACTACGCCTCGGACCCGAAGGGCGAGCGCACCCCCCTCGACGCGCATATCCGGCTCGCCAACCCGCGCAAGGCCGAGACGGCGCGCAACCTGATCCTGCGCCGCGGCTACAATTACTCGGCGGGGATCACGGCCTCGGGCCAGCTCGACATGGGGCTGATCTTCGTGTCGTTCCAGCGCGACCTCGATGCCGGCTTCGTGGCCGTGCAGAACCGCCTCAACGGCGAGCCGCTGGAGGAGTACATCCGGCCGGTCGGGGGCGGCTACTTCTTCGCCCTGCCGGGCGTGACGGCGCCGGACGGGTACCTGGGCGAGGAACTGCTGGTCGGGGCGTGACGCCGCCCCGCTCCCGATCCGGCCATCACCGGTCCGGCCTCGCCGCGGGGCCGGCGCGGGCCCGTCCCGGATCGGGACGCGCGCGCCGATCGCCCTTCACGATCCGTCAACCATGACGGGCGAGCCTGTCGGGCGCCCCCGGCCTCAGCCGAGGTTCAGCCGGTCCACCCGCGCGCCGGAGCCCCGCAGCGTCTCCGGAAGCGAGGCGTAGTCGCGGTAGCCCGCCTCGCGCGCCATGGCGTCGAGGGCGTGCTGCTCGTCCTGCGCGCAGCCTGTCCACAGCACCGCGCCGGTCGCGGCCTGCCTGATCTGGAAGATGGTCATGCGGCTCGTTCTCCCTCCGGGCACCCGCCCCTGACATAACGCCGCGTCGCCGGGCCGGTTGCTTGGCCGGGGATTGCGGCGCGGGGCGATCCACGGTAGAGAATGAACGTTCATTCTCACCCCCCTTCGTCCCGTGCTGGCCGATACCCTGTCCGATCGCATCGACCCCGCCGAGGAGCGGCGCGGCCGCATCCTCGACGCGGCGGAGCGCTGCTTCGTGCGCGGCGGCTTCCATCGCACGACGATGCAGGACGTGGCCGCCGAGGTCGGGATGAGCCCCGGCAACCTCTACCGCTACTTTCCCTCGAAGGACGCGATCGTGGCCGGCCTCGCCGAGCGCGACCGCGGGGCGGTGGCGGTGGACTTCGCCGGCCTGCCCCTCGGCGCCGACCTGGTCGGGGCCTTCGTCGGCCTCGCCCGCCGCCACCTCGCGGACGAGCCGGCCGAGAAGGCGATCCTCTGCGTCGAGATGTGGGCGGAGGCGACGCGCAATCCCGCCATGGCGGCGATCTGCCGGGACTTCGAGCGCGAGATGCGCGGCATGATCGCGGGAATCCTGCGCGAAGCCGGCGGCCCCGCGGTCGATGCCGAGGCCCTGACCCAGATCGTCATGGTGATGGCGGACGGCGTCATCGCCCGCCGCGCCCTCATCCCCGATTTCGATCCCGGCCCCGTTCTGGACGCCATGGCGCGGCTGATCGAGGCGGCTCTGTCGGGGCAATTCGATCCGACCGGGGGGCCAGGCCCCGCATCCGCCAGACAGGACCGCCCGTGATGCCTCGCCTGCGCCTCCTCGCCGGGACCCTCGCCGCCCTCGCCCTCGCGCCCCTGGTATCCTGGACTCAGGAGTCCCGGGCCGCAGAGGCCGCGGCACCGGCCGCGCGGGCCGAGGTGCCCGTGCCCGCCGTGACCGTGGTGGTGGCGGCCGAGCGCGAGATCGTCGAGCGCACGGTCGTCACCGGCACCCTGGTGCCGCGCGACGAGATCATGGTCTCGCCCGAGATCGAGGGCTGCCGCATCACCGAACTCCTGGTCGAGGAGGGGGATCGGGTCGCCAGGGGCGCGGTGCTCGCCCGCCTGTCCCGGGAGATGATCGACACCCAGCTCGCCCAGAACGCCGCCGCCATCGCCCGGGCCGAGGCCGCCGTGGAGCAGGCCCGCAGCACCATCGTGCAGGCCGAGGCGGCGCAGGTCGAGGCGGCCCTGGCGCTGGAGCGCACCCGGACCCTGATCCGGACCGGCAACGCGACCGAGGTGCAGATGGAGCAGCGCACCTCGGCGGCGCGCTCGGCGGAGGGGCGGCTCGCCGCGGCCCGCAACGGGCTCTCGATCGCCGAGGCCGAGCTCCTCCAGGCCCGGGCCCAGCGCCGGGAACTCGACCTCAAGCTCGCCCGCACGGAGATCCGCGCGCCCGAGGGCGGCATCGTCAGCCGCCGCACCGCCCGGGTCGGCGCCACCGCGAGCGCGACCGCCGAGCCGCTGTTCCGGCTGATCGCCCGCGGCGAGATCGAACTCGAGGGCGAGGTGACCGAGACCGGCATGCCGCGCCTGAAGCCCGGCGCGCCCGCCCAGCTCGATCTTGACACGCCGGACGGGTCCGTCGGCGTGCCGGGCCGCGTGCGCGCGGTCTATCCGGAGATCGACCGCGCGACCCGCCTCGGCAAGGTGCGCATCCGCCTCGAACCCGATCCGCGCCTGCGCATCGGCGCCTTCGCCCGCGGCAGCGTCGAGGTGGCGCGCCGCACCGGCGTCGCGGTGCCGGTCGCCTCGGTCGTCTACGGCAATGGCGGGGCGACCGTCCTCGTCGTGGCGGGCGACCGGGTCGAGGCGCGCCAGGTCCGCACCGGCCTCTCGGCGGCGGGCTTCATCGAGATCCGCGACGGGGTGCGGGCCGGCGACGCCGTCGTGGCCCGGGCCGGCAGCTTCCTGCGCGACGGGGACCGGGTCCGCCCGGTCTTTCCCGCCCAGCAGGTCAGCGCCGACGCCCTCCCGCGCCCCTGATCCACGGCGCCGACGGCGCCCGCCCCCGCCGCCGAAGGACCGACCCGATGCGCCTCAACGTCTCCGCCTGGGCGATCCGCAAGCCGATCCCCTCGATCGTGCTGTTCCTGGTGCTGGGGCTGCTCGGGCTCGTCAGCTTCCGCACCCTGCCGATCACCCGCTTCCCCAACATCGACGTGCCGCTCGTCTCGGTGTCGATCAACCAGCCGGGCGCCGCGCCCTCGGAGCTGCAGACCCAGGTCACGAAATGGGTCGAGGACGCCGTGGCGGGCGTGAAGGGCGTCAAGCACATCACCTCGGCGATCACCGAGGGCAACTCGGCCACCACGGTCGAATTCCGGCTCGAGGTCAACACCGACCGGGCGGTGAACGACGTCAAGGACGCGATCGCCAAGATCCGCATGAACCTGCCGCGGACGATCGAGGAGCCGATCATCAACCGCGTCGAGATCGCGGGGCTTCCGATCATGATCTACGGCGCCTCGGCGCCCGCCATGACCCCGGAGGACCTGTCCTGGTTCGTGGACGACGTGGTGGCGCGGCAGATCCAGGGCCTGCGCGGGGTCGGCGGCGTCGAGCGGCTCGGCGGCGTCAACCGGGAGGTGCGCGTCACCCTCAAGCCCGACCGGCTGCTCTCGCTCGGCATCACCGCCGCCGACGTGAACCGGCAGCTGCGCCTCACCAGCGCCGACATGGCGGGCGGGCGGGCCGAGCTCGGCGGCCAGGAGCAGTCGATCCGCACCCTGGCGGCCTCCGCGAGCCTCGACACCCTCGCGGCCACCTCGATCGTGCTGCCGGGCGGGCGCAAGGTGCGCCTCGACGACCTCGCCACCCTGACGGACGGGGCGGAGGAGCCCCGCGTCTTCGCGCGCCTCAACGGGGAGCCGGTCGTCGCCTTCGCGATCTCCCGCGCCAGCGGCGCCAGCGACGCCTCGGTCGCCCAGCTGGTGGCCCGGAAGATCGACGAGTTGCGCGCCGCCCACCCGAACGTCCGCTTCGACCTGATCGACACCTCGGTCACCAACACGATCGGCAATTACGAATCCGCCATGCACGGCCTGATGGAGGGGGCGGCCCTGGCGGTGCTGGTGGTGTTCCTGTTCCTGCGCGACTGGCGGGCGACGCTGATCGCCGCGGTGGCGCTGCCGCTCTCGGTCTTCCCGACCTTCTGGGCGATGAGCGCCATGGGCTTCTCGCTCAACGCGGTCAGCCTGCTCGCCATCACCCTCGTCACCGGCATCCTGGTCGACGACGCCATCGTGGAGATCGAGAACATCGTCCGGCACGTGCGGCTCGGCAAGTCGCCCTACCGGGCCGCCATCGAGGGGGCCGACGAGATCGGCCTCGCGGTCATCGCCATCACGGCGACGCTGGTGGCGATCTTCGCGCCGGTGAGCTTCATGGGCGGCATCGCCGGCCAGTACTTCAAGCAGTTCGGCCTCACCATCGCGGCCGCGGTGTTCATGTCGCTGCTCGTCGCCCGCCTGATCACCCCGATGATGGCGGCCTACTTCATGCGCGACCACGGCCACGAGGAGGAGACGCCCGGCCCGGTGATGCGCACCTACACCCGCGTGGTGGCGTGGTCGGTGCGGCACAAGTTCGTGACGCTGGTGGTGGGCCTCGCGCTGTTCGCCGGCTCCCTCATGTCGACCAAGCTGCTGCCGGCCGGCTTCCTGCCGAAGGAGGACGCGGCGCGCACCCTGATGGTGCTCGAACTGCCGCCCGGCGCCAAGCTCGACGACACGATCGCGGTCTCGGACCGGGTGGTGCAGAAGATCCGCGCATTGCCCGAGGTGCGCTCCGTCTTCGTCGATGGTGGGCGCCAGCTCCCGGGCAAGAAGGAGATCCGGCTCGCCACGCTGACGATCAACCTGACGCCGAAGAACACCCGCACGCGCACGCAGGGCGACCTTGAGGCGGCGATCATGGCCGCGCTGCGCGACGAGCCCGACATCCGCTACTGGTCCCTGCGCGAGGGCGGCCAGCGCGATTTCACCCTGATCGTGGCGGGGCCCGACACCGAGGTGGTGCGGGACGTGGCCGAGCGGATGCAGCGCGAGGTCGCGCAGGTGCCGAACCTCGTCAACGTGATGTCGACCGCGCCGCTCGACCGCACCGAGCTGCGCATCCGCCCCAAACCCGCGGTCGCGGCCGATCTCGGGGTCTCGACCGACACCATCGCCGAGACCGTGCGCGTCGGCACGATCGGCGACATCGGCGCCAACCTCGCCAAGTTCAACGCCGTCGACCGGCAGATCCCGATCCGGGTGCAGCTGCCGGCCGAGGCCCGCGGCGACCTGCAGGCGCTGGAGGCGCTGAAGGTGCCGACGAAGACCGGCGCCGCGGTGCCGCTGACCGCGGTGGCCGACATCAGCCTCGGCCGCGGGCCGACCGCGATCGACCGCTACGACCGCGCCGTCCGGGTGGCGCTGGAGGCCAATCTCCAGGGCTCGGACGCCCTCGCCGAGGCGATCGCCAAGGCGCTGGCGACCCCGGCCGCGAAGACTCTGCCGCCGGGGGTGGCGCTGCGCCAGACCGGCGACGCCGAGGTGATGGGCGAGGTCTTCGAGGGCTTCGCCCTCGCCATGGGCGCCGGCCTGATGATGGTGCTCGGCGTGCTGATCCTGCTCTTCGGCTCGTTCCTGCAGCCGCTCACCATCCTGTTCTCGCTCCCGCTCTCGATCGGCGGGGCGATCCTCGGCCTCCTGATCTTCAACCGGCCGATCTCGATGCCGGTCGTGATCGGCATCCTGATGCTGATGGGCGTGGTGACGAAGAACGCCATCATGCTGGTGGATTTCGCCGTCGAGGAGATGGCCCGGGGCGTCGACCGCATCACCGCGATCACCGATGCGGGCCGCAAGCGCGCCCGCCCGATCGTGATGACGACGATCGCCATGGCGGCCGGCATGGTGCCCTCCGCGATGGCCCTCGGCATCGGCGGCGAGTTCCGCTCGCCGATGGCGATCGCGGTGATCTCGGGGCTGATCGTCTCGACGCTCCTGTCGCTGCTCTTCGTGCCGGCGATCTTCGTGCTGATGGACGACCTCGCCCGGCTGTTCGTGCGGCTGTTCGGCCGCTTCGTCGGGGCGGTGGACGAGGCCCCCGCCCACCCGCACGCGGCGGCGCCCTACGCGCCCCCGCCGCGCATCGCCGCCGAGTAGGGCGCTCCCGGTTCCGTGCCCGGGCGGGCGCGACCGGGACGGCCCGCTACGGGCGCGCGGTCGGCGCGATCAGCGTCCCGGTCGCCCCCGCCGGCTCCATGCCGATGCGGCCCCAGCCGGGGAGCTTGAGGGCCGGGCGGCGCAGGTCGAGGCCCGCCACCGCGCCGAGGAGGTTCACCTCGACCCCCTCGACCCATCCCAGCGTGAGGCCCGCATAGCCCCGCCACGAGAGCTGCAGCCCGGTGCGGCTCGGCGTGAGCGCGACGAGCGCCTCGGAAAAGTCCTTGCCGAGCGCGGTGGGCGGGAGCGCCGCCTGCACCTCCGGCACGGCGCGCAGCAGGTGCGCCACGAAGGTGTTGGAGTTCGGCCCCGGCCAGGCGCGGTAGCTCCCGAAGTCCTGGTACGGGTAGGCGGCGACCGCCTCGCGCAGCTTCGGCACCGCGCGCGCGGCGGCCTCGCCGTCGAGGGCGAGCACGACCTGCGGCGGGTTGCCGAACCAGCGCCCGTCGGCCGGATAGGCGTCGGTGCGCACGGGCCGGCCCCAGCCGACAACGTCGTAGCGCGTGTAGCGGGCCGCGCCGGCTTCCTTCACGACGAGCCAGCTGTGATGGGCGAAGATGCCGCGCCAGCGGCCGACCCGGGCGGCGTAGACCCGGACCACCGCGCCCGGCATCGCGGCGGCCGGCGGGAGCAGGCGCGCGCTCGACCAATCGGCCGTCGCCCAGTCGGGGGCGAGGTCGTCGCGCGACCACCACCAGAGGGCGTGGGCGGCCAGGGGAGCCAGGAAGAGGAGGAGGAAGGCGAGGGTGACGAGGCGCAGGGCCGCCAGCGCGAGCAGCATGGCCTTGAGATGGGCGTCGCGCCGGGCCGCGCAACCGGAAGCGTCGACCCGCCGCGTGGCGAACTGCTGGGGTGGCCGGGCCGTTGTCGGGCGCGAGACGATTGCGATGGAGGTCGGCATGGTTGACACGAGAGGGTTGGTCGACGCGCTGGTGCGGTCCCGGCGCGGGGGGCTCGGCGGCGCGGCGGCGGGCGCGGCCCTCGGGGGCCTCGCCCTGATCGCCGGGCTCGGCTACCGTGCCTTCAGCCGCCAAGCCGGTCCGCAGCAAGCCGGTCCGCAGGATTCCGCGCCCGGGCCGGGCGCCGCGCCTGCCCCGGGCGGCGCGGCCGGCGGGGCGGCGCGGCAGCCCTTCCGGGCGGAGGAGGTCAGCGACGACGATGCCAACCTGTTCCTGCGCGCGATGGTGGCGGCGACCGTGGCGGACGGCATGATCGACGCGCAGGAGCGCGCCCGGCTCGACGCCGCCCTGGACGAGGCCGGCCTCGACGCCCCCGCCCGCAGCGCCTTCGAGGGTCTGCTGCGCGAGCCCCCCGACGTGGACGAGATCGCCGACCGGGTCTCGGATCCCGAGACGGCGGCGCGGGTCTACGCCGCGGCCCGCCTCGCCATCGACCCCGACACCGTCCAGGAGCGGAGCTTCCTGAACCGGCTCGCCGAGGCCCTCGACGTCGATCCCGACGCCGTCGCCCGGATCGAGCGCGAGGTCGGCGCCTGACGCGCAGCCCGATGCACGAGCCCCGTCCCCCCCTCCTCGAGATCCTCGCCCGGGCCGGCTACGGCGCCCGGGGCCTGACCTATTGCCTGGTCGGCGGCCTCGCCCTGCTCGCCGCCCTCGGCGAGGGGGGGCGGACGGGGGGAAGCCGCAGCGCCCTGATGGTGCTCCTCGACAAGCCCTTCGGCCGGCTGATGCTCGGGGCCGTGGCTTTCGGCCTGATGGGCTTCGCCCTGTGGCGCTGGATCGAGGCCGCGACCGACGCGGACCGGCGCGGGCGCTCGGCCAGGGGCCTCGCGGTGCGGGCCGGGCACGGGGTCAGCGGGGTGATCTACGCGGGTCTCGCCGTCTCGGTGGCGCGGGCGGCGCTCGGCTGGGGCGGGAGCGGCCCGCAGGACCAGGCGGCGCGGGACTGGACGGCGTGGCTGCTGGGCGAGCCCTTCGGCGCCGTCGCGGTCGCGGCGGCGGGCGCGGTGGTGATCGGGGCGGGCGCGGGTTTCCTGCTCAAGGCTTGGCGCGGGGACGTGACCCGCCAGCTCGCGCTGCCGGTCGATGCAAGGAGCTGGGCGAGGGCGGCGGGCCGCCTCGGCTACGCGGCCCGCGCCGTGGTGTTCTGGCTGATCGGCGGCTTCCTGATCCTCGCCGCCGTCGAGAGCCGGTCGAGCGAGGTCAGGGGGCTCGGCGGGGCGCTCGCCGCCCTGCGCGACCAGCCCTACGGCCCGGTGCTGCTCGGATTGACGGCGGCGGGCCTGGCGGCCTTCGGGGCCTTCGGCCTCGTCCAGGCCCGCTACCGCCGCATCGACCCGCCGCACCTCGACGACCTCGCCGCCGGACGGTCCCGCGCGGGCTCGTGATCCGCATGGCGACGCAATCCGTCGGCGTCCCCGCGGCGGCGCGAGCGCCGCGGCCCTGCGCGGCTCAGCCGGCGGGCCGCCGCCCGCCCGGCGCTGCGGGGCGCGCCGGGTTGCCCACCACGGTCGCGCCGGCCGGGACGTCGCGGGTGACCACGCTGCCCGCGCCCACGATCGCGTCGTCCCCGATCGTCACGCCCGGCAGGATCAGCGCCCCGCCGCCGATCCAGCAATTCGCCCCGATCCGCACCGGCCTGCCGGTCTCGAGGCCCGCGCGGCGCAGCGCCGGGTCGCGCGGATGATCGGCTGCCAGGATCTGCACCCCCGGCCCGATCTGCGTCGCCTCGCCGATCTCGACCGGGCAGACGTCGAGGATCACGCAGTTGAAGTTGAGGAACACGCCCCGCCCGAGCCGGATGTGGAGGCCGTAATCGCAGGAGAAGGGCGGCCGGATCACCACCCCGTCCCCGACCGCGCCGAGATGGGCGCGCAGCAGGGCGCGACGCGCCTCCGGCGAGAGGGCGGCCGGGGCGTTGTAGCGGGCGAGCCATTCCGCGTTGCGGGCGGCGTCGGCGACCAGCTCCGGGTCGTCGGCCCGGTAAAGGTCCCCCGCCAGCATCTTCTCCTTCTCGCTGCGCATCGGCCCCACCTCCCTGCTCTCGGGACGAACGGCCTCGCACGATCGGGCGGGCCCGCCAACCCGCCGTTGCCTCCCTGCCGGATCCGCACTATCCGGTGGGCCTCCTTCCCGCTGCCGAAGGCCTGCCGATGAAAGCGCGCGTCACCGTCACCCTGAAGACCGGCGTCCTCGACCCGCAGGGCAAGGCCATCGAGGGGGCGCTGCGCTCGCTCGGCATCGCGGGCATCGCCAGCGTGCGCCAGGGCAAGTTCTTCGAGGTCGAGGTCGACGGCAGCGACCCGGCCGCCGCCGAGGCGACCGTGAAGGCCGCCTGCGACAAGCTCCTCGCCAACACGGTGGTGGAGAATTACCGGGTCGAGATCGCGCGATGAAGGCCGCCGTCATCGTCTTCCCCGGCTCGAACCGCGACGCCGACGTCACGCGCGCCCTGCGGCTCGCCGGCGCCGAGGTCGCGAAGGTCTGGCACGCCGACACGGCGCTGCCCTCGGGCACCGACCTCGCCGTGCTCCCGGGCGGCTTCTCCTACGGCGACTACCTGCGCTGCGGCGCCATCGCGGGCCGCGCCAATGCCATGGACGCGGTGCGGGCCCACGCGGCCCGGGGCGGGCTCGTCCTCGGCATCTGCAACGGGTTCCAGATCCTGTGCGAGTCGGGCCTGCTGCCCGGCGTGCTGATGCGCAACGTCAACCGCCGCTTCATCTGCCACCGCCAGACCCTGCGGGTCGAGCGCGCCGACACCGCCTTCACCCGCGCCTACCGGCAGGGCCAGGTGATCGACGTCTGCGTCGCGCACGGCGAGGGCAATTACTACGCCGATCCCGAGACGGTCGCCCGCCTGGAGGGCGAGGGCCGCGTGGCCTTCCGCTACAGCGACGCCGCCGGGGACCTCACCGAGACGGCGAACCGCAACGGCTCGCTCAACTCGATCGCGGGTATCTACTCGGACGAGCTCAACGTCCTCGGCCTGATGCCGCACCCTGAGAACTTCGTCGAGGACCTGGTCGGCGGCACCGACGGGCGCGGCCTGTTCGAGAGCCTCGCCCGGGCCGCCTGAGCGGGGCCGCGCGGCGGGTGTAGCCCGCGCGGCGGGCCCGTAGCCCGCGCGGCGGCTCACCCCGGCAGGAAGGCCGAGGCCCCGCTGCGCGCGTCCCGCACCAGCTCCACCGGCGCCCCGTAGAGCCCCTGCAGGCGCGACGGCTCCAGCACCTCCGCGACCGGCCCCTCGGCGAGGCGGGCGCCGCCCCGCAGCAGCAGCGCCCGGTCGGCGTAGCGCGCCGCCTGGTTCGGGTCGTGGGTCGTGAACACCACGCCGAGCCCGTCCGCGCGCAGGCGCGCGATCTCGCGCATCACCTTGCCCTGGTTGCCGAAATCGAGGCTGGCGGTCGGCTCGTCGAGGATCACGAGGCGCGGCTCCTAGGCGAGTGCCCGGGCGATCAGCACGAGCTGGCGCTCGCCCCCCGAGAGGCGGGTGACCGGCCGCTCGGCGAGGTGGAGCACGCCGAGCCGGGCGAGGGCCGCGTCCGCGGCGGCGCGGTCGGCCCGCGAGGGGGCGGCGAGGAGCCCCGCATGGGCGCTGCGCCCCATCAGCACCACGGCCCGCGCCGTGAAGGCGAAGGGGCTGGCGGCGCTCTGGGGCACGTAGGCCATCGCCCGGGCGCGCTGGCGGGCCGAGAGGGCGGCGAGCGGCCTGCCCGCGACCGCGACGGTGCCGCCGAGCGGCGCCAGCAGGCCGAGCAGCGTCTTGAGGAGCGTGGTCTTGCCGCCGCCGTTGGGGCCGAGCAGCGCCAGCACCTCGCCCCCCGCCACCGCGAGGTCGATGCCGCGCCCGATCTCCCGGCCCGGATAGCCGAAGGCGAGGTCCCGTGCGGCGAGGAGGCTCATGACCAGTCCCGCTCCGCGCCCGCGAGTAACCACAGGAAGACCGGCGTGCCGACGACGGCCGTGAGGATGCCGAGGGGCACCTCGACCGGCGCGACGGTGCGCGCCAGCGTGTCGATGACGAGGAGCGTGCCGGCCCCGAGGAGGGCCGCGGTCGGGAGCAGCCGCGCGAAGCCCGGCCCGACCAGGAAGCGGGCGAGGTGCGGCACCACCAGCCCGACCCAGCCGACGATGCCGGCCGCCGCCACGCTCGCGGCCGTCACCAGGGTGGCGGCGGCCACCACGGCGAGCCGCAGGGGGCCGGTGGCGAGGCCGAGCGCCCGCGCCTCCTCGTCGGGCAGCGAGAGCGCGTCGAGCCGCCAGCGCAGGAGCAGGAGCAGCGCCGTCCCGGCCGCCACCGGGACGGCGAGCGCCGCGAGGTCGGTCGCGTGCGTCGCCGAGAGGCTGCCGAGCAGCCAGAAGGTCATGGCCGGCAGCTGGTTGTAGGGATCGGCGAGGAACTTCACGAGGCCGACCCCCGCCCCCAGGAGCGAGCCGATCACCACGCCCGCCAGGACCAGCACCAGGACCGGGTCGCGCCGCGCCAGCACGGCCCCGACCGCGTAGACCGCCCCGACGGCGAGGAGCCCGCCCGCGAAGGCCAGGACCTCGATGGCCAGCACCCCGAGCGACAGCCAGATGCCGAGCACCGCCCCGAAGGCCGCCCCCGAGGAGGCGCCGAGGATGTCGGGCGAGACCAGGGGATTGCGGAACAGGCCCTGGAAGGCCGCCCCGGCGAGGGAGAGGGCGGCGCCGATCAGGATGGCGGCGAGGATGCGCGGCCCGCGGATCTGCAGCACCACCGCCTCCACGGCGGCGGGCGCCCCCGAGGGGGCCCCGGTCAGCTTGGCGGCGAGCACCCGGGCGACGTCGCCGAGCCCGACCGGGTAGCGCCCGACCCCGAAGGCGAGGGCGACCGCGAGGATCAGCGCGCCGAGCGCCAGCGCCGGGCCGAGGCCGGGCGCGCGCCGCGCCCCGATCCGGCCCTCCGCCCGCGCCGGCGGGCCGCTCACGAGGCCCCCGCGAGCAGGCGGTCGAGGGCCGCCTCGTCCGGGACCACGTGGTAGAAGTCGCGGTGGAAGTCGCGGGCGAGCGCCCGCAGGTCCTCCGGGAAGAGCGACGGGTAGAGCGCCTTGCCGAGCCACCACAGGCCCAGGAAGCGGTTCACCGAGGGCGGCGAATCGACCCAGCCGAAGGGGAGGGCGGGGGAGAGGTGGAGGCGCCCGGCCGCCACCGCCGGCACGCCCTGCCAGAGGGGATCCGTCCGGGCGGCGGCCGCGAAGCCCGGATCGAGGGCGACGATCACCTCGGGCGCCCAGGCGAGCACGTCCTCGGGCGAGACGCGCGCGAGGCTGCCGCCCGCCCCCGCGACATTGACGGCGCCGAGCAGATCCAGGACCTCGACGTTGATCGCCCCCGCCCGCGCGGTCTCCAGGCCCCGCGGACCCCGGGCGAAGTAGACCCTGGGGCGCGCCTCCGGCGGCACGGCGGCGAGGCGGCCCTGCACGGTGTTCAGGATGGCCTCGCAGCGGGCGGCGAGGCGCTCGGCGCGCTCGGCCCGCCCGATCACCGCGCCGAGCCGCCGATAGGTCGCCGGGACGGCCGGGAGCCGCCCGTCGAACAGGAGCGCCGGGATGCCGGTCTGCTGCTGCAGCCGGTCGGCGAGGGAGCGGTAGGTCTCGCCCGTGTCGCCCGTATCCACGACGAGGTCGGGCTTGAGCGCCAGCACCGTCTCGAGATTGGCGGTGTTGCCCCGCCCGGTCAGGCGGCCGACCTCCGGCAGCGCGGCGGCCTCCGGCAGGAGGTAGGGCCGCTCGGCCGGCCGGATCGCGCGCGGCCAGCCGGCCAGGAGGTCGGGCGCGAGCGTGTAGAGCAGGATCGCGGCCGGCGGCCCGGCCGGGAAGACCCGGGTGACCGGGCCGGACGGTGCCGGGAGCGGCCTGCCGGCCTCGTCGAGGCCCGCCGCGCGGGTTCGCCCCGCCGCGCGGGCGCGTCCCGCGGCGCAGAGGCCGGCGAGGCCGAGCAGCAGGGCGCGCCGGTCGAGGGCCATCGGCCTCAATCGACCGCGATCGTCACGTCGCCGGACTTGATCACCGCGACGGCCGGCTTGCCGACCGCGAGGTGCAGCCCGTCGACGGAGTCGTTGGTGAGCGCCGCCGTCACCACCTGGCCGCCGGGCAGTTCCAGCGTGACGTGGGCGGTGGTCGTGCCCTTGGTGACGGACGTGATCGTGCCCGAGAGCTGGTTGCGCGCGCTGATCCTCATCGTGCCGGTCCCCGCGGCCCCCTGGCGGCCGCAGCCCCTGACATAGCGGGAGGGTGCGCGGCGGGGAGGGCCCGGGTGACGCACCGCAACCAAGCCCGGCCTCGCATGTTGTCCCGCCGATTCGCCGACCCGCCGCCGGCGCCGCGCCGGCCGGCCAACCATCGAGGAGATCCATGCATCAGGGCAGCCACCGCGACCACGAGGGCGCGCAGAAACTCTTCAGCCTGATCAAGGACGTCAAGGTCGCCATGATGACGACCGTGGATTCGGACGGCCAGCTGCGCAGCCGCCCGATGTGGAGCCAGGAGGCGGACCCGCAGGGCGACCTCTGGTTCTTCGTCAGGCTCGACGCGCCGGTGACCGGCGAGATCAGCCGCGACTCGCAGGTCAACCTCGCCTACGCGGACCCGTCGAACCAGAACTACGTCTCGGTGTCGGGCAAGGCCGAGATCGTGCGCGACAAGGCGACGATCGACTCCAAGTGGAACGAGAGCCTGAAGACCTGGTTCCCGAAGGGCAAGGACGATCCCTCCGTGACGCTGATCCGCGTGCATCCCGAGAAGGGCGAGTACTGGGACAGCCCGAACGCCACCATGCTGCACCTCTACGGCTACGTGAAGGCCGCGGTGACGGGCGAGTCGCCGAAGACCGAGAAGAAGGCGGTCGATCTCTCGGCGCGCTGAAAGCGGCCGCGCCGGATCCGGGAGGCCGGGCCCGGCGCGGGCCGGAGCGGTTCGGCGCGGATCCGCCCGCGCCAGCTTGACTTCGGCGCCTGAACCGTGCGGGGTGCGCCACCCCGCCCGGCCCGTGGTGCCGGGCCAGTCAGGCACGGGTGATGCTCGACCTCGCCACCAGGGTTTACAACCATACCTGGAAGATCGACCCGATCATCCGCTCGGTGCTCGACACCGATTTCTACAAGCTCCTGATGGCGCAGACCATCTTTCGCCGCCATCGCGACGTGGAGGTCACGTTCGGCATCCATAACCGCACCACGCGGGTCCGGCTCGGCGAGATCATCGACGAGGGGGAGCTGCGCGAGCAGCTCGACCATTGTCGCTCCCTGCGGCTCACCCGCGGCGAGTCGACCTGGCTGCGCGGCAACACCTTCTACGGCAAGCGCCAGATGTTCTCGCCGGACTTCATGGACTGGCTGGAGAACTTCCGCTTCCCCGACTACCTGCTGGAGAAGCAGGACGGCCAGTACGTCCTCACCTTCCACGGGCCCTGGATCGAGACCACGATGTGGGAGGTCCCGGCGCTCTCGATCCTCAACGAGCTGCGCTCGCGGGGCGTGCTCAAGGGGATGGGCAAGTTCGACCTGCAGATCCTCTACGCGCGGGCGATGACGCGGATCTGGGAGAAGATCGAGCGGCTCAAGCTGCTGCCCGGGCTCTCGATCGCCGATTTCGGCACCCGGCGGCGCCACGGCTTCCTGTGGCAGGATTGGTGCGTCGAGGCGATGATCGAGGGGCTCGGCCCGGCCTTCCTCGGCACCTCGAACTGCCTGATCGCGCTGCGCCACGACATCGAGGCGGTGGGCACCAACGCGCACGAACTGCCGATGGTCTACGCCGCCCTGGCGGAGGACGACGCGGCCCTGGCCCGGGCGCCCTACGCGGTCCTGGCCGACTGGCAGCAGGACTACGCCGGCAACCTGCTCGTCATCCTGCCGGACACCTACGGGACGACCGGCTTCCTGGCCAACGGCCCCGCCTGGATGGCGGACTGGACCGGCATCCGCATCGACTCGAAGGACCCGATCATCGGGGGCGAGGAGGTGATCGCGTGGTGGCGCGAGAACGGGCGCAACCCGCGGGAGAAGCTCGCGATCTTCTCCGACGGGCTCGACGTCGACACGATCGAGACCATCCACCACCGCTTCCACGGGCGGCTGCGCATCGGCTACGGCTGGGGCACCCTGCTCACCAACGACTTCCGGGGGCTGGCGCCGGACGGGCGCCTCGACCCGATCTCCATCGTCTGCAAGGTGATCTCGGCCAACGGCCGCCCGACCGTCAAGCTCTCCGACAACCCCACCAAGGCGCTCGGGCCGGAGGAGGAGGTCGAGCGCTACAAGCGCGTGTTCTCGGTCGGGGCGCAGGTGGCCCAGCCGCTCCTGGTGTGATCCGGCGCGCCGCCCGGGCGGCCCCCAGGCGCACGGCTATCTGCCGCTGCGGCAATCGGTTTTTCGCCCCGGCCGCCCGCCCTGCGCGGGGATCCAATCGGTCTCCCGGCCGTTCCTGACACGGGTACGGCCCGGCTTGACCCGCCGGGCGCGAGCGTGGGGCGGTGCATGGCGCGTGACGATGGTGGGCAGGCCTCCCTGATCCCGGCGGTGCCCAAGCGCATTGCCGCCGCGGAGACGCCCGGCCGCGGCTTCGCCCTGCCGCTGCTCATCGCCGCCCTCATCGTGGCGGCCCTGTATTTCGGCCGCGAGATCCTGATCCCGATCGCCATCGCGGTGCTCCTGAGCTTCGTGCTCTGGCCGCTGGTGAGCCTGCTGCGGCGGCTGCGCCTCGGGCGCACGGCCTCGATCGGCCTGTCGGTGCTCACCTGCCTCGGGGTCGTGGGCCTGCTCACCCTCGTCATCGGCCTGCAGGTCGCCGATCTCGGCAGCAACCTGCCCCAGTACCAGCGCACGATCGAGCGCAAGCTCGAGAATCTCAGGGAGGGTCCGGTCGGCTCCATCGCCGGCTACATGCGCAGCATCGGCAAGCACCTGCAGCAGGCCGGGAGCATCCCGGAGGACAAGGCCAAGCCGCAGGACCCGACCGCGCCGAGGCCGGCCCCCAGCGTGCAGAACCCCGACAAGCCGGTGCTGGTCGAGGTGCGCGAGCGCGAACTCACCCCGCTCGAACTCGCCGAGCGCCTGCTCTCGCCGGCCCTCGCGCCGCTCGCCACCACCGGCATCGTCTTCGTGGTGCTGATGTTCATCCTGGGCCAGCGCGAAGACCTGCGCGACCGCCTGATCCGCCTCGCCGGGTCGAGCGACCTCCACCGCACCACGGTGGCGATGAACGACGCGGCGCGGCGCCTGAGCCGCTTCTTCCTGGTGCAGCTCGCCCTCAACGCCGGATTCGGGGTGGCGATCGGGATCGGGCTCTGGATCATCGGCGTGCCGAGCCCGATCCTGTGGGGGATCTTCACCGCGCTGATGCGCTTCGTGCCCTATGTCGGCGCCTTCCTGTCGGCCCTGCTGCCGCTGCTGCTCGCCGCCGCGGTCGATCCGGGCTGGCACATGGTGCTGGCCACCGCGGCCCTGTTCCTGATCCTCGAGCCGATCGTCGGCCAGGTCGTCGAGCCGCTGCTCTACGGGCACTCGACCGGGCTCTCGCCCTTCGCGGTCCTGGTCTCGGCCCTGTTCTGGACCTGGCTCTGGGGGCCGGTCGGGCTGCTGCTCTCGACCCCGCTCACGGTCTGCCTCGTCGTGCTCGGCCGCCACGTCGACCAGCTCGAATTCCTCGACGTCCTGTTCGGCGACCGGCCGGCCCTGACCCCGGTGGAGAACTTCTACCAGCGCCTCCTCGCGGACGACCCCGACGAGGCGCAGGAGCTCGCGGAATCGATCCTCAGCGAGTGCTCGCTCTCCTCCTACTACGACGACGTGGTGCTCAAGGGCCTGCAACTCGCCGCCTCCGACGCCCGCCGCGGGGTGCTGACCGAGGAGCAGCTGGAGCGGATCCGCACGGCGATCGACGAGCTCGTCACCGACCTCGCCGACCGCGAGGACGTCGCGCCCGCCGCCCAGACCAGTCTCGCCGGGCGGCTCCTGGGGCGCGATGCCGACGCCGCCGCCCCCTGCGACGGCGAGCCGGCCGTGCCGGGCGCGCCGGCCCCGGAGACCCTGCCGGCGCCCTGGCGGCAGAAGGGGGCCGTGCTCTGCGTGGCGGGCCGCGGCCCGCTCGACGAGGCCGCCTCGACGATGCTCTCGCAGCTCCTGGAGAAGAACGGCCTCGGCACCCGGGTCGTGCCGTTCGCGGCGGTGTCGCGGGCGCGGATCGCCGACCTCGACGCGGGCGAGGCCCGGATGGTCTGCATCTCCTACCTGGAGATCAGCGGCACCCCGGCGCACCTGCGCTACCTCGTGCAGCGGGTGCGGCGGCGCCTGCCGCAGGCCCGCATCCTGGTCGGCCTCTGGCCGACCGACGACCTCGCCCTGGCCGATCCGGAGGCCCGCGCCGCCCTGGGGGCGGACGATCACGTCACCTCCCTGCGCGAGGCGGTGGAGGCCTGCCTGGCGGCCGCGACGGGCGAGGCGGCGTCCGCCGGCCGGCCCGCGCCTGTGGCGCCGGCGCCGCGTTCGGCCTCCCTCCCGGCGGGTGCTCCCGCCTGAGGGCTTGACGCAGGGCTCGCGGCGTCCTTTCGATCCTTGCGCGCCGCGAGGAGCCGGCCGGGGCGGCCGGCCCGGGGAGCGGCCTGAGGGGTGCGCAATGAGCGTCGTCGATTTCGCGCGGTTCGTGGACGAGCTCGCCACGCAGTCCGGACAGGCGATCCTGCCCTTCTTCCGCGCGGCCTTCGTCACCGAGGACAAGGCGATCGGCCCCAAGCCCTTCGATCCCGTGACGGAGGCGGACCGGGCCGGCGAGGCGGTGATGCGCCAGATCATCCGCCGCACCTTCCCGGACCACGGCATCCTCGGCGAGGAATTCGGCACCGAGGGGGAGGAGGCGGAGTACGTCTGGGTCCTCGATCCGATCGACGGCACGCGGGGCTTCATCGCCGGCCTGCCGCTCTGGGGGACGCTGATCGGCCTGACGCGGGCCGGCACGCCCTGCTACGGGCTGATGCACCAGCCCTTCCTGGGCGAGCGCTTCTCGGGCGACGGCCGGAGCGCGCAGTATCGCGGCCCGAACGGCACCCGCAAGCTCCTCACCCGCCGCCGCGCCGCGCTCTCCGAGGCGATCGCGGCGACGACCGACCCGCGCCTGTTCGGCGAGGGCCGGGACCGCGAGGCCTACGGCCGCGTCGAGGCGGCGACGCGCCTGATGCGGTTCGGCACCGACTGCTACTCCTACTGCATGCTGGCGGCCGGGCAGATCGACCTCGTGATCGAGGCCGGCCTGAAGCCCTACGACATCGTCGCGCTGATCCCGATCGTGGAGGGCGCGGGCGGGATCGTGACCAGCTGGGACGGCGGCCCGGCCGCGGGCGGCGGCAACGTCGTGGCGGCCGGCGACAAGCGCCTGCACGAGGCGGCGCTGGAGATGCTCAACCGCTGAGACCGGCGCTTCGGGCCGCACGGCAAGAACCTGGCGCAGGACCCGATGGCCGCGTGACCGGGCCCTGCCCTAAGCATCATTCGCCGAAGGGGTCACCGGTTCGGCGGCAAGAATGCTGCCAAAGCAAGGGACTAAGCGGAATTGCACGGCGCAATTCCGCTTAGCCGGGCGGCAGCCGCTCGAGCGCGATGAGGTCCTCCTCGCGCGGCTCCGGGAGCGGCGTGCCCGGGACGAAGGCCTCGAAGGCGGCCCAGAACTGGGCCCGGATCGCGTCCTGCTCCATCAGGATCTCGTGCCGGGCGCCCCGCAGGGTGATGCTGTGGCCGGCCTTGAGCCTCGCCGCGAAGCGCTCGATGGCGGGCGTGCTGCAGACCGGGTCGTCGCCCGCCGCCACCACCAGCACGGGCAGCCGGATCGCGAGCGGGTAGCGCGGGTCGCCGAGGCGGCGCATCGTCCGGAAGGCGGCGGCGAGCCAGGCCACGGTCGGATCCCCGACCGCGCCGGCCCCGACCGCGAGCGCCGCCGCCGCGTTGCGGGCGTAGCGCGCCGGATCGGTGGTGAGGCGATTGCCGGGGAAGGGCTTCGTGGCGATCGAGACCGGGCTGCCGCCCGGGACGAAGCGCGGGCCGAGGCCGAGCCCGTTGAGGAGGGCGGCCGCCCGCATCGCGGCCCGCGGGTGGCGCACCATCACGATGCCGAGCATCGGCGCGAGCGTGACGAGGCGGGAGAAGGGCAGCCATCCCTCCCGCGCCGCGGCCAGGCAGACCGCCCCGCCCATCGAGTGGGCGAGCCCGAAATAGGGCCGCGGCATCAGCGGCTCCAGCACCTGCGTGGCGACCGCCTCCAGGTCGAGCCGGTACTCCTCGAAATCGCCGACATGGCCCTTGCGCGCGTCCGCGACGGTGCGGTCGGAGCCGCCCTGGCCGCGCCAGTCGAAGGCCGCCACGGCGAAGCCCCGCGCCCGCAGGTCCTGGACCGTCTCGTAGTACTTCTCGATGAACTCGGCCCGGCCCTGCACCAGGCAGACGGTGCCCTTGGTGGTGCGGGTGGCCGCCGTCCAGGTCGCGGCCCGCAGGGTCAGCCCGTCCCGGGTCGGCACCGCGAGGGTGCGGGCGCCGGGCGGGATCGGGTTGTCCGGCGTGGCGATGAGCGGAACGGTCACGGGCGGGGATCTCGGGGCTGCGGCCTCGGGGATGCGTCTCCCGAGAGCACCCCGTCCGGCCGGCAAAATCAAGCGCGGGCCCCTCGCGATTCCCGCAATCCCCTCTTGAACGAAGAGGAGCCCCTCCCGATATCACGGTTGCGCCGGCCATCAGGCGGTGCAGACAAGACCACAGGTCCGGCCCTACGGCGGACCGTAAGATCACATATTGCTTCGGACGGAGAATATGTCATGCGTCAGTTCGACCTTGCTCCCCTCTATCGCTCGACTGTCGGCTTCGACCGGCTGTTCTCGGCGCTCGACCAGTTCGTGAGCGCGGAAGCGGCCCCGACCTACCCGCCCTACAACATCGAGCGCACCGGCGAGACCGCGTACCGCATCACGGTCGCCGTCGCCGGCTTCACCGACCAGGATCTGTCGATCGAGGTTCGTGAGAACGCGCTGACGATCAAGGGCGAGCGCAAGGCCGCCGAGGCCCGCAAGGGCGAGTTCCTCCATCAGGGCATCGCGGCGCGCAGCTTCGAGCGGCGCTTCCAGCTCGCGGATTACGTCCAGGTGACGGGCGCGACCCTGGAGAACGGCCTGCTCCACGTCGATCTCGTGCGCGAGATCCCAGAGGCCAAGAAGCCGCGCCAGATCCAGATCGCCACGGGCAGCGCCCCGCGGTCGATCGAGGGCACGGTCCAGCAGGCCGCGTGAGCGACCTCACCCTGACCTGAGAGCCGAGCGCCCCGGCGGAGGCCGAGGCGTTTTGACATCAGAGCCGAGCGCCCCGGCGGAGGCCGGGGCGTTTTGACGTCAGAGCCGAGCGCCCCGGCGGAAGCCGGGGCGTATTCACGCAAGAGCGGAGCGCCCCGGCGGAGGCCGGGGCGTTCTTGCATCGGGCGTCCCGGCCGCGCGTCGGGTCTCCCCCTCACGGATCCCCGAACAGCAGCTCCGTCTGGGCCTTCGGCTTGCGGGGGGTGGGCGCCTTCTCCTTCCCCTTGCGCGGGCGCTTGACGTCGGTGCCGCGGATGCGCGCCTTGCCCTTGTCGCGCGCCACCGCCTCCGGCGCGGCCTGGTCGCCGGAGAGCCACTTGCCGCGCTTGATCACCTCGTTCACCCGGCCCTGATTGACGCCGAGCTTGAAGGCGATCTCCTGCTGCGTCATCTCGGTCGAGCCGTGCAGGTCGAGGATGGCCCGGGCGAGTTCCGGGGTCATCTTCTTGCCGACGATGCGCCGGCCCGGCTTCACGGTCCGGTTCGCCCGGTCGCGCTCGCGCAGCCGTTCCAGGAGGGCGAGCGCCATCAGCATCCCGTGCTCGCGCAGGGCCTCCTCGAATTCCTTCAGCGTCGTCATCGGCGCATCCTCGGATCGACGGATCGGCGCGACGATCCCGCCTGGGGCGGGGTCGGATGCCGCGGGGCGATCACGGTTTGTGCGCGCCGGCCGGGCCGGACGCAACCGCGCGGGCGCGTCATCCACTGCTCTCGCGGCGCGGTCGCGGCGCCCGATGTCGGGCGACGGCCGCCGCGGCGGCCGCATGGAGGAGCCGCATGGACTTGCCGAGACGGACTTGTCGGCATCGACTTGCCGACATGGACTTGCCGACATGGACTTGCCGGCGCGGATGCCGCATGCGGGGGCGTTGACCGGAGGAACGTCATGGTCCTGGAAATCGCGCAGATCGAGGTGAAGCCCGGCCACGAGGCCGCCTTCGAGGACGGGGTCGCCGAGGCGGCCGCCCTCTTTCGTCGCGCCAAGGGCTGCAAGGGCATGGAGCTGCACCGCTCGATCGAGCATCCGACCCGCTACCGCCTGATGGTGAAGTGGGAGACCCTTGAGAACCACACGGTCGATTTCCGCAGCTCGCCCGATTTCCAGGCCTGGCGCGACTTGGTCTCCGACCATTTCGCCGCGCCCCCGGCCGTCGAGCACACGACCACCACCGCCGCCGGGTTCTGAACGCCGGCCGCCTTCGGCGGTTGATCCGGCCGGAGGCGCCCCCATGACTGCAGACCGCACCCAGCCCGACCGCGACCAACCCCGCCGCGCGGGCGACCAGCCCCGCCGCGGGGGCGACCAGCCCCGCCGCGAGGGCCTCGCGGAATCCAGCCTCGCCACCAGCCGCCGCCCGGCCGGGCACGCGCCGGGCCAGCCGGCCGAGCCGCCCCATCCGGCCGGCACGCCGCAGGGCGAGCCGGTCGCCGACGAGCAGATCCCCAGGGATTAGGATTTCGCCGCAGGTGACAGGACCTTGGCTTGCGGCTACTCGCTCGGGAACGTGAAGGTTCTCTGACGGCGAGGCACGCGGCCATGGCTCATCGCCCCCTGCGCATCGGCACCCGCGGCAGCCCGATGGCGCTCGCGCAGACCGGCATGGTCCGCGACCGCATCGCCGCCGCGCATCCGCACCTCGCCGAGCCGGGGGCGATGGAGCTCGTCGTCGTCAACACGGTGGCGGACCGGATCCTCGACCGGCCGCTCTCGGCGATCGGCGGCAAGGGTCTGTTCACCAAGGAGCTGGAACAGGCGCTGTTCGCCGGCGAGATCGACGTCGCCGTGCACTCGATGAAGGATGTCGAGACCTGGCTGCCGGACGGGCTCGTCATCGCCTGCATCCTGGAGCGGGACGACCCCCGCGACGCCTTCCTGTCGCTCGCTTCCGGCAGCCTCGCCGAGCTGCCCGCCGGCGCCCGCGTCGGCACCTCGTCCCTGCGGCGGGGCGCGCAGGTGCTGATGCGCCGGCCCGACCTGCGGATCGTGCCCCTGCGCGGCAACGCCAATACCCGCATCCGCAAGCTGGAGGAGGGGGTCTGCGACGCGACCCTCCTCGCCATCGCGGGGCTGGAGCGGCTCGGGCTGGCGCATCTCGCCAGGACCGTGATCCCGGTCGAGGAGATGCTGCCGGCCGTGGCGCAGGGCGCGCTCGGCATCGAGTGCCGCGCGGCGGACGAGGACGTCATCGCCCTGCTGCAGGCGGTGGCCTGCCCGCGCACGACGACGGCGCTGGCCGCCGAGCGGGGCCTGCTCGCGGAACTCGACGGGTCCTGCCGCACGCCGATCGCGGCGCTGGCGCAGATCGACGGCGACCGGCTGACCCTCGACGGGCTGCTGTTCCTGCCGGACGGGAGCGCGCACTGGGCCACGACCCGCAGCGGCCCGGCCGCGGAGGCCGCTTCGATCGGCCGGGAGGCCGGGGCGGACCTGAAGGCGCAGGCGGGCGAGACCTATCGCCGGCACCTGCAATAGGGCGGGATCCGCACGACGGGAACGCGGCGGTGTGATCCGGGACCCCGGATGAGGCCTGCCGCGAAGCGGCTCGGGCCTCCGGCAGGACCTGCGCGGATGCCATGAGTTGTGTTTCATGGACTTCTCATCGTCGGTCCTATTCCAGCCGGACCACGACGCTGTCGCTCGCGCCCGTCGCGTCCATCACGGAGATCCGCGCGAACCCGGCCCCGTCCGGCTGCCACTCCGCCTGCCGGCGGGCGGCCTCGGGCAGGGGCAGGCTGTTCACCATCCAGGTCAGGGGCAGGGTGCCGCCCAGCGCCTTCAGGGCGAGCCCGGCCGGCGCCCCCTCCGCGAAGCCGAGATCGACCCGGGCGCCGTCCGGCGGATAGGCGATCCTGAGCGGGGCTCCCGGCGCCTCGCCCGCCACCTTGGCGGCGTCGCGGCGCAGGTGGCGGAGCGGCGGCGGCAGGCCGGCCGTACTGGTCACCAGGGCGTCGCGGACCGGCGGCACCGGCTCCGGCTCGCCGCCGCAGCGCGCGAAGGCGTCGAACAGGATCGGGGCCGCCGCCACGCGCCCGACCAGGCCGGGCACGCTCGCCCCGTCCGGGCGGCCGACCCAGACCGCCACGGTGATGCGGCGGTCGAATCCCACCGCCCAGGCGTCGCGGTAGCCGTAGGAGGTGCCGGTCTTGTAGGCGATGCGGTTCGGCAGGGCGTTCTCGGGCGGCGGCGTGCCGCGCAGGATGTCAGTGACGTACCACGCCGCCACCCCCTCGGCGATGCGGGGCGGCTCGCGGGCCGGCGGCCCGGCCTCCGGCCGCCGCACGAGATCGGGCACGAGGCCGCCCCGGGCGAGGCCCGCGTAGAGCCGGGCGAGGTCGGTCAGCGTGATGCCGAGCCCGCCGAGGGCCACCGGCAGGCCGGGGGCGGCGTCGCGGGGGAGCGCGATCCCCGCCCCGCCCGCCCGCAGCCGGGCGATGAAGCGGGCCGGGCCGACCAACTCCATCAGTTCCACCGCGGGCACGTTGAGGGACATCTGCAGGGCGCGCCGGGCCGTGACCGTGCCCTGGAAGGTGAGGTCGAAATTCTCCGGCGCGTAGGCGGCCCCGAAGCGCGAGGGCCGGTCCTCGATCAGCGTCTCGGGATGGGCGAGGCCGAGTTCGAAGGCCAGCGCGTAGACGAAGGGCTTCAGCGCCGAGCCCGGCGAGCGCAGGGCGGCGGCCATGTCGATGGCGCCCGCGCGGCCGGCATCGAGGTAGCCGGCGCTGCCGACATGCGCCCGCACCGCGCCGGTGGCGTTGTCGACGACCAGGATCGCCGTCGAGAGGCCGGGACCGAGGGCGGCAACGCGCTCGGCCGCGAGCGCCTCCAGGCTCGCCTGCAGGCGCGCGTCGATGGTCAGGCGGTGGACCGCCCGGTCGGGCGCCTCGGCCAGGGCCGCCTCGGCCGCATGGGCCGCGAGCATCGGGAAGGGGCGGCGCCGCTGCGGCACCGGCTCGGCCTTGGCCGCCTCGGCCTCGTCGCGGCGGACGGCGCCCCGCGCCGCCGCGAGGTCGAGGACGCGGTCGCGGGCGCGCCGCGCCGCCTCCGGGAAGCGGTCGGGCCGGCGGGCCTCGGGCGCCTGCGGCAGGGCGACGAGGAGCGCGGCCTCCGCCAGCGACAGGCGCCCCGGCTCGTGGCCGAAATAGGCGAGGCTCGCCGCCCGCACCCCTTCGAGCGGCCCGCCATAGGGGGCGAGGGCGAGGTAGAGGCGCAGCACCCCCGCCTTGCCGAGCCGCCGCTCGAGCGCGACCGCCCCCCGCACTTGGCGCAGCTTGGCGGCGAGCGAGCGCTCGGCTCGCGGCTCGACCAGCCGGGCGACCTGCATCGAGAGGGTCGAGCCGCCCGAGACGATCCGTCCCGCCCGCAGCCATTGCCCGGCGGCCCGCAGCACCGCGAGCGGATCGACGCCCGGATGCCGGGCGAAGCGCCGGTCCTCGTAGGCCATCAGCAGGGTGAGGAAGCGCGGATCGACCGCCTCGGGGGCGAGCGGCAGGCGCCAGCGGCCATCCGCCGTCGCGAAGGGGCGCAGGAGCACGCCGGCCCGGTCGAGGACCACGGGCGAGCGGCGCTCGGCCGCCGCGAGGTCGAGGCCGGGATCGCGCCCGATCTCCCGCCACAGCCCGGCCGCGCCGGCGGCGAGCGCCGCGGCGAGCAGCAGCGCCGGGACGACGCGCCGCCACGCCCCATTCCGACCCGCCGCGCCTCCCGCCATCCCGCCCCCCGCCCGAACCGATCGGCCGAGCATGGCGCATTTCGCGTCCGGACGCGACGCCCCAAAGCCGCGGGCGGGGTCGAGCGCCTCGGGCGGCGTCGAGCGTCTCAGTCGGTCTCGATGCCGACCATGCCGGCCTCGTCGTAGCGCGACCCGGCCACCGCCCCGGGCGCGAACAGCGCGTCGAGGGCGCGCAGGTCCTCGGGCGTGAGCCGGATCTCCATCGCCGCCGCGTTCTCCGCGAGGCGCGCCTCCTTGCGGGTGCCCGGGATCGGGATGACGTGCGGCTCGCGGGTGACGAGCCAGGCCAGCGCGACCTGGGCCGCGCTGGCGCCGCGCTCCGCCGCGAAGGTTCCGAGCGCCGCGGCGAGGCGCGCGTTCCGGGCGAGCGCCTCGTCCCGGAAGCGGGGATTGGCGCGCCGGACATCGTCCTGCGCGAGGCCCGCGACGTCGACGGCGCCGGTGAGGAAGCCGCGCCCCAGGGGCGAGTAGGCCACGAGGGCGACGCCGAGGTCGCGGCAGGCGGCGAGGAGCCCCTGCTCGGGCTCCCGGGTCCAGAGCGAGTACTCGCTCTGCACCGCCGCGATCGGGTGCACGGCCTGCGCCGCCCGCAGCGTCGCCGGCGAGACCTCCGAGAGGCCGAGGGCCCGCACCTTGCCGGCCTCGACGAGGCGGGCCATCGCGCCCACCACCTCCTCGATCGGCACGGCGGGATCCCGCCGGTGGCAGTAATAGAGGTCGATCGTCTCGACCCCCAGGCGCCGGAGCGAGGCCTCGCAGGCCGCCGCCACGTAGGCGGGGGAATTGTCGATGCGGCGTTCGTAGCGGCCGGGCGCGCGCACGATGCCGAACTTGGTCGCCACCACCGCCCGGTCGCGCCGCCCGGCCAGGACCGCGCCGATCAGCGCCTCGTTGTGGCCGTGCCCGTAAGTGTCGGCCGTGTCGAGGAAGTCGTAGCCGAGGGCGAGGGCGGCTTCGAGGGCGGCGCGCGACTGCGCGTCGTCCGCCGGCCCGTAGAACTCGGACATGCCCATGCAGCCGAGGCCGGGGAGCGAGACGGTGAGGCCGGACCGGCCGAGGGGACGCTGGCGCATGGGGATCTCCTGAGGGGACGCGCCCCCATCTGGCATCTCGCCGCCGCGCCGATAAGCTCGGCCGGGCCGCACGACCTCCTGAGCGCCGTTCACCAATGCCGCGCAGCGACCTCTCCGACCTCGTCGCCTTCGCCCGCGTGGCGCGGCACCGCAGCTTCCGCCGCGCGGCGGCGGAACTCGGCCTGTCGCCCTCGGCCCTGAGCCACGCCCTGCGCGACCTCGAGGCCCGGCTCGGCGCCCGGCTCCTCAACCGCACCACCCGCAGCGTGGCGCCGACCGAGGCGGGCGCCGCCCTGCTGGCGCGGCTCGGGCCGGCGCTCGACGAGATCGACCGGGCGCTCGGCGAGGTCGCGGCCTCCGGCGGGCGCCTCACCGGCACGCTGCGGCTCAACGCCCCCCGCTCGGCCTGCCGCCTCGTCCTGGCGCCGCTCGCCGCGCGCTTCCTCTCCCGGCATCCGGGCCTGCGGCTGGAGATCGCCTGCGACGACGCGCTCGCCGACATCGTCCGCGAGGGGTTCGACGCGGGCGTGCGCTTCGGCGAGCGCGTCCCGCGTGACATGATCGCGGTGCCCCTCGGGGGGCGGCAGCGCTTCGCCGTGGTGGGCTCCCCGGCCTACCTGGCCGCCCGCGGCCTCCCCGCGACGCCCGAGGACCTCGCCGGGCATGCCTGCCTGCGGCAGCGCTTCGCGGGCGGCGCCGTGATGCGCTGGGAATTCGAGCGGGACGGTCGCGCCCTCGCCCTCGATCTCGACGGGCCGCTGATCCTCAACGAGCAGGAATTGCTGCTCCAGGCCGCGGTCGAGGGGAGCGGCCTCGCCCAGGTCTTCGAGGGCTACGCCGCCCCCTTCCTGGCGGAGGGGCGGCTCGTGCGCCTGCTCGAACCCTGGTGCCCGTCCTTCCCGGGCTTCCTGCTCTACCACCCGAGCCGGCGCCAGCCGCCCCCGCCGCTGCGCGCCTTCCTGGATTTCGTCCGGGAGAGCGCGGCGGCGTGAGCGCGGCGGCGCCCGCCCGCCTCAGCGCGGCGCGCCCACCTCCATGGCCCCGAAGGCGGTGCGGCCGTAGCGCTCGGGCCGGTACATGTCCTCGATCGTCGCCGCCGGGTGGACGTAGCGGCCCGGCGTCACCGCCCTCACCGTGTAGGCGACCGTGAGGAAGGCCGGCTGCGACGGGTCGCGGTCGTAGGCCGCCACGAAGCGGTCGTCGCGGAACTCCTTGTGGGTCGGCTGCACGTCGCTCTTCACGAAGGACAGGGCCGGCACGGCGTCGGCGTCGAGGAGCTTCGGGTTGTCGATCTCCAGCCCGGCGGGCAGGCGGTCGACGAGGAGGAGGCGGGCCGCGCGGGCCTTGTCCTCCGTCACCTTCAGCACCACCACGACCCGGTCGTTCTGGCGCAGCTGCGTGACGTCGACGAGCGAGCCGTCGAGGCGGTGGTAGCGGCGCTCGACCGTGTAGCCCCTGGCCTCCGGCGGCTCGGGGACGATCGGGCTGCCCGCGACGCCGAGCACGAGCTGGGCACTCGTCGTGCCGCGATTGGTCACCGTGACCGGCTTGGCGTCGAGCTGCGCCGCCTTGAAGCTGCGGTAGAGGGGGCCGCCCTGCGCCTCGCCGTCGACCGCGAAGGCCATGGATTCGGCCTCCTTGCTCAGGCCCTCGGCGGCGAGCACCATCCAGGCATTCTCCTGGGTGCTGGTGACCCGCCCGGAGGCCCGCTCCTCGCCGATCACCGCCCCGAGCGGCGCGATGCTGTCGCGGACGAGTCCCGTCTCGGCCGCGAGCGCGATCAGCCCGGCCCCGTCGCGCAGGCGCGAGCCGTAATCCGGCCGGTACTCGGCCTTGTCCTTCTCCCCGCGCAGGGCCGACACGGCGGCCTCGAAGGCCTTCTGCGCCCGGCCGCGGTCGCCGAGCAGCGCCAGCGCCGCCGCGATCTGGCCGCGGGCGAGGGGGGTCGAGAAGTCCGAGAGCTTCGTGTCGGCGAGGTAGCGCAGGTCCCCCATCACCGGCCGGCCGTTGCGGGCCAGCACGTAGGCCGCGTAGGCGAGATCCATGCCGCCGCCGCTGACCTCGCTGGTGTTGGCGACCGCGTTGCGCAGCCGGTCGAGGGCGAGCGAGAAGGCGGTCTGCGGCACGGGAAAGCCGCGCTCGCGCGCCCTCGTCAGGAAGTCGGCCACGTAGGCGTTGAGCCAGAGATCCTCGGAATTGGCGGCCGACCACAGGCCGAAGCTGCCGCTCGCGTCCTGGCGCGACAGCACCCGGTCGATGGCGCCGCGGATCCGCTCGTCCACCTTGTCGTCGAGGGCGAGCCGGTCGAGGGAGGCGAGGCGGTTCACGTAGAGGAGCGGCATCGCCCGGCTCACCGTCTGCTCGGTGCAGCCGTAGGGGTAGCGGTCGAGGGCCTGCAGCAGGGCCGGCACGTCCAGCCCCGCGAGCGGCGAGGCCGAGACCGTGAGCGTCCCCGTGCCCGGCAGCAGGTCGGCGAGGAGGTCGTTCGACAGGGTCACGCTCGCCCCGGGGTCGAGGGAGCGCACCGAGCGGCGCAGCAGCGCCCCGGTCCCGGGCTGCACCGCGAGCGCGAAGCTCTGCCCGGCCGCGCCGTCGAGACCCGGCCCGGTCAGCCTGAGGTCGAGCCGCGCCACGCCGGGACCGGCCGCCGTCACCGGGATCTCGATCGCGCCCCGCTGGCCCGCCTCCAGGCGGATCTTCCGGGTCAGCGCCTCGGCCGGGACCACGACCGGCCCGGAGAGGTCGAGATCGACCGCGTAATCCCCCGCCGCTCCCTCGACATTGTCGAGGGCGACGTGCAGGCGCGAGCGGTCGCCCACGTTGAGGAAGCGCGGCAGGGTGCCGGTGAGCACCACGGCGTCGCGCACGATCACGTCGGCCGCGGCCGACCCGACCCGCCCGGCCGTCCAGGCGGTCACCATCACCCGGGCGGTGCCGTTGAAGGCCGGAAGCGGGAAGGTCACCTCGGCCCGCCCGTCCGGCCCGACCGTGACGACGCCGGAATAGCGCACCAGCGGCTCCTGGGTCGGGGGCGCGTCGGCGAGTTCGGCCCCGCCGGCATCGCCGCCCGAGCGGATCGCGCCGAGCGTCCCCTGCATGCCGTCGATCAGGTATCCGTAGAGGTCGCGGATCTCGGTCGAGAGCGCCTTCTGCCCGAAGAAGAAGGCGAAGGGGTCGGGCGCCGCGTAGCGGGTCAGGTTGAGGATGCCGACATCGACCGCCGCCACCGTCACCCGGGCCTCCTCGCCGGGCTTGAGGCCGGAAAGGCGGATCGGCAGGCGCAGGTCCCCGCGGGGCCGCACCTTGGCGGGCGCCTCGACGGCGACGTCGAGGCTGCGCGCCGCCCGGTCGACGGAGAACCACGCGAGGCCGAGCGCCCGGCCCGGCAGGCGCTTGGCCGCTTGGTCGAGGGGCCGGTAGGCGGTGGCGACCAGGTAGGCGCCCGCGCCCCACTCGGCCTTGACCGGGATCTCCACGGCGCCGCCGCCCGCCGGCACGGAGAGGGTGCGGATCTCGTGCACCCGGTCGCTCACCACCGCGACCGTGGCGGTGCCGGCGAAGCGCGGCGCGAACCGCGCCTTCAGCGTCTCGCCGGAGGCGTAGGCGGCCTTGTCGAGGGTGAGGTCGAGGAGGTCGGGCGCGTCGGCGCTCTCGCTGCCGCCGGTGCCGACCGTGAAGCTCAGGCTCGCGGCCTGCAGGTTCGGCGCGCTCACCTCCAGCCGGTAGGTGCCGAACTCGACCGGGGCGGCGATCCGGGCCGGGGCGTCGGGGGCGAGATCGAGCGCGCCGTTCGCCACCTTGCGGCTGGTCCTCACAGCCTCGTAGGACCAGCGGCCGTCCGCCCGGTACCATTGGTAGTTCCGCTCGACCTTCTTGAGCGTCCAGGCCGCGCCGCGGGCCGGCAGGCGCGTGCCGTCCGGCTGCGCCGCGACCACCTCGAAGGTCGCGGTCCCGCCCTCGCGCAGGTCGCCGAAGGTCTTGCGCAGGGCGACGACCGGGCCGGCCGGCAGGATCGGCAGCGTCACGCTGCGCTGCACGGCCCGCCCGCCCGGCTCGCCGACCTGGAGCGAGACCTTCGCCTCCAGGGGGCGCGGGGCGCTGAGCGCCGGCACGGGGGCCCGCACCGTCGCCCTGCCCTGCGCGTCGGTGGTGACCCGCTCGTCGATCTCGGCGGTGGTCGGCACCACGCTCTCGTCGTCGAGGCCGATCGCGAAGCCGTCGAGGCCGCGGATGCCGCTCGACGCCGCCGCCTGCACGGCGACGCTGCCGCCGACCTGGAGGTTCGCGCCCGGCGCTCCGTAGAGGAAGCGGGCCGCGACGTCGATCACGGCCGGCTGGTTCGGGGCGAGCGCGGGAGCCTTGGGCGTGAGCGTCACCTCCAGCCGCTCGGGCAGGTAATCCTCGACCAGGAAACTCGCCTCGCCGACCGGCGCCGCCTTCGGGTCGGTGTAGGCGAGCACGCGCCAGGTGCCGGGCGCGGCGCCGGGGAGGAGCGGCAGCGGGAAGGCGCGCCCGCCGAGCCCCGCATCCGGCACGGCGGCGCGGCGATACTCGATCCCGTCCGGGCGCTTCACCACCAGGGTGAGGGGCAGGCCCGGGATCGCCGCGCCCTTCGCGTCGCGCAAGAGGGCGGTGATCTGGACGGTCTCGCCCGAGCGGTAGACGCCGCGCTCGGGGAACACGAAGGCCTCCGCCGCGGCGGGGGCGGGCCGCCCCTTCACGCCGCGGTCGGCGAGGTCGAAGGCGCTGAGCGCGAGGTCGAGGAAGCCGTAATCGTCGCCGAGCCGCGCCACGACGAGGCTCGGCGCGATGCCGCCCTCGCCCCGGGACAGGCCCGGATCGAAGGCCGCGTGGCCCTGCGCATCGGTGGTCCTGACGCCGAGCACCTCGTTGTTGCGGGCGACGAGGCGGATCTCCGCCCCCTGCACGGTCGCGGCGCTGGCCAGCGAGCGCACGAAGACGTGGACCCCGTCCGCGCCCTTGAGGGCGGTCAGGCCGAGATCGGAGACGACGAACCACTGGGTCGCCTGCTGGTCGTAGCCGCCGGTCTCCTCGTCGCCGAGGGCGGCCGTCCCGCTCGGCTGCGCCAGCATCACGTAGAGCCCGGGCTCGATCTTGCCGACCGCCTGCAGGACCGGGAAGGCGGTGACCACCTCCTGGTTCGGCTCGGCCCCGGCGGTGTCGAGGGTGCCCTTCCAGACCCGCACGCCCTTCTCGCGCGCGAGGGTGCGGGCGGTGGCGCCGGTGAGCTGCGACAGGAACTCCTCCGAGCGCAGGGTCGGCAGCAGGCCGCGGTCGCCGATGCGCAGCACCTCGACGTCGAGCTTCGGGGCGTTCACCGAGACCAGGGGCACGCCGGCCTGGCCGGTGCGCGGCAGGACGTAGTTGCGGCCGGTGAAGCGCACCTGGGGCGAGCGGTCCCGGACGTAGATCTCGTAATCGGCGGATTTCCGCAGGGTCTCGCCGGCGATCGCCGAGGGAAGTCCCTGGCGCAGCACCACGGCGTAGCGCTCGCCGTGCTTGAGCCCGTCGACGCAGACCTGCTGGCCCTCGGCGGTGACGGCGGCGTTCGCGGCCCCCGACACCGCCACGAAGGGCGCCATGTCGGTCTTGGCGGAGAGGTCCTCCGAGAAGGTGAAGCAGGCCCGGGGGGCGGCGGCCTCCGAATCGACCTTGTAGTCGGTGATGCGGAAGCCGTGCTTCTCGCGCAGCTCCTCGTAGGCGGCGCGGATGTCGGACGCGTCCGCGAGGGCGAGGCTCGCCTTGTAGGCGTCGAGGGCCGGGCGCCAGCTCTCCTGGTCGGCCAGGACCCGCCCGAGCAGCGCCAGGGCCTTGGCCTCGTCCGCGCGGCTCGCCGCCCGCTGGTAGGCGAGGTAGGCGCCCGCGCGGGCGCGGCGGCGCAGCTTCTGGTTCTCGTCGTAATCGTCGTTCTCGACGCCGTTGGCGGTCTCGGCGAGGGCGTACCAGGTCTTCCAATCGCCCGGCTCGGCCGCGATCGCCCCCGCATAGGCGGCGAGCGCCCCGTCATGGTCGTCGTCCTTGAACAGCTTCTCGGCCTCGCGGCGCCACTGGGCGGCGGGCTTCTGGGGCTTTCCGGCGGCGTCGCTGCGGATCTCGGCCTCGAGCCGCACCGCCTCGCTGGCGAGGTCCTGGCGCACGAAGCCCTTGGGCGCCGGGTCCTTGGGCGGGGGCACGAGGGCGGACGGGGCGGGCCGGGGCGGTTGCGGGGCCTGCGCGGCGGCCGGGACGATCAGGGTCAGCGCCACCGCGAGGGCGCCGGCGAGGCGCCCCGTCCGGGTTGCTCTCAACATCGTCTGGCCTCGTGCGCGTGCGTTCCTCGCACGAGCCTATCATTTGGGCGGCGCGCCGCAACGCTTGGGAAGGCCGCCCGGCGCCGGACCCGGCGATCCGGTCCGGCGGGCTCACTTTATGCGGGGCGCGGCTTCTGCCAAGGTCGCGCGATCTCCCGGACAGAGCCGCCCATGCCGCGCCGCCTCGCCCTGCTCCTCGCCGTCCTGCTCAGCCTGCCGGCCGCCGCCCAGCAGCCGGCCCCGCGGCCGGGGCCCGCTCCGGCGCCGAAGCCTGCTCCGGCGCCCAAGCCTGCTCCGGCGCCCAAGCCTGCTCCGGCGCCCAAGCCTGCTCCGGAATCCAAGCCCGCCCCCGCCGCCCCGCCCGCCGACGCGGCCTTCGAGGCCGCCCGCGCCGCCTTCGAGGCCCGGCCCGAGGCCGAGCGCCGGGCGGTGCAGGAGGCTCTCGTCTGGGCGAGCGACTACACCAGCGTCACGACCGGCACCTTCGGCCGGCGCACCTACGAGGCGCTCGTGGCCTGGCAGGGCCAGAACGGGCTCGAACCCAGCGGCCTCCTCGACGAGCGCGCCCGCGCCCGGCTCCTCGCGGCCGGTCAGGCGGCCAAGCAGGCGGCGCAGTTCACCCTGCAGGCCGATGCCGCAACGGGCATCACCCTCGGGGTGCCGGAGCGGCTGCTGTCGCGGCGCGGCAGGATCCCGAACGGCAGCCGCTGGCAGAGCCCGGACGGCCGCGTCACCCTCGATACCAAGGCCTTCGCGCCGGGCGAGACCGACCTCGACGCGCTGTTCGAGAAGGCCGCCTCGGTCAGCCCCGAGCGCAAGGTGACCTACAAGCTCAAGCGGCCCGACTTCGTCGTCGTCACCGGCGAGACGCCTCAGGGCAAGTTCTACATCCGCTACGCGGCCGGCCCGGCGGGGCTGCGCGGCTTCAGCCTCGCCTACGACAAGGCCCTGGCCCGGGAGGTGGACAGGCTGGTGATCGCGGTGGCGAACAGCTTCGCGCCGTTCCCCTCCGAGGCGCCGGCCGCTCCCCCGGCAGCCGCGACCGCCGCGGCCCCGATCGCACCGGCCCCGGCCGGCAGCTCGGCGACCGGGCTCGCGGTCGGGCCGCGGCGCCTCGTGACGGCCGCCGCGGCGATGGCCGCCTGCCCGGCGCCCCTCGTCGCCGGGGCGCCCGCCCGCGTGGTGCGGCAGGAGGCGGGCCTCGCCCTCCTGGAGACCGAGCGGCCGCTGAGCCCCGGGACCCTCCCGCCCGCCGCGCCGGCGGCCCCGGCGCCGGGAGAGGACCTCGTCGTGCTCGGGATGGGCCGCGACGGCGCCCCGACCGTCGCGCCGGGGGTGGCGGGGGCGGCGGGCGGCGTTGTGGCGCCGCTGCAGCCGGGCGCGGCGGGGGCGCCGGTGCTCGACCGGGCCGGGCGCCTCGTCGGCTTCGTGGCGCAGATGCCGGCCCAGCCCCGGCTGATCGCGGGCGTGATGCCGCCGCTGACGCATCCGGTCGTCGGGGTCGCGGCCCTGCGCGGCCTCGGGGCGGCGGAAGGCGCGGCGCTTCCACCCTCCGGGCCCGCCGCCCCGAAGAGCGCGGGCGCCATCGCGGCGCCGCTCGCCGGGGCGCTGGTGGCGGTGCAGTGCCGCGGGTGAGGGGGCTGGCGGGACGGGGGCTCTCCGCGCGCCGGGGCCTGGAAGGCCGACCGTTCCTCGATCGCGATCGATCGGGTTCGTCGGAGAGGCTGGAGAGCCATCGGTCCGTTCGCCCGGCTCACCCCCGCGCGAGCGCCACGGCCGCCTCGGTCAGCGCCCCGTCCGGGCGGATCAGCTCGCTCAGCACCGAGAAATGGTCGTGCCCGGGCAGGGGCCGCAGCGCGCCGGGCAGCCCGGCCGCGCGCCAGGCCGCCCCGTAGGTCTCCGATTGCCGGCGGAGCTCCGGCAGCTCCTCCGCCCCGTAGGCGACGGTGAGCGGGCCGGACGCGGCCGGCAGGTGGCGGATCGGCGAGAGCGCCTCCACCTCCTCCGGGCTCAGGTTCAGCGCGTCGTTCAGGGCCGTCCCGCGGATCGGCGCGAGGTCGAAGATCCCGCTCACCGCGAGCGCCGCGTCGGCCTGTCCGCGGGTCAGGGCGAGCGCCGCGAGGTGCCCGCCCGCCGACCAGCCCGAGACGACGAGGCGTCCGGCCTCGCGGCGACGCAGGACGGCGAGCGCCGCGCCGACCTCCTCGGCGATGCGGGTCAGGCTCGCCTCGGGTGCCAGCGTGTAGCCGATCAGCGCCACGTCGAGGCCGCGGGCGAGGGGACCCTCGGCCATGCAGGCGAAGCCCTCCTTGGCGTTGCGCTGCCAGTAGCCCCCGTGCAGGAAGGCCAGCAGCGGCGCCCCGGCGGCGCCGCACCGGAACAGGTCGAGGCGCTGGCGCGCCTCGGCCCCGTAGCCGAGGTCGAGCTCCGCCGGATGCGCCTGGCGGAGGGCGGCGCTGCGCTCCCGCCAGCCCGCCACGATCGCGGCGCTGCCCGCCACCGCGCCGGAATTGTCGTAGGCGGCGCTCAGGGCCGCGCGGTCCATCGCTCGCCAAGCGTCAGGCATGGCGTCAGGCATGGCTTCAGTCACGGCGTCAGGCATCGTCCCCCGTCCCGAGATACCAGTCGAGAATATCCCGGCCCTGCCAGAACAGCACGTCCGATCGGGCCGCGAGGGCGTCGAGGAGCCGCTCCACCACGGCGATCCGGTGGGGCACGCCGGTGATGTAGGGGTGGATCGCGAAGCCCATCACCTTGGCGCCCCCGAGCGGCCCCGCGCTCGCGGCCTCGGCCGCGAGCCGCTCGACCTGCGCGAGGGCCCGCGCGAGGAACTCCTCGGCCCCGTGGTGCTGGATCGCCAGGACCGGGATGTCGTTCAGCTCGACCGAGTAGGGCAGGGTGACGAGGGGGCCGTGGCGGGTGCGCAGGCGGCAGGGCCGGTCGTCCATCGGCCAGTCGCCGACGTAGCGGATGCCCGCCGCCGCGAGGTGGTCGGGCGTGTCCAGGGTCTCGGTCAGGCCGGGGCCGAGCCAGCCCAGCGGCGGGCCGCCGGCGAAGCGCGCGATCGCCTCGACCGTGCGGGCGATCATGGCGGGCTCGTCCTCGACCCGCTGCGTCGGCACTTGGTGGAAGCCGTGGCCCATGAACTCCCAGCCGGCGTCGCGGGAAGCCGCCGCGACGCGCGGATAGGCCTCGCAGACCGAGCCGTTGATCGACAGGGTCGGGCGGATGCCACGGCGCGCGAACGCGTCGAGGAAGCGCCAGAACCCGACCCGCATCCCGTATTCGTGCCAGGCCCAGTTCGGCAGGTCGGGCAGCAGCGCCGCCGCGGTCGGCGCCACCAGCACCTGCCGGGGCATGGGGTTGTCGATGAGCCAGTGCTCGACGTTGACCACGGGCCAGACGACGACGCGCTTCTCCCCGGGCAGGACGAGGCGCGGCCGGTCGACCGCCGCCCGGTAGGCGAGCCGGCGCTCCGGGCGGCGGGGATCCGCGCTCACGCGGCCCTGCGGGCGTGGTGGCTGTGGAGCTGGCCCGCCAGCATCCGGCGCACGTCGTTGAAGGCGGGACTCGACACGTCCCGGCGGCGCGGCAGCGCGATCTCGTGCACCGTCTCGATGCGGCCGGGGCCCGGCGACATCATCACCACCCGGTCGGCGAGGAAGACCGCCTCCTCGATGGCGTGGGTCACGAACAGCACGGTCAGGCCGGTGCGGCTCCACAGGTCGAGGAGTTCGTCCTGCAGCCGCTCGCGGGTCATGGCGTCGAGCGCCCCGAAGGGCTCGTCCATCAGCACGATCTCGGCGTCGTTGGCGAGGACGCGGGCGATCGCCACGCGCTGCTTCATGCCGCCCGAGAGCTGGTGCGGATAGGCGTCGGCGAAGCGCTGCAGGCCGACCACCTCGATGTAGCGGGCGGCGGTCTCGCGCACCTCCGCGGCGGGCCGGCCACGGGATTTCGGCCCGAAGCCGATATTCTCGCGCACGGTCAGCCAGGGGAAGAGGCCGTAATCCTGGAACACCATGCCGCGGCTCGGATCCGGCCCGGCGATGGGCTTGCCCCACATCAGGGCCTCGCCCTCGCTGGCGGCCTCGAAACCCGCCACGATCCGCAGCAGGGTGGACTTGCCGCAGCCCGAGGCGCCCAGCAGGCAGATGAACTCGCCGCGCCGCACCGTGAGGTTCGCGCCCCGGAGCGCGTCGACCCGCCGTCCCTGGGTCGTGAAGCTCTTCGAGACGCCGCGGATGTCGAGGATCGGGAGGGTCGGGTCAGCCATTGGTTCGGTCAGCCATTGATTCGGTCAGCCATGGGTCGGGCTCCAGGCGAGGAGGCGGCGGCCGATCAGGGTGACGATCCGGTCGGAGACGAATCCCGCCACCCCGATCACCACCATGCCGCAGATCACGATCTCGGTGCGGGAGAGCTGGCGCGCCTCCATGATCATGGCGCCGAGGCCGGTCGGCACGCCGGTCATCTCGCCGACCACGATCACCACCCAGGCGAAGCCGAGGCCGAGCCTGAGGCCGGTGAAGATCGACGGCAGGGCGGCCGGCAGCACCACCTGGGTGAACTGCGCCGAGCCGCGGCAGCCCAGCATGGCGGCGGCCTCGAACAGCCGCGGCTCCACCGAGCGCACCCCGAACACCGTGTTGACCAGGATCGGGTAGAAGGCGCCGAGGAAGACCAGGAAGCAGGCCGAGCGCGGACCGAGGCCGAACAGGATCATGGCGAGCGGCAGCCACGCGGTGACCGGCACCGGCCGCAGGATCTGGAAGGTCGGGTCGAGGAGCTGGCGCACCAGGGGCACCCGGCCGATGAGCAGGCCGAGCGGCAGGGCGGCCAGCACCGCGAGGCCGAAGCCGCCGAGGACCCGGCTCACCGAGGCGGCGAGGTGGGTGAGGAGCGTGCCGCTGAAGGCGTCGTCGTTGACGCCGCCGACCGCGAGGTCGCGCAGCTCCGTCCAGACCTCGCCCGGCGGCGGGATCAAGCTGTAGGGCCGGCCGACCGTGGCGAGGTGCCAGACCGCGCCGAGCGCCAGCGGGAAGGCGAGGGCGAGGAGCGGCTCGCGCAGCCGCGCGAGGCCGGGCGCCCGCCGCGGGACGACCGGCGCCTCGCCCGCCGCGGCGGGCGGCGCCTGCGTCAGGTCGGCGGCGCTCACGCGGCCCTCATCGCGCTGACGAAGCGGGTGTCGATGAAGCTCGCGAAATCGGGCAGGCGCTTGATCTGCTTCAGGACCAGCATGTGCTCGGCGTAGGCCCGGGCCTGCTTCACCTCGGTCTCGCCGAGCTGCCAGGTCAGTTCGACGTTCGGGGCCGAGATCTCGATCGCCTCGCGCTTCTGGCCGAGCTTCGCCACCGCCATCGCCACCATGGCGTCGCGGTTCTTGGCGGCGTATTCGGTGCCCTTGCGGTGGATGTCGAGCATGGTGCGCACGAGGTCGGGCTTCTCCGCCAGCGTGTCGCGGTGGGCCCCGAACACCATGTTGAGGGCGCCCATCTCGGTGCCGTAGGGATACTCGACCAGGCTGCCGATCCCCGTCGAGAGGCTGACGCCCGGGCCCGGCTCGGCGCCCACGTAGGCGTCCACGTCGCCCCGCGCGAGCGCGATGTGCATCTCGCTGAACGAGACCCGCACGGGCGTGATGTCCTTCACGCTCATGCCCTCCATGCGCAGGCGCTCCAGGACGAAGACCTCCTGCGTCGAGCCCGGCCAGATCGCGACCCGCTTGCCCCGGAGGTCCTTGAGGCCGGCGATGCCCGATTCCTTCCTCGCGATGATCGCCATGCCGCGGTTGCAGGCGGAGGCGATCACCACGAGGGGCTCGCCCGCGGCGGCGCCGAGCGTGGCCGCCGCGATGCCGAACATGCCGAAATCCACCGACTTAGTGACGACGGCGTTCTTGCACTCGGTCGGGCTCTCGAAGGGCACCACCTCGACCCGCACGCCCGCCGGCGTGAACTGGTCGTAGAAGTGGGGCGCGATCGAGTGGATGAGCTTGAGCGAGCCCATGCGGATCACGGTCGGGGCCTGCGCGCGCAGGGGCAGGGGGCTGAGCACCAGGCCGGCGGCGAGGCCGGTCAGAAGGTCACGGCGGCGGATCATGGCGGCATTCCGGTAACCTGAGACGCGGCCAGGCTATTCCGCGCGGGTGTTGCGGGCGAGTGCTGGTTTTCGATTGACCCGTTGCGCTATCGGCAACACCCTGGCGCCTCGGGAGCGGGGACGGCGATGAAGCACCTGCGCAGCTTGTCCTACGTGGCGGAGATCGCGCGCAGCGGCTCGATCCGGCGCGCCGCCGAGGTGCTGCACATCGCGCCCTCGGCCCTGACCCGGCAGGTGCAGGAACTCGAATACGAACTCGGCACTCCGATCTTCGAGCGGCTTGCCCAGGGCATGCGGCTCAACGCGGCGGGCGAGCTGCTGGTGCGCCACATCCGCGACCAGCTCGCCGACCTGGAGCGGGTGCGCTCCCAGATCGCCGACCTCTCGGGGGTGCGGCGCGGCCACGTCGCGCTCGCCTGCAGCCAAGCCTTCGTCAACCAGGTCGTGCCGGAGGAGGTGGAGCTCTACCGGGGGCACTTTCCGCAGGTGACCTTCACGGTCCAGGTGCGCGACCACGTCCAGGCGGTGGCGGCCCTCGCCGCCTTCGAGGCGGACCTCGCCCTGGTGCTGCAGCCGCCGCCCTCGTCGGATCTCCAGGTGCTGTTCGCCTGCCGCCAGCCGGTCTGCGCCATGATGCGCGCCGGGCACGCGCTGGCCCGGGAGGCGGGGCCGGTGCGGCTGCGCGACTGCCTCGCCCACCCGCTCGCCCTGCCGGACCGCTCCCTGGCGCTGCGCCACCACCTCGACCGGGCGCTCGCCCGGACTGGCGCCCCGCCCCCCGCGATGGAATCGGGCTCGCTCGAATTCCTGCGCGAATTGGTGCTGCGGGAGGAGGTGGTGAGCTTCCAGGTCCCGAGCGGGATCCCGCGCGACCCGCGCCTCTGCGCCCGGCCGATCGACGCCCGGGACCTCGACACGATGGCGATGATCCTCGGGCAGTTCCGCGGCCGCATGCTGCCGGTGGCGGCGGCGAAGTTCGCCGACCAGCTCGCCAGCAGCCTCAACCGTCGCTACGGGGCGGCCGAGGCGGGCGACCCGGCCGGGCCGGCAGCGCCCCGGCCCGCGCCGGCCTGAGCGGCCCGCATCCCGCCGGCCGCGCCTGCCGCGGGTCAGCGCTGCAGGACGGCCCGGCAGTGATCCGCGAGCGCGCGCACCGTGCGCTCGAAGGCCTGGAAGGCCGGCGTCGCCTTGTCCCAGTTCTGGGCGCTGACCCCCTCGACCACCTCGGCGGCGTGGCGGCGGGCCTCGTTGGAGCAGGCCAGGATCGCCTCGAAGGGCAGCCCCGCATAGGCCGGGTCGGCCTTGAGGAGCCCGCACTGCGCCGGCACGTCGACGGCGCCGAGGACCGCCTCCTCGGGCCGCGCCGGGCGGGCGCCGATCAGCACCAGGGCGAGGCGCCGCTTCCAGGCGGCGAGGTCGGCGGGCAGGCGCACGAAGCCGAAGCCCGCGATGTCGCGGCCGGCGGACCCGTCCAGCGTCTCGATCGCGAGCGTTTCGGCCCGGGCGAGCTGGCTCATCAGCCCGTCGATCTCCTGGCGGGTCTTCTCGGTCTTGGCGGCGACCTGCTGCACGCCCGCGGAGATTTCCTGCGTGGCGGCCTGCTGCTGCCCGAGCACGTCGGCGAGCGCCCGGATGCCCTCGGCGGAATGGGCCACCGTCTGGCCCTCCTCCACGATCCGCGCGCCGACGCGCCCCACGGCGGCGGTCCCGGTCGCGACCGCCTGACGGCTCTCCGACACCGCGCCCTGCATGGCGGCGAGTTCCTGCAGCAGGGCGGCGAGGCGCGTGCGGATCTGGTCGGTCGCCCGCGCGGTCTGGCCGGAGAGCTGCTTCACCTCGGCGGCGACCACCGCGAAGCCCTTGCCGGCCTCGCCGGCCCGCGCCGCCTCGATCGTCGCGTTCAGGGCGAGCAGGTTGGTCTGGCTCGAGATCGCCTCGATGGCGCCCGCGATCTCCTGGATCTGCTGGGCCGCGGATTCGAAGCCCCGCAGCCTCTGCTCCATCTGCACGGCACCCGCCTCGATCACCTCCATGGTGCGGGTCGCCTCCTGCATGTCGGAGGCGCAGCCGACGATGCCCGCGCGCGCCTGCTCGGCGAGCTGGGCGCTGCCCTGCGAGCGGCTCCACAATTCCCGCGTGGAGGCCGCCACCTCCTCGACCGCCGACGCCATCGAGCGGGTCTGCGCCGCCATCTCGGACGCGTCGTGCGTCATCCAGACCAGGATGGTGCCGGCCTCAGAGGCTTCCGCCGAGACGCGGGCGCTGAGCCCGAGATCGGTGCCGGCGCTGCGCCGGCTGCGCGCGACCAGCTGGGCGAGCGCCGCGCCGATCCTCCCGCCGAGGCCGGTCATCTGGCCCGAGGCGATCGCTTGGTCGAGCAGGTCGGCGATCCGGTCCTCAGCCGCCGCGGCGGTCTCGATCGTGGCCACGGGTGCAGTGCGGGAGGAGCGCAGGGAGCGGAACATCAAGCGGTGCTCGCGGTTGGATTTCTCCTTTATCGTGCAAGTCAGTTGACGGACCGTTAATAACGTCCCGCTCCCCCCGCGACAGGTGCGGCCATCATAAACAAATACCAATCACGACGACGACCGGGCGGCTTCGCTGTCCACTATGGGACAATATCACCCGGAAACACACTCAACTTGCGATGTCCTGGAGCGCGCGTCGAGCCGAGTCGGCGGAGAGCGCAACTCCGACGGGAATCGGCGTGTGCTTCCGAAAGGAAGCGGCCGATCCGGCCGCGGCCCGGACCCCGCGAGGCCGGTCCGGGCCGGCCTCGAAACGAGGAGGCCCGGTCTCGCCGCGAGACCGGGCCCCGATCGCTCCCCGATGCCGGCGGCGCCGGCCCTCACTCGCCCCCGATCGCGGCCTTCGTGCGCGACCACCAGCCGGCCCGCTTCGGCCGGTCCGGGTCGGGCGGCGTCAGCACCACGGCGACCGGCTCGGGCTCCGGCGCGGCGGGCGCCTGCTCGGGCTCGGGCGCCTGGATGGCGTCGGCCCTGACCGCCTCGCGCTCGGTGGCGGTGAGGTCGGGCATCTCGGCGGGGCTCGCCGGGGCCACCGCCTCGGGCGAGGGGCCGCTGATCTCGCCCACCGCGACGATCTCCTCGGCCAGCGCATCCTGCGCCAGGGTGCCGGCGGGATCCGCCTCGGCGGTCTCGCTCGCCCCGACGACGACCTCGTCGCCGATATGGCCGACCTCCGCCTCCTCGTGGCGGTCGCGGCTGCGCCCGCCGCGGCGCCCGCGCCGGCGGCGGCGACCGCCGCCCTCGTCGCCCTCGCGGGCGATCACGGCCTCGCCGCCCTCGGTGATCGGGATCGTGACCGGGCCCTCGCCCGGCTCCTCGTCACCCTCGGGCCCGGCGGCGGGCAGGCCCGTCTCCTCCCCGGCGGCCTCCTCCCCGGCGGCCTCGTCCCCGGCGGCCTCGTCCCCGACAGCCTCCTGCCCGGCGGTCTCGGTCTCGCCCTCGATCTCGCCGGGGCGGCCCTCGCCGCGCCCGCGCCGCCGCCGGCGCCGGCGGCGACGGCGGCCGCCGCCCTCGTCCTCGGTGCCCGCACCCCCGGCCTCGCCGGCCTCCTCGGCGGCGCCCTCGGCCTGCTCGAGCGTCTCGTCCTCCTCCTCGTCCTCCTCCTCCAGGGGCGGCGGCTGCACCGCCTCCGCCCGGATGCTGGTGACCGGGAGGCGGGGCTCCGGCGGCTGCGCGGGCTCGCCCCGGTCGAGGTGGAAGGCCGAGGTCGGCGGCAGGCGCTCGTCGGCCGACACCGTGATCGACACGCCGAAGCGCGTCTCGAGTTCGCGCAGGTGCCCGCGCTTCTGGTTGAGGATGTAGAGCGCCACGTCCGTGCGGGTGCGCAGGATCAGGTTGTGGCTGCTCGACTTGATCAGCGCCTCCTCGATCGCCCGCAGGATCTGCAGGGCGACCGACGAGGTGGCGCGCACGAAGCCCGAGCCGCCGCAATGCGGGCACGGCACCGAGGAGGATTCGAGCACGCCGGTGCGGATGCGCTGGCGCGACATCTCCAGCAGGCCGAAGGGCGAGATCCGCCCGACCTGGATGCGGGCGCGGTCGTCCTTCAGGCACTCGTTCAGCTTGCGCTCGACCGCCCGGTTGTTGCGCTTCTCCTCCATGTCGATGAAGTCGATGACGATCAGCCCGGCGAGGTCGCGCAGGCGGAGCTGGCGCGCCACCTCCTCGGCGGCCTCCAGGTTCGTCTTGAGCGCGGTGTCCTCGATGTCGTGCTCGCGGGTGGCCCGGCCCGAATTCACGTCGATCGAGACGAGGGCCTCGGTCGGGTTGATGACGAGGTAGCCGCCCGAGCGCAGCGCGACGTGGTTCGAGAACATCGCGTCGAGCTGCTGCTCGACGCCGTAGCGGGCGAAGAGCGGCGTCGGGTCGCGATAGGGCTTCACGACCTTGGACTGGCTCGGCATCAGCATGCGCATGAAGTCCTTGGCCTCGCGATAGGCGTCGTCGCCCGCGACCAGAACCTCGTCGATGTCCTTGTTGTAGAGGTCGCGGATGGCGCGCTTGATCAGCGACCCCTCCTCGTAGACGAGGGCGGGCGCCGAGGACGAGAGCGTCAGCTCGCGCACGCTCTCCCACAGCCGCATCAGGTACTCGAAGTCGCGCTTGATCTCGGGCTTGGTGCGCGAGGCGCCGGCGGTGCGCAGGATGACGCCCATCCCGTCCGGCACCTCCAGGTCGGCCGCGATCTCCTTCAGGCGCTTGCGGTCGGCCGCGCTCGTGATCTTGCGCGAGATGCCCCCGCCCCGGCCGGTATTGGGCATCAGCACCGAGTAGCGGCCGGCCAGCGACAGGTAGGTGGTGAGCGCCGCGCCCTTGTTGCCGCGCTCCTCCTTGACGACCTGCACCAGGATCACCTGCCGGCGCTTGATGACCTCCTGGATCTTGTAGTGGCGGCGGGGCGCGCGGGGCCGGTCGGGGATCTCGGCGAGCGCGTCGCCGCGGCCGCCGACCTGCTCGACCACCGGCTCCTCCTCGTCGCCCTCGCCCTCGTCCTCGCCGTCCTCGTCGTCCCCTTCCTCGTCCTCGTCCTCGTCCTCGTCCTCGGAATCGTGCTCGTCCGCGTGGGCGGCCTCGGCATGCGCCTCGTCCGCCTCCTCGTCGTGCTCGTCCGCGTCGTCCTCGTCCTCATCCTCGTCGGCGTCCGTCGCGTCGTCCGATCCCGGGGCCGTTTCGGCCGCGGTTTCCGGCGCGGCCTCGGCGGCCTGGTCGGTCGGGGCAGTGTCGATCGCCGCGAGCGTCTCGGCCGGGGGCGCGGCCTCGGCCGCCGGGGCGGCGTCGGGCTCCGGCGCGACCTCGGCCGCCGGCGCGGCGGCCTGGTCGGCCGCCGAAGTGGCCGTCGGCGCGGCGGCCTGGTCGGCCGCCGAAGTGGCCGTCGGCGCGGCGGCCTGGTCGGCCGCCGAAGTGGCCGTCGGCGCGGCGGCCTGGTCGGCCGCCGAAGTGGCCGTCGGCGCGGCGGCCTGGTCGGCCGCCGCGGGCGCGTCCGCCGTCACGGCAGCGGGCTCGGCCGGCGCGGGTTCCGGCGCCTCCGGGGCCGCCGCGGCGCCCTCGCTCCCGGGGGCCGCGTCGCCGGGCGCGGCCTCGGCGACCGGCTCCCCGCGCGCCTCTCCGGCGGGCGCCGAGGCGGTCTCGGCGGCGGGATCCTCGCCGCCCTCGACCTCCAGACCCTCGACCTCCAGACCCTCGGCCGGGGCGCTCACCACCGGATCGGCCTTGGCCGAGGCGGCCTCGGCGCGCCGTCCGCGCCGGCGCCGGCGGCGGCGGTCGTCGGAGGCGCGCTCGTTGCGCTCGGGGCGCTCCTCCTGCTCGCGCTCGGCCCGGGCGTCCTCCTCCAGGAGGGCGAGCCGGTCCGCGACCGGGATCTGGTAATAGTCCGGGTGGATCTCGCTGAAGGCGAGGAAGCCGTGCCGGTTGCCGCCATATTCCACGAAGGCGGCCTGCAGCGACGGTTCGACCCGCGTGACCTTGGCGAGGTAGATGTTGCCGCGCAGCTGGCGGCGGTTAGCGGCCTCGAAGTCGAATTCCTCGACCTTCGAACCCTTGACCGTCACCACCCGGGTCTCTTCCGGGTGGGAGGCATCGATGAGCATCTTGTTGGCCATGACGAACTTTCGGCATGGCGAGTGACGGCAGCAAAGCTCGACCGAGCCGGCCCGGCGGTGACGCCGGCCTCCGGAAGGCTCTCATGGGCCGCGATCCTGCGATCGCGGCGGCTGATTTCGTGCTGGGTTTGCCGTCAATCGCCGCTGCGCGCGGTCTCGCGCGCGGGGGGTTGACCACGGTCGGGGGCAGGGGGCGCGGAAGGGCGCGACGCCGGATGCGCGCGCTCGGAACGGCAGCGACGGAACCCGAAGCTGTGCGTCCGCGCATACTCCCACCGACCTCTCGAAACGACGGGCCGACGCTCGCGGGGAGGCCGGCCGGCGATGAACTGGCGGCGACGCCGCTCCATGAAGCGCGTCACCGTCGCGAAAGCGACTCCTGCCCGGCTCTGGGGCTGATCCGTCTGACGGCGGGCCGGCGATGGGCCTGGACCCGGCCTCCCCGCGGAGGCCGGACAGGTCCGCTGGCCGCGACGGGAGCCGGCGGCGGGCGGGGGTCAATACCAATACAGAGGCTTCGACCGGATTGGCAAGCCGGATCGTCGCAGGGAAACGGCGCGGAGCGCGGCCGAGACCGGGCGGAGCGGCGCCCGGCCCGTCCGGCGCCGGGTCTCCCCGGCCCGTGACCAAGGGGAAGCTGTCCGCGGCGGGCGGGCCGAGTCCGGCGGGGCCCGGCCCCGGCAGGGCCCCGCCGCGACGGCGTCCGGCCTCGGGCGCGCCGGAGCATTTGTCCCCGCCCGCGTCCCGCGCTAGACCCCCTCCACCATGTCGCACAACAGCTTCGGCCACCTCTTCCGCGTCACGACCTTCGGCGAGAGCCACGGCCCGGCCCTCGGCTGCGTCGTGGACGGCTGCCCGCCGCTGATCCCGCTCGACGCCGCCGAGATCCAGGCGGAACTCGACCGCCGCCGGCCCGGCCAGTCGCGCTTCACGACGCAGCGGCGCGAGCCCGACGCGGTGCGCATCCTCTCGGGCGTCTTCGCGGACGACCGCACCGGCGGGCGCCAGCTCACCACCGGCACGCCGATCGCGCTGATGATCGAGAACGTCGACCAGCGCTCGAAGGATTATTCCGACATCCGCGACACCTACCGGCCCGGCCACGCTGACTACACCTACGAGGCCAAGTACGGCATCCGCGACTACCGGGGCGGCGGGCGCTCCTCGGCCCGGGAGACCGCCGCCCGGGTGGCGGCCGGCGCCATCGCCCGCAAGGTGCTGCCGGGCGTGACCATTCGCGGGGCGCTGGTGCAGATGGGGCCGCACGCCATCGACCGCGCCCGCTTCGACTGGGCCGAGGTCGGCAACAACCCGTTCTTCTGCCCCGACGCCGAGGCCGCCGCGCGCTGGGCCGAGGTCCTGGACGGGGTGCGCAAGGACGGCTCCTCGCTCGGCGCCGTGATCGAGGTGGTGGCGGAGGGCGTGCCGCCGGGGCTCGGCGCCCCAGTCTACGGCAAGCTCGACGCGGACCTCGCCGCCGCCATGATGTCGATCAACGCCGTCAAGGGCGTGGAGATCGGCGACGGCTTCGCGGCCGCCGCCCTGCGCGGGGAGGAGAACGCCGACGAGATGCGCCCGGGCCACGGCGGCGCGCCGAGCTTCCTCGCCAACCACGCGGGCGGAATCCTGGGCGGCATCTCGACCGGCCAGGCCGTCGTCTGCCGCTTCGCGGTCAAGCCGACCTCCTCGATCCTCACGCCCCGCGCCAGCGTCACCCGCGACAACCGCCCGACCGATGTGCTCACCCGGGGCCGCCATGATCCCTGCGTCGGCATCCGGGCGGTGCCGGTCGGGGAGGCCATGATGGCCTGCGTGCTGGCCGACCACGTCCTGCGCCACCGGGGCCAAGTCGGCGCTCATCCCGCCGGCGCTCATCCCGCCGGCGCTGATCCCGCCGGCACCCATCCCGGCGGCCCGGGCGGATTTCAGCCAGGCTGAAACGCCCGGCAGATTTCAGTTTCGCTGAAAACACCGGCCCGCTATGGTGCGGCCCGTGAAACTCGGCGACTGGCTTCGGCAGCAGGGCGTGTCCCGCACCACCTTCGCGCGCCGCTGCGGGCTCTCTCCCGCGGCGGTGACGGGCCTGTGCAACAATCCCGGCGCCTGGCTGTCGCGCGAGACGGCGGCGCTCGTGGCCCGCGAGACAGGCGGCGCCGTCACCCCGAACGACTTCCTGGGCCTGAGCCCCCCGCGGCAGGAGATGCCCATGCCCCACGCTTCCGTCGTCGAGACCATCGAGGCCTTCGCCCGCGGCGAGATCGTGGTCGTCACGGACGACGACGACCGCGAGAACGAGGGCGACCTCGTCGTCGCGGCCTCCCTCTGCACGCCGGAGAAGATGGCCTTCATCATCCGCAACACCTGCGGCATCGTCTGCGCGCCGATCACCGGGCCGGAGGCCAAGCGCCTGCGGCTCGAGCCGATGGTGGCCTCGAACGACGCGCCCCTCGGCACCGCCTTCACGGTGACGGTCGACGTCAAGCACGGGCTCACCACCGGCATCTCGGCCGAGCAGCGCTGCAACACCGTGCGGGCGCTCGCCAACGGCAACATGGGCGCGGCGGATTTCGTGCGGCCCGGCCACGTCTTCCCGCTGATCGCCCGCGACGGCGGCGTGCTGATGCGCTCCGGGCACACGGAGGCGGCGGTCGACCTCTGCCGCCTCGCCAAGCTGCCGCCGGTCGGGGTGATCTGCGAACTCGCCAACGACGACGGCACCGTCATGAAGGGGCCGCAGATCGAGGCCTTCGCGGAGGCGCACGGCCTGCGCCGGATCTCGGTGGCCGACCTCATCGCCTACCGGCAGGCCCGCGAGAAGCTGGTCGAGCGGGTCGGCACCTTCCCGGTCAAGACCGAGTGGGGCACGCTCACCGGCTACGCCTACACCACGCCCTTCGACCCGATGCAGCAATTCGCCTTCGTGCACGGCCGCATCGGCGACGGGCGGGACACGCTGGTGCGCCTGCACCGCTCCAACGTGGTGGCGGACGTGATCGAGGGCGGCCGGGCGATCGCCTGCGTGATGCGCCGCTTCGCCCAGGAGGGGCGGGGCGTCCTCGTCTACCTGCGCGACGGCACCGCGGGCGTGCCGCCGACCACGTTCCGCGAGGAGCAGACCGAGGCCGAGGCGGCCCGGGTGCGCCAGTGGCGCGAGATCGGGCTCGGCGCGCAGATCCTGCGCGACCTCGGGGTGGTGTCGATCCGCAACCTCGCCACCGCCTCGCGCTCGTATGTCGGCCTCTCCGGCTTCGGGATCGAACTCCTCGGGGACGAGCCGCTGGAATAGCGGCCGGGGCCGATGCCCTCGCGCGGCTGCGCCACGCGCATCCGCGGGGTCAGGTGGTCTCGGGGGTCAGGTGGTCTCGGGAGTCAGGTGCTCTCGGGCCGGTCCGCGGCGCGCGCCGCGCGGGTCGATACCGGGGACCGCGGCGCGGTCGTCACCACCGAGCCGGTCCGCCCGCGCCCGCCGGGCCCGGAGGCGCGCGGCGCATCCTGGAGGATCTTCCCGTCATCCGCCGCGCCCTGCCGCCGCTGACCTGCCTGCCCTTCGGCGAGCCGCAGCGGCGCCGGGCCGTGGTGCTGCTGGAGCGGGAGGAGCGCCCGGCCCAGCGCCTCGCCGGCGCCCTCGCGGAGGCGGTGCGGGCGGCCGCGCAGGCGCACGGCCCGCCCAACCCTTGAGCGCGGCTCGAGGGCAGGACGAGATCTTCGCGTTTTTCCTCAAGCGGCGAGGTCCCTATGGTCGCCGCATGATCGGCACCGTCCTCCTCGCACTCCTCCCCATCGCACTCCTGATCGGGCTCGGCGCCGGCCTGCGCCGGACCGGCTTCCTGGCCGAGAGCTTCTGGCCGCAGGCCGAGCGCCTGGGCTACTACCTGCTGCTGCCGGCCCTGTTCGTGCACGGGCTCGCGACGGCGCGGCTCGACGGCGTGCCGGTGGCAGGCCTCGCGGCCGTGCTGGTCGCCTCGACCCTGGCGGTGGCGGCCCTGCTCGTGGCCCTGCGGCCCCTCCTCGGCGGCAGCGGCGCCGCCTTCACCTCCGTCTTCCAGGGCGGCGTGCGCTTCAACAACTACGTGGGCGTCTCGGCCGCGGCGGGCCTGTTCGGCGCGCAGGGCGTCGCGCTCGCGGCGGTCGCCAACGCGGCGATCGTGCCGACCGTGAACGTGCTCTGCGTGCTCGTCTTCGCGCGCTTCGGCGCCGGCGGGCGCCCGCGGCCGCTCGCGCTCGCCCGCCAGCTCGCCCTCAACCCGCTGCTCGCGGCCTGCCTGATCGGCATCGCCCTGCAGGCCACGGGACTCGGCCTGCCGCCCGGCCTCGACGCGCTGCTGCGCAGCCTCGGCCAGGCCTCGCTGCCGCTCGGCCTGCTCTGTGTCGGGGCGGCCCTCGACCTCTCGGCGGCCCGCGCCTGGCTGCGGCCGGTGCTGGTCGCCTCGGCGGCGAAGTTCGTGCTGATGCCGGCCGCGACCCTGATGGCCTGCCGGATCACGGGCCTGCAGGGCAGCGCGGCGGCGACCGCCCTGCTGTTCCAGGCGCTCCCGACCGCCTCCTCGTCCTACATCCTGGCCCGCCAGCTCGGCGGCGACGCTCCCCTGATGGCCGGGATCACGGCCGCCCAGACGGTCCTGGCCGGGGCCGCGATCCCGCTCGTGCTGCTCGGCCTGCTCGGGCTCGTGGGCTTCTAGGCTGGCACGGGGCGCTTCGGCCGAGATCGTCGGTCCCGCATCGCTCCCGCCGCCGGACCGGTGAGCGCTCCGGCGAGGGCGGCTCAGCGCCCCATCAGCGCCTCGACATGGGCGGCGACGGAGCGCGACAGGCCGTCGAGGTCGTAGCCGCCCTCCAGCACCGAGACCACGCGCCCGCCCGCGTGCCGGTCGGCGAGGTCCATCAGCCGCCGCGTCGTCCAGGCGAAATCGGCCTCGGTCAATTGCAGGTTGGCGAGCGGGTCGCGCCAATGGGCGTCGAAACCGGCCGAGATCACGATGAGGTCGGGGTGAAAGGCGTCGATCCGCGGCAGGATCGCCGTCTCGAAGGCCTCGCGGAAGCGCTCGCCGTCGTCGCCCGGGCGCAGGGGCGCGTTGACGATCGTGTCGTGGTCGCCCCGCTCCGAGGTGGCGCCGGTGCCCGGGTAGAGCGGCATCTGGTGGGTCGAGCAGTAGAGCACCGACTTGTCGCGCCAGAAGATGTCCTGCGAGCCGTTGCCGTGGTGCACGTCCCAGTCGACGAGGGCGACGCGCTCGGCCCCGTAGGCCTTCCGGGCGTGGCGGGCCGCCACCGCCGCCTGGTTGAAGAAGCAGAAGCCCATCGCCCGGCGGCGCTCGGCGTGGTGGCCCGGGGGCCGCATGGCCGCGAAGGCGTTCGCCACCTTGCCGGACATCACCTCGTCCACCGCCTGCACGGCCGCGCCGAGCGAGCGCAGCACCGCCTCCAGCGTGCCCGGCGACATCACCGTGTCGGAATCGATCGCCACCAGCCCCTCGCGGGGCGAGGCCTCGGCGATCGCCGCCACGTATTCCTCGGGATGCGCGAGCGTGGCGACCGAGAGTTCCGCCCGCGGCGCCTGCTCCCGCACCAGGGCCGAGAAGCGCTCATCCTCGAGCGCGCGCTCGATGGCGCGGATCCGCTCGGCGCGCTCGGGATGACCGTGCGGCGTGGCGTGGTCGAGGGAAGCGGGGTGGCAGAGATACAAGGTCGTCATGCCTGGTTCGGCCCGCGGGGCCCCTCCCTGTCTGGTCCCTCCACCGTGGCAGGAGGCTGACCGCGACGCAACACGCGCCGTCAATCGTGCGGGCGGGCGGGGCGCCGCCTTCGCGGATGAGCAGCGGGGGGCTAATCGTAAGCATTGGTCAACCATGACGCGAACAGGCTGGCCGAAATCCGGATCGATCCCATGCGCCGCCCCGTCCCCGCCCTCGTCCTCACCGCCGCGCTCCTGTCGGGCTGCAGCTACAAGAGCATCCCCGACCCGACGCTCTCGGCGCAGGACGCGGCCTGGATGGCGATGGTGCCGGACGGGGAGACCGATCCGCGCTTCGCCCGCTACCTGATCGACGACCCGACCGGCGAGCCCCCCGGCACCATCGTGGTCGAGACGAGGGAGCGCCAGCTCTACTTCGTCCTGCCCGAGCGCAAGGCCATCCGGTACGGCGTCACCGTGGGCGACGAGGCCTACGGCTGGACCGGCACCGCCCGGGTCTTCCGCAAGGCGGCGTGGCCCGACTGGAACCCGCCGGCCGAGATGGTCAGGCGCTGGCCGCACGTCCACCCGATGAAGGGCGGGCCGGCCAACCCGCTCGGCGCCCGCGCCCTCTACCTCGCGGACGGCGCCCGGGACACGCTCTACCGCATCCACGGCACCAACGAGCCGGAGCGGATCGGGCAGGCCGCCTCCTCGGGCTGCATCCGCATGCGCAACATCGACGTGGTCGACCTCTCCAACCGCGTCGCGTCCGACGCGAAGGTCATCGTGCGCTGAGCCGGCCCGCAAGATTCTCGCAACGCTGCCTCCTTGCTCAAGCTTAACCTGAACGCTGATTCAGATTCAGGCGTTAACCGGTGAGCGGATCACCGGCGTGCATAGTCCTTCTCACGCAGGGACAAGCACCGGCATCCAAAAAAGCCGGGGAGGCACGACAGATGATCAAGTTCTCGCTGCAGGATTTCTGTAACCGTATGGTCGCGAAGGGTGAGATCGGGCCGGGCGACGTGCGCGAACTGGCCCGCACGATCCTCCCCGAGGGGCTCGGCAGCCGCGAGGAGGCCGACATGCTGATCGCCCTCGACCGGGCGGTGCCGGGCGCGGATGCCGACTTCGCCGACTTCCTGGTCAGCGCCGTGGTCGACCTCGCGGTCTGGGGCGAGCGCCCGACCGGCTACGTCGACGCCGAGACGGCGCGCTGGCTCTGCGCCTCCCTGTGCTGCGGCACGGGCCCGACCGCGACCGGCGCCCGCATCGCCGTCGAGGTGGTGCGCGAGGCGCACTCCGCCGACCCGGCCCTGGTGGCCTTCGCGCTCAGCGCCAACCGCCTGCGCGCCCTCGCCGAGGAGCCGGCGCCGCGGCCCGCCCTCGCCGCCTGACCGGGCCCCGGGCTAGGCCGGAGGGAGGGGGCGCGCCGCCACCGCCCCATCCTTTTCGCTGCTTTCGCGGCGCGCGCCGATGCTTTAACGGGAATTGAGCTTGGGCGTTGACGCCCCGGTCTCATCCTTCCCACGGCTCGAGTGCGCGCTTCGATGTTCGACAAGATCCTGATCGCAAACCGGGGCGAGATCGCCTGCCGCATCATCAAGACGGCGCGCCGGATGGGGATCAAGACGGTCGCGGTCTATTCCGACGCCGACCGCGACGCCGTGCACGTGGCGATGGCCGACGAGGCCGTCGCGATCGGGCCGGCGCCCGCCGCGCAATCCTACCTGGTGATCGAGAAGATCATCGCGGCCTGCCGGCAGACCGGCGCCCAGGCGGTGCATCCGGGCTACGGCTTCCTCTCCGAGCGCGAGGCCTTTCCGAAGGCCCTGGCCGAGGCCGGGATCGTCTTCATCGGTCCCAATCCCGGCGCGATCGCCGCGATGGGCGACAAGATCGAGTCCAAGAAGGCGGCCTCCGCCGCCGAGGTCTCGACGGTGCCGGGCTTCCTCGGCGTGATCGAGGATCCCGCGCACGCCGTCCGGATCGCCGATGAGATCGGCTACCCGGTGATGATCAAGGCCTCGGCGGGCGGCGGCGGCAAGGGCATGCGCATCGCCCACTCGGCCGAGGAGGTAGCGGAGGGCTTCGCCCGCGCCCGCTCGGAGGCGGCCTCCTCCTTCGGCGACGACCGCGTCTTCGTCGAGAAATTCATCACCGATCCGCGTCACATCGAGATCCAGGTCATCGGCGACAAGCACGGCAACGTGATCTACCTGGGCGAGCGCGAGTGCTCGATCCAGCGCCGCAACCAGAAGGTCATCGAGGAGGCGCCCTCGCCCCTCCTCGACGAGGCGACCCGCCGCAAGATGGGCGAGCAGGCGGTCGCCCTCGCCAAGGCGGTGAACTACGATTCCGCCGGGACCGTCGAGTTCGTCGCCGGCCAGGACAAGTCCTTCTACTTCCTGGAGATGAACACCCGGCTGCAGGTCGAGCACCCGGTGACCGAGATGATCACCGGCCTCGACCTCGTCGAGTTGATGATCCGGGTCGCGGCCGGCGAGAGGCTGCCGCTCTCCCAGGCGGACGTGAAGCTGAACGGCTGGGCGGTCGAGAGCCGCGTCTACGCCGAGGACCCGACCCGCAACTTCCTGCCCTCGATCGGCCGGCTCACCACCTACCGGCCGCCGGCCGAGGGGGCGCTGGGCGCCGCGACGATCCGCAACGACACCGGCGTCGAGGAGGGGAGCGAGATCGCGATCCACTACGACCCGATGATCGCCAAGCTGGTCAGCTGGGCGCCGACCCGCGCCGAGGCGATCGGCGCGCAGGCCCAGGCCCTCGACGCCTTCGCGATCGACGGCATCCGGCACAACATCCCGTTCCTCTCCGCCCTGATGCAGCATCCGCGCTGGCAGGAGGGCCGCCTCTCGACCGGCTTCATCGCGGAGGAATTCCCCGGCGGCTTCGAGGCGCCCCGGCCCGCCGGGAAGGTGGCCCTGCGCATGGCCGCGGTGGCGGCGGCGATCGACCACATGCTCAACGAGCGCAAGCGCGGCATCTCGGGCCAGATGCGCGACCCGGGGCACCTGCGCTTCGAGCGCGACCGGGTGGTCTGGCTCGGCGACCAGCGCTTCGAGGCGACGGTCGAGACCTCCGCGGCGGCCCCGGTCGGGGCGACGGCGGTCGCCTTCGCGGACGGCACGACCTGGCCGCTCGAGAGCGACTGGCGCCCGGGCGATCCGGTCTGGACCGGGACGATCGGCGGGGCCCGGGCGGCCGTGCAGGTGCGCCCGCTCCTCAACGGCGTCTTCCTGCAGCATGCGGGCGCGGCGGCCGAGGCCCGGGTCTACACCCGCCGCGAGGCCGAACTCGCCGCCCTGATGCCGGTCAAGGAGGTCGGCGGCTCGGGCAAGCAGCTGCTCTGCCCGATGCCGGGCCTCGTGAAGAGCATCATGGTCGCGCCCGGCCAGGAGGTGAAGGCGGGCGAGCCGCTCGCCATCGTCGAGGCGATGAAGATGGAGAACGTGCTGCGGGCCGAGCGCGACGCCACGGTGCAGACCATCCAGGCCAAGGAGGGCGACAGCCTCGCGGTCGATGCCGTGATCCTGGAATTCGCCTGAGACCGGACCCGCCGTGCCGCTCTACTTCGCGTACGGCTCCAACATGGACCGGGCCGCGATGGCCCGGCGCTGCCCCGCCTCCACGCCGCGGGGCATCGGGCGCCTCCACCGCCACCGCCTCGTCATCATGCGCGAGGGCTACGCCTCGGTGACGCGCGATCCCGGCGCCACCGTCTGGGGGCTCGTCTGGGACCTCGCCCTCTCCGACGTGCCGGCCCTCGACCGCTACGAGGGGGTGGCGAGCGGCCTCTACGTCAAGGCGCAGCAGCCGGTGGTGACCGGGGAGGGGGTGCGCCGCGCCCTGATCTATCTCGGGCGCGGCCAGGGCGGCGTGCCGCGGCCGGGCTACCTGGAGGGGGTGATCGCCGCGGCCCGGCAGGCGGGGCTGCCGGAGAGCTACTGCCGCGGCCTCGCCGCGCTCGGCCGCTGAGGCGCGGCGCGGGGTCAGGCCGCCCGCAGCGTCTCCAGGAAGCGGCCGACCTCGTGGGACAGCTGCGCGGATTGCTGCGAGAGGGTGGAGGCCGAGGCGAGGACGCGGTTCGCCGCCTCGCCCGTCGCCTCGGCGGCGTGGGCGACCCCGGTGATGTTCGCGGTGACCTCGCCGGTGCCGGCAGCCGCCTGGGTCACGTTGCGCACGATCTCCTGGGTCGCCGCGCCCTGCTGCTCCACCGCGGCGGCGATCCCGGAGGCGACGCCGCTGATCTCCCGGATGCGCGAGGAGATCGCGTCGATGGCCGCCACGGCCTCGCCGGTCGAGGTCTGGATGCGGCCGATCTGCGATCCGATCTCGTCGGTGGCCTTGGCGGTCTGGTTGGCGAGTTCCTTGACCTCGGCGGCGACCACCGCGAAGCCGCGCCCGGCCTCGCCGGCCCGCGCCGCCTCGATCGTCGCGTTCAGCGCGAGAAGGTTGGTCTGGCCGGCGATCGTGGTGATCATCGCCACCACGTCGCCGATCCGCGCGGCGGCGCTCAACTCCTGCACCAGGGCGGCGGATTGGCGGGATTCCTCGACGGCGCTGCGCGACAGGGTCGCCGAACTCTGCACTTGGCGGCCGATCTCCGCGATGGAGGAGCCGAGTTCCTCCGAGGCCGCCGCGACGGTGCCGACGTTGCTGGCCGCCTGCTGCGCGGCGCTCGCGACGGTGGCCGATTGCGCCGCGGTCTCGGAAGCGGTGCCGGCCATGGCCTCGGCCGTGCCGCGCAGGTCGGCCGCGGCCGCGGTCACGGCCCCGATGATCCCGCTCATCGCGCTCTCGAAGCGCTCGGCCATGGTCCGCATCGTTGCGCGCCGCTGCTCCTCGGCCCCGGCCCTGGCCAGCGCGGTCTCCTCCTCGAGCGCCCGCGCCCGCTGCATCGTCTCCTTGAAGACCTGAACCGCCGCCGCCATCGCGCCGAGCTCGTCGCCGCGCCCGGTGAACGGCACCGCCACCTGCAGATCCCCCGCCGCGAGGGTGCCCAGGCAGGCGGAGAGGTCCCGCACCGGCCGGGCCACGAAGCGCGCCGAGAACACCGCCGAGCCGATGAGGACCAGGATGACGGTGCCGCCGACCGCCAGCCCGATCAGGTTCGCGGATTCCACCGTGGCGGCCGTGTTCAGGCGCGCCTCGGTGGCGAAGCGCTGGGCGTTCGTCACCGAGGCATTGCCGGCCTGCTCAAGCTTGAGGCCGACCCGCTGCCGCTCGGCCGCGAGCTGCGCGAGCCTGTTCGCGTCCAGGCGGCGCGACCCGTCCTCGAAGCGGATCGCCGCGGCGCCCGCCGTGGCGAGGTCGGCGAAGCTCGCGAGGCTGGTCTGGAGCTCGCGCAGCACGTCGGGCAGCAGCGCGATGCGGATCGGCTCGTCCAGGGCCGCGACCCCGGCATTCCGGGATGCGCGGATCTGGTCGGTCGCTTGCGCCAGCTGGCCGGCCGTCTCGGCCGCCAGGATGTCCTGGGCGGCGGACCGGATCTGGGCGTGCGACAGGCGCGCCTGCTGGATCCCGTCCAGGATGACCTGCTCGCGCCCCGCCGCGGCATTGGCCGCGGCGATGCGCTGGGCGCTGGCCCACTGGTTCGCCACGAGTCCCGAGACCAGCGTGATCCCGAGGGCGGCTGCCAACGATAGTTTCTTGCCGATCGATAGCTGCATGATTGCTGATCCCAAGCGCGCTGCGGCGGAGGCGTGGCTCGACGATTGGAAGCGCCGACGGAACTCGGCGAGGGAACCAACACCCGGCCGCGCTGACCCTGGGTCATGAGAGTGAAGAAAATCTTTCGCCAGATCACCCGCGGAGGTCGTCAAAGGAGCGCCCTCTCGTCCCGGGCGCAAGTCGTCGCGCGTCTCCGGCGTCGCGGCCGTCATCGCGAGATCTGGTCCCGGCGAGGTCGGCCCGCTTGCTCAGCTTCGAATCATGCCCCGGGAGGGTATAAAACCCTGGATGGGACCGCGACGCGCGGCGCGCATCTTTCCTGCGATTGTGACCGCACCGCGGTTGAACGCGTCGCGCCGACGTCAGCGCCGCGCGGAACCGGAGCGCGCGCCAAGGCGCGTGGGGCGAGGGTTTCGGCCCGGGATGCGGGCGTGGCGTTCCGATGCCGGGCCCGGGGCCCGGCGCAGGTCCGAGCCCGGCCTCGGGCTCATCTCCGGTGACGGGTCTCGGTCCGGCCCCGCGCCGCGGCGGCCGAGCCCGCCCGCTCAGCGCCCCCTGAAGAGCGGGTGCTCCACCTTGTCGCCCGCGCGGATTCCGAGCTTGGCGGCGGTGCCGGCGTTGAGTTCGAGCACGGCCAGGATCGGCCCGCCCGACGGGATCACCCGGGTCGAGAGCGGCTCGGTGTCGGCGGCGATGCGCGACACCGTCCCGTCCGCGCGGATGAACAGCATGTCGAGGGGCAGGTAGGTGTTCTTCATCCACATGGTGACGGGCGCCACCTGGGCGAAGTCGAACAGCATGCCGTGGTCCGGCGCCATGCTGCGGCGGAACATCAGCCCCTGGGCGCGGCCCGCATCGTCGCGCATCACCTCGACCTGGAAGGCGTGGCGCCCGCTGCGCGAGACGATGGAGAGCGGCTCGGTCGGACCCTCCGCCCGCACGGGCGCGGCCAGGAGGGTGAGCACGAAGGCGAGGGCGGCGAGCGCCGCGGCGGTGTGGGGCCGCGTGAACCGGAGCGACATCGGCGGGGAGCTAGTGCGAGGCCGGCAGGCTGCCATCGGCGAGGCGCACCTCGGCGGCCATCAGCCCCTTCGAGCCGTCGCCGTAGCGCACCATCACCCGCTCGCCGGGCTTCAATTCGGCGATGCCGTAGCGGCGCAGGGTCTCCATGTGGACGAAGATGTCCGGCGTGCCCTCGCCGCGGCTGAGGAAGCCGAAGCCGCGCAGGCGGTTGAACCACTTCACGACCGCCGTCTCGAGCCCGCTTGTCGGCACCACGGTCACGTGGGTGCGCGGCATCGGCAGCTCGGCCGGGTGCGTGGCGGTCGACTGGTCGAGGGAGACCACCCGGAAGGCCTGCCAGCCGCGCGCCCGCTGCACCGCCTCCACGACGATGCGCGCGCCCTCGCTGGCGCTCTGGTGCCCGTCCCGCCGCAGGCAGGTCACGTGAAGCAGAACGTCGGGCGCGCCGCTGTCCGGCACGATGAAGCCGAAGCCCTTGGCGACGTCGAACCACTTGATGCGGCCGCTGATCTCGACGAGGTCCAGCGGCGCGTCCGCTTCGCCGTCCGCGGCGCGCTTGGCGCTGGCCTCGAACGTGCTCCCCGGCCTTGGGCCGAGCGGGCCTGAACCGACTTCGTCCGACATCGTAAGCAACCCACACCGAATCGCGCGCGGCGATTCACCCGGGAGCTTAACAAAGTCATGACTCCGGGGAAGCCCGAATCATCGCCTAATCCAGCCCGCCGCCGGGCGAAACGGGCCGAATCGGGCGCCATCCGCGCCGGCCCTGCATGGCGGGCGGGCAGAACGCGGCCCGGCTGGCCATCGCCCCCGCGCGCCGCGCGGGCCCCGCGGCGGAACCGCGCGCTCGTGTCGCAGGCGATGGCCCGCATGTCGCAGGGGTCGACCGCGGCCCGCGGCTCGTCTAGGAGCGCCGCGCCGAACGCAGCCGAGGCCCCCTTGCCCCGCTTCCCCGTCGCGGCCCTTCGCCGCCTTCTGGCCGCCCCGGCGGCGGGCCGCCTCGCCGTGATCGACGCGGCGCGCGGGGCGGCGCTCGCCGCGATGGCGCTCTACCACGCCACCTGGGACCTCGGCTTCCTGCGGCTGACGCCCGAGAACCTCGCGCTGACGCCGCCGGGCCGCGCGGCGGCGCACGCGATCGCCGGGAGCTTCCTGGTCCTCGCCGGCGTGAGCCTCGTCCTCGCCCAGGGCAAGGTCTTCCGGCCCGGCCCCTTCCTGGGGCGGCTCGCGCGCATCGGGGCGGCCGCCGCGGGGATCTCGCTCGCCACCCGGATCCTGTTCCCGGAGAGCTGGATCTTCTTCGGGGTCCTGCACTGCATCGCCCTGTCGAGCCTGCTCGCCCTGCCGGCCCTGCGCCTGCCGCCGTGGCTCGTCGCGGCCGCGTCGGCGGCGATCCTGGCCGCGCCGGCGCTCCTCGACGCCCCGGCGCTCGCCGCGCCGTGGGTCCTTCCCGCGCCGCTGCTCCTCGTCCTCGGCCTCGCCCCCGAGGTGCCGGCCACCAACGACTACGTGCCGATGATCCCCTGGTTCGGCTGCGTGCTCGCGGGCGTCGCCCTCGGGCGGATCGCCCGGCCCCGCCTCGCCGCGTCGCGCCTCGGGGCGTGGCGACCGGCCTCGCGGGGGGCGCGGCTGCTCGCCGGGGCGGGGCGGCGCAGCCTCGGGATCTACCTCCTGCACCAGCCGCTGCTGCTCGCCCTCCTGTCGGGCGTGGCGGCTCTGACCGGGCCGCATCCGCGGGCCGGCGAGGCGGGCTTCCGGCGCGACTACGCGCAGACCTGCGCGGTGGCGGGCGGCAGCCCCGCGCGCTGCCGGGCCGCGGCACGCTGCCTGCTCGGACGGCTGCGCGAGGACGGTCTGTGGCAGGCCGCCGGGCAGGGCGCCCTGTCCCCCGCGCAGCAGGCCCGGGCCGTGGCCCTGTCGCAATCCTGCTACGACGGGGCTGCCGAGTGACCCCGGCGGGTCAGTCCTTGGCGCGCTCCACGTAGGAACCGTCCGCGGTCATGATGACGACGCGGGTCCCCGTGGTGATGTGGGGCGGCACCAGGGTGCGCACGCCGTTCGAGAGCACGGCGGGCTTGTAGGACGAGGAGGCGGTCTGGCCCTTGGTGACCGGCTCGGTCTCGACGATCTCGAGGGTCACGCGCTGGGGCAGCTCGATGGCGAGCGGCACGCCGTTGTGCAGCGAGAGCATCACCGCCATGCCCTCCTGCAGGTAGGCGGCCTGGTCGCCGATGACGTCGTCGGGGACCGCCACCTGCTCGTAGGATTCCGGGTTCATGAAGTGGGAGCCCTCGCCGTCCTTGTACAGGAAGGTGTGCTCCCGGTCCTCCACGAAGGCTCGCTCCACCTGCTCGGTGGTGCGGTAGCGCTCCGAGACCTTCACGCCGTCGGTGATGCGGCGCATGTCGAGCTGCGTGACCGGGGTGCCCTTGCCGGGATGGATGTTCTCGGCGGAGAGGATCACGTAGAGGCGGCCGTCCTTCTCGACGACGTTGCCTTTGCGAAGCGAGCTGGCGATCACCTTCACGGGTCGGGTCCTAACAGCGAGCGTTGACAGAGACGGTCGGCGTCCCGCAAGCCGCTGGCGAAAGCGGGAGCCCGAGCGCCCGCCCTATCGCATCTGACGCGCGACCGCCAGTCGCGACCGGTTCCGACCCGATGACCTCCGCCTCGCCCTGGTGGGCCCCCCACGTCCACGCCGACCGCCGGCCCCGCCTGCTGGCCCGCAACCGGATCAAGGCCGCCCTGCGCGCGTGGTTCGCGGAGCGCGGCTTCGTCGAGGTCGAGACCGCCGCCCTGCAGGTCTCTCCGGGCAACGAGACCCATCTCAGCGCCTTCGCCACCCGGGCGATCGGGCCGGACGGCCGCGGCCAGCCCCTCTACCTCCACACCTCGCCGGAATTCGCCTGCAAGAAGCTGCTGGCGGCCGGGGAGCGGCGGCTCGTCGTCTTCGCGCCGGTCTACCGGAACCGGGAGCGCGGCCCGCTGCACCATCCGGAATTCACCCTCGTCGAGTGGTACCGGGCGGGGGACGGCTGCGAGGCGCTGATGCGCGACTGCGCGGCGCTCCTCGCCCGGGCGGCCGAGGCGGCCGGGGCGGAGCGGCTGCGCTACCGCGACCGGGAGGCCGACCCCTTCGCGCAGCCCGAGCGCCTGACGGTCGCGGAGGCCTTCGCGCGCCATGCCGGGATCGACCTCCTCGCCACCGTGGCGCCGGACGGCGCCACCGACCGGGAGGGGCTGCGCGCCGCCGTGACCGCTTCCGGCATCCGCACCGCACCCGACGACACCTGGGCCGACCTGTTCAGCCGCGTCCTCGTCGAGCGGATCGAGCCGCACCTCGGGCTCGGGAGGGCGACGATCCTGTGCGACTACCCGATCCCCGAGGCGGCGCTGGCCCGCCCGAGCCCGGCCGATCCGCGGGTCGCCGAGCGCTTCGAGCTCTATGCCTGCGGGGTCGAACTCGCCAACGGCTTCGGCGAACTCACCGACGCGGACGAGCAGCGCCGCCGCTTCGCCGCCGAGATGGACGAGAAGGAGCGCATCTACGGCGAGCGCTACCCGGTGGACGAGGACTTCCTCGCCGCCCTGGCGCGGATGCCGGAGGCGAGCGGCATCGCGCTCGGCTTCGACCGGCTGGTGATGCTCGCGACCGGCGCGCGCCGCATCGAGGAGGTGATCTGGACCCCCGTGGCGGAGCCCGGCCGGTGAGCCGTCGCACCCTGCGCGACCCCGCCTCCCTGGTCGAGGCCGGGCTGGTGCCGCGGGCCGCGCTCCCCGCCCTGGAGCGGGTCGCCTCCCGCTACGCGGTCGCGGTGACGCCCGCGATGGCGGACCTGATCGAGACGCCCGAGGACGGGATCGGCCGCCAGTTCCTGCCCCGGGCCGAGGAGCTCGACGCGGCGCCCGGCGAGCGGGCGGACCCGATCGGCGACGCGGCCCACGCGCCGCTCCCGGGCATCGTGCACCGCTACCCGGACCGGGTGCTGCTGAAGCCCTTGCACGTCTGCCCGGTCTATTGCCGCTTCTGCTTCCGGCGCGAGGTGGTCGGGCCCGACGGGATGGGGGCGCTGAGCGAGGCGCAGCTCGACGCGGCCCTCGCCTACGTGGCGGCCCGGCCGGAGATCTGGGAGGTGGTGGTCACCGGGGGCGACCCGTTCCTGCTCAGCCCCCGCCGCCTGGAGCGGATCGGCGCGGCCCTCGCCGCGACCGACCACGTCCGGGTGCTGCGCCTGCACACGCGGGTGCCGGCGGTGGAGCCGGAGCGCGTCGACGCCGCCCTGGTGGCGGCCCTCAAGCGCTTCGGCCGGGCGGTCTTCGTGGCGCTGCACGCCAACCATCCGGGCGAGTTCACGCCGGCCGCGCGCGCCGCGATCGCGCGGCTCGTCGATGCGGGCATCCCGCTCGTGTCGCAATCGGTGCTGCTGCGCGGCGTCAACGACGATCCCGAGACGCTGGCCGCGCTGATGCGGGCCTTCGTGGAGAACCGGGTCAAGCCCTACTACCTCCACCACGGCGACCTCGCGCCGGGCACGGGCCACTTCCGCACGAGCCTGCCCGTGGGGCAGGCGCTGATGCGCGGCCTGCGCGGGCGCGTCTCCGGCCTCTGCCAGCCGACCTACGTGCTCGACATCCCGGGCGGGCACGGCAAGGTGCCGGTGGGGCCCGCCTACCTGGAGCCGCGGCCGGGCGGCTTCACCGTGACCGATCCGGAGGGGCGCGCCCACGCCTATCCGCCCGAGGGAGACGAGCGATGCGCAGACTCTGGGGACGGCTGAGTTCGGTGAACGTGCAGAAGGCGGTCTGGGCGCTCGAGGAGCTCGGCCTCGCCTGCGAGCGGGTGGAGGCGGGCGGGGCCTTCGGGCGCGTCCGCGACCCCGACTACCTCGCCCTGAACCCGAACGGCCTCGTTCCCGTCCTCGAGGAGGACGGCTACGTGCTCTGGGAATCGAACGCGATCCTGCGCTACCTCGCCGAGGCACACGGCCCCGCGGCGGCGGCGCGGGGCGGCGTCGCCCTGATGCCGGAGGAGGAGCGGGCGCGCGGCCACGTCCACCAGTGGCTCGACTGGCAGGCCACCACCTTCACGCCCGCCATGCGCGACGCCTTCTGGCAGACGGTCCGCCTGCCCGCCGAAGGGCGCGACCCGGACCTGATCGCCCGCTCGGTGGCGGCGGGCGAGGCGGCCGCGGCGATCCTCGACGCGCATCTCGCGGGCCGGCCCTTCGCGGTCGGGGACGCCTTCACGGCGGCCGACATCGCGCTCGGCTGCGCGGCCCATCGCTGGCTGCACCTCGCCGTCCCGCGCGAGCCCCGGCCGAACCTGCAGGCCTGGTATGCGCGGGTCGCGGCCCGGCCGGCCGCCGCGAAGGTGCTGACCGTTCCGATCACCTGAGCGGCCGCCCGGCCGGCGGCGGCGGGCCTTCTGCGGCGCCCGCCCATCCGCTAAGCCCCTCGCCCCAGCCTGTTTCTCCCACCGGGACCGACGCCATGCCCCTCGACAAGACCCTCATCGACGCGCTGCAGGCCGTCACCACCGCGACCCTGACCACGGTGATGCTGAAGAAGGGCCTGCGCCGCTGCTGGATGAAGGGGCCGCAGCCGCGCTTCGCGGCGAATGCCCGCATCGTCGGCCCGGCCTTCACCCTGCGCTTCGTCCCCGCCCGCGAGGACCTCGCGACCCCCGAATCCTGGTCGAGCCCGACCTCGACCCGCGGCGCCATCGAGGCGATGCCGGAGGGCTGCATCGCGGTCGTGGACGCCATGGGCGTGACCGAGGCCGGCATCTTCGGCGATATCCTGGCGGCGCGGATGCACAAGCGCGGCGTCGCCGCCCTGGTCACGGACGGGGTGATGCGCGACGGCGAGGGCGTCGCCGGGACCGGGCTGCCGGTCTGGTGCGCGGGCGTCGCCGCCCCGGCCTCGGTGGCGGGCCTCACCTTCGTCGGCTGGAACCAGCCGATCGGCTGCGGCGGCGTCGCGGTCTTCCCCGACGACGTGATCGTGGCGGACGGGGACGGCGCCGTGGTGATTCCGGCCGCCATCGCCCAGGAGGTCGCCCTGGCGGCCGTCGAGCAGGAGCGGCTCGAACTCTGGATCATGCGCGAGGTCGAGAAGGGCCTGCCCCTGCCGGGCCTCTACCCGCCCAACGCCGAGACGCGGGCGCGCTACGAGGCCGAGACCGCCGCCAAGTAGCCGTCTCCGCCAAGCACTCGCCTCCGCGCACTCGCCTCCGCGCACTCGCCTCCGCGCGGTCAGCGCGGCAGGGAGAGGCGGTAGACCCCGCGAAACGCGTCCGGATCGGGAACCACGCGTCCCTTGCGCAGGATCGCGATCCGGCCCTCCTTCATGAGCCGCACCGCCTGACGGCGGACCGGCTGCATCAGGGGGGACCAGCCGTCCGGGTGCGGGCCGCCCAGCGCCCGGGCGACCTCCGAGGGGCAGATGGTCTTGTCCGGCCCGCGCTCCGCGACGAGGCGCAGCAGCGTCTCGGCGATGGCGGCCTCGTCAGGGTGCGGTGTCATCGGGCTCCTGCAGGGCGCGGCACGCCTCGGAGGCGAATTGGCGCTTCCACATCACGTAAACCACGGCGGCGGTCGTGGCGAACAGGATGTAGGGGCTGACGAACCAGCCGAGATAGGCCAGCGCGAAGAACCAGGCCCGCTGGCCGCGGTTGAAATGCGCCCCCGCCACCACGTTCATGGTGGCGGCCCGCTTGGCGGCGTGACGGATCGCGTCCGGGTCGCCGCCCCGCGGCGGCACCGCGCCGATCAGTATGGCCCCGTAGTTGAACAGCCGGTAGGCCCAGGCGAACTTGAAGAAGGCGTAGACGAAGATCACCGCCAGCCCCGCCACCTTGATCTCCCAGGTGGTCCGGGTGGTCTGCATGCCGAAGGGCAGGGTCGAGAACAGGGTCAGCACGTCGTCGGCCGAGCGCGTCAGGGTGAGGACGCTGCCGAGCGCGATCAGCGAGGTCGAGGCGAAGAAGGCGGTGCCGTTCTGCAGCGAGGCGTTGATGGTGGTGTCGACCACCCGGTTCTCGCGCAGTTCGAGCTGCTCGGTCCAGGTGTGGCGGTAGAGGTTCATCATCCGGTTGAGGCTGTTGCGCCCCCGCGAGAGCCGCTCCACCGCGACGCCGTAGCCGATCCAGGCGACCGCGAAGCTCACCACCGCGGCGAGATCGAGGAGGGAGAAGTCGCCCACGCGGCGCCGGCCTCAGCCGCGCCGGATCGCGAAGCCCGAGGGCGCCGTCTCCGGCGAGGCCTCCACCGCCACCTCGGAGACGCGGGCCCCGGCCGGGCCCCGGCGCAGCGCCGCGAGCATCTGCCCGACCGCCTCGGCCGGACCGGAGAGCAGGGCCTCCACGCTCCCGTCCGGGCAGTTGCGGACGTGGCCGCTGAGGCCGAGGCGCGTCGCCTCGTCCCGGGTCCAGGCCCGGAAGCCGACGCCCTGAACGCGGCCTCGGATCGCCGCCCGCACCGTTCTGTCCCCGCCCATCATCGCCCGGCCCGCCGCTCCCGCGCCGAGGTAGCACGCGGCCGGGCGGCTGGGAACGCGCGCCCTCCCTGGCGCGGGGTCGGGTCCGGAGCCCGGGCTCGATCCGGCGCCGCAGCGCCGGGCTTGATCCGGCGCCGCTAACCCTCTAAGCGGGCCGCGCCTTCCGCCCGGCTCGTGACGTCGTGGGCGGGCTTGCCGCAGGTGAGGGATATGGCGAAGGAAAAGTTTTCGCGGACGAAGCCGCACTGCAACATCGGGACGATCGGGCACGTTGACCACGGCAAGACGTCCCTGACGGCGGCGATCACGAAGGTGCTTGCGGAGGCGGGCGGGGCGACGTTCACGGCCTACGACCAGATCGACAAGGCGCCGGAGGAGAAGGCGCGGGGGATCACGATCTCGACGGCGCACGTGGAGTACGAGACGCCGAACCGTCACTACGCGCACGTGGACTGCCCCGGTCACGCGGACTACGTGAAGAACATGATCACCGGGGCGGCGCAGATGGACGGCGCGATCCTGGTGGTGTCGGCGGCGGACGGCCCGATGCCGCAGACGCGCGAGCACATCCTGCTGGCGCGGCAGGTCGGCGTTCCGGCGCTGGTGGTGTTCATGAACAAGGTCGACATGGTCGACGACCCGGAGCTTCTCGACCTTGTGGAGCTTGAGGTGCGGGAGCTTCTGTCGAAGTACGACTTCCCGGGCGACGACATCCCGATCACCAAGGGCTCGGCGCTGTGCGCGCTGGAGAACCGGGAGCCGAAGATCGGTCACGACGCGATCCTCGAGCTGATGAAGACGGTGGACGAGTACATCCCGCAGCCGGAGCGTCCGATCGACCTGCCGTTCCTGATGCCGATCGAGGACGTGTTCTCGATCTCGGGGCGCGGCACGGTGGTGACGGGCCGTGTCGAGCGCGGGATCATCAAGGTGGGCGAGGAGGTCGAGATCGTGGGGATCCGTCCGACCACCAAGACGACGGTGACGGGCGTGGAGATGTTCCGCAAGCTGCTGGACCAGGGCCAGGCCGGGGACAACGTCGGCGTGCTGCTTCGCGGGACCAAGCGGGAGGACGTCGAGCGCGGTCAGGTGGTGTGCAAGCCGGGCTCGGTGAAGCCGCACACGAAGTTCAAGGCGGAGGCGTACATCCTGACGAAGGAGGAGGGCGGGCGGCACACGCCGTTCTTCACGAACTACCGTCCGCAATTCTACTTCCGGACGACGGACGTGACCGGGGTGGTTCAGCTTCCCGAGGGCACCGAGATGGTGATGCCGGGCGACAACGTGACGATGGACGTGACGCTGATCGTGCCGGTGGCGATGGAGGAGAAGCTGCGCTTCGCCATCCGCGAGGGCGGCCGCACCGTCGGCGCCGGCGTCGTCGCCTCCATCTCCGAGTAGGCACTCCCCGATCGGCCCGGACGCCGTCCGGGCCCCCGGCCGCGAACGGGGCGGGCGCGTGGCGCCCGCCCCGTTCGCGCATCCGCGTCCCGCCGCTCAGGCGGCGCGCACCGCGCCGCTCAGGCGGCGCGCACCGAGGCGAGGAACCGCGCCACCTCGGCGTCGAGCTGCTGCGACTGCCGGGACAGGCTCGACGCCGCGTCGAGCACCTGGCCGGCCGCGGCACCCGTCCGCTCCGCCGCCTGCGCGACGCTGCCGACATGCGAGGTGACCTCCCCGGTGCCGCTCGCCGCCTCGGCCACGTTGCGGGCGATCTCCTGGGTGGTCGCGCCCTGCTCCTCGACCGAGGCGGCGATCCCCATCGCCACGGTGCGGATTTCCTGGATCCGTCGCACGATCCCGCCGATGGCGCCGACTGCCTGATTGGTCGAGGTCTGGATCGCGCCGATCTGCCCGGAGATCCCCTCCGTGGCCCTGGCGGTCTGGTTGGCGAGCTCCTTGACCTCGGCGGCGACCACCGCGAATCCCCGGCCCGCCTCGCCGGCCCGGGCGGCCTCGATCGTGGCGTTGAGGGCCAGCAGGTTGGTCTGGCCCGCGATGGTCGAGATCAGGCTCACCACGTCGCCGATCTGCGAAGCGGCCCGGCTCAGGTCCTGCACCATCGTCGCCGTCTGGTCGGCCTCGGCGGCCGCCGCCTGGGCGAGTTCGGCCGCGCCGTCGACCTGCCGGCCGATCTCCTGCACCGAACTGCCGAGCTCCTCGGCCGCGGCCGCCACGGTGCGGACGTTCGAGGACGCTTCCTCGGCCGCGGCGGCGGCGCTCGTCGACTGGCTCGCGGTCTCGCCCGCGGTCACGCTCATGGTCCGGGCGGTGGCCTGCAGCTCCGCCGCGGCCGTGGTCACGGAGGCGACGATGCCTCCCACCATCGCCTCGAAGCCGGCGGCCATCTCGCGCATGCCCGCGCGGCGCTGGTCCTCGGCCTCGGCCCGGGCCCGGGCGGTCTGGGCCTCCAGTTCGGCGGCCCGGATCATGCCGTCCCTGAACACCTGGACGGCGCGGCTCATCTCGCCGATCTCGTCCCGGCGGTCGAGGCCCGCGATCTCCGTCGCGGTGTCGCCGGCGGCGAGCCGATGCATCGTCGCCGTCATCCGGCCGAGGGGGCGGCTGACCGCGAGGATCATCATCGCGGCCGCGCCCGCCGCCATCAGGGCAGCCACCATGATGAAGCCCATGAGCTGGATCTGGGCGTTGTCGAAGGTGCTGGTCATGGCGTCGCCGCTGGCCGCCGCGGAGGCGGTGTTGAGTTCGACGAGCTTCACCAGAGTCGCGATGACGGCCCGGATCGCGTCGGACATCCGGCCATTGTAGAGTTCCATCGCCGCGGCCGCGTCGCCCCGTTCGAGGGTCGCCACGGCTTCCGCCTGAAGGTCGAGATAGGCCTTCCATTGCCGGGTGTAGGTGTCGAAGAGGCTCGCCGCCTCGGCCAGGGCGAGGCGGCGGAAGTTCTCCTCCGCCGCGGCGAGTTCCCGGTAGCGCTGCTGCATCGATGTGGCCGCGTCGCGCTGCTGCTCCGGCGTCCTCGCGGAGAGCAGGCGGCTTCCGTTGATGCGCACGCGCAAGGCCTGCGCCTGGACCTGGCCGAGCGCCTGGGTCGCCTGGAGAACGTTGAGGCGGAGATCCGACGCCGCCTCATTCAGCACGCTCATCTGATGGTTGGCGAGCCAGGCCGTCGCGATCGTCAGGAGAAGCATGGTTGACGCACAAAAGATCATCTTTATTCGAATCGAGATCTGATTCAGCATGATAATCCTCGGAATGGCCATGTATTCAGGTAGGGAGATTCCCCGGCGCGATCATATCACTGCGTCAGATAGAGTTAAAAAATTGTGAACCAAAGACGATCCAATAAGGAATTCTTCGACGGCGGCCGTGGAGGCGGCGATCCCGCGGCTGTCCGGGCGCGCGACTATGCTGGCGCCCAGCGCTGGGACGTAACGTCATTCAGCCCGCCGCGTCGTCCAGGCCTCGTTGAGAGATGATGGAAGGCCATCTCTGACCTGGGAGATCACCTTGCGGCACTCGCCCTGTATCGTGTCCTGTCCTGGACAGGAGCCGTCGTCACGCACCGGACGCGCGGCGATCCCTTCGGGAGCTTGGAATGGATACTCGGCAAACCACTGCGGTCGGCAGAATCGGCGTGTTTCAGTCGATCACGTTCAGGATGGTCGCCGTCTCGGGGGCCTGCGTGATCGTCGTGTCCGGCCTCCTCCTCGGGCTCGGCGCCTCCTCGTCGCTGGGCAACGGCGCCTTCGCCACCGACGCGGTCGAGCGCATCCTCGACGCCAAGGCCAAGGAGAACCTGCGGGCGGTGGCCGGCAATCAGGCGGCCGTGATCCAGACCAAGGTCGATTTCGCCTTCGCGGCCGCGCGCAACGGCGCGGGGGCCCTGCGCGGGGGCCCTGGAGGTGATCGCGTCCGGGAAGGCGAGCGCGTCGCACCCGGAGGTGCGGCGCGGCCAGCTGAGCGAGATCCTGCTCAGCACCCTGAAGCGCAATCCCGAATTCAACGGAACCTACAGCGCCTGGGAGCCCGACGCGCTCGACGGCAGCGACGCGCGCTTCGCCGGCCGGCGCGACGCCGGATCCGACCAGAGCGGCCGCGCGCTGCCCTACTGGACCCGCAACGCGGAGGGCCGATCGCGCTCCAGCCCCTCGTCGAGTACGACAGCCGCGACCTGCACCCGAACGGCGTCATGAGGGGGGGCTGGTACGTGGGCCCGAAGGAGACCGGGCGCCAGCGCATGCTGGCGGAGATGGCCGACGGCTTCGAGCGGGCGGTCGGCGGCGTGGTCGGCGTCGTGTCCTCCTCGGCCGGCGCACTCCAGGACACCGCGCGCGGGATGATGTCGAGCGCGGCCGAGACGGCGAGCCAGGCCGCCGCCGTGGCGGCGGCGGCCGAGCAGGCGGCCTCGAACGTCAATACCGTGGCGGCCGCGGCCGAGGAGCTCGGCGCCTCGGTGCGGGAGATCGGCCGGCAGGTGCAGGGCTCGGCCGGGCTCGCCCGCACGGCGGTGCGGCGGGCGGACGAGACCGCCGGGCTCGTCGGCGCCCTGAGCCAGGCCGCGTCCCGGATCGGCGACGTGGTCGGCCTGATCTCGACCATCGCGGGCCAGACCAACCTTCTGGCCTTGAACGCCACGATCGAGGCCGCCCGGGCCGGCGAGGCCGGGCGCGGCTTCGCGGTGGTCGCTGCCGAGGTCAAGGAACTCGCCAACCAGACCGCCAGGGCCACCGACGAGATCTCGTCCCAGATCGCGGAGGTCCAGGGCGTGACCGGCCAGGCGGTCTCGGCCATCGGCGCCATCACGGGGCAGATCCGCGAGATCAGCGACGTCGCCGCGGCGATCGCCGCCGCGGTGGAGCAGCAGGAGGCGGCGACCCAGGAGATCGTGCGCAACGTGACCCAGGCGGCCGCCGGCACCGGCGAGGTGACGCGCAACATCTCCGGGGTGGCGAGCACGGCCGAGGGGGCCGGCCGGGTGGCCGCCCAGGTGCTGGCCTCGTCCTCCGACCTGTCGCGGCAATCCGAGCGGCTGAATGCGGAGGTGGCGCGCTTCGTCGAGACCGTGCGCGCGGCCTGATCCGCTGTCGGGACGATCACGTCCGGACAGCGGATGCCAAGCCCGCGCGCCGCCCGGCGGCGCGCCCCGTGGCCGGATCACGGGGGACATTTCCCTTGCATCCGGCGCCTTGTTGCGGCATGGAGCGGGCGCGCCGCGGCGCTGCAGGAGTGTAGCTCAACTGGTCAGAGCACCGGTCTCCAAAACCGGGGGTTGGGGGTTCGAGTCCCTCCACTCCTGCCAGGGGCCGCTCCGGACGACATCACCTTGGCGGCCAGATCACCTTTGCGGCCAAGCTCGTGGCGTGACGTCGCGGCCCACAGGCCCATCGACAAGCCCGCGCAACTGCGCTAGAGGCATCGCCCATCCCAGATCGAACAGACGGGCGGCGTGGGCTTGGGGGTTTGTCCAGGCCCCGCGCCCCTGTTGGTTTCGAGCGGCGACGGCTGTCGGATCATGGCATCGAACGAAGCGACCAAGAAAGTGGACCTCGGGCGCAATGCGACCCGCGGCACGCCCGTGCCCCGCGGCGCCGGGCCGACGCCGCCTCCGGTGCGGCCGGCGCCCAAGCGCGTCGGGCCCTTCGAGTTCCTGCAGCAGGTCCGCGACGAGGGCCGGAAGGTCACCTGGCCGACCCGCAAGGAGACCCTGATCACCACCCTGATGGTCTTCGTCATGGTGGTGCTGGCGAGCCTGTTCTTCGTCGTCGTCGATCAGGTGCTGCGCTACCTCGTCACCCTGGTCCTGGGCATTGGAGCCTGAGGCCCGAGAACGGGGCCCGAGGAGAGAGACGCCGTGTCCAAGCGTTGGTACATCGTCCACGCCTATTCGAATTTCGAGAACAAGGTCGCGCAGTCGATCAAGGACCAGGCTGCCCAGCGCGGCCTGCTCGACAAATTCGATGAGGTGATGGTGCCGACCGAGAAGGTCGTGGAGGTGCGCCGCGGCCGCAAGGTCGACGCCGAGCGCAAGTTCTTTCCGGGCTACGTGCTGGTGAAGTGCGACCTGACCGACGAGGTCTACCACCTCATCAAGAACACCCCGAAGGTCACGGGTTTCCTCGGGGCCGACAAGTCGAAGCCGGTGCCGATCCCCGACGCCGAGGCCGAGCGCATCAAGGGACAGGTCCAGGAGGGCACCGAGCGCCCCAAGGCCTCGATCTCCTTCGAGGTCGGCGAGTCGGTGCGCGTGGCGGACGGCCCCTTCGCCTCCTTCAACGGCGTCGTCGAGGAAGTCGACGAGAGCCGCTCCCGCCTCAAGGTGGCGGTCTCCATCTTCGGCCGGGCGACCCCGGTCGAGCTCGAATACGGTCAGGTCGAGAAGGTCTGACCGTTCCGCGAAGGGCGAACGGGCAAGAGCGATTGGGGCGTCGCGCCGGCGGCATGTGTCCGCCGGCACGAGGACCCTTCGCCACGCGCCGCTCGCCCCTCGCCTCACCCGCGGGAGGCCCGCCCGGTTCGCCGCCGGGGCATCCGGGCCGCACCGCGACCTGCAACCGCCTCGTCGAGCCCCTGAGGGCGCGAGGCACAGAACGGGAGCAGTCCCATGGCGAAGAAGATCACGGGCTACGTGAAGCTTCAGGTGCCGGCCGGCGCCGCCAATCCGTCCCCGCCGATCGGCCCCGCGCTCGGTCAGCGCGGCCTCAACATCATGGAATTCTGCAAGGCCTTCAACGCGAAGACCGCGCAGATCGAGAAGGGCACCCCGATCCCGGTGATCATCACCGCGTATCAGGACCGCTCCTTCACCTTCGAGATGAAGCAGCCGCCGGTCTCGTTCTTCCTCAAGAAGGCGGCCGGCATGAAGATCGGCAAGAAGCCGGCCTCCGGCTCGAAGACCCCCGGCAAGGGCGCGCCCGCCGGCCGGATCTCCGAGGCGCAGATCCGCGAGATCGCCGAGAAGAAGATGCCCGACCTGAACTGCGATTCGGTCGATTCCGCCGTCGCCATGATCCGCGGCTCCGCCCGGGCCATGGGTCTCGAGATCACCGGCTAAGGGGAGGGACGCATGGCACGTGAAGGCAAGCGCATCCGCGCCGCGCGCGAGGGCATCGACCCGACCAAGGTCTACTCCCTCACCGACGCGGTGAAGATGATCAAGGACCGCTCGAAGGCCAAGTTCGACGAGACCTTCGAGATCTCGATGAATCTCGGCGTCGATCCGCGCCACGCCGACCAGATGGTGCGCGGCGTCTGCAACCTGCCGAACGGGTCGGGCCGCACGGTCCGCGTGGCGGTCTTCGCCCGCGGCGCCAAGGCGGACGAGGCCCGCGCGGCCGGCGCCGACATCGTGGGCGCCGAGGATCTGCTGGAGACGATCCAGGGCGGCACGATCGACTTCGACCGCTGCATCGCGACCCCCGACATGATGCCGCTCGTCGGCCGTCTCGGTAAGGTGCTGGGCCCGCGCGGCCTGATGCCGAACCCGAAGGTCGGCACCGTCACCATGGACGTGAAGGGCGCGGTCGGCGCCGCCAAGGGCGGCGCGGTCGAGTTCCGCGTCGAGAAGGCCGGCATCGTGCATGCCGGGATCGGCAAGGTGTCGTTCGACGACCAGAAGATCGTCGAGAACGCCCGCGCCTTCGCGGACGCGGTGGCGCGCGCCAAGCCGACGGGCGCCAAGGGCACCTACATCCAGCGCATCGCCGTCTCCTCGACGATGGGCCCGGGCATCAAGGTCGACCCGGCGAGCGTGCTCGCCGCGCAATCGGCCTGATCCCTCCGCTCCGGCGAGATCCGAGCGCCCGGCCTCGCGGCCGGGCGTTTCTTTTCGGGCGCGGCCGCGGGCCGGCGCATCCGCGCCGCTCCCCCGCGTGCCTCGGCGCAGCGCCTGGCCGCGCGGCGGGACCCGCCCGCAGGAGGTGCCGCGTGCACGGAGCGCGCGAAATCCGCGCGGCGCGGGGGGGCGCCGCCGCGTCCTGCTGTGCTAGATAGGGCGTATGCGTAGCACCGTCCCGGTCTCCTCCACGCGACGCATCCTGTGCGTCTTCCCCGCCTACACGCCGTCCTTCGGCACGTTCCAGCACGCCTACCCGCTCATGGGCGGGGTCAAGGCGTTCATGCCGCCGCAAGGATTGCTGCTCATCGCCGCCTACCTGCCGGAGGCTTGGCAGGTCCGCTTCGTCGACGAGAACATCGCTCCGGCCGCGCCCGAGGATTTCGCCTGGGCGGACGCGGTCTTCGTCTCGGGGATGCACGTCCAGGCGCCGCAGATCCGCGACATCGGCGAGCGCGCCCACGCGGCCGGCCGGGTCGCGGTGCTGGGCGGGCCCTCGGTCTCGGGCGCGCCCGAGCAGTATCCGGACTTCGACTACCTCCACATCGGCGAGATCGGCGACGCCACCGACGAGCTCATCCGCCGGCTCGACGCCGACGTCGCCCGGCCGCCCGCGCAGCTGCGCCTGGAGACCGGGGAGCGCCTCGGCCTGTCCGATTTCCCGGCCCCGGCCTACGCGCAGGTGCCGCTCCGCCGCTACCTGATCGGCTCGCTGCAATTCTCCTCGGGCTGCCCCTACCGCTGCGAGTTCTGCGACATACCGGCCCTCTACGGCCGCCAGCCGCGGCTGAAGACCCCCGAGCAGCTCCTCGCGGAACTCGACGCGATCGTGGCCCAGCCCGGCCACCCGGCCGTGGTCTACTTCGTCGACGACAACTTCATCGGCAACCGCAAGGCCACGCGGGAGATGCTGCCGCACCTGGTCGCGTGGCAGAAGCGGAAGGGCTACCCGCTCCAATTCGCCTGCGAGGCCACGCTCAACATGGCCAAGCAGCCCGAGATCCTCGCGCTGATGCGGGAGGCCAACTTCGTCACGGTGTTCGTCGGGATCGAGACGCCCGAACTCGACGCGCTCAAGGTGATCGACAAGACCCACAACGCCGCCGTGCCGATGCTGGAGGGCATCGCGACCCTGAATTCCTACGGCCTGGAGGTGACCTCCGGGATCATCCTCGGCCTCGACACCGAGACCGCCGAGTCCGAGGAGAAGCTCGTCGCCTTCATCGACCGGTCCGGGGTGCCGGTCCTGACCATGAACCTGCTCCAGGCGCTGCCGCGCACGCCGCTCTGGGACCGCCTCGCGAAGGAGGGGCGCCTGGTGGACGACCCGCGCCTCGAATCCAACGTGCGCTTCCTGCGCCCGCACGACGAGGTGGTGGCGAGCTGGCGGCGTGCCATCGCCCACGCCTACGCGCCCGAGCGGCTGTTCGACCGCTTCCGCCACCAGATCGACGTGACCTACGTCAACCGCGTCCCCATCCCGGCGCGGAACCGCCTGACCCGGGACAATCTCCGGCGCGCCCTGGTGATGGGCTTCAACATCGCGGTGCGGGTGGGGCTGCTGTCGGATTACCGCCGCGCCTTCTGGCGGGCGGCCGGCTACGCCCTCCGGCGCGGCCAGGTCGAGGCGGTGTTCAACATGGGCTTCGTCGCCCACCACCTGATCCGCTTCACCCGCGAGGCGCTGGAGGGCAAGCAGAACGCCTCCTTCTACGCCACCCGCCCGGTGGAGAGGTCGAAGGAGGGCGCGGTCGGCTGGTGGCGCCGCACCCGCTCCGAGCGCAAGCCCGCCTGAGGAATGCGCCCCCGCGCTGCGTCGGGCCGCGCGCTCGCGTTGATCGCACGACGTCGCCGCACCCGCGGCGCGTCGCGCCAGTCTTCGCGCCGCGCCGCCGCACTCCGCTCCCGCCCTTCGCCAGCGTCAGCGCCGGTTGCGGATCCCCGAGTCTCGGAAAATTCGGCGCGGCCGCGGCCCGGGATCGATTCCGAATTCGCCCGGAGACTTCTTTAACCTTGCGTCAACTGTTTCAGAACAGGTTTCCCGGGAGCAGAATTTGCCCACGCACGGGCATCGAAAGTGCTGCTCGCGGCGCCCTGCCCTCGAGACAGAGTCGATCATGCAGATCAAGCATCGGCTGAATGCCATTCTCGCCCTCTTCGTGATCATCGTGATCGCGCTCTGCGGCCGCAGCCTGCACGAATCTTGGCGGCGCTGGAGCTTGGCCGAGGAGGTGTCGCGTCTCGCCAGCGTCGATCGCGCCCTCCTGGACACCTTGAGCGCGATGCGGTTCGAGGGCGGGGCCCTCAGCGCCGCCCTGCGCATCGAGGTGGACCAGGCGGCGAGCCTGCGCAGCGAGGCCGCGGAGCGGAGGGCGGCGCTGGAGGCCGCCCTGCCGCCGGCCCTGGCCCGGCTCGAAGAGGTGGAGCATCCCGCGATCCGCGCCGCCGCGGAGGCGGTGCGCGCGGTCATGGCGGAGTGGCGGCGCCTGCGCCAGGAGAGCGACGCGGCGCTGGCCAGACCCCTGGCGGAGCGCGACAGGGAGGTCATCGGGCGGGTGATGGCCGGCCGCGACCGCTTCGTCGCGGCGGGCGAGGCGCTGCTGGTGGCGGTCGAGGCGGAGATCCGCGCCGAGGATCCCACCCTCTCCGACCTCATCCTGGGCCGCACGATGTCCTGGGCGGCGCGCAGCCTCTCCGGCAGCGCGAACGTCCAGATCAACGAACTGCTCACGCAGAAGCGCCCGATGACGCCCACCGAGCAGCAGAGCATCAACGCCCTGTTCCGCGTCTCGGATTTCGCCTTCGCGGCCGCCCGCGAGATCGGCACCCGGACCGGGATGGCGCCGGCGCTCCGCGCGGCGATCGCCGACGCCGACGCGGGCTACTACAAGGGAGCCTACCAGGACACGCTGCGCAGGATCCAGGAGGTGCTGGCCTCGCCCGACCTGCCGCGCCCGAGCGTGGCGGAGTGGCGCAAGGGCTCGACGCCCGCCCTCAACACCATCGGGGCCGTGCCGACCGCCTTCGTGGTGGAACTCGACGAGGCGGCCGCGCGGGCGGCGCGGAGCGCCACCCAGAACCTCGCCGTCTTTGCCGGGCTGCTCGTCCTCAGCGTCCTCCTGGCGGTGTGCGGCATCGCCTTCATCGCCCGCGGCATCATCCGCCCCCTCTCGGCCATGACCGTCGCGGCCGAGCGCCTCGCGCAGGGCGACACGGCGGTGGCGGTGCCGGGCGGCGGCCGCCGCGACGAGATCGGCGCCCTCGCGGCCGCCGTGCAGGTGTTCAAGGACAACCTGCTGCGCAGCCGCGTCCTGGAGGAGGAGGCCGCCCTGGCGCGGGCCGGGGCCGAGGCGCAGCGCCGCGCCGCCACCCACGAGATGGCGGAGGGTTTCGAGCGCGCCGTGAGCGGCATCGTGCGCGCCGTGTCGCGCTCGGCCTCCGAGCTGCAGGCGACCGCCCGGACCATGACCGCCACCGCCTCGCAGACCGCGGTGCAATCCGCCTCGGTGGCCGCCGCCGCCGAGCAGGCCGCCTCGAACGTGGGGACGGTGGCGGCCGCCGCCGAGGAACTCGGGGCCTCGGTGCAGGAGATCGGCCGGCAGGTCGCCGGCTCGACCCAGCTCGCCCGAACGGCGGTGGCGGAGGCCGGGACGACGGCCGGCGTGGTGGAGGACCTCGCCGGGGCGGCGGCCAAGATCGGCGAGGCGGTCTCGCTGATCACGACCATCGCGGGCCAGACCAACCTGCTGGCCCTCAACGCCACGATCGAGGCGGCCCGGGCCGGCGAGGCGGGCCGGGGATTCGCGGTGGTCGCCGCCGAGGTCAAGGAGCTCGCCAACCAGACCGCCAAGGCGACGGAGGAGATCTCCGCGCAGGTGGGCCGGATCCAGGCCTCGACGCGGCAGGCGGTGGGGGCGATCGGGGGCATCGGCTCGCGGATCCGGGAGATCAGCGACGTGGCGACGAGCATCGCGGCGGCGGTGGAGGAGCAGGGCGCGGCGACCCAGGAGATCGTCCGCAACATCACGCAGGCGGCGACCGGGACCGGCGAGGTCACGGGGAACATCGCCAGCGTGGCGGGGGCGGCGGAGGAGACCGGGGCGGCAGCCAACCACGTGCTGGCGGCGGCGTCGGCCCTGTCGGAGGAATCGGACCACCTCGCCGCCGAGGTGCGGCGCTTCCTCGAGACCGTCCGGGCCGCCTGACGGCCCGCGGCGGCCGCCGGGCGCGCCGGCCGCCGCGCCGGCTGCCGGGGAGGGGCGCGGCAACGCCCTGCGACCGAATATCCCTCGTTCCCCACCTCGCTCCCCACTTGGCAGGGCGCTTGCACGCCGCTATAGACCGCGCTCCACGTTTTCACACCATTGAGAGGACTCGACCGATCGGTCGTGGCCTGACGAGATGTCCCCGGGCAACCGGGTGACGAATGGCCGGCGGGCACAAGGGGTTTCCCCTCGCGCCCCGTCCGGCCATGTCCTGTCCGAGACTGCAGGCGCCGGCTCGCCGGCTTAATTCCCCAGCCTGCACAGACGGGGAAGACCGAGTTTTCCGCCCCCGCCGCCCTCGCGGGCGGGCAGGGCGTCGGTTTGAACCATCTCACCCAACGTCAGCGACCGCAAGGCCGCCGGTTGGGGACAGGGCCGTGAAGCGTCGCTCGCGCCGCCGCGGTCTTCCGAGGCCCCGGCTCAGCACGGGCGGCAAGTGCAACCGGTGGGACCATCCCGGTCCCGCCAACCGGAGAGAGCCCGGTGGACAGAGCAGCAAAAGCTGATCTCGTCGCGTCGCTCAACGAGGTGTTCTCCACCACCTCGCTGGTCGTCGTGGCCCACTACAAGGGCCTCACGGTCGCCGACATGCAGAAGCTGCGCAGGCAGATGAAGCAGGCCGGCGCCACCGTGAAGGTCGCGAAGAACCGCCTCGCCAACATCGCTCTCGACGGCACGAACGTCGCCTCCATCAAGCCCCTCCTGAAGGGCCCGACCCTGCTCGCCTATTCGAGCGATCCGGTCGCGGCCGCCAAGGTGGCGGTGGACTTCGCCAAGGGTAACGACAAGCTCGTGATCCTCGGCGGCGCCATGGGCGCGACGGCCCTGAACCCGGACGGCGTGAAGGCCCTGGCCACGCTGCCGTCCCTCGACGAACTGCGCGCCAAGATCGTGGGCCTCGTGCAGGCGCCCGCGACCAAGATCGCCCAGGTCGTCAACGCGCCGGCGGCGAAGCTCGCCCGCGTGTTCGGGGCCTATGCCGACACGGCGAACAAGGACGAGGCCGCCTGACGGCGCTTCGCTCGCATCGCAACCGTTCAAACCGACAACACGCAGGAACTGAAAATGGCTGATCTTGCCAAGCTCGTCGACGACCTGTCGTCCCTGACCGTCCTCGAGGCCGCCGAGCTCGCGAAGATGCTCGAGGAGAAGTGGGGCGTCTCGGCCGCCGCGGCCGTCGCCGTGGCCGCCGGCCCGGCCGCCGGCGGCGCCGCCGCCCCGGCCGCCGAGGAGCAGACCGAGTTCACCGTCGTCCTGGCCGCGGCCGGCGACAAGAAGATCGAGGTCATCAAGGAGGTCCGCGCGATCACCGGCCTCGGCCTCAAGGAGGCCAAGGACCTGGTCGAGGGCGCTCCGAAGCCGGTCAAGGAGGGCGTGTCCAAGGACGACGCCGCCAAGCTCAAGGCCCAGCTCGAGAAGGCCGGCGCCAAGGTCGAGCTCAAGTAAGGCGATGCGGGTCCGCACGGGCCCGGACCTCCGCGTCGCGGCCGCCGGCTCAGGCCGGCGCGCCGCGGCCCCTCCAGCCCGCGGGTTCGCGCCCGCGGGCTAGAGCGTTTTCCGGCGAAGAGCGCGCTGCTTCGACGCCCCCTCGGGATCCTGGGCATGGATCCCCATATGTTTCCGTTCGGGTGAGGATCGCCGCAAGCGGTCCGGCCGGGAAGGTCGATGCGGCAGGGGTGCCCCGGCAGGGGGCCCCCCGCGTCCCTCCGGCCCCGTGACGCGGTGGATGAGGAGCGAGGTCACCTATGGCCAACACGCTGGTCGGTCGCAAGCGCATTCGCAAGTTCTTCGGCAAGATTCGGGAAGTCGCCGAGATGCCGAACCTCATCGAGGTCCAGAAGGCGTCCTACGACCAGTTCCTGATGGTCGACGAGCCCGAGGGCGGCCGTCCCGATGAAGGATTGCAGTCCGTCTTCAAGTCGGTCTTCCCGATCTCCGACTTCTCCTCGACCGCCCTGCTCGAGTTCGTCAAGTACACCTTCGAGGCGCCGAAGTACGACGTCGACGAGTGCCGCCAGCGGGGCATCACCTTCGCGGCGCCGCTGAAGGTCACGCTGCGCCTGATCGTGTTCGACGTCGATCCGGATACCGGGGCCAAGTCGGTCAAGGACATCAAGGAGCAGGACGTCTACATGGGCGATATGCCCCTGATGACGGAGAACGGCACCTTCATCGTCAACGGCACCGAGCGCGTGATCGTCTCGCAGATGCACCGCTCGCCGGGCGTCTTCTTCGACCACGACAAGGGCAAGACCCATTCCTCGGGCAAGCTGCTGTTCGCCGCGCGCATCATCCCGTATCGCGGGTCCTGGCTCGACGTCGAGTTCGACGCCAAGGACATCGTCTACGCGCGCATCGACCGCAAGCGGAAGATCCCGGTCACCTCGCTGCTGTTCGCGCTGGGCCTCGACGGCGAGGAGATCCTGTCGACCTTCTACAACCGCATCACCTATGCGCGGGACGGGCGCGACTGGCGCGTGCCCTACGACGCCGAGCGCCTGAAGGGCTTCAAGGCCACGACCGACCTCATCGACGCCGATTCGGGCGAGGTCGTGCTGGAGGCCGGCAAGAAGCTGACCGCGCGCGCCGCCCGCCAGATCGCCGAGAAGGGCACCAAGGCGCTGCGCGCCACCGACGAGGATCTGGTCGGCCAGTACATCGCCGAGGACATGGTCAACTACAAGACCGGCGAGATCTACGCGGAGGCGGGCGACGAGATCAGCGAGAAGCTGCTGAAGGGGCTCTCCGACGTCGGGATCGAGGAGATCCCGGTGCTCGACATCGACCACGTCAACGTCGGTCCCTACATCCGCAACACGCTCGCGGTCGACAAGAACTCGGCCCGCGAGGGCGCGCTGTTCGACATCTACCGGGTGATGCGTCCGGGCGAGCCGCCGACCCTCGACACCGCCGAGGCGATGTTCCACTCGCTGTTCTTCGACGCCGAGCGCTACGACCTCTCGGCGGTCGGCCGCGTGAAGATGAACATGCGCCTCGACCTCGACGCGCCCGACACGATGCGGACGCTGCGGCGCGAGGACATGCTGGCGGTGGTCAAGGCGCTGGTGGACCTGCGCGACGGCAAGGGTGAGATCGACGACATCGACCACCTCGGCAACCGCCGCGTCCGCTCGGTCGGCGAGCTCATGGAGAACCAGTACCGGCTGGGGCTCCTGCGCATGGAGCGCGCCATCAAGGAGCGGATGTCCTCCGTGGACATCGACACCGTGATGCCGCAGGACCTGATCAACGCCAAGCCGGCGGCGGCGGCGGTGCGCGAGTTCTTCGGCTCGTCGCAGCTCTCGCAGTTCATGGACCAGACCAACCCGCTCTCCGAGGTGACGCACAAGCGCCGCCTGTCGGCGCTCGGGCCGGGCGGTCTCACCCGCGAGCGCGCGGGCTTCGAGGTGCGCGACGTGCACCCGACCCATTACGGCCGCATCTGCCCGATCGAGACGCCGGAGGGGCCCAATATCGGCCTCATCAACTCGCTCGCCACCTTCGCGCGGGTGAACAAGTACGGCTTCATCGAGACCCCGTTCCGCCGGGTGCGCGGCGGCGTCGTGACCGACGAGGTGGTCTACCTCTCGGCCATGGAGGAGGCGAAGTACTACGTGGCGCAGGCGAGCGCCGCGATGGATGCCGAGCGCCGCCTGACCGAGGACCTCGTGGTCTGCCGCCGCGCGGGCGAGGTGATCGTGGTCGCCCCCGACCGCGTCGACCTGATGGACGTGTCGCCCAAGCAGCTGGTGTCGGTCGCCGCGGCGCTGATCCCGTTCCTGGAGAACGACGACGCCAACCGGGCCCTGATGGGCTCGAACATGCAGCGCCAGGCGGTGCCGCTGGTGCGGGCCGACGCGCCCTTCGTGGGCACCGGCATGGAGGCGGTGGTCGCCCGCGATTCGGGGGCGGCGATCGCGGCCCGCCGCGCCGGGGTGATCGACCAGGTCGACGCCACCCGCATCGTCATCCGCGCCACCGAGGAGACCGACCCGACCAAGCCCGGCGTCGACATCTACCGGCTGCAGAAGTTCCAGCGCTCGAACCAGTCGACCTGCATCACGCAGAAGCCGCTGGTCCGGGTCGGTGAGGTCGTCAAGAAGGGCGACATCATCGCGGACGGCCCCTCGACGGAGTTCGGCGAGCTCGCCCTCGGCCGCAACGTGCTCGTCGCGTTCATGCCCTGGAACGGCTACAACTTCGAGGACTCGATCCTGCTCTCCGAGCGGATCGTGAAGGATGACGTGTTCACCTCGATCCACATCGAGGAGTTCGAGGTGATGGCCCGCGACACCAAGCTCGGGCCGGAGGAGATCACCCGCGACATCCCGAACGTCTCCGAGGAGGCGCTCAAGAACCTCGACGAGGCCGGCATCGTCTATATCGGGGCCGAGGTCCACGCGGGCGACATCCTGGTCGGCAAGATCACGCCGAAGGGCGAGAGCCCGATGACGCCGGAGGAGAAGCTCCTGCGCGCCATCTTCGGCGAGAAGGCCTCGGACGTGCGCGACACCTCCCTGCGCGTGCCCCCGGGCGTCACCGGCACCATCGTCGAGGTGCGGGTGTTCAACCGGCACGGCGTCGACAAGGACGAGCGCGCCCAGGCCATCGAGCGCGAGGAGATCGAGCGCCTCGCCAAGGACCGGGACGACGAGCAGGCGATCCTCGACCGCAACACCTACGCGCGCCTCGCCGACGTGCTGGTGGGGCAGTCCCCGGTCGCCGGCCCGAAGGGGTTCAAGAAGGACACGCTCCTCACCCGCGAGGTGCTGGCCGACTATCCCCGCTCGCAATGGTGGCAGTTCGCGGTCGTCGACGATCGGATGATGACCGAGATCGAGGCGATGCAGAAGCAGTACGACGAGTCGAAGAAGCGCCTGGAGCAGCGCTTCCTCGACAAGGTCGAGAAGCTGCAGCGCGGCGACGAACTGCCCCCCGGCGTCATGAAGATGGTCAAGGTCTTCGTGGCGGTGAAGCGCAAGATCCAGCCCGGCGACAAGATGGCGGGCCGCCACGGCAACAAGGGCGTGGTGTCCCGGATCGTGCCGATCGAGGACATGCCGTTCCTGGAGGACGGCACGCACGCGGACATCGTGCTCAACCCGCTCGGCGTGCCGAGCCGCATGAATGTCGGGCAGATCCTCGAGACCCATCTCGGCTGGGCGGCCGCCGGGCTCGGGCGCCAGGTGGCGCAGGCGGTCGACGCCTACCTGCGCAATCAGGACGCGCAGCCCCTGCGCGAGCAGATGAGCCGGATCTACAGCCCCTCCGAGCTGGAGGGCCTGTCGGATCGCGAACTCGCCGAGGTCGGCAACAACCTGCGCCGCGGCGTGCCGATGGCGACGCCGGTCTTCAACGGCGCCAAGGAGGCCGACATCGAGGCGATGCTGGAGATGGCCGGGCTCGACCGTTCGGGGCAGTCGACGCTCTACGACGGGCGCACCGGCGAGCCCTTCGACCGCAAGGTCACGGTGGGCTACATCTACATGCTCAAGCTGCACCACCTCGTGGACGACAAGATCCACGCCCGGTCGATCGGCCCCTACTCGCTCGTCACCCAGCAGCCGCTGGGCGGCAAGGCGCAGTTCGGCGGCCAGCGCTTCGGCGAGATGGAGGTCTGGGCGCTCGAAGCCTACGGGGCGGCCTACACGCTGCAGGAGATGCTCACGGTCAAGTCGGACGACGTCGCCGGCCGCACCAAGGTCTACGAGGCCATCGTGCGCGGGGACGACACCTTCGAGGCCGGTATCCCGGAGAGCTTCAACGTGCTGGTGAAGGAGATGCGCTCGCTCGGCCTCAACGTCGAGCTGATCTCCTCCAAGCGCGCCGCCAACGACCAGCTCGAGGCGCCGCCGGAGGCGGCCGAGTAGGACCGACCCGACGCGGCGGGCGCGACGCGGGAGCGATCCCGCGGCCTCGCGCGCCCGCTCACGCCTCCCGGCCCGGCCGGGAGGCGCCTCCCGGTCTGCGGGAGACACGACCCTTCGCGGAGTTCAAGCGCGACGCGTCACCCCACCCGCCCCGGGTGACACGTCCGCTTCAAGGAGATGATCATGAACCAAGAGGTCATGAATCTTTTCAACCAGCAGGCTCAGCCTCAGAGCTTCGACCAGATCAAGATCTCGATCTCGTCGCCTGAGAAGATCCTGTCTTGGTCCTACGGTGAGATCAAGAAGCCCGAGACCATCAACTATCGGACCTTCAAGCCGGAGCGGGACGGCCTGTTCTGCGCGCGGATCTTCGGGCCGATCAAGGATTACGAGTGCTTGTGCGGCAAGTACAAGCGGATGAAGTACAAGGGCGTCATCTGCGAGAAGTGCGGCGTCGAGGTCACCCTCGCGCGCGTGCGGCGCGACCGCATGGGCCACATCGAGCTCGCGGCGCCCGTGGCCCATATCTGGTTCCTGAAGTCCCTGCCGAGCCGCATCGGCCTGCTGCTCGACATGGCGCTCAAGGACCTGGAGCGCATCCTCTACTTCGAGTCCTACGTCGTCATCGAGCCGGGCCTCACCCCCCTCAAGGAGCGTCAGCTCCTCTCGGAGGAGGAGTACCTGCGCGCGCAGGAGGAGTACGGCGAGGATTCCTTCACGGCGATGATCGGCGCCGAGGCGATCCGGCGCATCCTCCAGGACCTCAACCTGGAGAAGATCGCGGCCGACCTGCGCCAGGAGATCGCCACGACCACTTCCGACCTGAAGCCCAAGAAGCTGCTCAAGCGCCTCAAGATCATCGAGGCGTTCCAGCTCTCGGGCAACAAGCCGGAATGGATGATCCTGACGGTCGTGCCGGTGATCCCGCCGGACCTGCGGCCGCTGGTGCCCCTGGACGGCGGCCGCTTCGCGACCTCCGACCTCAACGACCTCTACCGGCGCGTCATCAACCGCAACAACCGCCTGAAGCGGCTGATCGAGCTGCGCGCGCCCGACATCATCATCCGCAACGAGAAGCGGATGCTGCAGGAGGCGGTCGACGCGCTGTTCGACAACGGCCGCCGCGGCCGCGTCATCACGGGCGCCAACAAGCGCCCGCTGAAGTCGCTCGCCGACATGCTGAAGGGCAAGCAGGGCCGGTTCCGCCAGAACCTGCTCGGCAAGCGCGTCGACTATTCGGGCCGCTCGGTCATCGTGGTCGGCCCCGAACTGAAGCTGCACCAGTGCGGCCTGCCCAAGAAGATGGCGCTTGAGCTGTTCAAGCCGTTCATCTACGCGCGCCTCGACGCCAAGGGCTTCTCGGCCACGGTGAAGCAGGCCAAGAAGCTGGTCGAGAAGGAGAAGCCGGAGGTCTGGGACATCCTCGACGAGGTGATCCGCGAGCACCCGGTGATGCTGAACCGGGCGCCGACGCTGCACCGGCTGGGCATCCAGGCCTTCGAGCCGAAGCTGATCGAGGGCAAGGCGATCCAGCTGCACCCGCTCGTCTGCGCCGCCTTCAACGCGGATTTCGACGGCGACCAGATGGCCGTGCACGTCCCGCTGTCGCTCGAGGCGCAGCTGGAAGCGCGCGTGCTGATGATGTCGACCAACAACATCCTGCACCCGGCGAACGGCGCCCCGATCATCGTGCCCTCGCAGGACATCGTGCTCGGGCTCTACTACCTGTCGATCGTCGCCGACGGCGCGCCGGGCGAGTACAAGTCGAACAACCCGCTGAACCCGATGCAGGGCGTCTACGGCGATTTCGGCGAACTGGAGCACGCCCTGGCCTCGCGGGCGGTGACGCTGCACTCCAAGGTCAAGTGGCGCTGGAAGGGCCTCGGCCCGGACGGCGAGGAGGTCACGCGCACCTACGACACCACGCCCGGCCGCGTCATCCTCTCCAGCGTGCTGCCGCGCCACCCCAAGGTTCCCTTCGACGTCGTCAACAAGCTGATGACCAAGAAGGAGATCTCGGCGATGATCGACACCGTCTACCGCCATTGCGGTCAGAAGGAGTCGGTGATCTTCTGCGACCGCATCATGGGCCTGGGCTTCAGCCACGCCTTCAAGGCCGGCATCTCCTTCGGCAAGGACGACATGGTCGTGCCGGAGAACAAGTGGACGATCGTCGACGAGACCCGCGCCTTGGTGAAGGACTACGAGCAGCAGTACCAGGACGGTCTGATCACCCAGGGTGAGAAGTACAACAAGGTCGTGGACGCCTGGGCGAAGTGCTCGGACCGGCTCGCCAGCGAGATGATGAACCGCATCTCCTCGGTGCAGAAGGACGAGAAGGGCGCCGACAAGCAGGTCAACTCGATCTACATGATGAGCCACTCCGGCGCGCGCGGCTCGCCGGCCCAGATGAAGCAGCTCGCGGCGATGCGCGGCCTGATGGCGAAGCCGTCGGGCGAGATCATCGAGAGCCCGATCATCTCGAACTTCAAGGAAGGCCTGGACGTGCTCGAGTACTTCAACTCGACGCACGGCGCCCGCAAGGGCCTCGCCGACACCGCCCTGAAGACCGCGAATTCGGGCTACCTGACCCGCCGCCTCGTCGACGTGGCGCAGGACGCGGTCATCCGCGAGGTGGATTGCGGCACCGATGCGGGGATCCGCATGCGGGCGATCATCGATGCCGGGCAGGTCGTGGCGACGCTCGCGACCCGCATCCTCGGCCGCGCCACGGCGGAGGACCTCGTCGCGCAGGACGGCTCGATCATCGTGCCCAAGGGCCAGATGATCGAGGAGCGCCACCTGGACGCCATCAACAAGGCCGGCATCCAGGAGGTGAAGATCCGCTCCGTGCTGGTCTGCGCCACCAAGAACGGCGTCTGCGCCACCTGCTACGGGCGCGACCTCGCCCGCGGCACCCCCGTCAACCAGGGCGAGGCGGTCGGCGTCATCGCGGCGCAGTCGATCGGCGAGCCGGGCACCCAGCTGACGATGCGGACCTTCCACATCGGCGGCGCGGCCCAGATCGCGGATTCGTCCTTCATCGAGTCGAGCTTCGAGGGCACGGTGAGGATCCGCAACCGCGGCCTCGCCCGCAACTCGGACGGCGACCTGATCGCCATCGGCCGCAACGTGGCCGTGGTGATCGTCGGGCCGGACGGCACCGAGCGGGCGGTCCACCGCCTGCAATACGGCGCCCGCGTCCGGGTCGACGAGGGCGACTCGATCAAGCGCGGCCAGCGCATCGCCGAGTGGGATCCCTACACCCGGCCGATCCTGACCGAGGTCGACGGCATCGTCGCCTACGAGGACCTGATCGACGGCCAGTCGATCACCGAGACCACCGACGAGTCGACCGGCATCGCCAAGCGCGTCGTCATCGACTGGCGGGGCTCGGCGCGCACCGCCGACCTGCGCCCGGCGCTCGCGATCCACGACCAGAACGGCAAGGTGCTGAAGCTGCCCCGCGGCTCCGACGCCCGCGCCCTGCTGCCCGTGGAGGCGATCATCGGTGTGGATCCGGGCGCCCGGGTCAAGGCCGGCGACATCCTGGCCCGCGTCTCGACCGAGAGCGCCAAGACCCGCGACATCACCGGCGGTCTGCCGCGGGTGGCGGAGCTGTTCGAGGCGCGGCGCCCGAAGGACGCGGCGATCATCGCGGAGAAGTCGGGCACGATCTCGTTCGGGCGCGACTACAAGAACAAGCGCCGCCTGTCGCTCACCCCGCATGACGGGTCCGAGCCGGTCGAGTACCTGATCCCGAAGGGAAAGCACATCCACCTTCAGGACGGGGACGTGGTCGAGGTCGGCGACTTCATCGTCGACGGCAACCCGGCGCCGCACGACATCCTGGCGATCAAGGGCGTAGAGGAGCTCGCGGCCTACCTCGTCAACGAGATCCAGGAGGTCTACCGGCTGCAGGGCGTGTCGATCAACGACAAGCACATCGAGGTGATCGTCCGCCAGATGCTGCAGAAGGTGGAGATCACCGACAGCGGCGATTCCGAGATCCTGACCGGCGACCAGATCGACCGGACGGAGCTGCAGGAGATCAACGAGCAGTTGGTCTCCGAGGGCAAGAAGCCGGTGCAGGGCGTGCCCGTCCTGCTCGGCATCACCAAGGCCTCGCTGCAGACCCGCTCGTTCATCTCGGCGGCGTCCTTCCAGGAGACCACCCGCGTCCTCACCGAGGCGGCGGTCAACGGCAAGGTCGACACCCTCGAGGGGCTGAAGGAGAACGTGATCGTCGGCTCGCTGATCCCGGCGGGCACGGGCGCGATGATCGCCGACATCAAGTCGATCGCGCGGCGCCGCGACGAGCTGATCATGGCCCAGAAGACCGCCGAGAGCGGCGCGGCCCTGCAGGAACTGCCCGCCGCCGAGTAGGCGAGGGCAGACCGTCGCGCCCCAGCGAGGGCCGGCGCCGCCGAGGGGCGGTGCCGGCCCTTTCTCTTGGGCCCATCCCATCCCAGGGGCGGGGGCACGACGCCGCGCCCTCGCCGGCGTCACGCTGCACCTCAGGCGCCCGCACGGGGACGCTCCCGCGACGCGAAGGCCCCTCCCGTCCGGCCGCACGCACCCGCGCGCCGCGAAACCCGGCCTTAACGCTTGACACCGCCACCCCGAAGGACTAGGACCCCTCCCACTGAACGGCCGGCCGTAGGCGGCAGCTGATCGACGTGCCCTTAGAGCCTCGATCCACGCCGCCTAAACGCGACCGAACTTCAAACCGACTGACACGTGTCAGACCGGCATGACCGCGGGAGCTCGCGCTCCGGTGGTCCTCTGCTCGCATGGCGCGCCAAAGGCTGGTTTTCAGCCTGGGGCGCGATTTGCGTTGCGCTGACCTGAAAGCGCCGGCCCGCCCGGACGAGATGGAATTCTGACGATCGCCCCGGACGGCGATGCGTTGCGAGAGGAATGGCATGCCGACGATCAACCAGCTGATCGCCAATCCGCGGAAGATCCAGAAGAGCCGCAACAAGGTGCCGGCCCTGGATGCCTGCCCGCAGAAGCGCGGCGTCTGCACCCGCGTCTACACCACGACGCCGAAGAAGCCGAACTCGGCGCTGCGCAAGGTGGCGAAGGTCCGCCTGACCAACGGCTTCGAGGTGATCGGCTACATTCCGGGCGAGGGTCACAACCTCCAGGAGCATTCCGTGGTCATGATCCGCGGCGGCCGCGTGAAGGACCTGCCGGGCGTGCGCTACCACATCCTGCGCGGCGTGCTCGACACCCAGGGCGTCAAGAACCGCAAGCAGCGCCGCTCGAAGTACGGCGCCAAGCGGCCGAAGTAAGCCCCTCCGACCCGTTACCCCATCGCCTGCCCCGCAAGGATGCCGCCGGCCTCGATGCTCAAGGCGGCCTGCGCGGGGCGTACCAGATCGTATTGCAAGACCTGAAGGAAGCGCGCGATGTCCCGCCGCCACTCTGCCGAGAAGCGTGAGATCATCCCGGATCCCAAGTACGGGGACGTGGTCCTCACCAAGTTCATGAACTCGGTCATGTACGAGGGCAAGAAGTCGGTCGCCGAGAGCATCGTGTACGGCGCCTTCGACATCATCGAGAGCCGGGCCCGCGCCAACCCGATCGAGGTGTTCCGCGCCGCCCTCGACAACGTCGCCCCGGCGATCGAGGTGCGCTCGCGGCGCGTCGGCGGCGCCACCTACCAGGTGCCGGTCGAGGTCCGTCACGAGCGCCGGCAGGCCCTGGCGATCCGCTGGCTGATCCAGGCCGCGCGCTCGCGCAACGACCGCACCATGGTCGAGCGCCTCTCCGCCGAACTCCTCGACGCCGCCAACAACCGCGGCGCAGCCGTCAAGAAGCGGGAAGACACCCACCGGATGGCCGAGGCCAACCGCGCCTTCTCGCATTACCGCTGGTAACCAGCGGTCTCTCCCGCTTTCCAGGAGCACCCCCGATGCCCCGCACGCACGCGATCGAGGACTACCGCAACTTCGGCATCATGGCCCACATCGATGCCGGCAAGACCACGACGACCGAGCGGATCCTCTACTACACCGGCAAGTCCCATAAGATCGGCGAGGTCCACGAGGGCGCCGCCACGATGGACTGGATGGAGCAGGAGCAGGAGCGTGGCATCACGATCACCTCGGCCGCGACGACCTGCTTCTGGCGCGACAAGCGCCTGAACATCATCGACACTCCCGGCCACGTCGACTTCACCATCGAGGTCGAGCGCTCGCTGCGCGTGCTCGACGGTGCGGTCTGCGTGCTCGACGGCAACCAGGGCGTCGAGCCCCAGACCGAGACCGTGTGGCGCCAGGCCGACAAGTACGATGTCCCGCGCGTCGTCTTCGTCAACAAGATGGACAAGATCGGCGCCGACTTCTTCAAGTGCGTCGCCGACATCATCGACCGCGTCGCCGGCAAGCCGGTCTGCCTGCAGCTGCCGATCGGCTCCGAGAACAATTTCCGCGGCGTGATCGACCTGATCAAGATGAAGGCGATCGTGTGGTCGGGCGAGGCGCTCGGGGCCAACTTCTCCGAGGAGGCGATCCCGGCCGACCTCGCCGAGCAGGCGGCGGAGTACCGCACGAAGCTCATCGAGGCCTGCGTCGAGATGGACGACGACGCCATGACCGCCTACCTCGACGGCGTCGAGCCGGACGAGGACACGATGCGCCGGCTCGTGCGCACGGCGGTGCAGCGGCGCGCCTTCCACCCGGTGCTCTGCGGCTCGGCCTTCAAGAACAAGGGCGTGCAGCCCCTGCTCGACGCCGTGGTCGACTACCTGCCCTCGCCCGCCGACCGCGGCGAGATCAAGGGCATCGACTACAAGACCGAGGAGGAGGTCGTCCGCCGGCCGTCCGACGCCGAGCCCTTCTCGATGCTGGCGTTCAAGATCATGGACGACCCGCATGTCGGCACCATCACCTTCTGCCGCATCTATTCCGGCAAGGTCGAGTCGGGCGCCAACCTCCTGAACTCGACCCGCGACAAGCGCGAGCGCGTCGGCCGCATGCTGCTGATGCACGCCAACAACCGCGAGGACATCAAGGAGGCCTACGCGGGCGACATCGTGGCGCTGGCGGGCCTCAAGGACACCCGCACCGGCGACACGCTCTGCGACCCGACCAAGGCGGTGATCCTCGAGAAGATGGAGTTCCCCGAGCCGGTCATCGAGATCGCCGTCGAGCCGAAGTCGAAGGCGGACCAGGAGAAGCTCGGCATCGCGCTCTCGAAGCTCGCCGCCGAGGACCCGTCCTTCCGGGTCTCGACCGATCCGGAATCGGGCCAGACCATCCTGAAGGGGATGGGCGAGCTCCACCTCGACATCAAGGTCGACATCCTGAAGCGCACCTACAAGGTCGAGGCCAATATCGGCCAGCCGCAGGTCGCCTACCGGGAGAAGCTGACCCGCCGGACCGAGATCGACTACACCCACAAGAAGCAGACCGGCGGCACCGGTCAGTTCGCGCGGGTGAAGCTGGTGGTCGAGCCGAACGAGCCGGGCGCCGGCTACGCCTTCGAGTCGAAGATCGTCGGCGGCGCGGTGCCCAAGGAGTACGTCCCGGGCGTCGAGAAGGGCCTCAACAGCGTGCTCACCGCGGGCATCCTGGCGGGCTTCCCGGTGGTCGACATCAAGGTGGAGCTGATCGACGGCGCCTACCACGAGGTCGATTCGTCGGCGCTCGCCTTCGAGATCGCCTCGCGGGCGGCGCTCCGCGAGGCCCTTCAGAAGGGCGGCTCGGTCCTGCTCGAGCCGGTGATGAAGGTCGAGGTCGTGACCCCGGAGGATTACACCGGCTCGGTCATCGGCGACCTGAACTCCCGGCGCGGCCAGATCCAGGGCCAGGACATGCGCGGCAACGCCAACGTCATCAACGCGATGGTGCCGCTCGCGAACATGTTCGGCTACGTGAACCAGCTCCGCTCCTTCACCCAGGGGCGCGCGAACTTCACGATGCAGTTCGACCACTACGAGGAGGTCCCGCGCGGCGAGGCCGAGAAGGTGGTGGCGAAGTACGCCTGACGACCCCGAGGGCCCCGGCCGACGGCCGGGCGCCCCGACCCCGAGAGGGCCCGACGCGGCGACCCGCGCGGACCCGACCTGACCAGACAGATCGTGACGGAGATTGGCGATGGCGAAGGAAAAGTTTTCGCGGACGAAGCCGCACTGCAACATCGGGACGATCGGGCACGTTGACCACGGCAAGACGTCCCTGACGGCGGCGATCACGAAGGTGCTTGCGGAGGCGGGCGGGGCGACGTTCACGGCCTACGACCAGATCGACAAGGCGCCGGAGGAGAAGGCGCGGGGGATCACGATCTCGACGGCGCACGTGGAGTACGAGACGCCGAACCGTCACTACGCGCACGTGGACTGCCCCGGTCACGCGGACTACGTGAAGAACATGATCACCGGGGCGGCGCAGATGGACGGCGCGATCCTGGTGGTGTCGGCGGCGGACGGCCCGATGCCGCAGACGCGCGAGCACATCCTGCTGGCGCGGCAGGTCGGCGTTCCGGCGCTGGTGGTGTTCATGAACAAGGTCGACATGGTCGACGACCCGGAGCTTCTCGACCTTGTGGAGCTTGAGGTGCGGGAGCTTCTGTCGAAGTACGACTTCCCGGGCGACGACATCCCGATCACCAAGGGCTCGGCGCTGTGCGCGCTGGAGAACCGGGAGCCGAAGATCGGTCACGACGCGATCCTCGAGCTGATGAAGACGGTGGACGAGTACATCCCGCAGCCGGAGCGTCCGATCGACCTGCCGTTCCTGATGCCGATCGAGGACGTGTTCTCGATCTCGGGGCGCGGCACGGTGGTGACGGGCCGTGTCGAGCGCGGGATCATCAAGGTGGGCGAGGAGGTCGAGATCGTGGGGATCCGTCCGACCACCAAGACGACGGTGACGGGCGTGGAGATGTTCCGCAAGCTGCTGGACCAGGGCCAGGCCGGGGACAACGTCGGCGTGCTGCTTCGCGGGACCAAGCGGGAGGACGTCGAGCGCGGTCAGGTGGTGTGCAAGCCGGGCTCGGTGAAGCCGCACACGAAGTTCAAGGCGGAGGCGTACATCCTGACGAAGGAGGAGGGCGGGCGGCACACGCCGTTCTTCACGAACTACCGTCCGCAATTCTACTTCCGGACGACGGACGTGACCGGGGTGGTTCAGCTTCCCGAGGGCACCGAGATGGTGATGCCGGGCGACAACGTGACGATGGACGTGACGCTGATCGTGCCGGTGGCGATGGAGGAGAAGCTGCGCTTCGCCATCCGCGAGGGCGGCCGCACCGTCGGCGCCGGCGTCGTCGCCTCCATCTCCGAGTAACGAAGAGCCCGCTCAGAGCCAACGGGACAGGTGAGGGGGCGGGCCCTCGAGCCCGCCCCTTCCCCGTCGCGAGGACGAGAACATCATGAACGGCCAGAACATCCGCATTCGCCTGAAGGCGTTCGATCATCGCATCCTGGATTCGTCGACCCGCGAGATCGTCTCGACGGCGAAGCGGACCGGGGCCCAGGTCCGCGGGCCGATCCCGCTGCCGACCCGGATCGAGCGCTTCACCGTCAACCGCTCGCCCCACATCGACAAGAAGTCGCGCGAGCAGTTCGAGATGCGCACCCACAAGCGCGTGCTCGACATCGTCGACCCCACCCCGCAGACCGTGGACGCGCTGATGAAGCTCGACCTCGCCGCGGGCGTGGACGTGGAGATCAAGCTCTAGGATCCGGACGGATCGCTGGAGCTTCGGGCAGAACCGCGCGGGGGAGAACCATGCGCTCAGGAGTCATCGCACAGAAGGTCGGCATGACCCGCGTCTTCACGGACGCCGGCGAGCATGTTCCGGTCACCGTGCTCAAGGTCGATCAGTGCCAGGTGGTCGCCCACCGCACGGTCGAGAAGAACGGCTACGTCGCGCTGCAGGTCGGCGTCGGCAAGGCCAAGGTCAAGAACGTGTCCAAGGCCGAGCGCGGCCGCTTCGCGATCGCCAAGGTCGAGCCGAAGCGCAAGCTCGCCGAGTTCCGCGTGACCGAGGACGCGCTGATCCCGGTCGGCGCCGAGATCACCGCGGACCACTTCATCCCGGGCCAGTTCGTCGACGTGACGGGCACGACCACGGGCAAGGGCTTCGCCGGCGGCATGAAGCGCTGGAACTTCGGCGGCCTGCGCGCCACGCACGGCGTGTCGATCTCGCACCGCTCGATCGGCTCGACCGGCGGCCGCCAGGACCCGGGCAAGACCTTCAAGAACAAGAAGATGCCGGGCCATCTCGGCGTCGAGCGGGTCACGACCCAGAACCTGCGCGTCGTGCGCACCGATCCGGAGCGCGGCCTGATCCTGGTCGAGGGCGCGGTCCCGGGCGTGGCCGGCGGCTGGATCCAGATCCGCGACGCCGTGAAGCGCAAGCTGCCGGCCGAGGCGCCGATGCCGGGCAAGTTCCGCGAACTCGCCGACGGCGCGGCCCCGGCGGTGGACGCCGCCCCCGAGGCTCCGGCGGTTGAGGAGAACGCGTGATGAAGTTCGAGATCACGACCCTCGACGGCGGCGAGGCCGGTTCGGTCGAGGTCAACGAGGCCATCTTCGGGCTCGAGCCGCGCGCCGACCTGCTCCAGCGCTGCGTGCGCTGGCAGCTGGCCAAGCGCCAGGCCGGCACCCACAAGGTGAAGACCCGGTCCGAGATCAGCCGGACCACCAAGAAGATGTACAAGCAGAAGGGCACCGGCAACGCCCGCCACGGCGCCGCCTCGGCCCCGCAATTCCGCGGCGGCGCCCGGGCCTTCGGGCCGGTGGTGCGCTCCCACGCCCACGACCTTCCCAAGAAGGTGCGGGCGCTGGCGCTCCGCCACGCCCTCTCGGCCAAGGCGCGGGCCGCCTCCCTCGTCGTCGTCGACGACGTGCGGCTGGAGGACGGCAAGACCAAGGCCCTCAAGGACCGCTTCGGCGCACTCGGCTGGTCGAACGCGCTGATCATCGGCGGCGCCGAGGTGGACGAGAATTTCGGCCGCGCCGCGCGCAACCTGCCGTCCATCGACGTCCTGCCGGTGCAGGGCATCAACGTCTACGACATCCTGCGGCGCGACAAGCTCGTCCTGACGCGCGCGGCCGTCGATGCGCTGGAGGCGCGTTTCAAATGAGTGCGGATCCGCGCCACTACGACGTGATCGTCGCTCCGGTGATCACCGAGAAGGCCACCAACCTCTCGGAGCTGAACAAGGTGGTCTTCCGGGTCGCCCCGAAGGCCACCAAGCCGCAGATCAAGGAAGCGGTCGAGCGGCTGTTCGAGGTCAAGGTGAAGAGCGTCAACACGCTGATCACCAAGGGCAAGACCAAGATGTTCCGCGGGCAGCGGGGCCAGCGTTCGGACGTGAAGAAGGCGATCGTGACCCTCGAAGAGGGCCAGACGATCGACGTCACGACCGGGCTGTGACGGAACGGCGGTAAGGGAACACGACGATGGCTTTGAAGACATTCAAGCCGGTCACGCCGAGCCTTCGCCAGCTCGTGATCGTGGACCGGTCCGAGCTCTACAAGGGCAAGCCGGTGAAGGCGCTGACCGAGGGCAAGATCTCCTCCGGCGGCCGCAACAACCTCGGCCGGGTGACCGTCCGCTTCCGCGGCGGCGGCCACAAGCGCACCCTGCGCAACGTCGACTTCAAGCGGCGTGAATTCGCCGGCAAGGTCGGGACCGTGGAGCGGATCGAGTACGATCCGAACCGCACCGCCTTCATCGCCCTCGTGAGCTACGAGGGCGGCGGCCAGAGCTACATCCTGGCGCCGCAGCGCGTGAAGGCCGGCGACCGGGTGGTCTCGGGCGAGCAGGTCGACATCAAGCCGGGCAACGCCATGCCGATCGGCAACATGCCGGTGGGCACGATCGTCCACAATGTCGAGCTCAAGATCGGCAAGGGCGGGGCGCTGGCGCGCTCGGCGGGCAACTACGCCCAGATCGTCGGCCGCGACCAGGGCTACGTGACGCTGCGCCTCAACTCGGGCGAGCAGCGCCTCGTGCACGGCCAGTGCTACGCCACTGTGGGCGCGGTCTCGAACCCCGACCACATGAACATCTCGCTCGGCAAGGCGGGGCGCAAGCGCTGGCTCGGCCGGCGCCCGCACAACCGCGGCGTCGCGATGAACCCGATCGATCACCCGCACGGCGGCGGCGAGGGCCGCACCTCGGGCGGCCGTCACCCGGTCACCCCCTGGGGCTTCCCGACCAAGGGCAAGAAGACCCGCTCGAACAAGCGCACCGACACCTTCATCGTGTCGAGCCGCCACAACCGCAAGAAGTAAGGGCTTCGACCCATGGCACGTTCAGTCTGGAAGGGGCCGTTCGTCGACGGCTACCTCCTGAAGAAGGCGGAGACCGCGCGCGGCTCGACCCGCGCCGAGGTGATCAAGATCTGGAGCCGCCGCTCCACGATCCTTCCGCAGTTCGTTGGCCTGACCTTCGGGGTCTACAACGGGCAGAAGCACATCCCGGTCTACGTCACCGAGGAGATGGTCGGGCACAAGTTCGGCGAGTTCTCGCCGACCCGGACCTTCCACGGTCACGCGGCCGACAAGAAGGCGAAGAGGCGCTAAGATGGGCAAGGCAGCAGCACCCCGCGCGCTCCCCGAGAACGAGGCGAAGGCCGTCGCGCGCATGCTGCGCGTCAGCCCGCAGAAGCTCAACCTCGTCGCGCAGCTGATCCGGGGCAAGAAGGTGGCGAACGCGCTCGCCGACCTGCAGTTCTCGCGCAAGCGCATCGCGGTCGAGGTCCGGAAGTGCCTCGAGAGCGCGATCGCCAACGCCGAGAACAACCACGACCTCGACGTCGACGACCTCGTGGTCAAGGAGGCCTACGTGGGCAAGGCGCTGGTTCTCAAGCGATTCCACGCCCGCGCCCGCGGCCGGGGGGCCCGCATCCTGAAGCCGTTCGCGAACCTCACCATCGTGGTGCGTGAGGTCCGGGCCGAGGCCGCCTGAGGAGGAACTGATGGGACAGAAAGTCAATCCGATCGGTCTCCGGCTCGGCATCAACCGGACCTGGGACTCGCGCTGGTACGCGAACAAGGGCGAGTATGCCCGCCTCATGCACGAGGACGTCGCGATCCGCCAGGCGCTGATGAAGCAGCTCAAGCAGGCGGCGGTCTCCAAGATCGTGATCGAGCGCCCGCACCGGAAGTGCCGCGTCACCATCCACTCGGGCCGCCCGGGCGTGGTGATCGGCAAGAAGGGCGCGGACATCGAGAAGCTGCGCAAGCTCGTCGGCACGATGACCAAGGCCGACGTGACGATCAACATCATCGAGGTGCGCAAGCCCGAGATCGACGCGACGCTCGTCGCCGACTCGATCGCCCAGCAGCTCGAGCGCCGCGTCGCCTTCCGGCGGGCCATGAAGCGCGCCGTGCAATCGGCGATGCGCCTCGGCGCCGAGGGCATCCGCATCAACTGCTCGGGCCGCCTCGGCGGGGCCGAGATCGCGCGGCTCGAATGGTACCGCGAGGGCCGGGTGCCGCTGCACACCCTGCGCGCCGACGTCGATTACGGCACGGCGACGGCCTTCACCACCTACGGCACCTGCGGGATCAAGGTGTGGGTGTTCAAGGGCGAGATCCTCGAGCACGACCCGATGGCCCAGGACAAGCGGGCCCAGGAGGAGGGCGGCCGCTCGGGCGGGCGTCGCGACCGTGATCGTGAGCGTGGCGACCGGGATCGCGACCGCGGCGATCGCGGCGGGCGCGACGCGGCCTGATCGGCTCACGCCCGCTGGAGTTTGAGAGACAGCCATGCTGCAACCCAAGAAGACGAAGTTCCGCAAGCAGTTCAAGGGCCGCATCCACGGCACCGCGAAGGGCGGGACGGACCTGAACTTCGGCTCCTACGGCCTCAAGGCCCTGGAGCCCGAGCGCGTCACCGCGCGCCAGATCGAGGCGGCCCGCCGCGCGATCACCCGCGAGATGAAGCGCCAGGGCCGCGTGTGGATCCGGATCTTCCCGGACGTGCCCGTGACCCAGAAGCCGACCGAGGTCCGCATGGGCTCGGGCAAGGGCTCGCCCGAGTACTGGGCGGCCCGCGTCCACCCGGGCCGGGTCATGTTCGAGATCGACGGCGTCGCCGAGGACATCGCCCGCGAGGCGCTGCGCCTCGGCGCCGCCAAGCTGCCGGTCCGCACGCGCTTCATCCAGCGCATCGCGGATTGAGGGAGGCCCAACCATGAAGTCGTCCCAGCGACTGTCTGATCTGAGCGCGATGTCGCCCGATCAGCTCGGCGAGGAGCTCGTCAACCTGAAGAAGGAGCAGTTCAACCTGCGCTTCCAGCGGGCGACGGGTCAGCTCGAGAACGTCGCGCGCATCCGCGAGGTGCGCCGCGACATCGCCCGCGTCCGGACCCTGCAGCGCCGCAAGACGCTGCAGGCGGCGCAAGGCTAAGGAGAGAAGCCCATGCCGAAGCGCGTGCTGCAGGGCGTCGTCGTCAGCGACAAGCAGGACAAGACCATCGTGGTCAAGGTGGAGCGCCGCTTCACCCACCCGGTGATGAAGAAGACCGTCCGGCGGTCGAAGAACTACCACGCCCACGACGAGAACAACGCGGCCAAGGTCGGCCAGACGGTGTTCATCGAGGAGTCGCGGCCGTTCTCCAAGCTCAAGACCTGGCGGCTGGTCGAGGGCGAGGCGCGGGACGTGGCGGCCACCGAGGCGTGAGGCGCGGCGCCGCTCCCCCCGCGGGGGAGCGGGCACCTCGCGCCGGCACCGGATTGCCGCTTGCCATCGGGGCCGATCCGGTGTAACCGACCGGCCTCCACGACAGCTGACCGGGTGTTCGCGCCCATCGTCGCGATCGTTGACCGCGCCGGCCCCGATGCCGCAGCGCGGTCGTTTCAATGGCGGGGACGTCAGATCCCCATCAGGCTGCCGTCCGCGCCGCATGCCGCGCCGCGGAGACCTGCCTGAAACAAGGAAAGGGTGTTGGGCCGTGATCCAGATGCAAACGAATCTGGACGTCGCCGACAATTCCGGTGCGCGTCGCGTGATGTGCATCAAGGTGCTCGGCGGATCCAAGCGGAAATACGCCGGCGTCGGCGACATCATCGTGGTGTCGGTGAAGGAGGCGATTCCGCGCGGGCGCGTCAAGAAGGGCGACGTCATGAAGGCCGTCGTCGTGCGCACCGCCAAGGACGTGCGCCGTCCGGACGGGTCGGTGATCCGCTTCGACCGCAACGCGGCCGTGCTGATCAACAACCAGAAGGAGCCGATCGGGACCCGCATCTTCGGACCGGTGCCGCGCGAGCTGCGCGCGCGCAACCACATGAAGATTATCTCGCTCGCCCCGGAGGTGCTGTGATGGCCGCCAAGGTGAAGAAGGGCGACAAGGTCGTCGTCCTGACCGGGCGCGACAAGGGCCGCACCGGCGAAGTGATCCAGGTGATGCCGAAGGAGAACCGCGCGCTGGTCCGCGGGGTGAACCTGGTGAAGCGCCACCAGCGCCAGACCCAGACGCAGGAGGGCGGCATCATCTCGAAGGAGGCCGCGATCGACCTGTCGAACCTCGCGGTCGCCGACCCCAAGGACGGCAAGCCGACCCGGGTCGGGTTCCGCATCCTGGAGGACGGGCGCAAGGTGCGCTTCGCGAAGCGCTCGGGAGATCTGATCGATGGCTGAGGCGCGCAAGGACGGCTACACGCCGCGACTGCGGAAGCACTACGACGAGGTCGTGCGTGCGAAGATGATCCAGGAGTTCGGCTACACGAACCCCATGCAGGTGCCCACGATCGAGAAGATCACGATCAACATGGGCGTCGGGGAGTCGACCCAGGATTCCAAGAAGGCGACCGTGGCGGCCGAGGATCTCGGCCTGATCGCCGGCCAGAAGCCGGTCATCACCCGGGCCCGCAAGGCCATCGCGACCTTCAAGGTGCGCGAGAACATGCCGATCGGCTGCAAGGTCACCCTGCGCCGCCAGCGCATGTACGAGTTCATGGACCGCCTGATCACCATCGCGCTGCCGCGCGTGCGCGATTTCCGCGGCCTGAACCCGAAATCCTTCGACGGGCGCGGCAACTACGCGCTCGGCCTTCGCGAGCACCTCGTGTTCCCGGAGATCAACTACGACAAGGCGCAGAACGCCTGGGGCATGGACATCGTCGTCACCACGACGGCGAAGACCGATGCCGAGGCCCGCGCCCTGCTCAAGCACTTCAACTTCCCGTTCCGGCAGTGAGGGGCGGCTAGCCCCTCAGACGCGGCAACCGGAGAGCGACAGACATGGCCAAGAAGAGCAAGATCGAGAGAAACAAGCAGCGGGTGGCGCTGGTGAAGCGCTACGCCGCCAAGCGCGAGGCGCTGCTGTCGACGGCGAACGACGAGTCGCTGCCGATGGAGGACCGCTTCGAGGCGCGCCTCAAGCTGGCGGAGCTGCCCCGCAACGCCAACCCCACCCGCATCCGCAATCGCTGCGCGATGACCGGCCGTCCCCGGGCCTATTACCGCAAGCTCGGCATCTCGCGTGTCGCGCTGCGGGACCTCGGCTCCCGCGGGATGATCCCCGGCCTCGTGAAGTCCAGCTGGTGAGGGGAGGGCACAGCCGATGATCACCGATCCCGTGGGCGATATGCTCACCCGCATCCGCAACGGTCAGCAGCGCCGCCGCAACGTGGTGCAGACGCCGGGCTCCAAGCTCCGCGCCCGCATCCTCGACGTGCTGAAGTCCGAGGGCTACATCCGCGACTACGCGACCACCGATTACGGCAATGGGCGCACCGAGTTCGCGATCGAGCTCAAGTACCATGACGGCCAGCCCGTGATCCGCTCGATCGAGCGCGTCTCGAAGCCCGGCCGCCGGGTCTATTCGTCGGTCGATACCCTGCCGCGCGTCGCCGACGGCCTGGGCGTCACCATCGTGTCCACTCCGCTGGGCGTCATGGCCGACCACGAGGCGCGCGAGCGCAACGTCGGCGGCGAGGTGCTCTGCAAGGTCTTCTGACCGGCAGACCCCACCCGACGAGGAGAGACGAACATGTCCCGCGTAGGCAAGAAGCCCGTGACCGTCCCGGCCGGCGTCACCGCCACGGTCGACGGCCAGAACGTGAAGATCAAGGGCGCGAAGGGCGAATTGTCGTTCCGCGTGCCCGACCTGGTCGAGGTCAGCCACGCCGACGGCGCGATCTCGGTCCAGCCCCGCAGCCAGACCAAGGAGGCCCGCGCGATGTGGGGCCTCTCGCGGGCCCAGGTCGCCAACCTCATCGAGGGCGTGACCAAGGGCTTCGAGAAGAAGCTGGAGATCAACGGCGTCGGCTACCGCGCCGCGGTCGCCGGCAAGGTGCTCAAGCTGTCGCTCGGCTACAGCCACGACGTCGAGTACGAGATCCCGGCCGGGATCACGATCACCACCCCGCGTCCGGTGGAGATCATCGTGGCCGGCATCGACAAGCAGCGCGTCGGACAGATCGCCGCCGAGATCCGCGAGTATCGCGGACCGGAGCCCTACAAGGGCAAGGGCGTGAAGTACTCCGACGAGTTCATCTTCCGCAAGGAAGGCAAGAAGAAGTAAGGGCGGCCGACGATGTCTCGCAAAATCGACCTGCTCGACCGGCGCCGCGCGCGCGTCCGCCGGGCGCTCCGCGCGGCGGCGAATGGCCGTCCGCGCCTCTCGGTCTTCCGCTCCTCGAAGCAGATCTACGTCCAGGTCATCGACGACGCGAGCGGGCGCACGCTCGCGGCGGCGTCGAGCCTCGACAAGGACCTGCGCGCCCGTCTGAAGACCGGCGCCGACAAGGCGGCGGCGCTCGAGGTCGGCAAGCTGGTGGCGGAGCGCGCCAAGGCGGCCGGGGTCACCAAGGTGATCTTCGACCGCTCGGGCTACCTCTACCACGGCCGCGTCAAGGCGCTGGCCGACGCCGCCCGCGAGGGCGGCCTCGAGTTCTGATCCGGGGGCGGGGCCGCGCAGGGGCCCCGCGCCAACGGCGGACATAAGCACATCATGCGAGCGGGACCGCCGCCCGCGCCAGTGAACCGGAAGTGATCTGATGGCACGTGAACGTGAGGGTCGCCGTCGCGACGAGCGCGAGGAGCGCGATACCGAATTCGTGGACCGGCTGGTCCACATCAACCGCGTCGCCAAGGTGGTGAAGGGCGGCCGGCGCTTCGGCTTCGCCGCCCTCGTCGTCGTCGGCGACCAGAAGGGCCGGGTCGGCTTCGGCCACGGCAAGGCCCGCGAGGTGCCCGAGGCGATCCGCAAGGCCACCGAGGCGGCCAAGCGCGGCCTGATCCGGGTGGCCCTGCGCGAGGGCCGCACGCTCCACCACGACGTCGCCGGCCGCCACGGCTCCGGCAAGGTCATCCTGCGCGCCGCCCCCCAGGGCACCGGCATCATCGCGGGCGGCCCGATGCGCGCCGTGTTCGAGTCGGTGGGCATGCAGGACGTGGTGGCGAAGTCGCTCGGCTCGTCGAACCCCTACAACCTGATCCGCGCCACGTTCGACGCGCTCAAGCGCGAGGATTCCCCGCGGGCGGTGGCGGCGCGCCGCGGCCTCAAGGTGTCGGCCCTGCAGGCCCGCCGCCGCGACGCCGAGCCGGGCTCGGCCGATTCGGCCGACGCGGCGTAAGGAGGGCGGCATGGCAGAGAAGACCGTGCGGGTTCAGCAGATCGGCTCGCCGATCCGCCGCGAGGCCAGCCAGCGCGAGACGCTGATCGGCCTCAAGCTGAACAAGCTCCACCGCATCGCCGAATTGCCGGACACCCCGTCCGTGCGCGGCATGATCGCGAAGGTGCATCACCTCGTGCGCGTCCTCGACGGCGCGGCGTGAGGAGGGCGTCATGAAGCTGAACGAGATTCGCGACAACGAGGGCGCGACCAAGGACCGGATGCGCGTCGGACGCGGCATCGGGTCGGGCAAGGGCAAGACCGCGGGCCGCGGCGTGAAGGGTCAGAAGGCCCGCACCGGCGTGGCCATCAAGGGCTTCGAGGGCGGTCAGATGCCGCTGCATCGTCGCCTGCCGAAGCGCGGCTTCAACAACCCGGGCGCGACCGACCTCAACGAGGTCAATGTCGGGCGCATCCAGCAGGCGGTCGATTCCGGCAAGCTCGATCCGAGCGCGCCCGTCACCGTCGAGGCGCTGGTCGCCGCCGGCGTGGTCTCGCGGGTGCGCGACGGCGTGAAGATCCTGGGCGTCGGCGAGCTCACCGCCTCCCTGACCTTCCAGGTCGCCCGCGCCTCCAAGTCGGCCGTCGCGGCCATCGAGAAGGCCGGGGGCTCCGTCACCCAGTCGCTCGCCGCGACCGACGGCGCGGTTGCGTCCGCGTAGGGCAGACCTTAAGTCGATCGAGATCGGCGGCGGCCCGTGCGTGCAGCGCGAGGCCGCCGTCTCCGTTTCTGAACGCGATTCGTCGCCGCCGCTCCTCCAAGGACCCTGTCATGGCCTCTGCAGCCGAGCAGCTCGCCGCAAACCTGAACTTCGGCGCCATCGCCAAGGCGGACGAGCTCAAGAAGCGCATCTGGTTCACCCTGGGCGCCCTGATCGTGTACCGGCTCGGGACCTACATCCCGCTGCCCGGCATCGACCCCGACGCGCTCCGGCAGAGCTTCGCCAATGCGCAGGGCGGCGTGCTCGGCCTGTTCAACATGTTCTCGGGCGGGGCGGTCGAGCGCATGGCGATCTTCGCGCTCAACATCATGCCCTACATCTCGGCCTCGATCATCGTGCAGCTCCTCACCTCGGTGCTGCCCTCGCTCGAAGCCCTCAAGAAGGAGGGCGAGTCCGGCCGCAAGGTGCTCAACCAGTACACCCGCTACCTCACGGTGGTGCTGGCGATCTTCCAGGCCTGGGGCATCGCGGTGGGCCTGCAGAGCTCGGGCGGCATCGTGCAGGAGCCCGGCCTGTTCTTCGCGATCTCGACGGTGATCACGCTGACCGGCGGCACGCTGTTCCTGATGTGGATCGGCGAGCAGATCACCTCGCGCGGCATCGGCAACGGCTCGTCGCTGATCATCTTCGCGGGCATCGTCGCGCACCTGCCCTCGGCCATCGCCGGCACGCTGGAGCTCGGCCGCCAGGGCGCGCTCTCGACCGCCGTGATCCTCGGCGTGGCCGTCATGGCCACCGCGGTGGTCTACTTCATCGTCTTCATGGAGCGCGCCCAGCGCCGCCTGCTGATCAACTACCCCAAGCGCCAGGTCGGCAACCGCATGTACGAGGGGCAGACCTCGTTCATGCCGCTCAAGCTCAACACGCCGGGCGTGATCCCGCCGATCTTCGCCTCCTCGCTGCTGCTGCTGCCGGCCACCGCGGCGAGCTTCCAGAGCGACCCGAGCGGCACCGGCATCGTCGCCACGCTGGCGACCTATCTGGGCCATGGCCGGCCGCTCTACATGGTGCTGTACGCCGCCCTGATCATCTTCTTCGCCTTCTTCTACACGGCGGTGGTGTTCAATCCGCAGGAGACGGCCGACAACCTCAAGAAGCATGGCGGCTTCATCCCGGGCATCCGGCCGGGTGAGCGCACGGCCGAGTACATCGACAAGGTGCTGAGCCGCGTCACCGTGATCGGCGCCGCCTACCTCACCCTGATCTGCCTGATCCCGGAGATCCTGGTCTCCTACGCGTCGCTGCCGTTCTACTTCGGCGGCACCTCGCTGCTGATCGTCGTCTCGGTCACGATGGACACCGTTGCACAAGTCCACGGACACCTGCTGGCGCATCAGTACGAGGGGCTGGTGAAGAAGGCGAAGCTGCGCGGCGCGCGCCGCCGTTAGTCCATAGTCGGGGGCCGGGTGGGTATCGCGATCCGGCCGGACCGATCATCATTGGCCGGTTGCCGACTCGGCGCTTATGCTCGGGTGGTCGGCACCTGGTCGGATCCGAGGTCGGCCGCACGCGTGAGAACAATCGGCCCCAAGGCGGACGCCACCGCCCGCGGGGTCCAAGGGAGAGACAGGTTATGCGGATCATTCTCCTCGGCCCGCCGGGTGCCGGGAAGGGCACGCAATCGGCGCGGATCGTCGAGCGGTTCGGGATTCCCCAACTCTCGACCGGGGACATGCTGCGCGCCGCGGTGGCGGCGGGCACGCCGGTCGGCCTCCAGGCCAAGAGCATCATGGAGAGCGGCGGCCTCGTGCCGGACGAGGTGGTGATCGGCATCGTGGGCGACCGCATCGAGGAGCCGGATGCCCGCAAGGGGTTCATCCTCGACGGCTTTCCCCGCACCGTGGCGCAGGCCAAGGCCCTCGACGCGCTCCTCGCCGGGAAGGGGCTGCGGCTCGACGCGGTGATCGAGTTCAAGGTCGACGAGGCCGCGCTGGTCGGCCGCATCGCCAACCGCGCCGCCGAGACCCTGGCCCGCGGCGAGGTGGTGCGCAAGGACGACACCCCGGAGGTGTTCAAGACCCGCCTCGACGCCTATCGCAGCCTGACCGCCCCCCTCTCGGAATATTATGCGGGGACCGGCCTGCTGCGGCCGATCGACGGCATGGCGCCGATCGACCAGGTGAGCCGCGAGATCGAAGCGTTGCTCGGCGGCCTTCAGCCGGTCTCGGCGTGAGGCGGGCGCGGACATGCCGGTTGACAAGCCGGGGCGTCCGCGCTAGGCGACCCTCCTTCGTTCAGGCATGGACGGCCCGGCGGTCTCCTCGGAGGCCGCTCGGGCCGATTTGTCGTCGGGACGGCGCGCAGGGGCCGGGCTCCACCGGACGCGCGCGATCACCCTGAAGACCGTCCGCGAGGGCTCGCCGCCCCGGACGCGATGGAGAGCACACCAGTGGCCCGTATCGCAGGCGTCAACATCCCGACCAACAAGCGCGTCGTCATCGCGCTCCAGTACATCCACGGCATCGGCCCCAAGAAGGCCGAGGAGATCACCGAGAAGGTCGGGATCCCGGCCGAGCGCCGCGTCAACCAGCTGACCGACGCCGAAGTGCTGCAGATCCGCGAGGCCATCGACCGCGACTACGTGGTGGAGGGCGACCTCCGCCGCGAGGTCGCGATGAACATCAAGCGCCTGATGGACCTCGGCTGCTACCGCGGCCTGCGGCACCGCCGCAACCTGCCGGTCCGCGGCCAGCGCACCCACACCAACGCCCGCACCCGCAAGGGCAAGGCGAAGCCGATCGCCGGCAAGAAGAAGTGATCCGCGGCGGGGAGGGGCCCGGCAGAGCCCCGCCCAGCCCTCGTCCGCGGCGCCCGTCGCCGCCCCCGTTCGCGGCGCGGCGCGCCGCCTGACCCGCGGCGCCGCGCGCCGCCTGAGCCCCGCGGCCCGTCGCCGCCAGCACCGTCCCGAGCGCCTGGCACGACGGGCGCGCCTGAAGGATCGAAAGAGAATATGGCCAAGGAAGCAACCCGCATCCGTCGTCGCGAGCGCAAGAACATCGTGTCCGGCGTCGCGCACGTGAATGCGTCGTTCAACAACACCATGATCACCATCACGGACGCGCAGGGGAACACGATCTCCTGGTCGTCCGCCGGCGCGATGGGCTTCAAGGGCTCGCGCAAGTCGACCCCCTACGCGGCCCAGGTCGCGGCCGAGGATGCGGGCCGCAAGGCCGCCGAGCACGGCATGCGCACCCTCGAGGTCGAGGTGTCGGGTCCCGGTTCGGGCCGCGAATCGGCGCTTCGCGCCCTGCAGGCGGCGGGCTTCACGGTGACGTCGATCCGCGACGTGACGCCGATCCCGCATAACGGCTGCCGGCCGCGCAAGCGCCGCCGCGTCTGATCCGGTCCCCCCGACGGACGCCGTAGCGCCGGGCGGGATTCGCGAACGGGTACCCGGCGTCCTGTCCAGGGCGCTGGGTTTCTCCGTTGAGGGCTCGGGAAGCGTCGCAGCGGTGTCCTGACCGCATCCGCTCCCCATCAAGCTTCGAGACTGATCAGGACGAGTCGCGGGCTGGCCGGGCGCGGGCTGCAGCCCGACAGGTCGACGAGAGGTGTCATCGTGGTGATTCAGAAGAACTGGCAAGAGCTGATCAAGCCGAACAAGCTCGAAGTCGTTCCGGGGCACGACCCCAAGCGCGTGGCGACCGTGGTGGCCGAGCCCCTGGAGCGCGGCTTCGGCACGACGCTCGGCAACGCGCTGCGCCGCGTGCTGCTGTCGTCCCTGCAGGGCGCGGCCGTGACCTCGGTCCACATCGACGGCGTGCTGCACGAATTCTCCTCGATCCCGGGCGTGCGCGAGGACGTCACCGACATCGTCCTCAACATCAAGACCATCGCGATCCGCTCGAACAGCGACGCGCCCAAGCGCATGACCCTGCGCAAGACCGGCCCCGGCCTGGTCACGGCGGGCGACATCAGCACGATCGGCGACATCCAGATCCTCAACCCCGACCTCGTGCTGTGCACGCTCGACGAGGGGGCCGAGATCCGCATGGAGTTCACGGTCGCGACCGGCAAGGGCTACGTCCCGGCCGACCGCAACCGGCCCGAGGACGCGCCGATCGGCCTCATCCCGGTCGACGCGCTGTTCTCGCCCGTCACGAAGGTGTCCTACCGCATCGAGAACACCCGCGAGGGCCAGGATCTCGACAAGGACAAGCTGACCATGACGGTCGAGACCAACGGCGCGGTCTCGCCCGAGGATGCGCTCGCCTACGCGGCCCGCATCATCCAGGACCAGCTCCAGATCTTCGTGAACTTCGAGGAGCCCCGGAAGGAGGAGGCGGCCCCGCTCGCGCCGCAGCTGCCCTTCAACCCGGCCCTGCTCAAGAAGGTGGACGAGCTCGAACTGTCGGTCCGCTCGGCGAACTGCCTGAAGAACGACAACATCGTCTATATCGGCGACCTGATCCAGAAGACGGAAGCCGAGATGCTGCGGACGCCGAATTTCGGCCGCAAGTCTCTCAACGAGATCAAGGAAGTGCTCGCCGCGATGGGCCTGCACCTCGGCATGGACGTGCCCGGCTGGCCGCCGGAGAACATCGAGGACCTCGCCAAGCGCTTCGAGGAGCACTACTGAGCGGACCGGGAGCGGCGAGGGGGAAGATCCACCTCGCCGCTTCCCGCGCCTCTCCCGACGGGCCTCGCGGGGCCCGTCGGGAGAGGCGATGGGTGCTGCCGGGCTCTGCCCCCTTCGCCCCTCGCCGCTCAATCAACGAAGACCGGCCGGCCCGTGGCACGGCGGCCGACAATCAATGGAGACAGCCATGCGTCACGGATACCGGGGCCGCCGCTTCAACCGCACCACCGAGCACCGCAAGGCGATGTTCGCCAACATGTCGGCCGCGCTGATCAAGCACGAGCAGATCGTCACGACGCTGCCGAAGGCCAAGGACCTGCGCCCGGTCGTCGAGAAGCTGATCACCCTCGGCAAGCGCGGCGACCTGCACGCCCGCCGTCAGGCGATCGCGCAGATCCGCGACGAGGCCATGGTCAAGAAGCTGTTCGAGGTGCTCGGGCCGCGCTACCAGGCCCGCCCGGGCGGCTATTGCCGCATCATGAAGGCCGGCTTCCGCTACGGCGACAACGCCCCGCTCGCCGTGATCGAGTTCGTGGACCGCGACGTCGACGCCCGCGGCCGGGATTCCGGTCCGACCCAGGCCGCGGCCGAGGCGGCCGAGTAGGCCCGAAGCCGGATTCCCACGCGAAGGCGGCCCCCGGGCCGCCTTTTTCATGAGCCCCGCGCGAGGCCGGTCCCCGCGCCGCGCCGCTGGACCCGGGCGGCCGGTCGCGCGAGGCTCGCCCGGTTCCGGCGCGGGCCCTGCCGCGTCCCCGCCCGTCACGATTGCGCTCGCCATGATCCCGCTCCGTATGGTTCCGCTCGCCGAACTCCCGCCCGAGGCCCTGCGCACCTCCCTGGCCGCGCTCCAGGAGCGCTACGCCGCCCTGACGCGGCGCGGCCTCAAGCTCGACATGACCCGCGGCAAGCCGGCGCCCGAGCAGCTCGACCTCTCCGAGGGATTGCTGGCGCTGCCCGGCAACCGCGACCACCTCACCGAGACCGGCGAGGACGCCCGCAATTACGGCGGGCTGCAGGGCCTCGCCGAGGTGCGCCGCCTGTTCGCGCCCATCCTTGGCGCCCCGCCGGAGCAGGTCGCGGTCGGCAACAATTCGAGCCTCGCGCTGATGCACGATTGCCTGGTCTACGCGCTGCTCAAGGGCGTGCCGGGCGGGGCCGGCCCGTGGTCGCGCGAGGGGGAGATCCGGTTCCTCTGCCCGGTCCCCGGCTACGACCGCCACTTCGCGCTCTGCGAGACCTACGGCATCGTCATGGAGCCGGTGCCGATGAACCCGGACGGCCCCGACCTCGGATCGGTCGAGGAGCGCCTGCGCGATCCCCGCGTGAAGGGGATGTGGTGCGTGCCGCAATACGCGAATCCGGGCGGCGAGACCTACGCGGAATCCACGGTCGAGCGCCTCGCGGCGATGCCGGCGGCCGCGCCCGATTTCCGCCTGTTCTGGGACAATGCCTACGCGCTCCACCACCTGACCGAGCGCCGGCCGGCCCTGCGCAACGTGCTGGAGGCTGCGGCGGCGGCCGGGCAGCCGGACCGCCCCATCGTCTTCGCCTCGACCTCGAAGGTGACGCTCGCGGGCGCCGGCCTCGCCTTCCTGGCCGCCTCGCCGGCCAATCTCCGCTGGTACCTCGCCCATGCCGGCAAGCGCAGCATCGGGCCGGACAAGCTCAACCAGCTGCGCCACGCCCGCTTCCTCTCCCGCGAGGGCGCCCTCGAGGCGCTGATGGACGGCCACCGGCGGCTCCTCGCGCCGAAGTTCCGGGCGGTCACCACCATCCTGGAGCGGGAACTCGGCGGATCGGGCGCGGCGCGCTGGACCAACCCGGAGGGCGGCTACTTCATCCTGCTGGAGGTGCCCGAGGGCTGCGCCACCCGGGTGGTGGAACTGGCGGCGGGGAGCGGGCTCGCCCTCACCCCGGCCGGCGCCACCCACCCCTACGGGCGCGACCCGCAGGACCGGATGCTGCGGCTCGCCCCCTCCTATCCGAGCCTCGCCGAGGTGGAGGCGGCCGCGGAGGTCGTCGCCCTGTGCACGCTGCTCGCCGCGACCGAGGCGCGGCTTCGCGCCGTCGCCTGAGCGGCGGCGGCCCTGCCGGCCGCCCCCCTCGCGCCGCCCGCCCTCAATTCGCGTAGGTGAAGGCCCCGTCGCGCCAGACGTAGAGCACGTAGCCCGGCGCCGTCACGTCGCCCTTCTGGTCGAAGCCGACATTGCCGAGCACGAGGTTGAAGCGCTCGGAATGGAGCGTCTCGGCGATGGTCTTCGGGTTGCTGGAGCGGGCGAAGTTGCCGGCCTCGACCAGCGCCTGCATGGCCGCGTAGCCGTAGAGCACGAAGCCGCCCGGATCGATCCCGTCCGCCTGCAGGGCCTTCACGGCCGCGGCGGCCTCGGGCTTGCGGCGCAGGTCCGGGTTGAAGGTCATCAGCACGCCGTTGCTGGCCGGGCCGGCCAGGGTGCCGAACTCCTTGGTGGCGATGCCGGAGGTGCCGAACCATTGCGGGCGGTAGCCCTGCTCGGCGGCGCTGCGCACCAGCTTGCCCATCTCCTGGTAGTGGCCGCCATAGTAGACGACCTCGATCCCGGCCCCCTGCAGCCGCTTGATCAGCGCCGCGTCGTCGGTCTGGCCCGGCACGATCGCGGCGAACAGCGTCTCGTTCTGCCCGATCTTGTTGAGGTTGGCCTTGGTCGAGTCCGCGAGGCTGCGCGAGAGCGGGGTGTCGTCGTACAGGATGGCGATCTTCTTGTCCCGGAAGCGCTCCGCCAGGATCGTGGCGGAGAGCCGCCCCTGGTCGTCCTCGCGCCCGGAGACCCGGAAGATGGTCGGCAGACCGCGGTCGGTCAGGCGCGCGGCGTTCGAGGCCGGGCTGATCATCACCACGCCCTTCGCCGCGTAGACGTCCGAGGCCGCCAGGGAGGCGCTGGAGCAGACGTGGCCGACCACCAGGCCGACCCCCGCCTTCGCGAAGCGCTCCGCCACCTCGACGGCCTGGCCCGGCTCGCAGGCATCGTCCTGCACGTCGAGGATGATCGGCTCGCCCGCGAGGCCCCCCCGGGCATTCGCCTCCTTCACGGCGGCCTGGACGCCCTGCAGCACCTGCTCGCCGATGCCGGCCACCGGCCCGGTGCGCGGCACCGCCACGCCCACCACCACCTCGGCCGCGGCCGGACGCGCGGCCCCGAGCAGACAGGCGACCACGAGCCACGGCGTCACGGCCCGGCCCCGCCTCCACCCGCCTGCGCGCGTCTGGGTCACGTCCTCGTCCTCCGCACCCGTTTGCACCGCGCCATAGCACGGGCGCTCCCCCTTGTCCGCCGCGCGCTGAGCGGCGCGGCGCCGGATCGCGCCTCCCCGCCGGATGCCGGGGAAAGCCGCCCGCGAACCGGCGGCGCGGCGCGGGAGGCGGCCCCGGACCGCATCATCTCGCGCCGCGCCGCGGCCGTCATCCTCGCCGTGCCGGCGGCGGGCGCGGCCGGGGCCGGACGCTCCATGGACGCGCGTCCGCGCAGCGCGGAGAATGGCCGCGGCGGCCCGGGACGCGGCCGCAGGGAGGACCGGATGGCTGGGCAGGATCCGATTCGCGTCGCGGTGCTCGACGATTACCAGCGCGCCGCCGCCGGGCTGGCCGATTGGGCCGGGCTCGGGCCCGGGATCGCGGTCGATTTCCTGCACGAGCCGGTGCCCCGGGCCGAGGCCGCCGCGCGGCTCGCGCCCTACGCGGTGCTCTGCCTGATGCGCGAGCGCATGCCCCTCGACGCCGCGCTGATCGAGGCCCTGCCGAACCTGCGCCTCGTCGTGTTCACGGGCGGGCGCACGCACGCGCTCGATTTTCCGGCCCTGGCGCGGGCGGGCGTCACGGTCTGCCACACGCGCAACGGCGAGGGGGGCGTCGCCACGGCGGAACTCGCCTTCGCGCTGATCCTCGCCTGCCTGCGCCACCTCCCGGGCGAGTTCGCCCGCATGCGCGCCGGCCTCTGGCAGGACAGCATCGGCAGCGTGCTCGACGGGCGGCGGCTCGGCCTCGTCGGGCTCGGCCGGATCGGCGGCCGGATGGCCCGGATCGGCGCCGCCTTCGGCATGGAGCCGGTCGCCTGGAGCCCGCACCTCACGCCCGAGCGCGCCGCGGCCGGCGGCGCGGCCCTCGTCTCCCGCGAGGATCTGTTTCGCACCGCCGACGTGGTGAGCCTGCACCTCGTGCTGGCGCCCGCGACCCGCGGCATCGTCGGGGCGGCGGAGATCGGGCTGATGCGGCCCGGGGCGGTCCTGATCAACACCGCCCGCGGCCCGCTGGTGGACGAGGCCGCGCTGATCGCGGCCCTGCGCGAGGGCCGCCTGCGCGCGGCCGGCCTCGACGTCTTCGACCGCGAGCCGCTGCCGGCGGACCACCCGCTGCGCGCCCTGCCGAACGCGGTGCTCACCCCGCATCTCGGCTACGTCACCGACGCGACCTACCGGATGTTCTACGAGGACACGGTCGAGGCGATCGCCGCCTGGCGGCGGGGCGCCCCGGTCCGGGTGGTCGAACCCGCCGCCTGAGCCGGTCCCGGCGGGCCGGGCCCCGGCCCGCCGGGGCGGGGCTCAGCGGGTCACCGTGTAGATCGAGGCGCCGGCCGCGACCGGCGCGGTGACGGTCGAGAAGGCGCCGAGCACCTTCTGCACCTCGGTGAAGGGCGCGTTCGAGACGTAGACGAGATCGCGGTTGCGCATCCGGAAGGCCTGCGAGACGAACAGGCTGTTGGGGTCGCGCATGTTGATCCGGTAGACCACCGGCACCTGCGGGCTGCCGAGGAGCGGGCTGCCCGGCCGCAGGCGGCGCACCACCGAGGCCGGCTCGAAGCGGAACACGAACACGCCCGCCGGATCGGCCTGGAAATCCGACAGACCGCGCGCCTTGGTGAGCGCCTGGGCCAGGGTGATGCCGTCGGCGCTGAACGGGATCTCGGACTGGGTGCCGAGCGCGCCGATCGCCAGGAAGGTCTGGGGATCGCGCACCAGCGTGACCGTGTCGCCCGGGCGCAGGAAGATGTTCTCGCGCGGGTTCGAGACGACGCTGAGCAGCGGCACCGTCGCGGTGGTCGGGCCGCGGGAGAGCCGCACGAAGGTCTCGTTCACCGGGGCGGAGACGCCGCCGGCCGCCGCGATCACGTCGAGCAGGCGGTCGCCGCGCTCGGAGAGCGGCACGCGCCCGCCGCCGATCGAGGAGACCGGCCCGCGCAGGGCGGCCGCGCTGAGCCGGGCGCCTCCGCCCGCGCTCGCCGCCTCGCCGATCACCGTCACGCTCGAACTGAGCGGCGAGGTCACGGTGACGAGCACCTGCGGCTGGATCGCCTTGCCGGCGAGCTCCTGCTCGATCTGGCCCTGCACCTCCTGGACGCGCTTGCCCGCGACCTGGATGCGGCCCGCATAGGGCACCGAGATCGAGCCGTCGCGGCCCACGATCTGCTCCGGGATGGTCGAGGCCTTCGACCCCGCCGAGAAGCGGTCCGCCAGCACCGGGCCGGAGAACAGGCCGCCCGTCCCCGCCTCCCAGATCGTCACCGTGACGGCGTCGCCGATGCCGATCACCGGCGCGACCGCGGCGCGGCGGTCGCCGAAGGAGGCGAGCAGGCTGTCGAGGGGGCGGCCGCGCAGGGCCTCCACCACCGCCGCGTCGACGTCGATGATCTCGTAGCGGGCGAGGAGGCCCTGGTCGGTGGCGATGTCCGCACCCTCGGTCACGGCGCTGGCCGTCGGGCCGGCGGCCGGCAGAAAGTTGCTGCAGCCGGAGAGCAGCACGGCTCCCGCAACTGCGAGCGGTCCGACACGCACCATCAAGGTCCTCCACACGGAACGCCGCCGGGCCGCGCGCCCGGGGCATTCGTCGTCCCGAGGGCGCGGGTGCCGGCGGCAGGGGCCGCGCGGCGGCATCCGCGCCCGATTGGTCTCTCCAGAGCGGGCCGCCTCGGGCGGTCCACGGTCGCGGATCGCCGCCCGGGGCGAAGCGCCGGCCCGGGGGCTGGCGGCAGCCTAGCAGGCAGGCTCCCCGCAGGCGATTTACCAGACCCTACCGGCCGTCCGCCGGCCCCGGACTCCGGCGGCTTGTTGCCCGAAATCCACAGCCGGCCCCGCGGCCGGGCCGTGCGGGATGTGGTGGCGAAGCTTGGTCGTGCAGGAATGCGACGGGCGTGTGGCGGCGGCGACCGGGTGGGGAAAACCGCAGCCGCATCATCGTCTTTCCATGTTGCTGCCGCGATTGGGCGATCATTAGCGCCAGCTTGACGCGGCGGGGCCGTGGCCCTGTCGCCGTCAAGTCCCCCTGCGCGAAATGGCCAATCTGGACAACCGACGTGTGAATCCCGGTGAGTGTTGCAGAGGCGCCATTGCTCCACCGGGGTCCGTCCGTACCCTGCCGCCGCGACGGGATGACCGCCCCGCCGTCCTGCAACCAGCCCCGAGGTGCCTGCGTGAGAGCTGATGCTGCGAGACACGGCGGAACCGGTGTCGGGGACGGCGCGAAGCGCCAGGTCTTCCTGTTCCTGCAGGGACCGATCTCTCCCTTCTTCGCGGAGACGGCGGACGCCCTCGAGGCGCGCGGCCACCGCTGCCTTCGGGTCAATCTCTGCTTCGGCGACTGGCTGTTCTGGCGCCGGCCGGGCGGCATCGACTTCCGCGGCTCGCGCGAGAAGTGGCCGGCCTTCGTCGCCGACCTGATCGACCGCGAGGGCGTCACCGACCTCGTGCTCCTCGGCGAGCAGCGCTTCTACCACAAGGTGGCGATCGCGGCCGCCAAGGCCCGCGACCTCAAGGTGACGGTCACGGATTTCGGCTACCTGCGGCCGGACTGGATCACCTTCGAGCGCGACGGCATGTCGGGCGACAGCTGCTTCCCGCGCGATCCCGAGGCGGTGATGGACCTCGCCCGCGACGTGCCGGACCCGGATCTCGTCCCCCGCTACCGGGACAGCTTCGTCACCCAGGTGATCTGGGACATGGCCTACCACCTGATGAGCAACTGGCTCTGGTGGCTCTACCCGGGCTACCGGTCGCATCAGGTGCACCATCCGGCGCTGGTCTACATCGCCACGGCCCTGCACATCCTGCGCGCCAAGCGCACCGGGCCGCGCGGCGACCGCCACGTCGAGGCCCTGCGCGAGGCGGGCACGCCCTACTACGTGATGCCGCTGCAGATGGAGAACGACTTCCAGCTGCGGGCCTACTCGCCCTTCTTCGACCTCAAGACGCCGATCCACATGGTGATCCGCTCCTTCGCGGCCCATGCGCCGGCGGGGTCGCGGCTGCTCATCAAGATCCACCCGCTCGATCCGAACATCCGCAACTGGAAGCGCATCGTGCGCCGCTCCGCCGTGAAGTGGAACGTGCCGGACCGGGTCGACTACATCGACGGCGGCAATCTCGGCACCATGCTGGAGGGCTGCCAGGGCGTGGTGACCGTCAACAGCACGGTCGGGATGTGGTCGATGCGCGCCGGCAAGCCGACCATGACGCTCGGTGCCGCGGTCTACGACATCGACGGTCTGACCTATCAGGGCTCCCTCGACCGGTTCTGGACCGAGGCGCGGCCGCCGCGCCGGGACCTGTGGGACGCCTTCGTCAAGGCGATCGTCGCCAACATCCAGATCCGCGGCGTCTATTACCGGCGCGAGGGGCTCGCCGCGGCGGTCGAGGCCGCGGCCTCCCGCCTCGACCTCGCCCAGGGCACCTGGCTCGAGGTGCGCAGCCGCGCCGCCCGCCGGCAGCGGGAGGCGCCCGCCCTCGCCGCCGAGATGGAGATCGGCGGGATCGAGGCGATGCAGAACGCCTGATCCTCAGCCCCCCGCGCGAGGACACGACCGCGAAGCCGGCCCGGCAACGGGCCGGCTTCGTCGTTCCGGCCGCCCTCCGGCCCGTCCGAGCCCGCGCGTCGGCACCATCGATCAACACAGCGGACGAAACCGCGGCCTGGATCGACCGGCGTGATCATTGGATTGATCCGCCGTCCGGGCGATCACGTCCGGACGGCGGATGCCAAGCCCGCGCGGCGCTTGAGCGAAGCCCACATCCGCCATCCCGAAGGGATCAAGCGGATCACCAGCCCGCGCGGCGCCTGAGCGAAGCCCACATCCGCCATCCCGAAGGGATCAAGCGGATGGGGGATGACGAGCCCGCGCGGCGCTTGAGCGACGCCGACATCCGCATGGCCGAAAGGGGAGATGGCGAAGCCATCCGTCGGATGTCGTCCGACAGCATATCGGCAACAGTGACGCGATCTTACGGTTAGATTGTCCCGCAAAGCCGCCAACATCACAGTTTGGCCGAGAAAACCCGCGAGCCGGGAACGTCCCCGCCGGCCTCGCGCCGCGCGGCGGACGGGAGGCAAGGAGCCGAACGAAGCCCATGGCCGCACTTACCCGCACAGCCGCCCGCGCGGCCGGAACCCTGGCATCCGCCGCCCGCGTGCCCGTCTGGCTCGCCGGAATCGCCGGCGCCGACAAGTCCTTCGCGAAGAACCCGATCCTCGGCAGCCCGACGCTCAACCGCCTGGGCCTGCACGCGGCGCGGGTGCAACTCGCCGCCCGCATAGCCGAGCAGCGCCGCGCCCGGCTGGCGCCGCTGGTCGACCCGGCCGACCGCGCCGCCTTCGACCGGGACGGCATCGTCATCAAGCGCGACTTCCTGGACCCGGAGACCTTCCGGGCCCTCAAGGACGAGATCTTCGGGCGGCGCTTCGCGGCCCGGGAGCTGCGCCAGGGCCAGGCCGTGCAGCGCATGGTCCCGCTCGGCCGCGACACGCTCCCCGGCCTGCCGCAGCTCTCGGCGCTGGTAAGCCACCCCGCGCTGCGCGGCCTGACCTACTACGCGGCCTCGCGGGCCGGGGAGCCGGTCTACTACCTGCAGACCGTCGTGGCCGAGCCCGACGGCCCGAACGACCCGCAGACGGCGCTGCACGCCGACACCTTCCACGCCACCACCAAGGGCTGGTTCTTCCTGCACGACGTGGCGGAGGAGGAGGGTCCCTTCGTCTACGTGCCCGGCTCGCACCGGCTGACGCCGGAGCGCCTGGCCTGGGAGCGCGCGCAGAGCGTCGCGGCGCGGGGGCATGCCAACAGCCACCACGCGGCCGGCTCCTTCCGGATCCGCGAGGAGGACCTGCCCGGCCTCGGCTACGGCGCGCCGGTGCGGGTCGCGGTGCCGGCCAACACCCTGGTGATCGCTGACACGTTCGGCTTCCACGCCCGCGCCCCGAGCCTCCGGGCGAGCACGCGGGTGACCGTCCACACCTACATCCGCCGCAACCCGTTCCTGCCCTGGACCGGCCTCGACCCGAAGGCGCTGCCGGGGCTGCGCGGCCGCGAACTCGCGCTCTATCTCGGGTTCCAGGACCTGAAGCGGCGCCTCACCGGCCGCGGCGCCCCCTGGCGGCCGGTAGGGCCGGTGACCGTCGACGCGCCCGCGCAGGTCTAGGGCCGACCGACGGCGCCGGGACGCGGCGCACCCGGGGCGCGCCGGCGGGGCTCAGCCCCGCGCCGGCGGGGCTCAGCCCCGTGCCGGCGGGGCTCAGCCCCGTGCCGGCGGGGCTCAGCCCCGCCGCAGCACGTGGCGCCAGATCAGGGACCAGACCTGCTTCATCACCGCCTCGGCCGTGAGTTCCCGCCGCGACAGGGAGGGATCGCCCTCCGCGAGGCGGCGCACCAGCACCTCGGGCGGGCAGGGCAGGCCGGTGCGCGGATCGACGTAGCGCGGATAGGCGATCAGCGCCCCCGCCACGAGTTCGTCCAGGCTGAGCCGCCGCGTGCGCCGCGGGCAGGGCGGGCTCTCCGTCAGGCCCCAGCCGGCGTAGAAGGGCAGGCCGTGCGTCGTCACCGGCTTGCCCCGCAGCAGCGCCTCGAAGCCGATCAGGGAGGTCAGCGTCTCGACGTGGTCGGCCGCGTCGATCGCGTCCGCCGCCGAGACGTCCCGCAGCACCATGTCGGCATGGGCCGCCAGGTCCTGCGCCGGCACCCAGCCGGGGCGCAGGCCCGCCTCCACGTCCGGATGCGGCTTGAAGGCGATCACCGCCTCCGGATGACGCTCCCGGGCGCGGCGCAGCAGGTCCGCGTTGGTGCGCACCTCCAGGCAGCCGAGCCGGATCGAGGCGTCGTTCTCCACTTGGCCGGCCACCAGCACCAGGGGGCCGGGCCGCGGCCGCGGCGGCATCGGCGCGCCGCCGACATTGTACTTGCTGACCCGTGCGGCGACGATGGTCTCGCGCAGGTCGGCCGCGCGCTCCAGCATCGCTTCGTCGAACTCGGCCGTCTCCAGCAGCCGCTCCAGGTCGCTCGGGCGCGTGGCGTCGTAGTAGACCCCCGCGCGGTCGAGGACGTGCGAGGCCCCCGGCCGCAGGGCGACCCCGAGCCCGACCGAGCGCAGGAACCCGTCCTCCATCCGCAGTAGCGGGATGCCGGCGGCGCGGCAGGCCTCCTCCGTCCCCTCCGGCATCCGGCTCGCCCAGGCGACGACGCGCGCGAAGCCCCGCAGGTCGGAGGCGGTCACGCGCGCGACCTTCTGCGGGATCACCGGACGCTGGCCCGGGGACGAGAAGGTCTCGCTCACCGAGCGCCGCTTCCAGGCCGAGAAGCCGAGGCAGAGCGTGCGCGCCGTGTTCTCCCGGGCGCGGCCGACGATCAGGGCCAGGTAGTCGAGGGCGTCCTCCAGCCGGCAGGCCTCGCCCAGATAGGGGTCGAAGTAGCGGGAGCAGACGATGTAGGCCGCGGCGAAGACCTCCTGCGGGCTGCGGCGGCGGGAGCGCCGCGGCAGGTGCAGCCGGTCGTCCGTGAAGCCCCAGCCGGCGTAGAAGGGCAGGCCGAAGCAGGTCACCCGGCGCCCCGCCAGGGCGGCTTCGAGGCCGATATGGCTGGTCACCACGAACAGGCGGGCGCATTCCTCCACCACCGACCAGGCGGCGACCGGCTCGGTCACCAGCCGGGCGCCGAAGCGCGCGGCCGTGGCGGCGTCGATGTGGCCGACCGTGCCGGGCGGGGCGGCCGGGTCCATCACCACGACCCGCTCGGCCTGCGGGTGCTCGGCGGCCGCGGCGGCCAGCATCGCGGTGAAGCAGGTCGCCCCGGCGAGCCCGAAGCCGATCGTGGCGTCCCGGCGCCCCTGGTCGACGATGGCGACGCGCGGGGCCGCGCGCGGGCCGGGCGCCTCGCCGAGCACCTCGCCGAGCAGCCGGCGGCGCGGGTCGTTGTCGAGGCTCAGCCGCTCCTCGCGCAGGCGGGCGCTGCCGGCCTCGGCCCGCGCCAGGGTCTCGGGCGTCTCCCAGCCGCCCTCCTCCAGCATGATCTCGAGTTCGCTCGGCGCCGTGGCGTCGTAGTAGATGCCGAGCCCGTCCACGATGTAGCTGAGGCCGCGCGCGCCGCGCCCCGCCGCGGGCAGGCGCAGGAAGCCGTCGTCCCAGCGGTCGGTGAGGCGCACGCGGCGGGAGGTCGGATCGCTGCCCAGCCGGCGCGACCGGCGCGGCGTCTCCGGCTCGCTGTCGGACGCGGTGCGGGGCCAGAACCGCTTGAGCTTGCTGTGATCCATCCGGTGCTCGTCTCGGGCGGGTCTGCCCGCGCCGCGGGTCCCGCGCCGTTCCATATCGGCCGGGCCCCGTCAAGCGCGGCGGTGTCGGGCCGGGGCGCGGGTGCGCCGGCTTCCGGCGCGGCCGCGTCGCCGCTATAGCCGGGACCGCCGGGCGGCCCCGCCCCGGCCCGACCGTGGAGCCGGATCATGCCCGTCATCCTGATCAGCGGCGCGTCGAGCGGGATCGGCGCCGCCCTCGCGCGCCACTACGCGGCCCCGGGCACGACCCTCGCGCTCAACGCCCGCGGGGCCGAGCGGCTGGAAGCGGTGGCGGAATCCTGCCGGCGCGCCGGGGCGGAGGTCGAGACCCGCGCCCTCGACGTGCGCGACCGCGCCGCCACGCGCGCCTGGATCGAGGACCTCGCCGCCCGCCGCGGCCTCGACCTCGCCATCGCCAATGCGGGCGTGAATGGCGGCCACCCTGAGGGCGGGATCGAGACCGAGGAGACGGCCTTCCTGGTCATCGACGTGAACCTGCTCGGGGCGCTCAACGTGGCGCTGCCCTGCGTGGCGCGGATGGCGGCGCGGGGACGCGGCCAAGTCGCCCTGATCTCCTCGCTCGCCGCCATCGCGCCCCTGCCCGACGCGCCCGCCTATAGCGGCACCAAGGCGGCGCTCCTCGCCCACGGCCTCGCCCTCCGCGAGAAGCTCGCGCCGCGAGGCGTGCGGATGAACGTGGTCTGCCCGGGCTACGTGCGCACCGCCATGGGGGCCGATTACCAGGGCTGGCGTCCCCTGGAGATGAGCGCCGAGGCGGCGGCGCGGCGGATCGCCAGGGGCCTCGCCCGGGACGAGGCGGTGATCGCCTTCCCGGCCGCCCTCGCGGCGGCGGCCCGCGGCGCCGCCCTCCTGCCGGAATCCCTGCGCCGCCTCGGCATGCGCGGCTTCCGCTTCCGGACGGGGGAGCGGCAGCAGCGCTGATCCCCCCACGCATCGCGACGCCGGAGCCTCCCTTGCGCATCGCCCTCTTCACCCTCGAAGCCCTGCCCAACGCCCGCGCGGTGCGCCGCTTCGTGGCCGACCACGCGGCGGAGATCGCCTTCGTGGGCCTCTCGAACCCGGAGCGGCCGAGCGCCGGCGGGCTCCTCGGCCAAGTGCGCCGCCACCTCGTGCGCTCGGGCCCCGGCTTCCTGCCCTATCTGGGGGTGAATTTCGGCCTGCCCGACCTCGTGCGCGGCCTCGCGCCGGTGACGCAGCGGCTCGGCGGCAGCCTGGACCAGCCCGAGACGACGCCGCTCGCCGCGCTCTGCCGCCGGCTCGGCTTGGCGCATGCCCGCATCGACGCCGTGAACGCGCCCGAGACGACGGCGCTCATCGCCGAGCACCGGGCCGACCTCATCGTCTCCTACCATTTCGACCAGATCTTCGACGCCGCGACCCTGGCGGCGGCGCCGCTCGGCGGGATCAACCTGCATCCCTCGCTGCTGCCGCGCCATCGCGGGCCGGTACCGACCCTGCACGCGCTCCTCGACGAGACGCCGGATTTCGGGGTCACGGTGCATCGCCTGAGCCCGCAGATCGATGCCGGCACGATCCTGGCGCAGGAGCGGGCGGACCTGCCCGCCGACGTCACCGCCACCCGGGCGGCGATGCGCCTGCACGAGGCGGGCCGCCCGCTCCTCGCCGGGATCCTCGATGCCGTGCGGCGGGACGGCCGGGTGCCGCCGGGCCGCGCCGTGCCGGTGCTGCCCTATTGCGGCTTCCCGAGCCCCGCGCAGCTGCGCGACCTGAAGCGCCGCGGCCGCCGCCTCGTGGACGCGCGCGACCTTGCCGAGGCGTTCAGCCTGTCGCTGCGCTGAGCGGGTGAGCGCCGGGCGGCGGCCCCCTCCGGCGGGGGCTGCCCGCGGCGGGAGCTGCCCGTTCCCGCCTCAGCTGCGCCGCGCGATCAGCCGCTCGACCAGCGAGCCGCCCCGGTTCAGCTCCGCCGTCTCCTCGGCGAGCGCCGCGACGGTGAGGCGGATCTGCTCCACCGTGTGCTCCGAGGTCAGGAAGAAGCGCAGGCGCGACGAGCGCTCGGGCACGGCCGGGTGGATGATCGGCTGCACGTTGACGCCGCGCTTGAACAGGCGGTCGGACAGGGTCACGGCCTTGAGCGAGTCGCCGATGATCACCGGCACGACGGCGAGGCCGAGGCTGGTCCCGGTGTCGAGGCCGCGCTGGCGCGCCTCGCTGAGGAAGAGCTGGCCGTTGCGGCGCAGGCGCTCGACCCGCTCCGGCTCGCGGTGCATCAGGTCCAGCGAGGCGGCCGCCGCCGCGGCGAGCGGCGGCGACATCCCCACCGAGTAGACGAAGCCGCCCGCCGTGCATTTCAGGAACTCGACGAGGGCGGCGCAGCCCGCCACGTAGCCGCCGCAGGACGAGAGCGTCTTCGACAGCGTGCCCATCCAGATGTCGACGGAGCGCGGGTCGACGTCGCAATGCTCGTGCAGCCCGTGGCCGTGCCGCCCGAGCACGCCGAGCCCGTGCGCCTCGTCCACCATCAGCCAGGCGCCGTAGCGCTCCTTCAGTGCGACGAAGCCGGCGAGGTCCGGCGCGTCGCCGTCCATGCTGTAGAGGCCCTCGATGATGATGAGGGCGCGGCGGTGCTCGTGGCGGGTGGCGTGAAGCAGCCCTTCGAGCGCGGCGAGGTCGTTGTGCGGGAAGCTGCGCCGCTGCGCGCCCGAGAGCTGCGCGCCGGTCACCACGGAATTGTGGATCAGGGCGTCGTGATAGATCACGTCGCCTGCCTCCATCAGGGCCGCGATGGTCGCCACGTTGGTGGCGTGCCCGCTCACCATGACGACGCAGGATTCGGTGCCGTAATGGGCCGCCAGCGCCCGCTCCAGGGCGAGGTGCCCCGGCCGCTCGCCGGCGACGACCCGGCTCGCCGAGGCCGAGGTGCCGTAGGTGGACAGCGCGGCCTGCGCCGCCGCGTTCACCTCCGCATGGCCGTTGAGGCCGAGGTAATCATAGGACGAGAAGTTGATCAGCGTCTCGCCGTCGATGCGCGTCGTCGCGCCCGCCTTGGCGTCGTGAACGCGGAAGAACGGGTTGCCGAGGCCGATCAGCTCCGCCGCGGAGCGCTGCAGCTTCAGCTCCTTGTAGCCGGGCAGGCTCTCGAAATCCTGCGCCGGGACCAGGGCAGGCTTCGGCGCGGGCCGGGTCGGGCCCGGGCGGGTGGGGGCCTTGCCGAGGCGGGCCGCCACGAAGCCGGCGAGCGCCTCGCGACCGCCTGTGGGTTTGGTGGAACTGCTCATGGGCAGCGCGTATCCGTCCGATGTTCCGCTACGGGAGAGGCAGGAAGACACGCAAAAGGGGATTTTCTGAGGCCCGCCGCGGCTCCGCGAGCCGCGGCGGGCGCATCTCAGAGGATCACCTTGATCTCGCGGCTCTTCTCCTCGACGAGGGCCTGGAGCGGGTCGAGCTGGCTGGCATCCAGGCTCTCGCCCGCGTGGCGCTGGGCGAGGCTCAGCACCGCCGCCGCGCCCTCGTCGACCGGTGCCGCCACCGACTGGATCAGCGTGTCGGCGAGTTCGAGCACGGTCTGGCTGCTCGACACGCCCGCCGGCGGCGCCTCCAGGCCGAAGCGCTCCTGCAGGCTGGCGCCGAGCTCGACGCCCATCAGCGAGTCGAGGCCGATCTCCGAGAGCTGCCGCACGCGGCTGAGGTCGTCCTTCGGCAGGCGCAGGATGCGGGCCACGTCCTCGACGATCGCGTCCGCCACGACCTTGCGCACCTCGTCGAGGTCGAGGCTGCGCAGGAGGCCCGGGATGCTGATCGCCGTGACCCCGCCGGCCTCCGTCTGCTGCTCCGAGCCCAGGGCCGCGTAGCTCGGCGATTTCAGCGTCGCGAGGCGCTCGCGGGCCTTGCCCCAGTGCATCGCCGCGATGGCCAGCACCGCGTCGTCCGGGGCCGGGCCCTGCAAGCTCAGCGCCTCGGCCATCAGATCGAGGGACTTGCGCGCGGCGACCGGCGTCACGCCGACGCGCTCGGACAGGGTCTCCATCACGGCGCGGTTGCGGGCGAGCACGCCGACATCCCCGATCGCCCCCCAGGCCACCGCCAGGGCCGGCAGGCCGAGGCGGCGCCGCTGCCGGGCCAGCCCCTCCATGAAGCCGTTCGCCGCCACGTAGGCGCCCTGGCCCGGGTTGCCGATGAAGGTCGTGGCCGAGGAGAACAGCACGAAGTAGTCGAGGCTGCGGGTGCGGGTGAGCGCGTCGAGGTGGCTCGCGCCGGTCACCTTCGGGGCCAGGACCGCGTCGAGGGCGGCCGGATCGAGGTTCGCGACCAGACCGTCCTGCAGCACCATGGCGCCGTGGATGATGCCGGCGAGGGGCGGGCCCTCCGCCTCGACCGCGTCGAGGAGCGTCGCGACCGCCGCGCGATCCGCGATGTCGCAGGCCAGGGTGCGCACGCTCACGCCGCGGCCGGTGAGCTCCGCGATCGTGGCGAGGGCCTCCTCGCTCGACGGGGCCCGGCGGCCGACGAGCACGATGTGCCTGGCCCCGTGATCGGCGAGCCAGCGCGCCGCCTCGATGCCGAAGCCGCCGAGGCCGCCGGTGACGAGGTGGCTGCGGTCGGGCGCCACCACGAAGGGGCGGCGCGTCTCCGCCGCGACCGTGCCGGCCCGGGGCGGCGCGATCACGATCTTGCCCACGTGACCCGATTGCTGCATCAGCCGGAACGCGTCCGACACCTCCTCGGCCGCGAAGGGCTGGAACGGCAGCGGCTTCAGAACCCCGTCCGCGAACAGCGCCATCACCTCGCGGAACAGGCGCTGGCCCTCCTCCGGCTGGAATTGCAGCAGCTGGTCGAGGTCGACCCCGAAATAGGACAGGTTCCGCCGGAACGGCCGCAGCCCGATATGGGTGTTGGCCACGTAGTCCCGCTTGCCGAGCTCGACGAAGCGCCCGAACGGCTTGAGGACGTTGAGGCTGCGCTCCATCGCCTCGCCCGAGAGGCTGTTGAGCACCACGTCGACGCCGTCGCTGGTGATCCGGCGGATCTCGTCCACGAAGGCGAGGGAGCGGGAATCGAGCACGTGCTCGGCGCCCAGCGCCTTCACGAGGGCGCGCTTCTCCGTCGAGCCCGCCGTGGCGATCACCCGCGCGCCCCGCGAGGCCGCGATCTGCAGGGCCGCGAGGCCGACGCCGCCCGCCCCGCCATGGACCAGCACCCACTCGCCGGCCTTGATCCGGGCCAGGGTGACGAGGCCGTAATAGGCGGTGAGGAAGGCGACCGGCGTCGTCGCGGCGGCCTGCAGGCCGATGCCCTTGGGCGCCGGCGCCACCACCATCTCGGGCACCACCACGTGGGTGGCGAAGCCCGACTGGGCGAAGGCCACGACCGCGTCGCCGGGCGCCACCGCGGTGACGCCGGGGCCGACCGCCGTGACGCGGCCCGAGCATTCGAGACCGAGCCGCGGGCCGGCGAAGCCGTCCTCGAGGATCTCCTCGGGCAGCATCGAGAGCGCCCAGAGCACGTCCCGGAAGTTGAGGCCCGTCGCCTCGACCGCGATCTCCACCTGGCCCGGGCCGGGGGCGACGCGCTCGGCCGGACCCCAGCGCATCTCGTTGAGGCCGCCATGGGCGCTGCGCTCCAGCCGCGCGGCCGGCGCCGCCCCGGCCTCGCGCACCGAGCGCCGGCCGGTGCCGCCCGCCGCGAAGCGCACGACCCGGGTGCGGTCCTCGTCGAGGACGATCTCGGTCTCGGCCGTGCCCGACAGGATGAGGTCGCGCAGCCGCTCGGCCGTGCGCTTCGAGGTCAGCGTCGCCGCGAGGTCGACCCGCCGGATGTCGAGGCTCGCCACCTCATTCGCCAGCGTGCGCGTGAAGGCCCAGACGCCGGCCTCGACGCTGCAGGCCGGCCCGCCGCGGTCCCGGGTCGCGCCGGGGCAGACCACCCAGAGCCGGGTCGGCCGCGTGCCGAGATGCTCGACGCAGCGCTTGAGCCCGAGCACCCGCTCGCGCAGGCGCGCCGCCGGCTCCCCGCCGCGGCCGAAGGCCTTGGCGAGGTACATCACGGTGTCGGGCGTCTCCCGCGCCAGTTCCTGCAGCGACACCTCGGAATCGAGGATGATCGAGACGTGCACGCCGCTCGCCACGAGCAGCGTCGCCAGCGAGGAGGCGGTCTCGGCCGCGAAATCGTCCTCCGACCCGATGATGAAGGCGAAGGTCTGGCCCGGCGCCGGCTTCGGCCGCGGCGGCGCCTCGGCCAGGAGCAGGAGGTCGTTGCCCGCCTCGGTGGCGGCGCGGTCGGCCGAGACCTTCACGAGGCCGGCCGCCGAGAGCGCCCGCTGCCAGCCCGCGACGTCGTCGAGGCGCCCGACCGGCAGGTCGGGCTCGCCCTCGAACCAGGTCGGCGCGAGGCCGAAGACGAGGTCGCGGAACAGCGAGGCGGCGGGCTCGACCGCCGCGAACAGCCCGCCCGTGGCGAGGCTGGCCGCGAGCCGGCCGAGCAGCTCGCGGTCGCTGCGATGGAGCACGTCGCTCGCCAGCACCGCGTCGATGGCGGCCTGAGGCAGCTCCGCCGGGTCCTCGATCACCGTGATCCCGGCCGGGAGCGCGAGGCGCGCCCGCTCGGCGAGGCGGCGATCCGCCTCGAAGACGGTGAGCTTCGCCTCGCAGGCGGCCGCGAAGGCCGCCACCTGCGCGGAGAGCGGGCCGTAGCCGATCTGCAGGAGCCGCAGCGCCCGGTCGCGGGGCAGGGCCGACTGGCTGCGCTCCAGCAGCCGCATCAGCGTCTCGGCCGAGGCGCGCACCGTCGCGCCGCGCAGGCTGAACCCGTCGAGGGCGGCCTGGGGCAGGACGGGGGCCTGGCTCAGGCTCCCGTCGAGGATCCGGGCGACCACCGCGCCGAGATCGGCGCAGAGCAGCAGCTCCGCCGAGAGGTCGGGATGGTCCGCCGCGATCCAGCGCATGATCTCGTCGGGATCGGGCAGCGTCACGTCCGTGCGCAGCTTCCAGCGGTGGTCGCCGAGTCCCTCGGCGAGCCCGCTGCCGTCGAGGGCGATGAGCTGGTTGACGAACCAGGGGCGCAGCGCCTCCGGCAGGCGGCCGAGGGACGCGAGGTCGACGATGCTGCCGCGCGACAGGCCGCGGGCGAGCCGGTAGGCGAGGGCGGTCGCCCAGCCTTCCAGCAGCATGTGCCCGGGCGAGAGCGCCGCCTCGTCCTGCGCCAGCACGCCCGGCGCCTGCCGGCGCGCGGTCGCGGCGACCGAGGGCTGCGGCTCCAGCGCGATCGCGGTCGGCTCGGTGGCGAGTTCGGTCGCTTGCCGGATCGCGTAGGCGTCGAGGTCGCCGCCGCCCTTGGCGCGCAGGGCCTGGAAGCGGCCCTCGCGCAGGGTCGCGATCACCGCGCCCTCCGCGTCCACCAGGGTGAAGTCGGCCAGGATGCTGCGCTCGTTGCAGCGCAGGGTCCGGATCATCGCCCGGGCGATCACGCCGCCGGGCCGCAGCAGGCGCACCTCGCCGAAGCGCACCGGCACGTAGGCCTTGCCGGCATTCTCGCCGAGCAGGTCGGCGAAGAGCAGGATCAGGCCGTGGAAGCAGGAATCGAGGCGGGCGGGCACCAGGCCGAAGCGCGGATTGGCCTCCGCCGGCACCAGTTCCGAGACGATGGTGGCCTCGTCGAGCCGGGCGCTGCGGGCGACCTGCCGGAAGCTCGGGCCGAAGCCGAGGCCGGAGCGGCGCGCCCGCTCGTAGAGCTCCTCGCCGGACACGACCTGGTCCTCGGGCAGCGCCACCTCGACGCGGGCCGGGACCGGGCGCTCGCCCTCCACGATCTTGGCGACCGCGTGGAGCTGCCAGGCGGCCTGCGCGAGGCGGGGCCGCGACAGGATCTGCACCTGGTTGACGCCGGGCGCGAAGCGCGCCTGGACCTCGCGCAGGGCCTCCTCGGCGAAGATCATCGGCTGCTGGATCTCGACGTCGGCCAGCGTCACGGCCTCGCTGCCGAGATGCTCGCGGGCCACCGCCAGCGCCATCTCCACGAAGGCCGCCCCGGGCAGGATCGCCTGGCCGTCGATGCGGTGGTCGTCGAGGTCGGGATTGGTGGCGAGGTCGAGATGGGCCTGCCACTCCAGCCCGCCCGCGAAGAGGCGGGACCCGATCAGCGGGTGGTAGGGCCGCGGGCTCGCCGGGCTCAGCACCTCGGTGGTCTCGGCGAGCCGGAACGGGCGGCGCTGCCAGGGATAGGAGGGCAGGGCGACCGGCCCCTCGGGGTTGCGCCCGAAGGCCACCGCCTCGTCCACGGCGGCGCCCTGCACCACGGCGCTCGCCAGCGCCTGCAGGAACGGGTCGCGGTCGGACGGCTTCTTGTGCAGCACGCCCACGGTGGCGCCGTCGATGCCGAGCGGCTCCAGGCAGTCGCCGATATGGGGCAGCAGGGTCGGCCGCGGGCCGACCTCGACGAAGACGCGGGCGCCCGCGCGGGCGGCGGCCTGCACGGCCTCGCTGAAGCGCACCGGCTCGCGGATGTTGCGCCACCAGTAGCCGGCGTCGAACCGCTCGCCCGCCAGCAGGTCGCCGGTCACGGTCGAGGCCATCGGCACGGTCCCGGATGAGGGCGCGAGCCCCTTGAGGTCGCGCAGCAGCGGCCCCTCGATCGGGTCCATCAGCCGGCCGTGGAACGCGTAGTCGAGATCGAGCTTGCGGCCGCGGCGGCGCTTGCGCGCCATCGCCTTCATGGCGGCGTCGATCGACTCGACCGGGCCCGCCACCGTGACCGCCTTCGGGCTGTTCAGGGCCGCGATGTCGAGGTCGGGGAAATCGGCCAGGAAGGTCTCCACCTCCTCGACCGGGGCCAGCAGCACCGCCATCGTGCCGAGGCCGCGCGTGGTCTCCTGGTGCTTCGAGCGGTTGAAGATCACCCGCACGGCCTGGGGCAGGCTCAGGATGCCGGCGGCCTCCGCGGCGCCGATCTCGCCGACCGAGTGGCCGATGATCACCCCGGGGGTGAGCCCGACCGCCCGCAGGGCCGCCGTCGCGGCGCTCTGGATCGCGAAGATCAGCGGCTGGGAGACGCTGGTGAGGACGAGGCGCGCCTCCAGGTCGTCCGCGAACAGGGCCTCGGTCAGCGACCAGCCGGCGAGCGGCCGGAACAGCGCGTCGACCGCCTCGAAGCGGCTCCGGAAGCTCGCATTCGCCGCATAGGCGTCGCGGCCCATCCCGGCCCATTGGCTGCCGTTGCCGGAATACACGAAGGCGACCGGGCCCGAGCGCTCGGAGGCGGTGCCGAGGGCGCCGGCGGGCGGCTCCTCGGAGGCCGCGACGGCCCGCAGGCTCTCGGCGACGGCGCTGGCATCCGCGAGCGGCACGGCGAGCCGGGTGGGCAGGCGCTCCCGGCGGTGGGCGGCCGCCGCGGCGATGCGGCCGATCTCGGCCGGGGCGGCGCCGTCGAGGCGCTCCGCGTAGGCCTCGGCGAGTTCGTTGAGGGCGGCGCGGCTCTGCGCCGACAGGAGCAGCACCTCCGGCGCCGGCGCGGCCTCGCCCGCGCCCGCCGGGGCGGCGCCCTTGGCGTCGGTGAGGATCACGTGCGCGTTGGTGCCGCCGAAGCCGAACGAGTTCACGCCCGCGAAGCGCTCGCCGCGCCCCCGCGCGAGCGGCCGCGGCGCCGTGTTCACGGCGAGGTTCAGGTCGTCGAAGCGGATGGCGGGGTTGAGCTCCTCGCAGTGCAGCGAGGGCGGCAGCAGGTCGTGCTCGAGGGCGAGGCTCGCCTTCAGCAGGCCGGCGAGGCCGGAGACCGGCTCGGTATGGCCGATATTGGTCTTGATCGAGCCGATCGGCAGCGGGGCGGTGCGGCCGCGGCCGATCTTCGATCCGATGGCGCCGGCCTCGATCGGGTCGCCGACCGGCGTGCCGGTCCCGTGCGCCTCCACGAAGGCGACCGCGTCGAGGTCGATGCCGGCCTCGCGGTAGATCTCCTCCAGCAGCACGCCCTGCGCGTAGCCCGAGGGCAGCGAGATGCCGGTCGTGCGCCCGTCCGAATTGACCTTGGAGGCCGCGATCACCGCGCGCACCGTGGCGCCGGTCCGCGCCGCCGCCGCCGCCGATTGCAGCACCAGGACGACGCCGCCCTCCGCGCGCACGTAGCCGTCCGCCCTGGCCGAGAAGGCCTGGCACAGGCCCGTGCGCGACAGCATCGAGGCGTTCGAGAAGGAGATGAAGTTGAACGGGCTCGCCAGCACGTTCACGCCCGCCACCACGGCCGTGTCGATGCGGCCCGAGGCGATCGCCGCGACGGCCGCGTCGAGGGCCACCAGCGAGGACGAGCAGGCCGTGTCGAGGGTGAAGCTCGGCCCCTTCAGGTCGAAGATGTAGGAGATGCGGTTCGAGAGGATCGACAGCGTGTTGCCGGTCGCCGCGTAGGCGTCGCCGGAGGCGCAGTCGAGCACCCGCAGATTGCCGTAATCGAGCGAGGAGGCGCCCACGAAGACGCCGATCCCGGTCCCGGCGACGGCGGAGGGCCGCAGGCCCGCATCCTCCAGCGCCTCCCAGGTCAGTTCGAGCAGCATCCGCTGCTGGGGATCCATCTGCTCCGCCTCGCGGGGCGAGATCCCGAACACGGTGGGGTCGAACGACCAGATGTCGTCGAGCACGCCCGCCGCCCAGGTGTAGCTCTTGCCGCGCTCCTGGACGCGCGGATGCCCCAGGCGCTCCAGGGACCAGCGGTCCTCCGGGATCCGGGAGACCGCGCAGCGCCCCTCGGCGAGGAGCTGCCAGAGGCCGTCGATGCCCGTGGCACCCGGGAGTCGGCAGGCCCGACCGATGATCGCGATGTCAGGACGATGTCTCACGTTCGGTACGCACGCTCGCTCAAAGGGGAAGCCGGCGGGTGTGCCGACGCGGACCTTCCTTAGCCATAGTATGCGACCTGAGCCGAGGCCAACCCCCCGCAGGCCGCCGTCATCCCTCAGCCCCTGCCGATGCCGGGGCGGTGTTGCACAACTTCATCAGTGATACTGCGTCGCGAATTTCGGCAGCTTGCCCTGATCCGCGGCACATCGTGCGGTTGCCAGCATCGAACAGCGCCCGTCATTGTTAAGTTCATCGTGCCTCGCGACTGTGCTGGCGCAGGCCGCTAGTAAGCCGGAAATTCGGGTCGTATTGCGGCAGAGCCGCCGTCCGCTTCCCCGGATTGAGCACGGCCGCCAACCCGCAGGCCCGTTCCCGCGCGCGGGGACCTTCGGAGGGGACCTCGGCGGGGCGTCGCGCGGTTCCGCCCGGCCCGCTCTCCCCGCCGCGTCCGCCGGATCGGTGGCCGTCCCGGCCGACGATGCTCAGAAGGCCTTGAAGGTGATGATGGTCCGGGTGTCCTGGATGTTCGGGATCGTCTGCACGTTCTCGGCGACGAAGTGCCCGATATCGACCCCATCCTCGACGTGGAACTTGGCGAGAACGTCGTAATGCCCGGCGGTGGAGTAGATCTCTGAGGCGATCTCCCGGTCGGCGAGCGCGCTCGCCACCGTGTAGGTGCGCCCGAGCTGGCACTTGATCTCGACGAAGAAGGTCTGCATCGGCCTCGCCCCCCTGGCCGCCGGGATGCCCGGCCCCGCGGCGGGGCTGCATACCGGGCCGGCTTCCCTCTAGCGCTGCGGCGCAGCATCGGCAAGCCGCGCAGGCCCGTCACCAGAGCCGGAACTGGGCCTTCGCGCGGGCGAAATTCGGGTTGTAGTACGGGTCGTTGCGCAGCTGGGCCCCCCAGCGCTCGAGCATCGTGGCGACCTCCGCCTCGAAGCGGGCGCGCTTCTGCGGCGTGTCCTCCAGGCCCCGGCTCTTCGATTCGTGGTGGATCAGGCCGGCATGGGGCGTCCAGATGATGGCGTAGCCGGCCTGCCGGATGCGCAGGCAGAGGTCGACGTCGTTGAAGGCCACCGCGAGGCGCTCCGCGTCGAAGCCGCCGACCTCCCGGAAGACGCTCGCGCGCATCATCAGGCAGGCCCCGGTGACGGCGGAGACCTCCTGGGCCATCGCCATGCGGCCGAAATAGCCGGGATCCTCGGGCCCGATGCCGAGGTGGCTGTGGCCGGCGACGCCCCCCGCGCCCAGCACGACGCCGCCGTGCTGGAGCGTGCCGTCCGGGTAGGAGAGCTTGGCCCCGACCGCGCCGATGCCGGGCTCGACGGCGATCGAGACCATCTCGGCGAGCCAGCCGGGCTCCCTCACCTCGATGTCGTTGTTGAGGAAGAGCAGGAGCGGGCCGGTCGCGGCGGCGGCGCCCTCGTTCGACAGCGCCGAGAAGTTGAAGGCGCCGGGGCTCGGCAGCACGCGCACCCGCGGGTCGGCCGCGACCTCGGCGAACAGCGCCCGGGTGGCGGGCTCGCGGCTGTCGTTGTCGAGGATGATCACCTCGATGTCCGGATAGGCGGTCCCCTTGAGCAGGCCGCGCAGCGCCACCGCGAGCAGCTCGGCCCGGTCGCGGGTCGGGATCACCACGGACACGCGCGGGGCCGGGTCCGGCACGGCGCGCACGAGGCGGTTGAAGCCGAGCGGACCGCGCTCGGCCCGGTGCGGCCAGCCGCGGCGCGCGATCAGGTCGCGCAGGGCCTGGAGGCGGGCGGCCTCGGCCCGGGCGAGCGCCGTGTCCGAGAAGGTGCCCGAGCCGATCGCCGCGCGCCAGTGGTAGAGCACGTGCGGCAGGTGGCGGATGCGGTCGGGGGAGAGCCGGTCGGCGAGGCGCAGCAGCAGGTCGTGGTCCTGGCTGCCCTCGAAGCCGGGCCGCAGGCCGCCCACCTCCCGCACCAGGCTGGTGCGCACCACCGTGAGGTGGTTGATGTAGTTCTGCGCGTAGAGGAGTTCGGGGTTCCAGTCGCTCTTGAAATGCGGCTCGAAGCGCCGCCCCTTGGCGTCGACCTTGTCCTCGTCCGTGTAGATCAGGTCGAGGGACGGGTCCTTGGCGATCGCCCTGGCGACCTCGAACAGGGCGTGCTCGGGCAGGACGTCGTCGTGGTCCATGAAGGCCACGTAGGGGCCGGCCGCCAGCGCGAGGGCCGTGTTGGTGGCCCGCGCGATGTGGCCGTTCTCCGGGCGGCGGACGACCCGCACCCGCGCGTCCGCGGCGGCGGCCCGGTCGAGCAGGCGCGGCACGGCCGGGTCCGTCGAGGCGTCGTCGGCGATGCAGAGTTCCCAATGCGGGTAGAGCTGCGCCCGGACGGAGCGCAGGGCGTCCTCCAGCACCTTCGGAGCCGGGTTGTAGACCGGCATCACCACCGAGATCAGCGGCGGGTCCGTCATGGCGCCGGCCTCGGCGCGGATGCGCGCCCGGTCCGCCTCCGAGAGGGTGTCGAAGCAGCGCACCCAGGTGTCGTAGCCGGTCAGGCCCGGGGGCGTGATCGCCCGCAGCAGGCGGTTGCGCGCCCGGACGCGCTTGCCGAGGAGCCGCCAGAACACGGCCTGGCCGGCGAGGTCGGGCCGGCGCAGGAGGCCGCGGCCGAGGAGGGCGAGGCGGCTGCGCTCCCGCAGCGTCATGTCGCCGAGGGTGACCTCGGTCTCGCCGAGCATGGGCGTGACCTTGAGCGCGACGAGGCCGGCGGGCAGGCGCCCGGTCCAGGTGAAGCGGCCGTTGCCGTAGGCGCGCTCCGCGAGGCTCGTGGTCTCGTGCTGGCTCAGGCGCTCGGCCACGGCGGCGAGCTCGACCCGGCTGAAGGAGCCGCGGCCCTCGTCGCGGAAGCTGATCTCGACCCAGCGCCCGCCCAGCCCGCTGCCTCTCAGGTCGAGGACCAGGGAGGCGGCCTCGTGCGGGTCGGGCGCGAAGGCGCGGGTGGTCCGCTCGCCCCGCAGGGGGAGGATCGCCGCCTCGACGGCCCCGCGGGCGGCGCCCGCGCGGATCGGGTCCGCGTGGTCTTGGCCGCCGCGGTCTTGGCCACCGCGGTCTTGGCCGCCGCGGTCTTGGCCGCCGCGGTCTTGGCCCGCGCGGACGTGGCCGCCGCGGACTTGGCCTGCGCGCTCGCTCATCGCCGTCGCTCTCCGCTGCCCGTCCCGGCCCCCGGCGGCCGCTGTCGGCCGGCCTCCTAGCCCACCACTCCCTCGCCCGGAAAGGGGCGCCGCGCGCAAAACCGGCTTGCCAACCCCGTCCGACACCCCTATACGGCCCCTCACACCGGGGCCGCTTCCCGCATGAGCGGCCCTGCGGGGCGCGTAGCTCAGCGGGAGAGCACTACGTTGACATCGTAGGGGTCACAGGTTCGATCCCTGTCGCGCCCACCATCACACCCCATGACCCATCAGACCCCATGACATCGCAAGGGCCGCACCGCGAGGGCGGCCTTTTCTGCGTGGCGGTTCCAGGGTCATTGAGCCCGTGATCCTTGCCGCCGGCCATCGCGAATTTCCGCTCATTGTCGGGATTTCGTCGCGCGTCGGTTAACCGTCGGGCCAACCCGCGTGAACCAATCCGAACTACTTCCGATTGTCAATTCAGCCCCCAGCGGTTGTGCAATGACGATGGAGGAGAACGTTGGCCTACACGATTCGGGTCAGAGAGTTGAGGACCCGCGGGCCCGCGAACGAATTCGTTCTGGCCCATTCGATCATGGACCGTGCGCAAGCCGAACATCTCGTCGCGCGGTTGGCCACCTCGTATCCACGCCACGGTTTCGATCCCGATCGCGGGATCTACTGGTTTCAGGGCTTCAGCGGATTGCATGAGATTTGGGCGGCCGCGGACGCCTGAGCGCGCGCCGGCCCGCGCGCCGCCACGGATCGGTCTGGAGCATGATCCCCGGCCCTGGCCGGACGACGATCCCGGAACCGGCGGGGCCCGCCCGGTCGACGGGCGGGCCCTCGCGCGCCGAGGACCCGGGCCGGCCGCCGGGCTTGCGCACCGCGCCGCGCCGGCCGACATCAGGCGCGCGGAGCGGTCCCGCCGCGCCGCGATTCGGCGGGCCCGGGCCACGGCCGGGCGGCGCTGGTCGGACAGATCGGAGATCCCCGGCGATGGCCCTCACCCCCTTCCTGGCCCCGCTCGCGGGCGGCGCCCTGATCGGCGCCTCCGCGGCCCTGCTCCTCCTCGCCAACGGACGCATCGCCGGCATCAGCGGCATCGCCGGGGGCCTGCTCGGGCCGCCGGGCCGCGAGACGGCGTGGCGGGCGGTCTTCCTGGCCGGCCTCCTGCTCGGCCCGGTGCTGTTCCGCCTCGCCGCCGGCCACTGGCCTCCCGTCGAGGTCGAGGTCTCCTGGCCGGTGCTGATCGCGGCGGGCCTCCTCGTCGGCTTCGGCACGCGTCTCGGGTCGGGCTGCACCAGCGGGCACGGGGTCTGCGGCCTCGCGCGCCTGTCGCCGCGCTCCCTCGCCGCGGTCGCGGCCTTCATGGCCGCCGCCATCGTCACGGTGTTCCTGGTCCGGCACGGGGTCGCGCGATGAGGGCCGCGCCCCGCCTCCTCGCGGCCCTCGCGAGCGGCCTCCTGTTCGGCGTCGGGCTCGCCCTCTCGGGCATGATGAACCCTCGGAAGGTGCTGGGCTTCCTCGACCTGGCGGGCGCCTGGGATCCGAGCCTCGCCTTCGTGCTGGCCGGCGCGGTCGGCGTCTCGGCGCTCGGCTACGCCCTCAAGGCGCGGATGGCGGCGCCCCTCCTCGCCCCGCGCTTCGAGGTGCCGGCGAATCGCCGCGTCGACGCGCGCCTGCTCGGCGGCGCCGTCCTGTTCGGAGTGGGCTGGGGCCTGGCCGGGTTCTGCCCCGGTCCGGCGCTGGCGGGCCTCGCCCTCGGCCTGCCCTCCGTGGCGGTCTTCGTCGCGGCGATGCTCGCCGGCATGCTGCTCCACCGCCTCACCGCGGAGCGCCCGCGCCGCCCCGCGCTCAGCGCCGGGTGCTGAACTGGTCGGCCAACCGGGCCTCGGCCCCGCTCGCGGGGTCGCGCAGCACGAAGGTCAGCGGCGTCGACGCCGCCGCCGTGCCGGGCGGCGGCACGGTGACGAGGACGCGGACCTCCTCGGTGCGGTCGGGCCCGATCTCGCGCGCGAGCGCCTCGCCGACCGGGTCCCCCGCGAGGGCGAGGCGAGCGCCGGGGATCCCCTCCAGGGAGAGGTCGAGCCGGCGCGATCGGTGCTGCTTGTTGATGAACCGGACCGCGTAGGCGTTGCGCACGGCGCCGTCCGACAGCGTCACCGAGAGCGGGTTGCGCTCGTGGGCGACGTGCAGGCCGAGATCCGGGCGGGTCAGGAGCCGGGCGAGCATCGCGCTCCCCACCACCGCGATCATCGCCGCGTACAGGATCGTGCGCGGCCGGACCGGGCGGATCCGGGTCGGCAGGCCCTGCTGGCGGCGCCTCACGGCGAGGTCGCTGTCGTAGGCGATCAGGCCCGGGGGCCGGCCGATCCGGGTCATCACCGCGTCGCAGGCGTCGATGCACAGGCCGCACTGGATGCAGGAGAGCTGCAGCCCGTTCCGGATGTCGACCCCGGTCGGGCAGACGGCGACGCATTGGCCGCAATCGACGCAGTCGCCCGCCGGCGCGCCCGCCGCGCGGGCCTGCTCGGCCTTCTTGAGCGACAGGCGCGGTTCGCCCCGGTCGTACCGGTAGGTGATGTTGAGCGCTTCCTTGTCGATCAGGCTCGCCTGGATGCGCGGCCAGGGGCACATGTAGGTGCAGACTTGCTCGCGGGCGTGGCCGGCGAGCAGGTAGGTCGTGAAGGTGAGGATGCCGATCCAGAGCCAGGCCGCGAACGGCGCCTGGAAGGTGGCGAGCTGGTGCACCAGGGTCGGCGCGTCCGCGAAGTAGAGGACCCAGGCGCCGCCGGTCCACCACGCGATGGCGAGCCACGCCCCGTGCTTCAGGATTGCGCGGGCGAGACGCTCCGCGCTCCAGCCGCCGCCCGCCGCCCGCATCTGGGCGCGCCGGTCGCCCTCGATGCGGCGCTCGACGGCCAGGAACAGGTCGGTCCAGACCGTCTGCGGGCAGAGATAGCCGCACCAGATCCGGCCGGCCACCGCGTTCATCAGGAACAGCACCATCGCGGCGAGCACCAGCAGGCCGGTCACGTAGTAGAATTCCTGCGGCCAGATCTCGATGAAGAAGAAGTAGAAGCGCCGCGCCGGGAGATCGAGCAGGACCGCCTGGTCGGGCGCGTTCGGGCCGCGGTCCCAGCGCAGGAAGGGCAGCAGGTAGTAGATCCCGAGCGTGACGACGAGGAGGCCCCACTTGATGCGCCGGAAGCGGCCGTGGACCGCGGCCGGGTAGATCTTCTTGCGCGGGGCGTAGAGCGGGGCGGGGAGGGAGGTGCCGGTCATGGTCGTGTCGCCGGATCGCGGAGGCGGGCCGCGTCCAGGCTGCACCGGAGCCGCTCCCGGGTCTTTGATCTGGCGCAGCGCCGGGACGGGCCATGCCGGCCGGGGGCGCGGACGGCCCGGCGCTCACCTCACGGCGCGGCCCGGGGCGGGCCGAAGCCGCCCGGGCGCTCCGCCCGGAACACGTTGGCCTGCAGGCCGGCGATCCACTGGCGCCCGCTCACCGTCACGTCGAGGTATTTCAGCGCCCCGTCCAGGTGGGAGGACACGCTGCGCCAGAAAAAGTCCGGGTAGCGCTCCACCAGGTCGGCCGGCGAGGTGTAGCCCAGGGCGGCGTTGGTGCCGGCCTCCTCGAATTCGTGGAACAGCGCGTTCGCCTTGCGCAGGTAGAGCGGGTCGCCCATCTGGCCGATCAGGTCGGCGGCGCGCACCAGGCAGGCCTCGTCCGCCGGGTCGCGGCCCGGGCAGGTCTCCTCGGCCGGGAAGCGGGTATGCTCGATCGACCGCGCGATCCTGGCCGCGTCGAGCAGGTCCGACTGGCCGAGGCGGGCGCTCACGAACAGCTTCGAGCGCTCGACGTGGTGGGCGGTCAGCGCCGCGTCGGAGGCGCCGCGCGGCAGCACCACGCGTCCGCCGGCGGCGTCGACGACGTAGCCCTCGCGGGCCGAGTCGCCCGGCAGGATGCCGCGCACGTAGCCGATGTCGTGCATCAGGCAGGCCACCAGCAGGTGCGCCCAGTCGCCGGCGGTGACCGGCTCCAGCAGGGTCCGGCCGCGCAGGATGTCGAGCCCGACCTGGGTGACGAGCAGCGTGTGCTCCAGGTCGTGGTAGAGCGCGTCGGAATTCGCCAGGCATTCCAGCGCGAGGCGCGCGACCGAGCCGACCATCTCGGCCAGGGGCGCCTGCGTCGCCCCGAAGGTGCCCCGCAGGGCGGCCGCGAGGTGGTCGCCGAGCGCCTCGGCGGCCAGGTGGGCGGTGGTGATCATGGCCGTCGCCGCGGGGCAGGCCGTCGGGGCCCGGCCGGGCGGGCCGGGGATGGGCTCTCCGGGGCGGAGCGGGCCACCTCCGCGCGGGCCTCGGGATCCCTGGTCATCACGCACCTCGCTCCTGCGCCTCCGGCGGCGAGGGGCCGGCCGCCATCCCGCTAACGCGCCGGGCGGCGTCACGGTTGTGTCATCCGCTGGCCGGACGATCACGTCCGGACAGCGCATGGCAAGCCCGCGCGGCGCTTGAGCGAAGCCCACATCCGCCATCCCGAAGGGATCAAGCGGATGCGGGATGACGAGCCCGCGCGGCGCTTGAGCGAAGCCCACATCCGGATGGCGACGCAATCCGTCTGATCTCGTATCCCGGAACCGGCAGCGCGCCCCGGCCCTCGCCGCATCGGACGGGGCCGGAGGGGCCCGCCTACCAATCGGCGAGCGGGAAGGGCCACCGCTGCCGCGTCCGCATCTGGCCGTGCGGGTCGGGCTTCGCGCCCCGCATGCCCACCGCCATGGTGATGCTGATCGCCCCGCCGGGCGACGACAGGTCGGGCGTGCGGATCTGGATCCAGGCGTCCGGCAGCTGGCTCGCGCACCAGTCCAGGAACGTCTCGGCATCGTCGCCGTCCGGCCAAGTGCAGCCGCCGAGATACGCCCGCAGGCCCTCCCGGTGGGTCACCTTGATGGCGAGGCCGGGCCAGCGGCGCGGGTGGCCGTGGCGGAGATCGTCACGCAGTTCATGGATCACGACGCGCACGGCTGCCATCCCGGCGAGGTGCCCCGGCCGCGGTTGCGATTCGGTTAGCCCCGCCCCGCCGGCCGCGGCGCAGCCTGCTCAGCGGTACTGCTTCTCCTCGATCAGGACGGAGCCGCCGCGCAGGTTGATCTCCCGCTTCACGGCCGAGCGGCGCTCGTTCGTGGTGCTGATCCGCAGGGCGAGGGCGACCAGCTCGTCCCGGGCGGCGGCGTCCTGGGCGCAGGCGCGGATCCGGCCCTCGGCATCCCAGAGCTCGGCGTTGATCCCGCGCAGGGTGGTCTGGAGCGCCGCCACCTCCTCCGACAGGAGCCCGCTCGCCGCCAGCGCCGCGTCGAGGAGCGCGAGCTCCCGGACGACGTTCGCGCGCTTGGCGGGATCGGCGATCCGCTCGGCCTTGAGCTCCAGGATCGTGATCTTGTCGACGAGTTCGCCGAGCGACACCGGCACCCGCACGGTCCCGGGCGCGCCGTCCGGCGCGCCGGCGCCCCCCGCGAGGCCGGCGACCTCCCGCGCCATCGCGGCGGCCATCGCCTCCCAGTCGCCCCGACGCTCCTGCCGGAACAGCCGCATCGTCGGGTACCAGGCCGTCCGCTCCCCGGCGAGGCCCCAGCGCCAGTCCGGCACCGGCTTGAGCGCCACGAAGACCGGCCGGCCGAGCGCGCCCGCCACGTGGGCGACGGCCGTGTCGCTCGTCACCACGAGGTCGAGCGACATCATCACCGCCGCCGTGTCCAGGAAGGCGTCCGGGCCCGCGTCGAGGTCCGGCAGCACCGTCACGGCCATCCCGTCGGGCAGGCGGTCGAGCTGGTCGAGCCCGTGCACCTTCTGCAGGCTGACGAGCCGCACGCCCGGCACCCGCGCCAGGGGCGCGAGGCACGCGAGGGGCAGCGAGCGGCCGCGGTCGATCGCCCGGCCGGGCTGCCCCTGCCACGCCACCCCGACCCGGAATCCGGGCGGCAGCCGCGCCCTCCAGGCCGCGACCCGCTCCGGCTGCGCCGCGAGGTAGGGGCCGGCGGCGAGGTCCGCCGCATCGAGCCGCAACAGGCGCGGCAGGCTCATCAGCGGCGCGTGGGCGTGCAGGGCCGGCAGCGGCTCGTCCGGCGCGAGCACCCGCAGGAAGGGCAGGCCGCTCAGCAGGGCGCGCAGGGGTTCCTGGACGCTGAGCACCACCTCCATCCCCCGCGCGGCCGCGATCCGGGCGAAGCGCACGAACTGGATCGTGTCGCCCAGGCCCTGCTCGGCGTAGAGGAGGAGCCGCTGGCCGGCGATCAGGTCGCCCTGCCATTCGGGGCCGGGCGGGCGCGGCTCCACCCAGCCGCGCTGGCGCCGCCGCCACTCGTAGGCCTGGAACCCTTCCGCGAAGCGGCCGAGCGTCAGCAGCGTGATCGCCCGGTTGGTCAGAACCTCCGGCGCGTGCGGCCGCAGGACGAGGCTCTGCGCGTAGCTCGCCAGCGCCTCGTCCAGGTGCCCGAGCTCGTGCAGGACGTTGCCGCGGTTGCCGAGCGCGTCCGGGTCGGCAGGCCTCAGCGCCAGGGCGCGGTCGAGACTCGCCAGAGCGTCCTCGGGCCGGCCGAGGCTCACGAGCGCGTTGGCGCGGTCGAACCACGTCGCCGCGGAGGCGGGGTCGCGCGCCAGCGCGCGCTCCAGGGAGGCGAGGGAGTCCTCGGGCCGCGACAGGGCCTGCAGGGTGACGCCGCGGTCGCGCAGGGTCTCGGCGTGGTCCGGATCCAGGGCGAGGGCGCGGTCGTACCGCGCCAGGGCCGCCTCGAACCGGCCGAGGCCGAAGCAGAGGCAGGCCGCCAGGCGCGCCGCCGCGACGTTGCGCGGCTCGCGCGCCAGGAGCCGCTCGCAGCGCGCCAGGGCCGCCTCGACCTGGCCGGCCCGCTGCTCGCGCAGGGCCTCCCGCAATTCCGCCGCGCCGGTCAAGGCGAACCCCCTCCCGCCGCCCCGCCGGCTCCGAACCGGCGCGCGCCGCCCGGCCGCCGGCACCGCGCGCCCTCGCCGGTGCGGTCGGCGCGCGCCCGGGCCGGGAGGCCGATCCGCGCCGGCGCGAAGCCCGCGGCCGCGAAGAGCCCGGCGGCCGTCACGGGGCGGCCGGCGAGGCGGGCGGCGACGGCCGGCGCGGGCCCGGCGAGGGCGGCCGCGACCCGGGCCGGGCGCGCAGGGAGGGTGAGCCGCTCCGCGCCTGCGGGCGCCTCCAGCCCGCTCCGTCCGGGATGACGAGGACGCCGCCCTGGCGTTGCAGGGGCGGCCGGAAGGAGGGCGGGGTGATCTGCGAGGCGGTCTGGGCCAGCGCGGGGCCCGCGGTCAGGCTCGGGGCTGCGGCGAGGCCGAGCCGGCAGGCGGCGCGCGCGAGGCGGTGAGAGAAGGTCACTGTCGTCTCCGGCCGGGGACCGAAATGCCTCAGGGTCAGGCAACATCTGTCGAACCATGCCTCAGGGGAAAGCCGCGCGCTCTTCGCCCCGCCGCGGACCACCCGGCGGGGCATGACGGACCGTGATGCCTGGGTGACGGACGATCACCATAGGCACGGCGCGACGCCGCCGAAAGCGGCCCGCGCACGACTGGAGCGCGGGTCAGGTTCCTCTAGAGCAGGATCCGATCACGGTGCAATCGGGTCCCGCGCCGGGACCGGGCCGGCTGCGCCCGCCGGCATCGCACTGCTTCGTCGAACGCGAGGACGAAGGCATCCCGGCGCAGCGGAATTCGCGTCGCGTTTCGTTGATGGGCCGCTCTGGAAACCCGCGCGCGGGCCATGTTATAGCGCCTTCCGTTGGGGCATCCGGCGTCGGATGCTCTCCAGAAAGAGCGCGGTGCGGTCGGGATAGCGCAGAACCGAGATGAAGGAACGGAACCGACCGCGGAGAGCGGGCGAGGCGGTGGAATGGCGGCCGGGTCGGGCAGGTGCGGGCGCACCGCGCCCCGCGCGGCCCGATCTCCGTCCTCCGCGGCGCCGGGCCCGCCCGACGCGGGCGACGCCGCGATCACCGACATGCCCGGACCGCCCTTCGTGACACCGCGCCTCCCGCTCTCCCCCTGGCTCGCCGTGTCCGCCGGCCGGAGCGCCCCTGACGCGCCGGTGCGGGCGGCGCGGAATATCCCCTGACATCGCCCGGGGCGGCGGGCTCCGCTGTCCCTCGCGCCCGTGGAGCCGCGGCGCGGTGGGCGTCCCCCCTCCCAACCCTCCAGCCGAGGATCGATCCATGACTCAGCTTCCCCTGTTCTACCGCGCCGTCGTGCCCCTCGACCGGGAGGGCCATCGCGGGCTGCGGCTGGCCAACCCGCAGCGTTTCGGCTTCGCGCGCGGGAGCCACCTCGTGCCCGCCGTGGTCGACGAGTTCGCCGCCGCCTGCCGCCACCTGCCGATCCTGTTCCTGCCCGAGAGCCTCGGCCCGACCCCGGTCTTCCTCACCGGCCTGGTGCCCGGCCGCTCGGCGCTGGTGAGCGAGGACGGCACCTGGACCGGGCGCTACCTGCCGGCCTATCTGCGCCGCTTCCCCTTCATCCTGGGCGAGAGCGAGGGCCGGCCCGCGCTGGTCTGCCTCGACGACACCGCCGAGGGCGTGCTGCGCGAGGAGGATGCGGGCGAGAGCCTGGCGCTGTTCGGGGAGGACGGGGCGCAGACGCCGCCGCTGCAGGAGCGGGTGCGGCTGGTGGCGGACTATGCCGAGGCGGCCAAGCGCACGGGCGCGCTCGGGCGGGTGCTGCAGGATCTGGGGCTGCTGCGCGGGGTGACGCTGCACGGGAAGGACCCGGCGACGGGGGAGAGCCACGCCCTGCACGGGGCGCTGGTGGTGGACGAGGGCGCGCTGAACGGCCTCTCGGACGAAGTCTTCCTGCGGTTGCGCCGGGAGGGCTGGCTGGCGGCGATCTCGGCCCATCTCGTCAGCCTGCAGGCGATCGGCGACTTCGCCCTCACCTTCGCGCCGCCGGCGCCGGCGAATGCCGAGAGCCTGGGGGAGGCCGCGTGATGCGCCGCGCGATCGGGCTCCGCTCCGTCCCGGCCGCGCTCGCCGCGGCCCTCGGTCTCGCGGGGCCGGTGCTGGCGCAGCCCGCGCCCAAGCCGGCGGTCGCTCCGCCGCCCGCCGCATCGCCCGCCGCGCCGCCGGTCCCGGCCGAGCCGGAACTGACCACGGCGAGCTTCGGCGAGTGGACGCTGCGCTGCCAGCGCCTCGCCGAGGGCGAGAAGGTGACCCGGTTCTGCGAGGTGGCGCAGGCCGTCCAGGTCCAGGGTCAGGCCGCGCCCCTGGCGCAGGTCGCGCTGGGGCGGGCGCCCGGCGAGGCCGGCCTGCGGCTGACGGCGGTGCTGCCGGTGACGGTCAGCTTCCCGTCGGGCGTGCGGGTGGGCCTGGAGGGCAAGGAGGGCCGCGAGGCGGCGGCGCTCGATCTGGCCTGGCGGCGCTGCCTCCCGGCGGGCTGCGTGGCGGATGGGGCGACCAGGGAGGACGTGCTCAAGCGCTGGCGGGCCGGCAGCGAGCCGGGGCGGCTCACGTTCAAGGACGCCGCGGGCCGGGACGTGACGCTGCCGCTGTCGTTCCGCGGCCTCGATCAGGCCCTGGAGGCCCTCGCCAAGGAGCGCGCCTGACACCGGCGCGCCCGATCCGCAACGGGCGCCGCGCGGCGCCCGTCGCTCATCCCCTGCGCAGCCGCCGCGTATTCGCGCGCACCTTGCGCCGGTAGCCGCGCACGATCTTGCGGGGCGACCCGCCGGTCGCGGCCTGGACGGCCGCCTCGCCGGCCGCGGCCACCTTCTCGGCCACCATCAGCTGGGCCTCGGCCGCCGCGGCCGGGCCGCCCAGCGCGATCTTGGCGAGGCGCAGGCCGATCACCGTCTGGGCTTCGAGCCCGAGCATCGTCATCTCGATGCCGAGCTTCCACATCGAACCGACCATCGCGGCCTCCCTCCGACGGATCCGCCGCGGCGGTCCCCCCTCGATCGCGGCGCACGGCGCCGCGGCCCGGCTTGCCCCGTTCGACCGGCACCGGGACCGAAGGATCGTCGCGCGGGGATCCGCTGCCTCGGTCCCGGCCTCCCCCGGGAACCGCGGAGAGAAGGCGCGGCGGACCGATCGGTTCCGCTCCGACATGCGCGCCGGGACATGCGCGCCGGGATTCGTGTCGCCGGCACAGCCGTCAAGCCGATCCCTCGCTCGCGCCGCCCGCGCGCCGGCGCGGACCTGTGGATCCTGGGGAAGACTCGCGCCGAATCGCGCCCGCGGGGCAGATCGCCTGCCTCGCGGGCCGGCGCGGCGCCCCGCGGCCCATGGCATGAGGCATATTCCTCCGCAAAGGAAATCCAGTGGAGGCGGCTATGGAATTCCTCATCGAGCAGGATGATCCCGGCCGATGGCGGTGGCGCCTGATCGGCCGCAAGAACGAGACCTTGCTGAGATCCGACGAGACCTTCGCGTCGAGGGGCGAGGCGGCGGAGGCGGCGAGCCTGTGGTCGCGCACCATCGAGGGCGCGTCGCGGCGCATGGCGGGCGCCGTCCCGCCCCCGCGCCGCCCGCCCCGCCCGGTCCCGCGCCGCCCGATCTTCGCCCCGCACTGATCGCGGGCGCGGGACCGGTTGCCGCCTTGCCGGTTGCGCCGGCCGTGCTATCCCGCGCGGGCCCGAATCGGTCGGGCGCGCAGGACTCGCCCATGCTCCGTCACCTCACCTTGCCGGGTCTCGTGCTCGGGCTCGCCTTCCTCTGCGTCGGCCGGGCCGCGGCGTCCGAGGATCTCGTCGCCCGGTGGGAGCGGGCCGACGCGGCCTGCGGGCTCCCGTCCTCCGCGATGAGCGAGCAGGCCTGCCTCGACCGCCAGATCCTCGCGGAGCGCCTGCGGCGGGCTGGCTGGTGCGAGGCCGCGCCGACGAGCCCCTACGAGCATTGGGGCTGGCAGCGATGCCGTTCCCGCACGGCGGTGCGCCCGGCCCACCCGCGGCGCGGCTCCCGCGCCAAGGCCTGACTCGAGACCGGCCGAACTTCCCCTGTTGCGGGCCCCGCTGTCTGGCCGTGCAGCGCGGCGGCACTAGAACATCCCGGTCGCGCTCGCGCAGAGGATCGCCGTCATCTCGTCGCCTGCTCCGCCCTCGTCTGGTTCAGCGCGCCCGATCGGACGCTACGGGCTGCCGCTGCTGATCCTGCTGGTCGGCCTGATCCTGTCGGGAGGCGCGGCCCTGCAGCTCCGGCAGGTGAGTGCGGTGCGGGACGGCGAGCGGTTCGCGCGGCTCGTCGACGCGCAGGCCGAGGACATCCGCGAGCGGCTCGACACCTACGCGGCGCTCCTGCGCGGCGCGGCCGGGCTCTACGCGGCGAGCCGGGAGGTCAGCCGGGCGGAATTCGCCGCCTACGTGGCGCGGCTGCGCCTCGGGGAGCTCTATCCGGGCATCCGCGGCCTCGGCTTCGCGCAGCGCTTCGCCCCCGGCGAGCGCGAGGCGCTGCGGCGGCGGCTCGGCGCGGAGGGCGCGCCCGAGCCGTGGCCGGAGACCGGAGCGCCGGACCCCACCGCCATCGTCGCGCTCGAACCCGCGGACCGGCGCAACGCCGCCGCGATGGGCTTCGACATGTCCTCCGAGCCGACGCGCCGGGAGGCGATGGCGCGGGCCCGCGACGGCGCCGAGGTCGCGCTCTCGGGCAAGGTCGAACTCGTCCAGGAGATCGACCGCGACCGCCAGCCGGGCTTCCTGCTCTACCTCCCGGTCTACGCGGGGGAGGCCATCCCGGAGGCGGTCGCGGACCGGCGCGGCGCCCTGCGCGGCTTCGTCTACGCCCCGTTCCGGGCGGGCGACTTCTTCCCGCAGGTGGTCACCCGCCGCACCGCGGGCGGCGCGCGCGAACTCGCCTACGCGGTCCATGACGGCGCCGTGCCCGATGCCTCGGAGCCGATGCCCGAGCGGCTCCTCTACGCCTCCGCGCCCGGGGCGGGCCGGCCGGAAGCCGGCCTGGCGGCGCGGCGCGCCCTCACCCTGGCGGGCCGGACCTGGACCCTGAGCGCCGCCGCGACGCCGGCCTTCGCGCACGACCCGGCCGGGGCGCTCGCGCCGACGATCGGCGGGCTCGGCCTCGTCCTCACGCTGCTGCTCGCGGGCGGGGCCCTCGCCCAGGTCCGGGTCAGCCGGCGCTCCGAGGAGGCGCGGCTCGCGCTCCAGGAGGAGACCGCGCGCCTGGAGCGGCTCAACCGCGCCGGCGCCTCCCTGGCCGCCGAGCACGATCTCGGCCGCCTCGTCCAGAGCATCATCGACAACGCCACCGCCCTCACGGGGGCGGCCTACGGCGCCTTCTTCGAGCGCGTGCCGGCCGGGCGCGAGGGCGATCCGGAGGAGGCCTGGCGCCTGTTCAGCCTGACGGGCGCGCCGCGCGAGGCCTTCACGCGCTTCGGCCTGCCCCGTGCCACCGCGCTCTTCGCCCCGACCTTCCGGGCCGACGGGGTGGTGCGCTCGGACGACGTGGCGGCGGATGCCCGCTACGGCTCCCACGGCGGCATGCCGGAGGGCCACCTGCCCGTGCGCAGCTACCTCGCGGTGCCGGTCGTCTCCGGCTCGGGCGAGACGCTCGGCGCCCTGCTCTTCGGCCATCCCGAGCCGGGCCGCTTCGGGACCCGGGAGGAGCGCCTGATCCTGGGCTTCGCCGGGCAGGCCGGGATCGCCCTCGACAATGCGCGCCTCCTGATCTCGGTGCGCCACGAGCAGGACCGCTTCCGCGCCGCGGTGCGGGCGGTGCGGGGCGTGCTCTGGACCAACGACGCGGCCGGCCGGATGACCGGCGAGCAGCCCGGCTGGGCGGCCATCACCGGGCAGACCCGCGCCGAGTACGAGGGCTACGGCTGGGCGCGGGCGGTGCATCCCGACGACGCGCAGCCGAGCATCGACGCCTGGAACGCGGCCGTCGCGGCGCGGCGGACCTTCGTGTTCGAGCACCGGGTGCGCAGCCGCGACGGCACGTGGCGGCCCTACGCGATCCGGGCCGTGCCGATCCTGGAGCCGGACGGGCGCATCCGCGAATGGGTCGGGGTCCACACCGACATCACCGCCCAGCGCGAGGCCGAGGCCGAGCTGCGCGAGTCGAACGAGGAGATCCAGCGCTACGCCTACATCGTCTCCCACGACCTGCGGGCGCCGCTCGTCAACGTGATGGGCTTCACGAGCGAGCTCGAGGCGCTGCAGGAGGAGATCCGCGGCGCGCTCGAGGGCCACCCGCAGGCGGCGCAGATCGACGGCGACATGAGCGAGGCCCTCGGCTTCATCCGGGCGGCGATCACCAAGATGGAGGGGCTGATCGCCGCGATCCTGAAGCTGTCGCGGGAGGGGCGGCGCAATTTCCGGCCCGAGCCCCTCGACATGACGGCGGTCATCCAGGGGCTCGCCGACGCGCAGCGCCACCAGGCCGACGCGGTCGGGGCAAGGGTGAGCGTCGCGCCCGGCCTGCCGCCGATCACCGCCGACCGGCTCGCGATCGAGCAGATCTTCTCCAACCTGATCGACAACGCCCTGAAATACCTGTCGCCCGAGCGGCCCGGCCGCATCGCCGTGGCGGCCGAGGCCGCCCCGGGCGACCGCGTGCGCTTCGCCGTCAGCGACAACGGGCGCGGCATCGCGCCCCAGGACCACGCCCGGGTCTTCGAGCTGTTCCGCCGGGCGGGCGCCCAGGACCGGCCGGGGGAGGGGATCGGGCTCGCCCACGTCAAGGCGCTGGTGCGCTCCCTCGGCGGGCGCATCGAGGTGGCCTCGCGGCTCGGCGAGGGCACCACCTTCACGGTGACGCTGCCGCGCCGCCCGGTCGCGAGCGCCCCCGGGCCGGACCGGGCCGGGTTCGAGGGCACCCCGGAGGCCGCCCCCGGGGGCGCGCCCGGGATGGCGGCCGAGTGAGGGGAGGACCGGATGCATCCCGTCTGCATCGTGATGATCGAGGACGACGAGGGCCACGCCCGGCTCATCGAGCGCAACATCCGCCGGGCCGGCGTGAACAACGAGATCCTGCCGTTCCGGGACGGCACCTCGGCGCTCGCCTACCTGCTCGGGCCGGACGGCACCGGCGAGGTCAGCGCGGGGCGCCACCTCCTGATCCTGCTCGACCTCAACCTGCCGGACATGACCGGCCTCGACATCCTGGAGACCGTGAAGGCGAACCCGCATACCCGGCGCTCGCCCGTGGTCGTCCTCACCACCACGGACGACAGCCGCGAGATCCAGCGCTGCTACGACTTCGGCGCCAACGTCTACATCACCAAGCCGGTGAACTACGACGGCTTCGCGAACGCGATCCGGCAGCTCGGCCTGTTCTTCTCGGTGATGCAGGTGCCCGAGAATCCATGAGCGACGCGGCCGCGCCGGGCCAGGCCCGCATCCTCTACATCGACGACGATCCCGGGCTCGGGCGCCTCGTCCAGCGCGCCCTGCGGGGCCGGGGCTACGCCGTGGACCTCGCCGAGGACGGGGAGGCGGGGCTGGCGCGGCTGCGGGCGGGCGGCATCGACGTGGTCGCCCTCGACCACCACATGCCGGGCCGCAGCGGGCTCGAGGTGCTGGCGGCGATCCGGGCCCTGCCCGAGGCGCCCCCGGTCGTCTACGTGACCGGCTCGGAGGACAGCCGCGTCGCCGTGGCCGCCCTCAAGGCCGGCGCCGTGGATTACGTCTGGAAGGACGTGCAGGGCCATTTCCGCGAACTCCTCGGCGAGGCGATCGACACCGCCCTGCGCCAGGAGGCGCTGCGGCGGGACAAGGAGCGGGCGGAGGCCGAGGTGCGGGCCGCCCGCGACCGGGCCGAGATCCTGCTGCGGGAGGTGAATCACCGCGTCGCCAACTCCCTCGCCCTGGTGGCGGCGCTGGCCCGGATGCAGACCAACGCGGTGACGGACCCGGCCGCCAAGAGCGCGCTCGAGGAGATGCAGGCGCGGATCTCCGCCATCGCGGGGATCCACCGCCGCCTCTACACCTCGCAGGACGTCCAGGCGGTCGAGGTCGACGCCTACCTGGCGAGCCTGGTCGAGGAACTCGAAGCCTCCATGAAGGCGGCGGGGCGCGACCACGCCATCCGCCTGCGGGCCGAGCCGATCCGGCTCGCCACCGACAAGGCGGTCTCGCTCGGCGTCGTCGTGACCGAACTCGTCACCAACGCCTACAAGTACGCCTATCCGCCCGAGGTGGCGGGGGAGATCCGGGTCGCCATCACGCGGCGCGGCGAGGACGCGCTCTGCCTCGTGGTCGAGGACGACGGCATCGGCTGGTCGGGGGAGGGGACCCCGCTCGGCTCCGGCCTCGGCTCGCGCATCCTGCGGGCCATGGGCACGAACCTGCGCTCCAAGGTCGAGTACGACCGCCTCCCTCGCGGCACCCGCGCGACGCTGGCGTTCCAGGGCTGAGCCGGGATCCGGTTGGATCACGGCGGCTCCCGGATCGCGAACCCGCGCGGCGCGCCCCGCTCAGCGCGGATCCGAGTTGAAGAAGGACGGCGCGTCGTTCGTCGGGAAGAAGCGGCGCGAGGGCGTCTGGCGCGGCTGCACCGGCGTGCCGCGCAGCGGCGCCACGTCCACCTGCCCCTGGCGGTTGACCGGCTGGGCGCGCCGCGCCTCCTGCTGCTGGTTCGGGTCGCGGCGGCGGCGCTCGGGCTTGGCGGCCGCCACCGGCGCGTCGTCCTGCTCCTTGGCTTCGGCGATGATGTCCGTCCCGCCTTTGCAGTCCACCAGCCAGACGTCGTAGATCGGGTGCTCGATCGCGTGCAGGCCGGGGCTCGCCGCGAACATCCAGCCGGTGAAGATCCGCCGGTACTTGTTCTCCAGCGTGACCTCGTCGACCTCCAGGAAGGCCGTGGTCCTGGCGCTCTCGGTCGGCGGGCGGGTGTAGCAGACCCGCGGCGTCAGCTGCAGGGCGCCGAACTGCACCGTCTCGTCGACCGAGACCTCGAAGGTCACGATGCGGCCGGTGATCTTGTCGAGCCCCGAGAACACCGCGGTCGGGTTGCGGATCTTGTCGGCCTGCGCGGCGGGCGCGAGGACGCCCGCGAGGCTGAGGACCAAAGCCGCGCGGATGGCGGATCGGGCGGTGGTGCGGCTCAACGCGAACTCCCTTCGGCTGCCCGCTGTCTCCCCCCGAAGGGTGGTGGAAAAAGGGCGGCCCCTACTCGCCCGGCGTCCACGGCACGTAGTCGCCGGTCGCGGCCGGGCGCTGGCCGTAGGAGAGCTGCGAGCCGCGCGGCCGATAGGCCGCCACGGTACCGGTCAGGTTCGGCTCGAAGGGCTTCTGCCACTCGCGCGGCGTATAGCTCTCCTCGCTCGGCGCCACGTCGACCGTGTGGCTGAGCCAGCCGCGCCAGCCCGGCGGCACCTTCGAGGCGTCCGCCTCGCCGTTGTAGATCACCCAGCGCCGCTCCGGCCCGACCGACGGGTCGATCAGCGGCCCCTCGGCCCGGTAGTAGCGGTTGCCGAACTCGTCCGTGCCGACGAGCTCGCCGTGGCGCTTGGTGTAGAACTCCAGGCTCACGGTGGAGCCGCTCCACCACGTGAAGATGCGCAGGAGTGTGTCTTTCAGCGCCATCGCGGCCGTCTCGTCGCTTGCCCGGGCCCGGGGCCCGTCCTCGGTCGCGGCGGACTATGGTGAGGCGGGCCGGCGAAGTCCAGCCGCAGCGCGTCGCACCCCGGCGCCCGCGGCGCCGGCCCGGGAGCACCGCGCCCGCCCCGGGCGCCGGCCCGGGAGCACCGGTTGAGCCCGCCCGGCCGCGCAACCGACACCCGCTACCCGGGCCCAGGCGTGGCGAATTTGCATCAAATTCACAGCCGCGCCGCGCCCGACCGGCCGCAGAACCGGTTGAGCGCGAAAAAACTCGCGCGGAATCCGAGAGGCCCGATGCGGCTTTAGGCGGAGTCGCGAGATATCCACAGGATTTGGCTCGCCGGCACAACATCTAGCGTGGAACGGCCGGGCGTCACACTAGTTGTTGACGCGGAGCCCCGAAGCTCGCTAGCTTGCCCGCAGGTTGGACGACCGGTTCGCCGGCGAAACGTTCAACGGCCGCGCGGCGCAAAGCTGCGGACGGCGCAACTCTGGCGTGCGTTGATGCGCCGGGGTCGAGGCATCCTGAACCATGCTGGGCGAACGACCGCGCGGGGTCGCGGTTCGGGTTGTCATGTCACCTGTCGGGAGAGAACGTTTCATGCGGATCGAGCGGCGTATCACGACGGCCGGACAATCCCCCTATGCGGGGATCCCGTTCAGGAAAGCGGTGAGCGAGATCCGCAATCCGGACGGCTCGGTGGTGTTTCGCCTCGACGGCATCGACGTGCCGGAGGCCTGGAGCCAGGTCGCCTGCGACGTCCTGGCCCAGAAGTACTTCCGCAAGGCGGGCGTGCCCGCGGCGCTCCGGCGCGTGGAGGAGAACGACGTTCCCTCCTTCCTGTGGCGCTCGGTGCCGGACGAGGAGGCCCTCGCGGCGCTGCCCGAGGAGGCGCGCTACGGTTCCGAGACCTCGGCCGTCCAGGTCTTCGACCGGCTCGCCGGCTGCTGGACCTACTGGGGCTGGAAGGGCGGCTACTTCTCCTCCGAGGAGGACGCCGCCGCCTTCCTCGACGAGCTGCGCGCCATGCTGGCCCGCCAGATGGTGGCGCCGAACTCGCCGCAATGGTTCAACACCGGCCTGCACTGGGCCTACGGCATCGACGGCCCGAGCCAGGGCCACTACTACGTCGATTACCGCACCGGCGCGCTGACCAAGTCGGCGAGCGCCTACGAGCACCCGCAGCCGCACGCCTGCTTCATCCAGTCGGTCCAGGACGACCTCGTCAACGAGGGCGGCATCATGGACCTCTGGGTGCGCGAGGCGCGCCTGTTCAAGTACGGCTCGGGCACGGGCTCGAACTTCTCGGCCCTGCGCGGCGAGAACGAGAAGCTGGCGGGCGGCGGGCGCTCGTCGGGCCTGATGAGCTTCCTCAAGATCGGCGACCGGGCGGCGGGCGCGATCAAGTCGGGCGGCACCACGCGGCGCGCCGCCAAGATGGTGATCGTCGACATCGACCATCCCGACATCGAGGCCTTCATCGACTGGAAGGTGCGGGAGGAGCAGAAGGTCGCCGCGCTGGTCACCGGCTCGAAGGTCGCCGCCAAGCACCTCAAGGCGGTGATGCGCGCCTGCCTGAACTGCGAGGCGGAGGGCGACGCCTGCTTCGACCCCGAGCGCAACCCGGCGCTCAAGCGCGAGGTCAAGGCGGCCCGCCGCGCCATGGTGCCGGACGCCTCGGTCAAGCGGGTGATCCAGTCCGCCCGCCAGGGCGCGACCGAGGTCGATTTCCCGATCTTCGACACGGACTGGGATTCCGAGGCCTACCTCACGGTCTCGGGCCAGAACTCCAACAACTCGGTCTCGCTCACCGACGACTTCCTGCGCGCCGTCGAGGCGGACGCGGACTGGCCGCTCAGGACCCGCATCGGCGGCAAGGTCGCCAAGACGCTGAAGGCCCGCGACCTCTGGGAGAAGATCGGCGCGGCGGCCTGGGCCTCGGCCGATCCGGGCCTGCACTTCAACACCACCATGAACGACTGGCACACCTGCCCGGTCGGCGGGCGGATCCGGGCCTCGAACCCGTGCTCCGAGTACATGTTCCTGGACGACACCGCCTGCAACCTCGCCTCGGCCAACCTGCTGGCGCTGTTCGACCGCGGCACCCGGACCTTCGACGTCGAGGCCTACGAGCATCTCTGCCGGCTCTGGACCATCGTCCTGGAGATCTCGGTGACGATGGCGCAGTTCCCGAGCCGGGAGATCGCCGACCTCTCCTACAAGTACCGCACCCTCGGGCTCGGCTACGCCAATGTCGGCGGCCTGCTGATGACCATGGGCCTGCCCTACGATTCCCGCGAGGGGCGGGCGCTGGCGGGGGCGCTCACCGCCATCATGACCGGCGTGGCCTACGCCACCTCGGCCGAGATGGCGCGCGAACTCGGGCCCTTCCCGGCCTACGAGGAGAATGCCGACGCGATGCTGCGGGTGATCCGCAACCATCGCCGGGCCGCGCACGGCGAGGCGGAGGGCTACGAGTTCCTCAGCACCAAGCCGGTGCCCCTCGACCACGCGGCCTGCCCGCAGCCCGACCTCGTGGCCCACGCCACGCGGGCCTGGGACCGGGCGCTGGTGCTCGGCGAGGAGCACGGCTACCGCAACGCGCAGGCGACCGTGATCGCGCCGACCGGCACGATCGGGCTGGTGATGGATTGCGACACCACCGGCATCGAGCCCGACTTCGCCCTGGTGAAGTTCAAGAAGCTGGCGGGCGGCGGCTACTTCAAGATCATCAACCGGGCGGTGCCGGACGCGCTGCGCGCCCTCGGCTACCGGGAATCCGAGATCGCCGAGATCGAGGCCTACGCGGTCGGCCACGGCTCGCTCGGCCAGGCGCCGGCCGTCAACCCGGCCGCCCTGCGCGCCAAGGGCTTCACCGACGACAAGATCGCGGCGGTCGAGGCGGGGCTGAAATCGGCCTTCGACATCAAGTTCGTGTTCAACCGCTGGACCTTGGGCGAGGATTTCCTGACCAGGACCCTGCGGGTCCCGGCCGAGAGGCTCGCCGATCCGTCCTTCGACCTGCTGACGCATCTCGGCTTCACGCGGCGCGAGATCGAGGCGGCGAACATCCACGTCTGCGGGGCGATGACGCTGGAGGGCGCGCCGCACCTGAAGCGCGAGCATTACGCGGTGTTCGACTGCGCCAATCCGTGCGGGCGCACCGGCAAGCGCTACCTCTCGGTGGAGAGCCACATCCGCATGATGGCGGCGGCGCAGCCCTTCATCTCGGGGGCGATCTCCAAGACCATCAACATGCCGAACGACGCCACGGTGGAGGATTGCAAGGAGGCCTACCGGCTCTCCTGGACCCTCGGCCTGAAGGCGAACGCGCTCTACCGCGACGGCTCGAAGCTGTCGCAGCCCCTCAACGCCGCGCTCATCGCCGATGACGACGAGGACGAGGCCGAGGAGGCGGTGGAGGCGCTGATCGCGCAGCCGGCCGCGGCCCGGGCCGCGGCGGTGGCGGAGAAGATCGTCGAGCGGGTGATCGAGCGCGTCGAGCGCATCCGCTCGCGGGAGAAGATGCCGGACCGCCGCAAGGGCTACACCCAGAAGGCGGTGGTCGGCGGGCACAAAGTCTACCTGCGCACCGGCGAGTACGACGACGGCCGGCTCGGCGAGATCTTCATCGACATGCACAAGGAGGGCGCCGCCTTCCGCAGCCTGATGAACAACTTCGCGATCGCGATCTCGCTCGGCCTGCAATACGGCGTGCCGCTGGAGGAGTACGTCGACGCCTTCACCTTCACCCGCTTCGAGCCGGCGGGGTTCGTGCAGGGCAACGACGCGATCAAGAACGCGACCTCGATCCTCGACTACGTGTTCCGGGAACTGGCGATCTCGTATCTGGGCCGCACCGACCTCGCGCATGTCGACCCGTCCGAGATCGGCTCGACCGTGATGGGCGGGGGCGTGGCGCAGTCGAAGCAGCCGGCGCCGGAGCCGGTGGTGGCGCACACGATCGTGTCGCGGGGCCTGCTGCGCGGCTCGGCCGACCGGCTGACCCTGATCCACGGCGGTCCCGGCGGCAGCACCGCCGGGGTGGCGGCGCCCGCGACCGGCCTCTCGGCCCCGGCGGGCGGCAGCATCCACGCCGTGCGCGGCGCGGTGGCGCTGCGGACCGAGCCCGCCCTGGCCGGCCGGATCGACGCCCTCGCCGAGGCCCTGCCCTTCGGCCGGCCCGAGCCCAAGGCGGAGCGCAGCGTCGCCGACCGCCGGGCCGAGGCCAAGATGAAGGGCTATGTCGGCGAGGCCTGCCCGGAATGCGCGAATTTCACGCTGGTGCGCAACGGCACCTGCCTGAAATGCGACACCTGCGGCAGCACGACCGGCTGCTCGTGATCGGGCGGCTGCCGGGCCCGGCAGCCGCGCCGCGGACGAGCGGAAGACGGGCCGATCGCCGCGCTGGCGGTCGGCCCGGATCACCCGCGCGCGAGCGGTCTCCCCGTCGTGACGGCGCCCGGCGCGGTCCGTCAGGATCGCGCCCGCGATGAGTCCGAACAGGTGATCCGCCCGCGCCGCGAAGGCGGGTTGGTCGCCGAGCCAGGCCAGCGCACCTACCAGCCCGCGCCGGATCTCCCGGACTGGGCGGCCCCGTTGCCGAACCCGCCCCCGCGGTGACGATCGGCGCCTGCCCGTGCGGGTGGCCGCGCCACGCCGTCCGCGCCCCCGGCGCGGCGGGTGACGAGGGCACCCGACCGCCGGGGCGGCGCCTCCCTGAGCAGCGGGTCGGCGCGCACGCCACCCGTGAGGGCGCCGGCGGGCCCTGGGGCGGACGCGCGCGAGCCGCTCCGCTCGACCGTCACGGCCCCGGCGGCCGAAGCGGCCGCGAGGAGCGCCCGCCCGGATGGCGCGAGGGGGCGGGCCGCCTCACGCCGCCTCCGGCATGCGGTCGATGAGCTTGTCGACGGTGAGGGGATAGTCCCGCACCCGCACGCCGGTGGCGTTGTAGACCGCGTTCGCCACCGCGGCGCCGACCCCGCACAGGCCGAGTTCGCCGACGCCCTTGGCCTTCATCGGCGACGACATCGCGTCGACCTCGTCGAGGAAGATCACCTCCTGGTGCGGGATGTCGGCGTGGACCGGCACCTCGTAGCCGGCGAGGTCGTGGTTGACGAAGAAGCCCCGGCGCGTGTCGACCGCGAGCTTCTCCATCAGCGCCGCCCCGACCCCCATGGTCATCCCGCCGATGACCTGGCTGCGGGCCGATTTCGGGTTGAGGATGCGGCCGGCCGCGCAGACAGCCAGCATCCGCCGCACCCGCACCTCCGCGGTGTCGGCATCGACCCCGACCTCCACGAAATGGGCGCCGAACGTCGATTGCTGGTAGGTCTTGTCGAGGCCGCCGAACTCGATCGCGTCCTCGGCAACGATCTCGCCCTGGGCCGCCGCCTCGCCGAGCGGCACCGCGCGGTTGCCGGCCCGCACCTGGCCGTCGGCGAAGACCGCGTCGGCCGAGTTGATGCCGAGCCGCTGCGCCACCGCCTCCCGCAGCTTCACGCAGGCGGCGTAGACGCCCGCGGTCGAGGAATTGGCGCCGAACTGGCCGCCCGAGCCGGCCGCGGTCGGGAAGTCGGAATCGCCCAGCCGCACCTCGACCCGGTCGAGGGGCAGGCCCATCATCTCCGCCGCGGTCTGCGCGATGATGGTGTAGCTGCCGGTGCCGATATCGGTCATGTCGGTCTCGACCGTCACCCGGCCGCGGCCGTCGAGGCGCACCCGCGCGCCCGATTTCAGCACCAGGTTGTTGCGGAAGGCCGACGCCATCCCGAGCCCGACCCGCCACGCCCCGTCCCGGACCTGCCCGGGGGTCGGGCTGCGCCGCGCCCAGCCGAACCGCTCCGCGCCGAGCCGCAGGCAGCCGACGAAGTCGCGGTGCGAGAAGGCGCGTCCGGGCTGGTTCGGGTCGACCTGGGTGTCGTTGCGCAGGCGGAACTCGACCGGGTCGAGCCCGAGCTTCTCCGCCATCTCGTCCATCGCGACCTCGAGCGCCAGCATGCCGGGCGCCTCGCCGGGGGCCCGCATGGCGTTGCCCTCGGGCAGGTCGAGATGGGCGAGCTTCAGCGCGGTCAGCCGGTTCGCCCCCGCGTAGAGCAGCTTGGTCTGACTGACCGCCGTCTCCGGGTCGCCGTCCGGCAGGTTGCCGGAGATGCTCTCGTGCGCGATGGCCGTGAGGATCCCGTCCCGGGTCGCGCCGAGGCGGATGCGCTGGATCGTGGCGGGTCGGTGCGTGGTGTTGTTGGGGATCATTGGCCGGGTCAGCGCCACCTTCACCGGGCGCCCGGCCGCCCGCGCGCCCAGGGCGGCCAGCACCGCGTCGGCGCGCACGAACAGCTTGCCGCCGAAGCCGCCGCCCACGTAGGGCGAGTCGAGCCGGACATTCGCCTTGGGGATGCCGAAGATCTTGGCGATGCTGCCCTTGCCCCAGCCGATCATCTGGTTGGAGGTCCAGAGCGTGAGCCGGTCGCCCTCCCAGGCCGCGACGCTCGCGTGCGGCTCCATCATGGCGTGGCTCTCGTCGGCGGTGGTATAGGTCGCGTCGAGGGTCACCGGGGCCTGCGCGAAGGCCCCCTCGAAATCGCCGACGCGCTCCTCGCCCGCGCCGCTGCTGCCCTCGCCGCTGTCGCCCGGGACCGGCTTCGCCGCCCCCGCCTCGGCGCGCAGGTCGAAGCGGCCGGGCTCGGGCGCGCAATCGACCCGGATCAGGAAGGCCGCCGCCCGCGCCTGCTCGAAGGTCTCCGCCACCACCAGGGCGACCGCTTGGTGGTAGTGCTGGATCGCGTCGCCGCCGAACAGGTAGGCGGCGTTCATCGTGCCGCGCGGCAGCCGGGGCGTGTCGAGGGTCGTCACGATCGCCAGGACGCCCGGCGCGCGCGCGGCCTCCTCGGTCTCGATCGCGCGCACGCGCCCCTTGGCGATGCCGGCGCCGACCACGTAGCCGTAGGCCTGGTTCGGCGCGACGTCGTGCCGCTCGTAGGCGTAGGGCGCCGTGCCGGTGGTCTTGAACTTGCCGTCGATGCGGTCGGTGGGGCGGCCGACGACCTTGAGCTGGTCGATCGGGTTTTGCCCGGCGGGGGTGTCGAACTTCATGGCTCAGGCCCTCGCTTGCTTGAGCGCCGCGCCGAGGGTCCGCTCGGCGAGCCTCAACTTGAACGCGTTGTCGCGGGTCGGCCTCGCGCCCGACAGCATGCCGGCGGCCACCGCCGCGGCGCCGCGCGGCAGCTCGGCCTCCGCGGCCTCGACCCGCCAGGGCTTGTGCGCGAGGCCGCCGAAGGCGACGCGGCCGCTGCCATCCGGCTGCACCACGGCGGCGACCGAGACCAGCGCGAAGGCGTAGGAGGCGCGGTCGCGCACCTTGCGGTAGATCTGCGCCCCGCCGAGGGGCCGGGGCAGCGTCACGGCGGTGATGAGCTCGTCCGGCCGCAGCGTCGTGTCGCGCTCGGGCGCGTCCCCGGGCAGGCGGTGGAACTCGGCGATCGGGATCGTGCGCGCCGCGCCCGTCGCGTCGACGGTCTCGACGGCGGCGTCGAGGACGCGCATCGCCACCGCCATGTCGCCCGGATGGGTGGCGATGCAGGCCTCGCTGCCGCCGATCACCGCGAGCTGCCGGCTGATCCCGTCGAGGGCGGCGCAGCCCGAGCCCGGCCGCCGCTTGTTGCAGGCCTGTGCGGTGTCGTAGAAGTAGGGGCAGCGGGTGCGCTGGAGCAGGTTGCCGGCCGTCGTCGCCTGGTTGCGGAGCTGGCCGGTGGCCCCCGCGAGGAGCGCCCGGGAGAGCACCGGGTAGTCGCGGCGGACCCGCGGATCGGCCGCGAGGTCGGTGTTGCGCACCAGCGCGCCGATGCGCAGGCCCCCCTCCGGCGTCGCCTCGATCGCGTCGAGCCCGAGCCCGTTCACGTCCACGAGGTGGGCCGGCGTCTCGATCTGCAGCTTCATCAGGTCGAGCAGGTTGGTGCCGCCGGCGATGAACTTCGCGCCCGGGTTGCGCGCGACGGCGGACGCCGCCTCCGCCGGGGAGGCCGGGCGCTCGTAGGTGAAGGACTTCATGCCCGCCTCCCGGCGACCTCGGTCACGGCCTCGACGATGTTGGAATAGGCGCCGCAGCGGCAGAGGTTGCCGCTCATGCGCTCGCGGATCTCGGCCTCGGACAGGTCCGGGGCCGCGGTGAGATCGGCGGTGGCGTGGCTCGGGATCCCGGCCGCGATCTCGTCGAGCACGGCGACCGCCGAGCAGATCTGGCCCGGCGTGCAGTAGCCGCACTGGTAGCCGTCGTGACGCACGAAGGCGGCCTGCATCGGATGCAGGCTCTCCGGCCCTCCCAGCCCCTCGATGGTGGTGATCGCGCTGCCCTGGTGCATGACGGCCAGCGTCAGGCAGGCGTTGATCCGCCGCCCGTCGACGATGATGGTGCAGGCGCCGCACTGGCCGTGGTCGCAGCCCTTCTTGGTGCCGGTCAGGTGCAGGTGCTCGCGCAGGGCGTCGAGCAGGCTGGTGCGCAGGTCGAGGTCGAGTTCGCGCCGCGCGCCGTTCACCGTGAAGGCGACCCGCGCGGTGACCGGCGCCGCGGGCCCGGCCGGCTGCGCCCCGGCGGCCGCGGGCACGGCGGCGGGGGCCGTGGTGGCGGATGCTCCAACCATCAAGTCTCTCCGGTTCGGTTCTGGGTGTCCGCGTCGTGGCATTCCGGCCTCCGAGGGCGGGCGGGCCGGCACCGCGCCGGTCGCCGGGGACGGGATGCCCGTGGACAACACGGACAGCTTGGATGCGCTCCAAGGTAAGGCGCGAGGTCGCACCGGGGAGGGGCGTGACTCCGCGGCGGCTCACGGACCCTGCCGTCAAGGCGGGCGGGGCGACCCGGGCCGCCGCGAGGGGGCGGGAGACTCGGAACGGCCTCGCCGCCTCCGGGAGCGTCGCGCAGGAGCGCGATCCCGCATGAGCGCGATCCCGCATGAGCCGGCCCGCGCGAGCGGCCCCAAACGGAAGGGGCCGCCGCGTCTCCCGCGGCGGCCCCTTCCTCCTCGATCCGTCGGGCCTGGCTCAGGCCTCGCCCTCGTCGAAATCCTCCGCGGTCGGGACCGCGTTCTCCAGGATCTTGTCGGCGACGAGGCCCATGTTCTGGCGGATCGCCGCCTCGATGCGCCCGGCGATGTCCGGGTTGTCCCGCAGGAAGCCCTTGGCGTTCTCGCGGCCCTGGCCCAGGCGCTGGCTGTCGTAGGAGAACCACGCCCCCGACTTCTCGACGATGCCGGCCTTCACGCCGAGGTCGATCAGCTCGCCCACCTTCGACACGCCCTCGCCGAACATGATGTCGAACTCGACCTGCTTGAACGGCGGCGCCACCTTGTTCTTCACCACCTTGACCCGGACGCTGTTGCCGATCGGCTCGTCGCGGTCCTTCAGGGTCGAGACGCGGCGGATGTCGAGCCGCACCGAGGCGTAGAACTTCAGCGCGTTGCCGCCCGTGGTGGTCTCGGGGCTCCCGTACATCACGCCGATCTTCATCCGGATCTGGTTGATGAAGATGACCATGCAGTTCGAGCGCGAGATCGAGCCGGTGAGCTTGCGCAGGGCCTGGCTCATCAGGCGGGCCTGGAGGCCCGGCTGCTGGTCGCCCATCTCGCCCTCGATCTCGGCCCGGGGGGTGAGCGCGGCAACCGAATCCACCACCAGCACGTCGATCGCGCCCGAGCGGACCAGCGTGTCGGTGATCTCCAGCGCCTGCTCGCCCGTGTCGGGCTGCGAGATCAGCAAGTCGTCGAGATTGACCCCGAGCTTGCGGGCGTAGACCGGATCGAGCGCGTGCTCGGCATCCACGAAGGCGCAGACCCCGCCCTTCTTCTGCGCCTCCGCGATCGTGTGCAGCGCCAGCGTGGTCTTGCCGGAGGATTCCGGGCCGTAGATCTCGATCACCCGCCCGCGCGGCAGGCCGCCGACGCCGAGCGCCACGTCGAGCCCGAGCGACCCGGTGGAGATGGTCTCGACCTCCTGCACCTTGTCGCCCTTGCCCAGGCGCATGATCGAGCCCTTGCCGAAGGCGCGCTCGATCTGGGCGAGCGCGGCATCGATCGCCTTCGACTTGTCTTTATCCATGGTCGGGTTTTCCACCAGTCGCAGCGAGGACTGAGCCATCTGACGGGTCCTTATGGCACGGGGGCGAAGAGATTCTCAATGTGCGCGGCTCCCGGTATGTACTTGTTTTGTTCTCGCTCTGCAAGGGCGCGGCCCGGCGGTGCGGCGGATCTCCGCGCGGCCGTCCGGGCGAGGGCGGGGGTCAGCGGCAGGGCGGCAGGCCGGGCTGACCGCAGGGCCGGCCGCCATGGCCGGGATGGGGCGCCGGCTGCGGAACGGCGCGCGGCGCCGCCGGCGGCGGGCGCTGCATCTGCATCATCTGCATCTGGTGCTGGCGCTGGGCGGCGGCCTGCTGCTGCATCATCATCTGCTGCTGGCGCGCCGCGGCCTGGGCCGCCTGCTGCCGGGCCGCCGCCTGCGAGGCCTGCTGCTGCATCACCTGCTGCCTCTGCTGAAAGGCCCGCGCGGCCTCCTGCTGCCGCTGCTGCATCATCATCTGCTGGCGCTGGGCCGCGGCGGCCCGCTGCGCCTGGGCGGCCCGGGCTTGGGCGGCCCGGGCTTGGGCGGCCTGCGCCTGGGCGGCCTGCTCCTGACGGACCTGCTGCTGGCGGGCGAAGTCCGGGTTCGGGGCGGGCGCCGCGACGGGGCCGTGCGGCGAGGCGGGCCGCCCGGCCGGGGGCTGGCCGGGCGGCGGCCAGCCCGGCCGCAGGGCCTGGACGGGCGCGGCGGGCGGCGCGGCGCGGGGCGGCGCGCCGGGGGCCGGCTGCGCCCGTAGCGTCGGCGCCGCTCCGGCGCCCGGCCGGTTCGCCGGCGCAGCCGGCCCGGGCAGGGCCTGCCCCGGGATCGGCGGCGGGCCGGGACGCGCCTGGGCGGGCAGCGGCGCCGTCCGCCCCGGCTGTCCGGGCAGGGGTTGTCCAGGCAGGGGCTGGCCGATCGCGGCGGGGGGGCCCGGGCGGCCCGCCTGCGGCGGCACCGGCCCGCGCGGCTGGCCCGGGAGCCCGCCGGCCGGCATCGCGCCGGGCGGCAGGCCCGGGCGCAGGGCCGCCTTCTGCGAGAGGGAGGGCGGCAGCGCCACCCGGGCCGCCACCGCGGCGCCGATCGCCGCCCCGGCGACCCCGGCCGCGATCGCGCTCCCGGTCGGGCCCGGGCGCTCGTGGATGCGGCCGGCGAGGGGGTTGCCCTCGGGCGGGGCGACGGTGGCGGGGAGCCGCACGGCGGCCGGAACCGGCACGAAGACCGGCGCCGGCAGGACGTATTCCTCGACCACGGGCGGGGGCAGGTCGAGCAGGGCGGCCGGCCGCGGCGGCAGCAGGACCGGCGGGGGCGGCAGGTCGTCGGCCGGGCCGTCGAGCACCACGACCGGGCGCTCGACGTAGATGCGCTCCTCGGGCGGGGGCGGGGGCACGTCGTAGGCGAGGGCGGCGAAGTGGTCGGGCGGCTCGGCCGCGGCGGCGAGCTGCCGCAGGCGCCGCCGCGCGTCGGGGGCGTGCGGGCCCCGCGGGTAGCGGTCGAGATAGGACCAGTAGGCGTTCGGCGTGTCCGCCACCCGCGACCGGCGCCAGGTCAGCGCCTCGCGCCGCGCCGCGAGGATCGCCCGCACGCGCTTGGCGAGCGGGTCCTGCGGGTAGGCGGCCAGGAACGCCTCGTAGGCCTGCAGGCTGTCCTGCTCCAGGCAGCGCGCGAAGGCGTCCCGCGGCCCGATCTCCCCGAGGGGCCGCCGGTCCGTGCCCGCCAGCGCGGGAAGCGGCGGCGCCTCGGCGCCGCGCTCGAAGAACACGAAGGGCGCCCCGATCCGGGCGCTGTGCCAGGGCACGGCGGCGCCGCGGGTCGTCTCGCTCACCCGCAGGCGGACGCGCGCGAACAGTTCGGCCGGGGCGAGGCCGCCCTCCCGCATCATCTCGGCGAGGGCCTGCGCGTAGGCGCCGTAGGGGCCCGGCTCCTCCGGCGCGACCGTGCCGGGCGCCGCGTTGAACGCGACGAGCGAGTCCGGCTCCGCCTCGACCAGGGCGAGGCCGCCCGCGAGCGGCTCGCCGGCGACGCGGAACGGCGCCCGGCGGCCCGCGTCGAGCACCAGGAAGCGGGCGCGCAGCGGCAGGGCGGCGAGGCGCTTGGCGTAATCCGAGACGCGCAGCGCCCGCAGCGGCACGTCCGAGGCCGCGCCGATGCGGGCATCGACCGGCACGAAGTAGTTCTCGCCCTCGACCTGCAGCCCGTAGCCCGCGAGGTACACGAAGGCCACCGCCTCCGGCCCGGCCGCCGCGGCCCTGTCGGTGAAGTCGCGCAGCGCCCGGCGCAGCCCGTCCTCGTCGAGGTCGCGGGCGCCGACCACGTCGAATCCCGCCGCCTGCAGGGTCTGGGCGACGAGGCCGGCATCGTTCGCCGCGGTGGCGAGCGCGCCCGCCGGGTAGGCGCCGTTGCCGATCACCAGCGCGATCCGGGTCTCGGCCGGCGCGGCGCGGAGGCCGGCGAGCGGCAGAACCAGGGCCGCCAGGGCAACCACGAATCCGATGAGCCTGCGCGCGGCCTGCGGCATCGCGTCCCCCTGCGGCTTGAGCCTGTCTCGCCGGGCACTACGGGCGGCGGCGCGTGAACTCGGCCTGAACGGCCGCGGCACCCCGCTTGCACGCTCCGGGAGAGCTCTGCCAGAGCTTTGCGCCCGCGCCGGTCCCGGCGCATCGCGGCGGGCGACGGTGCCGCACCCGAGGAGACCGGATGGCCGAGAGGATCCTGCACGCCGCGCTGAGCCTCGCGGTGCTCCTCGCGATCGCGGTCCTGGCCTCCACCGACCGGCGGGCGATCCGGCCCCGGACCGTGCTCTCGGCCCTCGCCATCCAGGTGCTGCTCGGGGCCGCGATCCTGCTCCTGCCCACCGGGCGGCGCCTGCTCGGGACGGCGGCCGAGGCGGTCGCGGCGGTGCTCGCCTACGGCGACCGGGGCGCGGCCTTCCTGTTCGGCGGCCTCGTCGCGCCCAGGATGTTCGATCTCTTCGACCAGGGCGGCTTCGTGCTCGCCTTCCGGGTGCTGCCGCAGATCGTCTACGTCTCGGCGCTGATCGGGGTGCTCTACCATCTCGGGATCATGCAGGGGATGGCGCGGGTGATCGGCGCCGCGCTGCAGCGGCTCCTCGGCACCTCGCGGATCGAGACCTTCTCGGCGGTGATCACCATCGCGATCGGCCAGAGCGAGATCGCGGTGGCGCTGCGGCCCTTCCTGCCGCTCCTGACCGGGTCCGAGCTCTTCGCCGTCATGTCGAGCGGCGCGGCCTCAACGGCGGGCTCGATCCTGGCCGGCTACGCGGCCCTCGGCGTGCCGATGGAGTACCTGCTCGCCGCCTCCGTGATGGCGATCCCGGGCGGGCTCCTCTACGCCAAGATCCTGGTGCCCTCGACGGAGCCGAGCCGGGTCAGGACCATGCGGGCCGAGTTCGGCGAGCGCCGGGCCGTCAACCTGATCGAGGCCGCGGCGGAGGGCACCCAGAAGGGCCTCGCCGTCGCGGTGGCGGTGGGCGCCATGCTGATCGCCTTCGTGGGCCTGATCGCGCTCGCGAACGGCCTCGTCGGCTGGCTCGGCGGCCTCCTCGGCGTCGCGGGCGCCTCCATCGAGGCGATCCTCGGGGCGCTGTTCCGGCCCCTCGCCTGGATCCTCGGCGTGCCCTGGGAGCGGGCCGGCATCGTGGGCACGGCGATCGGCCAGAAGGTCGCCTTCAACGAGTTCCTGGCCTACGCCAACCTCTCGCCGGTGCTGCGCAGCGGCGAACTCGGCCGGCGCACCACCGCGATCCTGTGCTTCGCCCTCTGCGGCTTCGCCAATCTCGCCTCGATCGCGATCCAGCTCGCGAGCTTCGGCAGCCTCGTCCCGGAGCGCCGGGCCGAGGTCGCCTCCTACGGGCTGCGGGCGATCCTGGCGGGCAGCCTGTCGAACTTCACGAGCGCGGCCATCGCGGGCCTGTTCGTGGAGGAGTGATCCGGGATCGGGTTGATCGAAGCGGATCACGCGCCCGCGCGGCGCCTGAGCGAAGCCCAGATCCGCCATCCCGAAGGGATCGAGCGGATCATGAGCCCGCGCGGCGCCTGAGCGAAGCCCACATCCGCCATCCCGAAGGGATCGAGCGGATGGGGGATGATTCCAGCGGTCACGCCCCGCGACCCCGGGTCGGCATCCGCGACGCGGAGCGATCGCGCGGACGCCACGCGACGCGCCGGATCGGGATCGCGGCGGGGCCCGGCCGGCTTTCGCGCAGCCGAAGCCGACCGCGGGCCCTGGATCGGGGCCGCTCAGCCCGTCGGCCCGGGTTCCGGCGGCGTCCCGGGCGGAGGTGCTTCGGGAGGAGAGTCGGGCGGCGGCGTCTCGGGCGGAGGGGGATCGGAGGGCGGGCCGTGCTCGCTGCGCCAATGGGCGAACAGGCTCTGGAGCACCGCCACCGTGTCGCGCACGGCCTTGGCCTCGTCCTCGACCGAGACGCCCTCCGAGACGGAGTTGCGCGTGGTCAGCAGCGCCCGCTCCTCGATCTCGTTCAGGCGCTCGGCGAAGTCGGGCCGCTCCGAGAGCAGGCTCAGCGCGTCGCCCATCGCGGTGGCGAGCGTGGTGGCGAGGAGCCCGGCCGTGGCGACGTCCCCCACGGAGGCCTCGTAGGGCTCGGGGCCCTCCTCGTCCTCCTCGTCGGACTCGGCGGCGGCCTGGAGCCCCTCGACGAGGGCGTCGACGAGTTCCACCACGGTGTCGTCCGGCAGCGCGAGGCGCACGACCGCGTCGGCCTCCTCCGCCGCGAAGCCGGCCGCCCCCAGGGTCAGCTGCAGGATGCCCGGGCGGCGCAGGCTCAGGCCCAGGACCGCGTTGGCGTAGATGGTCGGCACGTCGGTGGCCATCCGGAACCTCTCGGGCGGGGCGCTCGCCGCGGCGGCGCGCGGGCGGGCGCCGCGGCGATTCAGGCGCCCGCGAGACTCGCACCCTTGTGCGCCGGGAGGTCGATGTCGATCCCCAGCGTCGCGATGCCGCCCCGGCGGTCCAGGTTGACGCGGACCTTGTCGACGTCGATCGCCACGTGCTTGGCGATCGCCAGTATGACCTCCTCCCGCAGGAGGGTGATGAGGTCGCGCCGGCCGAACAGCGCCCGGTCCTGGGCGAGGAGGATCTTGAGCCGGTCGCGCGCGGCGAGCGCGGATCCCCGGCGGGAGCGGAAGCCGAAGGGTTTCACGCGGCCCTCCGCGGGATCAGGCGGTTGAGGAGGGAGCGGCGCTCGGTCGGGATCGTCATCGCGACGGTCTCGCCGCGCAGGCGTCGCACCGCGTCCACGTAGGCGCGGGAGGGCGCGCTCGCCGGGTTGTGCAGGGTCACCGGGCTGCCGACGTTGGAGGCCTTGAGCACCTCCTCGCTCTCCGGCACCACCGCGAGCAGCGGGATCGACAGGATCTCCAGCACGTCCTCGATCCGGAGCATCTCGCCCTTGTCCGCCCGCGCGGGCTCGTAGCGGGTCAGGATCAGGTGCTTGTCGATCGACTCGCCGGCCTCGGCCCGCACCGTCTTGGAGTCGAGCAGCCCGATGATCCGGTCCGAGTCGCGGACCGAGGACACTTCCGGGTTGGTGACCACCACGGCCACGTCGGCGTGGCGCATCGCCAGGGTCGCGCCGCGCTCGATCCCGGCCGGGCTGTCGCAGATCACCCAGTCGAAGCGCTCCCGCAGTTCCGTGACGACCCGGGCGACGCCCTCCTCGGTGAGCGCGTCCTTGTCGCGGGTCTGGGAGGCGGGGAGGAGGGAGAGCGTGTCGAGGCGCTTGTCGCGGATTAGGGCCTGGGCGAGCTTGGCGTCGCCCTGGACGACGTTGATGAGGTCGTAGACGACGCGGCGCTCGGCGCCCATCACCAGGTCGAGGTTGCGCAGGCCGACGTCGAAATCCACCACGCAGACGTTCTCGCCCATCTGCGCGAGGGCGGCGCCCAGGGCGGCGGTCGTCGTCGTCTTCCCGACCCCGCCCTTGCCCGACGTCACAACCAGAACCTTGGCCATCGTGTCAGTCCCCCAGATCTGTTTGCTCGGTGTTGCGGGCGGCCTCGCGCCGGTTCTCTCTCGCGTTGGGGCCGCCGCAGGTCCGCATTCGCGAGGCCGGCGCGGTCGCCGGCCCAAACCTCAGTCGAGCGCCGCCATGCGCAGCGCGTCGCGTTCCAGCCAGACCTGGACGGCCTTGTTGTGCAGGCCCGGATCCGTGGTCTCGGCCGTGCGGAACAGCCCGTCGATGCCGAGCAGCTCCGGCTGGAACTTGCGGCAGTAGATGCGCGCGCGGCGGTTGCCGCCCGCCCCCGCGATCGCCCGGCCGCGCAGGGCGCCATAGACGTGGATCGACCCGCCGGCCAGGATCTCCGCTCCGGAGGAGACCGAGCCCATCACGGTGACGTCGCCGTCCGGGTGGAAGATGCTCTGCCCCGAGCGCAGGGAGGTCTCCAGCACGCAGGAATTCAGCTTGGGCTTGTCGGCGATCGGCGGCGTGATCGGCGCCGGCCGCCCGCCCGCGAGGCGCGGCGGCATCGCGGCGTCGGTCCAGGTCGCCTCCGCCCGCTCGATCCCGAGGATGCGGATCCCCCGCCGGCCCAGTTCGGCGAGGAGGTGCGCGAGGTCGGGGGCGCTCTCCTCCGCCTCCGGCGCGAGGCCGGCCGCGTCGAGGATCACCGCGCGCTCCGCGAACAGCGTGGGCGAGCGCAGGACGAGCGCGTCGAGCTGCGCGAACCAGGCATCGAGGGGTCTCTCGGGCGCCAGCACCAGCGCCCGGAAGGCGCGGCCGCGCAGCGGCAGAGAGGGACGGGTGTGGCGGGTGCTGGTCACAGTCATTGACGCTTTGTTGCCCGCCACCATCAAGCGCCCGGGATGGTTACCGGTTGGTTAACGCCGCGCGAGGCGCGCCGGCGGGCCGGCGGAACTCGTCGATCCGGCGGATCCGCGCCCGGCTCGACCGCCCAGGTGCCCGCCGCCGCCTGCCTTTGTTGCGTTCAAGTGACAAGCTCGGACTTGCCGCACCTTCCGCAATCATCATCATCGCCTTTTAAGGCTCGCCGTGAGAAGACGATGCCGCTGCTCCTCGCGGTTCCCACGCCATGCTGCCCGGTCCCGATCCTATCCCCCTTCAGTACCGTGAAGTTCGAGCTGTCCTTTTCAGTTCGGGCTTGTTTTTCGTGCTGCTGTTCTGCTCGGCTTGGCTTATCTCCTGAGGAAGCGCCAAGCTTACCCCACAAGACTCGGGATCGATTGCCAGGATGAAGCGTTCCTAGCGGAGTGTGCCGGTATCGAACCGGCTCGTCCGAGGAGAGCGAAGTCGATGCGCAAGATTCTGACGTTGAGTGCCGTGCTGATGTTCGTCGCCGGCCCCGTCCTGGCCCAGGGTCGTCCGGCCGGCAGTTCCGCCGGAGCGGCGGAGAACGCGACTCAGAACAACAAGCCGGTCTCCGGCACGGCCGGCGGCGGCGGCGGCGGGGCCGGAGGCGGCGGCAAGTAGGTCGCCGGACGCCGCCGCGACGAAGCGGCGGCCCGCAACGAAGAGGGGCGGCGGGATCTCTCCCGCCGCCCCTCTTCGCGTTCCGGTGCGGCCGCCTCAGGCCTGCGGCTGCGGCTCGTAGCCGCCGTCGCTCTCCCGCGGCCGGCCGCGGCCGGCCGAGGGGACCGGCGAGCCGCGGGCCGGGGCCGGGGGGTAATCCCCGGTGTCGCGGACCGGCGGCTTGCCGTCGAGGAGGTCGCGGATCTCCTCGCCGCTGAGGGTCTCGTATTCCAGGAGCCCGCGGGCGAGGGCCTCGAGGTCGTTGCGGTGATCGCTCAGGATGCGGCGCGCGTCCTGCAGGCCGCTCTCGACGAGGCGGCGCACCTCCGCGTCGATCTTCTGGGCGGTGGCCTCCGACACGTTCTGCTGCCGGTTGACCTGCATGCCGAGGAAGACCTCGTCGTTGTTCTCGCCGTAGGCGACCGTGCCGAGTTCCGGCGAGAAGCCCCAGCGGGTCACCATCATGCGGGCGAGGCGGGTCGCCTGCTCGATGTCCGACTGCGCGCCCGAGGTCACCTTCTCGGGGCCGAAGATCATCTCCTCGGCCACGCGCCCGCCCATCATGATGGCGAGGCGCGAGGTCATCTGCTCGAAGGACATCGAGAGCTTGTCGCGCTCGGGCAGCTGCATGACCATGCCCAGCGCGCGGCCGCGCGGGATGATCGTCGCCTTGTGGACGGGATCGGTCGCCGGGACGTTGAGCGCCACGATGGCATGGCCGCCCTCGTGATAGGCGGTGAGCCGCTTCTCGTCGTCGGTCATGACCAGGGTGCGCCGCTCGGCGCCCATCATCACCTTGTCCTTCGAGTCCTCGAACTCGTGCATCGTGACGATGCGCTTGCCGCGTCGCGCCGCGAGCAGGGCGGCCTCGTTGACGAGGTTCATCAGGTCCGCGCCCGAGAAGCCGGGCGTGCCGCGCGCGATCACCTTCAGGTCGACGTCCGGGGCCAGCGGCACCTTGCGCACGTGGACGCGCAGGATGCGCTCGCGGCCGATCACGTCCGGGTTCGGCACGATGATCTGGCGGTCGAAGCGGCCGGGCCGCAGCAGCGCCGGGTCGAGCACGTCGGGGCGGTTCGTCGCCGCGATGATGATGATGCCCTCGTTGGCCTCGAATCCGTCCATCTCCACGAGGAGCTGGTTGAGGGTCTGCTCGCGCTCGTCGTTGCCGCCGCCCAGGCCGGCGCCGCGATGGCGGCCGACCGCGTCGATCTCGTCGATGAAGATGATGCAGGGCGCGTTCTTCTTCGCCTGGTCGAACATGTCGCGCACCCGCGAGGCGCCGACGCCCACGAACATCTCGACGAAGTCGGAGCCCGAGATGGTGAAGAAGGGCACGTTGGCCTCGCCCGCGACGGCGCGCGCGATCAGCGTCTTGCCGGTTCCGGGAGGGCCGACCAGGAGCACGCCGCGCGGGATGCGGCCGCCGAGGCGCTGGAACTTCTGCGGATCGCGCAGGAACTCCACGATCTCCTGCAGGTCCTCCTTGGCCTCGTCGACGCCCGCCACGTCCTCGAAGGTGACGCGGCCGTGCGCCTCGGTCAGGAGCTTGGCCTTCGACTTGCCGAAGCCCATGGCGCGGCCGGCGCCGGACTGCATCTGGCGGCTGAGGAAGATCCAGGCGCCGATGAAGACCAGGATGGGCAGCCAGTTCACGAGGAGCGCGATGAACCAGGGGGTGTTGTCGGAGGGCGGCCGGGCCGTGATGGTCACGCCCTTGCTCTGCAGCTTCGACACCAGCGACGGATCGTTGGGCGCGTAGGTCGTGAAGGTGCCGCCGCCCGTATAGCTGCCGCTGACCTCCTGCCCCGAGATCACGACGCTCTGGATGCGGCCCGCATCGGCGTCGTTGAGGAGCTGGCTGTAGGCGATCTCGCTGCCGCCGGAGCGGTGACCCGGGTTCTGGAACAGGGTCACGAGCGCGAGGACGAGCAGGAAGATGACCACCCACAGGGCGAAATTGCGGAAATTGGGGTTCATCGAGACGACATTCCCTGTGGAGCGCGGCGCCATGCGGGCGTGCAGGGATGGCTGCCGACACTCGGACCCCAATGTAGGGGTCGCACCCACCCTTGCCAAGTAAATCGCCCGGGAGGGGAGGAGCTAGCCCGCCCGCTTCGTCCGCCTCCGCGGCGGCTCGGGCGCGAGCAGGAGCCGGCCGCCCGCGAGGTCGAGGAGGGCGCCGCCCAGCGTGAGGCGCAGGGGCGTCCCGGCCGCGATCGCCGGCAGGATCCGCCCGAACAGGGCCTCCTCCAGGCGCTCCAGGCGCTCCGGGCGGCGCTCCCCGGCCCGGAGGGCGGCGATCGCGTCCGCCAGCACCCGCAGCGCCACCGCCTCGGGCAGGGCCGCGAGGCCCGCCGCGTCGAGGGCGAGGCGTCCCGGCCCGGCCGGCGCCGCGGCCAGGGAGGGGCGGGCCGCCTCGGCGGCCGCGGCGAGGGCCGCCTCGTTTCGCCGCAGGCGCGCGGCGAGGCGGGCCAGCCGGGCCGGGGTCAGACCCTCGGCGGCGAGAAGCGGCATCACCCGGCGCAGGCGGGCCCGGGCGAAGCGGGCCGCCGCGTTGCCCGGGTCGACCGCGAAGGGCCAGCCCGCCGCCGCGCAGGTGGCGACGAGCCGCGCCTTCGGCAGGTCGAGGAAGGGCCGCCCGAGCAGGAGGCCGCCGAGGCGCCGCGCCGGGGCGATGCCGGCGAGGCCCGCCGGTCCCGAGCCGGCGCAGAGGCGCATCAGCACGGTCTCGGCCTGGTCGTCGAGGGTGTGGGCGGTCAGGATCGCCCCGGCGCCCGCCTCGCGGGCGAGGCCGAGGAGGAGGTCGTAGCGCGCCGCGCGGGCCGCCTCCTGCAGGCGGGTCCGGGGCTTCTCGCCGCGCCAGGTCAGGATCCGGTGCGGCAGGCCGAGTCGCCCGGCGAGCGCCGCCACCCCGGCGGCCTCCTCGCCCGATTCCGGGCGCAGCCCGTGATCGACCGTGGCGACGAGGACCGGGACGCGGGGCGGGAGCGCCGCGGCGCAGCCCATCAGGGCGGTCGAGTCCGGTCCCCCGGAGACCGCCAGCACGACGCCGCCCGCCTGGCCCCCGGCGCCGAGCCAGGGCCCGAGCCGGCGCGCGGCCTCGTCCGGGTCGAGCGGCCGGGCCGCGTCGCTCACGCGGCGCAGCGCGCCCGCTTCTGCTCCCGGTCCACGCCCTGCCGCACGCTCGCCGGGGCCTGCGGGAACTTGCGCTCCAGCTCGGCCAGCGTGGCGCAGGCCTGCTCGCGGGCCCCGAGGGCGTTGAGGGAGGCGCCGAGCTTCAGCATCGCCTCCGGCGCCTTGCGGGAGCGGGCGTAGTCGGTCGAGACCTTGAGGAACTGCTCCGCCGCCTCGCGGGTGCGGTTGCGCTGCAGGTAGGTCTCGCCGAGCCAGTAGGTGGCGTCGGGCACCAGCGCGTCGCGCGGGTGGGACTGGATGAACTGGCGCAGCCGCATCTCGGCCTGCTCGTACTGGCGCTGCAGCACGTAGGCGTAGGCGGCCTCGTAATCGGCCTTCGCGTCGCCGGTCGCGGTGGCGGCCACGCTCTCGCGCGGGCGGGCCGGGGGCGCGGGGGCGCGGGCCGAGGGCGCGAGATCGACGGGCTCGCCGTAGGAGGGGACCTGATCCTCCTCGATCGCCGCGGGCGGCGGGCTGAGGGTCGCGGTGGTGTTGGGCGTCGCGGGCGCGGCGGCGGCGGCGCGGGGCGCCGAGGGCGTCGCCGTGGCGAGGGCCGGGGCGGCGCCGGGCGCCGCGCCGAGCGCCCGGGGGGCGCCGGGCGCGCCCGGCGAGGTCGTCGGATCGAAGGCGTCGCCGCGCTTCTGGGGCTTGCCCGCGGGCGCGGCCGTGCGCCCGCCCTTGCCCTCCTGGAAGCGGAACTCGACGTCCTCCTGGAACTTGCGCAGCTGCTCCTTGAGCTGGCGGTTCTCGTACTGGAGGGTCTCGATCTGTCCGGCCATCTGGCGGGACTGGTTTTCCAGCCGGTTGAGCCGCACGACGAGGTCGGCGGCGTCCTGCGCGCGCCCGGGCAGCGAGGCGGCGAGGAGGAGACCGGTGGCGAGGATCAGGCGGCGGAGCATGGGCGGCGTTTCGCTGGCGCGGCGGGGGAGCGCGATAGCAGATCCGCCGCCGCGCGGCAAAAGTGGGGCGGCCCCGGCCGGGGCCGCCCCGCCCGGAGGGCGGCGCCTCAGGAGCCGGCGCCGCCGTCCAGGACCGTGACGGCGCGGCGGTTCTGCGACCAGCACGAGATGTCGTTGCAGACCGCGACCGGGCGCTCCTTGCCGTAGGAGACCGTGCGCATCCGCGAGGCGGCGATGCCCCGCGAGGTCAGGTAGTCGCGCACCGCCTGGGAGCGGCGCGCCCCGAGGGAGAAATTGTACTCCCGCGTGCCGCGCTCGTCCGCGTGCCCCTCGATCAGGAACGTGTAGCGCGGGTAGCGGGAGAGCCACTGGGCCTGCTTGTCGAGGGTGGCGGTGGCGGTGGCGGTCAGGTCGGTGGAATCGGTCTCGAAGAAGACGCGGTCGCCGACATTGACCACGAAATCCTGAGCGCTGCCCGGGGTGGCGGCGCCGCCCGCCGCGTAGGCGGAGGCGTCCGCGAGGTCCTTGTTCGACGAGCAGGCGGCGATCGACAGGGCGAAGGCGAGAGCGGCGGCGGCCCTGAGCACGCGCGACGGAGCGAGCGGCAGCGACATCGATGGATACTCCTTTGGCGGGGCCGGGCCCCGCGGGAGGGGCTCTTCCCGGCGGCAGGGGCGCGGCCGCCCCTGCGCCGGCGGGTCCGCGCCCCGCCGCACTGGCGACAGGCTTAGGCTCCTCCGGGTTAAGCGAAGGTTCCGTCAACCTTGACGGGCCCTTGCGCCGGACCGGCGGCGGGGCGCGCGGCCTCCGGAACCGCGACGCAGGGTGAATCAAGCGTCAATTGCGGCCACGCTGCGGCGCAGCACGCGTCGGGCGCAGGAACGGCCCCGCTGTTGCGCATCCGCAACGGTGGCGGGGGAGGGCGGGCGCGGGGGCCGGGACGCCTCAGCCTTCGTTAACCCTCGCCCGCCAGCGTGAGGGAACCCCCCGCGAGACCGACGGCATGGCTGCGACCTCCCTCCGCCCGACGAGCGTCCTGGTCGTCGAGGACAATTACCTCCTCCTCGAACTGATCGTCGCCCTCCTGGCGCAGGAGGGCCTCACCGCGCACGCGGCGTCGAGCGGCGAGGCGGCCCTGACGCTGCTGCGCCGCCACGGCCCGGCCGTGGACTGGCTCTTCACCGACATCGTCCTGCCAGGGCTGATCGATGGCTGGATGGTGGCCGAGGCCTATCGGGCGCTGCACGCGACCCGCCCGGTCGTCTTCGCCTCGACGACGGTCCACCTCGATCCCCGGCGGGCGCGCGGGGGAATCGTGCTGCAGAAGCCCTTCGCCCTCGACGACGTGGTGGGCGTCGCCCGCATGATGCGCGGCGAGGTCGGCCAGCGCTGCGCCTGAGGCGCCGGACCCGGCCTCTCCGGCCCGGCCGGACTCTGCGAGCGCTCGCGGCTATTGTCCCGCGGCGAGCCGCCCTGGGATTCCCCCGTGACCCAGGACGATCCCGTGCGCGACGCGATCCCGGCCGAGTTGCGGCGCCGGGCGGAAGCGGGCGACCTCCGCGTGTCCGACGAGGGCGAGGCGGCCGTGCGGGTGCAGGGCCGCATCGCCCTCGACGAATTCGTGATGGCGGTGATCGGCGCGCTCGCGGGCGGCCCCTGATCGGGCCCTCGCGCCGAGACCCTGCCGCGTTCGGCCCGCCCGTCTCAGGGCCGGCGCGGGCCGCGCCGCTCCCGCGGAGCCGTGCCGAGGGGCGGCGTCATCACGTCGTCGAGCGGGTTGTGCGGGTGCTCGGTCAGGGGCACGCCGTCGCCGACCTCGTGCCGGTCGAGCCCTGACCCGCCGCTGCCTTCTCCGGCCGAGTCGCCGAAATCCCGCGCGCGCCGCCGCGTGCCGCCCCTCGGGCCGGGATCCTTCGCCTGGGTCATCCTGCGCTCTCCCTGGTTGCTCCGCGCGACGCCCGCCGCGCGGGCCGCCCCGCGCCCTCGCCCGGGTCGCGGGTGGGCGGGCGGCTGCCGGTGAGCCAACGCGCCGGCGGGCGAACCGTCCCCGCCCTTCCGCGACCCGGCGGGGCGCAGCTCCCGGCGCGCGCCGCGCCCCGCACGACCAGTGATTCCCCTCGTCTTCGCCCCGCCGCCAGAGTGAAGCGGCGGCTCATGACGCAAGGGCATGGCCCGGCGCGAATGCGTTCTTTCTGCTGACGCAACGCTCTTTTTAAGACGCTGTAACCGTGATAATTGTACCTTCCCTAATGGGAGAAACCCGCAGACCGAGGCCTCAAGTCTCATGCAACCGAGTAACACGAATGCCGCCAAGCTGGCTGCGCTGACGGCTGACATCGCGACCGCCTATCTCAGCCGCAACCACCTGCAGACCGGCGAGGTGCCCCGCCTGATCGCCGAGATCCACGGCGCCCTGCGCGTGGCCAGTCACGGTACTCCTGTCCAGGAGGGGCCGCCCAAGCCCACCGCCAGCGAGATCCGCCGCTCGGTCACGCCCGAGGCGCTGATCAGCTTCGAGGACGGCAAGCCCTACAAGACGCTGCGCCGGCACCTGACCCGCCTCGGCCTGACGCCCGAGACCTACCGCCAGAAATGGGGCCTGCCCCCCGACTACCCGATGACCTCCGCCGAGTATTCCAAGCGGCGCTCCGAACTCGCCCGGGCCCTCACCCTCGGCCTGCCGATCGCCAAGCCGGAGCGGGCGGGCGCCGCGAAGACCGCGGAGGGCGCCTTACCGTAATTTCATCTGGCGGAGACGCGGGCGTAAGCCGGCCGGGCCCAGAACAAGTGCCGTCGCCGGACGCGGCGGGGCCTCATCCCCCCACGGGTCCCCCCGCTCCGGCCCCGAGGGCCGGACCGTCGGACTGATCGTCGCCCCCCAGACGATCCGCCGGTTCCCGCCGCGGCAGGCCGGGCCCTCGCCCGGCCTGCCGCCCTCCAGGAGGCGAACCCGACGTGCCGCGCCGCGCCCCCGGCCGGCACGTCGGGGGGCCGGGTGCCGATTCCCCGCGACCTCCTCGCGGGGAGCGGAACAGGGTCGCGCGGTTCCGTCTCGAAAACCCGCGTCGTCCCGATATGCTGAGCAGGGTCGCGGTGGTCCGCCGGCGCAAACCTGCCTAGAGGCAGTCATGGACCGGAGACAAGTGTCGTGTCGCGCGAGCGACGTGCAGCCCGCCGCGCGGCCAGCCGGGGTGTGGCTGGCCGCCGCGGAGGGCGCCGCACCCGGCGCCCAACCCGGCCCGCACGCTCCCTGTCCCCGGTCCATCACTGCCCCCGGTGCCGCCGCCATGCGCCTGCTGATCATCGAGGACGACCGCGAGGCGGCGTCCTACCTCGCCAAGGCCTTCCGAGAGGCCGGCCACGTGGCGGATCTCGCGGCGGACGGCCTCGACGGCTACGCCCTCGCCCGCGAGGGAAGCTACGACGTCCTGGTGGTCGACCGCATGCTGCCGAAGCTCGACGGGCTGTCGCTGATCCGCTCGCTGCGCGAGCAGGGCGTCGAGACCCCCGTGCTGATCCTGTCGGCGCTCGGGCAGGTCGACGACCGGGTCAAGGGCCTGCGGGCTGGCGGCGACGATTACGTGCCCAAGCCCTACGCCTTCTCGGAACTGCTCGCGCGCGTCGAGGTGCTGGCGCGCCGCCGCGGGGGAGGGGCGGGCGAGCCGACCGCCTACCGGGTCGGCGACCTCGAACTCGACCGGCTCTCCCACAGGGTCACCCGCGGCGGGCAGGAGATCGTGCTGCAGCCGCGGGAGTTCCGGCTCCTCGAGTACCTGATGCGCCATGCCGGGCAGGTCGTGACCCGCACGATGCTGCTCGAACACGTCTGGGACTACCATTTCGACCCCCAGACCAACGTCATCGACGTCCACGTCTCGCGCCTGCGCGCCAAGGTCGACAAGGGCTTCGACCGGCCGATGATCCACACCGTGCGGGGGGCCGGCTACATGGTCCGGGCCGGCGGCGAGGCGTGACCGCGCGCCTCCCCGGGAGCGAGGGCCTGCCGGCGCGACTCGTCACGCTGTTTCGCACCACCGCCTTCAAGCTCTCCCTGGCCTACCTCCTGGTCTTCGCGGCCTTCGCCTTCTTCGCGCTCGGCTACGTCGCCTGGAACGCCCGGCAGGTGCTCGACGACCAGATCGTCTCCACCATCGAGGCGGAGATCAACGGCCTCTCCGAGCAATACGCGGCGGGCGGCATCCGCCGCCTCGTCGGCGTGGTGGAGCGGCGGGCGCGCGAGCCGGGGGCCTCGCTCTACCTCGTCACCACGCCCGCGGGCGAGCACGTGGTCGGCAACGTCGAGACCCTGCCGCCCGGCCTCCTGTCCGAGCCGGGCCAGACCGAGACGGCCTACGGCCGCAGCACCGACGGCGACCGCCTCGACCACCGGGCGATCGTGCGGATCTTCACGCTGCCCGGGGGGTTCCGCCTGCTCGTCGGGCGCGACGTCGAGGAGCGCGACCGCCTGCGCGCGGTGATCGCCCGCGCCTTCGCGTGGTCGCTGATGCTGGTGGTGGGGCTCGGCTTCGTCGGCAGCCTGTTCATCGCCCAGCGGGTGCTCAAGCGGGTCGACGCGATGACGGAGATCACCCGCGGCATCATGGCGGGCGACCTCGGCGGGCGGCTGGCGCTCGCCGGGACCGGCGACGAGCTCGACCGCCTCGCCCAGAACCTCAACGCCATGCTCGACCGGATCGGCGAGCTGATGCGGGGCCTGCGCGAGGTCTCCGACAACATCGCCCACGACCTCAAGACGCCGCTGACCCGCCTGCGCAACAAGGCCGACGAGGCCCTGCGCGCCGGGAGCGACCCCGCCACCCTGCGGGCGGCGCTGGAGGCCAACATCGAGGAGAGCGACAACCTCATCCGGGTCTTCAACGCCCTCCTGATGATCGCCCGCCTGGAGGCCGGCGGCACCCGGGAAAACCTCGCGGCGTTCGACGCGGGGGCGGTCGCGCTGGAGGTGGCGGAGCTCTACGAGGCGGTGGCCGAGGAGCGCGGCGTCGCGCTCACGACCGACGTCGCCGAGGGGCTCGTCGTGCATGGCAGCCGCGAGCTGATCGGCCAGGCGCTGGCGAACCTGATCGACAATGCGCTGAAATACGGCGCCGAGGCCGAGACCCCGGAGGTCCGCGTCGCGGCGCGCCGGGAGGGCGCGGAGGTGCGCCTCACCGTGGCCGACCGGGGCATCGGCATTCCGGCGGCCGAGCGCGGCCGGGTGCTGGAGCGCTTCGTGCGCCTGGAGACGGCGCGCTCCAACCCCGGCTTCGGTCTCGGCCTGAGCCTCGTCAACGCCGTCGCCCGCCTCCACCAGGGCCGCTTCGTCCTGGAAGACAACGGGCCGGGGCTGCGCGCGAGCCTCGCGCTCCCGGCCGCCTGAGCCGCGCCGTCCGACAGGCGGCTGCGGCCGCGGCGGCTCGTCCGGCGCGACCGCAGGCCCGTCCCGCCGAGGGCGACCGGCCGGTGCACGGGAGCCGGCATCCACTCCGGGGATTCACTTCGAGAGCGGCAGGTTGAGCTTGTTCCACTCGTCCATCCCCAAGGAATAATAGTACACCTGCGTGTAGCCAAGGTCGACGGCGGCCTTGGCGGCCTTGGCGGCTCGGCCGCATTTCGGGCCGTTGCAGTAGAACAGCACCGGTGCGGACTTCGCCTTGACGATGCCGGCCAGGGCCTCCGCGGTGAGGTCGGTGTCGAGGAGGCGGACGGCGCCGTCGAGATGGCCGGCGTTGAAATCCTCCGGACGGCGATTGTCGATGATCGCAAGGTCGGGCTTGGCCTCGACGAGGGCCAGGATCTGCTGCGCGTCGACCGTGGTCGCGCCCTGAATCTGCATCGGGGCCTGTGCCCGGGCAGGCAGGGCGGTGCAGACGAGCAGGCAGACGAGGCAGAGAAGTCGGGTCATCGGGGAGTCTCCTTGGGGTGGATTCGGGACCGGGACGGCGCCGTCGGGGTGCCGCTCAGGCTGACTTGAGGCGCAGGACGAGGGCGCCGACCTCGCGGTCGAGGCCCGCCACGGCGCTCGCGAGGTCCTGCATCGAAGCGGCGGAGTCCCGCGAGCCGCGATCGAAGGCCTCGATCGTCCGGCCGAGCCCCGCGATGTTGCCGGAGAGGCCGCGGCCCGCCGCCACCGAGTCCTCCGCGTTCCGGGCGATCTGGGCGACGGCGGCGTCCTGCTCGCTCACCGCCGCCGCGATGCTGCGGAAGGCGCCGTCGACCTCGCCGATCGCCGCCGCCACCTCGCCGATCGAGGCCACCGCGTCCCCGGTTCCGGCCTGGATCGCGCCGATGCGGCCGACGATGTCCTCGGTCGCCCGGCCTGTCTGGGAGGCGAGTTCCTTGACCTCGGCGGCGACGACCGCAAAGCCGCGGCCGGCCTCGCCGGCCCGGGCCGCCTCGATCGTGGCATTCAGCGCCAGCAGGTTGGTCTGCTGCGAGATCGCCCCGATCAGGCGCACCACCTGTCCGATCTCCTCGCTCGCCCGCACCAGCTGTCCGATCCGATCGCGGGCCTGCTCGGCGAGGGCGACCACGTCCCCGGTGCGGTCGGCCGCGGCGGCGGATTCGCCGGCGATCCGGCCGATCGAGGCGCGGAACTGCGCGCCCGCCGCCGCGACCGCGTGGGCGGTGGCGAGCGAGGCGGCGCAGAGCCGCTCCGCCTCGCCGACCTCGACGCCGGCCCGCTCGGATTGCCCGGTGAGCTGCCGGCACGCGGCCGCTGCGGTCTCGGCGTCCTGAACGCAGGCCGCGGCCGTGCGGCGCACGCGCGCCTCAATGGTGTCCGCCAACGACTGCATCTCGGCCTCGCGCTGGGCGCGGCGGATCTCCTCCGCCCGCTCCCGCTCGCGCCGCGCCGCCTCCTCCCTGTCGCGCTCGAGCCGCGTCGCCTGGCGGGCGGCGGCTGCGCTCTGCCGGGCGGCGACCCGCGCCAGCATCAGGATCGCCCCGCCGGTGAGCAGCGCCACCAGCCCGCAGACGGTGCAGAAGACCACGAGGGCGTGCGCCCCGATGCCGGCGAGCCGCTCCTCCAGCGAGCGGGTATCCGCCCGCGCCCGGATCCTGGCGATCGGCGTGCCGTCCGGGCCGTGCGCGACGAGATCGTGGATCGTGCTGCCCGAGCCGGCCTGCAACCCGCCGCGGCCCGCCAGGAGCGGCGCCCCGGAGAGGCTGGTGATCTCCAGGGCCATGCCGACCAGCGCGTCCAGGTTCTGGAAGGCCGGCATCGGGTCGGCATGCAGCAGGGCGTAGCCGGAGATCCGCAATCCGCCGATCGGCACCGCGACGGTCAGGCGAGGAAGCCCGTCGTCCAACCAGACCTTGCGCAGGACCTGGAAGCGGTCGCGTCCCTCGCGCCGGATCACGGCCTCGGCGAGGGCGGGGGGGAGGCTCGCCCCCGCCGTCCAGTGCTCGGCGATCCGGTGGCCTTGTCCGTCGAGGAGCGTGATGCCGAGGAGCGCGATCTTCCCGCTCGACACGGCGCCGCGCGACCACTCCGCCGCCAAGCGCTCCGAACCGCTGCCCTTCTCGGCCATGACCGACCGGACCGTCTCGCCCTGGGCCACCTCCCGGGCGACGTCGGTCAACTTGGTGCCGTAATCCTCCCAGACCTCGCTGCGGATCTGCGCGTCGAGGATCGACTGACTCTGGCCGCGGTGGAAGGCGAAGAACTCCGCCTCGTAGCCTCTCGACATCCGGCTTCCGATCAGGGCCGCGGTCGCCAGGATGATGAGGTTGGCCACCACGCTCGCGGTGGCGATGCGACTGATCAGGCTCAAGACGACCTGCCGGGGTGGGCTTGAAGTGCAGTTCAGCCTACAATGGTTCATATTAAAAATATGTTAAACAGGCTCTTGCCTTTCGGAAGGTTAGCCTAGAGTAAGCAGTACCGAATTTGAACGAAGTTCCTCGCAATGTCGGGTTTGGCAGATAGTTAATTTCAATTAAAAATCCCGAACAAGATAGTTAAGCCGCGATTCTGTCATCGCCCTCGCGACGTGATGCTGGGGTGTGGCCCGGGCAGCCGGGAAGGCTCGTGCATCGGCTCGATCCTGCGACGAGACCGGGATCGACGGGCCGTTGATCCGTGCCGGAGGGGCGAGACTGGGCCGGACACGCGGCGAAGGTCTGGAGGGCCGAGGCCGCGATCCCCTCGGCCCGCGTTCACGCCCTCGCGGCCCGACGCGACCCGCCGGGTCCCCGCGACGGGGGCGCCCGGCGGATGCGGCGCGCAGGCTCCGGTGCACGCCGCGCGGGATCGCGCGGGCCCGCGGCGCGTCAGCCGTTGCGGAAGGCGTAGGCGTAGCCGTTGAGGGCCGGCGCGCCGCCGAGATGCGCGTAGAGCACCTTGGCACCGGCGGGGAAGAAGCCCTTGCGCACGAGGTCGATCATCCCCTGCATCGACTTCCCCTCGTAGACCGGGTCCGTGATCATGCCTTCGAGCCGCCCGCAGAGGCGGATCGCCTCCTTGGTCTCGGCCGAGGGCACGCCGTAGATCGGGTAGGCGTAATCCTCGTTGAGCACGACGTCGTCGGCCGAGAGTTCGCGCCCGAGATCCACCAGATCCGCCGTGCGCCGGGCGATCTCGAGCACCTGCGCCCTGGTCTGGGCAGGGGTCGCCGAGGCGTCGATGCCGATGACGCGGCGCTCGCGCCCGTCCTTGGCGAAGCCCACCAGCATCCCCGCATGGGTCGAGCCGGTGACGGTGCAGACGACGATGTAGTCGAAGGCGAAGCCCAGCTCGCGCTCCTGCGCGCGCACCTCCTCGGCGAAGCCGACGTAGCCGAGCCCGCCGTACTTGTGCACCGAGGCGCCGGCCGGGATCGCGTAGGGCTTGCCGCCCGCCGCCTTGACCTCCGCGATCGCCTGCTCCCAGCTCGACCGGATGCCGATGTCGAACCCGTCCTCGACCAGGCGGACATCCGCGCCCATGATCCGGCTCAGCATGATGTTGCCGACCCGGTCGTAGACCGCGTCCTCGTGCGGGACCCAGGCCTCCTGCACCAGCCGGCACTTCATGCCGATCTTGGCGGCCACCGCCGCGACCATGCGGGTGTGGTTCGACTGCACGCCGCCGATCGACACCAGGGTGTCGGCGCCCGACGCGATCGCGTCCGGCACGATGTATTCGAGCTTGCGCAGCTTGTTGCCGCCGAAGGCGAGGCCCGAATTGCAGTCCTCGCGCTTGGCGTAGAGGTCGACCTTACCCCCGAGATGGGCCGAGAGCCGCGAGAGCCGCTCGATCGGGGTCGGGCCGAAAGTCAGGGGATAGCGTTCGAAGCGGGCGAGCATGGGGTGAGGCTCCGGTCGGGATGACGGCGCGACCGTAGCAGCGGTTGGGTGAAAGGTGCTCCCGAAGTTCCGCCCCAGCGCGGTAGGAGCCGCGCAGGATACGCCGTGCTATGAGTAATCCACGCGCCGGAACGGCACGATGTGGAAGATCCTTTCAGCATGAGAGCGCCCGATCGCACCGACCTGCGCATGCTGCGCCTCCTGCAGGAGGACGGGCGGCTGACGAATGCGGAACTCGCCCAGAGGGTGAATCTCAGCCCCGCCACCTGCCACCGTCGGATGCAGCGGCTCCTGCGCGAGGGCCTGATCACCGGCGTGCGCGCCCTGGTGGCGCCCCGGGCGGTGGGGCGGGGCGCGCTGGTCCTGGTCGGGGTGGTCCTCGACCGCTCGACGCCCGAGAGCTTCGCCACCTTCGAGCGGGCCGTGGTCTCCCTCGGCTTCGTGCTCGACTGCCACCTCGTGGCGGGGGATTTCGACTACGTGCTGAAGATCCGGGTCGGCGACATGGCCGATTTCAACCGCCTGCACGGCGAGCAGTTGATCGCGCTCCCGGGCGTCCGCCAGACCCGCACCTTCTTCGTGATGAAGGAGGTGATCGACGCGGCGCCCCTCGACTTCTGAGATCAGCGGTCATTTCTCATGACCGGTGGCGCTGCCGGGGCGGCCCGCGCCGCAGCCGGTTGTCGCCCGCGCGGGATCGTGCCACCACCGCTCCCGAGGGGCGACACGGCCCCGACGGGAGGTCGCGCCATGTCAGCCCCGCTCGTCGACCGGATCCGGTCCGCCCCGCTCCTGTCCGAGCCCGACCGGGCCCGCGACCGCCTCGCCGACCTCCTCGCCGCCCTCGACGGCTGCCCGGACCACGCCGCCCTCGCGGCGGCCCTGCGCCTCGACGGGCCGGTGCGCGCCCTCGCGCTCGGGCTCGCCGATCACTCCCCCTTCCTGTGGGGTCTCGTCGCCCGCGAGCCCGCGCGCTTCGCCCGCCTGCTCGGTCAGGGGCCGGAGGCCGCCCACGCCGATCTCGTCGCGGCGCAGTGGGGCGCTGGTGCCGCCGGCACGCCCCGCGCCGAGGTGGCCCGCTGCCTGCGCCGCAACCGCGCCGAGCACGCGCTGCTCGTGGCGCTCGCCGATATCGGCGGGGTCTGGTCGCTGGAGGCGGTCACGGCGGCGCTGTCGGACTTCGCCGACGCCTCCGTGAAGGCCGCCCTCGACGCCGCCCTGCACGAGGCCGCCGCCGGCGGGCGCTTCCGGCCGAGGGACCCGGCCGCGCCCCAGGAGGACAGCGGCGTCATCGTCCTCGGCATGGGGAAGCTCGGGGCGGGCGAGCTCAACTATTCGAGCGACATCGACCTGATCGTGTTCTTCGATCCCGCGCGGGCGCCCCTGCGCGAGGGCGTCGAGGCCACGCCCTTCTTCAGCCGCCTCGCCCAGACCCTGGCCAAGCTGCTGCAGGAGCGCGACGCGGACGGCTACGTGCACCGGGTCGATTACCGCCTCAGGCCCGATCCCGGCGCGACGCCGACCGCGCTCTCCCTCGACTCCGCCTTCACCTACTACGAGACGGTCGGCCAGAACTGGGAGCGGGCCGCCTTCATCAAGGCGCGGCCGGTGGCGGGCGACCTGCCGCTCGCCGAGGAGTTCCTCGCCGAGCTGCGCCCCTTCGTCTGGCGCAAGTACTTCGACTTCGCGGCGATCGCCGACGTCCACGCGATGAAGCGGCAGATCCACGCCGTGCGCGGCCACGGCGCCATCGCGGTGGCGGGACACGACATCAAGCTCGGCCGCGGCGGCATCCGCGAGGTCGAGTTCTTCGTCCAGACCCAGCAGCTCGTCTTCGGCGGGCGCCGCCCGTCGCTGCGCGGCCAGCGCACCCTCGACATGCTGCCCGCCCTTCACGCGGAGGGCTGGATCACCGCCGAGGCCCGCGACGAGCTCGCGCGCGCCTACCGGTTCCTGCGCACGCTCGAGCACCGGCTGCAGATGGTCGCCGACGAGCAGACGCAGCGCCTGCCCGAGGAGCCGGGCCGGCTCGCGCGCTTCGCCCGGTTCTGCGGCTACCGCGACGCCGAGGCGCTCGGGGCGGCGCTCGTCGCCGAGGCGACCCGGGTCCAGGCCCATTACGCGCTCCTGTTCGAGGCCGGGCCGGACCTCTCGGTCGATCTCGGCGACCTCGTCTTCACGGGGGCGGAGGACGACCCCGCGACGCTCGCCACCCTGCGCGACCTCGGCTTCCGCCACCCCGAGCGGGCGATCGAGACGGTGCGGGGCTGGCACCACGGCCGGCGCCCGGCCGTGACGAGCCCCCGCGCCCGCGAGGTCGTGACCGAACTCGTCCCCGCCCTGCTCCAGGCCCTCGCCGGGACGGCCGATCCGGACGGGGCGCTCGCCGCCCTCGACCACGCCTTCGGGCGCATGCCGGCGGCGGTCGAACTCCTCACCATCCTGCGCTCGCACGAGCGGCTGCGCCTGCTCTTCGCCGATCTCCTCGGCACCGCCCCGCGCCTCGCCGAGACGGTGGCCTACAGCCCGCACGTCCTCGACGCGGTGATCGACCCGGCCTTCGTCGACCCGGTCACCGACGAGGAGGCGATCGCCCAGCAGATCCGCCGCCTGATCGGGGCGCCGCAGGCCTTCGAGGATTTCCTCGACCGCAGCCGCGACGCCGCCCGCCAGATGCGCTTCGTCGCGGGCGCCCGCATGCTCTCGGGCATCCTGCCGCCGGCCGGGGCCGGGCGGGCCTACGCGGCCATCGCGCGGGCGATCGTCGCCGAGGCGCTCGCCGCCGTGCGGGCGGTCTTCGCCGCCGAGCACGGGCAGGTGCCGGGCGCCCGGGTCGCGGTGCTCGGGCTCGGCCGCCTCGGCTCCCGCCAGCTCACCGCCGATTCCGACCTCGACCTCGTCGTCCTGTACGATTTCGACCCGCGCCACCGCGACAGCGACGGGCGGCGCCCCCTCGACGCCGCCGTCTACCACAACCGCCTGGCGCAGCGCCTCGTCGCGGCGCTCACCGTCCCGACCCGGCGCGGGCACCTCTACGAGGTCGACCTGCGCCTGCGGCCGGGCGGGAGCCAGGGCCCGGTCGCCGGGCAATGGCCGCGCTTCGTGCCCTACCAGCACGAGGAGGCGGGACTCTGGGAGCAGATGGCGCTGACCCGCGCGCGGGTGCTCGCGGGCGATCCGGACCTCGGCGCCGAGATCGAGGCGGCCGTCGCGGCGATCCTGGAGAGTCCCCGCGACGCCGCCCTCGTCGCCCGGGAGGTGCGCGACATGCGCGCGCTCATCGCCCGCGAGAAGGGCGACGGCGGTCCCCACGACCTCAAACTCTCCCCGGGGGGCCTCCTCGACCTCGATTTCCTGGCCCAGGCCCTGGTCCTCACCCACGCCGCCGCGCATCCGGACCTGATCGGGCGCGACGCCCCGTCCCTGTTCGCCGCGGCGCGGGCGCGCGGCCTGCTGCCGGACGAGGCCGCCGACGCGCTCCGCGAGGCCTACCGGCTCCTCGACGACGTGCATCACTGGCAGCGCCTGATGGTGGAGGGCTCCTTCGAGAAGGGCGCCGCCCCCGCTACCCGCGCCCGCCTCGCCGCCGCCGCGGGCCTGCCCGACGAGGCGGCGCTGCTGGCCCGGCTGGCGGAGACGCGCGCCGAGGTCAGGGCGTGGTTCGAGCGCCTGCTGGCGTGACGGGCGCGGGGGAGGGCCGCGGCCCTCCCCGTCGATGGTCCGTCCCTCGCCGCCGAGCCGGGACCGGTCCGCGACCTCGGGAGCCGAGGTCGAGCGAAGCCCCCGTCCCGCACGGCCACGGAGGGTCGGCCCCTCATCCCCGATCCGCTCGATCCCTTCGGGATGACGGATTGGGGCTTCGCTCGCGCGCCGCGCGGGCTCGTCATGCGCGTTCCGGAAGCGATCGTCCGGACAGCGGATGATCCGGGAGCCGCTTGGATCGACCGGATCCCGGATCAGGCCACCGGAGCCGGCAGCGCTGCCACCGCGCCCTCGCGCGCGAAGGGCGCGTCGCCCGGCGGCTGGGGCAGCCGCACCAGCACGATGGTGCCCGAGCCGACCTCCGAGCGGATGCGCAGGCGCCCGCCATGCAGCTCGGTCAGGGAGCGGGCGATCGCGAGGCCGAGGCCCGAGCCCTTGAAGCTGCGCGAGAGGTTGCTCTCGACCTGCTCGAAGGGCGCGCCGAGCTTCGGCAGCACCGTGCGCGGGATGCCGATGCCGCTATCCTCCACGTAGATGTGGACGGCATCGAGGGCCCGCCGCGTGCGCACCGCGACGCGGCCCGCGTCGGGCGTGAACTTCACGGCGTTCTGGAGCAGGTTGAGCAGGATCTGGTGCAGGGCGCGGGCATCCGCCAGCACCACCGCGTCCGCGTTCATCTCGACGCTGAGGGTGAGGCCCTTGGCCCGCGCCGCCTCGGCGACGACCTTGAGCACCCGCTCCAGCACCTCCGCCACCGGCAGGGGTTGCTTGGCGAGGGTCACGCGGCGCGCCTCGATGCGCGACATGTCCAGGATGTCGTCGATCACCGAGAGCAGGTACTGGCCGCTGGAACGGATGTCGCGGCAATATTCGCGGTACTTCTCGCAGCCGAGATGCCCGAAGACCTCGTCCTGCATCACCTCGGCGAAGCCCAGGATCGCGTTGAGGGGGGTGCGCAGCTCGTGGCTCATGTTGGCCAGGAACTCGGACTTGGAGCGGTTGGCGCTCTCGGCCTGGGCCTTCTGGTCGAGGTAGCGCTCGGCGAGGTCGGCGAGCTGCTGGGTCTGAAGTTCGAGGGTGCGGCGGGAGCGCTTGAGGTCGGCGATCGTGGCGATCAGCTGGCGCTCGGATTCGACGAGGCGCTCCTGGTGGCGCTTGAGGGCGGTGATGTCGGTGCCGACCGAGACGTAGCCGCCGTCCTTGGTGCGGCGCTCGCTGATCTGGAGCCATCGCCCGTCGGCGAGCTCGGCCTCGAAGGTGCGCGCGCCGGTCTCGGCGAATTCGCCGGCCTGGATCTCGCGGCGCACCGGCGGCACGGCCGCCCGGCCCATGATGGTGTCGTAGCGGCGGCCCGGCTGCGCGTCCTCCGGCGTGAGGGCGTGCAGGCGGCGGAATTTCGAGTTGCACAGGACGAGGCGGTTCTGCGCGTCCCAGAGCACGAAGGCCTCCGAGACCGCCTCGACGGCGTCGCGCAGGCGCATGTCGGCGGTCGCGGTCGATTCCGCGAGGCGGCGCTGCTCGGAGATGTCGATGGCGATCCCGACCAGGTGGCGCCCGCCATCCTCCTGGTCGCGCACGATCTCGGCGCGGGCCTTGAGCCAGATCCACTCGCCCGCGGCGCTGCGGATCCGGAACTCGTGGTCGACGGTGGCGTCCTGGGCGGCGAGCTGGCTCGCGAGGCCGTAGAGGTCGGTGTCGTCCGGGTGGACGAGGGCGTTCACGTCGCCGAAGGACAGGAACTCGTGCTCCCGGGTGTAGCCGAGGAGCTGGTACATCGAGTCCGACCAGTAGATCCGCCCGCGGGCGATGTCCCAGTCCCACAGGCCGCAGCGCCCGCGGCAGAGCGCCGTGTCGAGGCGCTGGCGGACCTGCTCGCAGACCCGGTCCACCGCCCGCGCCCGGTCGGCCTGCAGGGTGTAGGCGAGGCCGATGCAGACGATCACCAGGGTGGCGGTGCCGATCACCATCGCCTCGGTGCGGGCCCGGCCCTGCCAGGCCGCCGTCACGGTGTCGAGGGATTGCACCACCGCGACCCGCTGCTGGCCCCCCGGCAGCGCCCGCAGGGTGGCGAGGGCCGGGGCGCCGCGGAGGCCGACGGTCATGAGGCCCGCCCGCTCCCCCAGGATGAGGAGCGGCTGCGCCTCGCCGAGATGTTCCCCGAGGCTGCGCCCCGGCGGGAGCGGCACCGGAAGGGAGGCCGTGATCACCTCGTCGGGTCCGATCAGGTGGATCTCGCGGCCGGGGATGAGCGCGCCCGCGGGCACCGCCCCGTCGAGGCCGCCGCCCTGCGCCAGGGTCGCGGCGGCGAGCCGGGCCAGGAGGTCGATCTCCCGGCCGGCCTCCGCGACGGCGTCGCGGCGCTGGGACATCAGCTGGGTCGCCGTGATCGCGAACAGGCAGACCAGGAACAGGCCGATCACCGCCGGGATCGCCACGCGCAGCCAGGATTCGGCGCGAGCCAGGCGCTGGTGCGCCGGGGTGAGGGCCCGCGCGATGCCGAGGATCGTGGCCGCACGAGCAGTGAGTGGGGCGGGATCCGCCTCCAGCATACTCTCTTCCCCCGCACGCTTCGGTGAAGCGACTCGGCGACACGCCCCGCCCCCGAATCACCGCCTCATGTGACATTTCCACAGCTGATTTGTCCAGCTGATCCCAGGGGCAGGGCGGGCGTTAGACTTTTGTTAAGGGGTCGCGCCGCGGGATGGCTTCGAATCGAAATTGCGTCTCTCTATCAGGTGTTTATGTGGTGCCGGGCCGGCGCCAGGGAGCGGCTGGCGATGTCGCCCGCGTCGGGAGACAGGCCGGGGGCGGCCGCGATGGCGCGCAGCTGCGCCTCCGCGCGGGCGCGCCGGGTCGGCTCCATCATCCGCCACGTGTTGAAGGCCGTGAGCAAACGTGCCGCGACCTGGGGGTTGCGCGAGTCGACGTCGAGCACCGTCTCGGCGAGGAGTTCGTAGCCGGCACCGTCCGCCCGGTGGAACTGGGTCGGGTTGTTGAGGCTGAAGCTGCCGACCAGCGCCCGCACCCGGTTCGGGTTCGAGGCCGAGAAGCCCTCGTGGCGCATCAGCGCCCGCACCCGCGCCACGGTGCCGGCCTCGGGGATCATCGCCTGGAGGGCGAACCACTTGTCGAGGACGAGGGGCTCGCCCCGGTAGGTCTCCCCGAACGCCGCGAGGGCGCGCTCGCGCGCCTCGCCGGGCAGGAGCGTCAGCACCGCCAGGGCGGCGAGGCGGTCGGTCATGTTGTCGGCCTCGCGCAGCTGCGCCTCGGCGAGCGCCGTCCCGCGGGCGGGATCGGCCGCCGCGATCAGGTCCAGGGCGGCGTTGCGCAGGGACCGGCGCCCGGCGCTCGCGGCGTCGGGGCTGAACGGGCTGCCGGGCGGGGCCGCGAGCGCGTCGCGCAGGGCGACGAGCCGCGGCAGCAGGGCGCGGCCGAGATGGGCCCGCAGGGTCCAGCGGGCGCGGTGGATCGCGTCCGGGTCGACGTTGGTGCTGATCTCCTGCGCGGCCTCCTGGTCGCCCGGGATCGCCAGGACCAGGGCCGCGAAGGCCGGGTCCCGCAGGGCCTCCCCGTCCAGGAAGGCGCCGAGCGCCTCCGCGAGGGCGGCCGCCTCCGGGCCCGCATCGGCCTCGATCGGGGCACCGAGCCGCGCCCGCGCGGTGACCAGGTCGAGGGCGAGGTTCTGGGCCGCCTGCCAGCGGTTGAACGGGTCGCTGTCGTGGGCGAGCAGGGTCAGGCGCTGGGCCGTGTCGAGGGAATGGGCGACCTTCACGGGGGCCGAGAAGCCCCGGAACAGGGAGGGCACCGGCTCGGCCGCCACCTCCGTGAAGACGAGGCGGTCGCTCTCGCCCTCCAGCACGAAGACGCCGTCCCGCACCCGGTCCGAGCGGGCCTCGAGGGCGCCGCCGCCGCGGCCGACGAGGCCGAGGGCGACCGGGATCACCAGGGGCTGGGGCGGGCCGCCGCCGGCCGCCTCCGTGGCGACGGCCGGCAGGCTCTGGTGGAAGTCGAGGGTGTAGCTGCGCTGGGCCGGGTCGTAGCGCCCGGCCACCGACACGGTCGGGGTGCCGGCCTGCGCGTACCAGCGCGAGAAGGCGGCGAGGTCGCGCCCGCTCACCTGCGCGAAGGCGGCCAGGAAATCCTCCACGGTGGCGGCGGTGCCGTCGCAGCGCGCGAAGAACAGGTCCATGCCGGCCCGGAACGCCGCCGGGCCGAGCAGGGTGCCCAGCATCCTGACGATCTCGGCGCCCTTCTCGTAGACCGTCGCCGTGTAGAAGTTGTTGATCTCCCGGTAGGCCTGGGGCCGGACCGGATGGGCGAGCGGCCCCGCATCCTCCGGGAACTGGCGCGCGCGCAGGGTGCGCACCTCGGCGATGCGGTGGACCGGGCGCGAGCGCTCGTCGGAGGAGAATTCCTGGTCGCGGAAGACCGTCAGGCCCTCCTTGAGGCAGAGCTGGAACCAGTCGCGGCAGGTCACCCGGTTGCCCGACCAGTTGTGGAAATACTCGTGGGCGATGATCGCCTCGATGTTGGCGTAGTCCGTGTCGGTGGCGGTGTCGGGGCTGGCCAGCACGTACTTGTCGTTGAAGATGTTGAGGCCCTTGTTCTCCATCGCGCCCATGTTGAAGTCGGAGACCGCGACGACGTTGAAGACGTCGAGGTCGTAGGCGCGGCCGAAGCGCCGCTCGTCCCAGGCCATGGCGCGGGTGACGGCGTCGAGGGCGTAGGGCGCGCGCGCCTCCTTGCCCGGCTCGACGTAGACCGCGACCGCGACGTCGCGGCCCTCCATGGTGGTGAAGCGGGTGGCGATGCGGCCGAGCCGGCCGCCGACCAGGGCGAACAGGTAGGCGGGCTTCGGGTGGGGATCGTGCCAGACGGCGTAGTGGCGCCCCGGCCCGGCCTCGCCCGCCTCGACCGGGTTGCCGTTGCCGAGGAGCACCGGCGCCTCGTCCCGGTCGGCCTCGATCCGGGTGGTGTAGACCGCGAGCACGTCCGGCCGGTCGAGGAAGTAGGTGATGCGCCGGAACCCGTCCGCCTCGCACTGGGTGCAGTAGACGCCGTTCGAGCGGTAGAGCCCCATCAGCTTGGTGTTGGCGCTCGGGTTCACCTGCGTCTCGAGGCTGAGCACGAAGGGGCGCTGCGGCGGCCGGTGCAGGGTGAGGCCCAGGGGGCCGAGTTCGATCGCCCCCGGCGCGGTCGGCTGGCCGTCGAGGGCGACCGCCAGCAGCGCGAGGTCGTCGCCGTCGAGGTGGAGCGGCGCACCGGCCTCGCCGCGCGGGTTGGGCCGCAGCGCCAGGGTGGCGGAGATCCGGGTCTCGGTCGGGTGCAGCCGCACGTTGAGATCGACCCGGTCGATCAGGTAGTCGCTCGGCCGGTAATCGGCGAGGCGGACGATCGGCGGGGACTCGGTGCGCATGGGGCGGGCGGGCTCCTGACGGGCGGCGGGCGTCCCCTCTTGTAGCCCGCATCCGGGCCCGCGCAACGCGGCGGCGGGGCGCCCCGCGTTGACCCGACGGCGCCCGGACCCACATATGGCCGCGGTCCCCGAGGAGCCCCGACGATGGAATACCTGCACACGATGGTCCGGGTCGCCGACCTCGACCGCGCCCTCGACTTCTATTGCGGCAAGTTCGGCCTGGAGGAGGTGCGCCGGGTCGAGAACGAGAAGGGCCGCTTCACCCTGGTCTTCCTGGCCGCCCCGGGCGACGTCGCCCGCGCCCGGGAGTCGCGGTCGCCGCTCCTCGAACTCACCTACAACTGGGACCCGGAGGACTACACGGGCGGGCGCAATTTCGGCCACCTCGCCTATCAGGTGGACGACATCTACGAGACCTGCGCCAAGCTGCAGGCCGCCGGCGTGACCATCAACCGCCCGCCGCGCGACGGCCACATGGCCTTCGTGCGCTCGCCCGACGGCATCTCGATCGAGATCCTGCAGAAGGGCGGGGCGAAGCCGCCGCGGGAGCCCTGGGCGTCGATGCCGAACACCGGCACTTGGTAGCGGCGGGCGCCGGGAGGAGGGCCGGGACGATGCAGGTTCCCGCGGGCGGGATGCCGGTCTGGGCATGGGCCTCGCCGCTGGTGGCGTGGCTCCTGCTGGCCGCCGCCATCCTGACGGAGCCGCCCGCGCTGCTCCTCGCGGCCGCGGCGGCCGGGCTCGTCGCCACCGTGTTCGCGGCCGTCTTCCACGCCGAGGTGGTGGCCCACCGGGTGGGCGAGCCCTTCGGCACGCTGGTGCTCGCGCTCTCGGTCACGGTGATCGAGGTCGCGCTGATCGTCTCGGTGATGGTGGCGGGCGGGCCCGAGAAGGCGGCGCTCGCCCGCGACACGGTCTTCTCCGCCGTGATGATCATCTGCAACGGGCTCGTCGGGCTCTGCCTCCTCGCCGGCGGGGTGCGCCACCACGAGCAGGGCTTCGCCCTGCAGGGAGCGCTCGCGGCCCTGGCGGTGCTGGCGGCGCTGGTCACGCTCACCCTCGTCCTGCCGAACTTCGTGAGCACTCCCGGGCCGGCCTTCACCGTGCCCCAGCTCCTCTTCGCGGGGGCGGCCTCGCTCACCCTCTACGGCGCCTTCGTGTTCGTGCAGACGGTGCGCCACCGGGACTACTTCCTGCCCGAGGGGGGCACCGAGGAGGAGCATGCCGGCCCGCCGCCCGCCCGCGTCGCGCTGGCGAGCTTCGGGCTCCTCCTCGCCTGCCTGGTGGCGGTCGTCGGCCTCGCCAAGGCGCTCACCCCGACCCTGGAACGGGCGATCGACGTGGCCGACGTGCCGAAATCCGTCTCCGGCATCGTGATCGCCGCGCTCGTGCTGATGCCGGAGGGGCTGGCGGCCCTGCGCGCCGCCCGGGCGAACCGGCTCCAGACCAGCATGAACCTCGCCCTCGGCTCGGCCCTGGCGACGATCGGGCTGACGATCCCGGCCGTGGCCCTGGTCTCGGTCCTGATCGGGCGGCCCCTGGTGCTGGGCCTGCCCCCGAAGGATCAGGTGCTGCTCGCGCTCACGCTGCTCGTGGCGGTGATCACGCTCGGCACCGGGCGCACGACCGTGCTGCAGGGGATCGTGCACCTCGTGGTCTTCGCCTCCTTCCTGTTCTTCGCCCTGATCCCGTAGGAGAGCGGGCGCCCCGGCGGATCCCGGCCGCGCCCGCCGCAAGTCTCAGCTCAGTCTCTGCTCTTGGCGGACGGCGTGATACCGAGTTCGGCGAGCTTGGCGTGGATCTGCGTGACCGAGCGCTTGAGCTTCAGGCTCATCACCGCGGGCGCGACGCCCTCGCGCGCCATCGCCCGCAATTGCTGCACGGTCTCCAGCGTCCAGCCGGCCTCGACGGTCTCGCTCATGGACTGCCTCCTGGTCTCGTCGGCCGCGTCGGGCGCGGCCTTGCCCGGGCAGGTAGGAGCGGCCTCCGGACCCGGCAACCCGCGCCGCGCCTTGACGCGGGGCGCCTCCCGTCGCACATCGCGCCGATCAGCCGGCCGGGCGGCCGCTCTGCCCTCGGGCAGGGAGGAAAGTCCGGGCTCCATGGAGAGACGGTGCCGGATAACATCCGGCGGGGGCGACCCCAGGGACAGTGCCACAGAGAGGAGACCGCCGGGCGGGCCGCGAGGCCCGCGCCGGTCAGGGTGAAAGGGTGCGGTAAGAGCGCACCGCGGACGCGGCAACGCGGACGGCACGGCAAACCCCACCGGGAGCAAGACCGAATAGGGGCGACACGGGCGGGCCGACGGCCCGCCCAGGCCTCTCCCCAGGCCCGTCGCCCGGGTTGGTTGCTCGAGGCGGCCGGCAACGGCCGTCCCAGAGGAATGGCCGCCACGTCCGGGGGACCCGCGAGGGTCCGCCGGGCCCTACAGAACCCGGCTTACAGGCCGGCTGATCCCCATTCCGCTCACCCGAAGGCGAGGGCGGGCTGCACGTTCCCCGGGTGGGAGGCGATTTCCGCAAGCCTTCATTAACGTTGCTGCCGTCTGATCGGGCTCCGTCGAGGCGGCCTCCCCCGCAGGGCCGCGTTGACGCTCCCGGAGGCCCATGATAGCCCAGCCCAACTCATTGACGGCGCAACCCAAACCGGCGCACGGGCGAGTCCCCGGCGGCCAGCGGGCCGGCGCGTTCTCGGGCGGGGCGCGGGCGGTCGTGCGGCGCCGGATCCGGCCGGGTGCGCGGCCCTCGCAGATTGCGGAGCATCATGGACCGTCAGGCGAGCGAGTCCGCCGCCGCGAGGCGGCGCCGCGGCCGGCCGGAAGCCGGCGGAGCGGCCCGATGAGCGGGGCGCCCCACATCCCCGTGCTGCTCGCGGAGGTGCGCGGCGTGCTGCGCCTCGGCGAGGGGCCGGGCGTCGTCGTGGACGGCACCTTCGGGGCGGGCGGCTACAGCCGCGCGCTCCTCGCCGCCGACCCGGACCTGCGGGTCATCGCCATCGACCGCGACCCGACCGCCGTCGCGGCCGGGCAGGAGCTCGCGGCGGCGGCGGGCGGGCGCCTGCGCCTGGTCCAGGGCCGCTTCGGCGACCTCGACGCCATCGTGCGCCGGGAGGGCGTCGAGGCCGTGGACGGCGTCGTGCTCGACATCGGCGTGTCCTCCATGCAGCTCGACCGCGCCGAGCGCGGCTTCTCCTTCCGGGCCGACGGCCCCCTCGACATGCGCATGGAGGGGGCGGGGACCAGCGCCGCCGACCTCGTCAACGGGGCGCCGGAGGCGGAACTCGCCGACATCATCTACCATTTCGGCGAGGAGCGGCGGTCGCGGGCCGTGGCCCGCGCCATCCTGGAGGCGCGCCGCCGCGCGCCCATCGCCACGACCGGGGCGCTCGCCGAGATCGTCGCTGGCGTGGTGCGGGCGGAGCCCGGCAGCGGGATCCATCCGGCGACCCGCACCTTCCAGGCCCTGCGCATCGCGGTGAACGACGAGCTCGGCGAGCTCAACCGGGCGCTGCACGCGGCCGAGCGGATCCTCCGCCCCGGCGGGCGGCTCGCCGTCGTCACCTTCCACTCGCTGGAGGATCGCATCGTCAAGCAGTTCTTCTCGGCGCGCAGCGGCCGGGCGGTCTCGGCCTCCCGCCACCTGCCGATGGCCGAGCGGCCCGTCCCGCGCAGCTTCACCCTGGTGACCAAGGGCCCGGTCGGCCCGAGCGAGGCCGAGGCCGCCGCCAATCCGCGGGCGCGCTCGGCCAAGCTGCGCGCGGGCGAGCGCACCGACGCCCCGGCGCCCGAGCCCCTGGCGGCGCTCGCGGCCCTCGCCGCCCTGCCGCCCCGCGAGCGGGGAGGCCGCCGGTGATCCGTCTCCTCCACCTCCTCGCCATCGCGGGGCTGATCACCTCGGCTATCTACGCCTACTCGATCAAGTACGAGACCCTCTATCAGGCCGAGCAGGTCGCCAAGCTGAAGAGCCGCCTGCGCCGCGAGCGCGAGGCCACGGCCGTGCTGCGGGCCGAGTGGCAGCTCCTCACCCGGCCCGACCGCCTCCAGGCCGCGGTCGACAAGTACCTCCGGCTCGAACCGATCGGCACCGAGCATCTCGGGCGCCTCGCCGACCTGCCGGCCCGGGCCGATCGCGGCGACGAGATCGCCCGCAAGCTCGAATCCCTCGGCCTGCTCGCGACCGCGACGCCCACCTCGAGGGAGCGCCCGGGCGCGGGCCGGGGCGGGGACGAGCCGCGGACCACCGGCTCGACCGCCGCCCATTCTCCCGGCACCAAGCCGCCCGGCGCCTCTCCCTCCGCCACGCCCCCCCGCACGTCCACCCGCACCCCGACGGCGACGAGGTAGGTTCTCCCGTGTCCGACGCCTCTCCCGATCCCGCCCCGGAGGCCGCCCCGGAGGCCGCCCCGCCGCGGCCCTCCCGCCTCCTCGCCATCCTGCGCGCGATGTTCCGCTTCGCCGTCGAGCGCAGCGGCGCGCGCGTCAACCTCGTCGGCGTCGTCTTCGGCGGGGTCTTCGCGGTGATCATCGGGCGCCTCGTCCTCACGGCGGCGATCCCCGAGGAGCCGTCGAGCCAAGCCCAGCGCGTCGCCGCGGCCGCCGCGACCGCGATCCGGCCCGACATCGTCGACCGCAACGGCGAGATCCTGGCCACCGACATCCGCACGGTGTCGGCCTTCGCGGAGCCCGGCAACATCGTCGACAAGGACGAGGCGGTCGAACTGCTCACCGCCGTCCTGCCCGACCTGAACGCCGCGGAGCTGCGCGCCAAGCTCACCCCCAAGCGCAAGGGCGCGGGCTTCGTCTGGATCAAGCGCGAGCTGACGCCCAAGCAGCAGGCGGAGGTGCACCGCCTCGGCATCCCGGGGATCGGCTTCCTGCCCGACCACAAGCGCGTCTACCCGAACGGCGTCGCGGCCGCCCACGTCCTCGGCTTCGCCAACCTCGACAACGTCGGCATCGCCGGGATGGAGAAGTACATCGACAAGACGGGCCTGAAGGACCTCAACAACCTCGGCTTCATCGAGAAGTCGGCCGACCTCGCCCCGGTCCAGCTCTCGATCGACCTGCGCGCGCAGCACGCCGTGCGCGACGAACTGGCCTGGGGCATGGAGCATTACCGGGCCAAGGCGGCGGCCGCGATGATCCTCGACGTGAATACCGGCGAGGTTCTGGCCCTGGCCTCCCTGCCCGATTTCGACCCGAACGAGCCCGCCGACGCGCTCAACCCCGACCGCATCAACCGGATGAACGTCGGCGTCTACGAGATGGGCTCGACCTTCAAGGCCATGACGCTCGCCATGGCGCTCGAATCCGGCAAGTTCACCGTGAACTCGACCTTCGACACCCGCGGCGGCGTGCTGTCCTGGGGGCGCCAGAAGATCCACGAGTACCACGGCACCAACCGCGTCATCACCATGCCGGAGGTGTTCACCCACTCCTCCAACATCGGTTCGGCCAAGATGGCGCTCGGCGTCGGCGTGCCCGGCCACAAGGCCTTCCTGAAGAAGATGGGCCTGCTCGACCGCATGCGCACGGAATTGCCGGAAAGCGCCGAGCCGATCGTCCCGCCGCGCTGGACCGAGATCAACACGATCACCATCGCGTTCGGCCACGGCTTGGCGGTGGCGCCGCTCCAGGCCGCCGCCGCGGTCGCGGCGATCACCAACGGCGGCTTCCTGATCACCCCGACCTTCCTGCGCCGCGACGAGGCCGCCGCCCGCGAGAAGGCCGTCCAGGTCTTGACGCCGCAGACCAGCGAGGCCATGCGCTTCATCATGCGCCTCAACGCCACCGAGGGCTCGGCCAAGAAGGCGGACAACCCCTACTACTTTGTCGGCGGCAAGACCGGCACCGCCGAGAAGGTGATCCGCGGCCATTACGTGAAGAACCGGCTGTTCACCACCTTCATGGCGGCCGCCCCGATGGACAAGCCCAAGTACCTGTTCGTCACGGTCATGGACGAGCCGCAGGCGGTGGCGGCGGAATCGGGCGGCTACGCCACGGCGGCGTGGAATTCCGGCGTGGTGACGGGCCGGATCCTGTCCCGCGTGGCGCCGATCCTGGGGCTTCCGCCGAAATTCGAGGGTCCGACCAATCCCTTCCCGCTGATGGTGAAGCTCGGCGCCTACCACGCCAACCAGGTCGGCGCGCGATGAGCGGGACCACGACCCTCGGCGCGCTCTTCCCCGAGGCCGCGGGCGCCGCGTCCGCGCTGCCGGTCGCCGCCCTCACGGCCGACAGCCGGCGCGTCGGGCCCGGCGCGGTCTTCGTGGCGGTGCCGGGCACCCGGGCGGACGGGCGCCTCTTCGCCGCCCAGGCCGCGGCCGCCGGCGCCGTCGCCATGGTGGCGGAGGGGCCCCGGCCGGCCGACCTGCCGCAGGCGGTGGCCTACCTCTCCGTGCCCGATGCCCGCCGCGCCCTGGCGCTCGCGGCCGCGCGCCTGCATCCGGGCCAGCCCGCCACGGTCGTCGCGGTGACCGGCACCAGCGGCAAGAGTTCGGTCGCGGATTTCGTCCGGCAGATCCTCGCGCGGCTCGGCCGCCGCTCGGCGAGCCTCGGCACCCTCGGCGTGGTGACCGGAGAGGGCGCCGCCTACGGGGCGCTCACGACCCCCGACCCGGTCACCCTGCACGAGACCCTCGACCGGCTCGCCCGCGACGGCATCACCGACCTCGCCATGGAGGCCTCCTCCCACGGGATCGAGCAGCGCCGCCTCGACGGCGTGCGCCTGACCGCCGCCGCCTTCACCAATCTCGGCCACGACCACCTCGACTACCATCGCACGGTCGAGGCCTACCTCGCCGCCAAGCTGCGCCTGTTCGAGGACCTGCTGCCCGAGGGCGCGACCGCGATCGTCAACGCGGACGGGCCGATGGCGGACCGCGCGGTGGCGGCGATCCGCGCCCGCTCCCTGCCCCTCGTCACCACGGGCCGCGCGGGCGAGACCCTGCGCCTCGACGCGGTCGAGACCCGGGGCTTCGCGCAGCGCCTCACCCTCGCGGCGCAGGGGCGCGCGCTCACGGTGGACCTGCCCCTGGTCGGCTCCTACCAGGTCGAGAACGCCCTGGTGGCGGCGGCCCTCGTCCTTGCCACCCCGGCCGGGCGCGGCCGGCTGGAGGCGGTGATCGGGGCGCTCGGCCACCTCGCGGGCGTGCCGGGGCGGCTCGAGCGGGTGGCGACCCATCGCGGGGCGCTCTGCGTCGTCGACTACGCCCACAAGCCCGAGGCCCTGGCGGGCGTGCTCCAGGCCCTGCGGCCCTTCGCGACCGGGCGCCTCGTCTGCGTGATGGGCTGCGGCGGCGACCGCGACCGGGCCAAGCGCCCGATGATGGGGCGCATCGCGGTCGCGGGCGCCGACCGGGTCATCGTCACGGACGACAATCCGCGCAGCGAGGAGCCGGCCGCAATCCGGGCCGAGATCCTGGCCGCCGCCCCGGGCGCGGAGGAGATCGGCGACCGGGCCGAGGCGATCCGCGCCGCCGTGCGCGACCTCGCGCCGGGCGACGTGCTGGTCGTGGCCGGCAAGGGCCATGAAACCGGCCAGATCATCGGCGACCGCACGCTTCCGTTCTCGGACCGCGACGCGGTGCTGAGCGCGATCGAGGAGACGCGTGCATGACCGAGCCTCTCTGGACCCTGGACGCGGTGCTGGCCGCCACCGGCGGCCGCGCGCTCGACGGCGCGCCCGACGCGCCGCTCTCCGGCCTGTCGATCGACACCCGCACCCTGAAGGTCGGCGACCTGTTCTTCGCCATCCGGGGCGAGCAGCGCGACGGCCACGACTTCGTCCGCGACGCGCTCGCGCGCGGCGCGGGCGCCGCCGTGGTGTCGCAGGCGCGCGCCGCGGACCTCGCCGGCGCCGGCCCGCTCGTCGCGGTGCCGGAGGCGGGCGAGGATCCGGTGCTCGCCGCCATGCGGAAGCTCGCGGCGGCGGCGCGGGCGCGCAGCCGCGCCCGCATCGTCGCGGTGACGGGCTCGGTCGGCAAGACCGGCACCAAGGAGGCCCTGCGCCACGTCCTGGCGGCGCAGGGCGCCACCCACGCCTCGGTCGCCTCCTACAACAACCATTGGGGCGTGCCCCTGACGCTCGGGCGCATGCCGGCGGCGAGCGCCTTCGGGGTGTTCGAGATCGGCATGAACCACGCGGGCGAGATCGCCCCGCTCACCCGCCTGGTCCGGCCCGAGGTCGCCGTCGTGACGACGGTCGAGCCGGTCCACATCGAGCATTTCCGCGCCCTCTCGGGCATCGCGGACGCCAAGGGCGAGATCTTCTGCGGCCTGGAGCCCGGCGGGGTCGCGGTGATCAACCGAGACAACCCGCATTTCGAGCGCCTGCGCGACCACGCGCTGGCCTCGCGGGCGGGCCGGATCGTCAGCTTCGGCGAGCATCCGCGGGCGGATGTGCGGGCCGAGCGCGTGGTGATGCGCCCCGACCTCTCGATCGTGGACGCGCGGGTGATGGGCATCCCGGTCACCTACCAGCTCGGCACGCCGGGCCGCCACACGGCCCTGAACTCGCTCGCCGTGATGGCGGCCGTGCACGCGCTCGGGGCCGACCTCGCGCTCGCGGCCCTGTCGCTGGCGCAGCTGCGCCCGCCGGTCGGGCGCGGCGAGCGCACGCTGCTGCGCCTGCGCGACGGCGAGGCGCTGCTCGTCGACGAGAGCTACAACGCCAACCCGGCCTCGGTGCGGGCGGCGCTCGCGACGCTCGCGGGGATCGAGGTCCAGGGCCGGGCGCGCCGGATCGCCGTGCTCGGCGACATGCTGGAGCTCGGCGCGGAGGCGGCGCGCCTGCACCGCGACCTCGCCGCCGCCGTGGCGGAGCACGGGATCGACCTCGTCTTCGTGGCCGGACCGCTGATGGCGGAGCTGTTCGAGGCGCTGCCGGCCGGCACGCGGGGCGTCGCGGCGGCGAGTTCCGCCGATCTCCTCGACGCGGTCGTGGCCGAGATCCGCCCTGGCGACGCGGTCATGGTGAAGGGATCGAACAGCACCCGCATGGGCCGGATTGTCGAGGCCCTGAAAGCCCGCTACGGGGGCGGCGCGGACGCCATCGCCGCGCGACCGACCTGAGCCGCCGCGCGCGAGCCTCCGGGCGCCGGCGCGGCCGGCCTCCACCGAACGGCGCCGTCATCCCCGCCGGCGCTCACCTCCATATCGGGATGAGCCCGGGATGCTGTATCTCCTGTCCGAACTGAGCGGCGTCTTCTCGCCGTTCAACGTGTTTCGCTACATCACCTTCCGGACGGGCGGGGCGCTGTTCACGGCGGGCCTGTTCGTGTTCTGGTTCGGGCCCTGGATCATCTCGCTGCTGCGCCTGCGCCAGGGCAAGGGCCAGCCGATCCGCGAGGACGGGCCCCAGACCCACCTGCTGACCAAGCGCGGCACGCCGACCATGGGCGGGCTGATGATCCTGGCCGGGCTCCTGGTCGCGGTGTTCCTGTGGGCCAACCCGCGCAACAGCTACGTCTGGATCACCGTCGTGGTGACGCTCGGCTTCGGGGCGATCGGCTTCTACGACGACTATCTCAAGGTGACGAAGCAGAGCCACAAGGGCTTCTCGGGCAAGTTCCGGCTCGGCCTGGAGGCGCTGATCGCGGTGGCGGCCTGCGTGGCGGTGGCGGAGTACTCGGCGCCGGGGCTCGCCTACCGGCTCGCCTTCCCGGTCTTCAAGGACGCGATCGTCAACCTCGGCCTGTTCTGGATCTTCTTCGCGAGCTTCGTGATCGTGGGCGCCGGCAATGCCGTGAACATCACGGACGGGCTCGACGGGCTGGCGATCGTGCCGGTGATGATCGCGGCGGCGACCTTCGGGATCATCGCCTACCTGGTCGGCAACGTGATCTACGCCTCCTACCTGCAGGTGAACTATGTCCCGGGCACGGGCGAACTCGCGGTGGTGTGCGGGGCGCTGATCGGGGCGGGGCTCGGCTTCCTGTGGTTCAACGCGCCGCCGGCCCAGATCTTCATGGGCGACACCGGCTCGCTGGCGCTGGGCGGATTGCTGGGCACCGTCGCGGTGGCGACCAAGCACGAGATCGTGCTGGCGGTGGTGGGCGGCCTGTTCGTGCTGGAGATCGCCTCGGTGATCATCCAGGTCGCCTCCTTCAAGCTCACCGGCAAGCGCGTCTTCCGGATGGCGCCGATCCACCACCATTTCGAGCAGAAGGGCTGGAAGGAGCCGCAGGTGGTGATCCGGTTCTGGATCATCGCCGTGGTGCTGGCGCTGCTCGGCCTCGCGACGCTGAAGCTGCGCTGAGGGGCGGCCCGGGGCCGCCCCCTGCCGCCTCATCCCCGATCCCTTCGGGCCGGCGGATCCGGGCCTCGCTCAGGCGCCGCGCGGGCGCGTGATCCGGGATCCGCCGTGATCGGATCCCGGTTCACAGGATGAACCGGCTCAGATCCGCGTTCTGGGCGAGGCTCTCGACCCGCTCCCGCACATAGGCCGCGTCGATCGTCACGCTCTCGCCCGCGCGGTCGGGCGCCGTGAACGAGATCTCGTCGAGCACCCGCTCCAGCACCGTCTGCAGCCGGCGCGCGCCGATGTTCTCGACGGAGGAATTCACCTCCACGGCCACCCGGGCGAGGGCGTCGACCGCGTCCTCCGTGAAGGTGACGGCGACGCCCTCCGTGGCCATCAGCGCCACCGCCTGCTTGAGCAGGCTCGCCTCGGTCTCGGTCAGGATGCGCCGGAAATCGTCGACCGTGAGCGGCGCGAGCTCCACCCGGATCGGCAGCCGCCCCTGCAGCTCCGGCAGCAGGTCGGAGGGTTTCGAGACGTGGAAGGCCCCGCTCGCGATGAACAGGATGTGGTCGGTCTTGACCGGCCCGTGCTTGGTCGCGACCGTCGTCCCCTCGATCAGCGGCAGCAGGTCGCGCTGGACCCCCTCGCGGGAGACGTCCGCCCCGCCGCGGCCCTCGCGGGCGCAGATCTTGTCGACCTCGTCGAGGAACACGATGCCGTTGTCCTCGACCTCGCGGACCGCCTCCTGGACGATCGCGTCCTGGTCGAGGAGCTTGTCGGATTCCTCGGCCATCAGGGGCGCGTGGGCGTCCCGCACGGTGACGCGCCGCGGCTTGCCCTTCTGGCCGCCGAGCGCCTTGCCGAGCATGTCGCCGAGGTTGATCGCCCCCATGGCGGCGCCGGGCACGCCCGGGATCTCGAACATCGGCAGGCCGCTCGGCGCGGCGCTGGCGAGCTCGATCTCGACCTCCTTGTCGTCGAGTTCGCCCGCGCGCAGGCGGCGCCGGAAGCTGTCGCGGGTGGCCTGGCCCGCGGTCGGCCCGACGAGCGCGTCGAGAATGCGCGCCTCCGCGGCCGCCTCCGCCCTGGCCTGGACCGAGCGGCGCTTCTCGTCGCGCTTGAGGCCGATCCCGACCTCCACGAGGTCGCGCACGATCTGCTCGACGTCGCGGCCGACATAGCCGACCTCGGTGAACTTGGTGGCCTCCACCTTGAGGAAGGGCGCGTTGGCCAGACGGGCGAGGCGGCGCGAGATCTCGGTCTTGCCGCAGCCGGTCGGGCCGATCATCAGGATGTTCTTGGGCGCCACCTCCTCGCGCAGGGGGCCGTGGAGCTGCTGGCGGCGCCAGCGGTTGCGCAGCGCGATCGCGACCGCGCGCTTCGCGTCGGCCTGGCCGACGATGTAGCGGTCGAGTTCGGAGACGATTTCGCGGGGGGAGAAGGTCGTCATGGCGGGTCCGGAGATGCGGCGGTCGGGGCCGCCGTCGCGTGTCGTGACGGGGTGGCGTGCGGCTCAGGCCGCCTCCAGGCTCTCGATCACGAGGTTGCCGTTGGTGTAGACGCAGATCTCGGCCGCGATCGCCAGCGAGCGGCGCACGATCGCCTCGGCGTCGAGGTCCTGGTCCTCGAGGGCGCGGGCGGCGGCGAGGGCGTAATTGCCGCCCGAGCCGATCGCCATCACGCCGCCCTCGGGCTCCAGCACGTCGCCGGAGCCGGAGAGCAGCAGCCCGACCTCGCGGTCGGCCACCAGCATCATGGCTTCGAGCCGCCGCAGGTAGCGGTCGGTGCGCCAATCCTTGGTGAGTTCGACGCAGGCGCGGGTGAGCTGCCCCGGATACTGCTCCAGCTTGGCCTCCAGCCGCTCGAACAGCGTGAAGGCGTCGGCGGTCGCGCCCGCGAAGCCGCCGATCACCGCGCCCTTGGCGAGGCGGCGCACCTTGCGGGCATTGCCCTTCACGATGGTCTGGCCGAGGCTGACCTGCCCGTCGCCCCCGATGACGACGCGCCCGCCCTTGCGGACCATCAGGATCGTCGTCGCATGCATGCGGGGCAATGCCCCCGCCTCGTCGCTGCCCAAGGACCTCTCCCGTGCGGCTCGTCCGAAGCGTAGGTGGGGGTTGGGGAGGCGTTCGTCCACCTCGCCGAGGCGGGATGTCCCCGGCCGCCCTCGCGCGGTCCGCGACGAGGCCGAGCCTCCGAGCGATCAGACCACGACCGTGATCGCCTGGGCGGCCCGGGTCAGGCCGGTGTAGAGCCAGCGCCGGGCATGCTCCCGGAAGGCGTAGGATTCGTCGAACAGCACCACCCGGTCCCATTGCGATCCCTGCGCCTTGTGCACGGTGAGCGCGTAGCCGTAGGTGAACTCGTCGCTCTCGCGCTTCAGGATGGCGGGGATCGGCTCCTCGCTGCCCTCGATCACCGCGCGCAGCACCCGGATGTCCTGCGGCCGGCGGCGCAGGGCGGGGTCGTCCTCCGGCACCACGTCGAGCCGCACGAGGTCGGGCCGGGGCGCGGCGCGCAGCGCCTGCACGGTCCAGGTCGAGCCGTTGAGCAGGCCCTTGGTGCGGTCGTTGCGCAGGCAGACCAGCTTCTCGCCCACGGCCGGCATCGGGTCGGTCTGGCCCATCAGGTCGCGGATGCGGCCGTTGTAGAGCCGCCGGGTCCGGTTGAGCCCGACCAGCACCTGGTCGGCGGCGAGCACCGCCTCCGGGGTGATGCCCCGCCGGTTCACCACCGCGCTCGCCCCGTAGCGCCCGGTCTCCAGCTGCCCGCCCTCCCGCACCGCCATGGCCAGCCGGATGATCGGGTCGTCCGCCGCCTGCCGGTGGATCTCGGTCAGCATCACGTCGGGCTCGGCCTCCGTGAAGAAGCCGCCGCCCTTGACCGGGGGCAGCTGCGCCGGGTCGCCCAGCACCAGCACCGGCTTGCCGAAGGACAGGAGGTCGTTGCCGAGATCGGCATCGACCATCGAGCACTCGTCGATGACCACGAGGGCCGCCTTCGACACCGGGCCGGTGCGGTTGAGGGTGAAGGCCGGGCCGCCCTCCTCGCCCTCGCGGGCGCGGTAGATCAGGCTGTGGATGGTCGCGGCGTCGTGGCAGCCGCGCTGGCGCATCACCGAGGCGGCCTTGCCCGTGTAGGCCGCGAACAGGACCCCGCCCTCGACATCCTCGGCGACCCGCCGCGCCAGCGTGGTCTTGCCGGTGCCGGCGAAGCCGAACAGGCGGAAGACCCGGGGCTCGCCCGCCTTCAGCCAGGCGGACACCGCCCGCAGGGCCGCCTCCTGCTCGGGGCTGAACCGCGTCATCGCCCGTCAGCGCGCCTTGCCGACCGTGCGCCGGGCCTGGAATTCCGGCGGCGGCGCCTCGCTGCGGCGCAGCAGGGCGCGGAACTCGTCGCGGCGCTCGTGGATCGAGGCGATGACGAGGCCCATCGGCACTCCGACATCGACCAGCACGGCCTCGGAGAGCTGCAGCGAGGCCTCGATCGTCTCCGGCACCGCGTCGTCGACCCCGAGCTCGTAGAGGGCGGTGGCGTGGCGCGCGTCGCGGGCGCGCGCCACGATGGTGAGGTCGGGGCGCTCGGCCCGGGCCGCCGCCACCACCGCCTCCACCGAGCGCGGCGCGTCCAGGGTGACGACGAGGGCGCGGGCGCCGGCGATGCCGCAGCGGCGCAGCAATTCGGGATTGGCGGAATCGCCGAAATAGACCGGGTTGCCCAGGCGGCGCTGCTCGGCGACCCGGGCCGCGTCCATGTCGAGGGCGAGGTAGGGCACCTTGTGGCGCGCCAGCATCTCGCCGACCAGCCTGCCGACCCGCCCGTAGCCCGCCTCGATGACCCGGCCCTGCTGCCGCTCCGGCGGCGGCTCCGCGGGGACCTGCGCGAGGGCCCGGCGATCGATCTGGCGGCCGAGGCGGCGGGCGAGCGCCGCCAGGAGCGGGATCATCACCATGGTGACGGTGGTGACGACGAGCGCCGCCTGCCCGAGACCCTCGGGCACGAGGTCGGCCGAGAGCGCGCTGCCGATCAGCACGAACGCGAACTCGCCCCCGGCCCCGAGCAGCAGGGCGGTCTCGACCGCCACCGCCCGCGACAGGCGCAGCGCCCGCGCGACGGCCAGGATCACCCCGCCCTTGATCAGGATCATGGCCAGCGACAGGCCCAGGATCGCGGCCGGCGCGTCGAGGAGCTGGGCCGGATCGAGGTTCATGCCCACCGAGACGAAGAACACGCCGAGCAGCAGGCCCTTGAATGGGTCGATGGTCGCCTCGATCGCCCGGCGGTACTCGGTCTCGGCGAGGAGCAGCCCGGCCACGAAGGCGCCGAGCGTGGTCGAGAGCCCGCTCGCCGCCGCGACGAGCGCCGTCGCCACGATGACGAGCAGGCAGGCCGCCATGAAGAGTTCGGGGCTGCGGGTGCGGGCGACGAGCTGGAACAGCGGGCGCAGCCCGAGCCGCCCCGCCCCGACGATGAGCGCGATCGCCACCGCCGCCTGGCCGAGGGCCAGGGCGAGCCCGCCGATCGCGTCCCCGTCCTTGCGCCCGAGCACCGCGATGGCGAACAGGACCGGGGCCACTGCGAGGTCCTGGAACAGCAGCACCGCGAAGCTCGCCCGGCCCGCCGGGGCGTTGAGGCGCTTCTGGTCGGCCAGCACCGGCAGGACGATGGCGGTCGAGGAGAGGGCGAGGGAGAGCCCGACCAGGCCCGCGGCGGTCGGATTCACGCCGAGCGGCAGCAGCAATGCCCCGAGCACCAGGCTCGACAGGGCGACCTGCAGCGAGCCGAGGCCGAAGACCAGCCGGCGCAGGATGCGCAGCCGCTCCCAGGACAGTTCCACGCCGATCATGAACATCAGGAAGATCACGCCGAGGTCGGCCAGGTGCGCGATCTCGCTGCGGTTGCCGATCGTCACCTCGGCGAGCCAGGGCGCGCTGCCGGTGAGCCGCCCGAGCCCCGAGGGGCCGAGCAGCGCCCCCGCCCCGATGAAGCCGAGGACCGGGCTGATCCGCAGGCGATGGAACAACGGCACCACGATGCCGGCCGTCACCAGGAACAGGATGGCCTCCTTGTAGGAGGCGCCGTGGACCACGGGGTCGGTCATCGGGGGGAGGGGTATCTCTCGCGACGCGGCGGGCCGGCCCATCTTGAGGAGCCGCGCCGCCGGGGCAAGCGGAAACGGGTCCCCCCGCCGGCTTTTCGCCCCTTCGCGACATTCCCGAAACTATGCGATGGGGAGCGCATGACGGGCTTCACGGGACACAGGCTTCGGCGCTGCCGCGATCTCTGGGGGGCGTGCCGCCTCGTCGAGGCCCCGCCGGCCGCGCGCGTGCTGGAGGACGTGCTCCTCGTGCCGCCCGGCGGCCCGGTCCCGGCGGGCCTGTTCGCGGCGGGGCGGCGGCTGCGCGGCGAGGGCGGCGAGGCGGCTCCCGGCGCGCTGCCGGTGGGCGAGCCGGCCCCGGACGGGCTCTACCTCTTCGTCCCGGCGCTCGCCCCCCATTACGGCCACTTCGTCACCGACACGCTCGCGCATCTGTGGCCCCTCGCCGCCTGGGAGGGGCCGCGGCCGCGCCTCGCCCTGCTGGCGCCGCCCCACGCGCTCGACGGCGCCGACTATGCCCGCGTGATCCTGGAGCGCCTCGGCCTCGGCCCCGGCGACCTCGTGCATTTCGACCGGCCGGTGCGCCTGCCGCGCCTGCTGCTGCCCGAGCCAGCCTTCGAGGAGCGGGCCTTCGTGCACGCGGTCTACGGCGCGCTCTGCCGCGAGATCGGCCGGCCCTTCCGGGACGGTCCGGCCCTGGACCGCCCGGTCTACCTGACCAAGACGCGGCTGCCCGCCGGCATCGCCCGCATCGCCAACGAGGAGGCGATCGTCGAGGAGCTCGACCGGCGGGGCGTCGAGATCGTCGCCCCCGAGACGCTGCCCTTCGTCGAGCAGGTGCGCCTCGTCTCGACGCGCCGGGTCGTCATGGGCTCGACCGGCTCGGCCTTCCACACCACGATCTTCGCGGCGCCGGGGCGGCGGGTGCTCGGCCTCAACTGGACCTGGAAGCTGCACGCGAACTTCGCGCTGCTCGACGCTGTCACGGGGACGGCAGGGCGCTACTACTTCCCGCTCGGCACCCGCTACGGGGCGGCGGACTCCTTCCATTTCGGCTGGCAAGTGCGCGATCCGCGCGCGGTCGCCGCCGAACTCCTGGCGCGGGCCGAGGCCTTCGACCGCCTGGACGCGATCGACGCGGCCGACGACGCGGCCGACCGCACCCTCCTCGGCCGGGTCCGCGGCCTGGTCGAGGACCTGCGCTGGCGCCTCTCCCGGGGGGGGCGCGGCGTGGCCGGCGGGCCCTGAGCCGCGCGCGCCGAGGCCGCCGGTTCGGGGGCGCGGCGCGGGTCCGATCCCCGCGGCAGGATCCGCGTCGGGGTTTCGCCGAGGCTCCGGGGCGCGTCAGGCCGTCAGCGCCAGGACGACGCTCTGGTCGCCGTGCGCGTTCAGGAACTCCGCGATCACGCGGGCCACGTCGTGGTCGAGCCCGGCCTGCACGACGCCGTTCATGACCAGGGTGCGCCCGCTGCCGTGCTCGCACAGGGTCCAGCCGAGCCCGTCCGGCCGCATCCCGTAGCGCGCGGCCGCGCCGGCGGCGCGCGCGCGCGTCCGGCCGGCAGCCTTCCCGGCCTCGGCCCGCGGCTCGGCGGTGGACCGGGGATCTTCCAGTTGCTTGGCGCAGCCCTGGACCTCCCCGATGTCGAAAATCAAACGATCCATGGCATTGTTCAGGTGCAGATGCGCCAAGTCTAATCGAATATGGAGCATCGCGCTGCGCGGATCTCTGCGTATGCGGGCCGGACGCGCCCGTCCAGGGAGGCGCGGCGATGTGGGACGGGGCGCGCCGGGAATGGAACGGCCGGGCCCGGGTGGAGGCGGTCCGGAAGGCCGATCGAGGCGCGGGCGCGCACCCGCGCCGCCCTCGCGCGCGGCCGCGGAGATCCGCGGGCGGCAGCCGGCGTAGGTCCGCCCGCGTCGCCCCTGTCCCGGCACGCCCGCCGGCGCCGCTCAGTCCAGCGTGGCGAGCGCGGCCTCCAGGTCGGCGATGAGGTCGTCCGGGTGCTCGATGCCGATCGAGACCCGGATCGTCGCGTCGGTGACGCCGAGCCGGTCGCGCACCTCCTTGGGCACGCCCGAATGGGTGGTGGAGGCCGGATGGCTCGCCAGCGACTCGGTGCCGCCCAGGCTCACCGCCAGCTTGAAGAGCTGGAGCGCGTTGAGGACCCGGAACGCCTCCGCCTCGCCCCCCGCCACGTCGAACGAGAAGGTCGAGCCCGGCGCCCCGCACTGCGCCGCGCAGACCGCGGCCTCGGGCGAGCCCGGCGACAGGTAGCCGAGGTGGTGCAGGCGCGTCACCTTCGGGTGGGCGTGGAGCATCGCCGCGACCTGCTCGCCGTTGCGGTTGGCCGCGCTCATGCGCAGGGACAGCGTCTCCAGGGAGCGGCCGATCATCCAGCAGGAATGCGGGTCGAGCTGGGTGCCGATCGCCGAGCGCAGCAGCCGCACCGGCCGCATCCGCGCGGCGGAGCCGAGGGCCGCCCCGGCGATCAGGTCCGAATGGCCGCCCACGTACTTGGTGAGCGAGTAGACCGAGATGTCCGCCCCGTGGCGCAGGGGCTGCTGGTAGAGCGGCCCGAGCAGCGTGTTGTCGCAGATCACGACCGGCGGCTCGCCGCCCTGCGCGGCCCCGATCTCGTCGGCGACCCGCCGCACCAGGGCGAGGTCGACCAGCGTGTTGAGGGGGTTGGAGGGCGTCTCGACCATCACCACGCTGACCCGGCCCGCCGCCCGGGCCGCCGCGGCGGCCTCCCGCACGCAGGCTGGGTCGGTGCCGTTCGCGAAGCCGTGCGCGGCGATGCCGAGGCCCCCGAGCGTCTTGGCGATCAGCGTCTCGGTGCCGCCGTAGAGGGGCTGCGAATGCAGCACCGCGTCGCCCGGCCGCGCATGGGCCAGGATGCTGGTGGCGATGGCCGACATCCCCGAGGAGAACAGGAGCGCGCTCTCGGCCTCCTCGAACACGGCGAGGCGATCCTCCACGATCTCGCTGTTGGGGTGGTTGAAGCGCGAATAGACCAGTCCCGCCGCCTCGCCCTTCGGCGGTTCGCGCCGGCCCGAAACGTAGTCGAAGAAGGCCTTGCCGTGCTCGGCGGAGGTGAAGACGAAGGTCGAGGTGAGGAAGATCGGCGGCTTGACGGCACCCTCCGAGAGGGCAGGGTCGTAGCCGTAGCCGAGCATCAGCGTCTCGGGATGCAGGCGGCGGTTGCCGAGCCGGTCCTTGTGGTAGCGGTTGTCCGACATGCGGGGGGCCCTCCGGGTCCGTCGGGGTGGCGAGGCGCGCCGATTCCCTCGCGGGATCATAGGGCAGCGCGGCCCGTCGCGCGCGGCAGGCGCGAATTCCGGTGCGCAACGGCACGCGGGACGCGAGGGGCCGGGGCGCAGGGGTCGCCCGCGGCGCATTTTCGGCACAAAACGGAAGCATATCAGGGGTTGAGTTGTCGTGTACGCGGCCGCCGTCGCGCCCGCGCGAGGAGCGTCGATGCTCGTGAGAAAGCCCCCGGACCGGATCGTCGCGCGCGAGCGGCGGGCCTGGAGCGACGAGACCGCCGCGTGGCAGCAGCGCCGCGCGGTCGAGAAGGGCTACCGCATCCGCTGGGGCTACGTCGCCATCGCCTACGTGGTCGAGGCGCTGGTGATCTGCACCTCCCTCGCCGGCGCGTGGTTCTTCGCGCAGACCTACGCCGACCCGCACGACCAGAGCTTCTGGTTCATGCTGCTCGCGCCGGTCGTCTACGCGGCGATCGAGCTCTGCCGGGTGCCGCTCGGCATCCTGATCCGGGTGCAGCGGGACTGGCTGATCAAGGGCTTGGCGGTGATCGGGATCGTGATGGCGGCGGGCGTGACCACCAAGTCGGTGTCCCAGCTCGGCGAGATGATGTTCCATCCCCGCCTCGCCGAGGCCTCCAAGGCCCTCTCCGTGCTGAAGGAGGCGCAGGCCGACCGGGCGAGCCTCGACACGCGCATCAGCCAGGCCGACGCCCGCGTCGCCCAGTACACCGCCGAGTCCCAGGCGCTGGAGAAGCGCAGCAGCGAGGCCTCCTCCCAGCTCGCCGGCCTGCCCGGCCAGCGCTGCGAGCGCCTGCAGGGCACCAACAGCCGGGGCCGGCGCTACTCCTACATGCGCTGCGTCACCGATCCGCGCACCGCCACCATCGCCGGCAGCCTGAAGAGCGCGGGCGACGAGCGCGCGGTCCTGGCCAGGAACCTCGCCGAGGCCCGGGCCGCCCGCGCCGCCCTCGATCGCGGCGCCTCCGACCGCCGCGTGACCGAGGCGGAGGTGGCCTACCGCGACGCGGTGCGGCGCTCGCAGCTCCACTCCTTCACGGCGATGGTCTACGGCGTCGACCCGATCGACGTCACGGATCAGCAGGTCCACGCCTTCCTGCGCATCTTCGTGTTCGCGCCGGCCCTGTGCGCGGCCTTCGCCTCGACGCTGCTCGCGCTCTGCGCCGTGCAGGTGCGCCGCACCTACCAGGACGAGGATGATCTCGGCGTCGCGCTCAACCAGGAGGGCGTGCCGCTCCTCCTCACGCAGATCGCCGAGAGCGCCGGGCAGCTCGACGACGCCCAGCGCGCGGTGCGCGAGGCGATCGCGGCCGGGGTCGCGATCCCCCTCGACCAGCGCCGCCCGCACGGCACCCCGCAGGGCTCCCCCCCGCCCGGTCCCGGCCGGGATGACGACCGCATCGAGAGGCCGAGACCGTGAGCTACCTCGCCCCCGGCACCCCTGAGAACGTGGCCCTCGCCCAGCACGTGAACGGCCGCCTGCGGGCGGAGGCCCGCGTCGTCGCGGCCCGCGCCTTCCTGTTCCGGGCGCTCGGCCTCGGCACCTTCTCGGCCTTCGCGGGGATCGGGATCGGCGCGGGCTTCTACGGCTACGCGGCGATGCACGAGGTGCAGGGCGCGGCCGACAAGCTGGCGGCGGCCCTGACCACCGCGCTCGGCGACGTGACGCTCAAGACGAAGGGCGAGGTGACGCTCACCGACAACACGCTCCGGCTGGAGGGCGGCGCCCCGGCCAAGGCGGGGCGGCCGGACGTGGCGGCGCTCACCACCAACCAGGGCAAGTCGGACGCGCCCGCCTCCACGGCGATCCGCACCAGCTTCACGGTCTTCAAGACCGTGCCCTATCTCGACGGCTCGATCGTCACCGGCTGGAACTTCAAGGGCGACGAGGCCAAGCCCGAGAAGCAGTACTGCTACGTGACGCGGCCGCAGAGCTTCGGGGACGGGACCACCTCGAACCAGACCACGGTGGCGATCGATGGCCAGGTGCTGCCGCAGCCGGCCCGCTCCGAACTGAACTTCGCCGTGGTGGCGAAGAACTGCGTCTGGTTCGATCCGTCGAAGATCTAGCGCTTCGTCGGAGACGATGCGGCACAATCAAGGACCGAGAGCAGCGCCCGATGGCACCGTGATCGGGCGCTGCTCTGGACGGGTGGTCGGGCCCGCGCGGGACGCGGGATCGGGCTCGGCCCGTCCGCCGGCGCGCCGCCCTCAGCCGCGCAGCAGCGCGAGGACCTGCGCGGTCGCCTCCCGCGGCGTGAGCCGCTCGGTGTCGACGCGCAGGTCGGGGCTCTCCGGCGGCTCGTAGGCCGAGTCGATCCCGGTGAAGCGCGGGATCTCCCCGGCCCGCGCCCGCCGGTAGAGGCCCTTCGGGTCGCGCCGCTCGCAGGCCGGCAGCGAGGCGTCCACGTGCACCTCGAAGAAGGGCAGGCCGCGGGCGAGGGCGCGCGCCTCGGCGCGCTCGCGCCGGAAAGGCGAGATCAGCGCCACGATCACGGTGAGCCCGGCATCGGCCATCAGCCACGCCACCTCGGCGGTGCGGCGGATGTTCTCGACCCGGTCGGCATCCGAGAAGCCGAGGTCGCGGTTGAGGCCGCGCCGCAGGGCGTCGCCGTCGAGGATCGTGGTCGGCCGCCCCTCGGCGCGCAGGAGATCGCGCAGCTGCCCCGCCAGGGTCGACTTGCCCGCACCCGAGAGGCCGGTCAGCCACACGATGCAGGCGCGGCTCCCCGCTCCGGCCGGCAGCGCCTCGCCGACCGGGGAGGAGTCCTGGGCGGCGTGCGGGGTCGGGACACGGACCATCCGGGGATACTCCAGCCTGGGTGACACGGCCGTCGCTCATCCATCGTTGCCGGGCCGCCGTCAATCGCCCACCTCGCCGGGCCGCGTCGTGCGGCGCGGCGGGCATGGCTGCCCCGTGTCGGAGCCGCGAGCGCCCGGGGGCGCTCCGATATCTCGATCAGGAGCGCCTGGCGGCGCTCGGGCGCATCGGCCAGGAGCGCCTGGCGGCGCTCGGGCACCTCGATCAGGAGCGCCTAGCGGCGCTCGGGCGCGTCGGCCAGGAGCGCCGCCACCCGGGTCCCGAGCTCGCCCGAGGGAAACGGCTTCTCCAGCACCGCGTAGGCGTGCGGGATGCGCGCCGCCTCGGCGTGACCGGTGACGATCAGGAAGGGCAGGTCCGGCCGGCGCCCGCGCACCGCCTCGGCGAGGTCGAGGCCGGTCATGCCCGGCATGGCGAGGTCGGCGACGACGAGGTCGAAGGGCTCCGCCTCGATCCGCGCCAGGGCCGCCTCGGCCTCCGGCACCTCCACGGCCTCGTGCCCGAAGCCGCTCAGGAAGGAGGCGGTCACGTGGCGCACCTGCGGGTCGTCGTCGACCACCAGGATGCGGGCCCGCCGCCGCGGCGGCACCGCCGCCCCCGCGCGGGCCTCGTCGGTCTCGACCGGCTCGTGCGCCCGCGGCAGGTAGAGGTCGACCCTCGTCCCGCGCCCGACCTCGGTGTCGATGCGGATCGTGCCGCCCGATTGCTGCAGCAGGCTGAACACCATGGCGAGGCCGAGCCCGGTGCCCTGGCCCTGCGCCTTGGTGGTGAAGAAGGGCTCGAAGACCCGGCTCAGGATCTCGGGCGGGATGCCGGTCCCCGTGTCGGCGATCGCGATCACCGCGTAGTCGCCGTCCGGCAGGTCGGGATCGGGGCTGCCCGCCACCACGACGTTGCGGGTCGACAGGGTGACGATCCCGCCATCCGGCATCGCGTCGCGGCCGTTGATGCAGAGGTTGAGGATCGCGAGTTCGAGCTGCTCGGGATCGACCCGCGCCGGCCAGAGGTCGGGCGCGAGCGCGTGGTCGACCTGCACGAAGCCGCCGAGGCTGCGCCCGAGCAGGTCGTCCATCCCCCGGATCACGCCGTTGAGGTCGACCACCCGGGCCTGCAGGTCCCGCTGCCGGCTGAAGCTGAGGAGCCGCTTGGTCAGGGCGGCGCCGCGCTGGGCGGCCTGCGCGGCGTTGGTCATCAGCCGCGTCAGCCGCGCGTCGCCCGCGACCTTCGGCAGCGCCAGTTCGAGGCTGCCCATGATGGCGGTGAGGAGGTTGTTGAAATCGTGCGCGACGCCGCCCGCCAGGGTGCCGAGCGCCTGCATCTTGTCGGCCTGGCGCAGGCGGGCTTCGAGCTGCTTCTGCTCGGTGACGTCCCGCTCGATCGTGGCGAGATGCGCGAGCGCCCCGTGCGCGTCGCGGATCGGCACCCGCACCACCTGGGTCCAGGTCGGGGCGGCGGCGGGACCGCCCGCGATCGTCGCCTCGACCGGGTGAAGGCCGGCGGCGGCCTCCCGGTCCGCGGCCTCGACGCGGGCGGCCGTCTCGGGATCGAGGAAGCGGCTCTCGGGCTCGCCGAGGCAATCCTCGACGGCGGCGCCGAGCCGGGCGGCCTTGGCGGCGTTGAGGCGCACGAAGCGTCCCTGCGGGTCCTTGAAGGCGATCGCGTCCCCCGCATGGTCGAGGAGCCCGCGCAGGAGGGCGCGCTCCGTGGCGAGGTCGCGCCCGAGCCGGCAGCGCTCGTAGGCGGCCCGCACGGCGCCGCGCAGCAGGGCCGCGTCCCAGGGCTTCGTCACGTAGCCGGTGATGCCGCCGCGGTTCAGGGCCGAGGTCACGGCCGAGAGATCGGCGTAGCCGGTGAGGAGGATCGCCTGCGCGTCGCTGACCTCGCGGGCCCGCGCCAGCAGCGCGTCGCCGGTCATGCCCGGCATGCGCTGGTCGGAGACGATGACGGCGACGTCCGGCTCGGCGGCGAGCAGGGCGAGCGCGTCGGCCGGGCGGCTCGCCGTCAGCACCCGGAACTCGTCCTCCAGGAGGTCCTCGAGCGCGACGAGGATGTCCGGCTCGTCGTCGACCGCCAGGATGGTGCCGCGCGCCGCCTCCCTGTCCATGCCCCTCCGAAGGTTCGTCTCGTCGGTGATCATGCGGGCCGCCGCGGAATGCTGATCACGAAGCAGGCGCCGCCGCCGGGCGCCGTCTCGACCGAGATGGTGCCGCTATGCGCCTGAACCACGCTGTAGGCAATGGCGAGGCCCAGGCCGGTGCCGGAGCCGACCGGCTTCGTCGTGAAGAAGGGTTCGAAAATTCGCTCGCGCAGGGCCTCGGGCACCCCCGGGCCGGTGTCGCTGATCCGGATCACGTCGTTCTCCGCCTCGCTCAGCGTCTCGACGGTGATCCGGCCCTCGCCCGGAATCGCGTCCGCGGCGTTGCCGATGATGTTCATGACGACCTGGTTGAGGAGGGCGGGCGTGCAGCGGATCTCCGGCTCGCCCGCGAAAAGCCGCTCGACGGCGATGCGGGTGCCGAGCTTGTGCTGCAGCAGGGCGAGCACGGTCTCGATCGCGTCCGGCACGTTGACGCTCCGCATCTCGCCCTCGTCGAGGCGGGAGAACTTGCGCAGGTTGACGACGAGGTCCTGGATCCGACCGAGGCCGAGCCGCATCGCGCCGATCCGGTCGCGGGCCTTGGCGAGCGCCCGGCGCGCCGGCTCGGGCAGCCCCTCGGCCTGCTCCGCCACCTCGCCGACCAAGCGCTCGACCGTGCCCTGGTGGGCGAGAATGAAGGCGAGCGGGTTGTTGATCTCGTGGGCGATGCCGGCGACGAGCTCGCCGAGCGAGGCCATCTTGGCCGCCTGGACGAGCTTGGCCTGCGCGTCCTTGAGCTGGCGGTTGGCATCGGCGAGGTCGCGGTTGGCCCGCTCCAGGGCGCCGGCCAGCGCCGCCTTGGCCTCGGCGGCGGCGGCCTCGGCCTGGGCGCGCTCCACCGCCCGCTCGTGCTGGCGCAGCTCGTCCGCGACCCGGCGGTTGTCCTCCTCCAGGAGCTTGCGGCGCACCAGCGTGCGCACCCGGATCGCCAGCACCTCGCCCTCGGCGCCCTTCGGCACCACGTCGTCGACCCCCGCCGCGAAGGCCTGGACCAGCAGGTCCTTGCCGGCCGCCGCGGCGCTGCCGATCCCCACGAGGTAGAAGCCGGGGCCGCCCGCCGACTCCCGCAGGGAAGCGACGCGCCGGCACAGCTCGACCGCCTCGTAGGCCGTGGAGAGCAGATCGACGGTGACGCAGTCGAAGGCCGCGTCGGGCGCGGCCAGCGCCGCCAGGGCCTGGTCCGGGCCCTCGGCCGCCACGACCGCGTGGCCGTCCTGCCCGAACAGGCCCGCGAGGTAGGCCCGGTAGGTCGCGCTCGCGTCCACGACCAGGATGCGGGCGCGCCGGAAGGCCCCGTGCCCCGCCTCCTGGGCGGTGCCCGCGCCGCGCTCGCGCAGCAGCGCGCGGATGCGCAGGACGAGGAGGTCGCGGTCGGCGGATTTCGGCACGTAGGCGTCGGCGCCGCTCTCCAGCCCCTGGCGCTCCAGGTCGCGCCCCTGCGCCTCGGTCAGCATCAGCACCGGCGTGGCGCGGGTGCGCAGCGACAGGCGCATCTGGCGGGTGAGCTCGTCGCCGTTGATGCCCGGGAGGTGGTAATCGGCCACGACGAGGTCGGGCAGGCCCTGGTTCAGGGCGTCGAGGGCCGCCTCCGCGGTGGCGCAGCGCGTCACCGCGAAGCCGCTCCCTTCCAGGAACAGGCGCAGCTGCAGGGCCTGGGTCTCGGAATCCTCGACGAGGAGGATCCGGGCCGGGGCGGCGCCGGTCGGCGCGGCTCTCATCGGGCGGCTCCGGGCTGCACCGCGCGCAGGATCCGGGGCGCGATCATGTCGAGGGGCAGCACCGCGCTCGCGGCCCTGAGCCGCACGGCGGCGGCCGGCATGCCGTAGACCACCGCGGAGGTCTCGTGCTCGGCGATCGTGAGGGCGCCGGCTCGGCGCATGTCGAGGAGACCCGCCGCCCCGTCCTCGCCCATCCCGGTGAGCAGGATCCCGAGGGCCCGGGACCCGGCATGGCGCGCGAGCGAGCGGAACAGGGCGGTCGCGGAGGGCCGCTGGCCGCCGATCGGGGGATCGTCCGACAGGGCGATGAGGCCGCCGGGCCCGAATTCGAGGTGCCGGTCCCCGGGCGCCACGTAGACGTGGCCGGGCAGCGGGCGCACGCCCTCGGCGGCGATCTCGACGGCGAGGGGCACGACCCCGTTCAGCCAGGCGGCGAAGCCGTCCATGAAGGCGGCGCCCATGTGCTGCACGAGCAGGATCGGGGCCGGGAACGCGGCCGGCAGGGCGCCGAGGAGCCGCGCGAAGGCGGGCGGCCCGCCCGTCGAGGCCGCGACCGCGACGAGGCCCGGCGGCGCGCCGACCGCGTCCGGCCGGGCGGGCGGGTCGAAGAGGGGCGGGCGCTCGCGCTCGGCGCCGATCGGCCGGCGGCGGATCACCGGCACCTCGCTCATGATGCGCAGCTGCGTGCAGATCTCGTCCGCCACCGCCGCGTAGGCCCGGTGCCCGGTGCCGACCGGCTTCTCGACCACGCTGAGCGCCCCGGCCCGCAGGGCGTTCATGGAGATCTTGAGCGAGGAATCCTCGACCGCGTCGGCGATGACCACGATGGGGGTCGGCCGCTCGGCCATGATCCGCCGCGTCGTCTCCAGCCCGTCGATGCCGGGCAGGCGGATGTCCATGGAGATCACGTCCGGCTGGACGCGGTGGATCTCCCGCAAGGCCTCCTCCCCGGAAGGGACCGCCGCGACGAGGGCGAGCCGCGGGTCGCGGCTGACGATGTGGGCGAGGAGCTGGCGGACGACGAGGGAATCCTCGACCAGCATCACGCGGACCGGGGCGGTCATGGCGCCCTCCGGGCCGGGATGCGCCCGAGATCCGCGTGACGACCCGCGCGCGGGAGGGGGTCCGCGGCGCGGCGGGAGCGGAACGGGGGGGCGGGGCGGGCGGACGCGTTCACAGGAGCTGGCCGATCGTGTCGAGCAATTCGCGTTGGTCGAACTTCTGCTTGGTGATGTAGGCATCCGCGCCGAGATCGAGGCCGCGGCGGATGTCCGCGGGGTCGCCGCGGGAGGTCATCAGGATGACCGGCAGGCGCGTCAAGGCGGGATCGGCCTTGATCGCCTGGAGCAGCCCGAATCCGTCGAGGCGGGGCATCTCGACATCCGCCACCACCAGATCCACCTCGGCGTGGTCGCGGCGCAGGCGCTCGAGCGCGTCCTGGCCGTCGACGCAGACGAAGACGCGGTAGCCCTGCGCCTCCAGGATGCTCTTCTCCAGGGTGCGGGTGGTGATCGAATCGTCGACCACCAGGATGGTCCAGCGCCGCCCGGGCGCCTCGGCGCGGGCCGGGGCCGGCGCGACCCGGCCCGCCGTCTCCCCGGCCCGGGCGAGGAGGCCGGCCGGGTCGAGGACGAGGGCCGGGGTCTCGTCCGTGAGCAGGATTGTGCCGGAGAACAGCCCCGCCTCGCCCCCGATCGGCGGCGGCGGGCCGACGAGGCTCGCGCGCACGTCGAGGAGGCGGTCGACGGCGGCGAGGCAGAGGTCGCTGCCGCTGCGCAGCAGCACGCCCCGCAGGAGCCCGTCCTCGACCGGGAGGGTGGCGTCGCCGCCGAGGAGCCCGGCGAGGGGCACGACCGGCACCACCGCGTCGCGGCCGTCGAGGCTGAGCCGGGCCGAGGGCACGCCCGCGACCGGCGCGATCTCCGCCGCCCGCAGCCGCAGCAGCCGCGCGGCGGCGCCGCTCGGGATCGCGTAGACGCGGCCCCCCGCCTCGACGAGGAGGAGCGGCCGGCGCGCCGCCGAGAGCGGCACCACCACGACGACCTCGGCCCCGTGGGGCTGGGCCCGGCGCAGGCGCGCCCGGCCGCGCAGCCGGGCCGCCGCCTCGGCGACGACGGAGAGCCCGACGCCGCGCCCGGAGAGGCGGTCGATCTTGTCGGTGGTCGAGAAGCCGGGCGCGAAGACGAGGCCGAGGGCCTCCCGGGTCGTCGGCCTGGCATCCGGGGCGATCAGGCCCTGGCGGCGGGCCGTCTCGACGATGCGGGCGACGTCCGGGCCGCGCCCGTCGTCGCGCACGGCGAGCACGAGGTCGCCCCCGCGCACGGCGAGCGACAGGGTGACGGTGAGCGCCTCGGGCTTCCCCTTGCGGCGGCGCTCGTCGGGCGGCTCGGCCCCGTGGCTCACCGCGTTGCGCATCAGGTGGAGGACCGGGTCCTTCAGCTCCTGCAGCAGGCTGCGGTCGATCGGGACGTCGAGGCCCTGCAGCCGCACCTCGACGGGAAGGCCCGCCTCGCGGGCGATCTCCCGCACCATCCGCCCGTAGCCGCCGAACACCGTCTCGGCGGGGACGAGGAGCAGGCGGTCGCTGCTCTCGCGCAGGCGTCGCGCCGCCGCCTCGACCGTGCCGGCGGCGCGGTGCTGGTCGCGGGCGAGGCCCGAGACGCCGCGCACCATCACCCGCGCCTCGCCGTCGAGGCGGCGGCCGAGGTCGAGGGCGGCCTCCAGGAGGGCGGCGCCGGGATCCCCCGCCTCGCGCAGGCGCCGCGCCAAGGCCGCGACCTCGCCGGTGCGCTCGCGCCACGCGTCGGCGGTCCGGCGCAGGATCCGGCCCTGCCCGTCGAGCGCCGCGAGGGCGCCGCCGATCTCGTCGTGGCCCTGAAGGGCGAGGGAGAGGCCGTGCACCGCCCGCGACAGGCCCTCGACGTCGTCGCTGGCGATGCGCAGGACCGAGAGGGCGGGCTCGGGCGCGGGCTCCGCCTGCGGGGCGGGGGCCGCGGGCGGCGTCGCCGGGGCGGCCTCCCGGTGAGGCGGCGCGGCCGGCGGCTGCAGGCCGAGCGCCCGGTCGAGGGCCGCGGCGGCGTCGGCGGGGAGCGGCGGGTCGGGCGTCTCGGCGAGCCCCGCCGCCATGCCCTCGATCCGGTCGAGGGCGAGCGTCACCGCGGCGAGCGCCGCCGCGTCGAGGGGGTGCGCGCCCTCGACGATGCGGTCGAACAGGGTCTCCAGCCGGTGGGCGATCTCCTCGATCGCCGGCAGGTCGACGGCGCGGGCCGCGCCCTTCAGGCTGTGGGCGCGCCGGAAGACGTCGTTCCAGTCCGGGCCGCGGCCCTCGCGCGCGGCGGCGAGGGCGGCCCGGATCGCCCCGAGATGCTCCCGATGCTCGGCCTCGAAGGCCGCGAGCAGCATGGCGCGGATGTCCATGCGGCGGCCTCAGCCCGCCCGCCCGCGGGCCCCGGCCCGCCCGCGGGCTCCGGCCCGCCCGCGGGCTTCGGCCCACCCGCGGGGCCCGGCCCGCCAGCCCGGCGCCGTCACAGCCGGTACCGCTGCGCCAGGGCCGTCAGGGCCGTCGCGAGCTCGCTCAGGTTGGCGGCCGCGCTCTCGACCTGCCGGGTGCCCGCCGCGGTCTGCTGGCTCGCCTGCCGGATGTTCTGCAGCGCCCCCATCACCTGCTCGATGCCGAGCTGCTGCTGGTTCGTCGAGGCGACGATCTGCTGGAAGGTCTGCACGCTCTCCTGCACGCGGGCGGTGATCTCCTCGATGGTCGCGTGGGTGGTGTCGGAGCGCTCCTTGCCGAGCGCCACCCGCTTCACCGCCTCCTCGGTCAGCATCACCGAGGCGTTGATGCCCCGCTGGATGTCGCCGAGCAGCGCCCGCACCTGGCCGGTCGCCTCCTTGGCCTGGTCGGCGAGCGCCTTCATCTCGCTCGCCACCACCGCGAAGCTGCGGCCGGACTCGCCCGCGGCGGCCGCCTCGATGGCGGCGTTGAGGGCGAGGAGATGGGTGCGCTCCGAGACGTCGTTCACGGTGGCGATGATCTCGCCGATGGCCTGCGTCTTCTCGCTCAGGGAGACGATGTTGGTCGCCACCGCCTCGCTCTGTTCGCGGATCGCGTCCATGGCGCGGGCGGTCTCGTCGACGGCGCGCAGCCCCGCCTGCGAGGTCTGGGCGGTCGCCTGCGCGGTGGCGATCACCTCCTGGGCGCGCTTGCCGATCTGCGCCCCCGCATGGGTGATCTCGTCGACCGTGGCGGCGGTCTCCTGCACGGCGGCGAACTGCTCCTCGACGCTCGCGGCCTGCTCCTGGGCGGAGGCGCGGATCTCGGCCGCGGCCGCGTTGAGGTTCGCGGTGGCGCCGCGGTTCTGGCTCGCGAGCTCGCGCAGCCCGTCGACCATCTGGTTCAGCACGAGTCCGAGCCGCCCGAACTCGTCCCGGCTCCGGTCGGCGATCCGCCCGGTGAGATCGCCCTCGCCGACCCGGCCGACGAAGGCCATCACGGTCTCGAGCGGATGGGCCACCGAGCGCCGGATCAGGGCGGTGATGACCAGCGCCATCACCACGCAGGTGGCGAGCGCCGCGATGGTCGAGATGCGGCTCTCCTCGTAGACCGCGCCGACCCGGCGCTGCCCCGCGGCGATCGCCTCGTCGAGCGCGTCGCGCGCCGAGACCATGGTGCGCCCGAAGCTCTCCTGCGCCTGATCGAGATCCGTCTCCGCATTCTGCACGGTCGCCACGTCGCCGGCATCGAGGGCCTGGAACTGCCGTTCCGTCCCGGTGCGGATCGCCCGCAACTCGACCCCCGCCGCGGTCAGGATCTCGCCGATCCGCTGCCAGGCGGCGGCCCGGTCGGCGGAGAGGGACTGGCCGCGATACTCGTTGACGTTGGTGATGGCGCTCGCCAGCGCCGTCTCGGCCGCGGTGGCGGCGCGGCGCCAGCCGACCGCCGGCTCCTCCTTGGGCGGCACCTCGCGGTTGAGGGCGCGCAGGAAGTAGCGGGTCGTCGCCTCGTCGCGCAGGTCGCTCATCCGGCGCTGCGCCTCGCGGATTCCTTCCAGCTGGTGCATCACCGCGAGGTCGCGGCTGACGATGAGGTCGGTCGCGCGGCGCACGTCGCCGATCTGGGCGAGGGCGTAGAGGCCGAGCGCCACGATCACCAGGATCACGGCGGTGAAGCCGAGGAGGATGCGGTTCCCGATCGAGATCGACACGCTGGTCACTGGCTCCGGAAGTGAGGGGGGATTCAGGTCCGCGGCGCGGCGCCGAGGATGGGCTGCAGGAGGGCGGCGAGGTCGAGGAGGGCGAAGCTTTCCCGGAGCGCGAAGCGCTCCGCGTCGGCCGCCTCGGCGCGGGCGTGGCCCGCGACGGCCCGCCCGGGCGGGGCGGGGCCGGGATCCAGGAGCGCGTCGAGCACGGCGAGCGCCCGCTCGACCCGCAGGCCCAGCCGTGGCGCGTCCCGGCGCAGCACCACGAGGTGCGCGGCCGCCTCGGCCGGGAGCGGCGGCAGGTCCAGGGCGGTGGCGAGGTCGAGGATGCTGAGCAGGGCGCCGCCCCGGCCCGAGAGGCCGATCAGGGCCGGCGGCGCGCCGGGCACCGGCGTGCAGGGCCGGAACGGCGCCACCTCGGCCACCGCGTCGAGGGGCAGGGCGAGGCACTCGGTCCCGATCCGGCACAGGAGCACGCGGCGGCGCGCCCGCGTCTCGGCCGGCGCCCGGCCGCGCTCGGCCAGGGCGCGGCTGCGCGCGTCGAGGATCGCCTCGACCCGGGCGGCACCAAGTGCCGCGTCGGCGCCAAGTGCCGCGTCGGCGCCAAGTGCCGCCTCGGCGCCAAGTGCCGCCTCGGCGCCAAGTGCCGCCTCGGCGCCAAGTGCCGCGTCGGCGCCAAGTGCCGCGTCGGCGCCAAGTGTGGCCCCCGCGCCAAGTGTGGCCTCCGCGCCAAGTGCCGCTCCGGGCGCGGCCGTCGGATGAGCCGGACCCGTCACGGCGCCACCGCGTCGAGGAGCGGCCGGGCCGCGTCGGTGAGGCGCGCGGCGGTCAGGCCGTCGCCCTCCGGCAGTTCGGTCTCGGGCGGCAGGGGGGCGGCGAGCCGCAGGGCGTTCTCGACCGCCCGCCGTCCCGCCGCCCCGCGCCCGAGGGCGATCAGGGTCAGGCCGAGATGGTAATGGGCCATGACGAAGCCTTTCTCGAGGTAGATCGCCGCGCGGAAGGCGCGCTCCGCCTCCTCGGGCCGCGCCCGCGCCCGGGCGAGCAGGCCCTCGTAGAAGCGCAGCCGCGCGTCGGTCGGATCGGCCTGCAGGGCCGCCCGGCAGGCCTGCCAGCTCGCGTCGAGATCCCCGGCATCCGCGAGCGCCCGCACGGCGGCGAGCGCCGCGCCGGGCGGGGACTCGCTTGGCGGGGACTCGCTTGGCGGGGACTCGCCTGGCGGGGACTCGCCGGCCGGGGATGCCGGAGGCGCGGGCGGGGGCGACGGTCGCGCCGGGGCGCGGCGGGCCGGGCGCGACGGGGCGGGCGGCGGGACGCGCGGCGGGAAGGATTCCTGGGCCGGTCCGGGCGGGAGCGCCGGGAGAGGGGCCGGGTCCTCCTCTGGCCGCCGGTAGGCGGCGGTGCCGGGCAGGCTCACCGGGCGCAGGATCTCCGCGAAGGCCGGGTTGGGCTCGGCATGTCCGAGCAGCAGCCAGCCGCCGGGGCGCAGCCGCTCGGCCAGCGCCCGCACCACCGCCATGACCGTGTCGGGATGGAAGTAGATCAGGACGTTGCGGCACAGGATGAGGTCGTAATCCGTGAGCGCGAGCGAGGCCGTGCCGTCGACGAGGTGGAGCAGGTTCTGCGGCTCGAAGCGGGCGAGGCCGCGGAATTCCGGGCGCAGCGCGAAGGTGTTCTCGCGCGCGCCGCGCCGGAAGTAGCGCGCCCGCTCCTCGGCCGAGAGGCTGCGCAGGGCCCAGGCCCCGTACTCGGCCCGGCGCGCGACGGCGAGCACCTCCCGGTTGATGTCCGTGCCGGTGAGCGCGATGCGCCACTCCGCCAGCGCCTCGCCGAGGATCTCGTGCAGCAGGATCGCGAGCGAGTAGGTCTCGGGACCGGTCGAGCAGCCCGCGCTCCAGATCCGCAGCCGCTTCTCCCGCGCCCTCGCGGCGATGCGCTCGGGCAGGATGGTCCGGCGCAGGGCCGCGAACTGCTCCGCGTAGCGGAAGAAGAACGTCTCCCCGATGGTGATCTCGGCTTCGAGCGCCGCCCATTCCTCCTCGCTGGCGCTCAGATGCGCCAGGTAGGCGCCCGCGTCCGGCGCGGCGGCGGCGCGCAGCCGGCCCCGCAGGCGGTCCCAGAGCAGGTCGTCCTTGTCGGCGTAGTAGTGGTGGCCGGTGCGGGCGACGATCGCCGCCTTGAGCGCCGCGAAGGCCGGATCCTCCGTCGGCGCCCGCGGGGTCAGGCGGCCCATTCGGCGAGCCGCTCCTGGGCGAGCCGCGTCTGCGCGTCGAGGCGCGCCCGCTCCTCGGCGAGGAGGATGCGGGACACGGCGAGTTCGTGCAGCAGGCGCCCGCCGCACCGCAATTCCCCGGCGACGCAGCCGTTGAGGGCGGTGCCCTGCGGGAGCGGCGTCACGGCCTCGGGTTCCACGCTGACGAGGTCGTCGACGCGGTCGACCAGGAGGGCGAGCGGCGCCGCCTCGCCCACGAGGAGCAGGTGACGGTAGAGCATCGGCCGGCCGGCGGACGCGCCCGCGAGCCCGAACAGGACCGCGAGGTCGAGCACCGGCACCGCCGCGCCGCCCAGGCTGAAGAAGCCGGCCAGCGCCGCCGGCACCCCGGGGGGGCGCCACAGGCGCGGCAGCGGCAGCACCTCGCGCACGGCCTCGCGCCGCACGGCGCAGCCCGTGCCGGCGACATCGACCACCAGGAAGGCCGCGGCCCCCGCCATTCTCCGCCTACCCGCCAGACACCCGGATGCGGCCGAGATAGGGGAGGGCGCGGGGATTCCCAATGCTCCGCCGCCGCCTGCCCCGAAAGTCGAAGCAGGCTCCGCGGCCGAGGACGCCGGAAAACCGGTTGACCGGCCCGGTCCGGGCGCGTAGGTTCCGCGCCACTTTTCGGGATGGGTCGACGCGACATGCGCGCGGGTCTTATTGTAGGGTGGGCGCCACGGACGGGGCGGGCTTGAGAGACAGCCCGTGAGCCCGCCGGTGGCGCATGCAGGGTCCTTCGGGGCCCTTTTTTATTGCCCGAACCGGCCGCTGCACGAGACGAGACGCGAGCACAAGGAGGGGATCAGATGGGTGCGGCTGAGGTCATGACCGGCGCCGAGATGGTGATCCGGGCGCTGCAGGATCAGGGCGTCGACACGCTGTTCGGCTATCCGGGCGGCGCGGTGCTGCCGATCTACGACGCGCTGTTCCACCAGGACAGCGTCAAGCACATCCTGGTCCGCCACGAGCAGGGGGCGGTGCACGCGGCCGAGGGCTACGCGCGCTCCTCGGGCAAGGTCGGCTGCGTCCTCGTCACCTCGGGGCCGGGCGCCACCAACGTCGTCACGGGCCTGACCGACGCGCTCCTCGACTCGATCCCGCTCGTCTGCATCACCGGCCAGGTGCCGACCCACCTGATCGGCTCCGACGCGTTCCAGGAATGCGACACGGTCGGCATCACCCGCAGCTGCACCAAGCACAATTACCTGGTGAAATCGATCGACGACCTGCCGCGCATCCTCCACGAGGCCTTCTACGTCGCCTCGCACGGCCGGCCCGGTCCCGTCGTGATCGACCTGCCGAAGGACGTCCAGTTCGCGAGCGGCCTCTACCGGCGGCCGGTCGAGAACGGCCACAAGACCTACAAGCCGCAGATCCAGGGCGATCGGAGCAAGATCCGGGCGGCCGTGGCCCTGATGGCCGGCGCCCGGCGCCCGGTCTTCTACACCGGCGGCGGCGTGATCAATTCGGGGCCCGAGGCGTCGCGGCTGCTGCGCGAACTCGTCCGCACCACCGGCTTCCCGATCACCTCGACGCTGATGGGGCTCGGCGCCTATCCGGGATCCGACCCGCAGTTCCTGGGCATGCTCGGCATGCACGGGACCTACGAGGCGAACTTGGCGATGCACGAATGCGACGTCATGATCTGCATCGGTGCCCGCTTCGACGACCGCATCACCGGCCGGCTCGACGCCTTCTCGCCCTTCTCCAAGAAGATCCACGTCGACATCGACGCCTCCTCGATCAACAAGAACGTGAAGGCCGATCTCGCCATCCTGGGCGACTGCGCCTCGGTGCTCGCCGACATGCTGGCGGAGTGGCGGGCGATCACGCCGACGCCGGACAAGGGCCGCCTGACCGAGTGGCTGTCGAAGATCAACGGCTGGAAGGCGCGCGAGTGCCTCGGCTACTGGCCCTCCGCTACCACCATCAAGCCGCAGCACGCGGTCCAGCGCCTCTACGAGGCGACCAAGCACCGCGAGACCTACGTCACCACCGAGGTCGGCCAGCACCAGATGTGGGCGGCCCAGTACTACAAGTTCGAGGAGCCGAACCGCTGGATGACGTCGGGCGGCCTCGGCACCATGGGCTACGGCCTGCCGGCCGCGATCGGCGCGCAGCTCGCCCATCCGGGCGCCCTGGTGATCGACATCGCGGGCGAGGCCTCGATCCTGATGAACATGCAGGAGATGTCGACGGCCGTGCAGTACCGCCTGCCGGTCAAGATCTTCATCCTGAACAACGAGTACATGGGCATGGTGCGGCAGTGGCAGGAGCTGCTGCACGGCTCGCGCTACTCCGAGAGCTACTCGTCGAGCCTGCCGGACTTCGTGAAGCTGGCCGAGGCCTACGGGGCCAAGGGCATCCGCTGCGAGAGGCCCGGCGACCTCGACGCGGCGATCCAGGAGATGCTGGACTATGACGGCCCGGTGATCTTCGATTGCATCGTCGACAAGACCGAGAACTGCTTCCCGATGATCCCGTCCGGCAAGGCGCACAACGAGATGCTCCTGTCCGACTATCTCGGCGAGACGGGGGGCGATCTCGGCTCGGTGATCGGTGAGGAAGGCAAGGTCCTGGTCTGAAGGCCGCGGGGGAGACCGATGAACGCGATGAACACCCACTACCCCGAGCCGGTCCGGGTCGAGCCGGTCGCCCGCCACACCCTGGCGGTGATCGTCGACAACGAGCCGGGCGTGCTCTCCCGGATCGCCGGCCTGTTCTCCGGCCGCGGCTACAACATCGAGAGCCTGACCGTCTCGGAGACCGAGCACACGCAGCACCTCTCGCGCATCACGATCGTGACGACCGGCACCAACGCCGTGATCGACCAGATCAAGGCGCAGCTCGACCGTCTGGTGCCGGTGCACCGGGTGGTCGACCTGACCCTGCAGGGCGAGTCGCTGGAGCGCGAACTCTGCCTCGTGAAGGTGGTGGGCAAGGGCGAGCACCGGGTCGAGGCGATGCGCCTCGCCTCGTCCTTCGGCGCCCGCACCCTCGACGCGACGCTCAATTCCTTCGTGTTCGAGCTCACCGGCTCCACCGACGAGATCGAGCGCTTCATCAGGCTGATGTCGGAGATCGGGCTCGTGGAGATCTCGCGCACCGGCGTCGCCGCGATGAGCCGCGGCGCCGAGCCGATGTAGGGCGGGATGCGGGATCGCCGCCCGCCCACGCGGCAGGCGGGCCCGGCGCCTGCCGCGCCGCGCGGATCCCGCCCCGCCGGCGCGGTCAGAACAGCTTCCGCAGCTCGCTCTTGAGGATCTTGCCGCTCGGATTGCGCGGCAGGATCTCCTCGTGGAAGAGGATGCGCACCGGCACCTTGAAGGCGGCGAGCCGCGCGGCCACGAAGGCGCGCAGCTCCTCCTCGGAGGCGTTCTCGCCGCGCGCCAGCGCCACCACCGCGGCCGGCTCCTCGCCGAGGGTCGGGTGCGGGACCGCCACCACGGCCGCGTCGACCACCGCCGGGTGCTCGTGCAGGGCGTTCTCGACCTCGCAGCAATAGATGTTCTCGCCGCCGCGGATCAGCATGTCGCGGGCCCGGTCCACGATGGTTAGGAACCCCTCCGCATCCATCCGGGCGAGGTCGCCGGTCGCGAGCCAGCCGTCGCGGAAGGACGCCGCCGTCTCGTCCGGGCGGTTCCAGTAGCCCGCCACCACGTTGGGGCCCTTCACCTGCAGCTCTCCGACCTCGCCGGGCGGCAGGACGCGGCCCTCCGGATCGACGATCCGCGCCTCGCCGATCGGCAGCGGCGGGCCGCAGCTGTCCGGGCGGTGGAGGTAATCCTCGCCCATGTGGTGCGTGAAGGTGGCGGAGGTCTCGGTCATGCCCCAGCCGGTCGCGGGCGTCGTCCGCGGGAAGGCCGCGCGCAGGCGGCGGACCAGCTCGGCGGGGGCCGGGGCCCCCCCGTAGGTGATCGTCTCCAGGGAGGACAGGTCGTGCGTCCCGGCGGCCCAGCCGTCGAGGAGCTGCCAGGCGATGGTCGGCACGCCGCCCGCGCTGGTGCAGCGCTCGCGCGCGATCAGGTCGAGGGCCTGGGCGAGGTCCCAGCGCCGCATCAGGACGAGGCGCCCGCCGCGGTGGAGGTTGGTGACCAGAGTCGCGAAGCAGCCGGTGACGTGGAAGAACGGCACCGAGACCAGCGCCACCTTCTGGGGCGCCGCCGGATCCGGGACCGGGACCGGCTCGCCCCGGCGCAGGGCCGCCCGGGCGGCCGAGTAGGGATGGGCCAGGACCGCGCAGGCGCCGTTGCGGTGGGTGCCCATGGCGCCCTTCGGCCGGCCCGTCGTCCCCGACGTGTAGAACAGGGTCGCGAGGTCGTCGGGCGCGAGCGGCACGTCCGGCACCGTGCCGGGCGGGAGCGCGGCCCAGGCCGCGACGGGCCCGATGATCTCCCGGAGGCTCTCCGCATCCGGCGCCTCGCCCCGGGCGAGGAGCACGCGCCGGAGATCCGGGCAATCCTGCCGCCGCTCCGCGAGGCGCGCGAGGCGCTCCGCGTCCACCACCGCCACGCTGGCGCCGCAATCGGCCAGGGCGTAGGCGAGTTCGGGACCGGTCCACCACCCGTTGAGGGGCGCCGCCACCGCGCCCGCCAGCAGCGCGGCGAAGAAGGCGACCGGCCATTCGGGCAGGTTGCGCATCGCGATGGCGACCCGGTCGCCCGGGCGGACGCCGCCGCGGATCAGGTCGGCCGAGAGCGCCAGCACCGCCCGCGCGAAGGCCTCGAAACTCGCCCTCTCGTCCTCGTAGACCAGGAAGGTCTTCTCGCCGTGGCGGCGGCCGACCAGCAGGATGTCGCGCAGGGTCGGGGGCGCGGCGGCCCAGATCCGGGTCGGCACGCCGCGGATCACCGCCTCGTCCACCGCGAAGGGCGAGCCCGGCGCGGTCAGCCGCGCGGTCGCCTCGGCGAAGGAGAGCGCGGGCCAGGCAGGGGATTCGGTCATCGGCATCTCGGGATCAGTGATCCGACATCCGACGGATTGCGTCGCGATGCGGATGTCGGCTTCGCTCAAGCGCCGCGCGGGCTCGTCATACGACATCCGACGGATTGCTCCGCAATGCGGATGTCGGCTTCGCTCAAGTGCCGCGCGGGCTCGTCAGACGCTGTCCGGACGTGATCGTCCGGAGAGCGTATGGCACGGGACAGGCCGCGCGGCGAGGGCCCGCCTCGCCGTCACGTGATGGTCTGGCCGCCGTCGATCACGATGCTCTGGCCGGTCATGAAGGCCCCGGCGGGACTTGCCAGGAACACCGCCGCGCCCGCGATCTCGTCCGGCTGGCCGATCCGCCCGAGCGGGGTGCGGGCCGTGTAGGCGGCGCGGCTCGCCGGGTCCTCCCAGAGGGCGCGGGCGAAGTCGGTCTGGATCAGGCCCGGCGCGAGGCAATTGACCCGCACGTTGTGGGGGCCGAGCTCCACCGCGAGGTTGCGGGCGAGCTGGAAATCGGCGGCCTTGGAGACGTTGTAGGCGCCGATCACGCCGGAGCCCTTCAGCCCGCCCACCGACGACACGATGATGATCGCCCCGTCCCGCCGCGCGATCATCCCGGGCGCGCAGAAGCCGATCAGCCAGTGATTGGCCACCACGTTGTTGTCGAGGATCTTGCGGAAGGCCTCGTCGCTGATCCCGCTCATCGGCCCGTAATAGGGGTTCGAGGCGGCGTTGCAGACCAGCACGTCGATGCGGCCGAAGCGCTCCTCCGTGCGGCGCGCGAGGCGCTCGAGGTCGGCCTTCGACGAGATGTTGGCCGGCACCACGACGGCCCGCTCCTCCCCGTGCCGCGCGTTGATCGCCTCCGCCACCGCCCGGCAGGCCTCCTCCTTGCGCGAGGAGACCACGACCCGCGCGCCGTGCTCGGCGAGGCGCTCCGCGATGGCGCGGCCGATGCCGCGCGAGGAGCCGGTCACCACGGCGACGCGGCCGGTCAGATCGAACAGCGGCACGGGCCTCCCTCCAAATTCGCTTGCCAAATTCTCTTGCGTTTTGCCCGGACCTTAGCTCTCAATGGCGATTAAGCAAGCCGTGTTTTCGAAAAGCGCGGCGGCGGGGATCCGGTCGCCGAGGGAACGGCCGGGGTTTCGGGCCTTGCGGCGCCATACCCATTCCCCGATAACAGCCAGGGCGCCCGGCCCGCCGCCTCTGCGGAAGCCGGCCCGAGGAGGAAACTGGAGATGCGGGAAGCCGTCATCGTCGCGACCGCGCGCACGCCCATCGGCAAGGCCTACCGGGGCGCCTTCAACGACACCCAGGCTCAGGCGCTCGGCGGCCACGCGATCGCCGCCGCGGTGGCGCGGGCCGGCATCGACCCGGCCGAGGTCGGCGACGTGGTGATGGGGGCGGCGCTCCAGCAGGGCTCCACGGGGTCCAACATCGCCCGGCAGGCGGCCCTGCGGGCGGGCCTGCCCGCGAGCGTCGCCGGCATGAGCCTGGACCGGCAATGCGCCTCGGGCCTGATGGCGATCGCCACCGCCGCCAAGGAGATCGTGGCGGACGGGGTCGACGTCGCGGTGGGCGGCGGCCTCGAATCGATCTCGCTCGTGCAGAACGACCGGATCAACCGCTTCCGGGGGACCGACCCCTGGCTCGTGGAGCGGGTGCCGGCGCTCTACATGACAATGATCGAGACGGCCGAGACCGTGGCGGAGCGCTACGGGATCGACCGCGCGGCGCAGGACGCCTACGCCCTGCAATCCCAGAGGCGGACCGCCGAGGCCCAGGCGGCCGGACGCTTCGCCGACGAGATCGTGCCGCTCGCCACCCGCATGACCGTCACCGACAAGGCGACCGGCGAGACCGCCTCGCGGGAGGTCACCCTGGCCCAGGACGAGGGCAACCGGCCGCAGACGCGTCCGGAGGACCTCGCCGCCCTCAAGCCCGTGTTCAAGGATGGCCAGCGGGTGAAGGAGGGGCGCTTCGTCACCGCCGGCAATGCGAGCCAGCTCTCGGACGGCGCCTCGGCGAGCGTCCTGATGGAGGCCCGCGAGGCCGAGCGGCGGGGCCTGCAGCCGCTCGGGGCCTACCGGGGCATGGCGGTGGCGGGCTGTAACCCCGACGAGATGGGCATCGGCCCGGTCTTCGCGGTGCCCAAGCTGCTGCGCCAGCACGGCCTCTCGGTCGAGGACATCGACCTCTGGGAGCTGAACGAGGCCTTCGCCTGCCAGGTGCTCTACTGCCGCGACCGGCTCGGCATCCCGGACGAGCGGCTGAACGTGAACGGCGGTGCCATCAGCATCGGCCACCCCTACGGCATGTCGGGCGCCCGGATGACCGGGCACATCCTGCTGGAAGGCCGCCGCCGCGGCGCCAAGTACGGGGTGGTGACGATGTGCGTCGGCGGCGGCATGGGGGCGGCCGGCCTGTTCGAGATCTATTGAGGCGTTCGGAACGAGGCCCGTCGGGCGAGGTCGGCACGGCGCCCCGCGCCGGCGGACCGGTTCGACGCGGTCGCAATGCGCTCGGAGGACAATTCGCGATGACTGAAGCCACCCCCGTCTCCGAGAGCCGCGAGGGCGCGGTCGCGGTCCTGACGCTGCAATCGGGACCCGTGAACGCGCTCGGGACGGCGTTGCGCGAGGGCATCGCGGCGGCTCTGGCCCGCGCCGAGGCCGATACCGCCGTGACGGCGATCGTGCTGATCGGCGGCGGGCGGATGTTCTCCGCGGGGGCCGACATCACCGAGTTCGGCACGCCGCCGCGCGGCATCTCCCTGCCGGACCTCCTCGACCGGATCGAGGCCGCGACGAAGCCGGTCGTCGCGGCGATCCACGGCAACGCCCTCGGCGGCGGGCTCGAGACGGCGCTCGCCTGCCACTACCGGGTGGCGGTGCCCTCCGCGAAGGTCGGGCTGCCGGAGGTCAAGCTCGGCATCCTGCCGGGCGCGGGCGGCACGCAGCGCCTGCCGCGCATCGTCGGGCCCCGCAAGGCGCTCGAGGTGATCGTCGGCGGCGCCCCGCTCGGCGCCGGGCAGGCCGCCGCGATGGGGCTGATCGACGAGCTCGCCCCCGAGGAGGGCCTGCGCGCCCACGCGGTCGCCTTCGCGCAGCGCGTCGTCGCCGAGGGGCGGCCGCTCACCAAGATCCGCGACCGCGACGAGCGCCTCGCCGAGGGCCGCGACGCGCCCGGCCTGTTCGACGCCTTCCGGAAGGAGAATGCCCGCAGGATGCGCGGCTTCGAGGCGCCGGAGGCCTGCATCGCCTGCGTCGAGGCCGCCTGCCGCCTGCCCTTCCCGCAGGGCCTCGCCTTCGAGCGCGAGCAGTTCCTGAAGCTCGTCTCCGGGAGCCAATCCGCCGCGCAGCGCTACGTCTTCTTCGCCGAGCGCCAGACCGCCAAGATCCCGGACGTGCCCGAGGACACCCCGACCCGCCCGATCGCCCGGGTCGGGGTGATCGGTGCCGGCACCATGGGCGGCGGCATCGCGATGAACTTCCTCAATGCCGGCATCCCGGTGACCATCGTGGAGGCCAGGCGCGAGGCCCTCGACCGCGGCCTCGCGGTGATCCGCAGCAATTACGAGAACACCGCCAGGAAGGGCCGCCTGCGGCCCGAGGACGTCCAGACCCGCATGGGCCTCCTCGCCGACACGCTGGCGATCGAGGATCTGAAGGACTGCGACCTCATCATCGAGGCCGTGTTCGAGGACATGGGCATCAAGAAGGAGATCTTCTCCAAGCTCGACCGCGTCGCCAAGCCGGGCGCGATCCTGGCCTCGAACACCTCCTACCTCGACATCGACGAGATCGCCTCGGTGACGGGCCGCCCCGCCGACGTGATCGGCATGCACTTCTTCTCGCCCGCCAACGTCATGCGGCTGCTCGAAGTGGTGCGCGGGGCGAGGACGGCCAAGGACGTGATCGCCACCGCGATGCAGGTCGGCCGCAAGGTCGGCAAGATCGCCGTGCTGGTCGGCGTCTGCCACGGCTTCGTCGGCAACCGCATGCTGGCCGAGCGCCAGCGCGAGGCGAACCGGCTGATCCTGGAGGGCGTCACGCCCTGGGACGTGGACCGGGTGATCTACGAGTTCGGCCTGCCGATGGGCCCCTTCGCGATGAGCGACCTCGCGGGCCTCGACATCGGCTGGAGCCGGGAGACCAACCGCTCGGAGAGCGTGCGCGACCTCCTCTGCGAGATCGACCGGCGCGGGCAGAAGACCGGGGCGGGCTTCTACGACTACGACGCCAAGCGCAAGGCCTCGCCGTCGCCGGTCACCGAGGAGATCATCGCCAGGGTCGCGGCCCGGCAGGGCGTGGCGCGCAAGCCCGCCTCCGACCAGGAGATCCTGGAGCGCTGCCTCTACCCGATGGTCAACGAGGGCGCGAAGATCCTCGACGAGGGCAAGGCGATCCGCGCCTCCGACATCGATATCGTCTGGATCAACGGCTACGGCTGGCCGGTCTATCGCGGCGGCCCGATGTTCTGGGCGGACGGCATCGGCCTGCCGACGGTGCTGGAGCGCCTGCGCGCCTACCAGGCGGAGTACGGCGACGCCTTCGCGCCCTCGCCCCTGCTGGAGCGGCTCGCCGCCGAGGGGAAGGGGTTCCGGGATCTCTGACGGGCGGCCCCCGCGGCCCGGCCAGCCGGGCGGCAAGCCCGGCAACCACACGATCGGGAGGCTGACATGGACCTTCGTTTCACGCCCGAGGAGCGGGCCTTCCGCCAGGAGGTCCGCCGCTTCTTCGAGGAGAACCTGCCCGCCGAGATCCGCCAGAAGCTGATCGACGGGCACCATCCCTCGAAGCAGGACATCGTCACCTGGCAGCGCATCCTCAACGCCAAGGGCTGGGCGGTGCCGAACTGGCCGGTCGAGTGGGGCGGCACCGGATGGGACCCGGTGCGCCAGTACATCTTCCTCGACGAGCTGCAGAGCTTCCCGGCCCCCTCGCCGCTGCAATTCGGCGTCTACATGGTCGGGCCGGTGATCGCGCAGTTCGGCTCCGAGGCGCAGAAGCGCCACTTCCTGCCCCGCATCGCCAACCTCGACGATTGGTGGTGCCAGGGTTTCTCGGAACCCGGCGCCGGCTCGGACCTCGCCTCGCTCAAGACCCGGGCCGTGCGGGACGGCGACCACTACGTGGTCAATGGCCAGAAGACCTGGACCACGCTGGCCCAGCACGCCGACTGGATCTTCTGCCTGGTGCGCACCGACACGGCCGCGAAGAAGCAGGAGGGCATCACCTTCCTGCTCATCGACATGCGCACGCCCGGCATCACCGTGCGGCCGATCCAGACCCTCGACGGCGGCCGCGAGGTCAACGAGGTCTTCTTCGACGACGTGCGGGTGCCGGTCGAGAACCGGGTCGGCCAGGAGAACAGGGGCTGGGACTACGCCAAGTTCCTGCTCGGCAACGAGCGCACCAACATAGCGCGGGTCGGCGTCTCCAAGCAGCGCATCCGGCGCCTCAGGGAACTGGCGGCCCTGGAGCGGGTCGGCGACGCGCCGCTGATCGAGGATCCGCGCTTCCGCGAGAAGCTGGCGGCCCTCGAGATCGAGCTCAAGGCCCTGGAGATGACGCAGCTGCGGGTCGTGGCCGCCGAGCGCACCCGCGAGAAGGGCAAGCCCGACCCGGCCTCCTCGATCCTCAAGATCAAGGGCTCGGAGATCCAGCAGGCCACCACGGAACTCCTCCTCGACGTGGTCGGCCCCTACGCCCTGCCGTACCTGCCCGAGGACGAGGACCAGGGCCACAACGAGCCGCCGATCGGCCCCGACTACGCGGGCCCGGCCGCGCCGACCTACTTCAACTGGCGCAAGATCTCGATCTACGGCGGTTCGAACGAGATCCAGAAGAACATCATCGCCAAGGCGATCCTGGGCCTCTAGATCGGCGCCCGATCGCGCCGCGATCGGGCGCTGGTCCAGGTCCTTGGTTTTGCCGCGTTTTCTTCGACGAACCGGCATCCACTTCGTCAGGAAATGCTCTCGCGGGCCCGCGCGGCCTGGAATTCGGGGAAGAGACGTCGATGGATTTCGATCTCAGCGAGGAGCAGAGCCTCCTCAAGGACAGCGTCGAGCGGCTCCTCGCCGACCGCTACGATTTCGAGGCCCGCACGCGCCACGGCCGCCACCCGGAGGGGTTCTCGCCCGAGATGTGGCGGTCCTACGCGGAGCAGGGCCTGCTCGCCGTGCCCTTCGCGGAGGAGGACGGGGGCATCGGCGGCGGGCCGGTCGAGACCATGATCGTCATGGAGGCCTTCGGCCGCGCCCTGGTCCTCGAACCCTACCTCGCCACCGTGGTCCTGGCGGGCGGGCTGATGCGCCGCGCGGCCTCGGCGGCGCAGCGGGCCGAGTGGCTTCCGGGCCTGATCGGCGGCGAAACCCGCTACGCTTTCGCGCATCACGAGCGGCAGGCGCGCTACGACCTCCACGACGTCGGCCTGAGCGCGCGCCGGGACGGGGCGGGCTACGTCCTGGAGGGCGACAAGTCCCTGGTGCTGCACGGCGACAGCGCCGACCGGCTGATCGTCTCGGCCCGCACCGCCGGCTCCCGGCGCGACCGGGGCGGGATCGGGCTGTTCCTGGTCGATGCCAGGGCGGAGGGCGTCTCCCGCCGCGGCTACCCGACCCAGGACGGGCAGCGGGCGGCCGAGATCTCGCTCTCCTCGGTCAAGGTCGGGCCGGAGGCGGTGCTGGGCGCGCCGGAGGACGCGCTGCCGGCGATCGAGCGGGTGGTCGAGGAGGCGATCGCGGCGCTCTGCGCCGAGGCGGTCGGCGCCATGGACCGGATGCACGCCCTCACCGTCGAGTACCTCAAGACCCGCAAGCAGTTCGGCACGCCGATCGGGTCATTCCAGGTGCTGCAGCACCGGGCGGCCGACATGTTCATCGCCCTCGAACAGGCCCGCTCGATGGCCTTCCTGGCCACCATGATGGCCGGGGAGGAGGATGCGGCGGAGCGCGCGCGGGCGCTCTCGGGCGCCAAGGTGCAGATCGGCCGCTCGGGCCGCATCGTCGGCCAGGGCGCGGTGCAGCTCCACGGCGGCGTCGGCGTCACCATGGAGTACAGCGTCGGCCACTTCTTCAAGCGCGTGACGATGATCGACACCCTGTTCGGGGATGCCGACCACCACCTCGCCCGGGTGGCTGCGATGGGGGGCCTGATCGCGGCCTGAGCCCCGCGAGGCCGCGGGACCCGGGGGCCGGCAACGCCCGCGGAGGGGTTGGATTCCCGGGCCCCGTGGGGGAGAAGGGCGGTGTCCCCCTTCGAGTCCCTCCCGATGCCCGATCCATCCCGCCGGCCGGCCCCGATCCCGCTCACGGTCCTCACCGGCTTCCTCGGCGCCGGCAAGACGACGCTGCTGAACCGGCTGCTGCGCGACCCGGCCCTGGCCGACACGGTCGTCATCGTCAACGAGTTCGGCGAGGTCGGGCTCGACCACCTGCTGATCGAGACCGTCGACGAGGGCATGATCCTGCTCGGCGCCGGCTGCCTGTGCTGCAGCGTGCGGGGCGACCTCATCGCCACGCTGGAGGACCTGCTGCGCAAGCGCGACAACGGGCGCATCCAGCCCTTCCGGCGCGTGATCATCGAGACGACCGGTCTCGCCGACCCGGCGCCGATCCTGCACGGGCTCCTCTACCACCCCTACCTGGCCCTGCGCTTCGCCCTCCAGGCCGTCGTCACGGTCGTGGACGCGGTCAACGGCGCGGGCACGCTCGACGCGCATCCCGAGGCCCTGCGCCAGGCCGCCGTGGCCGACCGCCTCGTCCTGACCAAGACGGATCTCCCGGGCGGGGAGGCGGCGGCGCTGCGGGCGCGCCTCGCCGCCCTCAACCCGGCCGCCCCGGTGCTCGGGCCCGACGCGCCGGCCGAGGCGCTGCTCGGCGGCCTGTTCGGCACGGACGGCAAGATCGCGGACGTCGCGGCCTGGCTCGGCGCCGAGGCGGTCGCGGCCGCGGAGGCGCGCCACCACCACGCCCAGCATCACGGCCACCACCACCACGACCTGAACCGGCACGACGCCGCGATCCGGGCCTTCAGCCTGGTCAGCCCGGAGCCGGTGCCGCGGGCGGCCTTCGAGATGTTCCTGGACCTCCTGCGCTCCGGCCAGGGGGCCAAGCTCCTGCGCCTCAAGGGGCTCGTCGGCCTCGCCGAGGATCCCGGCCGCCCCGTCGTGGTGCACGGGGTGCAGCACGTCGTCCACGCCCCGGCCACCCTCGACGCGTGGCCGGGGCCGGACCGCACCTCGCGGCTCGTCCTGATCCTGCGCGACGGCGACCCGGCCTTCGTGCGCCGCCTGTGGGACGCCTTCCTCGGCCGCCCGGCCCCGGACGCGCCGGACGCCGCCGCCCTCACGGCCAACCCCCTGGCGATCCCGGGCGGCTGAGGGCGCCCCCGCCCGGAATGGTTCTTGATCGGTAAACCGGGCGCGGCCGCCTCGGCCGCGGATCCGTCCCGATCCGGGACGATCGGGCCACCCGATCCGGAGCGGTCGGGCCAAAGGGGGGCAGGCATGACGACGACACCCTTCTCGGTGATCCAGGGCGGAATCCGGGAGGAGGGGCGCTGGAGCGCCGAATTGCGGCACCCGGCGAGCCTGCGCGAGGCCGAGATCGCCGCCTGGCGGGCGCTCCTGCCCCGGGCCCTGTCGCCGGGCTTCGCCGGCGACCCCGACTTCGTGCTCACGCTGGCCCAGCACCTCGCGGAGGGGCGCCGCCTCGCCCTGCTCCTCGTCTGGCAACACGGGGACGGAATGCCCGTCCTGCGCGGCGTGCTGCCGCTGCAGCTGCCGGCGGGGCTGCGCCCGGGCCGGACGGCGCAGCTCTGGGTCCTGCCGCTCGCCGAGGGGGCGGCGCCGGTCGTGGACGCCCGCGAGACCGCCGCAATCCTGCGCGCGGCCCTCGACCACCTCGCGGGGGCGGGCTCGCGCGTCGGCACCCTGCGCCTGCCCGGGCTGCTCCCGGCCGGCCGCCTGATCGCGGCGCTGCGGGAGGTCGCCGCCGCGAGCGGTCGCCCCCTGACGGTCGCCTCCCGGCCGGCCCCCGGCCCGGCGGCCGAACCGCTGCCGACCCTGCCGCGGGGGCGCACCTCGCTCGAGCGGGTGCGCGCGCCCCGTCAGCTGCGCGACGCGGTCGAGCATTTCCTGGTGCTGGAGGGGGCGCGGCCCGGCCCCAACCTCCTGCACGACGCGGACGCGGCGACGGCCCTGCGGGTCGTCACCCGGCGCTTCGCCCAGCGCCGCGCCTGCGGGGTCGACCTCGTGCGGCGGGACGGCGCCGTGGTGGCGGCCGCGATCCGGCTCGGCCCGGCCGGGCAGGACCGGATCTGGCGCGAGGCCGGCTGCGCGCTCGCGCCGGCGCGCGAGCGGCCGGGCGTGATGCTGCTCGACGCCGCGGTGAGCGTCGCGCCGGCCCGGCGCGCGGCGGACGGGGAGCGCCGCTCGGCCTGAGGGAGCGGGGCGCGCAGAGGAGCGCGGGCCGTCGCGCCGCGCGCACCGCGGGGAGGACGACGGGCGCGCGGCGCGACGGCCCCGCCCCCTACTCGTCCTCTCCGAACCGGTTGGCCAGGAGCGCCGCGATCGCCTCCAGGCAGGCATCCTGGTCGGGGCCGAGAGCGGTCACGAAGATGCTGGTTCCCTGCGCGGCCCCGAGGGTCAGGAGGCCCATGATCGAGCGCCCGCCCACCGTCTCGCCGGCGCGCGTCACCGTCACCTCGGATTCGAAGCGCTCCACCGCCTGGACGAACTTGGCGGAGGCGCGGGCATGGAGGCCGCGGCGGTTGATGATCGGCAATTCCCGCGCCGTCGCGCCCTCAGGCACCGCCGGAGCGTCCCATCCACCCGCATCGTCGTCGTTCATCGGAGATCGGATCCTGCTGGAGCCGGTTGCGATGGCGTCGGCGGCCGTCCGGCTCTCGTCGTGGCGAAAACGGGGAGGGCGAGCGCTATTTCCCGGCGAGGACCCGGGAGGCCACGTTGATGTATTTGCGGCCCGCCTCCTGCGCGTGCAGGACGGCCTCGCCGAGGCTCTCCTCGTCGCGGACGCTCGCGAGCTTGATCAGCATCGGCAGATTGATGCCGGCCACCACCTCCACCGAGCCGCCGTTCATGCACGAGAGCGCGAGGTTCGACGGCGTACCCCCGAACATGTCGGTGAGGACCACCACGCCCTCGCCCGTGTTCACCCGGCAGACCGCCGACATGATGTCCTTGCGCCGGACCTCCATGTCGTCCTCGGGGCCGATCGTGATGGTTTCGAGCTGCTCCTGCGGACCCACGACATGCTCCAGCGCGGCCTTGAACTCCGTCGCGAGCAAACCGTGGGTGACGAGCACCATTCCAATCATCGACACGAGTTCCGACGCCCCATACAGAGCCGAGCCGCCATTTTGTGCAGCGCAAGGGCGAGCGCAAGAGCAACGAGGCGGAATCCGCATCACTCCGTCATCATGATGCCACGAGGGCGGCGCCAGCGCCACAACACGGTGCTCGTCCGGGAGGGGTCCCGGGGAAGGATCATGCGGGGGAGGGAGACCCCCAGGAGAGTCGTTTTCTCCGCCCCCGCCTCGGGCATCCGCGGGGCCGTCTCGGCGAGGTCCAGGACGAGCCGCACAACCGCCGAAGGCAGCGTGTTCTCAAGGGTTTGAAGGCCCACGCCGCGGATCTCGACGAGCCCCGCCAGGGCCGGGTGCGGCCGCGCCACCAGGCGGCCGTGGCAGGCCTCCACGATCACCCTGTCGTCGCCCACCAGGGCGGCGTGCAGGCCGCACTGGGAACCGCCCGCCAGGAGGTCGCGCGCCAGGGTCGTTTTGCCGCTCCCGGCCGGCCCCCGAATCAGCACGCCCGATTCGCCGAGCACCACGCAGGTGGCGTGGAGCGTGACCGGCCCGGCGCTCAGCGGTGCAGCCCCGGGATGCGCACCACGAAGCGGGCGCCGAGCAGGCAGGGCTCGCCGTCCTCGCCCGGCGGCCCGAGCCGGTTCTCGGCCCGGATCGTGCCGCGATGGGCCTGCACGATCTGGCGCGAGATCGACAGGCCGAGGCCGGAATTCTGGCCGAAGCCCTGCTCGGGCCGGTCGGTGTAGAAGCGCTCGAAGATGCGCTCGAGGGCGTGGGGCGGGATGCCCGGCCCGTCATCCTCCACCGTGAGCTCGATCGTGTTGCGCAGGCGGCGCAGGTTCACCCGCACGGTCGCGCCCTTGGGCGAGAAGGAGCGGGCATTGTCGAGCAGGTTGTTCACCACCTGGCCGAGCCGGCTGTCGTGCCCGATGATCGCGAAGGGGTCCTCGATGCCGGCCGGCGGCGCCTCCACCGTGAAGGTGATGGCGGCGTCCCGCGGCCGGCGCCGCTCGTTGGCCACCGAGGTCACGGTGGTGAGGAGCTTCTTCAGGTCGACCCGCGCGGCCTCGGCCCGGGCGAGCTCCGCGTCGAGGCGCGAGGCGTCCGAGATGTCGCTGATCAGCCGGTCGAGGCGCTTCACGTCGTGCTGGATGATCTGCATCAGCCGCCCGCGCGACTCGTCGGTCTTGGCCAGCGGCAGCGTCTCGACGGCGCTGCGCAGGGAGGTGAGCGGGTTCTTGAGCTCGTGCGAGACGTCGGCCGCGAAGTTCTCGATCGCGTCCAGGCGGCGGTAGAGCGCCTGGGTCATGTCGCGCAGGGCCCGGGAGAGGTGGCCGATCTCGTCCGAGCGGGTCGTGAAGTCGGGGATCTCCTGGCGCGACCTGATCCCGAGCCGCACCCGCTCGGCCGCCTCCGACAGGCGGCTCACCGGCCCGACGATCTGGCCGGCGACCAGGAGCGAGAGCACCACCATCACGAGCGCCGCGATCAGGAACACCTGCAGCAGGGCGAAGCGCTCGGAGGCGATGATCTTGTCGATGTCGCCCTCCTGGGTCGAGAGCAGCAGGGCGCCGCGCACCGTGCGGGCGCGCATGATCGGCACCGCGACCGACACGATGGTCTCGCCGTGGGCGTTGCGGCGCACCAGCGTGCCCCGGCTCCCGGCCAGCGCCCGCTGCACCTCGGGCAGGCTGCGCCCGTCCGAGGGCCCGGTATCCTCCGGCCCCGGCTCGCGGTGCGGGAAGGGCAGGTGCTGGCGCAGGCCGTCCCAGGCCCGCTCCATCAGGCTCGGGCGCTCCTTGCGCACCGGCACCTCGCCCCGGGCGAGGTCGCCCCGCACGTAGAGGGCGCGCGAATCGATCAGGTTCGACCCGTCGCGGTCGTAGACCCGCGCGCGGGTGCCGGTCGGGGTGATCAGCCGGCGCAGCAGCGGCGCCACCCGCTCCGGGTTGAGGGAGAATTCGAGGGCCGAGACCGGCTCCTCCGCCCCGGCGCCCGGATCGCCCGCTTGGAGCTGCAGCAGGCGGTCGGGGTCGATGCTGATCGCGTCCGTGTCGACCGTGGCGGAGGCCGCGATCGCCCCCGCGATGATGTCGCCCTGGGTCAGCAGGCTCTTCACCCGCGCCTCGATCAGGCCCTGGCGGAACTGGTTGAGGTAGAGGAAGCCGACCAGCAGGGCGATCAGCCCCGCGAGGTTGAGCACGACGATGCGCCGGGTCAGGCTGGAGGAGGCGCGCTGGGCGATCCAGCGGCCGACCAGCCGCAGGGAGAGGGGCTCCCGCGGCGCCTCGGCGTCGGGATCTGCCTCGCTGCCTGTTCCGGGCGCACCGGCCCCGAGGAGGCGCCGCATGGCGCCGAGTGCGGAACCGCTGCTCACGTGCCGGGTCTCAAGCTTCCTTGAAGCGGTAGCCGACGCCGTAGAGCGTCTCGATCATGTCGAAGTTGGTGTCGACCACCTTGAACTTCTTGCGCAGCCGCTTGATGTGGCTGTCGATGGTGCGGTCGTCGACGTAGACTTGGTCGTCGTAGGCGGCGTCCATGAGGGCGTTGCGGCTCTTCACGACGCCCGGGCGCTGGGCCAGGGCCTGCAGGATCAGGAACTCGGTGACCGTCAGGGTCACGGGCTCGCCCTTCCAGGTGCAGGTGTGCCGCTCGGGATCCATCATCAGCTGGCCGCGCTCCAGCGAGCGAGCGGCGGCGGCCTCGGCCTCGCGGGCGGCGGCGGCCGGGCCGGCCTCCTTGGCGGCGAAGCGGCGCAGCACCGCCTTCACCCGCTCGACCAGCAGGCGCTGCGAGAACGGCTTCCGGATGAAGTCGTCGGCGCCCATCTTGAGGCCGAAGAGCTCGTCGATCTCCTCGTCCTTCGAGGTCAGGAAGATCACCGGCAGGTCCGACTTCTGACGCAGGCGACGCAGCAGCTCCATCCCGTCCATGCGCGGCATCTTGATGTCGAAGATCGCGAGATCCGGCGGCGAGTGCTTGAGCCCGTCGAGGGCCGAGGCGCCGTCCGTGTAGGTCTGGATGCGGTACCCCTCGGTTTCGAGCGCGATCGACACGGAGGTGAGGATGTTGCGGTCGTCGTCGACGAGGGCGATGGTCGGCATGGTCATTCCCTGGGACGAGGATGGCGTCGTGCGACAGGATCGCAGGATCCTCCTGAACGCCACCCGACTTCGCGCCGGTGCGGATCCGGCCTGAGACGCGGGCCGCCGGCTGTCTGCCACAAAGCGCTGGACAGTGACAACCGGGCCACGGTTTCGACACCCTTAGGCCCAAAGCGATCAAAAAGCGAGCACCCGGGGCGGCGGCGGCGCGCGGCCCCGCCGCACCCGCGACGCGAGGCGCGATGGACGGGCGCGCCCGCCCCGGCCAGGGTGGCGCGAGACGCGGGAGTTGGACGCCATGGCGGAGAGCGACAGACAACCGGCAGCCCCCTTCGCGGCCGCCCAGGCGCCGTTCGACGCGGTCGGGCTCGCCAAGGACCTGCTGCGCAGCACCCGGTCGGGGGCCCTCGCCACGCTCGATCGCGGCGACGGATCGCCCTTCGCATCGCTCGTCACGGTGGCGACCGACCTCGACGGCGCGCCCCTGATGCTGCTCTCGCGCCTCTCGGCCCACACGCTCAACCTGGAGGCCGAGCCGCGCTGCTCGCTCCTGCTCAGCCCGGGCGGCAAGGGCGACCCGCTCGCCCATCCGCGCCTCACCGTGGCCGGGCGCGCCGCCCGCAGCGACGACCCGCGGGTGCGCGCCCGCTTCCTCGCCCGCCACCCGAAGGCGAAGCTCTACGCCGACTTCCCGGACTTCGCCTTCTTCCGGCTGGAGCCGGCGGCCGGGCACCTGAACGGCGGCTTCGCCAAGGCCGCGACCCTGAGCGCGGCCGAACTCCTCACCGACCTCGCCGGGATGGAGGGCCTCGCCGCGAGCGAGGCCGGGGCGGCCGCCCACATGAACGACGACCATGCCGACGCGCTCGCCCTCTACGCGACGCATTTCGCGGGGGCGGAGCCCGGCCCCTGGCGCCTCACCGGGCTCGATCCCGAGGGGCTCGACCTCCTGGCCGCGGACCGGACCGCCCGCGTGACCTTCCCGCGCCGCCTTCGCGACCCCAGAACCCTGCGGCAGGTCCTGGTCGAGATGGCCGCCGAGGCCCGCCGGGAACGGCCGGCGGTCCCGGGCGGCGAATGACAAAACTTGTGGCCTGTTACACCGCTGCGGCGCGTTGGCAATTGAACCGCGAAGTTTCGCCACCTACTAACGGCCCTCACCTGGTCACACGCACCGCGTGAGCGGCGCGGACCCGGCCGGGTGCGGCGGTCGCCACGTCCAGACCTTGCGGCGTCCGACGGAACGAGGGCATCGGCCCGTGCCGGGTGGACCCCCGCCCCGGACGGCGCCAGGAGGAACACTCGTGAGCGACATCGGCGTATACAACGCGGCGTTCGGTCCGGATCGGGCCGGCCTGCGCAACCTCAAGCGCGTCTTCTGGAACCTGGAGGCCCCGAGCCTCTACGAACAGGCGCTGCAGCGGGGCGAGGCCCAGCTCGCGGCGGGGGGCGCGCTGGTGGCCGAGACCGGCATCCACACCGGCCGGTCCCCGAAGGACAAGTTCGTCGTCCGGGATTCCGGGACCGAGGATCAGGTCTGGTGGGACAACAACGGCGCGATCACGGCCGAGCAGTTCGACCGCCTGCACGCGGACTTCGTCGCGCACGCGGAGGGCAAGGACCTCTTCGCGCAGGATCTCTACGGGGGAGCGGAGCCGGCCTACCGGGTGCGGGCGCGCGTCTACACCGAGTATGCGTGGCACTCCCTGTTCATCCGCAACCTGCTGATCCGGCCGGAGCGCGACGCGCTCGGCGCCTACGAGCCCGACCTGACCATCATCGACCTGCCGAGCTTCAAGGCCGACCCGGCCCGCCACGGGGTCCGCTCCGAGACGGTCATCGCCTGCGACTTCACCCGCAAGATCGTGCTGATCGGCGGCTCGTCCTATGCCGGCGAGATGAAGAAGTCGGTCTTCACCTACCTCAACTACATTCTGCCGAAGGCCGGCGTGATGCCGATGCACTGCTCGGCGAACGTGGGCGCGCAGGGCGACTCGGCCCTGTTCTTCGGCCTGTCCGGCACCGGCAAGACCACCCTGTCGAACGACCCGGCCCGGGTGCTGCTGGGCGACGACGAGCACGGCTGGGGCCCGAAGGGCATCTTCAACTTCGAGGGCGGCTGCTACGCCAAGACCATCCGCCTGTCGCGAGAGGCCGAGCCCGAGATCTACGCCACGACCGAGCGCTTCGGCACCGTGATGGAGAACGTGGTCATCGACCCGGTCACCCGGCTGCCGGATTTCGACGACGCCTCGAAGACCGAGAACACGCGCTGCGCCTATCCGCTGCCGTTTATCCCGAACGCGAGCGCGACGGGCCGGGCGGGGCACCCGAAGAACATCGTCATGCTGACCTGCGACGCCTTCGGGGTGCTGCCCCCGATCGCCAAGCTCACCGGCGCCGAGGCGATGTACCACTTCCTGTCGGGCTACACCGCCAAGGTGGCGGGCACCGAGAAGGGGCTGAAGGGGCCCGAGGCGACCTTCTCGACCTGCTTCGGCGCGCCCTTCATGCCGCGCCACCCGAGCGTCTACGGCAACCTGCTGCGCGACCTGATCGCCCGCCACCACGTCGATTGCTGGCTCGTCAACACGGGCTGGACCGGCGGGGGCGTGGGCACCGGGCGGCGCATGCCGATCCGGGTGACGCGCCGGCTGCTGACCGCCGCCCTCGACGGCTCGCTCGCCAAGGCCGATTACCGCCGCGACCCCTATTTCGGCTTCGCGGTGCCGACCTCGGTGCCGGGCGTCGAGCCGCACATCCTCTACCCGGTCAAGACCTGGGCGGACAAGGCGGCCTTCGCCGAGACGGCCAAGCGGCTGGTCGAGATGTTCCAGGCCAACTTCAAGCGCTTCGAGGCCCACGTCGACGCCGACGTGCGCGCCGCCGAGCCGACCATGTCGATCGCGGCGTGAGGGGCGGGCGGGGCCCGGCGGGGCTCCGCCGAGCGTGACGAACGGGGCGCGGCGGTCTCCTCGCGGGGGGCGCCGCGCCACGCAACAGCCGCGCGGGGGGATGTGAGACATGCTGGTCCTCGTCATCGGCGCGGGCGTCGTGGGGCTCGCCTGCGGACGCGCCCTCGCCCTGCGCGGCCACGAGGTCATCGTTGCGGAGGCCGAGGCCCAGATCGGCACCGGGGTGTCCTCGCGCAATTCCGAGGTGATCCACGGCGGCATGTACTACCCGTCCGGGTCGCTGCGGGCGCGCCACTGCGTCGAGGGCCGCCGCCGCCTCTACGCCTTCTGCGCCAGCCACGGCGTGCCGCATGCCAGGACCGGCAAGCTCATCGTCGCGGCGACCGAGCCCGAGCGCGCCAAGATCGCGGCGATCCACGCCCAGGGGCTGGCGAACGGGGTCGAGGGGCTCGCGCTCATCGACGGCGCCGAGGCGCGGCGCCTCGAACCCAACCTCGCCTGCGTGGCGGCGCTGCTGTCGCCGGAGACCGGCATCGTCGACAGCCACGCGCTGATGCTCGCGCTCCAGGGCGACCTGGAGGCCCATGGCGGCGCGCTCGCCTTCCGCACGCCCGTCGAGCGGCTGATCCGCGACGGCGGCGGCTGGGTCGCGCTCTACGGCGGCGAGGCGCCGGGCGAGCTGCGGGTCGACGCGGTGGTGAGCGCGACGAGCTTCGGCGCGCAGGCGCTGGCCCGCGCCACCGAGGGCTACCCGGAGGCGCGGGTGCCCCGCCTCGTCCTCGCCAAGGGCAACTACTTCGGCTGCCTCGGCCGCCCGGCCTTCACGCGGCTGATCTACCCCGCCCCGGTCGAGGGCGGGCTCGGCATCCACCTGACCCTCGACCTCGCCGGGCGCACGCGCTTCGGGCCGGACGTCGAGTGGATCGACCGGCCCGATTACGAGGTCGATCCGGCCCGCGGCGCCCTGTTCTACGCGGCGATCCGGCGCTACTGGCCGGACCTGCCCGAGGGCGCCCTGTTCCCCGACTACGCGGGCATCCGCCCGAAACTGTCGGGGCCGGGCCAGCCGGCGATGGATTTCGTGATCGACGGGCCGGCCGAGCACGGCCTGCCGGGCCTCGTGCAGATGTTCGGCATCGAGAGTCCGGGCCTGACCTCCAGCCTGTCCCTCGCCGAGGACGTGGCGGACCGGCTCGGCGCCTGAGGGGAGGCGGCCCGAAGCCGGCCCGATGCCGGGGACCGCGTGCGGCCCGCCGCCGGCTCGACACTGGGACGGCGTGCGGCCCGCCGCCGTCTTGGCGCACGCATCCCCCGCTGCTATCTCCCGTCCGCCTTCCCGATTTACGCCGTGCGCCACGCCCTTCGCCGCGCCTGGGCGCCGGAGACCGCCTGCTGATGACCGCCAAGCCCATCGACACGATCCGCAACTTCTCGATCGTCGCGCATATCGACCACGGCAAGTCGACCCTCGCCGACCGGCTGATCCAGCTCACCGGGGCGCTCTCGGCGCGCGAGATGACCGAGCAGGTGCTCGACTCGATGGACATCGAGCGCGAGCGCGGCATCACCATCAAGGCCCAGACCGTGCGGCTCGACTACAAGGCGCAGGACGGGCGCGAGTACGTCCTGAACCTGATGGACACGCCCGGCCACGTCGACTTCACCTACGAGGTGTCGCGCTCGCTGGCGGCCTGCGAGGGCTCGCTCCTCGTCGTCGATGCGAGCCAGGGCGTCGAGGCCCAGACCCTCGCCAACGTGTATCAGGCGATCGACGCCAACCACGAGATCGTCCCGGTCCTCAACAAGATCGACCTGCCGGCGGCGGAGCCCGACCGCGTCAAGGAGCAGATCGAGGAGGTGATCGGCATCGACGCCTCCGAGGCGGTGCCGATCTCGGCCAAGACCGGCCTCAACATCGAGGCGGTGCTGGAGGCGATCGTCGCCAAGCTGCCGCCGCCGAAGGGCGACTGCGAGGCGCCGCTGAAGGCGCTCCTGGTCGATTCCTGGTACGACGTCTACCTGGGCGTCGTGGTGCTGGTGCGCATCGTGGACGGCGTGCTGCGCAAGGGCATGACCATCCGGATGATGGGGGCGGACGCGGTCTACGGCGTCGACCGCGTCGGCGTCTTCCGCCCCAAGATGCAGGACGTGGCCGAGCTCGGGCCCGGCGAGGTCGGCTTCCTCACCGCCTCGATCAAGGAGGTGGCCGACACCCGGGTCGGCGACACGATCACGGAGGACCGGCGCCCGACGGACCAGGCCCTGCCGGGCTTCAAGCCGGTCCAGCCGGTGGTGTTCTGCGGCCTGTTCCCGGTCGACGCCGCCGAGTTCGAGAACCTGCGCGCCGCCATGGGCAAGCTGCGCCTCAACGACGCCTCGTTCTCCTACGAGATGGAGACCTCGGCGGCCCTCGGCTTCGGCTTCCGCTGCGGCTTCCTCGGCCTCCTGCACCTGGAGATCATCCAGGAGCGGCTGGAGCGCGAATTCAACCTCGACCTGATCTCGACCGCGCCGAGCGTGGTCTACCGCCTCAACATGGCGGACGGCACCATGCGGGAACTGCACAATCCCGCCGACATGCCCGACGTGATGAAGATCGATACGATCGAGGAGCCCTGGATCCGCGCCACCATCCTCACGCCGGACGATTACCTCGGCGGCGTGCTCAAGCTCTGCCAGGACCGGCGCGGCGCCCAGATCGACCTCAACTACGTCGGCAAGCGCGCCATGGTCGTGTACGATCTGCCGCTCAACGAGGTGGTGTTCGACTTCTACGACCGCCTGAAGTCGATCTCGAAGGGCTACGCCTCGTTCGACTACCACATCTCGGATTACCGCGAGGGCGACCTCGTGAAGATGTCGATCCTCGTGAATGCCGAACCGGTCGACGCGCTGTCGATGCTGGTCCACCGGACCCGGGCGGAGTCCCGCGGCCGCGCGATGTGCGAGAAGCTCAAGGACCTGATTCCGCGCCACCTGTTCCAGATCCCGGTCCAGGCGGCGATCGGCGGCAAGATCATCGCCCGCGAGACCATCCGGGCCCTCTCCAAGGACGTCACCGCCAAGTGCTACGGCGGCGACATCTCGCGCAAGCGCAAGCTCCTCGACAAGCAGAAGGAGGGCAAGAAGCGCATGCGCCAGTTCGGCAAGGTCGAGATCCCCCAGGAAGCCTTCATCGCCGCGCTCAAGATGGACAGCTGAGGCGCCGCGCGGGAACGGGAGCCTCCGGCGCCTCGCGCGACCGCCGTGCCGATCGGCGCGGTCGCGCCGGCCTCCGACGCGTCGCGGGTCTGCCGACACGGCCACCACCGGCTCGGACGCCGGGATGGCGCGGGACCGACGGCCCGAGCGGAGATGCCGCGAGCCGTTCTGCTCGGGGAGGGCGCCAGGACCGGCCGATCCCCCGCGGGCGCCTGCCCGCCCCTGCCGGGCTCGCCCTCGTCAGGACCACATCGCGCAAAATATAACCTAAGGTTGTTTGGATTAGACCTTTCGTTGTGATTGGACATAGGCCTTCTAACCTGAAGGTTTTGGCGCACGCATAAGAAGTTCCGTAACGGAAGAGGCGGTTCAATCCGCTTCGAATTCCGACGGGGGTGCGTGGGTGCGCGGGAAGCTCGCGAAGCTCGCCCGGAGCTTCTGGCTCGCTGGGGCGGCCAACGTGCTGGTCATCTTTGGCCTCGGCGCTCCTGTGCTGTTCGGGGTGGTCGGCATCACGGTCGACTACGCGATCTGGCTGAATCAGAAGCTGATCCTCCAGAACGCGGCGGACGCGGCCGCCCTGGCGATCGTCGCGGACATCCAGATCGCCGCCCCGCAGCTGGAGCGCATGCAGGCCATCGCCGAGAGCCAGGTGCGCCGCTTCGTGCCGCTGAAGGAGGGCGACGGGCCGGTGGCGGTGAGGACGGCGCCGCGCTACCGCAAGACGTCGGACGACCCGTTCGCCCCGGGGCCGGTCGAGGGCGACGTGCGCACGGCCAATGGCTGGTCCGTGACCCTCACGCAGCGCAAGCGCGCGATCATGAGCCGCCTCGTCACGCCGACCCTGACGGACATCACCGTCGAGGCGACGGCGGAGATGGCCGGCACGATCAAGGTCTGCGTCCTCGTCCTCGACGCCGCCGCCAGCGGCGCGCTCGCCCTCAGGGATCAGTCCCGGATCGACGCCGGCAACTGCTCCGTCTACGTGATGTCGGCCGATCGCCGGGGCCTCCAGATGACCGACGGCGCGGCGCTGACCTCGCTGAAATCCTGCGTGGTGGGCGGCTACGCGGGCGGCGGCTACGTCAGGCCGCGGCCGATCTCGGGCTGCCCGCCCATGCGCGACCCGCTCCAGGCGCGGGAGCCGCCGCCGGTCGGCGGGTGCACCTACACCAACCTCGCCATCGCGGACGAGCGGCGCACGCTCATGCCCGGGACCTATTGCGGCGGCCTGATGATCAACGCGGGGGCGAGCGTCACCCTCGCGCCGGGCACCTACGTGATCAAGGACGGGCCGCTCGTGGTCGGCTCGGAGAAGCAGGAGACCCGCTCGACGGGGTGGGGCTGGTGGGGGTTGCGGGGCTGGCGCCCGTTCGTCCCGCTGCTGTGCTACTGGCCGGAGCTCGTCCCGGGCTCGCACGCGCTCTGGTGTCCGAGGACGACCACCACGAATTCCCCGCCCGGGATCCTCACGGGGACGAATGTCGGCTTCTACTTCACCGGCAAGGTCCCGCCGGACCAGGACGGCGCGGTGCGCCCGGTGCAGTTCATGCCCCGCTCCACGGTGTCCCTCACGGCGGGCAAGACCGGGAGCATGGCCGGGCTGTTGTTCTTCGAGGATCGCGACGCTCCTCCCGGGCGCCAATTCGCCGTGCTGAGCGATTCCGCCCGGCGCCTCGTCGGCACGATCTACCTGCCGCGCGGCACCTTCACGGTGAGGACGAACCAGGTCGTGGCCGACCAGTCCGAGTTCACCGCCATCGTCGCGCGCGGGATCGACCTCTCCAGCGCGCCCCGCCTCGTCATCAACGCCGATTACGGCGCGACCGACGTGCCGGTGCCCAAGGGGATCGGGCCGACCAGCGCCATGCCGACCCTGACGCATTGACGATCCGGCGGGCCGACCCGCCGCGCCCGTCAGCGCGGCATGAGCGAGAGTCCGGTCCGATACGTCCGGCGAGCGGAGCACGGGTCGGTGATGGGGGACACCTCGCGGAGGCGCCGAGGCGTGTCGGGGTGAGCCGCGCCGCGAACGTCGTCATGGCATTCGGGGTCATGGCATTCGGGGTCATGGCATTCGGGGTCATGGCATTCGGGGTCATGGCATTCGGGGTCATGGCATTCGGGGTCATGGCGTTCGGGCTCGGGGCCCCGGTGCTGTTCGGGGCCGCCGGCATCGCCGTCGCCGACCAGTCCGAGCACATGGCGATCGTGGCGCGCCGGCTCGACCGGTCGCGGGTCCCCGCCTCGTCATCAACGCCGATTGCGGCGCGGCCGGCGTGCCGGTGCCCAAGGGGATCGGGCCGACGAGCGCGGCGCCGGTGCCGACCCGCTGAGCGGCCCCGCGATCAGGGCTTGGCGGAGGCCGGCTCGGCGTCGGGCCGCGGCTCGGCATTGGCCCAGGCCTTGGTCTCGAGCATCGGCTTCAGCCGCTCCTCCAGGGATTGGGCGAGGTGGCGGGTATAGGCGCCGCGGAAGTAGCGCGCGCCGGTGCCCGGCCCGTGGCGCAGGTCGTGGTCGCGCATCATGGCGTCGACCTCGGGGCGGCAGAGGTAGCCGATCACTCCGGCCGCCTCGTACCAGCGCCCGCTGCGGGCATGGGCGAGGGCCGCCGGGTTGTTGCCGATGCTCTCGGCGAAGCAATCCGTCGCGGCCGCCTCGCGCGGCGGGACGCTGCTGTGCTGGGGCTCGCGGGCGGCCGCCGCGGTGGCGGTCGCCGCGCAGAGCATGCCGAGGAGGAGGGGTCTCATCATCCGGTGCCGGCCGAAGCGGTTCGAGGGTCCTAGCCGACGACCCTGCCCCCCGTCCGGGGCGAATCTGCGGCAGGTTCGCCGGAGGGCTGTGGCGCGGGCCGCCAGCGACCGTCAGCCGCGGCGCTCGGCGTTCCAGCGCCCGCCGCAGCGCGTCCCGCCGGAGGTCGTCCAGGTGCCGTTGCCCCAGCCATTGGCGAGGCGCCCGACCACCTGGGCGCTCGCGTCGCCCCGGCTGATCGCGCCGCGCACGACCCCGTTCGGCTGCACCCGGCCCGTGATGGTGAAGTCCGAGCCCCCGGCGTAGCGGGCTTGCCCGTCCTGGATGATCAGGCCGTAGCGGTAGGCGCGGTCGCAGGTGCCGGTCTCGGTGATCACCTCGACGCTCCAGGTCCCGTCGAAGCGCTTGACCGATGGCGCGCTGCGCTTCGCGGCCAGGGCGGGACCCGCCGCGGCTGTCAGGATGATCATGCCCGCTAGGGCGGCCCGCAGCATCGTCGTCACTCTCGTCTCCCCTTGGGATAGCCCCCGGCCACAAACGCCCGAGCTTCGCGGCGGTTGCCCCGGATCGGTGCGCCGTCGCACGAGGCGGGCGACGGCGCGCGGGGGAGCCCCGATGTCAGGCCCGGGCGAGGTCCTGCGCCTCCTCCAGGAGGCGCAGGAGGTCGCAGCCGGCGTAGAGGTCGCGGGTCACGCCGGCCTCGCGCAGGGCCGCCTCCAGGGCGCCGGGCCGGCCGGCGAGGTAGAGGCTGCGCGCGCCGGCCTCCGCCAGGGCCCGGGCGGCCGGCACCGCCTCGGCGGCGTAGACCTCGTCGGACGAGCACAGGCAGGCGAGCGGCGTGCCGGCCGCGCGGAAGGCCGCCACCAGGGAGGCGAGGTCCGGGAAGCCGTCATTGGTGAGCGCCTCGACGCCCCCCGCCTCGAAGGCGTTGCGGGCGAAGGTCGCCCGGGTGTTGAAGGCGGCGATCGGGCCGAGATTGGCCAGGAAGACCCGCGGGCGCCGGCCCGTCGCGGCCAGGGCCGCGTCGGAGGCGTCGCGCAGGCGCTCGAAGGGCTCGGCGAAGCGCAGCGAGGGCAGGGCGCCGGCCGGGGTCGCCGCCGCGGGGGCGGGGGCCAGCACCGCCACCGGCGCCTCGGCGAGGTGGGGGAACTCGCTGGTGCCGGTGATCGGCTGGCGGCGGGTGGCGAGGTCGCGCCCGCGCGCCTCTCGGATCGCGGCGAGCCGGCCGCCGAGCCGGCCCGAGGCCAGGCTCTCGACGAGGCCGCCCTCGCGCTCGATCTCCTGGAACTGCGCCCAGGCCTGCGCGCAGAGTTCGGCGGTCAGCGCCTCGAAGCCGCCCGCGCCCGCGGCCGGGTCGACGACCCGCCAGAGGTTCGATTCCTCCAGGAGGACCACCTGCGTGTTGCGGGCGCAGCGGCGGGCGAAGGCGTCGGGCAGGCCGAGCGCCGCCGTGAAGGGCAGCACCGTGACGGAATCGGCCCCGCCGAGCCCGGCCGAGAAGGCCGCCGCGGTGGCCCGCAGGAGGTTCACGAAGGGGTCGCGCCGGGTGGTGGTGCGCCACGCCGTCTCGGCGTGGAGGGTGAGCGGCTTCGGGGTCAGGCCGCAGGATTCCTCGACCCGCGCCCAGAGCCGGCGCATCGCCCGAAGCTTCGCGACGGTGAGGAACTCGTCCGCGTCGGCGACGAGCAGGACCGCGATGGCGTCGCGCGCCCGTTCGAGGTCGTGCCCGCCGGCCTCCAGGGCCCGCAGCAGCGCGACGGCGCTCGCCAGCACGGCGGCGAGTTCTCCCGCCTCGGTGGCGCCCGCCTCGTGGAAGGGCCGCGCATCCGCCAGGAACGCCCTCCCGGCGAAGCCCCTTCGGTCGAGGCCCGCCAGGGTGGCGGCGAGGCCGGAGGCGACCTCCGGCCAGGGGCCGGGCAGGGCGCCCGTCGTGGCGAATTGCCCGATCGGATCGATGCCGAGGTCCAGCGACAGGCGCCCGAGATCGTCGCCCCGCCGCGCCGCGAGCGCGACCAGGGCCTCGGCCGCGGCCGCGGCGCCGGGGCCCGCGTCGAGTCGCAGGGCGATCAGCGGCAGCATGACCCCGTCGAGCGCCCGCTCCAGCGCCTCCGGGCCGGGCAGGCCGAAGCCCCGGGCGGCGCGCGCCCCGGCCAGCACGAGGGTGAGCGCGTCGGCCCCGCCCTCCAGGTCGGCGAGGGCCAGCGCGTTGGCCTCGGCCGGGTCCGGGTGGTCGACCCGCTGGGCGATGCGCCAGGGCGCCGGCGCCCCGGCGCCGCGCAGGGGCTGCGGGCTCGGCGCGGCGGCGCCGTAGAGGGGCTCGACGCGGATCCCGTCCCGGGTGCGGTGCACGAGGCGCTTCTCGTACTCCGCGCCTTTGAGCACGCCGTCGACGAGGGCGCGCCACTGCTCGCCCGTGGCGGGGGGGAACGCGGCGGCGAGCGTGAGATCGTCCATGGCGGGGTCCTTCGCGGCGGATGTCCCTCTGCATCACACGGGATCGCGGCGCCACCCGTCAATGGTCGAGCCCGCCCGTCGCGGCGTCGCGGCCCCGGCTTGACTCGCGGCCGCGCCGCCCGGAGCGTGGCCGCCGGGACCTCCAGCACCTGGCGGGACCTCCAGCACCTGGCGGGACCTCCAGCACCTGGCGGGGCCTCCAGCACCTGGCGGGGCCTGCCGCACCCGGCGGGACCTTGCGACGGATTCGGACCGGAATGGACGCGACCGCGATCGAGGAGATCTTCTCGGGGCTCGGGCCGGTGACGGTCCGGCGCATGTTCGGCGGCAAGGGCATCTATCACGGCGGCCGGATCGTCGCCGTGGAGGTGCGGGGCGACTTGCTGCTCAAGGCCGACGCGGCGAGCGCGCCCCTCTTCGCGGCGGCCGGCGCCACGCAGTGGAGCTATGCGGGCCGCAAGGGCCAGGCGATCCGCATGCCCTACTGGTCGATCCCCGCCGACGCCTACGACGATCCCGACGCGATGGCGCGCTGGGTCCGGCTCGCCCACGAGGCGGCCCTGCGCGCCGACGGGGCGGCGGACCGGCCCTGAGCCGCCGCCCGGCCCCGGCTCAGCCGAACACGATCAGCCCCGCGAAGCCCGCCGCCCCCACCAGGATGCGCCACCACGCGAACAGCCCGAAGCCGTGGCGGGAGACGTAGTCGAGGAGCCTGCGCACCACGAACAGAGCCGACAGGAACGCCACCACGAAGCCGATCGCGATCAGGCCGACGTCGTCGCGCGAGAGGTACTTGTAATTGTCGAGCAGGTCCTTGGCGAAGGCGCCGGCCATGGTCGGCATCGCGAGGTAGAACGAGAACTCGGTCGCGGCGCGCTTGCCCGCGCCCATCAGCATCGCGCCCACGATGGTGGCGCCCGAGCGCGACACGCCCGGGATCATCGCGAGGCACTGGAACAGGCCGATCTTGAGCGCCATTCCGAGGGAGAACTGGTGGACGTCGTCGTACTTCTGATCCAGCTCGGTCTCGTCGATGACGAGCAGGACGAGGCCGCCGGCCACCAGCGTCGAGCAGACGATCCAGGGATTGAACAGGTAGAGTTTGATCGTCTTCGAGAAGATGCCGCCGATGATCGCCGCCGGCAGGAAGGCGAGCAGGATCGCCAGGATGAAGCGGCGGGCCTTCGGGTCGCGCGGCGCCCGCAGGGCGAGGTCGAGCAGGGTCCGGAAATAGACGCTCACGATGGCCAGGATGGCGCCGAGCTGGATCAGCACCTCGAAGGTGTTGTTCGGGGACTGGAAGCCGATGAAGTGGCCGACGAGGAGCTGATGGCCGGTCGAGGAGACCGGGATGAACTCGGTGGCGCCCTCGACGAGGGCGAGGATGACGGCCTTGCCGATGCCCGCGAGGTCCATCAGCGCATCCCCCGGCCCGCTCGGAGCCGCCCCGCCCGCCATGCCACAGCCGTCATCATCGCTCGCTCGCTCGTTGGGAGGCCGCTGCTCGCGGCGGGACAGTGTCGGGGATGGTTGCAACCGTCGCACGACATGGTTTCGGGTCGGTTACCAGCCCGGCGCGCCCGTGTTAAGGATGCGGCTCATTCCGCGGGGACGATGACCGGCCGTTAATCCGTTCCGGGCTCAATCGCCGCGCAAGGCCTGCCCGCCCCGGCCAGCCCAGACACGAAGCGCGACACGGCCCGTATGGCGACGCTGCATCATTCCCCCTTCTGCCCGCATTCCCGCTTCGTCCGGCTGGTCCTCGCCGAGATGGGCATGGAGCCGGTCCTGGCGGAGGAGCGGCCCTGGGAGCGCCGGGAGGAGTTCCTGATGCTCAACCCCGCCGGCACGACGCCGGTGCTGGTGGAGGAGGGCGGGCTCGCGGTGCCGGGATCCGGCGTGATCGCCGAGTATCTCGACGAGACGCGGGGGCTCGGCCTGTCGGGGCGGCGCCTGCTGCCGGAGGCGCCCGCCGCGCGGGTGGAGGTGCGCCGCCTCCTGGACTGGTTCCTGGCCAAGTTCGACCAGGAAGTGACCGGCTACCTCGTCACCGAGAAGATCCACAAGCGCTTCATGACCCCGGATCTCGGCGGCGGCCCGCCCGACATGAACGCGATCCGGGCGGCGCGCACCAACGTGCGCTACCACCTCAAGTACATCGGCTACCTGATCGCCCGGCGGAACTGGCTGGCGGGCGACCATCTGACCTATGCGGATCTGGCGGCGGCGGCCCATCTCTCCTGCGTGGATTACCTCGGCGACGTGCCATGGGACGAGGACGAGATGGCGCGGACGTGGTACGCGCGGCTGAAATCCCGCCCGTCCTTCCGCGGCCTGCTGGCGGACCGGGTGCCCGGGATGGCGCCGGCCGACCATTACGCGGACCTGGACTTCTGACGCGGGACGGCGCGGCGCTGCGGCACCTCCTGGAGGAGCGCGCCCGCGCCCTCGGCTTCGACGCGCTGGCGGTGACGGGGCCGGAGGCGGTGCCGGAGCTGCCGGGGCGCCTGCGCGCCTGGCTGGCGGCGGGGCACCAGGCCGGGATGGGCTGGATGGCGGAGCGGGAGGCGCAGCGCGCCTCGCCGGCCGCGCTCTGGCCCGCGGTGCGCAGCATCGTGATGCTCGGGGTCAATGCGGGCCCCCAGGAGGATCCGCGCGCGGTGCTCGCCGCCCGCGACCGGGCCGCCATCGCGGTCTACGCGCAAAGGCGCGACTACCACGACGTGATCAAGGGCAAGTTGAAGGAACTCGGCGCCGTGCTGGCCGCGCGGGGCGGCGCCGACCTCAAGGTCTTCGTCGATACCGCGCCCGTGATGGAGAAGCCCCTCGCGGCCGCGGCGGGGCTCGGCTGGCAGGGCAAGAACACGCTCACGGTGTCCCGCGCCTTCGGCACATGGCTGCTGCTCGGGGCGATCTACACCGATGCGGAACTGCCGCGCGACGCGCCGGCGCGCGACCGCTGCGGCGCCTGCCGGCGCTGCCTCGACGCCTGCCCGACCGACGCCTTCCCGGCCCCCTACCGGCTCGACGCCAACCGCTGCATCGCCTACCTGACGATCGAGCATGCCGGCCCGATCCCGCCGGAATTCCGCGCGGCGATCGGCAACCGGGTCTTCGGCTGCGACGATTGCCTCGCGGTCTGCCCCTGGAACAAGTTCGCCGGGGCGGCCAGGGAGGCGCGGCTCGCCGCGCGCAGCGACCTCGCGGCGCCCGCCCTGCGCGACCTCGCCCGGCTCGACGAGGCGGCGTTCCGGGCGCGGTTCGCCGGCACCCCGATCAAGCGCACGGGCCGCGCCCGCATCCTGCGCAACGTCCTCGTCGCCATCGGCAATTCGGGCGATCCCGGCCTCGCCGGAGAGGCCGCGCGGCTCCTCGCGGATCCCTCGCCGCTGGTGCGCGGCATGGCCGTGTGGGCGCTCGCGCGGCTCGCGCCCGGGCACCTGCCCCCGCATCCGCCGCCGGGCGAGGACGACCCGGACGTGCTGGCCGAGTGGGCGCGCGCCCACGCGGCGAGCATACCCGGGCGGCGGGAGGGCGAGCCCCCTTGCGCGGCCGGGGCGGAGCCCGGCATCACACCGGTTTCCCTGGGGCACTCGGCATGAACCTCCTCGTCTTCGGGCTCGGCTACACGGCGCGGCACTTCGTCGAGCGCGAACGGGCGCGCTTCTCCCGCATCGCCGCGACCGCGCAGGCGCCGCGGCCGGACGCGCCCGAGGGCGTGATCGCGCGGGTGTTCTCGCCGGTGCGGGCGGATCCGGCGATCCTGGACGACGTCGCCCGCAGCGACGCGGTCCTGGTCTCGATCCCGCCCCAGGACGGGGATCCGGTGCTGCGCGCCTACGCGGAGGCGCTCGCGGCGGGGCCGGCGCGCTGGATCGGCTACCTCTCGACGATCGGCGTCTACGGGGACCAGGGCGGGGCCTGGATCGACGAGGCGACGCCGCCCGCGCCGACCCATGAGCGCACCCGGGACCGGGTCGCCGTGGAGGAGGCGTGGCGGGCCCTCGGGGCGCGGACCGGCAAGGCGGTCCAGGTCTTCCGCCTGTCGGGCATCTACGGGCCGGGGCGGAACGCCTTCGTGAAGCTGCGCGAGGGCCGCGCGCAGCGCATCGTCAAGGACGGGCAGGTCTTCAACCGCATCCACGTGGACGACATCGCCACGGTGCTGGCGGCCTCCCTCGACCGGCCGCGGGCGGGGGCGGTCTACAACGTGACGGACGACGAGCCGGCCCCGCCGCAGGACGTGACCGCCCACGCGGCCGCGCTCGCGGGCCTGCCGCTGCCGCCGGAGATCGACTTCGAGACCGCGTCCCTGAGCCCGATGGCGCGCAGCTTCTACGGCGAGAACAAGCGGGTGCGAAACCGGCTGATCCGGGAGGAGCTCGGCGTCGCCCTGCGCTTCCCGACCTACCGGGAGGGGCTGGCGGGGCTCGTCGCGGAGGCGGGGTGAAGGCGGGCGCCCGGCGCGCCGCGACCCGTCCGCCGCGGTTCAGCGCCGGGTGCAGACCATCCTGCCGCGCGTGCAGGCGATGCCGGGGGTGGTGCAGCCGATCGCGTCCCCGTCCCGGATGCACAGGGTGCAGTCGTCGGTCCATTCGCGGCAGGTCGGGTCCTCGGCCGGCGAGGCCGCCTGCTGGCGGGGGGCGGCCGGCGCCGGGCGGGGGCTCGGCGCGAGGTTCGCGACGAGGACGACCGCGACGGCGAGCGCGGCGATGCCGCCGGCCAGGGTGGCGTCGCGGCTGCGGTCGGGGGACGGGACGGGCTCGGCCATGGGCGCACTCCTCGCGTGCCGGCGCGCGGCCTGTCAACCGGGCGGCGCCCGGCCCCTCAGGCCGCCCGGGCCGCGCCCGCGAGGAGCGGGGGCAGGGCGGCGAGGTCGAGGGGCTTCGACAGGAACCCGTCGAATCCCGCGGCGCGGGCGGCGGCCTCGTCCTCGGCGCCGGCATTCGCCGTGAGCGCGACGAGGCGCGCCGGGGCGGCTCCGCGGGCGCGCTCGAAGGCGCGCAGGCGCCGCGCCGCCTCCAGCCCGTCGAGGCCCGGCATGCGGATGTCGAGCAGGGCGAGGTCGAAACCCTCCGCCGCGCCCGCGGCGGCGGCCTCCAGGTGGCGCAGGGCCTCCGCCCCGTCCGGCACCCAGGTCACGGCGGCGTCGAGCCGCTCCAGGGCCTTGCGGGCGAGGAGCGCGTTGATCGGGTTGTCCTCGGCCAGCAGCACCCGCGCCCGCCCCGGCGGCGGGCCGCGCCGCTCGGCCGGCGCGCCCTCGCGCAGCTCGCCCCCCTGCGGCCGCGTCGCCTCGCACAGGCGGGCGTAGAGCGAGCGGGCCCGCACCGGCTTGATCAGGTAGCGGTCGAAGCCCGCGGCGGCGGGCGAGCCGAAATCCCGCCGGTCGAAGGGCGACAGCAGGACGATGCTGCGCGGCACCCCGGCCCGCTTGGCCGCCCCGGCGATGCGCCGCACCGCCTCGTCGCCGAGGGCCCGGTCGGCCAGGACCGCGTCGAAGGGGCGGGCCCGCAGGGCCTCGCGGGCCGCCGCCTCGCCGTCGGCGCTCACCACCTCGGCGCCGCTCCGGGTGAGGCGCGCGCGCAGGAACGGCCCCTCGACCGCCGAGGCCGCCGCCACGAGGATGCGCCGGCCGGTGAGGGCGGGCGGGCGCGGGCGCTCGCCGTCGAGGGCGCGCAGGGGCAGCACGACCCGGAAGCAGCTGCCGGCGCCCGGGCGCGAGGTCGTCTCGATGCGCCCGCCCATCCGGTCGACGAGGCGGCGGGTGATGGCGAGGCCGAGCCCGGTGCCCTCGTGGCGGCGGCTCGCGCTGCCGTCGCCCTGTTCGAATTCCTCGAACAGGAGCGGCAGCCGCTCCTCCGGAATGCCGGGGCCGGTGTCGTGGACGGCGAGGACGAGGTCCTCGCCCACCCGCTCCGCCGTGATCCCGACGCCGCCGGCCTCCGTGAACTTCACCGCGTTGCCGGCGAGGTTGAGGAGGATCTGGCGGACCCGGTCGCCGTCGCCCAGGACCCGCGGCGGCAGGTCGTCCGCGAGGTCGGCGGCGATCTCCAGGCCCTTGTCCTGGGCGCGCGGCGCCAGGAGCTCGACCACGCTCTCGACCAGGGCCGCCGGGTCGAAGGGCTCGCAGGCGAGGTCGAGGCGCCCGGCCTCGATCTTCGAGAAGTCGAGGATCCCGTCGATCAGGGTCAGCAGCGCCTCGCCGGAGGTCTTGATGGCGCGGATGTAGGTCTCCTGCTCGGGGCTGAGCGGCGTCTCCAGGACGAGGTCGGCCATGCCCAGGATGCCGTTGAGCGGGGTGCGGAACTCGTGGCTGACGGTGGCGAGGAAGCGCGACTTCGCCACGCTCGCCGCCTCGGCGCGGCTGCGCGCCTCGTCGAGGGAGCGCACCGCCTCGACGCGCTCGGTGATCTCGCGCCCGGCGCGCAGGACCTCGGGCCGGCCGTCGCGCCCGACCACGGCCGACTCCACGACGGCGAACCAGCGCGGCGGCCCGCCCGCGGCCGGGGCGATCGCGAGGTCGGCGGTGCGGCTGCCGTCCGGCCGGGTCTCCGCCGCCAGGCTCTCGGCGATGGTCGCCTCCCGGGTCGTGCCGAGGAGCGCCTCCGGGCTGGTGCCGAGGAGGCGCGCGAAGCCCTCGTTGGCGAAGGTGATGCGCCCCTCCGCGTCGCGCTGGACGATCAGCTCGATCTGCGCCTCGACGAGGTTGCGGTAGCGCTCCTCGCTCTCGGCGAGGTGCCAGATCCGGTCGTGCAGGTGCTCGACCTCGCGCTCCCGCCGCCAGCGCGCGAGCCGCCGCGCGTACCAGGCGGTCGCCAGGACCAGGAGGGCGAGGACGAGCCCCGTCGCCCCGAGCGCGTCGGAGCCGGCGCGGACGAGCCCGGCCTCGCTCCGCGCAAGCGCGCCGATCTGCGCCGTCGTCGCCGTGCCGGCCGGCCCCGCGCCATCACCCATGCCATCCCCCCGCCTGCCCGCCGCCGCAGCATGGGGCCGGCTCCTCAAGGATGGCTTGCCGGACAGGCTTAGCGGCGGGCAAACGGCCCGCGGCGAATCCGCGTGAATCCGCGGCGTCGCCGGGCGGCGCTACGCCGCCTCGGGGCGCGGATGGGTGCGGCCCCGGTAGGAGAGCGCCTCGGCGAGGTGCGCGCGCCGCACCCGGGCCTCGCCGTCGAGGTCGGCCAGCGTGCGCGCCACCCGCAGCACGCGGTGGAAGCCGCGGGCCGAGAGGCGCATGGCGTCGGCGGCGTCGCGGATCAGCTTCTGGCCGTCCGGATCCGGCCGCGCCGCCTCCTCGATCACGCCCGGCGGGCACGAGGCGTTGGTGGTGCCGGGGGGCAGGCCGGCCTCGGCGTAGCGGTGCTCCTGGCGCCCGCGCGCGGCGGCGACGCGGGCGGCGGCCTCCGCCGAGCCCTCCTGCGGCGGCGGCAGGATGAGGTCGGCGGCGGTGACGGCCGGCACCTCGATCCGCAGGTCGATGCGGTCGAGCAGCGGGCCGGAGAGCCGGGCCTGGTACTGCGCCACGCAGCGCTCGTTGGGGCCGCGGCGGCAGGCGAAGCCCGGCTCCGTCGCGTGGCCGCAGCGGCAGGGATTCATCGCCGCGACGAGCTGGAACCGGGCCGGATAGGACACCCGGTGATTCGCCCGCGCGATCATCACGCTGCCGGTCTCCAGGGGCTGGCGCAGCGAATCGAGCACCTGGGGCGAGAATTCCGGTAGCTCGTCGAGGAAGAGCACGCCGCCATGGGCGAGGGAGGCCTCGCCGGGCCGCGCCCCGGCGCCGCCGCCGACCAGGGCCGCCATGGAGGCGGAGTGGTGAGGCGCCCGGAACGGGCGGCGGTTGGAGAGCGCGCCGTCCTTCAGCTCGCCCGCGACCGACTGGATCATCGAGACTTCGAGGAGTTCGCGCGGCCCCAGCGGCGGCAGGATCGAGGGCAGGCGGGCGGCGAGCATCGACTTGCCGGCCCCGGGCGGGCCGCTCAACAGAAGATTGTGGGCGCCCGCCGCGGCGATCTCCAGCACGCGCTTTCCGCCCTCCTGCCCCTTGATCTCGCGCAGGTCGCCGAGGGGCCGGCCGGGCTGCGCCACGGCCGGGCGCGGCCGGGCCATCACCTGGCTTCCCTTGAAGTGGTTGGCGAGCTGGATCAGGGAGCAGGGCGCCAGCACGTCCATGTCGCCGCCCGCCCAGGCGGCCTCGGGCCCGCTCGCGGCCGGGCAGATCAGCCCGAGGCCGCGGCCATTGGCGGCCATGGCGGCCGGCAGCACGCCCGCCACCGCCGTGATGCCGCCGTCGAGGGCGAGTTCCCCGAGCACGCAGTAGCCGGCGAGCGCGTCCGCCGGGAGGGCGCCGATCGCGCCCATCACCCCGAGGGCGATGGGCAGGTCGTAGTGGGACCCTTCCTTGGGCAGGTCGGCCGGGGCGAGGTTGACCGTGATGCGCTTGGCCGGCAGCGCCAGCCCCGAGGCGATCAGGGCCGCGCGCACCCGCTCGCGGGATTCCGCCACCGCCTTGTCGGGCAGTCCCACCACCGTGAAGGCGACGGCGCCCGCCGCGATCTGCACCTGCACGTCCACGGCCCGCGCCTCGATCCCCTCGAAGGCGACGGTGGCGACGCGCGTGACCATAAGCTTGCGTTCCGGATGACCCAACGTCAGGTTAGGCGGACTCGCGGCGCCGCACAACCCGCGCGGCCCCGGGCGCCCGCCCGCCGCGCAGCGGCCGGGCACGCAACCTGCTTCTCGGGGTTGCGCGGCACCCGGGGGCGGACGCCGCGTTGGATCGTTGAGGCCCGCGGCGGCGGGCCCGCGGCGCGAGAGGAGGCAGCATGATCACTCCCCCGAAACAGAGCCCGCTCCTTGCCCTGGCCTACCCGGTCGCCTTCCTGGCCGGGGCGCTGCTGATCGGCACCCTCACGAGCCGCTGGATCCTGGCGGAGCCGGCCCCGGCTTTGGTCGCCTCGGCGGCGGCGAGCGCCGAGCCCTGAATCGCCCGGGCGCGGTCAGGCGGCGCTGCGCCCCTCCAGGAAGGCCTTCTGCTCGTCGGCCGGCGCGCCGAGGAGGCGGTCGATGGCGTCCTTCGGCATCGGGGCGCCGAACAGGTAGCCCTGCCCGAAATCGCAGCCCTGGCCCGACAGCCACTCGACGCTCGCGGCCGTCTCGATCCCCTCGGCGGTGGTGGTCAGGCCGAGGCTGGTGCCGAGCTTGATGATCGCGTCGACGAGCTTGGCGCGCTCGTCGCTCATGGTGATCGAGTCGACGTAGCTGCGGTCGATCTTCAGCTTGTCGAAGCGCAGCTCGCGCAGGTGATAGAGGCTCGAATAGCCGGTGCCGAAATCGTCGAGGGCGATGCGCACCCCGAGATTCTGCAGCGAGGTCAGGGTGGCCCGGGTGGCCTCGAGATCCTGGACGAGGGCGGATTCGGTGATCTCGACCTCCAGGCGGTTGGGCGGGAAGCCGGTCTCGGTGAGGATCGCCAGGATGCGCTCGGCGAGCCAGCGGTCCTGGAATTGCTGCGGCGCGATGTTGACGGCGAGGCGCAGGTGGCTCGGCCAGCTGCGCGCGTCGAGGCAGGATTGCCGCAGCAGGCGGTAGCTGAGTTCGGCGATCATGCCGGTCTCCTCCGCCGCCGCGATGAACTGGTTGGGGGTGAGGAGGCCGCGGGTCGGGTGGCGCCAGCGGGCCAGCACCTCGACGCCGACGAGTTCCTGGTTCGGCAGCGCGACCACGGGCTGGTAGAAGGGCTCGATCTCGCCGGTCTCAATCGCGGTGCGCAGTTCGCTCTCGAGGAGCGCCCGCTCCTTCAGTTCGAGGTCCATGGCGCTCTGGAAGAAGCGGTAGGTGCCGCGGCCTTCCTTCTTGCCCTGGTACATGGCGAGGTCGGCGGCGTGCATGATGCCGTGGGCGTCGACGTCCTCGCGGGAGATCAGGGTGATGCCGACCGTCGCGCCGACCTTGAGTTCGGCCTGCGCCCACTCGACCGGGCGGGCGATGGCGGCGATGACCTGCTCGGCGAGCCTGGCGAGCGCCTCGCTGCCGGTCTCGCCGATGACCAGGAGGGCGAATTCGTCGCCGCCGAGGCGGGCGGCGAGGCCCTGGCTCGGGGCGAGGGAGCGCAGGCGGTCGGCGACGGCGCAGAGCACCGCGTCGCCGGCCGCGTGGCCGTAGAGGTCGTTGACGGGCTTGAAGCGGTCGATGTCGATCAGCAGGACGGCGCCGGAGACCGCGGTGGCGCTCGACCGCATCAGGCGGTCGATCGCCTCCAGCAGCAGGCGGCGGTTGGCGAGGCCGGTGAGCGCGTCGTGGCGGGCGACGGCTTCCGCGTGGGCGGCGGCGGCATCGCGCTCGCGCATCACCCGGCGCAGCTTCAGCGACTTGCGGACGGTGACGCCGACCATGGTCAGCCCCATCAGCAGCATGAAGGTGAACAGGTCGGTGAGGCCGCTCTCCAGCATGAATCGGCCGAAGGCCTGGAACACGCCGGACTTGGCGCCGATCAGGCCCCAGAAGCCGGCAATGACCAGCAGGCAGAGGCCCTCGTAGAGCTCGCCCTCGCCCCATGTCGATCGCGCCCTTGTCGATCGCGCGGTTGTCGATCGCGTCTTGGCAGACATGATTCACCCCGTACCCTGGTCGGGCTGTGATCGCACCGCCGATTTAAGAAATCTGCCCGGTCGGTCGCGGTGGGATCCGCCTACGCCCGGCGCGGTTAAAAATTCCTGACGCGTCAGTCGAGCCAGGGATTCGGGCATGATCCACCCAAGTATCGTGCCGGCCGGATCTGGGGCTGGGGCCGCGGCGGGGCGGCCGGGCGGCCGCAACCTTGCTGGAGGTCGGCCGGGGCGCGGCGTCAGATCGTGGCCGCGCCCAGGGATGATCGGCGCGACCGCCCGGAGCGCGGCGCGGATCGCCGGCCCGCCCGGGTGCCGGCCCGAACCGCACGATCGGGGGTGACGCGCCGTGTCCGGTCGGCTATCGCTTCGCCGGCTGCGCCGCGCGGGGCCCGTAGCTCAACGGTTAGAGCCGGCCGCTCATAACGGTCTGGTTGCAGGTTCGAATCCTGCCGGGCCCACCACCATCATCGAGAGGTTGGCGGGATCGCGCAGTGGTCCTGGTGGGGCGCCCACCGAAGATCCCACATATCGAGGCGTCCGGCTGCGCGCGGAAAACCTCTCCGCCGCGCCGCGTTGGCGGTCCGGGTGATGCTGCCCGTCCGCGTCCCGCAGCATCTGCACGGTCATGCCGAGCTAGCCCGCCAGCGCGCCGAACGACGGCCCCACCTCGGCGAATGTCGGATCGGCGCAGGCGGTCCTCGCGCAGACCTTCGACGTCGTGGACGCGTCGGCCGCGGGCGCCCGGATCGACCCGGTCGCCATCGAGACCGTCGAGGGCGGCGCCGACGCGCCCGCGGGCAGATGGTATTTGTGGTTGCGCTCAAACAACCATTCCGGGTATGGTCCCGCTCACTCTGCGGCATGACGTATCGGAGTGGCGGTGACCTGATGGCCCAATTCGTCATCAACCCGGATCTTCTGCCCGTCGGCAGCGTGTCGCGGATGCTGCGCAGCACCTCGCGGAGCAACGGCCAGAACCTCGCGGGCGGAGATCAGGTCGTTGCGACGTCGTCCGGTCACTGCACCGCCTCGAAGACTTGCGCCGTCTTGCCCGTCAGGGACCGTGATCGATGTCGACCGCCCGGTCCGCCGGTCGCGGTTGGCCTCGGATGACACCGGCGCTCACACCGTGTCGGCCCGCCCGCTGAGCACGCCGACCGTCGACTTCGTCGCGGACGTCGAGCCGCGCGTCGACACCCCGACATCCCCACGCGAGAGATCAGCATGGCGCCGCCTCCGGTCCTGCCTGAAGACGTGTTCCGCGCCGCCAATCCGGCCAACAACCCGTCCTCCGACGTGTACGACCCGCCGAAAGGCGACATCATCGCACTGCTCCGGTGGATGCTCGACGCGGTGACCGCCTGCTCGGCCGCGACCGGCGTGGACCCGACGATCGTCTCGACCTTGCGGACCAGCCTGACGAACGAGATCGCGCGAGCGCAGCGCGAGGAGGGCGCGCGCTCCCGGGCGCAGCTCCGCGCGCTGCTCGGGACCGTCGCGGCCCTCGACCTGCCCCCCAGGGGCCCCACGCCGGTCTCGTGGGTGGACGACAGCGCGCATGCACGCTCGATCGCGATCCCGGACCCGGCGAACACGCTCCCGCTCTACCCGATCATGGGGCAGTCCAACGCCTTCGGCGCCACCACCGGCGCCGTGGTGTCCACCTCGAACCCCTATCCGGGCCGGGTGCTGATGCCGGAGGGCGGGCTGCACACCTACGGCGGGGTGGCCAACCTCGCGGACATGCAGGAGGGCATCGACCTCGTCGCCCACGAGACCATCGCCTCCGGCTTCGCCACCCACCTCGTGCGCGACCTCGACGCGGCGATCCCGAACACGAACTTCCGCGTCGCGAGCTTCATCAGCGCGCTCGGCTCGCGATCCTACCCTCAGCTGACCGAGGGCTCGGATCAGTTCACGTTCGGCATGCGGGCGATCAGCCAGATCTACCAGCAGCAGCGGCGCAAGGGCTGCCGCGTGCTGGTCCCGGGCGTGCTGTGGGTGCAGGGCGAGAACGACAATACCGGCGGCTGGGGCGACCACTACGACGGCATGCTGGATCAGCTGCAGCAGCGGCTGGAGACGCGAATCCAGCAGATCACCGGCCAGATCGAGCCGGTGATCCTGTACCTCGCCCAGACCAACAGCATCAACACGTGGGACAGCATCCTCGGACAGAGGGTACAGGAGGCCCAGATCCGGGCGGCGGCGCGCAATCCGCTGCTCTGCCTCGTCGGCCCCATGTACTCCTTCGCGGTCAACCCGGCTGACCACGTCCACAAGACGAGCCGCGGCGCCTACGAGATGGGCCAGATGTTCGGTCGCGCGGTGTTCATGCGCCAGTACGGCTCGGCCCGCGCCGTCGCGCTCACGCCGCTCGACGTGTGGCGGGCGACGCCGCCGGCGGGCGTGGCGGCGCGCATCAGCGCCACGTTCCGGGTGCCTGTCGAGCCCCTCGTCCTCGACGCCTCGGGCAACGTCATCGCGGTGTCCGGGATGGCGGCGGTGCCGAGCGGGACCGGCGGCGGCTACGGGTTCGACGTGTACGACGACCTTGGCAACGTGGTTCCGATCAGCGCCGTCTCGGTCGGGGTGCCCTCGACGCAGTACGCCGGCCCACCGCGCCTCGACATCGACCTCGCGGTGGCGCCGACCGCGCGCCGGCTGCGCGTGAACTACGCCCAGCGCCGCGACGACGCGCGCCCCGACACCAGCGACGGCCCGCTGACCGGTGCCCGGGGCTGCCTGCGGGACAGCGCGGCTCACACCTCCATCGTCGGTGGCGGTCCGCAATACAATTGGTGCGTCCAGTTCTCGCGCCTGATCGCGGCCTGATCCCTCACAGCTGTCGGAGTTAACGGATGGTCGCTCTGGGTCGCCTGGGCGCGCTGACGCCTGCCGGCGTGTCGCTCGATCTCAATCCACTCACCGGGCTGGCGATGGTGTCCGGCGTGAAGTCCTCGCTCGAGGACGCGATCACCTTCGCCCGTGCCGGCACGGCCTGGGACTACGATGTCGGCGGCCTGCTTCGCCAAGCCGCCGCGGGCATGCCGCGCCTCTCCTACCACCCGCATTCGGGGTTGCCGCTCGGCCTGCTGATCGAGCCGCCGAGCGCCGATCTGTGGGACCGCACCGAGGATTTCGAGAACGACGCCTGGACCAAGACGGGCCTCCAGCTATACGTCGGCTCCGTCTCCGGCCTCGACGGTCGCAGCATCGGCACCCGCATGGTGGACACGGGGTCGTCGCGCGGATTGATCACCCGGAACATCGCCGTCGGGTCCGGCGACGCCGCGTACTCGGCCGCGTTCACGGCGCGCGCGATCCCCGGCGGGGTCAGGTCCATCGAGGCCACCATCCACTTCCACGGCGGATCGGGGAACCAGGGCGGCAGCGCCGTCTACGACCTGTTGCTCGGCAAGGTCGTCTCTGGCACCGGCGCCTCCTGCGGGATGGTCCCGGCGCCGTTCGGGGCGTGGCGCTGCATCCTCGCGGCCTGCAACACCCACGGCCATACCGGGATCACGGTCGGCCTCGGGCGGTGGGCGCGGGACCCCGACAACGGCTACGATGTTCTGTCGATCTCCATGGAGGCCCGGGAAGAGGCGACCTCCCCGATGCGGTCAGGCGCAGGCCTATCGACCCGTGCGGCCGGACGGCATCCCTCGCCGTGGGCGACTGGTTCAACCCGGTCGAGGGCACCTTCGTCGCCGAGTTCATCGCCAACGGCAGCCCGTATTCGGATCAGCAGGTGTTCGCCCTGCGCGGTGAGGGCGGCGCATTCATGGGGATGAGCCGGAGTCATTTCGGTCCGGCCGTTGGTGTGGCGGCGTCCGGCGTCGGCCTCGCGATGTACGGCGCGCCGCAGTTCGGCCTGATCCGTGCGGGCTTCACGTACCGAGACTCCGCCTGGATCGCCGCGAAGTCTGGCGGCGGCAACGACTACCTCTACGGATCGGTCGCGACAGCAACCTGGCCCGTGCCGACGAGCCTGACCACGCTGGACATCGGGCACTACGCCGGCGGCTCTCAGCTCAACGGCTATCTCCGGCGCCTGCTCTACATCCCGCACCTTCTCAGCGCGACCGAACTGTCAAACATCGTCGTCATCTGAGGTCTGCGCCATGGCAGCAGAGCCGCAGCCCGAGACCGTGCGCGAACAGCGCTTCCGCCCGGCGGACCGCTCGCGGCCGTCTCCATCGTGCTGAGCTGCACGGATGGCGAGATCCGCTGCGCCGTGGAGGGGACCGCGCCGCCGCGGGGGTGAGACCCGCGCGGCCACGGCGCGGTGCGACGGCAGCGCGCCGCGTCTCCGGACGTCCCGCCGGCTCCCCGAAGCCGGCTCCCCGAAGCCGGACCCCGCCGAAGCCGGACCCCGTCGAAGCCGGACCCCGCCGAAGGCGGGCGCCGTCGCGGGATCCGGGACCGGCGGCGCGAGGGCGGGACTCCGTCCCGGTGCCGCGCCCGGCGCCCGGTTCCAACCCCACCCGCCGCGGTGTAAGCCTGGGCGTGGGGGCAGCTTCGCGCGAAGGGGAGGCGGGCGCATGATCTTCTCCGGCCGCACGCTGGTCGCGGCGCTCGTCCCCCTGGCGGCCGCCCTGGCGGCGGTCGGGCTCGCGGCGCTCACCGGGTTCAGCCAGGCCCGCGCCGAGGCAGCCGGCTACGGGGCCTGGGTCTACGGCTTCTTCCTCGACCAATTCCCCCTCTACGCCGTCGCGATTATCTACGGGGTCGCCCGCATCCTCGCGGTGACCGCCGAGGCGCTCGACCGCTCCGCCGCCCGCCGCCTCGCCGGCGCCGTCCTCGGCACTGCCCTGCTCCTCGGCCTCTCGCTCTACCCGACCTTCGGCGGCGCGGTCCTGAGGGCCGGGTTCATGGTCGGGGGCATGAGCTTCCTGAACGGCGTGCCACTGGCGGCGGCCCGGGCCCTCGGCGCCCTCGCGGCCCTGCTCCCGTTCGGGGCGGGGCTGGCGCTCGCCGGACTCGTCGGCGGGCGGCGGCGGAAACCCGGCTGGCTCCCGGCCCTGGCCGCGCGCGCCCTCGCGCTCTGGTGGGCGCTCGGCCTCCTCGGCCTCGGCCGCGCCGCCGGCCTCGCCGCCTGGCCGCAGCGGCCCCTCGACGGCGCGCAGGCGCTCCTCGCCGCCGGGCTCGTGCTCGCCGCCTTCCTGCCCCACGCAGTCCTGGCCGGGCTGCGCCGCCCCGGTTGAATCGGGGGCCCGGAGGCGCTAAGCAGGCGTCGGAGCCGGGCCGCCGGTCTTCACCAAAAATCTTCGCCAAAACAAAAGGCTAGGCATGGTCGCGGGAGGCCCCCGCGGCACCCCGGAGGCCCCCGGCGAGACGATCCGGACCGGCCGGACGCACCACGATCGAGCGGCGCCCGGTTCGGCGCATCGGGAGGAGAGACATGGGTGACCCTGTGCGCGTTCCGTCGCCCAGCCATCCGGATCGGCCCTGGCTGCGGGCCTATCCCGAGGGCGTCCCGGCGGAGATCGCGACCGACCAGCTCGGCACCCTCGCCGACCTCTTCGCCCGATCGACCGCGCGCTTCGCCGACCGGCCGGCCATCCGCTGCTTCGGGGCGGACCTCACCTACGCGGACCTGAGGGCGGGGGCCGAGGCCTTCGCGGGCTGGTTGCAGGCGCAGGGCATCCGCAAGGGCGACCGCGTCGCCCTGATGCTGCCCAACGTCCCGGCCTACCCGATCGCCCTGTTCGGCGCCCTGATCGCGGGGGCGACCGCGGTCAACGTCAACCCGCTCTACACGGCGCGGGAGCTCACCCACCAGATCGGCGATGCCGGCGCCCGGGTGCTGATCGTGCTGGAGAACTTCGCCGGCGTGGTCGCCGAGGCGCTGCCCGCGCTCCCCGGCCTGGAGCGGGTGGTGGTGGCGGGGCCCGGCGACGCGCTCGGCCTGCGCGGGCGGCTGATCGATCTCGCCTCGCGGCACCTGAAGAAGGCGGTGCCGCCCTACAGCCTGCCCGCCGGGCGCTTCGTCGCCTTCCGGGCGAGCCTCGCGGCCGGGCGCCGGGGGGCCGGCTTCACGCCGGTCGACATCGCGCCCGACGACCTCGCCTTCCTGCAATATACGGGGGGCACGACCGGCATCTCCAAGGGTGCGATGCTCACCCACCGCAACGTGACCGCCAATATCGAGCAGAGCCGCCTCTGGTTCGGCATGCGCGACGACGAGGGCCCCGGCCGCGTCATGGTCACGGCGCTGCCGCTCTACCACATCTACGGGTTGACCTGCTGCTTCTTCTTCATGACGCGGCTCGGGGCGTGCTGCCTGTTGGTGCCCAACCCGCGGGACATCGCGGGCTTCGTGAAGCTGCTGCGCACGAACCGCTTCACCAACCTGTCGGGCGTGAACACGCTGTTCAACGCGCTCCTCAACCATCCCGACATTGGCCAGGTCGACTGGTCCGCCCTCGAATACGCCAATGCGGGCGGCATGGCGGTGCAGGCCGTGGTGGCGCGGCGCTGGAAGGCGCTCACCGGCAAGCCGATCATCGAGGGCTACGGCCTCTCCGAGACCGCGCCCGTCGTCTCGATCAATCGCCGCGACCTGACCGAGTGGTCGGGGACGATCGGTTACCCGGTGCCCTCGACCGAGGTGTCGGTGCGCGATCCCGCCGGGCAGGAGGTGGCGGCCGGCGAGGCGGGCGAACTCTGCGTGCGCGGCCCGCAGGTCATGCCCGGCTACTGGCGCCGGCCCGACGAGACCGCCCGGGTGATGACCCCGGACGGGTTCTTCCGCACCGGCGACGTCGCCGTGCTGCAGCCCGACGGGCAGCTGCGCCTCGTCGACCGGATGAAGGACATGATCCTGGTCTCCGGCTTCAACGTCTACCCGAACGAGGTCGAGGACGTGCTCGCGACGCATCCGGGCGTGCTCGAAGTGGCGGTGGTGGGCCGGCCGCTCCCGGAGACCGGCGAGACGGTCGTCGCCCACGTGGTGCGGCGCGACCCCGACCTCACCGCCGACGCCCTGCGCGCCTTCGCGCGCAAGAACCTCACGGCCTACAAGGTCCCGCGGGAATTCGTCTTCCACGGGACGCTGCCGAAGAGCAATGTCGGCAAGGTGCTGCGCCGCGAACTGCGCGACGGCGCCGATTGAGGGCCGCGGCGGGTCGGGCCACACCCGTCAGATCGGCCGCACCTCGCCGGGCCGCAACTTGAGGCGCGCGGTCAGGCGGTCCGAGAGCGTCCCGCTGAGTTCCACCGCCGCGTCCGGGGCCGCCACCGCGCGCACGGCCGCGAGGGCGCGGGGCGCGTCCGGCGCCATCGCCACGTAGACCTGCAGCGCCACGCTCCCGGCCTCGTCGGCCGGGGCCGACACCGCCACCGTGTAGGCGATGTGCTTCGAATTCTTCGCGGGCATGCGGCTCTATCGCACGGGCGGTCCGTGGTGTCCGCGGTTTTCTTCGCTGCAGCGCGGCGCGATCGTGCCCTTGTCTTGCCGCAAGGTCACTGCCTTATGCTGGCGGCTCTACGGACAACGGACCAACTTTCCCATGGGCGTCACGAAGCCGACCGTGCTGCCGTCCGCGCGGCTCTCCGCCGCCGACGTGATCGACAGCGGCGACACGCTCGCCCTGCGCTTCTCGGGGCAGGGCGGGGACGTCTTCGTGCTGGTGCCGGTGGAGGAGGTCGCCGGTGTCGCGGCGGCCCTCGCGGCCGGGACCGCGCAGGCGCTGCGCGTGCGTGCCGCGACCCTGCAGGGTCGCCCGCTGCCCCTCGCCCGGACGATGCTGCCGCCGGCCGGGGCGGGCCTGGCGCCCGCCCGGGCGGGTTCGCCGCCCGCCGCGGAGTAACCGCGGATCCGGCCTCGCCGAACCGTGATTGGCGTCGGCGCCGCCGCGTGCCGATCTGCCGGGGATCGGCCACCGTGGATCGGCGGCCCGGCAGGAGGGCGGCGCGGCCGCCGCAGGGAGACGAGCATGCACATCAAGGCGCGGCACGGCTGGGAGATCCCGGAGCATCTGGCGACCCCCGAAGCCCTGTTCTTCGACCGCCGGGCGCTGCTGGGCGGCCTCGGCCTCGCGGCCGCCGCCCTGGCGGGGCCCGCCCGCGCCGCGGTGCCGGGGGAGGGGACCGGGGCGCGCAGGACCGCCGACCTCTACCCGGCCAAGCGCAACGCGGCCTACACGCTCGACCGGCCGCTCACCGAGGAGCGCTATAGCGCCGACTACAACAACTTCTACGAGTACAGCACCGCCAAGACGGTGACCCCGGCCTCGAACGCCCTCAAGGTCGATCCCTGGACGATCCGGATCGACGGGTTGGTCGAGAAGCCGTTCGAGATCGGCTTCGAGGATCTGGTGCGCAAGATGCCGCTCGAGGAGCGGCTCTACCGGCACCGCTGCGTCGAGGCGTGGTCGATGGCGGTGCCCTGGACGGGCTTCCCGCTCGCCGCCCTGGTCGCCCTCGCCAGGCCCACCGGCGAGGCGAAGTACATCCAGATGCAGACCTTCCTCGACAAGGCGATGGCGCCGGGCCAGCGGCAGTTCTTCTATCCCTGGCCCTACACCGAGGGCTTGACGCTGGCGGAGGCCAACCACGACCTCGCCTTCCTGGCGACGGGCGTCTACGGCAGGCCGCTGCTCAACCAGTTCGGCGCGCCCCTGCGGCTGGCCGTGCCGTGGAAGTACGGGTTCAAGTCGGTGAAATCGATCAACCGCATCACGTTCACGGCCGAGCGCCCGAAGACCTTCTGGGAGGCGCTGCAGGCGTCCGAGTACGGGTTCTGGGCCAACGTGAACCCGGCCGTGGCGCATCCGCGCTGGAGTCAGGCGAGCGAGCGGGTGCTCGGCACGGACCAGCGGGTGCCGACCCTCCTGTTCAACGGCTACGCCGAGCAGGTGGCCGGGCTCTACAAGGGGCTGGAGAAGGAACGCCTCTACGTCTGAGCCGACGAAAAGGCCGGGCCCCGCGGGACCCGGCGGGAGCGGAGGCCGGCCGCAGGGACCGGGCCCGTCCAGAGGGGATCGGCCGATCGACGCCCGATGACCGGCCGGGGCCATGACCGCCGCATCCGCAGCCGCGGCAACCGCCCGAGCGGCATGGCCGCGCGTCGATGCACATGGAACCGCCCCGCGCCGGCCCGGCGCTCGGTCCTGCGCGTGGGTGGCGACCGCGCGAGGCGGCGGCGAGCGCGGTGTCTCGGGCACGGTCGCCACTGCTCTGCGCTGGCTGCACGGCCACGGCTTGGCGATGGACCCCTCGCGTTGGGGACGAGCGAGGGTGCCGCACTGCTTGCAGGAAGTGCGGTTCGTACGGTCGTGGCGCCGGCGACGGTGCCGGGCCGCGAAATCCTGTTCCTGTCTGCCGGTGGACGGCAACTTGGCCACTGCCGCCGCGGACGGGGTCTTTGACAAGCGCCGACCTATGCGAAATCCAACGGATCGCGTCGACCTGCGGATTTCGGCTTCGCTCAAGCGCCGCCTGGGAAGCAACCGACGCTCGCCGAACGCGGTTGACGTAATCCTCCATAGTATGTCGCCTGATAAACAGGCGTATATGTGCCCCATGAAGTAACTGTATATAGGGCATGGACGCTAGTCCAAACCCTTTGACGATCGCAAATTGCGATTGATACAGCATTATCATGGCAACACTCACGCAAAAAATAGTAAGTCTGGCTTATAGTATCGTTCAAAAAATCCTCTTAACAAGAATATGACGTGAAACGGCTGCCGTCACTCCCTCCGTCGCAACGCGAAACTCGATGTTGCTCGAAAATTCAAGCAGCTGGAAATCGAATATGATCGTTTTGTTCGATATTCTACTATCTGTCACCGCTTCTTCGTGTACTGCCAAAAGATGTGATCCCATGCCCGCGGTGGCATCAAACCGAAGATATCCTGTGTTGGAATTGAGTTCCGCCTCCAGGATCTGGAATTCGAGTTTGTATCTACCGGCTGGCAGATCAATGTAGGGCCCGATTAGAACGTGCCCATTCTTGGCGTGAACCACGTACTTCATTCCTGCGCGCTCTTGCAGGACTCCCGAAATAGCACTTAACTCGAATTTCATGCCGCCGTTTTTGTCGTAAAAAATCTTCGATCCACGTTGATAAATTTCATTATCGAACCGAGTGAGGTACTTTATCCTCGTGAGGACAGCCTCGTCGGAATAAATACTCGGACGCTGCTCGGCAGAGGCATTGATTTTGCGGCCCTTTTGACTTGCGGAAATGCCAAGAATGCCGCAAAGGTTCATAAAGGAGAAATCGAAACACTCCGAAAGGCCTATATAATCTAACTTCTCGAGATTCTCGCTTGCCACGCCAAGTTTGGATTCCGCGAGATCTGCGATATTAACGCCTGGGTCGTACTCGCTTGCAGCGAATTCAGTCTGGGACAGCCTGAAGGTAGCATCGTTTGCCAGATGAGTCGCGAAGTTCTCCGTTTCACTGGACATGATAAAATCGTAATCGTTAATAGAATTAAGTATGGTCATCAATCCTGACGGATTGTCTTTCTGTCGTCGCAGGAAACGCAGCATCGAAATGAAGCGCTCGACTGGATCTCTGATAAACGTGGCAGTGATCAGATGACCATCAATGACTCTTATGTGAGAAAAGCCGCAATGAAGGACGAAATACGTCCACTTGTTGAGCAGACTTTTTGGTACAACATGAAGATCGTTGAAACGGACCGGGCAGATCATTTCTGCAGGAACTTGTTCTGACAAAGATACGAAAATGTTTGTTCCAGCAGTCTTGGGAATATGTATCAAAAACAACTTTGGAATAACGAGGGCATTCTCCACCATTTGCTCATCCACCATCGAGAAAGGTACCGTCTGGACGGCGATGATAACAGCTCGTTGTGGTCGATTCCAAGAGGCCGTTATGGATCGAAGACAGGGGTTGTGCTACTCAGGGTTCCGCGCCAGGCGCGTCGTCGAGCTCGGCCGGTGACCCTGCGGCCGGCTGCCCCGGCTCCTGCCCGCCGTACAACCCTGACCGGCCCGAAGGGTTCGCGTGAGCGACGCGATCGGCGGCCTCGGCCACTTGCGCGACGAGAACCCGCCCGCCCGGCAAGCCACCTCGGCCCCGCGGACCCCTCGCCAAAGTGCTGGCGCTGACCTGCTCTGGACCGCCCGCAGAGGTCACGCGAGGGTACAGGCCGCAGCGTGGCTGACGCGGTCGGGATCTCGTTCCGCTCCGTCCGGCGCGTCTGGGACGGGCGCAGCTGAACCCGCATCGTGCGCGCAGCTTCACGCGCTCCACCGACCCTGACTTCGCCGCGCCAGTCGATGACATTGTCGGGCCCTCCATGGACCCGCCGCGACACGCGGTGGTGCTGTTCCTCGACGATCCTTCCACAGGCTTCAGGATCAGGAGAGCCAGATCCAGCCCTGGATCGAACCCGCCCGAGGCGAAGGTGAGGCCGGGTCGCCCCGTCTCGACCATCCGGTTCCGGATAGTCGCGCTGATCCGGTCGCACCGTCCCGTCACGCAAGCATCTGCAGTGAGAGGAGCGCATTGGCTGTTTTTCGGCCAAGTTTCGCGAGATCACCTCCAGCTTGAACTGATGCTCCCAGCTGCAAATTGCATCCCTGTGATACAAGCCTGGCGATCATCATCTCGCGCGCCATGGTGCAAACCTCCAAGGCAGTGTCGCGAGCAGCGTTGGACGGAGGGCTGGCATCTGCGCGCTGCAGCATCCCCACGAACTCCGCCAACAGCGCGTGCACTGTCATGCCGTTACGCAGCGCCTCACCGTAAATCTCAATGCCACGTGGATCGGGATCACGCCCCAGTATCGCCGTATAAACAGCGCCGACGAGCGTGGCCGCGTCCGTTTTTCCTGGCATACGACGCTCACGCTCGAGAAACTCCTGGGATCCGAGAATATCTTCAATAACTTTGCTAGGAGTATCGGTCGCAAGAGCTTGGGAGTGTCCTTCGAGGCCGACCGGGTCCGGCGCACGGCCCAGAAGTGACTTGTACAGTCCCTCAACGACGGCTTGCCGAAAAGCGGCTTGTGCCGGTTGCATGGCAATGAACTCGCTGAGCAGCGCGTGCGCGGACATTCCGCTTCGAAGCGCGTTACCATACATCTCGACGCCGGCGGGGTCTGCTTCGCGTTCCAGGATCGCCGTGTAGGCCGCGGCGACAAGCGTGTCCGCATCGATCCCACTGAAATCGGCGCGGTGTCGTGCCTTGAACTCGTCTGACTTAAGTAAACCGGCGATCACCTGTCCAGGCGATTTGACCGTAAGCTCTTGAGAATAGGTGTCAAATCCGGACGGATCGGGCTCACGACCCAGCAGAGAAGCAAAAATTTCCCCAACTAAAGACTGACGAGCCATGCGCGTTCGCATGAAGGCGTCGTGAAATTCTCTTGATGTGAGAAGCTGATAAAGCTGGTCATGAAAATTCGATGGATTCTTGTCTATAATATCGCTAATCAATCTCACGCACTGGAACTCGTTGCCATGAGTCAATAGATGCTGATCAGTGATGGTGGGTGTCGGCTCGAACCGTGGGGTGTGCCGCGCCGCGTCCGCCGTCACGCCGGCATCGTGAGCAGATTGTTTGTCGACAGATGCATTCATTGTGTAATCCCAATCACGAGCCGCACTACAAGGCAGGGGTATACGACGCGCCGTGCATCAGGCTTAGCAGCCGTCCTCGGCAGTTTGCTGCGAAGTCTGTCCAAGTCGGAAGGCCGAGCAGGGCAATTTCCGCCGCCAGACGTCGCGCTTCCTGATCGTCTGCGATTCGATGAAACGCGCCAGCGACGGTCGCCTTGTTGACGGCACCTAATTGGATTTGGCCGTATTCCGGCACATCTTCGAGCGCCGGCAACGAAGCGGAAGCGATGAGCGGCACTCCAATGAACAAACTCTCGAGCGCTGGAAGTCCGAATCCTTCATTTTCGCTCACAAAGATCGAAGCACGCGCTCCTGAAACTAGTTCGACCAAAGCGGAGTCACTGAGGTCGTCGTGAACCCAGACTTTCGTATTCGTCGTTTCTACAATCCTCCGATACTTTTCGATCATAGATGGCAAGAGCTTTCCGGCAAAATGCAATTCCAGATCCGTCTCGACATCGTTGAACGCGTCATAAACCAAATCCTGGCCCTTCTTGCCATCGAATGCACCAACACAACAAACTCTTTTCCGGTCGGTGGAGAACGCTTGCCTCGCTCCGCCGAGTCCGTCTGCGCCGAGGCGCACGACAGCATCCTGGGAAGCGGCCGCCGCTCGCCGAACGCGGTTGACGTACTCCTCCCTAGTATTTCGGCTGATAAACAGGCGTAGATGTGCCTCATGAAGTAACTGTATATAGGGCATGGACGCTGGTCCGAACCCTTTGGCGATCGCAAAGTGCGACGGTTTCAGCCAAGGCATGAAATCAAATACAAGATAAGCATCTCTTATCCTGCGAGCCTCGCGCAACTCACGGTAGAATTTTACACGCTCCTGCGAGTAGAAAACCTCAGGGACAAAAACGATTTGGCTATCAGATACTTCGACTGGCCAGCCCGGCTGTGATGCAAGTTCCAGTGTGAGACGTTTTCCGATCTCGCCGGAGACGTCGTCGGCAAGAAACAATTCGTGTCTTAAAAGATCGAGCATCCGGGGAGGAATCTGAATGAAACGCCGTGCTGCCGGATCAAAGCGCACCCAGCGAAACAACCTGTCCTCGCCCCAGGCCACCAGCAGCTTCGAAACGACGCGCTGGATGCCCGAGCGCGCAGGAAATTCGACAAACTGTGAAATGTCGACCAAAATTTCGGCCATCTACGCGAATCCTAAGGCAGCGAGCAACTTTTCGGCATAGACATCCGGCGATCGCTCCCGCGCACAGAACGTGGCCTCGTCGATCGGACGTTCCTGGTTCTGCCGGGAATCAAGGATATCTAAGACCGCCTCCGCGATGAGGATCGGCGATAATTTATCCGGAATTCTCCGAACGAATGATGGAGCGATCATTGCCTCAGCCAGATGATCGTTGGCAATGGATGGTAGCGCGGCCGCTATGCAATCATTCAGCGCACCCGAAAGGCCACCCATGAAATATGTTCTCAGCTGCACGCCTATGTCTGCAGCAAAAATATATTCGCGATACAAGTCCTGAGGGACAAATTTCCTCTCGAATGACACCTTCTCGGTAATGCCAAGCTCTTCTACCAACTGAACTGCCCGAACACCCGTATCGTAGTGCGGCTGGCCGCAAAACTTTAAAGTTGCAGGAATCTTCCAATCATTAAGGATTTTTGTTGCCCAAATCAGTTCTTCTGGTGCTTTATCGTCGCTGACGTAACCGAAAGTGCAAAGTACGACCTCATCGTCCGACCAGCCGAGCTTCTGTCGTATTTCGCGGCGCCGCGATGGTGTCGCGGCGGTAAGGTCAAGGCTATTATATTGCGCAAATGGAAGAAGGACGGGGCGCTCTCTGTAATGTTCCTCAATTATGTTGGCTGTCATGGGAGAATGAACCATCAAGGGTTTCGCGCAACGGGCAATTTCTGACATGAATAAGATAGGGAGCCGATCCTGGTTATGGAGCCAGTCACGCACCGTGCTCTCCTCGACCGCATGTCCGCACTCCTGGGTGGCGATCTTGATCGCGCTCTCCATCCCGCGGAGCTGGACGTAATAGTTGATCATACGTGCGTCGTGTGCGATCGCAGCGCAGCCGTTTTCCAACAGGTACTCGAACTCGGACGTGTGAAAGTGCGAATTCCCGATGACCGCAACGGTTGCATCTCGCTGCCGAGCCGAGAATCGCGCTTGCGTTATTGAATTCAACGACGCGAACCAGGAGCACGGAGCGACTCCGGGAACGGACGTGTAGACGTGGAGATCAGCCTTTCTGGCAAGCGCCTTGAACGTGGCGGCCGAGTAATCGGCGACTCCCGACGCCGCGGGCGGCAGAGGCGACAACAGGGAGAGGCTCGGTCGGGCAGTTCCGCGATGGACGGAGGGGGCGGCGATCCGGCCGCGGTAGGCACCAGCGAGCCCGCGCAGGAAAGCCTCACCCACGGCCTCGACGGTAAAGCGTCTCCACAAGCCGTCCTGCGCGTCTTTTATAACTGACCACGAATGTGCATCGGTGCATAATTCATCGAGTTTCTTTCTCAACCCGTCTGGATCATCAGGGTTAAAACGATGCGCAGGATTAGGAAACAGTTCTGGATGTGCACCTACGTCGGACGCCAGCACGGGCGTACCTGCAGCATTGCTCTCCACTATTGGTATAGAGAATCCTTCAGCTTTCGACGCTACGACAGTAAGTACCGCGTTCGCGTAAAACTGCTGGAGATCCTCATCGGTAAGGTGGTTCAGGAATGATATACTGTGAGGATCTCCGCCATTGCTGGCGTGGAGAGTTCGTAATTTAAGACGGGTTTCCGGATTATAATTTCCAAATAGGACCAAATCGATTTTCGCCTCGCGCAGTCTGCGCGAGCGCGCGTGCGCGATCACCGCGCAATCCGGGTTCTTTCGCGGGTCTCCGCCTCCCGCGAACAGGACGTGCTTGCGTTCCTCGAAGGGGCGGACGGTCGAGGAAGGTGCGGGCTCGAGGCCTTGGCGCACCGCCACGTAGGACACAAAAATCCTGTCCGCAGGTATATTGACTATATTGGTGAGTTCGCCAACACAGAATTTTGAAATTGCCGAAAAGCAGTCGTACTTCTTGAGCCATAGGAGGTTCGTTAGAAACGACAGCTGACCCTCCAGATTCGGCAGATATCGATTTGGGAATTGGAGTTGTATAAGATCGTAGAACAATGATACTCTAAATATATTTGGATCAAGCAGATATTTAGATGCCCATACGGGATCGTGAGTCATAGACGAAAGACTTAAGAACAAAGATCCTGTCACGGCAGGATATCCGGTCGCGCTTATCTCATCAAAGAGCAGGGCATGTTCATCTGCAAGATGTTCCAAGCTTGGATCAATCAGGGCAACCATGCGGGGGCGCCGATCACCCCAGACGCAGAACCGCAAGGCCCGGAGGATGACCGTGGAATGCTGTCCGACGCCGCGGTAACGGTAATCCCGGTCCTGAAGCGCTCGCGCGTCGACAAGGATCGTCGACGGCGATATCGCAAATGGTGAGTGCATCAACATTGACTCCGTCGGTCAGACGATCTCGATTTCCGGAAATGGAAAAATGAGACGGCCGCCCCTCGCGAGATACTCCTTCTCGCGTCTCAAGATGTTTTCGCGGAAATGCCACGGCAACACCAACATGTAGTCCGGCTTCATTGCGCGAACTTCGGATTCCGGCAAGATAGGAATATGTGTTCCCGGCGTGAAATGACCGAATTTGTCGGGGTTTACGTCCGCAATACAGGGGATCAAATCGGGTCCGATCCCGCAAAACTGGAGCGTTACATTTCCCTTGGTCGATGCGCCGTAACCTGCGATCGTCTTGCCGTCCTCTTTCAGTGCCTCCAGCAACCGTACGAGGTCGAGTTTGTGGTTGAACACGCGCTCCTCGAACTGGCGGTAGGGGCGAGGAGTGGAGAGACCCATCCGCTCCTCTTGCTCCAGCAACCAGTTTATGACGCCCTCGCCGCCGCGGCGCGGATCCGCTTTTCGAACCGCGGTCACCGCGAAGCTACCGCCATTGATTCCGTTCATTTTGACATCGACCGGTCTCATACCTGCCGCGTCCAAAATCTTTTGGACTACTCCGAGCGAGTAGTATTCCAGGTGTTCGTGACACACTGTATCATATGAGTTCATGCGGAGCATCGACGGCATATAGCTTTGCTCAAAATGCCAGATGCCGCCAGGCGCTAAAACGCTTTCGATTTCCTTTGCAAAGTCGATCGGTTGTTCAAGGTCGTAGAACATTGCAATCGAAGTTATGATTTTTGGTGGCTTGCTCCCAGTGTTCCAATACGCTCGAGCTGAGAAAAAATCAGGTACCAGCGCAATATCGTCGGGGTAAAAACTCTTGAATTTTGCACCTGACGGATCAATACCCGTCCTGACAAGGCCGCTGACAGGATAAGCCTTGAGTGAGGTGGCATCGTTGCTGCCGATATCCAGGACGGCATCGCCGGGCTGCAGGTCGGCGAATCTTGACAGTTCGATTATCTTATTGGTAAGATGATCTACCATGCTCTGATTCAGGCCGGAGCGGTACCCGTAATTATCTCCATACATCTCGCCGAGATCGTAGGAGTGCGCGAGTTGCAAAAGCCCGGACTCTGGGCACCAAACAAGCTGCAATGGTCCATTCGTGACATGTTCCTACTTATCCTTTGGGAATACACCCGTAAGTGCTTGATGTACTAGATCCAATACAGTGATTAGATTTTTCGAACCACCGACTCTGCAATGATTGATTTTCTTATAATTTTCCTGCATTTTGATGCTCCTGTGCAGCTTGCGACGGTGAATGGCGCGTTCGGACGGAACAGTCAATAGGGCTGGTCCGCCTGGAACTGACTCTAGGTTGAGAATCGTTGTTCGTAGGGTCAGGCGCGCATTGTGTGAAGATTTTCAACGTGATAGGTCGGCTGCTTCGATGTTAACCTTGGGTGATGTTTGGAGACTCGCGCATAAACTATTATGGTATGGTATTTGTTTGCTTGTTGTATTCAAGAATTGCCGGTGTTTTGCAGCGACTCCGATCGCGGCCTTGTAGAATTTTTGGAAGTTGGTTTGAATCTGCTCAGGAACGATCTCGAAAGGCAGAAATCGAGCGTGTATTACTGACTATGTCGCGAGCGTAATTTCGATAGCGGCCCGGCGACGGCTTGGGATAATGCGGATTAGTTAGAAAATTTTTGCTGCCGGCCGCGATTGCACGACAAGCAAATTTTCGGCCGCCGAGTATTTACCGTCAACATTCCGGGTTCATGAGTTCTCTTTAGTGGCTCCAACGCCATTGGAGATGCTTCGAGGGACAGGAGGCATGGTCGGGGAGATTAAATGCCGGCTTCGCATCGTATCCGCTCAGGGTGCGTCGCGGAACACCGTGTTGCGCGGTAGTCTCAGATTCATGGCGGTCCAACGGTGCGCCGCGAGCGAGGCATACGGCATCCGATGTCTCGCTTCGCGTTGCGGATGTCGGATGTCGGTCGTGTCCCCAGGCGTGGTGTAGCTGCGGCGTGGCCACCACAGTCACCGGGCGGGGCCGGGACGATCAGGCTGCCAGGGTGGGCAGGCTGACAAGAGGATCATCGCTGATCGGGGCGATGCTTTCCAGGGTCAGGTAGCGGGCGCGCTGGACGGCCCACTCGTCGTTCTGTTCGAGCAGGAGCGCGCCGACCAAGCGGGTGATGGCCGCCTCATTGGGGAAGATGCCGACCACCTCGGTGCGCCGCTTGATCTCGCCGTTGAGGCGCTCCAGCGGGTTCGTGCTGTGAAGCTTGACCCGGTGGGCGGCCGGGAAGCCCATGTAGGCCAGCACGTCGGGTTCCGCCTCATGCATCAGGGCTGCGAGCTTGGGCACCTTGGGTCGGAGTTGGTCGGCCACGCGTCGCCATTGCTGACGGGCGGCCTCCGCGTCGTCCTGGGCGAAGGCGGTGGCGATGAAGGCGGACACGACGCGCCGCCCGCTGCGGCCAGCGTGGGCGAGCACGGTCCTCATGAAGTGGACGCGGCACCGCTGCCAAGTCGCGTTCATCACCTTGGCGACCGACGCCTTGAGGCCCGTGTGGGCGTCCGAAATCACCAGCTTCACACCGCGCAGGCCGCGGCGCGCCAGCTTGCGCAGGAACCCGGTCCAGAACGTCTCAGCCTCGGAGGGGCCAATGTCCATGCCGAGCGCTTCCCTGCGGCCGTCGCTGTTCACACCGACCGCCACGATCACGGCGACGGAGACGATGCGCCCGGCTTGGCGCACCTTCACGGAGGTCGCATCGATCCAGAGATAGGACCACTCGCCCTCGAGCGGCCGGTCGAGGAACGCGCCCACGCGCTCGTCGATCTCCTGGCAGAGCCGGCTGACCTGGCTCTTGGACACGCCCGTGCCGCCCATGGCTTGGACGAGGTCATCCACCGAGCGGGTCGAGATGCCCTGGATGTAGGCCTCCTGGATCACCGCCGTGAGTGCCTTCTCGGCCATCCGGCGCGGCTCCAGGAAAGCCGGGAAGTACGAGCCCTTGCGCAGCTTGGGGATGCGCAGCTCGACCGTGCCGGCCCGCGTCTGCCAATCCCGGTCACGATAGCCGTTGCGCTGGACCAGCCGCTCGGCGCTCTTCTCGCCGTGGGCCGCCCCGGTCAGGCCGCCCACCTCCAGTTCCATCAGCCGCTCGGCCGCAAAGCCGATCATCTCGCGCAGCAGGTCGGCGTCGGCGCTCTTCTCCAGCAGCCCGCGCAGGCTCATCATCTCGTCGGTCATCGGAGGTCTCTCGGGTTCGAGGTTGGTGCTCGCACCCCGACCCTACCCGGCAACCGCCGATGACCACCCCGCGAGAGATCCCGCCTGCTTCGGCGCTGTGGAGGGCGCGCAGGCGGGCTCTCTCGCTCCCGTCGAGCTACACCACCACCAGGGACACGACCCGAGCTCGCGCCCGCACGGAGCGCGACATTCTAAAAAAGGCCATCGGCATCTTCGCGGAGACGCCGCGATGAAGTTCCGTTTCATCGATGACCACCAGGGCACTTGGCCCGTGCGCACCCTCTGCCGCGCGCTGCGGGTCTGGCCATCCGGCTACGACGCGTGGCGCTCGCGGCCCGAGAGCACCCGGGCAGCCGAGAACCGCGTGCTCCTCGAGGAGGTGCGCCGCCTGCATGCGCGTCGTCACGGCCGCTACGGCTCGCCCCGCATGCACGCGGCTTTGCGTGCCGAGGGCCGGGGCGTCAGCCGTGGTCGCATCGAGCGGCTCATGCGGCGACACGGCATCCGCGCCACGGCGGCAGGCCGCGACCGGCCCGGCACGACCGACAGCCGTCACGGCCTGCCGGTTGCCCCCAACCTGCTCGAGCAGCGCTTCACCGCCTCGGCTCCCAACCAGATCTGGCTGGCGGACATCACCTACGTGCCCACCGGTGAGGGCTGGCTCTCCCTCGCCGCCGTTCTCGATCTCGCGACGCGCAAGGTCGTGGGCTGGGCGATGCGCGAGCATCTCCGCACGGAGCTGGCAGCAGCCGCTCTCCTGATGGCCGTTCAGCGGCAGCGCCCCGCGCCGGGGCTGATCCAACACACCGACCGCGGCTGCCAATATGCGTCGGGAGAGTACCGGCGGCTCCTGGACGCGGCAGGCCTCAAGGCCTCCATGAGCCGCCGTGGCAACGGCCTGGACAACGCACCGATGGAGAGCTTCTTCCACACGCTTAAGGTCGAGCTCGTCCATCAGCGCCGCTGGGCAACCCGGGACGAGGCGCGGCGCGAGCTCTTCTCCGACAGCGAGGGCTACGCCAATCGGCAACGGATCCACGCGGCCCTCGGATATACGACACCCGAGCAGGCCGAGCGGCAGATGGTGAGCTAACCGCGTCCACCGAAACGGTGGAGGATCAGGATGGACCTGATGGCCGACGATGCTTCGCTCGGATCATCGACGGACCGCGCACGCAACGCGGTGCGGGCGCCTTGCGCGCGAAGCCCCACGACATCGATGCGTTGCGCACGGTGCTGATCCAAGAAGACCTCGACCCGGAGAGCTACAGCCTGAGCGGAGGCACGCCGGATGAGCGATCCGTCCTCTCGCGCCAGGGCGCCCAGTGGGGCGCTTTCTATTCTGAGCGAGGAACGCGAAGCGATTTGCATGTCACGCGACCGAGCAGGACGCATGCGCGTAGTTCTCGCGAACCGTCACGCTAGAGCAGCACCCGATCACGTTGCAACCGGGTGCCGCTCTCGATCTTTGATCTTGCCGCATTTTCTGCGACGAACCGGCATCCACTTCGTCGGAAAATGCTCTAGGCAATCCGTTCTGGAACGGGGTCCTGAGAGCAAACGCGGGCCGAACTTTCGCAATGGCGCGAGGCCCCGGTTTTGCATACACTGAGCCTGATCTTGGCCCGCCTGCGGGTAGCGAGATGCGGCGACGCCATGAAAACGAGCCGGCTAAGGGCCGGCGCGCGAACGAGCGTAAGGGCTGTGCCAAGGCTCTCACGACCGCGACCCCGTCAGTCGCCGATCTGCAGAAGCGGGTTGACGTTCTCGCTTGTGAGTTGAGGGCGGCACTTGAGCGTCAGACTGCTACCGCTGAGGTAATTGAATTCATCAATTCAGACACCAAAGATCTTGCATCTGCATTTGCGATGATCTTGGATAAGATGCACATCCTGTGCGGAGTTTGCCACGGGAGCTTGCAGCTTTATGATGGAGAGAAGTTCCGCGCTGTTGCGACGCACGGAATGGTGAAGGCGTTTGCCGATCGGCTCCGTGAGGGATTCACCCCAGGCCCCCATCACCCAAGCCAACAATTGCTGCAAGGAGCACGCTTTACCCAAGTTCCCGACTGCGCCGAGAGCGACGATCCGACAGTCCGTGCGGCCTTTGAACTCGACGGCATCCGGACCGTGTTGCTTACTCCCTTGCGCAAGGACGGAAGACTGATCGGCCAGATTGCCGCCGCCCGACGGGATGGAAATCCCTTTACCGAGAACGAGATCACGCTGCTTGAGAACTTCGGCGCTCAGGCCGTGATCGCCGTGGAGAACGCGCGGCTTCTCAACGAAGCGCAGGCCAAGACACGTGATCTCGAGGCGTCGCTGCAACAGCAGACGGCTGTCGGCGACGTGCTTAAGATCATCAGTAGCTCAACCTTCGAGCTGCAGCCCGTGCTCGACACGTTGGTCGAAACCGCCGCGCGGCTATGTGAGGCCGACATGGCCTTCATCCTGCGTCGCGAGGGTGAGATTTACAAAGCCGGCGCAGCGGTCGGCTACTCAGAAGATTATATTGAGTTCCTCAAGAGCCATCCGATTCCGGTCGATAGAGGCACAGTCACGGGTCGCGCCGCGATGGAGCGGCGGACGGTCCATATCCTCGATGTTGCCGCCGATCCCGAATACACGCTGCGCACAGCGACGGCCCTGGCTCATCAGCACACAGCCCTTGGGGTTCCCCTGCTGCGCGAGAACGAGCCGATCGGTGTGATCGTCATCGCGCGCCAGCGCGTGGAGCCCTTCACACAAGCACAGATCGATCTGGTCACGACCTTTGCCGACCAGGCCGTGATCGCGATCGAGAACGCTCGCCTGTTCAACGAGGTGCAGGGCAAAACGCGCGACCTCGAAGAAGCGCTGCAGCAGCAGACCGCGACGAGCGAGGTGCTGCAGACGATCAGCCGCTCGGTCTTCGATCTGCCGACCATCCTCAACACGCTGCTCCACTCGGCCACTCGGCTCTGCCGAACCGAAACGTCGGCTCTCTACCTGCTCCATGAGGGCCGCCTTCATCTGGAAGCCTCCACAGCCAATCGACCGGAATGGGTGGCTTACAAGCGCGCTCATCCCCAGCCGCTGACCCGAGATGTGCCGAGCAGCCGCGCGGCCGTCACCGGCCAGATCGACCATGTGCCCGACATCCTTCAGGACCCGGAACTCACGAGCGCATCGGAGCTCCATCGCATTGGCGGCTACCGCGCCACGCTCAACGTCCCGCTTGTGCGGGAAGGGTCCGTGATCGGGGTTCTCAGCCTCGCCCGGGACGAACCGGGACCCTTCGCGCCCCGCCAGATCGCCGTGGCCAAGACCTTCGCCGACCAGGCGGTCATCGCCATCGCCAATGCCCGCCTGTTCAACGAGGTCGAGGCAAAGTCGCGGGAGTTGCAGGCCTCCCTGGACAACCTGTGCGCAACCCAGGATCGCCTCGTGCAGTCCGAGAAGCTCGCCTCGCTCGGCCAGCTCACCGCCGGCATCGCGCACGAGATCAAGAACCCGCTCAACTTCGTGAACAATTTCGCCGCCCTGTCGGCCGAGTTGATCGACGAGCTGAACGAGGTGCTGGCCCCCCCGGCCCTCGACGGTCCCGTCCGGGAGGAGGTCGACGAACTTACCGGCCTGTTGCGGGGCAATCTCGAGAAGGTGGTCCAGCACGGCAAGCGCGCGGATTCGATCGTCAGGAACATGCTGCTGCACTCCCGCGAGGGCTCGGGCGAGCGCCGGCGTGTCGACGTCAACGCCCTCGTGGAGGAGAGCCTGAACCTCGCCTATCACGGCGCCCGCGCCGAGAAGCCCGGCTTCACCGTGACCCTCGCCCGCGACCTCGACCCCGGGGCGGGGGGCGCCGACCTCTACCCGCAGGAGATCGCGCGGGTGCTGCTCAATCTGATCTCGAACGGCTTCCACGCCGTGACCAAGCGCAAGGCGGAGACGGAGGCGGCCGGCTATGAGCCGACGCTTCTCGTCGCGACCTGTGATCGCGGGGACAAGATCGAGATCACGATTCGCGACAACGGCACCGGCATACCCGACGCGGTGAGGGCGAAGATGTTCAACCCCTTCTTCACCACGAAGCCGGCCGGAGAGGGCACCGGCCTCGGCCTCTCGCTCAGCCACGACATCGTGGTCAAGCAGCACGGCGGCAGCATCGAGGTCGAGACCGAGCCCGGCGCCTTCACGGCCTTCCGCATCTTGCTGCCCCGCGGCGGCCCCACCCAATAGAGGAGCACCGCATGAGCGTCCTGATCCTCGTCGTCGACGACGAGCCCGACGTGGCCGACCTGTTCCGCCAGCAGTTCCGGCGCGAATTGCGGGCCGGCCGCTTCGCGCTCGCCTTCGCGCACTCGGCCGAGGCGGCGCTCGCCCGGGTAGGAGCGGCGGGTGAGGAGACCCTGATCCTGATCCTATCCGACATCAACATGCCGGGCATGACGGGGCTCGAACTCCTTCCTCGGATGCGCAGCGCCCGGCCCGACGTGCCGGTGATCATGATCACCGCCTACGGCGACGCCGAGACGCGCCGGCGCGCGACGGAGGGCGGGGCGGCGGGCCTGCTCACCAAGCCGATCGACTTCCTGACCCTGCGGGTGGAGGTCGACCGGCGGCTCTCGGAAGTCGGCCGGGCCGCGTGAGCGCGCGGACCGCGCCGACGAAGGTCCTCGTCGCCGTCGACGAGCCGGACCTCGAGGCGCTGATCCTGCAGAAGTTCCGCCGCCGCAGCATCCGCGACCGGACCGTCAGTGTCCTGTTTGCCCGCGACGGACTCGACGCGCTCGCGCTCATCGCCGAGCACCCGGACGTCGACCTCGTCGTCTCCGACATCAACGTGCCGCGCATGGATGGTCTGACGCTCCTGGCCAAGCTCCAGGAGGCGGACGAGAAGCTCTCGACCGTGATCGTCCCGGCCTACGGCGACATGGCCAACATCCGCACGGCGATGAATCGCGGTGCCTTCGACTTCCTGACGAAGCCGATCGACTTTTCCGACTTCGAGACCACCGTCGAGCGCACCGTGCTCCACGTCCGCGCCCTGCGCGAGGCGCGCCGCAGGCAGATCGCGGCCGAGCGCGCGCATGGGAGCCTGTCGCGCTCCTTCTCGCCCAACCTCGCCGAGCGGCTGGCGGCCGACGCCTCGGCGCTGGCCGCGGGCGCCCACCGGCGCGACGTGGCCTCGCTCTTCACCGCCATCGCCGGCGTCGCGACCCGCGTCGAGAGCCTCGATCCAGCCCTGCTGACCGAATTCCTCAACGGCGACCTCGCCGAGATGACCGAGGTTGTGTTCTCGCACGAGGGCACAGTGGCCAAGATCGTCGGCGATGCCATCCACGTCCTGTTCGGCACGCCGGGCGAGCAGCCGGATCACGCCACGCGGGCGGTGTCGTGCGCGCTCGCCCTCGATGCGGCGGCCGAGGCGTTTCGCGCCCGCTGGACCGCGCGCGGCGTGGTGCTCGGGGCGACGCGCATCGGCGTGCATGCCGGACCGGCCATCGTGGGCAATTTCGGTGGGGGCCGCTCCTTCGACGACGCGGCCTACGGGGACAGGATCAACATTGCGGCCCGGCTGGAGGCCGCCAACAAGGCGCTCGGCACGCGGATCTGCCTGAGCGCGGCGGTGGCCGACCGGGTCGAGGGCTTTCGCGGCAGGCCGGTGTGACCTCGTCCCGCGGGGCAGGACGGAGGCCCTGCGCACCTGCGAGCCGCTCTCGGAGGCGGCGCTCGCGGATCCCGGGACAGCGCGCTACGGCGAGGCCTTCGAGAAGCGGTAGCGTCCACGGACGAGGTGTAATTTTCAGGCGGTCCGGGGGAGCTTGAAGTGACCATCGGAGCTGGCGGCCAAGGTGGAGTTTGCGGACTTCAACCCAAGCCGGGAGCACCCGATGACCGACGGCAGAGTGGCACTGATCGAGGCCCTGCAGAAGGCCGAGCGGCGCGCTTCTGCTGGAAGTCAACGACGAGTGGCCGCTGCAGCACCGCTACATGCAGGTCGAGGGCATGGCCGGGCTCCCACCGGCGTTGATCGAGGAGGCGATCACTCTTCCGCCGCAGGCCGCCTGACCGATGGCCGCTCCAACTCCACCTTGAAAGTCCACCTCATCGACGGACGTGACTCCAGACATAGGGAGCTCGATGCTTCGCTGCCCGGGTCACTCCCAGCCCGTGGAGTGGGCGTCGGCCTTGCGCCCGCTGCACCCTGAAACCACATCGCCTGGCGCGGGTCGCGCCCGCAGCCGCAGGAATGTTTCCGAGCCCGGATCGACATGGTAGCCTGACCGTATGACCCTGCCGTCGTCCCTCTCGCGTCTGATGGCCGTGGTGATCGTGATGATCGCCGCGGTGTTCGGCGCATCAGCGGCTCAGGCGCACGAGGGCCACGCCCATCACGCGGCTTCGGCCGTGGCACACCACAGCGCCAGCCCGGCGCCGGTGGCGGTGCCTGCCCAAGCTGTGCAGGCAGCTGCGGTGACCGTCAGCCAGGTCGTGACCGCGATACAGGCCGACGAGCAGCTGCGTGCGGCGTCTGCGCGTCTCAGCCCAGCGGACGACGATAAGCCCTGCCACGGGACCTGCTGCGCCATCGGCGCTTCCTGCTGCGTACCCGGTGCGATGCTCCCGGCCGCAACTGGGGTCCTGCCCATGCTGGCCCCTGCTGCCCGCCTGACAACGGCGGCAGAGCCGTTCCTGGCCGGCATCGCCCGCGAAGCCCTCCCGAAACCTCCCAGATCGCTCGCCTAGAACCCGCGTCCCCACGCTTGGGGCAGCGCTGAGCGGCGCTGCCGCGCGTGTGTGGACGCCTGCGTCCACCGGCGAGAGATCGAACCCCCATGCCTCCCCATATCCCGGCCGCGCTGCCTGCGCTGGCCGTGGCGCTGGCCCTGCTGACAGGTCCCGCCTGCGCCCATGAAGGGCACGACCACGGTGCGTCCCCGCCGCCGGTCTCCAAGACCATGGCACCCCGCGGCGAGGCCGCGTCCGCGGCGTTCGAGCTGGTCGCGGTGCCGAAGAACGGCACGCTCCACCTCTATCTCGACCGCTTCGCGACCGATGAGCCGGTGCGCGGCGCCACGCTGACCGTGGAAACCCCCACGGGGTCAGTGGACGCGACCGCAGCGGCCGATGGCACCTACCAGCTGCTGGCGCCGTGGCTCCAAAAGCCCGGCCATTTCGACCTGATGATCACGGTCACCGCTGGCGAGGATGTCGATGTGCTGCCGCTCGCCCTCGACCTGCGTGATCCGCACGCCCAGCCCGCCGCCCCTGCAGGGCCGGTCGGCACCACCGAGGCCCTTTCGGCTGCGGTCGGCCAGACCGTGCCGGCCGTCGCCCAGGGCCTGAAGGCCCGCCTGATTGAGAAGGACCCGGTGCTCGTGGCCGTAGCCGGCGGCGCCTTTCTGCTGGGGATCCTGGCCACGCTGCTGGCGCGCGGCCACCGCCGCGTGCCGGTGATTGCCGTGCTGGCCATCACCGCGACGGTGCTGCTGAGCGCCACCGCCTTTGCCCATGGCGACGGGGATCACGGCCACCCGGAGAGCCAGGCCGCCCTGATGCCGTCTGCCGCGCACGGTGCCGCGGGGGCCGACTTGGCGCAGCGCCTGCCCGACGGCAGCGTCTTTGTGCCCAAACCCACCCAGCGGCTGCTGGAGCTGCGCACGGTAATGACGGCGGTCGGCAGCTATCGCCGCACCGTCGGCCTCCCCGGCCGGATCATTCCCAACCCCAACGCGAGCGGCGTGGTGCAGTCTTCCGTCGGCGGCCGCCTGTCGCAGCCCCCATCCGGCCAGTTTCCGCGCCTGGGCACGCCGGTGAAGAAGGGCGACGTGCTCGCCTTCGTCACTCCGCCGGTGCAGCGGGTCGACGTGTCGGACATGCGCCAGCGCCAGGGCGAGCTGGACCAGCAGATCGCCACCGTACAGCGCCGCGTCGAGCGCTACACCAAGCTGGCCTCCTCGGGCGCCGTCTCGCAGGTGCAGCTGGACGAGGCCCAAGACGAGCTCAAGGGCCTGCACGACCGCCGCGCAGCCCTCGACAAGGTGCGCACCGAACCCGAGGCGCTGGTCGCCCCGGTCAGTGGCGTGATCGCCGAAGCCTCGGCCGTCGCCGGCCAGATGGCCAACCCCGGCCAGATGGTCTTTCAGATCGTCGATCCCAAGAGCCTCTGGGTGGAGGCCCTGAGCTTCGACGCCCTCGGAGGAGCCGAGAACGCCACCGCGCGCCTCGCGGACGGCCGCAGCCTGACGCTCACCTACCAGGGTTCCGGCCTCGCCGACCGCAACCAGGCCATCCCGGTCCAGTTCGCGATTTCGGGCGACACCGGCGGCCTGCGGGTCGGCCAGTTCGTCACCGTGCTGGCCGCCACCACCGCCGAGCTGCAGGGCCTCGCCCTGCCGCGCGCCGCCGTGGTGCGCACCGGCAACGGCCAGGACGTCGTCTACGCCCACACCACCGCCGAGCGCTTCGAGGCCCGCCCCGTCCGCGTCGAGCCGCTGGACGGCAGCCGCGTGCTGATCGCTGCCGGCGTCGGCGCCGGCACCCGGGTGGTCACCCAGGGCGCCGAGCTCTTGGACCAGGTGCGCTGAGGGGAGCGGAAAGCATGTTCACGTTCCTCGTCAGCCAGTCGCTGAAGAACCGCCTGCTGGTCCTCGCCGCTGCCGCCGTGCTGGTGCTCTCCGGCGCGTTCACGGTCGGCAGGCTGCCGGTCGACGTGTTTCCGGACCTCAACCGGCCGACCGTCACGATCATGACCGAGGCCGAGGGCTACGCCCCGCCGGAGGTCGAGCAACTCGTCACCTACCCGATCGAAACCCGCATGAACGGGCTGCCGGGCGTATCCCGCGTGCGCTCGGTCTCCGGCGTCGGCCTATCGATCGTCTATGTCGAGTTCGACTGGGGCACCGACATCTACCGCAACCGCCAGCAGATCGCCGAGCGCTTGGCCCTGCTGCAGGATCAGCTGCCGCGCGGCGCGATCCCGCAGATGGGGCCGATCTCCTCGATCATGGGGCAGATCCTGCTGGTCGCCGTGACCAGCGACAAGGCCAGCGCCATGGAGGTGCGCGAAGTCGCGGACTTCACCATCCGCCCGCGGCTCCTGACCCTTCCGGGTGTCGCCCAGGTCATCCCGATCGGGGGCGAGGTGCGCCAGTTCCGCGTCGCGCCCAACCCGGCCGCCATGCGTGCCCTGGGCGTCAGCAACGCCCAGCTGGAAACCACCCTGCAGTCGTTCGGCACCAACGCCGGCGGCGGGTTCACCGACCAGTACGCCCGCGAGTACCTGATCCGAAACATCGCCCGCACGATGAGCCTGGACGACCTGCGCAACGTCGTGGTCGCCACGGTCAACAACGCGCCCGTCTCCCTGCGCCAAGTCGCCGAGGTGTGGTTCGCCGCCAAAGTGAAGCGCGGCGACGCCGGCTACATGGCCAGGCCGGCGGTGATCGTCTCGGTCGAGAAGCAGCCCGACGTCGATACCGTCACGCTCAGCCGCAGCATTGAGCAGGCCCTGAAGGAGCTGACCCCCTCCCTGCCGGGCGGGATCAAGGCGGATCAAATCCTGTTCCGGCAGGCCAACTTCATCGAGACCTCGATCCGCAACGTCGAGCGGGTGCTGCTGGAGGCCGTCGCGGTGGTGGCGGTGGTGCTGTTCCTGTTCCTCTTGAACGTGCGCACCACGGCGATCTCGCTGCTGGCCATTCCGGTCTCGATCCTGTCCACCGCCGTGGTCTTTCACCTGTTCGGGCTATCGATCAACACGATGACGCTGGGCGGCCTCGCCATCGCGATCGGCGATCTGGTCGACGACGCGGTGGTCGACGTCGAGAACATCTTCCGGCGCTTGGGCGAGAACCGGCGAGCCGGCAACCCCAAGAGCGTGTTCCAGGTGGTGGTGGAAGCCTCCAACGAGGTGCGCTCCGGCATCGTCTACGCGACGATGATCATCATCCTGGTATTCGTGCCCCTGTTCGCCCTCTCCGGCATCGAGGGGCGGCTGTTTGCGCCGCTAGGGCAGGCCTACATCATCTCGATCCTGGCCAGCTTGATCACCTCGATCACCTTGACGCCCGTGCTGGCGTCCTGGCTGCTGCCGGGGCTCAAGAACCTCGAAGCGCACGACAGCCGGTTTCTCAAGGCACTGAAGCGCGGCAACGCCGCGCTGCTCAAGGTCGCCTTCCTCCAGCAGCACCTCCTGATCGGCGGCGTGGCGACGGCGGTGCTCGCGGCCGGCGTGGCCGCTTGGCAGCTGCCGCGGGCGTTCCTGCCGCCCTTCAACGAGGGCTCGTTCACCGTCAACATGACCTTCAACCCGGGCATCTCGCTGGCCGAGAGCAACCGGGTCGGCCTGATCGCCGAGAAGCTGCTGCTGGAGATCCCCGGGGTGTCGGCCGTCGGTCGCCGCACCGGCCGGGCCGAGCTCGACGAGCACGCCGAGGGCGTGCACGCGTCCGAGATCGAGGTGGAGCTGCACGAGGGCACCGAACGGCCCAAGGCGCAGCTGGTGGCCGACATCCGCCAGCGCTTGGCGGTGTTGCCGGTCAGCGTCAACGTCGGCCAGCCGATCTCGCATCGCCTTGATCACATGCTCTCGGGCGTGCGCGCCGAGCTGGCCCTCAAGATCTACGGCGAGGACCTCGACGCACTCCGGCGGATCGCAAACGGCCTCCAGGACCGACTGAGCAAGATCCCAGGCCTCGCAGACCTGCAGGTCGAGAAGCAGGTGCGCATCCCGCAGCTGGAGATCCGCGTCGACTACACCCGCGCGGCACTCTACGGCGTTCAGCCCGCCGCGGTGGTTGATCAGATCAGCCGCCTGTCGAACGGCCGGGTGGTGTCCACCGTGGTCGACGGCCTCCGGCGCTTCGACGTGCTGATCCGCCTGCCGGAGGACCAGCGCACCACGGCTGGCCTCGGTGATCTCCTCCTGGAAACCCCCTCCGGTTGGGTGCCGGCCCGCCAAGTGGCCGACATTCGGGAGACCGACGGCCCCAACCAGATCCTGCGCGAGAACGCCCGCCGCCGCATCGTCGTGCAGGCCAACACCACCGGCGCCAGCGACATGACCACCATCGTGGCGGCGATCCGCCTGGCGGTGGCGCAGGAGCCGATGCCGCCCGGGTTCTTCACCAGCCTGGAGGGCACCTTCCAGGCCCAGGAGGAGGCCACGCGGACGATCGCCGCCCTGTCGGCGCTCTCCCTCGCCCTGATCTTCGCGATCCTCTGCAGCCGCTACCGCTCGGCGGCCCTGGCGCTGATCATCATGGGCAACGTGCCCCTGGCGCTGATCGGCAGCGTGGTTGCGCTGTGGCTGGTCGGCCAGCCGCTCAGCGTGGCCTCGATGATCGGCTTCATCACGCTGACCGGCATCTCCGCGCGAAACGGCATCCTGAAGATCAGCCACTACCTCAACCTGGCGCTGCACGAGGACGTGCCGTTCGGCAAGGACCTCGTCATCCGCGGCAGCCTGGAGCGGCTGACCCCTGTGCTGATGACCGCCTTGTCGGCCGGCGTCGCCCTGGTGCCGCTGCTCTACGACGCCACCGCCCCGGGCAAGGAGATCCTGCACCCGGTCGCGGTGACCATCTTCGGCGGCCTGATCAGCGCGACGCTGCTCGACACGTTCCTGACGCCGATCCTGTTCCTGCGGTTCGGCCGGACGCCGCTGGAGCGCCTGCGCGCCGCCCCTGTTCCGACCGCCTCCTCTGCCGCCGGCGCGCCTGCGCCGCCGCGGGAGGCGTTCTGAGGCCCCGAACATCAACCAAGAAGGAGACCAGCCCATGCGGCTCATCCCCGCAAAATTCCTCGCCCTGGCCGGCCTGCTGGCGAGCGCCCCGGTTCTGCCGGCGCTCGCCCATGCCCCGAAGACCGGATCGCACGGAGGGCCGCAAACCGATGCCGGTCCCTACCATGTCGAGTTGGTCGCGAGCGGAACCACGCTTGAGCTTTACCTGCGGAGCCATGCTGACCAGCCGGTCACGACCGCCGGGTTCAAGGGAACGGCGATCCTGGTGGTCGATGGCAAGCCCCAGCGCATCACGCTCGAGCCCCAAGGCGACCGGCTGACCGGCACCTCGCCGGTGAGCCTTCCCGCCGCTCTCAAAGGCGCGGTGCAGCTGACCACTCCCAACGGCAGCACCGCCAGCGGCAAGTTCAACTAACCCCGACAATCAGAAGGAGCACAACCCATGACCACAACCCGCGCCCTGCTGGCCACTGCGCTGCTCGCCACGGGCCTCGCCGGCGCCGCCCTCGCGCAGAACCCCCACGGCGACATGGGCAAGATGCCCATGGGCGGCAGCACCGCGATGCACGACCAGATGCAGAAGATGATGGCCGACATGCAGTCGGCCCCGGGCGATGCGCCGTCGACCAAGGACTTCAAAGAGGCCGACATGGCGATGATGCACACCATGAGCATCGCCTATACCGGCGATCCGGACGTGGATTTCCGCACGCACATGATCCCGCACCACAAGGGCGCGATCGACATGGCCAAGGTGGCGCTCAAGCACGCCAAGGACGCGAGCACCAAGCAGATGGCCCAGAAGATCATCGACGACCAGGAAAAGGAGATCACCGACATGCAGGCCTGGCTGAAGCAGCACGGCAAGTGAGCCTGCAGCCCACCTCAACGATGCGGCGGCGCTGCTAATGCCGTGCGGGGAGTGCGCCGTGACAGGCCGCCGCCCCGCCGGCCTCCAGGCCTTGGATGATCGGGCAGTCCGGCCGCCCATCGCCGTCGCAGGCATTGGCGAGGGCGCGCAGCGCCCCCGCCATCTCCTGCAACTGCTTCGCCCGCTCTTCCAGTTCGTTGATATGCGTCAGTGCGATCGCCTTCACCTCGGCGTTACTGCGGCCCTGATCGCTCCACAGCTCCAAGAGGAGCCGGATGCGCTCGACCGAGAACCCGAGGTCGCGGGCGCGGCGGATGAACCCGAGGCGGTGCAGGTCGGCCGGGCCGTAGTCGCGATAGCCGCTCTCGCGGCGCCCCGCCGGCGGCACCAGGCCGATGCTCTCGTAGTAGCGGATCATCTTGGCCGAGACGCCCGAGGCCTGCGCCGCCTGCCCGATATTCATCGTCCCTGCGCTTTCCCTGTTGACCTTCCCATGATGGGAAGGTGCAGGCTGCCGGGCAAGAGGATCAAGACAGGGCCCCGGCCATGACCGACCATGCCCGCGACCGCTCGCAGGATCAGGCTGCCGACGCTCCCAGCTGCTGTGGGGGAAAGGGCAAGGCTACGGCTGTCGATCAGGCCGCGGCGCCTCCCGAACACGGTCACAGCTGCTGCGGGGGGCATGGCAAGGCAGCGCCGGCAGCCCATGACCATGCCCACCACGACCATGACCATCATCATGGGCATGACCATGCTGGCCCGGCGGCCGAGGGGGCCGTCAAGGATCCGGTCTGCGGGATGATCGTCGACCCGCACACGGCCAAGCATCGCGCCCAGCACAACGGGCGTCCCTACTACTTCTGTTCGGCTGGCTGCCAAGCCAAGTTCGCGGCGGATCCGGCGCGCTATCTCGATCCGGCCAGCTCCGCGGCGAAGGCGGATCCCGTGCCCGAGGGCACGATCTACACCTGCCCGATGCACCCCGAGGTCCGGCAGGTCGGCCCGGGCGCCTGCCCGATCTGCGGCATGGCCCTGGAGCCGCTGCTGGTCAGCGCCGACACCGGCCCGAGTGCCGAGCTGGTCGACATGACCCGGCGGTTCTGGGTCGGCCTGGTGCTGACCCTGCCGGTGTTCGCCCTGGAAATGGGCGGTCACCTGACGGGACTGGTCGACCGCCTCGGCCAGCAGAACAGCAACTGGCTGCAGCTGGTCCTGGCCACGCCGGTGGTGCTGTGGGCCGGCTCGCCGTTCTTCGAGCGCGGCTGGGCGTCGGTGAAGAGCCGCAACCTGAACATGTTCACGCTGATCGCCCTCGGCACCGGGGTGGCCTGGCTCTACAGCGTGGTGGCCACCGCGGCGCCGGGGGTGTTCCCGGCCGCATTGCGCGGCCATGGCGGTGCCGTGCCGGCCTACTTCGAGGCCGCGGCGGTGATCACCGTGCTGGTGCTCTTGGGCCAGGTGCTGGAGCTGCGCGCCCGCGAAAGCACCAGCGGCGCCCTGCGCGCGCTGCTCGATCTCGCCCCGAAGACCGCCCGCCGGCTCCGGGCTGACGGCAGCGAGGAGGAGGTCGGTCTCGACACCGTTCAGGTCGGCGACCGCTTGCGCGTGCGCCCGGGGGAAAAGGTCCCGGTCGACGGCAGCGTGATCGAGGGCCGCTCGTCGGTGGACGAGGCGCTGGTCACCGGCGAGGCGATGCCGGTGAGCAAGGACGTCGGCGCCGCGGTGATCGGCGGCACCCTCAACCAGAGTGGCGCCCTGGTGATCGAGGCCAGGAACGTCGGCCGCGACACCATGCTGGCGCGCATCGTCCAGCTGGTCGCCGAGGCCCAGCGCAGCCGCGCGCCGATCCAGCGGCTGGCCGACCAGGTCGCCGGCTGGTTCGTGCCGGTGGTGATGGCGGTGGCCGCACTGGCGTTCGTCGCCTGGTTCGCGCTCGGCCCCGAGCCGCGCTTCACCTACGGCCTGCTGGCAGCGGTGGCGGTCCTGATCATCGCCTGCCCGTGCGCGCTCGGGTTGGCCACACCGATGTCGATCATGGTCGGCGTCGGCCGCGGCGCCCAGGCCGGCGTGCTGATCAAGAACGCCGAGGCGCTGGAGCGGATGGAGACGATCACCACGCTGGTGGTCGACAAGACCGGTACGCTCACCGAGGGTAAGCCGGCCGTTACCCAGGTGGTCCCGGCCGAAGGGTTCACGGACGCCGAGATCCTGCGGCTGGCCGCCAGCGTCGAGCGCGCCAGCGAGCACCCGCTGGCAGTGGCGATCGTCGCCGCGGCCGAAAAGCAGGGGCTGGCTCTCGCGCCGGTCAGCGACTTCGACAGTCCGACCGGCCGGGGCGCCCTGGGCACCGTCGAGGGCCGCAAGATCCGGCTCGGCAACGCGAAGTTCCTGGGCGAAGCCGGGATCCCGACGGCGGCGCTGGACCTGCAGGCAGACCGCCTACGCCAGGACGGCGCCACGGCGATTTTCATGAGCGTGGATGACCGGGTGGCCGGCGCCATCGCAATCGCCGATCCGATCAAGGCGACGACGCCGGAGGCCCTGCGGGCCCTGCGCGCCGAAGGGATCCGCGTGGTGATGCTGACCGGCGACAACCGCACCACCGCGCAGGCGGTGGCCCGCACCCTCGGCATTGACGAGGTCGAGGCCGAGGTGCTGCCCGACCAGAAGAGTGCGGTGGTCAAAGCCCACCAGGCGCGGGGGCAGGTGGTCGCGATGGCCGGTGACGGCGTCAACGACGCGCCGGCACTGGCCGCGGCGGACGTCGGCATCGCGATGGGCAGCGGCACGGACGTGGCGATCGAGAGTGCCGGCATCACCCTGCTCAAGGGCGACCTGAACGGGATCGTGCGCGCCCGGCGGCTCTCGCGCGCCACGATGAGCAACATCCGCCAGAACCTGTTCTTCGCGTTCATCTACAACGCGGCCGGCGTGCCGGTGGCGGCCGGGGTGCTGTACCCGTTCCTCGGCATCCTGCTCTCGCCGATCATCGCCGCCGCGGCGATGGCGCTCTCTTCGGTCAGCGTGATCGGCAATGCCCTGCGCCTGCGCACCGCTCATCTCTGAGCGGCTGCCACGGCCAGTACCAGCAGGCCAAAGGTCCAGACGATTGGTGGCGCGACGAGCAGCCACCGGAAATCCGACTGGATCGCGAAGTTCACGGCGCTCATCAGCAGCACCGAGGCTGTCCCGGCCACAGGCGAGGACTTCGCCCTCGTTCTGCCGCGCGTCTGCACACAGGCCATGGACCGCTTCCTGGCCGACTTTGCGGCCAGCGTCCCGCCCGACACCCTTGCGGTCATGGTGCTGGACGGCGCGGGCCGGCACCATCCGCGCGCGGTGACGCTCCCGCCCAACCTCGCCCTGGTGCCCCTGACGCCCTACAGTCCCGAGCTGAACCCGGTCGAACGCGTCTGGCTCTCCCTGCGCGAGCGCTCCCTCTCGCATCGGCTCCTGGCCGACTACGAGGCCGTCGTCGAGGCGCGCTGCCGGGCCTGGAACGCTCTCGCGGCAGAGACCGGCCGCATCAAGTCCCTCTGCGCCTATCCCTACCTCGAACAGATCAGTTCACAAGCGCGGCGGTATCACACCGGAGCTGGTTCCACCGACGTTCCGCCATCAGGCAGCGGGGCGGCGCGCCGGCCCGAGCCGGGGCCGGAGCTGTCCGCCCGCCCCGGACCAACCAGCCTTCGATTTCCGGGCGCTTCGCCCGCTTGATGCACACCGGCCCGAGACCCTCCGGCCGCCCCGCCGCCACGCCGACCGGCTGTCCTCCCACCTGCGACGGCTGATCCGGGCTCCGCTTGATCGAAGCGGATCCCGGATCACACGCCTGCGCGGGGCCTGAGCGAAGCCCCAATCCGCCATCCCGAAGGGATCAAGCGGATTGGGTATCAGACCGACGGTGGCGGGAACGACCTTCGGGGGCGTTCTCGACCTTCCGCCAAGCCTCCCGCTCGGCATCCGATGTGCGAGACGGTGCGGCGGCCCTGTCGCTCTCGGGCTTCGCCGAGATCGAGCCGATGCGCCAGCATCCTGGGCCGTTAGCATGATTAGTGTGCTCCGACACATGCAAGCCTGCCGAGTATAGCGCAATATTCTGGGGAGCTGCGGTCGACGCAGCGGCCGGACACCAAGTTGAGCTTGAAGACCGCACTGACCGCCGCACGGCGGATATCAGCGCGTGGTGACACATGGCGAGGGCTGACCCGCTCCGGGGCCGTTCCAGCCGCGCCGATTGCTGAGGCGACACCGTATCCACGCCGCCCGGAGACCCGCGGCAGGGGCGGGATCCGAGCGCCTCCACCGCCCGAGTTCTCATCAACCCGCGACGAGGCCAGTGTGCCATGAATTCAAACCAGCAGATCATCGTCTCCGGCTCCCGACTGAGCGTCGACCAGATCGTCGAGGTCGGCCTGCACAAGCGGAACCTGTTCCTCACGTGCGATCCGCAGCTGAGGCGGACCATCAATGACGCGGCGGACTTCGTCTATCGTGCGGTGGCGAACGAGGAGGTGGTCTACGGGATCAATACCAACTTCGGCGGTATGGCAAACCAAGTCCTGTCGCTGAACGAGGTCGAAGACCTTCAGCAGAACCTGATCTGGGGTCTGAAATGCGGGGTCGGGAAGAAGCTGCCGGCGGCGCAGGTCAGGTCCGCCATGTTCATCCGAGCGAACATGCTCGCGAAGGGCGTCTCCGGTGCGCGCGCGGAGCTGATCGAGCGATACTTGGTGTTCCTCAACGCCGGTATTACGCCGGTGGTCCGGGACCTCGGCTCGATCGGCGCGAGCGGCGATCTGGTGCCGCTCGCCCAGATCGCCGGCTGCCTCATAGGCCTCGGTCCGTCGTTCCGCGTTGAGCGCGACGGCGAGGAGATGGACGCCCTGTCGGCCCTGTCGATGCTCAACCTCCAGCCCCTGAAGCTGAGGGCGAAGGAGGGGTTGGCGCTGGTGAACGGAAGCTCGATGATGTCGAGCATCGGTGCCCACTGCGTTCACGACACCCGGCATCTGACGCGGCTCGCGCTGCACGTGCACGCGATGTTGATCCAGGCGCTCAACGCGTCGAGCGAATCGTTCGATCCTTTCATCCATCAGAACAAGCCTCACCCCGGCCAGATCGCCGTGGCGGCAGCCATGCGCCACCTGCTGCGCGGCTCGAAGAGCCTCAAGCCGAATGGTCACCGCAAGGCCGACGGGTCGGGATCTCTCCTGCAGGACCGCTATTCCGTGCGGTGCCTGCCGCAATATCTCGGTCCGATCGTCGACGGCCTCCACGCTATCGAGGGGCAGATCGAGGTCGAAGCCAACTCGGTCGACGACAACCCGCTGATCGACCTCGAGAACGAGAGGCTCCTGCACGGCGGCAACTTCTTCGCCGAGTACGTCGCGCTCGGGATGGACCAGCTGCGGACCTACATGGCCCTGCTGGCCAAGCATCTCGACGTGCAGATCGCCTTCGCGGTCGCCCCGGAGTTCAACAGCGGCCTGCCGGCCTCGCTGGTCGGTGATCAGGACAACCGCATCAAGTTCGGCCTGAAGGGCCTGCAGATCTGTGCGAACTCGATCGTTCCGAAGCTGCTTCACCTGTCGAACGGAATCTCGGTCCTCTTCCCGACCCACGCCGAGCAGTTCAACCAGAACATCAACAGCCAGGGGTTCAACTCGGCGACCCTGGCGTCCGAATCGGTGTCGCTGTTCAAGCAGTATCTCGCGATCTCGCTGGTGTTCGGCATCCAGGCCATGGACCTGCGCGCCCGCGCGACCGGAGGCGGCTTCGACGGGCGGCGGTACCTGTCGCCGACGCTGCTGCCGCTCTACGAGACCGTCCGCGCCCTCCTGGGCCGGCCGGCCTCGGATGAGAGGCCGCTCGTCTTCAGGAACGACGAGCAGGACCTGAGCGACCACGTCGCTGCCATCGTCGCGGACCTGTCCCGGCCCGGCGGCGAGATCATCGGGGCGATGGCCGCGGAATTCGCCCCGGGAGCGGGGCCGGCCTTCGGCTCGCCCGCGACCAGGGCGGGCGGCCGCGTGGCGGTCGCGCCATAGGCGCCGCCCTCGATAGGCGCCGCCCTCGCGCGCGACGCCGGCCATCAGCCCATCACACGTCCACATCGCAGGCCCGAGAGGTGGCGACCATGCACCACGCCTACATCACGAACACGTCCCTGTTCCTTCCCAACCGGCCCGTCGGCAACGACGAGATGGAGGCGGTGCTCGGCATCGCGGGGTCCAAGCCCTCGGCGCTGCGGCCCCTGATCCTCGAGAAGAACGGGATCAAGGCGCGCCACTACGCGATCGATCCTGAGACCGGACGGGCCACGCACACCAACGCGGAGATGACCGCGGCGGCGGTCAGGGGCCTGTTCGCGGGCGAGCCCGAGGGCCTGGAGAGCCTCGACTTCCTGGCCTGCGGCACGTCCTCGCCGGATCAGGTGCGGCCGTCCCACGCGGTCATGGTGCACGGGCTCCTCAGGAGCCCGCCCTGCGAGGTCGCCTCGTTCGAGGGCATGTGCGTGGTCGGGGCGCAGAGCCTGAAATCCGCGCAGCTCATGGTCGCGACCGGCGAGGCGGAGAGCGCCGTCGCCACCGGATCGGAAGCCGCGTCGAGCTTCATGCGCGGCAGCTTCTTCACGCCGGAATTCCGCGAGCGGCAGATCCAGCTGGAAAAGAACCCGATCCTGGCCTTCGAGAAGGATTTTCTGCGCTGGATGCTCTCGGACGGGGCCGGCGCGGTCCTGGTGCGGTCGAAGCCCGACCCCGCCCGGGTGTCCTTGCGGATCGAGTGGGTCGACGTCGTCTCGTACGCCGGCGAACACGACGTCTGCATGTATCACGGCGCAGTCAAGGACGAGGACGGCCGGCTCGTCGGGTACCGCAACCTGCCCCCGGAGACATGGCACAAGGCCTCCGTCTTCGCCTTCAAGCAGGACGTGGAACTCCTGAACGAGCACATGCTCGCTCTCGGCGCGCGCGCGTACCGGACCGTCAAGGACCGCCGCCGGCTCGACGAGGACAAAGTCACGTACTTCCTGCCGCACATCTCTTCTTATTTCTTCAAGGAGCAGATGCTCAAGCACATGGGGGAGTACGGATTGAATATTCCCGAAAGCAAATGGTTCATGAACCTGGAGCGGGTCGGCAACGTCGGCTCGGCTTCGCCCTACGCCATGCTCGACGAACTGTTCAAGTCGGGCCGGCTCAGGCCCGGCGATCAGGTGCTGCTGTTCGTGCCCGAGAGCGGGCGCTTCACCATGTCCTACATCCTGCTGACCGCCGTCTGAGGGCTGCGCCATGACACGCAAAGTCCTCTGCCTCTTCTATTCGAACAGCGGGCAGACGGAGATGATCATCGATCATCTGCTGGAACCGCTGCGGCGCGACGGCGAGGTCGACCTGCACCTTGAACGGATCCGGCCCGCCACCGCCTATCCTTTCCCGTGGAGCTTCCTGTCGTTCTTCTCGGTATTCCCCGAGGCGGTCCGCGAGGTGGCGGGTGCCATCGAGGAGCCGTCCTTCCCGCGAGACGAGACGTACGACCTCGTGGTCCTCGCCTATCCGGTATGGTTCCTCTCGGTCGCGACTCCGATGATGAGCTTCCTGAAGTCCGAGAAGGCCCGCGTCCTCGCCGGCACGGACGTGGTCACGGTGGTCACCTGCCGGAGCATGTGGTCGCAGGCGCAGATCAGCATGCAGGAGCAGCTGGCACGCCTCGGCTCCAAGCTGATCGGTCACGTGACCTTCAAGGACCGCTCGGGCAACCGGCCCGTCACCTTCGTGTCGACGCCCCTCTGGCTGATCACGGGCAGGAAGTCGGTGTCGCGCTACATCCCCGAGGCCGGCGTCGCGCCGGAGGCGATCCGCTCGGCCGGCCGCTTCGGGAGGGCGATGCTGGCCCATCTCGGCCTCGATCCCGGGCCCGGAGAAGCGGTCCCGCCCCTGCGCCAATCCGAGGCGCTCACGACCACGGCCACCTCCGAGGCGGTGGGCAAGAGCATCTTCCGCGCCTCCGCGCTGCTGATCGCAACCTGCTCGACGCCGAACGGTCCGACGCGCAAGCCCCTCGTCGCCGTCTTCGTGGCCCTCCTGTTTGCTATCGCACTGACCTTCCTCCCGACCTGGGTCCTTCTGGTGCGGCTCGGTCAGCGGGCGGGCCTGGTGTGCCGCACGAGGCAGATCGTGCGGTTCGCGGGCGAGCAGGTCCAGACGGGAGGAACGGCATGAGCCTTGAGAACGGAGCGGCCGGACCGGCCGGGTCGCAGGCCCTGGCGAGGCAGCAGCTCGCCGTGCTGAAGGGCCTGCGCGCGCAGGTCGACACGCTGGAGCGCCAGCGGGACGAGCCCATCGCCATCGTCGGCATGGGCTGCCGCTTCCCGGGCGGCGCCCACGATCCGGACTCGTTCTGGGATCTCCTGCGCGGCGGCCGCCACGGCATGGTGCCGATCCCCAAGGACCGGTGGGACGCGGACGCCTTCTACGACCCGGAGCCCGGGCGGCCGGGCAAGACCTACGTGCGGACGGGCGGCTACCTGCACTGGAACGTGGACCAGTTCGACGCCGCGTTCTTCCGGATCTCGCCGCGGGAGGCCCAGTACATCGATCCCCAGCAGCGGCTCCTGCTGGAAGTGACCTGGGAGGCCCTGGAGAATGCCGGCTGCGACCCGACGCGGCTCGCCGGCAGCGCGACCGGCGTCTTCATGGGGGTCATGAACTTCGACTACTCGAAGATGCTGTCGGTGCCCTCCCGGGTGGAGGAGCAGAGCCTCTACGTGGCCTCGGGCAACGGCCACAGCGTCGTCGCCGGCCGGGTCTCCTTCGTGCTCGGGCTCCAGGGCCCGTCGGTCTCCCTGGACACGGCCTGCTCGTCCTCGCTGGTGAGCGTGCATCTGGCCTGTCAGAGCCTGCGGAGCGGGGAGTGCGATCTCGCACTGGCCGGCGGGGTCAACCTGATCCTCGGCCCCTACGGAACGCTCTGCTTCTCTCAGGCGAAGGCGCTCTCCCTCACGGGCTTCAGCCGCACCTTCGACGCGGGCGCGGACGGCTACGCCCAGTCGGAGGGCTGCGGCGTGCTGGTGCTGAAGCGCCTCTCCGACGCTGTCCGGCAGAACGACCGCATCCTGGCGGTCGTGCTCGGCTCGGCCGTGAACCAGGACGGGGCCAGCGGCGGCCTGACGGTGCCGAACGGACCGGCCCAGGAGGCGGTGATGCGCACCGCCCTCAAGCGCGCGAAGCTGCGGCCCGCGGACATCGACTACCTCGAGGCGCACGGGACGGGCACGAAGCTCGGCGACCCGATCGAGGTGCGCGCCGCCGGAAACGTCCTGCGCGAGGGTCGCTCCGCGGATCAGCCCGTGATGCTCGGCTCGGTGAAGACCAATATCGGGCACACGGAAGTGGCCGCGGGCGTGGCCGGCATCATGAAGGTCGTTCTCGCCCTGCAGAACGACGAGATCCCGCCGCACCTCCACTTCAAGGAGTTGAACCCGCACATCGCCATCGACGACGTTCCCGCCCGCATCGTCACCGAGCCGGCCCCGTGGCGGCGCGGCGGGCGGCGGCGGGCGGCGGGCGTCAGCGCGTTCGGATTCAGCGGAACCAACGCCCACGTGGTCCTCGGGGAGGCGCCGCCTCCCGCGGAGAGGCCGGCCGGACCGGAGCGGACGGCCCACCTGCTCGCGCTCTCGGCCGCCAACGACGCCGCGCTGCGGGACTTGGCGGCGCGGCACGTCGCGCAGCTGGAGCGGACCGAACCGGACCTGGGGGATTACTGCTTCACCGCCAATGCGGGCCGGTGCCACTTCGGACGGCGCGCCGCCCTGGTGGCCGGGACCCGGCCCGAACTCGTCGGCAAGCTCAAGGACGTCGTCGAGCAGGCGGCGGGCGGGGCGGCGGAGACCGAGCAGCCGAAGGTCGCCTTCCTGTTCACCGGCCAGGGCTCCCAGTATTTCGGCATGGGGCGGCAGCTCTACGAGACCCAGCCGTCCTTCCGGAATGCGATGGACGCCTGTGCCGGGCTCCTGGCCAGCCACCTCGACGTGGACCTGCTCGACGTGATGTGGGGCCGCGCGAGCCCGGAGCTGATTCACCAGACGCGTTACACCCAGCCGGCGCTGTTTGCCCTGGAATACAGCCTCGCGCAGCTGTGGCAGTCCTGGGGGATCCGGGCCGGCGCGGCCCTGGGCCACAGCGTCGGCGAGTATTGCGCGGCCACCGTGGCCGGCGTCCTGAGCCTGGAGGACGGGCTCACGCTGATCGCCCACCGGGCCCGCCTGATGCAAGAGCGGTGCACGCCGGGCGACATGTGCGCCGTCGAGGCCGACGCCGCCGAGGTGGGGGCGCTGATCGAGCGGTGGGAGGGACGGGTCTCCGTGGCGGCGATCAACGGGCCCGCCGCCACCGTCATCTCGGGCGAGCGCGACGCCGTGGCGGCGGCCGCCGCCGCGCTCGAGGGCCGGAATGTCAGGGTCAAGCGGCTGACCGTATCCCACGCCTTCCATTCGGCCCTCATGGATCCGATGCTGGAGGAATTCGAGGGGATCGCGGCGGGGCTCACGCACCACGCGTCGCGGGTCCGGCTGATCTCCAACGTGACGGGCGAGGCGATCTCCGGCCAGGAGATGGCCCGCCCCGGCTACTGGAGCCGGCAGGTCCGCGGGACCGTGCGCTTCAGCGAGGGCATGCGCACGCTGGAGCAAGCGGGATGCCGCTGCTTCCTCGAGATCGGGCCGCATCCCGTCCTGATCGGAATGGGGCAGACCTGCCTGTCCGATCCGGATTCGCGGATCTGGCGGGCCTCGCTCCGGCGCGGCCAAGACGATTGCCGGGAGATGCTCGAGGCGGCCGCCCATCTCTACACGGCCGGTGTCAACCTCGACTGGGAGAGCTACGACCGCGATTTCGGCAGGCGCAAGCTGAGCCTGCCGACCTATCCGTTCCAGCGGCAGCGCTACTGGATGGCCAACGACAAGCCGGCGCGGCTCGTCTTGGCCGGATCCCGCCGCCATCCGCTGCTGGCGTCCTCGGTGGAATCGGCGGTGGCTCCGGGCACCACGATCGCCATCGCGGAACTGGAGCCGGGCGCTCCGGAGTATCTGGCCGACCATCGGGTGTACGGGCGGGTGCTCGTGCCGGCGGCCGCGTTCCTGGAGATCGCCCTCGCGGCGGGCGCCGAGAGCCTTCGCGCCGACGAGCTGGCGATCTCGGACGTCGTGTTCGAGCAGGCCTGCATCCTGGAGGAGGGCGCAGGCCGGCAGCTCCAATGCGTCCTGACCCGCGAGGAGGGCAGCGACGCTCACGACTTCCAGCTCCTCGGCAAGGGCCAGGGCTGGAGCCGCCACGCGAGCGGCCGGATCGCGGCCGTCGCGGGCGAGGATTCGCTCGCGCTCAAGCCCGACCAGGATCTCGACGCCATCCGAGCACGCTGCGCCGAGGACCTGGTCGGGGAGCAGTGCTACGAGCGCTTCCAGACCACGGGGATCGCCTACGGCCCGGCCTTCCAGGGCCTGGACCGGGTGTCGCGGGGCCCGAAGGAGGCCTTGGCTCGGCTGAGCCTGCCCGAGGCGGCGCGCGCCTCCCCGGAGACGGGCTACCACCTGCATCCCGTCATCCTCGATTCGTGCTTCCAGTTGCTGGCCCACAGCATTCCGGACGACGGCCCGGCCGGGATCGCCTACCTGCCGGTCGGGATCGAGACGCTGCGCGTCCGCAAGCTCCCGTCCGACGGCGAACTCAACGGGCACGTCGTCCTGCGCGACGGCGGCGAGGGCAAGGCCTTCACGGGCGACGCGCGGATCCTCGGCGCCCGTGGCGAGGTCCTGGCCGAGATCCTCGGCCTCAGGGTCGTGCAAGCCGCCAAGGAGAGCGTGCTCAAGAGCCTCGGCGTCGCCGACCAGGATCTCTTGTACGAGCTGCGCTGGCTCCCCCGCCCGCTCGACGCCCCGGCCGATCCCGGAGCCGGCCGGATCTGGGTCTTCGCGGGCAGCGGGCCCGCCGGCGAGGACCTCTGCGCCGCACTCGCGGGCGAGGGCCGGCGCGTGGAGCGCCTGCCGCTCGATGGCGACGACGAGGGGCTGCTTGCCGCGATGCGCCGCATGCTCGACACGGAGGGCGCGCCGGACAAGGCGATCTTCGTGCCCGGGCCGGGCGCCCGCGGGGGGGCGACCCGCCTCGACGATCTCGCGGCGGACGCGGTTGGGCGCGCGCAGCGGGACGCCTACCTGCCCGTGCTGCGCGCGGTCCAGCTCCTCGTGAAGCAGGACGGCACGCGGGCCTTCTACCTCGTCACCGAGGAGGCGGTGCAGGGGGAGGGCATCCTCGTCTCCCCGCTGCGCGGCCTGTTCACCACGCTTCGGCTCGAACATCCGGAGGCGAAGTGGATCAGCGTCGATTTCGAGGACCGGATCGACCCGGCGGCCCTGCGCGCCGAGGTCGGCGCTGTCCCGGCCGAGGAGCAGATCGCCTACGCGCGTGAGGCCGGCGGGCTCCGGCGGTCCGTGGCCCGCCTCGCCCGGCGGGACCGGGCCGGCGGGCTGTCGCTTCCGGCGGAGAGCTACCTCCTGGACTGCGCCGAGCGCGGCGCGATCGACAACCTGCGCGTCGTGCCGATGACCCGCCGCCCGCTCGGCCGGGGCGAGGTCGAGATCGCCGTGAAGGCGACCGGCCTCAACTTCCGCGACGTGCTGGGCGTGATGGGCATGTATCCGGGGGATCCCGGTCCCCTCGGGCAGGACGCGGCCGGCGTGGTCTCGGCGGTGGGTGAGGACGTCGTGGACTTCGCGGTCGGCGACCGCGTCCTCACGATCCTGGCGGGCAGCTTCGCCTCGCACATCGCCACGCTGCCCCAGGTGGTGATGCGGATTCCCGACGGGATGTCCTTCGAGGAGGCGGCCACCATTCCGGTCGTGTTCCTCACGGCGCACTACGCCCTCAACCGTCTCGGACGCATGAGGGCCGGCGAGCGCGTGCTGATCCACGCCGGGGCGGGCGGGGTCGGCATGGCGGCGATCCAGCTCGCCCGGAACGCGGGCGCCGAGATCTTCGTCACCGTCGGGTCGCCCGAGAAGGCCGACCTGATGCGGTCGCTGGGGATCCGGCACGTCTTCTCCTCGCGCAGCCTCGACTTCCACGACGACGTGCTCCGGGCGACGGGGCAGGAGGGCGTCGACCTCGTGCTGAACTCGCTCGCGGGCGAGTTCATTCCGAAGAGCCTCGGGCTGCTCCGCGAGGGCGGGCGCTTCCTCGAGATCGGGAAGGTGGGAATCTGGTCCGAGGCGGAGGCGCTCGCGTTCCGCCCCGGCATCTCCAGCTTCACCATCGCCCTCGACGAGCTGACGTCGCAGCCGGAGCTGGTCGGCGGCCTGTTCAGGGAAGTCATGGCGGATTTCGCCGCCGGGCGCCTGACGCCGCTGCCGCGGCGCAGCTACCCGCTCCTGGACGTCAAGGACGCCTTCCGGTTCATGGCCCAGGGGAAGCACACCGGGAAGATCGTCGTCTCGCACGCGACGGCCTCCGGCGAGGCGGGCGCGTGCCGCGCGGGCGCGACCTACCTGATCACGGGTGGCCTCGGCGGGCTCGGCCTGACGGTGGCGCGCTGGATGGTCGAGCGGGAAGGTGCCCGCGAGCTGGTGCTCGTCGGCCGCTCAGGTCCCTCGGACGCCGCCCTGGAGGCCCTGCGCGGGCTCGAGGAGCAGGGCGCGCGGATTCTCGTGCGGTCGGTCGACGTCGCGGACCCGGACGCCGTCGCGGACCTGCTGCGGCAGATGGAGCGAGAGGGGTGCCCGCCGCTCGCGGGGATCGTCCACGCCGCCGGCCTGCGGGACGACGGCGTGCTGGAACAGCAGAGCTGGGACAAGTACGAGCGGGTCATGGCGCCCAAGGTGCTCGGGGCGTGGAACCTCCACCGAGCCGCGCAGCGGGCGGGGTGCGCGCTCGACTTCTTCGTATGCTTCTCGTCCGCCGCCTCGCTCCTAGGGAACAGCGGCCAGGCCAACTACGCCGCCGCCAACGCCTTCCTCGACGCGCTCATGGCCTACCGGCGCAGCCGCGGCCTCGCCGGGCTGAGCATCAACTGGGGCGCGTGGTCCGAGGTCGGGCTCGCCGCCGACCTCGTGCGGTCGAACGCCATCGCGACCGGGATGGGCGCGATCAGCCCGGAGGAGGGCGTCGCGCTGTTCGGCCAGCTGCTGCGCCAGCGCGGGGGCCAGGTGGGCGTTCTGCCCATGGACTGGAACGAGGTGCTGCGCAGGAGCGCGGGAGAGGTCCCGCCCTTCCTGAGCGAGATCGTCAAGCCGCGGGACGGGGCGCGCAAGCGGCCCGACGCGGCCGGCGCGAAGCTCCTCTCGCAGCTCGCGGCGGCGCCGTCGGCCGAGCGGGGAAGCGTCCTCACGGCGTTCGTGCAGGGCGAGCTGGCGCTCGTCCTGGGCATGCAGGGCGAGCAGAAGCTCGATCCCCGCAAGGGCTTCAAGGATCTGGGTGTCGATTCGCTGATGGCGGTCGAACTCCGGAACCGGCTGCGGAAGGGGATCGGCGACCGGGTCAAGCTCCCGGCCACGCTGGTGTTCGACTACCCGACCGTCGAGGCGCTGGCCGGCTTCCTGGGCGACGCCCTGGCGGCGCTTCCCGACGCCAAGGCCCCCGCCGCCGACGCCAAGGCCCCCGCCGCCGACGCCAAGGCCCCCGCCGCGCCCTCCGCGACGGCGCCGGCCGCGCAAGGCCCGGCGGCGCAAGACCCGGCGGCGCAGCGGGCGCCGGTCGCGCGCCCCGGCGCCGCCGAGCCGATCGCGATCGTCGGGATGGGGTGCCGCTTCCCCGGGGGTTCGTCGGATCCGGACAGGTTCTGGCAGCTGCTGACCGAGGGACGGGACGCGGTGATCGAGGTTCCCAAGGACCGCTGGGACGCGGACGCCCTCTTCGACCCGGACCCGGACGCGGTCGGCAAGACCTACGCGAAGTGGGGCGGCTTCCTGCAGGAGCGGATCGACCTGTTCGACGCGCCGTTCTTCGACGTGCCCGCCCACGAAGCCAAGTTCATGGACCCGCAGCAGCGGCTGCTGCTCGAAGTGACCTGGGAGGCACTCGAGAATGCTGGGATCCCGCCGGCCGACCTGCTCGGCAGCGACACCGGCGTCTTCGTCGGCGTGTCCAACATGGACTACGCCCGCCTTCAGGACGATCCCCGGACCATCCAGGAGGCCGGGCTCTACAGCGGCACGGGCACGGGCCTCAGCTACGCCTCGGGCCGGGTGTCGTACCTGCTCGGCCTGCAGGGGCCGAGCGTGACCCTGGACACGGCGTGCTCCTCGTCACTGGTTGCGGTTCACCAAGCGTGCCAGAGCCTGCGACTGCGGGAATCGACGCTGGCCATCGCGGCGGGCGTCAATCTCCTCCTGTCGCCGCAATCGACCATCGCCCTGTCGCACGCCAGGGCGCTGGCGCCGGACGGCAGGAGCAAGGCGTTCGACGCCTCCGCGAACGGCTTCTCGCGGGGGGAGGGCTGCGGCGCGGTGCTCCTGAAGCGGCTGTCCGACGCGGTCGCGGACGGCGATCGCATCCTGGCGGTGATCCGCGGCTCGGCGGTCAACCAGGACGGGGCGAGCAGCGGCCTCACGGTCCCGAACGGACGGGCCCAGGAGGCCCTGATCCGGCAGGCGCTCCGGCAGGCGGCGGTGGCTCCGGCGGAGGTGAGCTACGTCGAGGCGCACGGCACCGGCACCTCCCTGGGCGATCCGATCGAGATGCGCGCCATCGGCGCGGTGCTCGGGGAGGGGCGGGACGCGGGGCATCCGCTCTACGTCGGCTCGGTGAAGACGAATCTGGGTCATCTGGAGCCGGCCGCCGGCATGGCCGGCCTGCTCAAGGTGGTCCTGTCCCTTCAGCACCACGCCATCCCGGCGCACCTGCACTTCAGGACGCTCAATCCGTACATCTCGCTCGACGACATCCCGGCGCGCATCCCGACGGAACTGACCCCGTGGCGGAGCGACGGGGAGAGCCGGATCGCGGGCGTCAGCGCCTTCGCGCTGCAGGGCACGAATGCCCACGTGATCGTCGAGGAGTACCGGGACGGGGCGGACGCCTCGCCCGCGGCGGACCGGAGCCCCTGCGAGGTGCTCGCGCTCTCGGCCAAGAGCGAGCCCGCTCTGCAGAGGCTCGCCTCCGACTACGCGGCCTTCCTCTCCTCCAATCCGGATGTTTCGCTTCGCGACGTGTGCCACACCGCCCAGCGCGGCAGGGGCCACTTCGGTCACAGGCTCGCGGTGGTGGGATCCACCGCGGAGGAGCTGGTCGCGGCGCTGCGGGCGCAATCCGCCCGCAGGTTCTCGCCCGCGAGCGACCCGGGGAAGGTCGCCTTCCTGTTCACCGGTCAGGGCGCCCAGTACTTCGGCATGGGCCAGCAGCTGTACGCGTGGTTGCCGGCCTTCCGGTCGGCGATGGATCGCTGCGCGGAGATCGTCTCGCCCCTGCTCGGATGTTCCCTGCTGGACCTGCTGTGGTCCGGCGCGGATGAGCGGCGGCTGCACCGGACCGAGTACACGCAGCCCTGCCTGTTCGCGCTCGAATACGCGCTGGCCGAGGCGTGGCGCGCCTGCGGCGTGCGGCCCTCGGCGGTGCTCGGCCACAGCGTCGGCGAGTACGTGGCCGCCACGGTGGCCGGCGTGATGTCCCTGGAGGACGGGCTCACGCTCGTGGCCGCGCGGGGACGGCTGATGGGGCAGCTCTGCGAGACGGGCCAGATGATCGCCGTGGCGGCCGGCCTCCCGGAACTCGAAGGATGGCTCGCCGAGGCCGGCGGCAAGGTCGCGGTGGCGGCCGTGAACGGGCCGAACAGCACCGTCCTATCGGGCGAGACGGACTCCATCGCGGTGCTCGGCGAGGCCCTCCGCGGGCGGGGCCTGCGCGTGCGGCCGCTCACGGTGTCGCACGCGTTCCACTCGCCGCTGGTCGAGCCGATGCTGAGGGAGTTCGGGGCGGTCGCGGCGCGGATCGCGTACCGCGCGCCCGAGATCCGCATGGTCTCCAACCTGACCGGCCGGTCCATCGGCGGCGAGGGAATGGACTGGGCGGAGTACTGGCAGCGGCAGACGCGCGGCGCGGTGCTGTTCGGCGACGGGGTCGCCGAACTCGACCGGCTCGGGTGCCGGGTCTTCGTCGAGATCGGTCCTCACCCGGTCCTGACCGCGATGGGGCAGGAATGCCTGCCGTCGCCGGAGGCGGCGCTCTGGGTCGGATCGCTCAGGAAGGACCACGACGATCCGCGGGAGTGGCTCGGGGCCGTGGGACAGCTGTATGCCCGCGGTGTGCAGATCGACTGGACGGGCGGGACCGGGACGGCTCCGGCGCGCAAGCTCGCCCTGCCGACCTACCCGTTCCAGAGGAGCCGGTATTGGGTGGACGGCAAGTCCGCTGCCCCCGCCGCGACCGCTCCGGTCCAGGTCGAGGAGGTGGCGCCCACACGGGCAGACGGCTTCCTGTGGGAGCAGCTGACGCTCGCCCCGCCGGCGTCCCGGAAGGAGATCCTGACGGATCACATCTCGTCGCTGCTGGAGGACATCCTCGGAAGCGGCAGCCGCGACCGCTTCGATCTCGAGACCAACTTCATGGACCTCGGCGTCGACTCCCTCGTCGCGGTGGCGTTCAAGAACCGGATCCAGAAGAGCTTCGGTTCTCACCTGAAGATCCCGGCCATGATGGTGTTCGATCACCCGACTATCGACGGGGCGGCCGATTACCTGCTGGCCCGCATCCGGGCCTGATCGGCGCGCCGAGAGGACGCTCGTGCGGGAGAGGGAAGCTGCGCGGGGCGCCCGTCTCCCGTCCGGGAGGGGTGCCCCGCAGCGATGTCGGGACAGGTGCGCTCCCCTCTTCCCCGGACGAGGGCAGCGGGCGGGTGCTGAGCGTGATGGCGGCGTGCTCCCCGCGCCTGCCCATCGACGCGCTCGCTGACCTCGGCGAGCGCATGATGGGCGGCATCGGACCGACGGGTGATGCGGGCTCCGCTCGAACGAAGCGGAGCCCGCCCCCGCCAGCCCGCGGCGGAGCTACGCTCCGCACGGTCGAGCCAAGACCAAATCCGCCCTTCCGAAGCAATCGAGCGGATTTGGCACGCATGGTCCTCGTGTGACGTCCGGCACCGAGCGGCCCGCCGGCAGGCACTAGACTTCTTCTCACCATGACGATCGTGCGCAGACGCGCCGCGCCGCGCGCTGCCCACCCGCGCCGCACGCGCCGGACGCACTCGCTCTGTACGGGCAGGAGACTGGTTCCATGGAATACGCGAAGGTGACGTTGCCGGACCTCCTGCAGATCGCCGCCGATACGACCCCCGACGCGCCGGCGGTGGTGTTCCGGGACCGGAGGATGAGTTACGGTCAGCTGTTCGAGAGGGCGCGGCGTCTGGCCGGAGGGTTGCTCGGGATCGGCATCAAGCCCGGCGACCATGTCGGCATGATGCTGCCGAACTGGCCGGAGTTCCTCGAAGTGTACTTCGCCGCATCCTGGATCGGCGCCGTGATCGTGCCGCTGAGCGTGCAGCTCCGCAGCCTCGAGCTCGAATACGTGATCGGGCACGCGGAGATCACCGTGCTCGTCGTGCCCGACAGGTTCGACGGCGCCGACTACGTCCGGCTGATCGACGATCTCAGGCCCAAGCTGCCCCGGATCCGGCACGCCGTCGTCGTGCCCGCGGCCGGAGAGGCGGCGGAAGCAGGCCCGGGCTGGATCCCCTACGAGGCGCTGCTGTCGGGGCCGCGCGGCGAACGGGCGGCGGCGGACCCGGATCGCGTCGCGATGATCCTCTACACGTCCGGCACGACCGGAGCCCCCAAGGGCGTAATGCTATCGCACCAGAACATGATCTGGACCGCGATGAACGAGAATCGCGCCCTGGAGATCACCAACCGGGACTCGCTTCTGCTGGTGGTGCCGTTCTTCCACGTCTTCGGCGCGGTCGTGGGCATCGCCTGCGCGGTCGCGGCTGGCGCCGCGATGGTGATCCTGGACAGGTTCGACGCCGAGGAGGTGCTCGCGACCATCGAGGAGGAGCGGTGCACCGTTCTCTACGGAACGCCCACGATGTTCGTGCTGGAGCTGAATGCGCCGCGCTTCGACGCGTTCGACCTGACGAGCCTTCGCACCGGCATGATCGCCGCGGCGCCGTGCCCGGTCGAGGTGGTCAAGGACATCATGCACCGGATGCACTGCAACGTGGCGGTCAGCTACGGCCTGACCGAGACCTCGCCCGCGCTGACGGTCACGCGGTTCGACGACCCGCCGGCCATCCGGGCCGAGACGGTGGGCCGGGCGCTGCCCGGGATCGAACTGCGGGTGGTCGACGAGACGCGCAGGCCCGTGCCCCTCGGAACCACCGGAGAACTCGCCTGCCGCGGCTACGCCGTGATGAAGGGCTACTACAAGGACCCGCGCCAGACCGCGGAGATCATCGACGCCGACGGCTGGCTCTACACTGGCGACCTCGCCACCCTCGACGCCGAGGGCTACGTCCGGATCGTCGGCCGCAAGAAGGACCTGATCAAGCAGGGCGGGATGGCGATCTTCCCGTCCGACATCGAGAATTACCTCTACGAGCATCCGGCCGTCGAGCAGGTCGCGATCGTCGGAGTGCCGGACGAGGTGCTCGGCGAGCGCTGCCGCGCCTACGTCAAGGTCCGTGCCGGCCACGACCTCACGGGCGAGGACGTGGCAGCGTTCTGCCGGGATCGGATCGCCGACTATAAGATCCCCCGCGACGTGGTCTTCGTCGAGACCTTCCCGCTGACCGCGAGCGGCAAGATCAAGAAGTCGGTGCTGCGGGAGATGGCGCGGAAGGGCGCGGCGCGCGCGTGCACCGGGTCGATCGTGGAGCGGGTCCGGGACGCGGCCGGACCCTACGACAGGAAGCGGATCGTCCGCGAGTTCCTGGAAGCGGAACTCGCGGAGGTCCTGAACGGGCGCGACAGGCCCGCGCGGGCCGCCCCGGTCGGCGCCAGGGGCGTCGGCTTCCGCGACATGGGCCTGAAGTCGCTGCAGGCCATCCAGCTGCGGCAGCGGCTGAGCGAGGCGCTGGGCGACACGATCGAACTGTCGGCCACCGTGGCGTTCGAATTCCCCACGGTCGAGGAACTGTCCCAGCACCTGTTGGACGCGATCGCGGCGGCCTGAGTGCGTGGGCTCCGCCCGGACCGAGATGAGGCGCGGTTGACATGAATGAACCGATCGCAATCGTGGGCATGGCGTGCCGCTTCCCGGGCGGCGCCGGCGACCCGGCCTCCTACTGGAACCTCCTGAAGGAGGGCAGGGACGCCGTGGTCGAGGTTCCCAAGGAAAGGTGGGACGCCGCCGAGATCTACGACGAGGATCCGTCCGGGCTCGGCAAGACCTACGCCAAGTGGGGCGGCTTCCTGCAGGAGCCGATCGACCGGTTCGACGCTGGGTTCTTCAACATTCCGCCCGATGAGGCCCGCTTCCTGGACCCGCAGCAGCGACTCCTGCTCGAGGTCAGCTGGGAGGCCATCGAGAATGCGGGAGAGGACCCGACGCGCCTGCGCGGAAGCCGCGCCGGCGTCTTCGTGGGAATCTCCTACCCGGAGTATCTCCACCTCCAGCTCAACCCGCACGCGATCCAGGAGGGCGGCCTCTACGTCGGGCTCGGGGGCGTCTTCAGCGCCGCCGCCGGGCGGGTGTCTTACGTCCTGGGTCTCCAGGGGCCGTCGGTCGCCATCGACACGGCCTGCTCGTCGTCGCTGGTGGCCATACACCAAGCCTGCCTCGCTCTCCGAAGCCGGGAATGCGAGATGGCGCTCGCAGGCGGCGTCAACCTGATCCTGACGCCGCACTTCACGGACATGCTCTCCAAGATGAGGGCGCTCGCGAAGGACGGCCGCTGCAAGACCTTCGACGCGGCGGCCGACGGCTACGTGCGAAGCGAGGGATGCGGCGTCCTGGTCCTGAGGCGCCTCGCCGACGCGCTCGCGCGACAGGACCGCATCGTCGCAGTCGTCCGCGGCTCGGCCGTCAACCAGGACGGGGCGAGCCAGGGCCTGACCGTGCCGAACGCGCTGGCCCAGGAGGCGCTGATCCGGCAGGCCCTCGAGGCCGCCTCGCTGCGCCCCGCCGACATCGACTACGTCGAGGCACACGGCACCGGAACGCCCGTCGGCGACGCGATCGAGGCGCGCGCCCTCGGCGCGGTGTTCTCGGGATCCCGGGCCGAGCCCCTGACGATCGGCTCCGTGAAGACGAATCTCGGCCACCTGGAATCGGCGGCCGGGGTTGCCAGCGTGATGAAGGTTGCGCTGGCGCTGCAGAACGAACTGATCCCCCGGAACCTGAACCTCGCGACGCTCAACCCGTCCCTCGCGCTCGACCGCATCCCGGCCCAGGTGCCCGCGCAGCCGCTGGCGTGGAGGAGAGGGGAGCGCAGGCGCGCCGCCGGCATCAGCGGGTTCGCCCTGCAGGGCACCAACGCGCACGTGGTGCTCGAAGAGGCGCCCGAGGCGGTCCTCCCCGAGCCGCCGGAGGCCGACCGGCCGCTTCACCTCTTGGCGCTGTCGGCGAAATCAGAGGGCGCGCTCCGGGATCTGGCGCGCCGCTACCTCGCCATGCGCTGGGCGCCGTCGCTGGCCGACATCTGCCACACCGCGAATCTCGGCCGAGCCCATTTCGACCTTCGCATGGCCGTGACCGGCGCGTCGGTCGACGACGTGCGGGGCCGGCTGAGGACCCTGGTCGAGTCGGACTTCGAGACGGTTCCCGCCGGGGTGACGATCCCCGTCCAGCCGGCGCCGGCCCGCGCGACGGGCGTCGTCTTCCTGTTCTCGGGCGGGGGCGCGCAGTATCCCGGGATGGGCCGGCGCCTCTACGCCACCCAGCCCACCTTCCGTCGGGCCCTGGACCGATGCGCCGAGATCGTGAGCGCCTACCGCGAGGTGCCGCTGCTCTCCGTGATGTTCGGGGACAGGACCGATCTGCTCGACCGCATGGACTACATGCAGCCGGCGCTCTTCGCCTACGAGTGGGCGATGACGGCGCTCTGGCGGAGCTTCGGGATCGAGCCCGCCGCCGTCATGGGGCACAGCCTGGGCGAGTACGCGGCGGCGGCGGTGGCGGAAGTGTTCTCCCTCGAGGACGCCCTGCGGCTGATCTGCCGGCGGGGCCTCCTCATGCACGAGGTCGAGCGGTCGCAGGGCGAGGGAGCGATGGCCTCCCTGGCCGTCGGCGAGCGTGCTGCGTCCGAAGCCCTGTCGACTGTCGCGGGCCGGGTGTCCATCGCCGCGCTCAACGGCCCGCAGAACACCGTCGTCTCGGGCGAGAGGGCGGCGGTGCGGCGCCTCGTGGAAGAATTCCAGGGGAGGGGCATCAAGGCGAAGCTCCTCGCGGTGTCGAACGCCTCGCACTCGCCTCTGATGGAACCGATCCTCGAAGCGTTCGAGGAGGTGGCGGACCTCGTCGCCTACGGCCGGCCGAGCCTGCAGCTGATCTCGAACCTGACGGGCGGCGAGGCCTCGGCCGAGATCGTGTGCGATTCGGGCTACTGGACGCGCCACATCCGCCAGCCGGTCCGCTTCCACGACGGCATGCAGACGCTGCGCCGCCTCGGCTACACCCGGTTCCTCGAGGTCGGGCCGCATCCGGTGCTGCTCGGCATGGGCCAGGACTGCTTCCCGGAGGTCGACGACGACACCGCCTGGCTGCCCTCCGCCAGACGCGACGCGGACGAGTGGGAGGAGATGCTGGCGAGCCTCGGCGCGCTCTACGTGCGCGGCCACGACGTTGACTTCCAGGGCTTCGACCGGGATTACCCGCATCGCAGGAAGCTCTCGCTGCCGACCTATCCGTTCGATCGCAAGAGCTACTGGAACGACGTGTCGTCGGGCTCCCGGGCCGCTCCGGCGGGTGACCGCGAGACCGGGGCCCACCCCTGGATCGGCAAGACCCTCGCGAGCGCATCCCGTCCGGGCGAGGTCACGTGCGAGGCCGAGATCGACACCACCCGGTTCGCCTTCCTCGCGGACCATGCGGTGCTGGGGCGCATCGTGTTCCCAGCGGCGGGGTTCCTGGAACTGGTCGCGGAGGCGGTGACGGTCCGCTGGGGGAAGGGGGCGGCCTGCGTGCTGCGGGACGTTCACTTCGCGACCCCGCTCGTGCTGGATCCCGCCAAGCGCTACCGGCTCCAGTGCGTCCTGACCGCGGGGCCGGCGCCCGGCGTCGAGGCGGAGTTCGCGGTCCTCGGCTGCGAGGGGGAGCTCACCGCGCCCTGGACCTCCCACGCGAGCGGCCGGATCGAGATCCTCGGGGCCGAGCCCGCCGCGGCGGCCGCGGCTCCGGATGCCCTGCGCGCGCGGTGCCCGGAGGTTCTGACGGCGGACCACTGCTTCGCGACCTTCGCGGCGCAGGGGATCGCGTACGGGCCCGGCTTCCGCGGCGTGACCCGGGTGCTCAGGGGCCGGCGCGAAGCGCTCGGCGAGGTGGTCTGGCCGGAGGAGCTCGCGGCGGGCCCCCGCCCGGCCTACATCCTCCACCCCGCGATCCTCGACGCGTGCATCCAGGTCCTGTCCCAGTGCGTCGACGGCGCGAAGGACGGCGATGCCGCCCGCGTCGGACTTCCCGTCCAGATCGACAGCGTGGCGTGGACCGGGACCCTCCCGGCCGGGAGACTCCTCAGCCACGCGGTCCTGCGCGAGCAGTCCGAGACCCGGTATTCCGGTGACGTCACGATCCTGGATGCGGACGGGCGGACCATCGCGTCGGTCCAGGGGCTCACGGTCTCGCTCGTGGCGCAGGGGCAGCTGCGGCGGATGCTCGGCCGGTCCCTGCACGGCTTGCAGCACGAGGTGACCTGGGTGCCGCAGGAGGCGGCGCGTCCGGCATCGACCCCGTCCTCCGGGCAGACCTGGCTCGTCTTCGCGGATCGGGGCGGGGTGGCAGAGAGCCTGCGCGCCCGCTGCGAGGGCGCCGGCATCACGCTCGTCGAGGTCGCACACGCGTGCACGGCCCTGTCCGCCGCGTCCGGCGACCTGGATGCCGACGCCTGCGCGTCGGTCGTGCGCGAGCGCCTCGGCGCAGGGGCGCTCGCCTTCGACAAGGTGGTGTTCCTCTGGGGGCTGGACGAGTCCTTCTCGTGCAATCCCACGCCCGACGCCCTCGCCGCCGATCAGCGCCTCGGCTACGCGTCCCTGCTCGCCGTCGCCCAGGAACTCGTCCGGACCGGACGGGAGCGGCCGCTCTACGTGGTGACCCGGGGCGTCTACGCCGACGCCCCGGGCGCGGCGCCGGCCCTCTCGCAGGCGCCCCTGTGGGGTCTGGCGAAGGTGATCCAGATCGAGCACCCGGCGCTCGACTGCGTCGCCATCGACCTCGGGGAGGATCCGTCCCCGCTCTTCGACGAGATCGCCTCGGATGCGCGCGACGACCGGCAGGTCCGCTACGCGGGCGGCACGAGGCTCGTCGCCCGGCTGACCGCCAAGGCGGCGGGCGCGACCGCGCCGGCGGCGGACATCGACGCTGCCAAGACCTACCTGATCGCCGGGGCCTTCGGCGGGCTGGGCGTCGAGACCGCGCGCTGGCTGATCGCCGAGAAGGTGGTGCGGAGCCTCGTCCTCGTCGGACGCCGGGCGCCCTCGCCCGCGGTGTCGCAGGAGATCGAGGCGTGGCGGGCGCAGGGCGTGCAGGTGCTCGTGCGCATGACGGATCTCGCGAACCTCGGCGAGGTCGAGGAGCTCTTCGCGGAGCTGGATTCCGGCGCGATCCCGCCGCTCGGAGGCGTGATCCACGCCGCCGGCAGCCTTCGGGACGCCGCGCTGGCGGACCAGACCTGGGACGACTACGCGGACCTCCTTCCCGCCAAGGTATTCGGGGCCTGGAACCTGCACCGGGCGAGCCTGAGGCTGCGCCAGCCCCTCGGGCTCATGGTGCTGTTCTCCTCGGCCTCGTCGCTGTTCGGCTTCGCCGGCCAGTCGAACTACGCGGCGGTCAACGCCTTCCTGGACGCCCTGGCGCATCACCGCAGCGGGTTGGGCCTGCGGACGATCGGCATCAACTGGGGCGTCTGGGCCCGGATCGGCCGCGTCGCTGACCTCGCCGAAGGGTCTCTCAGGGAGGCCGGGATCATCGCCCTCGACCCCGAGGAGGGAATGGCGCTCCTGGAGGCGATCCTGCGCGACGGCGGGGCGCGGCAGGTGGGTGCGCTGGCGGTGGACTGGCCGCGCTTCCTGCGCACGCTCCACGGCGAGGCGGGGGTGCCGCGCTTCCTCGAAGCCTATGGCAGGACGCCCGCGCGGGGCGCGCAGCCGAAGGGCGACGTCGTTCAACGCGTCCTCGGGCTGCCCGCATCCGAGCGGCGTACCGTGCTGGCGCAGGTCGTCCAGGCCGAGGTGGCGCAGATCCTCGGCCGCGGCCGGGACGAGTCCCTGGATCCGCGGATCGGGTTCTCCGAACTCGGGATGGACTCCCTGATGACCGTGCAGCTGCGCAACCGGCTGAAGAAGCAGTTCGGCGAGCACGCGCGAATCGCCGCCTCCCTGGCCTTCGACCATCCCAACATCGAGGCGCTGTCGGAGTACCTGGATGCCGAGCTGGCCCGGCGCGGCGCCCCCGCGGCCCCCGCGGCCGCTCCGGCCGAGCCGGCGCGAGCCGCCGCGCCGGACGAGGACGCGGTCGCCATCGTCGGCCTGGGCTGCCGGTTCCCGGGCGGGGCCTCCGATCCGCAGGCCTACTGGTCCCTGCTGAGCGAGCAGCGCTGCGGCATCGTGCCGGTGCCCCGCGAGCGCTGGGACAACGACGCCGTGTACGACCCCGATCCGGACGCGGAGGGCAGGACGTACGCGCGCACGGGCGGGTTCCTCCAGGAGCCGGTCGATTCCTTCGATGCGGGCTTCTTCAGGATCGTGCCGGGCGAGGCGCGGCTCCTCGATCCGCAGCAGCGCCTCATGCTCGAGGTCACCTGGGAGGCCCTGGAGGATGGGGGAATCGTCCCGACGGAGCTGCGGGGAACTTCGACCGGCGTGTTCGTGGGGCTCTCCTACTCGGACTACGCGCTCCTGGTGCAGCGCGCAGGGGTCACCGGCGGCGGCCTCTACGCCGGCACCGGCAGCAGCGCGAGCTTCGCCGCGGGACGGATCTCGCACTTCCTCGGCCTGCAGGGGCCCTGCCTGACGCTCGACACGGCGTGCTCCTCCTCGCTCGTCGCCCTGCATCAGGCCGCGCAGAGCCTGAGGCGCGGCGAGTGCACGCTGGCGGTGGCGGGCGGCGTGAACCTCATGCTGGCGCCGGACAACACCATCCTGCTGTCGCGAGCGCGGGCGCTGTCGCGGGCCGGCCAGTGCCGGGCCTTCGACGAGGCGGCGGACGGCTTCGTCCGGGGCGAGGGCTGCGGCGTCGTGATCCTGAAGCGGGTGCGGGACGCGCTCGCGAACGGCGACAGGATCTACGCGGTCATCCGCGGCTCCGCGGTGAACCACGACGGGGCGAGCAGCGGGCTCACGGTCCCGAACGGCTCGGCCCAGGAGGCCCTGATCCGCAATGCCCTGCGCGTCGCGGGCGTCCAACCCAACGAGGTCGACTACGTGGAGGCCCACGGGACCGGCACGCCCCTGGGCGACCCGATCGAGGTCCGCGCCCTCGGCGCCGCGCTGGGGGGAGACCGGAGCAGGCCGCTGCTTCTCGGATCCGTGAAGACGAATCTCGGCCATCTCGAAGCCGCGGCCGGGATCGCCAGCATCATCAAGGTGGCGCTGTCGCTCGACAACGAGCTGCTGGTGCCTCAACTCCCCGTGGAGCGGGTCAACCCGAACATCGCGCTCGACGAGATTCCCGCGCAGGTGCTGGTCGCGCCGCTCGCCTGGAAGCGGGACGACGCCCCGGAGACGGGGACCGCGAAGCGCCGGATCGCGGGCGTCAGCGGCTTCGCCCTGCAGGGCACGAACGTCCACGTGGTCCTCGAAGAGGGACCCGCCGCGACGGCCCGCGAGAGGACGGCCGCCGGCGAGGCGGAGCCGCCGGCGGGGGCGGCCTGCCTCCTCGGCGTGTCGGCCCAGAGCGGGGCGGCGCTGCGTCAGCAGGCCGCCCGCTACGCGGAGGCCCTCGACCGGGCCGAAGCGGGCTCGCTCCTCGACTTCTGCTGGAGCGCCAACACGGGCCGGGCCCAGTTCCCCTGGCGGGCGGCGGTCGTGGCCCGCACCCGGGAGGAGATGAGCCGGAAGCTCGTGGCGCTCGCCGCCGGGGAGCCGGCCCCGCCCGCCGAGCCGAAGCGGATCGCATTCCTCTTCACCGGACAGGGCTCGCAGTATCTCGGGATGGGGCGGCAGCTCTACCAGACCTTCCCGGTGTTCAGGGACGCGCTGGATCGCTGCGCGGCGCTGCTGCGCCGGGAGCGCAGCGTGGACCTGCTCGACGTCATGTGGGGAGGCGGCCCGGACGGCGGCGAGGAGCGCCTGCACCAGACGGAGTACACGCAAGCCGCCCTGTTCTCGCTGCAATACGGGCTGGTCGAACTCTGGAAATCCTGCGGCGTGAGCCCGGCTGCCGTCCTGGGTCACAGCGTCGGGGAGTTTGCCGCGGCCGTGACGGCCGGCGTGCTCGGCTGGGAGGACGGGCTGCTTCTGATCGCCGACCGCGGACGCCTGATGCAGCGCGGGACGGAGCCGGGTGCGATGGTGGCGATCGCGGCCCCGTCCGATGCGGTGCACGAGGTCGTCGCGCGCCACGCCGGCAGGGTCGGCGTGGCGGCGGTCAACGGGCCGCGGAGCATCGTGGTGTCCGGTGAGGCGGCGGACGTCCGCGAGGTGGCGCGGCACTTCGAGGCGCAGGGCGTTCCGGTCAAGCCGCTGCAGGTCACGCGGGCCTTCCACTCGCCGCTGATGGATCCGATCCTGCAGCCCTTCGAGGCACGGGCATCCGAGGTGGCGTTCGCGCGGCCGCAGATCCGCTTCGTCTCGAGCCTGACCGGCGCGGAGGCCACCGACGAGATCCGCACGGCGCGATACTGGACGGACCAGCTCCGGCAGCCAGTCTTGTTCGGCGCCGGCGCGCAGGCCCTCGTCCGGGACTCGCAGGAGTGGCACGTCGTCGAGATCGGCCCGCGGCCGACGCTGCTCGCCCTCGCCCAGGACTGCGTCCCCGATCCGGCCCGCCATCTCTGGACGCCGACGATGGGGAGCAAGCGGCCGGGGGCCGCGGACGAGAGGGAGACGGAGGACGCATCGTTCCTGCACGCGCTCGGCCAAGCCTACGCGAGCGGCGCGCCCGTCCGCTGGCGGGGCGTCGATTTCGGCGCCGCGCCGCGCAGGGTTCGGGTTCCGACCTATCCCTTCCAGAGGAAGCGCTTCTGGATCGAGACGCGGCCGGGCCGCCGCGACCCCGCGCCGTCCGGCACGGTCGCCGCGGCGCGGCCGCTCCTCGGCACGCGACTGGAATCCCCGGTCCTGTCGGACAAGGCGGTGCACGAGGTCGAGCTCGCCGCGGAATCGTTCGACTTCGTGAGGGACCACGTCGTCGCGTCGGCGGCGACGGGGCCGGTCTTCCCGGCGGCAGGGTTCATCGAGATGATGCTCGAGGCCGGCCGCGAGGCGAGCCCGGCCACGCCGGTCGGCCTGGAGGCCGTCGCGTTCGAGAATCCCGCGATGCTGCGTCCGGGAGAGAGCCACCGGCTGCAATGCGTCGTCAGCCCGCGCGCGGCGGGGGACCGGACCTCCGGCGAGATCGAGATCCACTTCAAGGACGGGCCGTGGACCCGCTGCGCGACCGGCCGTTTCGGGCCCGGTGCCGCTGCGCGGGCGGATGCGGTCGACATCGAGGACGTGCGGCGGAGGTGCCGCAGCGCGCCGAGTGCGGATCTCTACGCCGTGTTCGACAGGATGGGCCTTCGCTACGGGCCCGCGCTGCGGCGCATCGAGGGCCTCTGGAAGGGTGATGGCGAGGCGCTCGCGCGGATCCGCGGCCCGGGATCGGACGCCGTCGGCGAGGCGACCCCGCGGTTCGTGCTCGACCCGGCCGTCCTGGATTGCGGCATGCAGTCCTTCGCGAGCTGCCTGCCCGAGGGCGTCCTCGGCGAGACCCTGATCCTGCCGGTCCGGATCGGCGCGCTGCGATGCTTCGGCGCGCTCGGGGACGCGCGCGCGGTGTGGAGCTACGCCCGCCTCGTCTCGCAGTCCGGAACGGGCAGACGGTCCTATACCGGCGACGTGTGGATCCTCGACGACGCGGGTGCGGTGCTGGCCGAGATCCGGGGCCTGACCGTGATGGAGGCCAGCCTCGGCACGGCCCGGGATCTCACCTACGGCGTCCGCTGGGAGCGAACCCCCGCCGCGGCGCAGGCGCTCCTCGGCGGGACGACCCTGGTCTACGCCGAGGACGGCGCGGATCAGGCGCGCCGCATCGTCGAGGGACGGCTCGGCCCGCGGGCGGCCGGCTGGCACGTCGCGCAATCCCTGGCGGAAGCCCGCAGCCTCGTCGCCGACCAAGGGGTGAGGAGCGTCGTCTTCGTGGCGGGCGATGCCCCGCTGCTCGACCCGCGGCGCGGCTACGGCCCGTGCCTGGAGCTGATCCGCGCGCTGTCGCGGGCGCAAGGGAGCCGCGCGGGCGCGGCCGAGCGGCCGCGGCTGCTGGTCGTGACGCGGAACGCGCAGGGCACCGGCCTGGAAGCGGCGCCCCTCAGCGTCTCCCAGGCGCCCCTGATCGGGCTCGCGCGCGTCGCCCGCCTGGAATGCCCCGAGATCGCCGTCCGGCTCATCGACGTCGAGGCGGGATCGGCGGAATGGGTGGAGGAGGTGCTCGCGGATCCGGCCGAGAGCGAGGTGGCGATTCGCGGCGGCGTCAGGTACGTCCCGCGCCTGACGAGGCTCGCGGATCTCGGCACGGCGCCCGACCGCCCGCTCTGCGACCCGGGCAAGAGCTACCTCGTGACGGGCGGCCTCGGGGCGCTGGGCCTCGACGTGGCGCAGTGGCTCGCCGAGCAGGAGGGCGCCCGGACGCTGGTCCTGATCGGCCGGAGCGATCCTGGTCCGGAGGTCCGCGACAGGATCGACGCGCTGCGGAGTCGGACCGGGGCCCGGATCGAGACGGTCGCCCTCGACGTCGCCGACGCGGACGGTCTGCGGGATTGGCTGACCCGGCACGTCCGAACCCGGACGCTCGGTGGCATCGTCCACGCGGCGGGCACGCTCGCCGACGCGACCCTGGAGCGCCAGGACTGGGACAAGTTCGAGGCGGTCGCGCGTCCCAAGGTCCTCGGCGCGTGGAACCTGCACGCGGCGACGCAGGACCTCGCCGTTCCTCTGGACTTCTTCGCGTGCTTCTCGTCCGCGGCCTCGCTGCTCGGCAATGCCGGGCAGGCCAACTACGCCGCCGCGAACGCGTTCCTCGACCTGCTGATGCACGAGAGGGCACGGCTCGGCATGCCGGGCCTCTCGGTGAACTGGGGCAACTGGGACGGGAAGGGCCTGGCCGCCGCGCTGCGGGGCGACCATGGCCCGGCCGGGGCAGGGGCGGCCGGGCGGACGCTGATGGATTCCGGCCTGGCCCTTCGCGTGTTCGGCCGCCTGCTGAGGGGCCGGGTGGCGCAGGCCGGCGCGTTCGACATCCGCTGGGCGGAGATCCTCAAGGGGAGTCAGCGGGTGAATGCCGGAACCTTCCTTGCCGAATTCAACGAAGCGGAGGCGGACGTGCCGGACACATCGAGTGCCGCGCCGAGGACGCTGGCGGACATCGTCGCGGAGAGTGCGCTGGCGGAGCGGGCGGAAGCGGTCGGCCGGTTCCTGCAGGAGGAACTGTCCGAGGTTCTGGGTGCGCGGGTGGACCCGAGGGCGGGGCTCGTCGAACAGGGCATGGACTCGCTCGCGGCGGTCGAGTTCAGGAACCGGCTCAAGGGCAGGGTGGGGTACGCGGTCGCGATTCCACCGACAGTGATCTTCGACTACCCGACCCTGGACGCGCTCGCGGCCTACCTCCTGGCGCGGTTCGAGGACCAGGAGCCTCGCCGGGGCGCAGACGAGCCGCGACCGGCCGTGCGTGCCCTGCCCGAAGCGGGCCTCGGCGGGCCGGGACTCGCGGACGACGAGGTGGAAGACGAATTGCGCGCCCTGATCGAGGCCGAGCTCAAGGTGCTCGAGGGAACGGGCGCGGACGCCGCGGAGGAGCTGTCATGACCCTCGACAAGACATGGTTTCACGCCGCGGCTCCCCGGCCGGGCGTGCGGCTCAGGCTGGTCTGCTTCCACTACGCCGGGGGTGCCGCGCAGATGTTCAACACCTGGCAGCGCAGGATCGCCCCCGAGATCGAGGTCTGCGCGGTCCAGTTGCCGGGGCGGTGGAGCCGCCTGAAGGAGGCGCCCCTGCGCAGCGTCCCGGCAATGGCCAAGGCCGTCGCGGACGTGTTCGAGCCTCTGCTCGACCGGCCCTACGCCGTCTTCGGCCACAGCCTCGGGGCCGCGGTCGGGTTCGAGCTGATCCACGCGCTCGCGGAGCGGGGATCGCGGCTCCCGGTCCACTTCTTCGCGTCGGCGCGCCACGCCCCGCATCTTCCGAGCGCGGTCCCGTCGCTCCACCGGCTCCCGGAGGCGCAGTTCATCGCGGTGCTTCGGGACCGCTACGCGGCGCTGCCGCGGGAGATCCTGGAGGACCCCGAGATGCTGCCGATCTTCCTCAACGTCCTGAGGGCCGACCTGGAAGCCATCGAGACCTACCGCTACGTCCCGCGGGCGGCCCTGTCCGTTCCGATCACCGCGATGGGCGGCACCCGGGATCCGGCGGTCGCGCAAGCTCAGCTCGAGGCCTGGGCCGACCTGACCACGGCCGGCTTCGCGGTCAGGATGTTCGATGGCGATCACTTCTACCTTCGCCCGAAGGAGGACGAGGTGATCGCGGCGCTCCAGAAGACCCTCGAGCCGGAGTTGATCGCCTGCTGCGGCTGACCATGCGGCGAGGAACCGGCTACGGTGGCGAGGCCAGCATTCCGCGCTCCTCGGCCGCGCGGGCTTGCCGGGACGGGACATGCGGGAGAGCATCCCGCCGACAGCTTATGAATCGAACCGGCGTCTCATCGTCGGCCCGCCGTCTTCGGAGCGATCCTTGAGGATGTTCCCGCCGAACGAGGTCCGGGTCTGGCGGGCGCGCGTCGGGCGGCAGCCGGCGGGATGGCTGCCGCTGGCGACGGGAACGCTGTCGGAGGAGGAGCGCGCCCGTCAGGCCCGCTTCGTCCGCGAACGGGATGCCGAGCTGTTCGCGCTCGGTCGCGCGATGCTTCGCCGGGTCCTCGCGGCGTCCATGGACGTGGCGCCCCGCGCGGTGACGTTCGAGGCGGGGCCGTTCGGGAAGCCCCGACTCGCGGCCGCGCATCGGGCGCCGTTCCGGTTCAATCCGACGCATTCCGGAGACCTCGCCGTGGTCGCCATCACCGTCGGACGCGAAGTCGGCGTGGACGTCGAGGCCGTGCGCCCGCTCAAAGATCTCGAGGGGCTCGTTCGAGCGACCTTCTCCGCCCGCGAGCAGCGGGACATCCTGGCCGCCCCGGAGGCCGGCCGGCTCGCGTCGTTCTTCGCGGCGTGGGCGAGGAAGGAGGCCGTCGTGAAGGCGCTGGGGCACGGTTTGCGCTTTCCGCTGGACGCCTTCGACGTGGAGGTGAGCCCGGAGGCGCCCCCGGCGCTCCTGGCATCGCGGGAGGCGGCGCTGGTCCCCTCCGCCTGGATCATGCACGCCCTGCCGCCGATGGCCGGATACGCGTCGGCGCTGGCAGTTGAGCGTGCGATGAATTCCGCGGTGACGTGCGAGGAATGGACCTGCGCCGCCTCCCCGTGAGGTGGCGCACAGATGCCGCGCCTAATGCGAGTGAGATTGGCGCCCGAGTTCCCCGCCCGGGACATGGAAGCCAGTCATGACGCCGCATCGGTTCACGGTCGGGCAGATCGTCACCTATTCCCAGACGCGTTTCCCCAACATGCTCAGCGGGGCCCAGTGCAGGATCGCGCGCCTGCTTCCGACCAGGCCCCAGCCGCTGGGGCCTGAGTACTTGATCCGGTGCGACCGCTTCGCCCGCGAGCTCATCGTGGGCGAACATGAACTCAGCGAGATCCGGTCACCGAGCGGAGGGGGCAGCCGGGCCGAACGTCCGCCCGGGCGGCAGCACGCCCGCACGACCATGCCGGGGACCCCTGGCGGGCCGTGGCAGCCACCCCGCGCGGCGTTGGCGCGAAGACCAAATCCGCGATTCCGAACGAATCAGGCGGATTTGGCATGAGACGGCGGGTGGAGATCCCGAACAAGCGGACCGCGAGCACCCAGTCGGCAGATTTTCCCCAGAGGAGCGGTTGATGAACGGTGTGGCCGTCAGAATGCTCATCCGGGATCACGCCAAGTATCTTGGGCTCGTGTTCGGTATCGCCTTCTCGACGATGCTGATGTCGAACCAAGTCGCGATCTTCATCGGCCTGATGCTGCGCACGGCGAGCCAGATCATCGACGTTCGCGAGACCGACATCTGGGTGATGGATCCGCGCGTCGAATACATCGACGTGGTCGAGGGAATGGCGGATATGCAACTGCACCGCGTGCGTGGGGTGGAGGGGGTCGACTGGGCCGTCCCGCTGCACAAGAGCCTCCCCGTCGCGCACACGCGGGAGGGGGTGCTGCAGCAGGTGATCCTGCTCGGCGTCGACGACGCCACGCTGGTCGGCGTCGCACCGCACCTGGTCCTCGGCGCGGTCGAGGATCTCAGGCAGCCTGATGCCGTGATCGTCGACCGGGCGGGATACCAGTTCATGTGGCCCGGGGAAGCGCTCGCCCTCGGCAAGGAATTCGAGATCAACGACCGCCGCGCGGTGGTCGTCGCGATCTCCGAGGCCTCCGCGCCCTTCGCCACCTTCCCGGTCGTGCACACCAAGTATTCCAGCGCGCTCGGCTTCGACGGGCGCTCCCGCAAGCAATTGTCCTTCGTGCTCGCCCGCGCCCGTGCGGGTCAGGATCCGCGCGCGCTCGCCAGGCGGATCGCCGCGGAGACGGGCCTGAAGGCCCTGACGTGGCGCGACTTCGCCTGGGCCACCGTCGAATACTACATGAAGCGGACCGGGATTCCGGTGAATTTCGGGATCACGACGGCCCTCGGCTTCATCGTTGGCGCCGTCGTCGTCGGACAGACCTACTACCTGTTCGTCCTTGAGAACCTGCGCCACTTCGGCGCCCTGAAGGCCATGGGTGTCGGCAATCTCACGATCGTGCGCATGGTCCTGCTCCAGGCCGTGGTCGTGGCGAGCATCGGCTACGCCATCGGCATCGGGTTCTGCGCCGTGTTCTTCGAGGTGTTGTCGCGCACGGCGATCGACTTCCGCGGCTTCGCGCTGCCCTGGGAGGTCGCGGCCGGAACGGCCGGCGCCGTCTTCGTCATCATCGCCGTCGCGAGCCTCGCCAGCATCCGCAGGGTGCTTGTCGTGGATCCCGCGATCGTGTTCCGGGGCTAGCGCGATGGGCAGTGCCTCCGCCATCGTGCGCTGCAGCGGCATCACGAAGACGTTCACCGCGGGCGAAGACCTCGTCACGGTGCTGCACGGGATCGACTTCGAACTGCCCGCAGGTGAACTCACGATGCTGGTCGGTCCGTCCGGTTGCGGCAAAACCACCCTGATCTCGATCATCGCCGGCATCCTGAGCCCGACCTCCGGGGAGGTCTCGATCTGCGGCGCGTCGGTCACCCGCATGGGGGACCGGGAGAGAACAGCCTTCCGACGCCGGACGATCGGCTTCATCTTCCAGCAGTACAACCTCCTGCCGGCGCTGACCGTCGCCGAGAACGCGGCGATCCCGCTGGTCGCCGCGGGGATGCCGATGAGGCGGGCGCTGGAGCGGGCAATCCCCATTCTGACCCGCCTCGGAATGGCCGGCCACGTCGGCAAGACCCCGAATCAGCTCTCGGGCGGGCAGCAGCAGCGGGTCGCGATCGCGCGGGCGCTGGTCCACGAGCCCCGGCTGATCGTCTGCGACGAGCCGACCGCTGCGCTCGACGCCGACACCGGTCGATCGGTCCTCGAGCTCCTCAAGGCCGCCGCGCTTGCGGAGGACCGGGCGGTCATCGTCGTCACCCATGACAGCCGAATCTACTCCTTCGCGGACCGGATCACGGCCATGGAGGACGGGCGAATCCGCTCGGCCCGCGTCGCGCAGGCGAGGATGGGATCGGAGGTGGCGTGACATGACCGGCAGTTCCGTCCTGCTCCGCTTCGGCGTTCCCGCGCTGGCCGCCGGCCTGTTCGGCTTCACCGCCTGGTCCGTTTCGGCGAAGTACGATCCCCGGCCGATCACCGAGCCGGTGATCGCGGCGCCGGCCAACTCCTACGCCCAGGGGGTGTCCGCCGCCGGGATCATCGAGCCGGCGAGCGAGGTGGTCGCGATCGCCACCGAGCGCAGCGGCGTCGTCTCCCGCGTGGAGGTCGTGGCCGGCGCCGGGGTCACGGCCGGACGGCCGCTCTTCTCCGTCGACGATCGTGAGGTCCGGGCCGTTGTTGCGCGGCATGAGGGCGCGCTCGCGGCGGCCGAGGCCCTCCTGAGCTCGGCCGACCTGAACATCGCGATGCAGCGTCACAAGATCTCGCAGGCGGCGGCGGAACTCGAGAACGCTCAGGCTGAATCGAGCCGGGCGGAGCTCGACCGCCTCCGGTACGCGTCGCTCGCCCGCGGGTCCTGGGTTTCGCGCCAGCGCTACGAGGCGGCCATCGCGGATGCGGGGAAGGCCGCCGCGGCGGTCGCGGCCGCCGAGGCCGCGGTCGCCGCAGCGAAGCAGCAGAGCAAGGTCCTGACCGCCAAGCGGCTCGAGGCGGAGGCCAATGTCGCCCAGTCGAAGGCGGCGCTGGAGCAGGCGCGCGTCGACCTCGACAGGACGGTCGTGAAGGCGCCGATCGACGGCAAGATCCTCAAGGTCAATGTCCGCGTCGGCGAGTACGCGCAGGCGGGCGCGCTGTCCTCCCCGCTCATGATCATGGGAAGCGCGGATCTCCTGCATGTCCGCGCCGATGTCGACGAGGCCGACAGCTGGAGGATCAACGCGGGCAGCCCGGCCGTCGCGCGGCTGCGCGGCAACCCGAAGATCTCCGCCCCGCTGTCCTTCGTGCGCATCGAGCCCTACGTGGTGCCGAAGCGGTCGCTCACCGGCGCCAGCACAGAGCGCGTCGACACGCGGGTTCTCCAAGTGATCTACGCGCTGCAGGTTTCCGACTTCCCGGCCTTCGTCGGCCAGCAGGTCGACGTGTTCATCAAGACCGATTCGCCTCAGGGCGTCGCGGAACTTCGCCGAGATCCCGCGGAGGTGGCGCGGCCGCTGCCTGCCTGCCCGCAATCTCTCGCGACGCACCGGGGATGCCGCATACCTGGGCAGGCGGACGCCCCGTGGCAACAAGCCCAGGGCACCCAGATCGGCCAACCCGCCGATTGACGGTGATCCACTCGACTCCGCCGTGAGCGAGTGGGACCGGCTCCGGGTCCAGCGAGTTCGGCCCGCGCCTTGGTGCGGAAGTCCGCCTCCAGCCACGGGCGCTCGCGCGCCCGGGCCAAGAAAGCCTTACGGTCCACCTGTTGGCGATGGTGTCAAGGAGGTCGCCCGCAATCGCCGCCGCGTCATACCAACGGCTCAGGATGCTGACGCATCGAGCCGTTGCTCCATCTCGAATTTTCGATTTCAAGCCAGAGGCTTGGCGAACCAGAGGCTTGGCGAACCAGAGGCTTGGCGAAAATTCGAGAGCCGCGGAACCGCCGAGCCACGTCTCCCATTGGCGTAAGAAAATAAGCTCAAAACACCGAGTAGCGAGGGCGCCACAACAATGATGCTGGTCATTACATTAGTATAACATACCGTCGCCAATGTACATCGGTCGCCCCATGGACCGTGTCCAGGTCTGTTGCAGCGCTCGTCCGTCTCGGCGGACGCACTCAAATAGTTTGCGCGCTCAATGTGAGCGCCACTCGGCAGGGATGAGATCCTCTCCCCGCTCGCTGCCCGCGCCAGCCGTTTTGGCTGCTTCCTGAGCAGCCTCTTGCTTGCCGAGCTGCCGCAGGCGCACTGGCTCTGCTGCCGTTGAGGCCGTCAGCTGCAGGATCTTCCGAATGGCCGACAGGTTCCCTGCCCGGGCTTTGGCGAACAGCAATCCTATCGCCTGGCACCGGCACCGAGCTTGGCCGTACAGGAGAGCGTCGCGCTGATCACGCTGCAGGTGGGCAACTGTGATCCGAAGTGCCGCTGCGATCGTCTCCAACCTCTCGCCCACGGCGGCCACTTCCTCCACCACGAGCCCAGGGCCAGTTGCTGGGACAGGTCGCGGCGACGGCTTACGTCCGGCACCCGGCCTTGCACCTCCGCGCCCGATGCCCAAAGATCTCGTCATCGCAATCTCCTTTTGGTGAAACGCCGCAGCTGGCAAAAATCTTTGCATGAGACCCGATGCGGTATTTTGTCCTTGGATTTCTATAATTTTCGGGATCCCCCGCCCCGTAGGACCTTTGCCTCGCTGGATACCGTCGGGAGCGTCCCCACATGTGGACCAGAGAAGATGAGGAGGAGCGCCATGGCAGAAGCTGTTCACGGCCAGCCTGTCGGTGATCCGGAGGTCGTGCTTCTGGACGATCCGGGGACACGAGCATTCTGGGCCCGACGCTTCCAGGAGCCTGCCGAGAAGATCGAGCAGGCAGTCGAGGAAGTCGGAAACGATCCGGCTCGTGTGGCCCAGTATCTCGGGAAGCCCTGGCCGTACGAGAAGAGCGGCATCGTCTGACACGCGCCGAGTGGGATGACGGTTGCCTGCGTCGCTTCAGATGCGCCTCTTGGGCTGCCGCTTGGTGAGCGCGTCTCCAGGCTGACCAAGCGATGACGACAGCGGGCCCAATGCGTCGCTGTGCTGGCCGCATCGCCACGCGCCGGATCTCCTGGACCGACCAGGGCACCGGCGGGCGTGGCGATGAGCGCGGGTTTTGGGGGCGCGCCATTTGCCAACCGGCGGACCCGCGCCAGCAAGGCGAAGGCCAGCATCACCAACGGGACGTGCCCGTGCCAGCCATGCCGGGAGCGGCTCTCGTCGTGGGCCAAGCCGAGTTCCGTCTTGGCGGTCTCGAAGGCATCCTCGATCGCCCAGCGCCGGCCCTCCACCGCCACCAGCCTCGTGACGGGCGTGCCGGCGGGGCACCAGGTCGTGAAGGAGGCCAGAGCCCCGTCCGACAGGCTGCGCCGGACCAGCAGGCCGCGCGTCCACTCGCTCTCATCGAGGGCCGGATCCAGGGCGCTGGCCGGCAGGGTGGCCAGAGGCAGGTAGGCCCAGTCGAACAGGCGCGCCCCTTCGGGCCCGCCCCAGCTGACAGGCGGATCCAATCCGTCTCCGCGAGCCCCTTGGCGATGTCCTCGGCCGTGCCGGCAATGGGGCGTTCCGTGATCCAGGACCAGACGCTGTGTTGGCCGGTGACGCCCAGCACGCAGCCTTTGGAGGCGCGCCGCAGCGCCATCTCGATCTCGCTCACCCCCCAGCCATGGGCGCCGGCCCCCGCCGGCGCGAGGACCAGCAGCAACGGGAACGCGGCGCGTCCCTTGCCGCGGATCCACCTTGCGAGGGGCTTCCGTCCGGGCGGCGGGGGGACGCGGCCGGCATCAGCCGGCGGCCGCCGCGAGGCGGGCGAGGCGCTCGGCGAGGGCGCTCCGGACCGGCGGGTCCGCGAGGTAGAAGTGCCCGCCTGCCGGGTGCCAGCGCGCGCAGCCGGAGCGGGTAACGGCCTCCCACCCGGCCATGTCGGCCTCGCCGATTTCGGCGTCGTCCTGCCCGCGGATCGCCAGGATCGGGCAGTCGAGCGCCTCCGGCTGGGGGCGGTGATAGGGGTCGGTCAGGGTGAAATCCGCGCGGATCGCCGGCAGCATGAGCGCCATCAGCTCCCAGTGTGCGAGGATTGCCGCGTCGGTGCCGCCGATGCGGGCGAGTTCGGCCAGGAGCGCGTCGTCCGCCAGCGTGTGCCGCCACGGCTGCGGCGTGGGGACGTCCGGCGCCCGCCTCGCCGAGACGACGAGGTGGGCCGGGACGAGGCCGCTCCCTTCGAGGCGGAGGGCGGTCTCGTAGGCGATCAGGGCGCCGAGACTGTGCCCGAACAGGATGACCGGACGGCTCCAGTCGAGATGCGCGGCGAGGAGGTCGGACAGGGCGCGGGCGACGCCCGCGAGGTCCGCGCGCGGCGCTTCGCCGAAGCGGCCGCCGCGCCCCGGCAGTTCGACGGGGCAGACCGCGACGCCCGCGAGAGCCGGCACATCGAGCCAGGGCCGGAAGAACCCGGCATTGCCGCCCGCGTGGTGGAAGCACACGACCTGCGGCCGGCCCCGCGGCGGCGAGGGCGTCAAGGGGAACCAGGCGCGCGGGTCCTCCGCCGCGGGGCCGGACGGTGGTCCGGCAAGCCGGCCGGCGAGGAGGCGGGCCAGCGCGGGTCCCTCGTCACGCAGGGCGAAGTGGCCGCCGGGCAGCCTGTGGAGGGTGAAGCCGGCCGAGGTCCGGGCCTCCCAGGCCTCGACCGCCTCCATCGACACCAGGGCGTCGGCTTCAGCCGCGACCGCCAGGATCGGGGCCGCGACCACCGCCTCGCTGCGGTAGCCGGTCGCCATGGCGAAGTCCCCCTCCAGGGAGTCGCGCAGCGTCCCGAGCATCCCGTCATGGGCCAGGACCGCCTCGGCGGTGCCGCCGAGGCGGCGCAGCGGCTCCGCCCAGCTCTCGCCCGGCCGCGGCAGGAGCGATGCGGGGACCGGCCGATCCGGCGACGGGCAGGCGCCCAGCATGAGCAGGCGCGCGACGGTCCCGGTCTCCTCCAGCCGCCGCGCGAGGGCGAAGGCGATCTTGCAGCCGAGGCTCCAGCCGACGAGGGCGAGAGGCCGGTGCCGGACGGAGTCGAGGAGCGGCAGCAGCGCCTCCGCGGCCGCCTCCACGCTGCGGAAGGCAGGCTCGCCGACCCGGTGCTCGCGCCCCGGGAGCTGGACCGGGCAGAAGCGGACGCCCTCCGGCAGGTGCGCCTCCCAGCCGCGGAAGACCGAGGCGCCGCCCGCCGCGAACGGGAATGCGAGGACGTTGGCGGCGGCCTCCGGGTGCGGCCCGCCGAAGGGGAATCAGGCGCGCGCCGCCCGCACGGCCGCGTCGGCCTGCTCCAGAAGGCCGGCCATCCGCCGCGGGCGTCCGCGCAGGTGGGCCGCGTCGCCCGCCTCCGGCCGCCCGGCCGGTCCGGGCCGCCGCCGCGCCCGCAGGAGGCAGTAGCGGATCCGCCCTGCGGCGAGCCGGTCCCACAGGGGCGAGCCGGGCAGGGCGAAGTAGCCGCCGACCGCCTCGACGAGGTCGGGATCGGCCCGGCGCAGGCGCTCCACGACGCCGGCGGGCGCCGCCGCGCGGGCCGCCAGCACGCCCTCGCGCAGGCCGAGGCCGGGGCCGGGCCGCGCCCGGCCCTGCTCTGCGGCGGGCCGGGCGCGCCGCTCGTCTGCCTGCACGCCAGCGACGGCTTCGCCGCCGCCTACCGCCCCCTCGCCGAGGGGCTCGACGGCGCCAGAGCCGTCCTCGCCCTCGACGCGCCGGGTCTCCGGCCCGGCGAGGCGCCGGTCGACCGTCTCGACGTCCTCGCGCACCGGCACGCGCATGTCTCGGGCCGGCCCCTGAGGGCGGCCACCAGCTCCTCGGCTGGTCGATGGGCGCGCACACGGCCTGGCAGCTCGCTCAGGACCTCCTCGCGGCCGGCGAGCCGGTGGCGCGCGTGATCCTGGTCGATCCCTCGCCCCGCGCGCCCTTTGCAGGAATCCGCTCCCCGGGCGGCCTGCTCCTCGCCTGCGCGGGGGACGCGGCGCGGGCCGCCCTGGCGGCGGACGGGCACGATGCGGGGTCGATCGATGCCATGCCGGAGGCGGGGCGGCGCGGCCTGTGGCGCCGGCTGCTCGCGGGCCAGGGCCTGCCCGCCTCGCTCCTCGCCGACGAGGCCGGGCTGGATCGCTTCCTCGGCGTGGTCGCCGCCAACCTGCGCGCCATGATCGCGGCGAGGCTCGCGCCGCTGCCGGCCGGCCCGGAGGTCACGGTCTTCACCGCGGCCCGGCGCCCGCCGGGCTGGGGCGATGCCCTCGCCGAGTGGGAGACTCTGCTCGCCGGCCGCGCCACGCCCATGCCGGTCGAGGCGGACCATTGGTCGATCCTCGGCGCCCCGGACTTGGCGCGGCGGATTCGGGCGCTGCCGCGATGAAAACCAGCAGCCGAGGATGCCGAGGCGTCATACGACATCCGGTTGATTGCTTCGCAATGCGGATGTCGTATCACCCCGGTCTCGGGTAGGCCCGAGATCGGGAACCGATGGTCCTCCTCGACGACCGCCCGGAGAGGAGAGGCGCGTCAGCCCCTCAGCCGCCAGCGCTCGGTGTCGCGGTAGGCGTCCCAGAGGTCGCGATAGTGGGCGCAGCGTGCCTCGAGCTCGGCCGGCGTGCCGCTGTCGACGACGCGACCGGCCTCCATCACCACGATGTGGTCGGCCCGCGGATGGTCTGCAGCCGGTGGGCCACCATCAACACGGTCCGGTCCCGGAACAGCGCCCGCAGCCCTTCGCCGACACCGTGCTCGCTCTCCGCATCGAGGGCCGAGGTCGCCTCGTCGAGCAGCACGATCGGCGCGTCCTTGAGGATAGCGCGGGTGATCGCGACCCGCTGGCGTTCGCCGCCGGAGAGGTCGCGCCCACCCTCGCCGAGGACCGTGTCGAAGCCCTGCGGCAGGTGCGCCACCAAGTCCCCGCAGCAGGCCCGCTCGGCCGCCGCCCGGCACTCGGCCTGCGACGCCCCGGGGCGGGCGAGACGAAGGTTGCCGGCCAGCGTGTCGGCGAACAGGATCACGTCCTGCGGCACGACTCCGAGCCGGGCGAGGTGCCGATCCAGAGGCACCGCGCGGATGTCCTGCCCGCCCACCGTGATCCGTCCCGCCTCGGGGTCGAAGGCACGCGCGATGAGCGCCAGCAGCGTCGACTTGCCCGCGCCGCTCGGGCCGACCACCGCCGTCACCTGCCCGGCCGGGAGCGCGAGGTCGAACCCGTCGAGCACCGGCCGGCCCGGCCCGTAGCCGAAGCGCACCCCCTCGAAGCGGATCTCGCCTGGGCGGACCGGCTCAGTCCCGTCCTCCAGGGCCGGCTGCGCCAGGATCGCGGCCGCGCGGGCATGGGCGTCGCCGACGAGGCGCATCATGAAGCCCTCGCCGAGGGAGGCGTCCAGGGGGGCGAGCAGGAGCAGCAACACGAGGAGCGCGACGGCGAGGCCGGGCGCGTCGATCGCGCCATTCGTGAACAAGGCGACCGCGACGCCAACCAGGGCGAGCACCGCGAGGTCGAGGAGGATGCGCGCGGCGCTCACCTGGGGAGCCACGGTGCCGATCGCCCGCTGGTAGAAGGCGTGCAGCGCCTCGACTTGCCGACGGTAGGCGCCCCGCTGCGCGTCGACCTGCCCCATCGCGCGCAGCACCGGCAGGCCGGCCAGAAACTCGACCATGCGCTCGGCGGTCTCGGCGACGAGGCTCGCCTGGTCGCGGGCGAGCCGCGCGAGGGCGCGGTCGAGGCCCCGGTAGGCGAGGACGGCGAGGCCCGCGAGGACGAGCGCCGCGGCGAGGAAGAGCGGGTGCACCGCGCCGAGCGCCGCAACCAGCACCAGCGAGAGCGCGGCCTGCCCGACCTGGCGGCCGAGGCCGTAACCCGCCTCTTCCTCTATCCAGCGAAAGCGGTTGGTCACGAGGTCCGCCAGGCCGCCCGCGCCGACCCGCGCGAGCGCGCCGAGGCCGAGGCGCCGCAGATGGGCGAACAGGTCGAGCCGGAGTTCTGCCACGGCGCCATAGTCGGACTCGAAGCCGCGGGCGAAGCCGACCGGCATCACGGCGATCCGGGCCAGGAACGCCCCCGCCACGAGGGCGGTCGCGGCGAGCGAGCGCCCGTCCGTCCAGGTTCCCGCGGCGAGGCCGTGGACGACCCACGCCGCCGTCAGGAGCGGCACCGCGGCGAGCCCCGCATCGGTGGCGAGGAGGGCGAGCCCGATGCGGTAGCGGACCCGCATCCGGGGCTCCATCCGGCGGGTGAGGTCGCGCCACCAGGAGACCGGGCGCTCAGCGGGCTGCGGCATGGTGTGCATCCTCCGGAAGGCCAATGCCGCCGGGGCCCGCGGCGCCGCCGTTCTGAAGCGACCAGTAGCGGGCGTAGCGGCCACCTCGCGCGAGCAGCCCGGCATGGTCGCCGCTCTCCGCGATGCGGCCCGCGTCGAGCACCACGATCCGGTCGGCATCGACGATCGAGGCGAGGCGGTGGGCGATGACGAGCACCGTCCGGCCGCGGGCGAGGGCGCCCAGGGCGCGCTGGATCTCGCGCTCGTTGACCGGGTCGGCCGCTGCGGTCGCCTCGTCGAGCACCAGGATCGGCGCGTCGCGCAGGATCGCCCGGGCGACGCTGAGGCGCTGGCGCTCGCCCCCCGAGAGCGCCGCCCCCCGCCTGCGAGCACCGCCTCGACGCCGCCCGGCAGGCCGGCGACGAAGTCCGCCGCGCGGGCCCGCGCGAGGGCCTCGGCCATGGCCCGCGGCGTGGCCTCGGGCGCCGCGAGGCGCAGGTTCTCGGCGACCGTGCCGGTGAACAGCCAGGGGTGCTGCGGCACGGTGCCCACCAGGGCGTGGAGCGTGTCGGGCGCCATATCGCGCAGGTCGACCCCGCCGATCGTAATCCGGCCCTCGTGCGGGTCCTGGGCGCGCAGCAGCAGGTTGGCGAGCGTCGTCTTGCCTGCCCCGCTCGCGCCGACGAGCGCCGTGACCGTGCCGGGCTCCAGCACGAGGTCGATCCCGTCGAGCACCTTGCGCTCGCCGCGGCGGAAGCCGACGCCCTCGAAGCGCACGGTCCGGTCCGCCGGGCTCACGGGGGCGGCCGGAAGCGGCAACGGCGCCTCGGCGAGCAGGGCGTCGAGCCGGGCCAGCACCTCGCCCTGCTGCGCGAAGCGGAAGGCGAAGTTCGGCAGGCGGGTGACGAGGCCGCCGAGGCTCGGCGCGAAGACGACGAAGAGCACGAGGTGCGCGACCGGCAGATCGCCCCGCGCCAGCAGCCACAGCCCGAGGGGCAGCACGATCAGCAGGCCGGAGGTCACGCAGACCTGGAGCAGCGCGCTCGCCCGCAGCACCCGGCGCACCCAGTCGCCGATCACCGCGAGGTAGCGGCCGGTCATGTCGCGCAGGCGCGCGAGGGCCCGGTTCATGTCGCGCAGGCGCGCGAGGGCCCGGTCGTCCTCGTCGAACAGGCGCAGGGTCGGCAGCCCGGCGACGTGCTCGGCCGCCCGCGCCGCCATCTCGGCGCTGCGCTCGTAGTACGCGCGGGTGATGTCGGCCGAGCCGCGCGTCGTCGCCCGCATCGCCGCGAGGCCGAGGAGGATCGGCAGGGCGGCGGCCAGGGCGAGCCGCCAGTCGAGGGCGAAGAGGCCGACGAGGACGATCAGCGGCGCGGTGAAGGTCGCGGTCGCCTCCGGCACGAGGTGGGCGATGCCGTCCTCGATGCTCTCGACGTCGTCGAGGACGAGGCGGCGCAGGGCCTTGCCGCCGTAGCGCTCGAACACCGCCGCCGGCACGCGGGCGAGGTGCTCGGCAAGCGCCAGGCGCAGGTCGCGCTGCACGTCGACGGCGATGCTGTGCGAGAGCGCGGTCGAGCCCAGGAAGGCGAGACGACCCGCCACGACCAGGGCGGCGATCCCGGCCACGGTCCAGCCCATCCGGGCCCGGTCGGGCGCGGGCTCCAGGGCGTCGCGGATCAGGCGCGTGACGCCGAGCTGCCAGGCGAGGCCGAGGAGCGCGGCGAGGAGGCCGAGCGCGATGGCGGCCGCCATCGCCCGCGGTCGCGTGCGCAGGAGGCCCGCGAGGCGGGCGAAGGTGGCGCCGAGCCCGCCCGCGGGCGGGGAGGAGGGCGCTGAGGGCTCGGGCGCGCTCACGCGGCGAGCCATGCTCGCGCCTGGGCGTCGGCTTCCGCGTCGCTCGCGACCACCCTGTACGGGTAGGGCAGGAAAGCCTTGTTCATCAGGGACATCGCCTTCACGGCGAAGGACCCGCGCCGCGCCGCGTCGGGCTCGACCCGGACGGCGCCGGCGCAGAGGCGCTTCTGGGCGTCCTTGCGCGCCTTGAACCAGGCCCGGTACGCCTTCATGAAGCGCGAGGAATCCTTCGGCATCTCCGGGCCGTGGAAGACCAGCACGAAGCGCTCGTCCCTGGCGAGCAGGGCGTCGAACTCGGCGACGCGGGCCTCGGCCTCGGCATCGGGCACGCGATCGGGCATCCGGTAGCGGGCCACGGGCCAGCGCGAGAGGTCGAAGTCGCCTGAGGCGGGAGGGGTGCCGAAATCCGTCATGCCGGTCTCCATGGTCTCTCCGGTTGAGGGCAGGGCGGCGCCGGTCGCGCCGCGGCCCGGGCCGGCCTGCCGCGCCGCGCGCGGCACGAGGCGCGCCGCCGCGAGGCCGGGCCGGTGCTCGCGGAGCGCCGAGGCGCCGAGGCGCGCACGAGGAAAGGCTGGCTGAGGCCGAGGACCGGCGTCGCCCTAACCAGACTCGCGGCCGTCCGGCCCGCCGCCGCGATCAGGTCCAGGAGCAGGGCGCCGCCGACTGGGAGGCCGAGGAAGGAGACCCCGGCCTGCGCGGCGTTGCCCCGGCCGCGGTGGCCCGCCGGGAGGGTCTCGACGGCGAAGCCGTCGCAGGCGCTGCCGATGGCGGCGTTGGCCAGGGCGGCGGCGATGAGGCAGACGAGGAGCGGCGCGAAGGCCGCGGGGCCGATCCCGGCCCCGGCGGCGAGCGCGAGGGCGGAGAGTACGGCCCCGCAGGCCACGCTCGCCGACATGCGTCGCCGTCCGGCCGGCGGCAGGCGGTCGCGCTCCACCGCTCCCGACCACAGGCCCTCGAGCACCCGGGGCAGCAGGGTGAGGGAGACGAGCCCGATCCGGTCGAGGGGCTGGCCGGCCTCGCGCATGACGGCAGGCAGGCCCACCCGCGCGATCCCCATCACGACGCTCCGGGCGACGGACATCCCGCCGATCGCGGCCGGGACGGGGACGAGCGGGGCCTCCAGCCCGACGGCGGTCCCGGCGCCCAGCCGCATCAGAACCTCGTCCGCCATGACAGGCCCACGATCCGCGGCTGGCCGATGGTGCTGAGCGTGGCCGGGCCGTAGGCGAAGCTGTAGGTTCGGTAGGTGCGGTCGGTGAGATTGGTGACGAACAGGCGCAGGGTCGAGGCGGGATCGAAGACGACGTCGAGCCCGGCATCGAAGGTCGTGAAGGAGCCCTGCGAGAAGGTATTGGCCGGGTCGAAGTAGGTGCGGCTCACCGTCCGGGCGGCGCCGGTGAGGGCCATTTGGGCCGGCAGCCAGGTCTGGTCGATGAGGTAGCGGAACCCGACATTGGTCACCAGGTCCGGCGCCTGAGGCGTGCGGCCCCCGGCGATGCGCTGGCCCGTGATCGGATCGGCGTAGCCGGAGAACTCGGAGCGGCCGAACGCGCCCTGCGCGGTCAGCGTCAGACGGTCGGTGGGCCGCAGAGCCAGCTCGACCTCGACGCCGGTGCTGGTGCCCTCGGCGGCATTGCGCAGCACCTGGAAGCCGACCGGGCCGGCGTTGATCTGCTGGTGGGAGGTTTCGATGCGGTAGAAGGCACCCGACACCGTCGCGAGGCCGTTCAGCATCTCGGTGCGCGCGCCGACCTCGTAGTTCCAGGCCCGCTCCGGCTTGTAGGCGACGGCGTCGAGGGGGTTGGAGACCGCGCGGTTGAAGCCGCCCGGCTTGTAGCCCTCGGAGACGAGGGCGTAGACCCGCGTCGTCGGGTCGACCTGGTAGCCGAGGGAGACCTTCGGCTGGAAATTCGTGAAGCTCGCGTCGTTGTCGAAGTTGAAGCCGAAGCTGCCGCCGTTGAAGCCGATCGACGACCAGTCGACCGCAACACGGGTGCCGACGGTGAGGTCGAGCCGGTCGGTGAGCGCGTAGGTGCCCTCGCCGAACACCGCGACGCTGCGCGCATCCACGTCGTTGCGCGTGCCCGAGGCGCGGCGCGTGAACTGGTTGTCGAGGAACACGACGCCCGCGACGCCCTTGAACGGACCAGCCCCATCATAGGCCGCGCGGAACTCCTGATAGACGGTCCGGTAGGTCTCGGGGAAGGACTGCCCGAAGATGCGACGGTTGAGGTCGACGGCCTGGAACGACGTCACGCTGGTGAAGGTGACGTCGTTCAACCGGTAGTTCATGGTCAGGCCGGCCGTCGTCGTCTCGCGCCCCAGGACGCTGCAGGGGAACGGGATGACGGAGGAGCGGAAGGCGCGCCGCTTCACGTCGGAGTCGAGGATGTAGGTCTCCTCGCGCGAGCGCAGCGTGCGAGACGATCAGGCTGGCGTCGAAGGCACTCCCGAGCGGCGCGTAGCGCAAAGCAGCGCGACCACCGAGGCCGTTCCACCAGTCGACGTCGTCGCGATGGCGGTCGATGTCCCGGATCTGGCCGGTGAAGGAGCGCTCCTTGAAGCCGAGATCGAGGAACATCGCGTCGGGGATGAGCACGCTCGTCGTCAAGGTGCCGATCTCGAACAGGCGCTCGGAGGCGGTGCCGAACACGTCGGCGCGGGCGAAGCGCGGCTTCTCGGTCGCGATGTTGAGCACGCCCGCGAAGGCGTTCATCCCGTAGAGCGTGCCCTGCGGCCCGCGCAGGAGTTCGATCCGGCCGACGTCGAAGAGGTCCTGCGCCAGGTTCGCCGAAGCCTGAGGCACGCCGTCGACGTAAACCTGCATGACCGGGTTGTAGAAGTCCGGCGAGGAAATGCCGCGGACCGTGAAGTTGGCGTAGGCGCGGTTGCCGCGGCTCTCGATCACGATCCCGGGCAGGACCTTCTGCAGATCGCTCACATCGCGCACGTCGTTGTCGGCGAGCCGCGCCGCCGTCACCGCCGTGACCGAGGCGTCGACCCTGTCCAGACGCTGCTCGCGCTTGTTTGAAGTAATGATCACTTCGTCGAGCTTGATCTCGCCCCCTGCCGGCTGCGACAGGGCCGGAAAACCGACAAACGTTGCTATAGTCGTAACAAAAACTGATGATATCCTGCCTGTTGAGAGCATTTCTAAACTGCCGCAGTGCCGTCGAAATCGCCAGTGGTGTCATCATCTTTTTCGATGGATGTTGTCAAACGCTTTCGGGGCCGGCATTAACGGCATCGGTACTAAGTCGAGTCTTCGCACATGGGAGAACGGGGCGTGTCGTCGGATCCACATCGCGACGGGCCGGCGGAGGCCGCACCGGTCGCCTCCTGGCAGGAGGCTGTGGCGGAGGGACTGGCCCGCCTCGGCTGGTCGCAGAGCGCGCGGATCGATCCGATCGCGTCCGACATCGCCATCGTGGTGGTCGACGCGTTCCTGGAGCGGGACCTCACGGTCGATCTCGCGGGGGCATCGACCTTCTCCCTGAGCATCGTGCTGGAGGGCAGCGGACGCCTCTCGGCGCGCGGCGTGTCGCCGGTTGAGGCGGAGGCCGGCACCGCCGTGCTGTTCGCCTGCAACGGTCCGGCCTCCGGGGAAGACCTGTTCCGCGGCGGCCGGCGCTTCCGAATCGTCGATCTGCGCTTTGAGGAGAGCTTCCTGTTGCGGACCGGCGACGCGCGCCTGACGGATCTCGCGGAGCGCCGCGACGAGGCGACGGACGGTGTGGCCGCCGCCCCGTTCCTGGTCGGCTTCCCTGCGCCGGCCTCGCTCGCATACGGCTTGTTCGGCTGTGCGCGATTTCCGGAATTTCGATTTGGGCTGCCGAAATGGCCGATGATCACGCGAAACCGGCCTCTCGGAAGTCCCGTGCGTCGCGACTCCGGCCTTCCCCGTTCGGGTAAGCGCAAGCTTGAAATCGGATTCGGCCTCCCCGGACAGTGTCTGCAGGGACTTTCAGGCGCCGGGCGACAGGCGCTAGTCGCGGCCGAGTTGAATGGCATCCGGGGGGAGCCTCTCGGGTGTGTCCCCCGTCTGTGCTAGATTTCCCGTGCTCGCCGCACCTAAAGCTCGCGCGGCGGGCAGCGGGCCGGGTCTCGCATTGCACGGTCAGGCTCGGCCCGTTCCCGGTAGCAGCCGAAGGAGGGGTCCATGACCCTCGCCACACTGGTGCGCGTGACCGCTCTCACCGCCATTCTCGCTGCTGGCGCAAGCTCCAGCGCGACCGCCCAGACACCAACGGCTCCGATGAGCACGCCCGGCCAAAGCGCCCAGCCTCCTCAGCCTGGGATGCCGGGCATGATGGGAGGCATGGGAGGCATGGGAGGCATGGGCCAAGGCGGCATGTGTGGAATGGGGATGATGGGCCACATGATGGGCGGGATGAACAGGGGCATGATGGATGACGGCCTCAGGATGAGAATGATGTTCGCTATTGCCGATACGGATGGAGACGGGTCCCTCTCGTTCGACGAGGTGACAGCTATCCATAGGCGCATCTTCAATGCCGCCGATACCAACAAGGACGGCAAGGTGACCCTTGAGGAGCTGCAGAAGTTCCTTCGGGGACAGTAGCTGCGGCCCGAGTCAGCGACGGCGGCGGAGGCGTCGATCATCTTCACGCTTGTGCCGCCGCCCCCTCATCCTGGCGCCTCGGTCAGAGGGGCCGGCTCGAGGAATCCGCGGGCGGCACGGACGAGAGGATGGGGAAGGTCGGGCTTCCCTCTTTCCGCCTCCCGGGAGTGGCCCGCATGGACCTCGTCGTCGCGGCAACAAGGAAGCGAAGCCGGAGCAACGGTGGGGCGTTCCCGGAGGAGGCTGCTTCCGCAATCCCCGCACGTTCGACCTTCGCTAAGCTTCTCTTAAGGCGAGCCTCCAAGTCTCTCTGAAGTCGATGGGCCTGGGCCGATCTCGTTCGGCGGGCTGATGGGGGGAGTGATGGAGCCGCATGTCATTCGCGCGGTCCTTGGACTCGTGATCGGATGCGTGCTCGGCTATGCGGCGCGGCGCGGCCGCTTCTGCACGCTCGGCGCATTGGAAGATGCCGTTTATGGCCAGGACACGCGGCGGCTGCGCGCCTGGGCGCTCGCCATCGCGGTGGCGATGGTCGGCGTCCATGGCCTGCGCTTGTACGGGCTCGAACTCCACCGGACGCTGTACGCCTCGTCACAGCTCGCGATCGGACCCTTGATTCTCGGCGGCCTGACATTCGGGTTCGGCATGGCCCTCGTCGGCAATTGCGCCTTCGGGAATCTATTGCGACTCGGCGGCGGGGACCTGAAGGCCCTGATCGCTCTCCTCGTCGCGGCCGTCTCTGCGGTCATGGCGATGCGGGGGCTCACCGCCGTCGTGCGGGTGATGGCGGTTGATCCTCTCTTCGTGTCGATCCCCGGCGGGCGCTTGCAGCTCCTTCCGGACCTGCTCGGCGTCGGGAGCCCCGCATCGATGGCCCTCGCGGCCGCCTGCGCCGCCCTCCTCACCGTTTATGCCTTCGCGGATGGAGCTTTCCGGAATGACCGGACGCTCGCCGCGGCGGCGGTCGTGATCGGAACGTGCGTGACCGCGGGATGGTGGGCGACGGGGTTCGCCGGGTTCGATGCCTTCGGGACCGGCCGGCCGACGTCGCTGAGCTTCGCCCGGCCCATCGGCGACGCCCTGCTCTTCGCGATGGTGGCATCCGGGATGCAGGTCGATTTCGGGATCGCCTCGGTCCTTGGCGTGCTGGTGGGGGCGTTCGTCGAGGCGCGGCAGGCGCGGCGCTTCCGCTGGGAGGCCCCGGACGACCCGGGCGAGTTGCGGCGGCACATCGTCGGCGCGTTCCTGATGGGCACCGGCGGCATCACCGCGCTGGGCTGCACCATCGGCCAGGGCGTGACCGGGATCGCGACGCTGTCCGTCGGGTCGGCCATCGCCCTGGCGTCGATCGCGCTGGGAGGACGCGCCGGCCTCTATTACCTCGTGGAGCGGCGAGGCTGACCGCCTACGGCTCGGACTTCTTCCCGTCCGTGAAATTCGCGCCCTCGAGTTCCAGGAAGATGCGGTAGGCGTTGCCGCGGTTGTTGGCGGCGAAGGCGGGGAGCTTGTCGTAGGCGGACCAGTCGGCCGCCTTGTAGGCGGCATCGAAATCGGTCCAGCTGTCGACCGCGTTCTTCATCACCCGTCGCACGTCGGTGATGTACCCCGCCGTGAAGGCGATGGCCTTGGCCGCCTCGGTGGAAGGCTCGCCGTGGCCGGGGATGATGAAGCGCGGCTTCAATCCCTCGACCTGCTTCAGGGCCGTCAGCCATCGGCCGGTATCGACGTCGTCGCTGTTCATGTGCGGGATGCGGCCGTTCTGGACGATGTCGCCCGCGAACAGCACCCCGTCGGGCTCGACCATCATCATCATGTCGCTCGCCGAATGGGCGGGCCCGGCATAGAGCAGCACGAAGCGCTTGCCGCCGAGCGTGAGGGTCGCCCGCTCGGCGAAGGTGAGGTCGGGCGGGACGATCCGCGTGTGCTCGTCCACCCAAGGGGCGAGCGCTCCCTGGCGCTGGCGCAGGCGGGCATCCGCCCGTTCGTCGGCGGTCTCGTCGTTGTCGCGGTATTGCGCCGCCCGCTCCTGGGCGATCACGACGGCGCCGGTATGATCCTTGAACGCCTGCAGCCCGTAGATGTGATCGGCGTGGTAATGGCTCACCACGACGTAGCGCACGGGCTTGTCCGTGATGGTCCGGATCTGCTCCAGCAGCGCCCAGCCGAGGCTCGGCGTGCCGAGGGCGTCGTACACCACCACCCCGTCATCCGTGACCACGAAGCCGCCATTCGAGGTGTTGCCCTCGTTGGCTTGGCTCGGCACACCGGTATTCCCGAGACTGTAATAGATCGGCTTGCCAGGCACCTGCGCGACGGCGAGCGGCTTGCCGATCGGCGCGTAATCGGACGCCGACGCCGACCCCGCGAGCAGGACAGCCAGGATCAACGCGGCCCGCCGGATCATCCTCACAGGTCCTTGCAGTAAAGCTGCTTCAGAAGTCCGATCACCGCGACCGCGTTCGGGTCCTTGATGCTGTAGTAGAGCGTCTGGGCCTCCCGCCGGAACGTCAGCACTCCGTCCTCTCGCATCCGCGCGAGATGCTGCGACAGAGCCGACTGGCTGAGCCGAAGTTCCTCGACCAATTGCCCGACGGACAGCTCCCCATGCACGATCAGCAAACAGGCGATCATCAGCCGGTGCTCATTTCCGAGCAGGCGCAACAAGCGCACCGCCTCAGCGGCCTGAGCCGCGAAGGCATCCAGAGTCGTCTCGTCGATCGTCGTCGCCTGCATGGTCTCGCAAAACCGGCTGGCCCAGTCGGGTTGGGCGGGGGGAAGGTGTCACCATGGTCGCCCGAACGCGCCGCCCTGGCCAGTCAGCCAGCCGCCGCAAGAGGGCGGGGACCCGTATATCAGACTTTTCTAACTTTAGCATTGACTGATTGAAGGCGGGTGGCTAGCCCTAGTGAAGCGGCAGAAGCCGGTCCAATCGGGAGGAAGCCGGTGACGAACCGGGCCGACGGGCGCACGCCGAGGGGCGGAGCGCCGACGCTACCCCTTGCCCGTTCCCTTGGCCGTTCCCTTGGCCGGCGGACCTTCCTGCGCCTTGCCGCGGCGGGGGCTGGAGGCGCCGCGCTGCCGGTCCCGGCCCGGGCCGGGGAGGCGGGGCCGCCGCCCGAGTATCCCTGGTCGCAGAGCCTCGGGGCCGGCGTCGTGGACAGGCCCTACGGCCAGCCCGCCGCGCAGGAAGCCGGCGTCATCCGCCGCAACGTGCCCTGGCTGACGGCGGGCACCCAATCCTCGATCAGCTTCTCCCCGATCCAGGATCTCCAGGGCATCCTCACGCCCAACGGCCTGTTCTTCGAGCGCTACCATGCCGGCCGGGCCGACGTGGACCCGGAGCAGCACCGCCTGATGATCCACGGCCTCGTGGAGCGCCCGCTGCTGCTCTCGATGGGCGACATCGTCCGCTACCCTTCCGTCTCGCGCATCCACTTCATCGAGTGCCCGGCCAATGGCGGCATGGAATGGCGCGCGGCGCAGCTCAACTCCCTGCAGTTCACCCACGGCATGATCTCCTGCGCCGAGTGGACCGGCGTGACGCTCTCGACCCTCCTCGACGAGGTCGGCGTGAAGCCCGAGGGCAAGTGGGTCATGTTCGAGGGCGCGGACGGCGCCCACATGAACCGCTCCCTGCCCCTGTCCAAGTGCCTGGACGATTGCCTGATCGCCTACGGTCAGAACGGCGAGGCGCTGCGGCCCGAGCAGGGCTACCCGCTGCGGCTCGTGGTGCCGGGCTGGGAGGGCAACGTCAGCGTCAAGTGGCTGCGGCGCATCAAGATCGGCGACCAGCCGTGGTACTCCCGCGAGGAGACGTCCAAATACACCGACCTGATGCCCGATGGGAAATCCAGGGGATTCACCTGGGCCATCGACGCCAAGTCGGTCATCACCTTTCCGTGCCCCGAGAAGCCGCTCACCAAGCCGGGCCTCTACGAGGTGCGCGGCCTCGCCTGGACCGGCAACGGCAAGGTCAAGCGGGTCGACGTGTCCGTCGACGGCGGCGCCAACTGGCAGGCCGCCGCCCTGCACGAGCCGGTGCTGTCGAAGGCCCTGACCCGGTTCTCCCTGCCCTGGCAGTGGGACGGCACACCGGCCCTGCTCGAATCCCGGGTCATCGACGAGACCGGCTACGTGCAGCCGACCATCGCGGAACTGCGCAGGATCCGCGGCGTGAATTCCGTCTACCACAACAACTCGATCCAGACCTGGCAGGTGAAGCCGGATGGCAGCGTGTTCGATGTCCAGACCGCTTGACGCCCTTCTCGCCCTCGGCGCGCTCCTCGCGCTCGCCGGCCCCGCCGCGGCCGGGGGCAAGCCCCTCTACGGCTACGGCACGCGCCCGAGTCAGGCGCAGATCGACGCCTGGAACATCGACGTGCGCGGGCATGACGGCCTCGGGCTTCCGGCAGGCAAAGGCAGCGTCGATCAGGGCAGCGAGGTCTTTGCCGAGAAATGCGCCGCCTGCCACGGCACTTTCGGCGAGGGCGTCGACCGCTGGCCCAAGCTCGCGGGCGGCGAAGGCACCCTGACGGCGGATCGACCGGAGCCGACGGTGGGCAGCTACTGGCCGTTCGCGGCGACTCTCTATGACTACATCGACCGGGCGATGCCGTTTCCGAACCCGCGCAGCCTGACGCCTGACGAGGTCTACGCGCTCACCGCCTATATCCTGAACCTCAACAACCTGGTGCCCGGCGACTTCGTGGCCGACAAGGACAGCCTGCCCAAGGTCAGGATGCCCAACCGCGACAACTTCACCTGGGAGGATCCGCGGCCCGACACCCGCGCCGAGCCTTGCATGGCGAAGTGCCGCGATCCGAAGGCGATCACCATCACCTCGACCGCCGAGGGCAAGACCCTGACCCCGCGCACCACGGGGGCCCTCGACGACATGCAGCCGAAATGACGCCCCCGGAGGAGGCCCCCATGCGCCGGCATCCCTGTACGGCACTCCTGGTCGCCACCCTGGTCCTTGCCCGGGCCGGCGCTGCCCTGGCGCAGGGCGACGCGGCCGAGGGCAAGGCCATCGCGTTCGACCGGGGCCGGGGCAACTGCCTCTCCTGCCACGCGATCCCCGGCGGCGACTTGCCGGGCAATATCGGCCCGTCGCTGGCAGGCCTGAAGCAGCGCTACCCGAACCGCGAAGACGTCGTCGCGATCATCCGGGACGAGACCCTTCGCAATCCGGAGACGGTCATGCCGCCGTTCGGCCGGAACCTGCTCCTCTCCGACCGGGAAATCCGGTCCATCGTCGAGTACCTGTATTCGTACTGAAAGGGAGGCCGTCATGGCTGCCTACGACAGCAACATGTTCGACCGCCGCTTCGTCCTCCGGGCGGCGGGTCTCGGGAGTGTCATCGCGGCGGCCTCCTTCTGCCTCCCGCTCCGCGCCTCCGCCAATCCCGACGCCGCCTACCCGGCCGACGCCTTCAAGCAGAAGGGCGAGGCGGATGCCGTGAAGAAGCTGTTCGGGCAGGCCGCCACCGCCTCCGACAAGGTCAAGCTCGACGCCCCCGAGATCGCCGAGAACGGCGCCGTCGTGCCCGTCTCGGTCAGCACCGACCTGCCGGACGTCACCTCCATCGCGATCCTCGTCGCCGAGAACCCGAGCGCGCTCGCGGCCGTGTACAAGTTCGCGCCCGGCACGCTCCCCACCGTGGCGAGCCGCCTGAAGATGGCCAAGACCACGCCGGTCATCGCCGTCGTGGAGGCCGGAGGCAAGCTCTACAGCGCCACCAGGGAAGTGAAGGTCACGGTCGGCGGCTGCGGCGGCTGACGACGATCACACCAGGGGAGGAACACAGATGCCATCCACCATCCGCGTGCGCGCAACCGCCAGCGGCGACCAGACCGATGTCCAGTCGCTCATCCAGCATCCCATGGATTCCGGCTACGTGAAGGATGCCAAGGGAGAGTTGATCCCCCCGCACTACATCGAGACCGTCACCTTCGAGCACGGCGGCAAGGTGGTGTTCACCGCCTTCTGGGGACCCGCGGTCTCCAAGGATCCGTACCTCAAATTCAAGTTCTCGGGCGCCAAGAAGGGCGACGATCTCAAGGTCACCTGGACCGACAACCTGGGCAAGACGGATTCCTCCGTCGCCAAGATCGGATGAGTGCCGCCCTCGCTCCGGCGGCCGGGTTCGCGCTGGCCCTCGGCCTCACCGCCAGCGGCATCGCCGGCGCGCCGGCCGCCGAGATGGCCGATCCCAAGGCCGACTTGAAGGCCTTCCAGGCCTATTTCTACGAGAAGTTCCCGGACGTGAAGCACGAGGACTTCGTGAACGGGCCGTACTCGATGGACGCGGGCATGCGCAAGCAATGGGAGGAGAAGGAAGAGTTTCCTCCCTACGACTTCGCCATCGACAAGGGCAAGGAGCTGTTCGAGACGCCGTTCAAGAACGGCAAGACGTTCGCGGACTGTTTCGAGAACGGCGGCATCGGCATTCGTCAGACCTATCCCCGCTTCGACGCCAAGCTCGGCGAGGTCGTGACGCTCGAATACGCGGTCAACCTCTGCCTCACCGAGAACGGCGAGAAGCCTTATTCCTACGTGAAGGACGAGATGGCCGCCGTGACGGCCTACATGGCGTTCACCTCGCGCGGCAAGCCCTTCGCCATCGAGGTGCCGAACGACCCGCGGGCGCTCGCGGCCTACGAGGCCGGCAAGCAGTACTTCTACACCCGCCGGGGGCAGCTCAACTTCTCCTGCGCGAGCTGCCACGTGCAGAACCCCGGCAACCGCATCCGCGCCGAGGTGCTGGCGCCGGCGTTCGGCATCACCGCGGCCCTGCCGATCTACCGCTCGGAATGGGGCGGCATGGGCACGGCGACCCGCCGCTACATGTCCTGCAACAGCCAGGTGCGCGGCACGCCGCTCGCCCCCGACGACGTCCTCTATCGCGACGTCGATTACTTCCTGTCCTTCATGAGCAACGGGCTGCCGATCTCCGGCCCCGGCGCGCGTCCGTGAGGTCCGACATGGTTTCGGCATTCGCCCGCGCCGCCCTCGTCGCCCTCCTGCTCCCGGCCCCGGCCGTCCTGGCGGCAGGCGCGCAGGAGGCGAACGATGCCTATGCGGCGGCCAAGGCGCTCTCCGACAAGGCCGCCGCCAACAAGAACCAGTGGCCCGCCACGGCGACGGCGCTCGCCGCCGCCAAGGCCGCCGCCGAGGCGGGCCGCTACGACGAGGCTCTCGCCCGGGCCCGGGAGGCCGAAGCCCTTGCCCGCGCCTCCATCGACCAGACCGAGCGGGAGAAGACCGCCTGGAAGAATGCGGTGATCCGATGACGCGCGACTTCGACGGATCGAATGCCGGCCTGCCCCGGCGGCGGCTCCTCCAGGCGGGGGCGGCCCTGGCGCTGCCGTTCCTGTGGCGCCGCGCCCTGGCGCAGGACGCCGGTGCCGGGCTCTACGACCTTGAACCGTTCGGCAATGGGCGCCTCCTGCACATGACCGACACCCATGCGCAGCTGCGGCCGATCCTGTTCCGGGAGCCGAGCGTCAACATCGGGATCGGCGCGATGCGGGGCCGCCCGCCGCACCTCGTCGGCGAGGCGTTCCTGAAGCGGTTCGGCATCGCCCCCGGCAGCCGGGAGGCCTACGCCTTCACCTATCTCGACTTCGAGGAGGGCGCGAGACGCTACGGCCGGCTCGGCGGCTTCGCGCACCTGAAGAGCCTCGTCGCCCGCCTGCGCGCCGAGGCGCCGGGAGGCCGAGCCATGCTCGTCGACGGCGGCGACCTCTGGCAGGGCAGCGGCCTCTCGAACGCCCGCAAGGGCGCCGACATGGTCGAGGCGGCCAACCTGCTGGGCATCGAGGCGATGACCGGCCACTGGGAGTTCACCTACGGGCAGGACGGGGTGCGCGCCAACCTCGACCGCTTCAAGGGCGAGTTCCTGGCGCAGAACGTGTTCCTCACGGAGGAAGCGGCCTTCAACGAGGCGCCGGCCTTCGATTCCGCCTCCGGCCGGGTATTCAAGCCGGCGACGGTGAAGGCGTTCGGCGACCGCCGTGTGGCGATCATCGGTCAAGCATTCCCCTACGTGCCGATCGCCCACCCGAAGCGCTTCACGCCGGACTGGACCTTCGGCATCCGCGACGCCGAACTCCAAACCCTGGTGGACGACCTGCGGACGAAGGAGAAGGTCGATGCCGTGGTGCTGCTCTCTCACAACGGCATGGATGTCGATCTGAAGCTGGCGAGCCGGGTCTCCGGCATCGACCTGATCCTCGGCGGCCACACCCACGACGCGGTGCCCGAGCCCGTCGCGGTGACGAATTCCCGGGGCAAGACGCTGGTCTCGAATGCCGGCTCCAACGGCAAGTTCCTGGCGGTGGTCGATCTCGACCTCGCCCCGGGCTCCCTGCGGGGCATCCGCTACCGCCTGCTCCCGGTCTTCGCCGACCTCCTGAAGCCCGATGCCGAGATGGAGGCGTTGATCACCTCCCTCGAAGCCCCGCACGCGGCCGCGTTTGGGCGGCGCCTCGCCACCGCCGGGGACATGCTCTACCGCCGGGGCAATTTCACCGGCACGATGGACCACCTGCTCTGCGATGCCCTGCGGGCGCAGCTCGACGCGCAGATCTCCCTGTCGCCGGGCTTTCGCTGGGGCACGACGACGCTCGCCGGCGGCGACATCACGGCGGCCGACCTGCTGGCGCAGACCGCGACGACCTATTCGGAGGTCTACGTCCAGCCGATGACCGGCGCGCAGATCCATTCGATCATGGAGGATATCTGCGACAACCTCTTCAACCCGGACCCGTACTACCAGCAGGGCGGCGACATGGTCCGCGTCGGCGGCCTGAGCTACCGCTGCGAGCCTGGGGCCGAGAGCGGCAAGCGCCTCTCGAACCTCACCCTCACCGGGGGCGGCCCCCTCGATCCGGCCAAGACCTACAAGGTGGCGGGCTGGGCCTCGGTGAACCCGCAGGAGGGCAAGCCGGTCTGGGAGGTGCTGGAGGCTCATCTCGGTCGCTCGGGCAAGGCCACCCTGTCCGCCGACAAGCCGGTCGAGGTCGGAGGCGTGGCGGACAATCCCGGCTACGGCAAAGCGGCGTGAGCCGGTTCGGCCTCCCGCGCAGGCTGCTGCTCGGCGCGGCCCTGGCCCCGGTCGCCGCGCAGGCGGCCGGGACCGTCGGTGGCGGCCCGGCGCCGGAGGTATCGGCCTTCGCCGAGCATCGCCTCGCCCTCCAGCTCTCCGAGCGCGAGCCGCATCGGCAGGATCTCGTGCTCAGCGTCGCCAACAACGTGCTCAAGGCCTACGGACCGGACAAGGTCGCCATCGAGGTCGTCGCCTTCGGACCCGGCATCGACATCCTGCGGGCGGAGAGCCCGCACCGGGCCGGCGTCGACAGCCTCGTCTCGCAGGGCGTGCGCTTCGACATCTGCATGAACACCGTCGAGACTGTCGCCCGTGCGACCGGGCAGCGGCCGGCGCTCAATCCGCACGCCATCCCGGTCGAGGCCGGGGTGGTGCAACTCATGACGCTCGCCGAGGCCGGGTACATCCTGGTCCGGCCCTGATCGGGGATCCGCCATGCGACAGCCCGCTCGACGCCTGATCCTGTTCCTGCTGGCCGGGCTCGCCGCCGCCCCGGTCTCGGCCGCCGAGGGACGCGGGGGGCATCGCGTCGTGTTCCAGGTGGACACGGCCGATCCGGCCACGATGAACCTCACGCTCAACAACGCCACCAACGTCGTCGACCACTACCGCGCCAAGAACGAACAGGTGGAGATCGACATCGTCGCCTTCGGACCGGGCCTCGCCATGTACCGGGCCGACAAATCGACGGTGGCCGACCGGATCGCGCATTTCGCCGATTACGGCTTCCCGGCGAAGGTCCAGTTCTCGGCCTGCAACAACACGAAGACCGCCATGGAGAGAGCCGAGGGGCACCCGATCACGCTGCTGCCGCAGGCGACGATCGTGCCCTCCGGAGTGGTGCAGATCATGGAGCGGCAGGAGCAGGGGTGGAGCTATGTGCGGCCGTAAGGCGATCATCCGGCGCGCGGTCTTCGTCGCCTTCGCGAGCGTGTTCCTCGCCCGCCCGGCCGCCGCGGAGGAGGCCCTCGTCACCTACAAGTCGGTCTCGCCCGACATCGCCTTCGAGATCGCCCAGGCGGCCTTGAGGAGGTGCCGAGAGGACGGGCTTCAGGTCGCGATCGTGGTGATGGACCGGTTCGGCGCACCCCTCGTGCTGCTGCGCGACCGCTTCGCCGGCCTGCCCGCGGCGACCACGGCCTCGTCCAAGGCCTACACCGCGTTGAGTTTTCGCAGCTCCACGGCGGAGTTCGCCAAGGGCATCGAGACGAAGCGCCTCGATGCCGGGCTCGGACGATTGCCGAACGTGGTCGCCATGGCCGGCGGCCTGCCCATCGAGGCGGGCGGGGGCATCGTCGGCGCGGTCGGGGTCTCCGGCGCGCCGGGGGGCGACAAGGACGATGCCTGCGCCGCCGCCGGCATCGAGGCGGTGCGGGACAAGCTGGATTTCTGAAGCCGCCGAGACCGGATCGGGCGTGTCATACCACATCCGCTTGATCCCTTCGGGATGGCGAAGCAATCAACCGGATGTCGTTTGAGGTGGTCCGCCCGAACCTGCAAGAGCGCGTTGCCGAGCGAGTGCCCGGGGCGTGATCAGCCCCGGACGATCTCCGCCTCCAGCCCCTGCCGGTCCGGTCGATTGCGGAGGCGCAGGCTCAACCCGCTCCGGCGGGATGCCATCTCTGCGATGGCCAGGCCGAGCCCGCTTCCCGTCGCGCTCTTGTGGCGGCCGCGAAAGAAGCGCTTCATGGCGTGCGGCAACTCCTCCTCGGGGATGCCGGGTCCCTCGTCGCGCACGACGACGCCCCCGCCGCCCGGCCGCGCGGCCCATTCCACCAGCCCGGCCTGCATGTGCTGCACGGCGTTCTCGTGCAGGTTTCGGACGGCGAGACGCAGGCTCTCCGGGTCGGCCCACATCGTGTAGCCACGCAGCCCGGGGTCAACCACGGTCCGGATGCCGGGAGGTGCTCGCAGACCTTCCACGGTCTCGGCCACCAGCGCACCCACATCGACCTCCGTCAGAGGCCGGGTTTCCCCCGAGGCGTCGAGCCGGGCGGTGTCGAGGAGCTGGCGGACGAGGCGCGTCGTGCGGTCCACGGCCGCGAGAATCTGGTGCAGCGCGGCTTTCGCGACCTCCGGGTCCGTTGCGGCCATGGCGACCTGGGCCTGAGTCTTCAGGCCGGCGAGCGGGGTGCGCAGCTCGTGCGCGGCGAACGCCGTCACCTCCCGTTCGTGCCGGCGCGCCGCCTCGACCTTGAGGAACAGCCCGTTGAGGGCGTCGGCCAGAGGGCGGACCTCCGTCGGGGCCTGGCCCGCGTCGATGGCGCTCATGTCGTCGGCGTCGCGAGCCGCGAGGTTCCGGGCCATCAGCCGCAAGGGGCGCAGGCCCCGTCCGAGGCTCGCCCAGATCAACATGCCGAGCAGAGGCACGACGAGGAGCGCGGGGGTGATCAGACCCATGATGAGGTCGGTGACGAGGCGTTCGCGCAGGCCGAGGCGGTCGCCGACCATGACGCGCACGCCCTTCTCGCCATCCTCCACCGTGAACACCCGCCAGGTTTCGCCGTCGACCTCGCGCTCCGAGAAGCCGGCCGGCGCATCGGTCAGGCGCCGCTCCGGGGCTCCGCTCGACCGCGCGACCATGCGCCCGTCGAGGGACCAGATCTGGCAGGAGAGCTGCCGCTCGTAGGCCGTCGGCGCCGGGAAGGTGCGCGGCGTCCCGTCCGCGCCCGTGCCGCCGACCGCGCCGACCAGGGAGCTGACCATGCGCGCGGCTTCCTGGAGGCGATTGTCGAGGACCTGCTCCACCTCGCGCCTCGAGCCCAGGTAGATCCAGGCAACCGCGCTGAGCCAGATCAGGCCGGTGGCGAGGAGGAGGATGGCGAAGAGCCTGACGCGCAGCGACCTCATGCGGGCGCCCTCATGCGGTAGCCGAGGCCGCGCACCGTCTCGATGGCGTGCTTGCCGATCTTGGTGCGCAGGTTGTGGACGTGCACCTCGACCGCGTTGCTCTCAACCTCTTCCTGCCAGCCGTAGAGGCGCTCCTCCAGCTCGGCCTTCGAGCGCAGCACGCTCGGGCGTTCCATCAGCGCGGCGAGCACCATGAACTCGCGCCGGGACACGGTGACCGGCGCCCCGTCGACCGTGACGGTCAGGCTGCCGGGGTCGAGCCGGATGCCGCCGTGCTCCAAGCCGGCGGCGGCCCGCCCTGAGGCGCGCCGGACGACCGCACGGATGCGGGCCGAGAGCTCGTCGAGGTCGAAGGGCTTGCCGAGATAGTCGTCGGCGCCCCCGTCGAGCCCGGCGATCCGGTCGGCCACGGCGTCGCGGGCCGTCAGCAGGACGACGGGCGTCCGGTCGCCCCGGCCGCGCAGGCCGCGCAAGACGTCGAGGCCCGAGCCGTCCGGCAGCATCAGGTCGAGAATGACAGCCCCGAACTGACTTGCCGTGAGTGCGGCATCGGCGTCCGCGCAGGTCGCGACGCAGTCGACGGCCGCCCCGCTCAGGGCGAGCCCGGCCCGCAAGCCGTCCGAGAGGATGGGATCGTCCTCGACGACGAGGATTCGCATGCGTGTCTCCCTTGCCGGCCCGGCATCCTCCAGGCCTGGCTTAAGGCTGGCTTAAGCTGCGTGTCCGACCCGCGACGGACCGATCCGAACCCGGACCCCGCCGCTCATGCCGAACGTTCTCGCGCACCTTGTCCTCGCTCTCGTGGTCTGGGCGGGCTCGTCGCTGTGGTCACCGGGGCAGTGCCAGGACGCCGCCACGCGGCAAGGGCCGTTCTCCCTCGCGGTGACCCGCGACGCGGACCTCTCGCTCCACCTGCGTTGGACCATTGCTCCCGGCACCTACCTCTATCGCGACAGGATCGCCGCCGCCGCACCGAGCGGTCAGTGGCTACCGGTCACAACGGAACCGGGCGAGATCAAGGACGACCCGAACTTCGGGCCCACCGAGGTTTATCATGGCTCGGCCGGGGCCATCGTGCCGGGCGCGGCTCTCGCAGGCGCGCGCGAAGTGCGGATCACCTATCAGGGCTGCGCCGACAAGGGCATCTGCTACCCGCCGGTCACGCGGCGGGTGGACTTGGCTGCCCTGAGCGCCGCGGATGCGCCGCCGCGTGGAGGCGGTGCCGCGCCCGGGCGCGCTGCGATGCCTGCCATCCACGCATCGAATGCCTCGCGCTCGGGCGTCCCTCCCGGCGGCCCCGCCTCGCTCCTCACCGGCAACCTGATCGGCGTCCTGTCAGGCATGTTCGGGCTCGGCATCCTCTTGGCATTCACCCCCTGCGTCCTGCCGATGGTGCCCATCCTGTCGGGGATGCTGGTCCGCTCTGGCCAGGCGCTCACGCCGGAGCGCGGCCTCGTCCTCTCCGGCAGCTACGTCCTCGCGATGGCCGCGGCCTATGCCAGCCTCGGCCTCGCCGCAGCTTGGCTCGGGCGCAACCTGCAGGTTGCGCTTCAGACGCCGGTCGCCCTCGGGCTGATGGCCACCGCCCTCGCCGCGCTCGCCCTGTCGATGTTCGGCCTGTTCGACATCCAGGCGCCGCGCTGGTGGCGAGACCGTGCCGGCGCCGCGTCGCCGGCGAAGGGAGGATCGGTCCTCGGCGCCGCGCTGCTCGGCTTCAGCGCGGCCCTGGTCGTCGGGCCTTGCGTGACGCCGCCGCTTGCGGCCGCGCTCCTGTCCGTTGCCCAGACCGGCTCCGTCCTTCGTGGCGCGCTGGCCCTCTTCGCCCTCGGCCTCGGGATGGGCGCACCGCTGGTGCTGGTCGGCACCTTCGGCGCCGGCATCCTGCCGCGCTCCGGCCCATGGCTGGTGCGGGCCAAGCACGCCTTCGGATTCGTCTTCCTGGCGCTCGCGGTCTCGCTGGTCACCCGTCTGCTGCCGGACGGGCTGTCGCTCCTGCTCTGGGGCGCGCTCGCCATCGGCTTCGGGCTGTCGGTCGCGGCGATTGCCACGAGCGGCATCCCGGCGCGCGTGGGCAGGACGGCGGGGATCGTGGCCGTCGCTTACGGCTGCGCCCTCGTCATCGGCGCCGCGGCGGGCGGGACCGACCCCCTGCGACCGCTCGCCGGGTTCGGCACTGCGCGGGCGGGCCGCGCCGCCGAGGCCCGGACGGTTTCCTCCGTCGCTGCATTCGAGACCGCCCTGCGGGCCGCACGCGGCGAGGGTAAGCCGGTGCTCGTCGAGTTCGCCGCCGACTGGTGCACCGTCTGCAGGACGAACGAGCGAACGGTCCTGGCCGATGCCGCCATCCGGGAGAGGCTCAAGGCCGTCTGGGTCATCCGGGCCGACGTCACCCGCGACGACGCCGACACCCGCGCCCTGATGCAACGCTTCCAGGTCGTCGGACCGCCGACGCTCATCCTGATGCGCCCCGACGGCGCCGAGGTCCGGGAGGCCCGCACCGAGGGCGAGCTCACGGTCGAGGACCTGACGCGCGGTCTCGCCCTCGTCGGCGCCTGAGCCACCCCCTCGACACACCCACGGAGACCGTCATGGACCGCAGGACCCTGCTCGCCCTTCTGCCCGCCGTCGCGCTCGCGCCGGTCCTGTCGTCACCGCCAGGAGCCGCCCAAGCCGTCGCCGAAGGCATCGACGCGAACGCCATCCTCAACGACCCCGAGGCGCCGGTCTCGGGCAACCCGAAGGGCGACCTGACCATCGTCGCCTTCCTCGATTACAATTGTCCCTTCTGCAAGAAGTCCGAGCCCGACCTCATCCGGCTGGTGAAATCGGACGGCCGGATCCGTCTCGTCCACAAGGATTGGCCGATCCTCGGCGACGCCTCCGTCTACGGCGCTCAGCTCGCGCTCGCGGCGAAGTACCAGGGTCGCTACGACGCGGTGCACCGCGCGCTCATGGCCATTCCGGGCCGCAAGATCCCGAAGGAGCGGATGCTGGAGGTCGTGTCCGCCTCAGGTGTCGACATGGCCCGCCTGGAGGAGGACCGGAAGGCCCGCCAGGGTGAGATGGCGGCTCTGCTCCAGCGCAACCTCGACCAGGCCGACGCCCTCGGCCTGCAGGGCACGCCCGTCTTCCTGATCGGCCCGCTGAAGGTCGCCGCGGCGCTCGACTACGACGGCTTCAAAGAGGCGGCGACCCAGGCGCGCGCCAAGGGCCGCCCATGATGCGGCGGGTTCCGCGTCTCCCGGCGCTGATCGCGCTCGCCTCGGCGCTCGGCGCCTGCACGGCCTCGATGGGCGCGCCGGCCCCGGTCGCGCAGGCCCGGCCGCAGATCGCGCCGGATGCTCTACGCCGGTACGCGGCCATCACGGACGAGCCGTTCCCGGTCGAGGCGGTCGACCCGCGCGATCTCAAGGCCCGCGACGTTCGCCAGGTGGTCGACGACCCGACGAAGGAGCGGCCCGGCACACTCGTGGTCGACCCCTACGGGCGCTTCCTCTACCTCGTCATGGAGGGCGGCAAGGCGATGCGCTACGGGGTGGGCGTCGGCAAGGCCGGCTTCGAGTTCACCGGCGAGGCGACGGTGGCCCGCAAGGCATCGTGGCCGCGATGGACGCCGACGCCCGACATGATCCGGCGGGACCCGACACGCAACGGGCGCTGGGCTGGCGGCATGCCGGGCGGGGAGAGGAACCCGCTCGGGGCCCGGGCGCTCTACCTGTTCAAGGACGGCAAGGACACGCTCTACCGCATCCACGGCACGACGGAGCCGTGGAGCATCGGCGAGGCGGTCTCCTCAGGGTGCATCCGCATGCTGAACCAGGACGTGATCGACCTGCACCGGCGCGTGCCCACGGGCACGAAGGTCGTGGTGCTCGGCTCGAGAGGCACCGCTCACGCCGCGCGCCAAGCCACGCCGGAGGCGACAGGCAGCCTCGGAAGCAGCGCATCCGCCGGTCCCACCTTGGACGACGGCCTCGATCATCCACGGCTCGACCGCCTCGACCGTGGCGCGCGCGACGGCGTGAGAGAGGACGTCGTTGCGCCGAGCGGCGTCGCCGAGTTGGCGCGCCTGCAGGGCATCGGGTTCGCGTACGTCCACCCTTAGCGCGGGCGGAAGGCGAAGCCGTTCCGGCGTCCGACCATCAGAGCCTGGCCGCCATGAGCGCGTGACTCGCCCGGGTGTCGTGGTCGCCCGGGCCCGGTCCGATGGGGCCGAAATCGCCCCGGAGGGCCTTCAGGGCGTTGCGCTCGACCTCGATCTCGCGGGCCGTGCGGAAGCCGAGCCGCCGTAGCACCGGCAAGGGCGGGCACCAGCCCTGGACGGCGTGCTGGAGCAGGAACGCCGTCACTGCCAGCGGCAGGGCGAGCCAGCGCCGGTCGGCGGTCATGCCGAGGACGGTTCCGGTGAGCGCCAGCGTCGCGGCATTGGCCTCCAGCGTCCGCTCGATGTCCCACTCCGCGTCGAGCTCACGCAATCGGTGACCGATCGCCTGCGGGTGCTCGGCATGCCAGCGGACGCTCGCTTCGAGGTCGGTAGCGATGCGCCGGTTGTCGCGCGCGCCTGTGTGAAGCGGGACCCGCTCCACGGTGCCGGGGATCATCGGCCGTCTCCCTCTTGACGTTAAATTAGATTTCACTAATTAAGCATCATCTAATGTGATGCGACGGGGTGCGGGGGCACCCGGTCCATGACAACCCCGGAGGCGGCGCAAGGATCGGGCGCCGCCCGCCGGTTTGCCCCTGCCGCGGCCCTGGAGTGATTACCATGAACGGCTTCACGCCACTCGGCGCCTCCTTCGGCGGCGTCATGATCGGGGCTTCCGCGGCCCTGTTCCTGCTCCTCAACGGACGCATCGCCGGCATCAGCGGCATCCTCGGCGGGCTGCTCGCCCCACCCTCGCGCGAGACCGGGTGGCGGGTCGCCTTCCTGGCCGGCCTCGTCCTCGCACCGCTGGTCTACGCCTGCCTGGGAGGAAGCCTGCCGCCGGTGACGGTCGACGCCTCGTTCCCGCTCCTCGTGCTCGCGGGCCTGCTCGTCGGGTTCGGCGCGCGCCTCGGGGCGGGCTGCACGAGCGGCCACGGCGTCTGCGGCATCGGTCGCGGCTCGCCCCGCTCCCTCGTCGCGACCGGCATCTTCATGGCCGTCGCCATCCTGACCGTCCTCGTCGCCCGCCGCCTGCTCGGAGGCTGAGCATGGCCAAGATCGCTTCCGCATGCGCCGCCGGCCTGCTGTTCGGGTTCGGCCTGCTCGTCTCCGGCATGGCCAACCCGGCCAAGGTCCTCGCCTTCCTCGACGTGACCGGACGCTGGGACCCGAGCCTCGCCCTCGTCATGGCGGGCGCCGTCGCGGTCTCTGCCGCCGGCGACTGGGTCGCGAGGCGCCGCGGCCGGCCGGTGCTGGAATCGCAGCTGGCGATCCCGACCCGGCGCGATCTCGACCCGCGCCTGATCGCCGGCGCCGCGGTCTTCGGCCTCGGCTGGGGCTTGGCCGGCCTGTGCCCCGGGCCCGCTCTGACCATCCTGACGGTCGTGCCGGGCCCCGCCGCGACTTTCGTCGCCGCCATGGTCATCGGCATGCTGCTGGTCCGCCTCGTTCCCTCGGCGGGCTCGAAGCCGGCGGCGGTGCAGGGAGCTGACGCGTGATGCCCGGCTTGCTGACATCCGGCCTCGCGACCGGCTCGGGCGGGGTCGTCGGCGTGATCCTCGGCCTCGTCGGCGGGGGTGGCTCGATCCTCGCGGTCCCGCTCCTGACCGACGTGGTCGGGGTGAGCTCGCCCCACGTGGCCATCGGCACCAGCGCCCTGGCGGTCTCGGTCAGCGCGGCCGGCAACCTCGTCCCGCAATGGCGGGCCGGGAACGTGAAGTGGCGGTGCGCGGCGGCGTTCTCGCTCGCCGGCATTCTCGGTGCGCTCGCCGGCTCGGCCTCGGCCAAGGCGGTCGACGGACAGAGTCTGCTGGCGCTGTTCGGGGTGGTGATGCTCGTCGTCGGGGGCCTGATGCTGCGCAAGCGGCGCGGCGAGGGCGATCCGGACGTGCGCCTGACCAGGCGGAGCGCCCCGGTGCTCCTGCCCTGGCTGCTCGGGATCGGGTTCTCGGTGGGCCTGTTCTCCGGCTTCTTCGGCATCGGCGGGGGTTTCCTGATCGTGCCGGGGCTGATGCTGGCGACGTCCATGCCGCTGCCGATGGCCATCGGCACCTCGCTGGTGGCGGTCAGCGCCTTCGGGGCCGCCACCGCGGCGAGTTACGCCGCCTCCGGCCTGATCGACTGGCCGCTGGCCGGCCTGTTCATCCTGGGCGGCGTGCTCGGCGGCCTCGTCGGCGCCCGCCTCGGCAAGCGCCTCGCCGGGCACAAGCGCGCCCTGACCCTCACCTTCGCCGGCCTCGTCATCCTGGTCGGCCTCTCCATCGTCGCCCGCGGGGGCCTGCCGCTCCTCGGCGCGGCGACCTGAACCCGGAAGGAGGAGATCCATGTCGGACCAGACCACCGCGCCCTTGCGCGGGCGTCCCATCGTGACGGGCTTCCACGACGCGCCGACCGGCAGCATCCAGTACGTCGTCGCGGACCCCGAGACGACGCGCTGCGCCATCATCGACCCGGTGCTCGACTTCGACCCGAAGTCCGGCGCGACCGCCACCCGTTCCGCCGACACCCTGCTCGCCCATATCGAGCGCGAAGGCTACGCGCTGGAGTGGATCCTCGACACGCACCCGCACGCCGACCACTTCTCGGCGGCGGGCTACCTGCACGACAGGACGGGGGTCCCGACCGCCATCGGCGAGAAGGTCGTCGAGGTGCAGCGGCTCTGGAAGGGACTCTACAACCTGCCCGACGGGTTTCGGACGGACGGCTCGCAGTGGTCGCGCCTGTTCGCCGACGGCGAGCACTTCCGGATCGGCACCCTGGACGTCGAGGTGATGTTCACGCCGGGCCACACCCTGGCCTCCATCGCCTACCGGGTGGGGGATGCCGCCTTCATCCACGACACCTTGTTCATGCCGGACAGCGGCTCGGCGCGGGCCGACTTCCCTGGCGGCAACGCGCACGCGCTCTGGCGCAGCATCCAGCGCATCATGGCGCTTCCGGACGAGACGCGGCTGTTCACCGGGCACGACTACCGCCCGGGTGGGCGCGAGGCCGCCTGGGAGAGCACGGTCGCCCGGCAGCGGGCCGAGAACACGCATCTGACGGAGACCGGGACCGAGGAGGCGTTCGTGCGGATGCGCGAGGCGCGCGATCGCGAGCTGCCGATGCCCAAGCTCATCCTGCATTCGCTGCAGGTGAATATCCGGGGCGGCCGGCTGCCGGAACCCGAGGCGAACGGGAGGCGCTACCTGAAGATCCCGCTGAATGCGCTCGACGGCGCGGCTTGGGGCGAGTGACGGAGGTGACCATGACCACGAAGAGCGCGAAGGACTTGGTGGCTGAGGCCAACCGCGAGGTGGAGACTCTGTCGGCCGAGGAGGCGCTGGCGCGCCTCGGGCAGCCGGACACGGTGTTCGTCGACGTGCGCGAGGGCGAGGAGGTGGCCAAGAGCGGCAAGATCGCAGGCGCGGTTCACGTGCCGCGCGGCTTTCTGGAATTCCAGGCCGATCCGGCAAGCCCGACCCATAAGGCCGAACTCGGGGGTGGCAGGCGGCTGGTCCTCTATTGTGGATCAGGGAGCCGCTCGGCCCTGGCCGCCCAGACGCTCAAGACCATGGGGCTGGGTCGGGTGGCTCACGTCGCTGGCGGCTTCTCTGCGCTGGAGAAGGCGGGTGCGCCGGTCGAACGGGGGTGAACGGAAAGCGGCCGCTGTTCGGCGCCTAACCTCCCCACACGGATCGTCCCTGGCGACGCGATGTCATTCGGGGACGGTCTGCGTCTGCTTCGAACCGTGAAGCAGACCTCAGATGGGCCGCTTCTTTGGGTCCGCTGCGCGTCAAGATCGTCCAATTCGGAGTGCCATCCGGGATAGCCGAAAGTTCACGAGAGGGATGGATCCGCTCAGGAAATCGAGCGGGCCGCCGCGAGCAAAGCTCCACGTTGCGGCTCCAAACGACACGCTCGCCCGTATCAAAGCTTTGGTCACGCGAATATCCTCGTGATCTTCGTGACGTAATGACCGCTGCACGATTGTCATCCGCAGCGGCCAACGGCCCGGTATCGCGATTCGGTTCCTAAACACGAGCTTCGCGAGTTCCCGCTCTGCACCCGCCGTTACCCTTGCCTCAAAACTTACGGCTCCAGGACTGACACTCCTCCGAACCCGGAACACGGCTTCCTGCTTGGGGATGCTCCACATCGCGCGCGCTCCCGCGATCGAGGCTGGGTGATCGACCCAGATCTCGGGCACGCTCAGCGCGAGTTGCCAACCGTACCCGACCTGAATCGCGGCCATTGCCTCGTTGTAGGCCAGAACACCGGTCGGTTCGTACACCGCGAAGGCCGTTCCAAGGAGCGCGCGGCCCATCATGATCACCGGCCGCACGTCCCGCGCCAACCAACCTGCCGGCAGGCGGGACGCTTCGACCCGCCACAGCGAGACGAAAGCTGTCCCCTGAAGGTGCCAGGGCGGCGGCGGATAGCTCACCCCGTTCGGATCGATCGGCCAGGTCGACGGTCCTGCAGTCATTTCGGTCACGCTTTGCCGACAATATCGATCACCTCTCCGCGGTCGGTCCGCCAGGGCGGCCTATCAACGCGATGAACTCGCGATCGGCAGACAAGACGCCGCTCGGTATGCGGCGGCGCCGTCTAGAGCGGCACCCGATCACGTTGCAACCGGGTGCCGCTCTCGATCTTTGATCTTGCCGCATTGTCCGCGACGAACCGGCATCCACTTCGTCGGAAAATGCTCTGGCGTGCCGATCGCATGCTCCCGGCGGTCGCGGCGCTGGTCAGGCCCTTCTTGTCTTTCGATCTCTTCTATCGGCCGTCGTCAGCATCGGGAAAATCATCCGGCAACCGCCGGCCGCGCTCAGGACGATGGCGCAGCCTCCTTGAACGGCAGTGCCGACCAGCCCGCGAAGACCGCATCGTCCCCCAAGCACTCCTCGATGCGAAGCACCTCGTTCCACTTGGCCATTCGCTCCGACCGGGAGAACGAACCGACCTTGAGCTGGCCGGCATCCCAGCCGACAGCCAGATGGGCGATGGTCGTATCTTCCGTCTCGCCCGAGCGGGCCGACACGATGGTGCCGAAACCCGCCTCCTTCGCAGCGAGGAGGGCCGCGTGGGTCTCGGCGAGGGTGCCCGCTTGGTTCGGCTTGATCAGCACCGCATTGGCCGAACGATCGCCAGCTGCGCGTGTCACGCGCTTCGCATCGGTGACGAAGAAGTCATCGCCGATGATCTGACAGTGCCGGCCATAGCTCGCCGTGAACGCCTTGAACCCGTCGACGTCGTCCTCGGCCACCGGATCCTCAATGGACACGATCGGGTAGGCATCGAGCCAGCTCCCGAGCATGTCGATCATCCCGGCCGTATCCAGCGTCCGGCCGTCGAGAGCCAGGACATAGGCTCCGGCCCGACCGAACTCCGAGGCCGCGACATCCAGCGAGATCGCCACGTCGGCGCCCGGCCTGAAGCCCGCAGCCTCGAGCGCGAGCATGAGGGTATCCAGGGCCTCCTCGTTGGACGCGAAAACGGGCCAGTACCCGCCCTCGTCGGCGACGCCCTGAAGCTTGCCGGCCCTCCGCATCAACGCACCGGCTGCGCGATAGATCTCCGCAGTCCAGTCCAGCGCCTCGGCGAAGGACCCGGCACCAGGGCACATCACCATGAAGTCCTGAATGTCGACGCGCCTCTCGGCGTGCGCCCCGCCGCCGAAGATCTGGATCTCCGGAAGGGGGATGCGCACCTGCCGAGACCCGGCCAGCAGCTTCCAGACCGGAAGCCCGACGGCACGGGCCCGCGCGTGCAGCACGGCCATGGATGTCGCCACGGTGGCGTTGCCGCCCAGCCGGGACTTGTCGGGCGTGCCGTCGAGCGCGATCATCGCCGCATCGATCGCCGGAGGATCGCTCGCGTCCATTCCCACGAGCGCCCGGGCGATCGGCCCGTTCACGTTGCCGATCGCCCGGCGCACGTCGAGGCCACCGAATGCCTCGCCCCCGTCACGCAGGTCGATCGCTTCGCCCGAGCCGGTGGACGCTCCCGCCGGCGCGATGGCGCGGCCGACCGCGTGGCCGCCCACCGTGACCTCCACCTCGACAGTAGGGCGACCGCGGGAGTCCCACAGGCGGCGTCCGTGCACGGACGTGATGGTCATGCTGGTCAATTCAGGACCTCCCTCGCCCAGTCTTGCCGGATCTGTGAGAGCTGCCGCGGGCGGCTCACGATCAGATGACGGGCCACGCGCCTGACGAGCTCGCGGTCAGCCTCCGCCGTGATGTACTCCGCGGGCGACTTTCCATCGATGCGGCCCAGGAACAGCGCCGGCAGAAGGCGGGCTGCCCGCACCTCCACGCTCTCGGGCGCCTCCCAGCACACGCGGGAGAGATAGGACGACGCGAGCGCATCGAAGCAGGCCAGGTAGTCCGTCGCGTGCGGCCTCTTCCAGACGCACTTGAGGAGGAGATGGTTGAGGCAGAATGCCAGGTCGAAGGCCGGCTCGCCGTACCACGCACATTCGGCATCGAGCAGCACGGGTCCGGCCGGACCGGCAAGGATGTTCTTCGGGCTGACGTCGCCATGCACCATGACGACCTTGCTCTGGATCGTCGCCCGAGAGAGGGCGAAGAGCTCCTCCGCGAGGTCGCCGTGGCGCCTCGCTGTTGCCTCGAGGTAGGGTTCGAGGCGGATGGCGTGGAACGTCTCGTCATTGGCAAAGCGACGCGCCGCTTCGGCCGAATGAGCCGTCGCGTTGTGGATGGTGGCGATGGTTTGGCCAACCGCCGACGCGAAGGCGGGCCTCGCCCGGCCATCGCGGAGCTCGTCCTTCCAGATCGGATGGCGAGCGGGATCCAGGTAGGTCATCGCGAACACGCCCAAGTCAGGGTCGTGCGCGATGATGTCCGGCACGGCGTGCGGGACGGCGCGCCGTGCCTCGATGAACCAGCCCACCTCGCTCTTATTGCGCGAGACGGGGGCATTCCATTCCTGCGCGACGCGCAGGCGCGCCAGCGCCTTTTTGACGACGAAGGTGCGCTCGCCGACCTCCACCCGAAAGATGTCCGACGCGACCCCACCGGTGAGCGGCACCAGCCGCGTCGGCTCGCCGAGCGTCACCAGCCCGCACCGGTTGAGGAACTCGCTGATCACCGTCTCGGCTTCGGCCGGCGATGCCGCCATGGCAGTCATGTCGAACCCCAACGATCCACAGACGGGAAGGCATGGTGAGCACCAAATTCGCACCGAGCACAACGCTTATCGGGATAACGGACAGCGCCAGATCGGTGCTCGCCGTCGCATCCTCGATCCACCTCCCGGAGCGAGGTCGGGAAACAAGGTTGCTGACTGCATCGATCAAGGCGAAACCTCCCGCCGCGGCGCCGAGGAGGGCCGACGACAACGGCTGCAGGGTCATGCCCTGATAGAGACCGGGATCCCGCCCGTCTGCGCACGGCCGAGCTTCGCGGGGGCACGGTCCCGCTGGTGCGCCCGACGCGGGAGCGCCCGGGACGTGGGCATGTGAGACAAGTGGATCGGGAGACCGCCATTCCGGAAAGCACCCGCAACCGGACATTCCCGACACGCGCTACGAATGTCCGGAAGGGGTCAATAGCCTGGGTTGCGCGAGCACCGCTGGAAGGTCCGAGTGGCGTCCGAAGCTCGGGTCGAGCGAGGACGAATCGAAGGTCCGAGTCGGGTCGCAAGCTGCTGCTCCAGGCCAAGGTCGAGTCGCTCCACGAGGGCAGCCAACCCGCTGGTTCGCGGCCTCTGGGGCGCGGGCATCGACGGTCATGACCACCCAGTGCGGCGCGCACGTCCGGCGGTTCGCCCGCCGGGCAACGGGGAGAATCGTGAAGCCGTCGCCCCGGCCGATCCCCGTCCCGGCGCCGCGATTCGCCCAAATGCCGCGCGGGGCGGCCCCCTGTCTCGAGGAGCCGCCCCGCGACGCCGCGGAACTCGGGCCCCGCTACCGCCGCCGGGATATCGAGCGGCGGGCCGGGAAGGCCAAGGCCGGTGAGGCGGCCCGGAAGCGCGTGCGGGTGCGCATGTCGCGGAACTCCGCGCGGACCTCCTCTTCCAGTCCCTCGTGCGGCACCATGGCCGCGAGGTCGCCAGGCTCGATCCGCGTGTCGCTCCCGTCGGGCCGACGGACCTCGATGGCGCGGAACTCGGTCGGCGGGATCTGGTGCGGGGAGACGCTCCACGTTTCTCCCTCGCGCTGGCCGCCCGGTCGGATGAGTTGCTCAATGCACGCGGCGGCCCGGCGGCTGCGCGGTGTCCGAGTGAACGTGAGCCACTGACGGAGCGCGCGGTCGCCCGACGGGATGACGATCGTGATGCGCACCTCCCGCTGGTCGGCGGCGATCCCGTCGAGGCCGTGGCCCCGCGGGTCCGGGTCCGTCTTGAACCACGGGGCCCTAAGCTCCGGCTCCCGTCGCCGAAGGCGACCTCGCCCCGCCACAGGCCGCCGGTCGCACCGATGACGGGGAGGTGTCGAAGGGAAGTGTCGCATCGATCTGATCCGATCCTGTCAATTCGAGGCAGGGGCGATTCCTCGCCGGCTCGCGTCGCGGCATGATGCGCCGGCCGGCGCCCGCCGCGTCGGGTGACGCTCAGGAGATCACGACGTTGCTGCCGAGCCCGCCGTCGAGGACGTCGAGGCCCGGTCCCCCGATCAGCACGTCGTCGCCCTCGCCCCCGAGGAGCGTGTCGGGGCCGGGGCCGCCGATCAGGACGTCGTTGCCCGCGCCGCCATCCGCGGTCAGCAGCATGCCGGTGGCCGTCAGGCCCGACGCCTCGATCACGTCGTCCCCGCCCAGCCCGTTGATCAGGAGGCGGTCGCTCGGGTCGAAGCCGACGATGTCGATCTCCGCCGCGAGGCCGAGCACCCGGATCCCGTCGCTGCCGGCGATCAGCTGAATCACGTCGTCGCCGGCGGTGCCGTTGATCACGACCGTGTCCGCCTGCCCGTCGCCGCCGCCCCCGGCGCCCGCGAGGTTCAGGACGACCCGCGTCACGTCGGTGCCCGACAGGTCGTCGACGGTGATCCGGTCCGCCCCTCCCAGCGCCCTCACGTCGACCGTCTCGACGTCGTTGAGGTCCATCGTCACGCTGGCGATGTCGCGCCGCAGCACTGCCCGCCCGCCATTGGCCGCTAGGTCGATGGTCTCGGCGATGTTCGCGCCGTTGAAGAGCAGGGTGTCGCTGCCGGCCTGCCCCTCGACCACGTCGCTGCCGTCGCCCGGGTCCCACTGGAAGGTGTCGTCGCCCGCGCCCAGCATGGCGACGTCGCTGCCCTGCTGACCGTCGACGACGTCGTTGCCGTCGCCGCCGAGCAACAGGTCGCCGCCGTTGCTGCCGAGGATGGTGTCGTTCCCGGAGCCCCCGTCGACCGTCACGCCGATCAGCGCGGCGAGGTTCCCGGTCGCGCTGAAGCGGTCGTCCCCCCCGTTCATGTTGACGACGATCCGCTCGGTCGTCCCGATATCGAGGGAGAAGGGCGCCGGATCCAGCCGGTCGAAGCGCACCCGCGTGCCGTTCGCCGTCAGCGCGAAGGTCTCGGCGCCGTTGCCGCCGTTGACCTCCGCGGTGTCGGTGCCGTCGCCGCCCTCGAACAGGTCGGTGTCGTCGCCGGGATTCCAGATCATGCGGTCGTCGCCGGCCTCGCCGAAGACCTGGTCGTCGCCGTCGCCGCCGGTCAGCACGTCGTTGCCGGCGCCGCCGAACAGCAAGTCCGCCCCGCCCTTGCCGAGCAGCGTGTCGTTGCCCGCCTGACCGAAGAGCATGTCGTTGCCCGAGCCGCCGGTCATCACGTCGTTGCCGGCCCCGCCGAACAGGTTCGCCCGCGGGAGCGCGCCGTTGGCCTCGTTCAGGGTCAGGACGTCGTTCCCGCCCTGACCGAAGACCTGGATCAGGCCGGTATTGGCGACCGTCGCGGTGCCGCCGGTGATCGGCACGGCTCCGCCGTTGACGAGGATCTGGCCGGCCGCGTTCCGGCTCAGCGTGACGGTGTTGTCGAGACTGTCCCCGAAGACCGTCGCCGTCCCGTTGCCGAACGTCGCGACCAGGGCCAGCGTGGTCGGCGAGGTGCCGAGGCCGGCCGGCCCGCGGCGCGCGTCATCCGCCAGCAACACGGCGTCCTGGTCGTCGTCCTCCGTCCCCACCGGCGTCGGACGTGACACGATGTTCTTGAGATTTGCTGCCTTCGAGGGAGTCATCTCGGATCTCCGTGACGACCGATGCGGTCGAGATCCGTTATCGGCGCCCGGCCGCCGCCGTACTGTGAGCCGGATCACAGTCGGGCGGGGAGGGGCGCCTCGGATGACCCGCGCGATCGGCGCGGCGTCCGCGGTCAGCGGGGAATCCCGCGAGGGACCTACTGCACGAACACGATCGGCACGGTGAAGCGCAGGCTGTCCCGGTCCACGAAGGACGGCGGCTCCCCCAGCTTCCTGCCGGGAGTCACGACGGCGTAAGCCTCCTTGACGGCCGCCGGGTCACCCAGAAAATCCGTGACGCGCGCCTCGACGATCACGCCCTCCGTGTCGAGCCGGATGTAGGCGATCGCCGCACCCCCCTTGCGCACCTTCTGGTGGGTCAGCTTGTTGATTCTGCTGATAATCCTCTTCACGTACGAGATGGAATAGTCCCGGTAGGTCAGGTCGTCAGGATCGCTGGCGAGATTGAAGCGGTCTATGTACTTCCGGTCCCGGTTGAGGATGTAGTACCGGAGCTTGTCGAGGTCGTAGTCGTCGCAGACGTCGAAGACCGACCGGGCCTCCGCGCCGGACGGCGGGCGCGCGCCGTCGGGCTGGTTCGCGGTCTCGGCGGACGGTTCCGAAGTAAAATTGTTGTAGCGTCGGATCTCGAAGAAGAATGCGATGAATTCCTTGCTGAAGATCCCATCCTGACTGATCTCAGCTGCGGCGCCGCGATCCTGCACGAGAAAGATGACGGCAAGCGCAAACAGGACGGCGCGCATCTTCGCCCCCAAGTGCATCCGCGTGCCGCCCGAGCGGAAGGGCCGCGCGTTCAGGCAAGCCGCGGGTCGAGTCCCAACAGGCGGACCGTCAACACCTGATAAAGGTCGAGGTTCCCGAGCAGAGCCCGGGCGATCGACATCGGGCGCGGGGGAGGGATCCCGCGGCCGCCGGCGGGACGTCCGCGGCGCGGAGCACGGGTGAGCGGGAAGGCCCCCGCGGGTCGCCCCGTCGGCGCGGCGACTTGACGGGCGGCGGCGGCGCGTGTCCTCCTCCGGGCGCGCGGTGAAGCCGACGCGATCCCGGAGGTCTCCGCGAGCCATGGTCGGTCCCGGCGAGCGCGGAACGGCCCGTCGAGGCGGCGGCACGCGGCCCGGATGGAGCGCCCGATGAGGTCTCGGCTGCCGCCGCTCGCGGCCCTGGCGATGATCGCGGCCTTGGCGATGATCGCGGCCTGCGAGCAGGCATCCGCCGGACCGCCCACGATCGCGGGTCTCTACATCCGCCGCGCGCCGTCGCGCGGGGAGATGCGGATCGAGCGGGCAGGACCGCGCTGGACGATCTCCATCGTGGCGGGAGGGCTGCCGCGAGGACCGGCCACGGCCGCCGACTGCTCCATCGTCGCGGATGGCGACCTGAAGGGCACGCGGCTGACCGCGCGCATTCGCGACGATGATCCCGCCGTGGAGCGGCTGATCGAGATGCGCCTCTCGCCCGGACGCGCCGTCATCACCTTCGGCCAAGTCGAGGGACCCTGCGGGATGGGCTCGGACGTGTCCGGCACCTACACGAAGGCGCGCTGATCGGGGCCCGTCGGCGGCCGGAATCGCGCGGCGCGTCCGGTCGGACCGGCCAGCGGCTGCCCTCAGGCGGGGGAGGGCGCGCCGGCGCCGTCCGTCGGCGGGAACAGCGCGGGCGCGCCCGCGCCGAGCCAGGGCACCAGCGCGTCGAGGCGCGGCATGGCCTGCTCGCGCAGGACGGCCTGCGCGCGGGCGGCGATCCGGGGCGCGAGGCGCGGGATCTCGCCGCGCAGCGTGACGAGGAGCAGGTCGCGCGAGAAGCCCGGCTTGGGCAGGGGCAGCACCTCGATCCCCGGCGCGTGGGCGATGCCCTGGAGCAGGCAGAGCGGCGTCGTGACCGCCACGCCCATCCCCATCGCCACCATGGCGACGAGCGCGTCCGAGGTGTCGAACTCGAAGGCGCGCGGGGGCCGCAGCCCGAGGCGGCTCAGGTGGCGCTCGACCTGCTGGCCGACGAAGGAGCGCTCGCTGTGGCGGACCAGCCGGTGGCGGGCGAGGACCTCGCGCAGGCCCAGGGGCGCGAGCTCCCCGGCGAGCCCGCGCGGCACCGCCAGCAGGTAGGGTTCGCGGAACACGGGATAGCGCTCGATGCCGGACAGGCCGTCCATCGGGTCGCAGGTGATCGCCGCGTCGATCGCCCGGCGCAGGAGCGCCTCGGCGTGCGAGAAGGCGAGGCCCGACCACGCGGTCAGGGTGAGCGCCGCCGTCCCGTCGAGCAGGTCGCGGACGAGGTGCGCCCCCACCGTCCCGGCGAAGGAATCGACGAGACCGAGCCGCAGGTCGATCCGCTCCGGCTGCGCCGCGGCGGAGCGCAGGACGGCCAGGAGGTCCTCCAGGTCGCGGCTCAGGTCCTGAACCCGGGCCGCGAGGATGCGGCCGGCGGCGGTCGGGACGAGCGGCCGGCGGGCGCGGTCGAACAGGGGCGCGCCGATCGCCGCCTCGACGCGCCGGACCACCTGCGAGACGGCGGATTGGGTCAGGCCGTGGCGCCGGGCCGCCGCCGTGATGCTCCCGGTCTCCGCGACGGCGCGGATCACCCGGAGCGCGCCGAGATCGGGAAGCGTGTCCATCCTGGCCCGGCTTCATAAGCCCCTGTCATGCCGATCATCAATCCTGCTTCATCGGAGGCGCGGCCATTGCCGGCTCGCCCAGGCATTGGGCACCAAGGGGCCTGCGCACGGGATGAGCAGGGACCGGACCGGATGAGCAGGACCTACGACGTCGCCGTGATCGGCCTCGGCGCCATGGGCAGCGCGACGCTCTTCCAGCTCGCCCGGCGCGGCGCGGCGGTGATCGGCCTCGACCGCTTCGCGCCGCCGCACGCGATGGGGTCGAGCCACGGCGAGACCCGCATCACCCGGCAGGCCGTCGGCGAGGGCCGGGACTACGTGCCCTTCGTGCTGGAATCGCACCGGATCTGGCGCCAGCTCGAGGCCGAGACCGGGGAGACGCTGCTGAACGCCTGCGGGGTGCTGGTCATGGGGCCGGGGCGGGGCCCGACCTCGCACCACGGCAAGCCGGACTTCGTCGGCCGCTCGCGCGACGCGGCGCTCGCCTTCGGGATCCCGCACGAGATGCTGACGGGCGCCGAGGTCGCCCGCCGCTTCCCGCAATTCCTGAACCTCGCGGGCGACGAGAAGGCCTATTACGAGCCGGGCGGCGGCTACGTCCTGCCCGAGCGCTGCATCGCCGCCCAGCTGCGGCGGGCGGAGGCGCTCGGCGCCGAGATCCGCACCGGCACCGAGGTGCTCGGCCTGGAGCAGGACGCGTCCGGGGTGACCCTGCGCACCCGCGACGGCGCGATCAGGGCCGCGCGCGCCGTCGTGTCGGCCGGCGCCTGGACGGCGCCGCTCCTCGGATCCGCCTTCGCGCGCCTCCTCACGGTGCGGCGGCAGGTCCTGCACTGGTTCGCCCTCGACGACGTCGGCGCCTACGGCCCCGGCGCGCCGGTCTTCGTCTGGATGCACGGCGCGAGCGACGTCGACTACCTCTACGGCTTCCCGCCGGGGCCGGGCGACCATCGCCTCAAGGTCGCCACCGAGCAGTACGCGACGCGCACCACCGCCGATTCCATCGACCGCGCCGTCTCCCCGGAGGAATCCGCCGAGATGTACCGCCTGCACGTCGCCGGGCGCTTGGCGGGCGCGACCCCGCGCGTGGCCGAGGCCGCCGCCTGCCTCTACACGATCACGCCCGACCGCGGCTTCATCATCGACCGCCACCCCGATCACGACAGGGTCACGGTCGTCTCGGCCTGTTCCGGCCACGGCTTCAAGCATTCCGCGGGCATCGGCGCGACGGTGGCCGAATCCCTCACCGAGGGACGCAGCGCGATCGATCTCGCGCCGTTCCGCCTCGGTCGATTCCAGTGATCGCGCCGGCCGTGGCGCGCCGCTTGCATCGAATCATGCTGCTTGATTTGGTGTTCCGATCGACGCGGCGGCACCGCCGCGGCGATAATCCGGTCGACAACGGCCGAGTGCGGGGCGCCTCAGGTTGACCGCCCGCGCGTCGCCCCTTCTCCTCACCCCCGACGGAGGTTCGATCCCATGCGACAGAAGGTTCGTGCTCTGGCCCTCGCGGGGGTCGCCCTCGCTACGCTGTCCGGGGCGAGGGCGGCGGAGGGCGTCGACGCCATCAAGCAGCGCGGCAAGCTGATCGTCGGCGTGAAGGCCGATTACCGGCCCTTCGGCTTCCGCGACCCGAGCGGCAACATCATCGGCCTGGAGCCGGACCTCGCGGCCGACATCGCCAAGCGCCTCGGCGTCGAGCTCGAACTCGTGCCGGTCGTCTCCTCCAACCGCATCGAGTTCCTGCAGCAGGGCAAGGTCGATCTCCTGATCGCGACGATCTCCGACAAGCCGGAGCGCCGCCGCGTGGTCCAGGCCATCGACCCGCAATACTACTCGGACTACGTCAATATCCTGCTGCCGAAGAAGGGCGGCATCACCGAGTGGGGTCAGCTCAAGGGCAAGCCGGTCTGCGCCACGTCGGGCGCGTGGTACAACAAGGACGTGGCCCGCACCTACGGGGCCGAGATCGTCGCCTTCGACGGGTCCGAGAAGCCGCTCTTCGCGCTCAAGCAGGGCAATTGCGTCGGCTACCTGTACGACCAGACCTTCATCCAGGGCCGGCTCGGCGAGGACGAGTGGAAGGCCGATTACGCCATGCCGCTCAAGGGCATCCTCGAAGCGCCCTGGATCATGGCGGTCGCGTCCGGCAATGCCAGCCTCCAGGCCGTGATGGAGACCGCGACCAAGGACTGGATGCGGACCGGCTTCATCGTCGACGAGGAGAAGAAGTGGGGCATCGCGCCGACCGACTACGCGCGGGCCATGCACGACAAGTACAAGAACGCCACCAACTGAGTCCGGCCCGCCCGGCCGCGGCCGGGCGGGCCCCAGGGTGTGAAGGGATGAGCGGCATTCCGGACTGGTTCCAGCGCCTCTACGACACGACCGGCTTCAATCTCACGGTCTTCTACGATCCCTACGATTGGGGGCGCTACGTCGCCGGCCTGCGGATGACGCTTCTCCTCAGCGTCTCCACCATCCTGATCAGCCTCGTGCTGGGCGCGCTCGGCGCCCTGCTGCAGGGCGGGCCGTCCCGCCTGCTGCGCGGTCTCGTCCACGGCTTCGTGGTTGTGTTCCGCAACACGCCCCCGCTGGTGCAGATCTTCTTCTTCTACTTCGGCCTGGGCACGCTGCTGCCGGCGACGCAGACGGCGTCGGGCCTGCGCGAGCCGCTGCTCAGCAACGTCCAGTGGGCGATCGTGTCGCTGTCCCTGTTCGCCGCGGCCTTCAACGTCGAGATCTTCCGCTCCGGGATCGAGGCGGTGCCGCGCACCACGGTCGAGGCGGCCGAGGCGCTCGGCTACACCCGCGCCAAGGCCTACCTCCACGTCGTGCTGCCGCTCGCCCTGCGCATCTGCCTGCCTGCCCTCAACAACAACCTGATCAACCTGCTCAAGACGACGACCCTCGCCTACGCGATCGCGGTCCCGGAAACCCTCTACGCGGTCAAGCAGATCTGGTCCGAGTCGCAGAACGTGCTGGAGATGATGCTCGTCCTGCTGGCGACCTACGGGATCCTGGTCGGCATCCTGGTGTGGCTCATGCACCGCTGGGAGCGGGCGCTGCGCATCCCGGGATACGGGCGATGAGCGGCGAGCCCCGGCCCCGCGCGCTGCCCGTCCTGCTGCCCGTCCTGCTGCCCCCTCGGCCGCCCGCGCCGCCGCGGCTGCGCCTGCGCCCGCACCACGGCGTCGCGCTCGGGCTGGCGATGCTCCTCGCGGCGCAGGCCGCGCCCGCCCAGGCCCCGAGCGGGGCGGCTCCCCTGCCGGCCCTCGACGTCCTGATCAAGTGGGCGCCGCTCCTCCTCACGGGCTTCGCCTTCAACATCGCGATCTCGCTGCTCGCGATGCTGCTCGGCACCGCCGCCGGGCTCTGGCTCGGCCTCGCGCTCCTGGCGGAGACCCGGGCCCTGCGCGGGGTCGCATGGCTCGCCACGCAGGTCTTCCGCAACGCGCCCTGGCTCGTGCTCCTGTTCTTCGTGATGTTCCTGGTGCCGTTCCAGGTCACGGTGTTCGGCCTGCGCATCCCGCTGCCCGACTGGGTCAAGGCGACCGGCGGCTTCGCCCTGCCGGTCATGGCCAACGTCGCCGAGATCGTGCGCGGGGCCGTGCGCTCGATCCCGACCACGCAGTGGGAGGCGGCGGAGGCCCTGGCCTTCACCCGGCGCCAGACGATGTGGCGCATCATCCTGCCGCAATGCCTGAAGCGCATGCTGCCGCCCTGGATGAACCTCTACGCCCTCGTCGCCATGGCGACCGTCCAGGCCTCGATCGTGGGCGTCTCCGAGATGCTGACGCTCACCGCGCAGGTCCACGCCGCCGAGGGCGGGCGGCCCGAGCTCTTCGCGCCGCTCTACGGCTTCGCCCTCATCTGCTTCTTCCTCTACTGCTACCCGATCGACCGCTGGACGGCCCGCCTGGAGCGGCGCTTCCACGTCGCCTGAGACCCCGCATGCCCCCTGCCTGGACTCCCGACCAGCCGATCGTGCAACTCATCGACGTGCACAAGTCCTTCGGCGCGCTGGAGGTGCTCAAGGGCATCAGCCTGGAGGTGCGCAAGGGCGAGGTGATCTGCATCATCGGCCCCTCGGGCTCGGGCAAGTCGACCCTGATCCGCTGCATCAACGCCCTGGTGCCGATCACCTCCGGCACGATCCGGGTCGAGGGGATCGAGGTCGCCGACCCGAAGCTCGACAAGCTCGCCCTGCGCCGCAAGGTCGGCATGGTGTTCCAGCAGTACAACCTGTTCCCGCACAAGACCGCGCTGCAGAACGTCATGATGGCGCCGATCCACGTGCTGGGCCAGGACCGGCGCGAGGTGGAGGCGCGCGCCCGCGCCCTCCTCGCCAAGGTCCGCCTCTCGGGCAAGGAGGACACCTACCCGGGCGAGCTATCGGGCGGACAGCAGCAGCGCGTCGCGATCGCCCGCTCGCTGGCCATGCGCCCCGACGTGATGCTGTTCGACGAGGTCACGGCGGCCCTCGATCCCGAGACCGTGAAGGAGGTGCTGGTCACCATCCGGGAACTCGCCGAGGAGGGCATGACCTGCCTGCTCGTGACCCACGAGATGGCCTTCGCCCGCGAGGTCGCCGACCACATCTACTTCACGGACCGGGGCGTGATCGTCGAGCACGGGCCGCCCGCGCAGTTCTTCGCCGCGCCGCGCGACCCGCGCACCCGCAGCTTCCTGTCGCAGATCCTCTGAGCGGGAAGGCGCGCCGTGCCGACGCTCCTCGAACGGGCCGCATCCTTCCTCGCCTCCCTCGATCCCGCCTCGCTCGATGGCGCCGCCCGCGCGGCGGCGTGCGAGGCGCTGACCGACTGCGTCGGCGTCGCGCTCGCCGGCTCCCGGGAGCCGGTCGCGCGCAACCTGCGCACCTGGGCGCGGGCCCGCGCCGCCGGCCGGTCCGCCACGGTGCTGGGCACGCGCCTGCGGCTGGATCCGGAGAACGCGGCCCTGTGCAACGCCGTCGCGGGCCACGCCCTCGACTTCGACGACACGAGTTGGACGACGATCGGCCATCCGAGCGTGGTCGTGGCGCCGGTCGCCCTCGCGGTCGGGGAGGAGATCGGCGCGTCCGGTCTCGCGGCGGTCGGGGCCTACCTGGCGGGGGTCGAGGTCGCCCACCGCCTCGCCGAGACCGTCATGCCCGAGGTCTCGCGCAACGGCTGGCACACCACGGCCGCGCTCTACGCCGTCGGCGCCGCGGCCGCGGCCTGCGCGCTGCGCCGGCCGGGCGAGGCCGCGACGATCCACGCGCTCGCCATCGCGCTGACCCGGTCCGGCGGCCTGCGGGCGAATTTCGGAACGCAGGCCAAGCCCCTGCACGCCGGGCTCGCCGCCCGGAGCGGCCTGGAGGCGGTGTCCCTCGCGATGGCCGGCGTGACCGCCTCGGCCGAGGCCTTCGAGGGCGCGGACGGGTTCGCCGCGTGCTTCGCCGGGCCGGCGGCGCGGGCGCGGATCGATCCCGGCGCGGTGCGCTTCGGCGAGCCCTTCGACCTCGTCGCCCGCGGGCTCGCCTACAAGCGCTATCCCTGCTGCAGCGGCGCCCACCCGGCCCTCGACCTGATCCTCGACCTGCGCCGCGCGCACGGGATCGCGGCGGAGCATGTCCGGGAGATCCGGGTCGGCACGAGCCTGCTCGCCGAGCGCGAACTCGTCTGCCACGCGCCGCGGACGCCGGCGGAGGCCCGGTTCTCGCTGGAATTCGCCCTCGCGGCCGCCCTGGTCCGCGGGCGGGTCGCGCTCGACACGTTCGACGACGCGACGCTTGCCGACCCGGCGCTCCGCCGCGTGATGGAACGGGTGCGCATGACCGTGAGCCCGAGCCTCGCGCGGCTCGGCTTCATCGGCACCGCGCCCGTGGAGATGGAGATCGAGGTGGAGGGCGGCCGGGTGATCTCGGGCAGCCGCGACCTCGCGGTCGGCAACCCCGAGCGGCCCCTGAGCGAGGCCGACCGGCGGGCGAAGTTCCTCGCCTGCGCGGGCCGCGCGCTCGCGCCGTCCGCGGCCGAGAGCGCCTACCTGGCCCTTCGCGACTTGGCCGACCTGCCGGGCCTGGAGCCGCTCCTCGACACGCTGGCCGGCTCCCCGTCGCCGCCCGCGCCCGTGACGTGAGGCCGCGCGGGCCTCGGGAGCCTTCGCGGCCCTGCCGGCCGCGGCGTCCGGTCCGGGAGAGCGGGCCCGGCCGCGCGGCGCCCATCCCCGGTCGAACGCCACGACCTTTCGAGGAAGAGTTTCCTTAGGGTCAAAACTCAATCAGCTTGACCATGCGAGGGGCTGCTTCCGACCCCAAGAAGCTATTCGATGCGGCATCAACGAAAGGCTGCTGGTGGAGGCACAGCGGACCTCTGAGGGCCTTTCCCAGCGACGGCAGACGGGGTTGCCTGTTGTAATGAGTTCTGGGGCTTCAAGCAGGTAGCGTTACAGAGTGCTGAGCCAGGAGTGTAAAACGGGCTCGGCGGCCGTCCAGCGAATTCCGCAAGGGCAAATCCTACTGCTCCCCACCCGGTTCAAATTCGTCTATGCGGTAGGCCATCGCGGGTGCCAGCCGTGCGATATGCGGCTGCCATTGCGCCCTCAGCGCAAGATATGTCTCTGCCCCCGCCTCATTGCGCATCGTCTCCACACCGGCTGCCGAGAGCCGTCTGAGAGCCGCTGCGAAGCGGGTGCGCCATGCCTCGCTCTCGGCGCTGGTCACGTCGGCTGGGGCGGGCAGGTCTCCGGGTAAAAACGTCGTTTCGAGCGTGACGACGAGCAGCATGGCAACGCGCCAGATTGCATCGACGGCGGCGGCCTCCTTCAGCCATGCCGCCTGACGGTCTGCAATCCCGCTGCGGATCAGTGACACCGTGTCGAGGACGATGAATGCCTGTGCCGAGACCGAGTAGAAGGGCTGCCGGAAGCGGAAGTAGAACAGCACAGGATAGAAGTGGTGGGTCTCCTTCATCTCGGCCATGGCCGCCGCGGTGTCGGCCAAGTGGCTGTAACCTGAATCGAGCTGCCCCTGTGACCCGAGCCGCGCGAGGAGTTCGGCCGCATCCGCGGTTTCGCCCGCTAACAGATGCAGCTTTAGTCCGAGCGCGTTGCGCTGCCGAAGCGCGCTGTAGACCTGCATGACGTAGGTCAGGACCAATGACGTCACCGACATGCCGACGAGCGAGTTCACGAGATAGAGGACGCGGTAGGCATCTGTGACCGGCTTGAAGTCGCTGGCTCCCACGATCGCCATGCTGCTGCCGCCTGCATAGAGGGCAGTCATGAAGTCGGCCGGGGTCTCGCCGCTGCTTGCCCGAACGGCCGTCCCGAGCGCGGGGTGGATGATCAGGCCGGCTCCGAGGGTCAGTCCCAGTGCCCAGAGCAGGACGTAGACGATGAGGATGACCGGGCCGCAGAAGGAGAGCACAGCGCCCCGCTTCTGCCCGACTTGATCGACGGCACGGAAGATTGCCCAGGTGAGATGGGCGACCCGGTCCGCGATCAGTCCTGTCCCGATGCGCGCGTAAAGGACTGTCAGGAAGATGTCGGCGAGGACAAGACCCATGACGAGCGCACCCGACGCCCGTTCGAAAGCAGGCAGCATCAGCCTTGCATCCTTCCAGCCTCAGGCGTTGGTCAACGTCCAGGGACGCATCGCCTCCGGGCGGATCATGTCGGGTGGCGGCTTGAAGTCGCGTGCCGCACCCCGCATCGCCTGCGCGGGACGGCGAAAGCCGCTGCGGCTGCGGTAATCCTGTCGGACCTTTCGGGACGGGGCGAGGGGTGCCCCCGAGAGGTTCTGTGCGCAGATCACGTCGATGGCTGTAACGCCAGCCAAGGCCACAAGGGCGATGAGCACGTTGTCCTTGCGCGGATTATGGCCCACTAGCCCAGGAAGGACCGTGGCGATGTCGAGCGCGTCTCCCGCGACGCGTGCCGAGATCCAGGGCGTCGGATCACGCGAGCCCAAGATCCCGGCACCCTGTAGGAGTTCGCGCACGCCGTAGGCTTCGATGACCGGGGCTGCGCGCGGCATTCCGAGCCAGCGGGCAATGGCACCGCCACACGCCAGTTCAGTCAGGCCGAGGCCGATGGAGAACCAGCCTAGGCCGTGGGCGAGTTCCCTGGTTGCGGGATCTGGCCTACGGCGCGGGTCTGAGGTGAGATAACTCGGCAGAGAATAGGGCACAGGAGCGCGACCCCGGTCCCGTTGAGACATGGCATCGGACATGCTGACTTCCTCGGTGCCGCAATGGATGCCGTAATGTGAGAGGAATGGCAGACCCGCCGCAGCGCGACGGGCTGCAAAGCCAATCAGGGCCGGAGCACAACCTTGATGCAGTTGTCTTTCTTGTCGCGGAAGGTCTTGTACATCTCGGGCCCTTGTTCGAGCCCAACCCGATGAGTGATGACGAAGGAGGGATCGATCTGCCCGTCGGCGACACGCTTGACGAGGTCATCCGTCCACCGGTTCACGTGGGTCTGCCCGGTGCGGATGGTCAGCCCCTTGTTCATCAGGGCTCCCACCGGCAATTTGTCGACGAGCCCGCCGTAGACACCCGGGATCGAGAGGATGCCAGCGGGGCGGCAGACATAAATCATCTCGCGCAGCACCGAGGCGCGGTCGCTCTCCAGCATTACGGCCTGTTTCAGTCGGTCGTAAACCTGTTCCAGAGCGCGCGGCGAATGCGCCTCCATGCCGACGGCATCGATGCACTTCTCCGGACCCTTGCCGTTGGTCAACTCATTGAGGCGCTCGATCACGCTCTCCTGCGCGTTGTCGATGGTTACAGCCCCTCCCGCGCGTGCCATCTCCAGGCGCTCGGGCACGCTATCGATGCAGACCACCTGCTTCGCACCGAGGAGGACCGCGGAGCGCAGTGTCATCTGGCCGACCGGACCGGCGCCCCAGATCGCGACCGTATCGGTCGGCTGGATGTCGGCTTGCACCGCGGCCTGCCAGCCGGTCGGGAAGATATCACCGAGGAACAGCACCTGCTCGTCGCTCAGGTTATCCGGCACCTTGATGTGGGTCTTATCGGCAAACGGCACACGGACGTACTCGGCTTGTCCGCCCTGGTAGCCGCCGGTGAGGTGGGTGTAGCCGAACAGGCCCGCGGTGGTGTGCCCGAAGGCTTTCTCGGCGATCGACTTGTTGCGGTTCGAGCGTTCGCAGACGGAGAAGTAGCCGCGCTTGCACTGATCGCATTCGCCACAGATGATTGTGAAAGGCACGACGATGCGCTCACCTTTCCTGAGAGCGCCGTTGACGCCTCTGCCCATCTCAACGACTTCGCCCATGAACTCGTGGCCCATCACGTCGCCCTTTTCCATGCCGGGCATGACGTGGTCGTAGAGGTGCAGGTCCGAGCCGCAGATCGCACAGGTGGTCACCTTGATGATTGCGTCGCGCTCATCCTCAATCTTAGGGTCCGGGACTGTATCGCATCGGATGTCTTCAGTGCCGTGCCAGACCAGTGCTCTCATAGCATTTCTCCGCAATAAAATGGTAATTTCAGCGGACATTTTGGTAATGATGCTCCTAAGCGAAAAATTTGCCCGCCTCTATAACGTGTGATTGAGCAGTAATTACATTTTGCCCTACGTGTCATTTTGGCAGCAATCAAGTCAGAAACAGAAAGCGAAGATTTTGCGGTGATCTTCTCAGAAATTTCAGCGGCATTCATTATCGGATAATATCGCATGAATTATGGCTGTACACTTCGGATGCCATGTCTGCGGTATAGCGAACGCTCCACAACACCCAGTCAGCGAATGTCCGCTTTCGATGGCGATGCAGTACGTTGTGGCCGTGCGGCTGAATGCCGGCTCCCACTCTCAGCGGCCATTCACATGGTCAAGCTGATTGGGTTTTGAACCTAGCACGCCCGGCGATCGCGGGATCGACCCTTGCGGCAAGATCGCCCACACCTCCAGGATCCCGAACTGCCGCCGCACGACCTGCTCGTACCAGTCACGACCACGCGGATCCGGTTGCCTGTGCGGCGCTATAGCGGGATCTTGCACGGCTTAAGGGAGAGAATCCCCCGAGTTAAGCAGCTGTTAACCATTCTGAACGAAGCGTGAGCGGCCGCGGACGAAGCGGAGCACGAGCCCACGGATCCCTCGCCGATGCACAAGTCCGGCATGCTGTCCCTGCGCGCCACGATGGCGGCGCTCTGCGCGCTCTCGGCCGTCGCGGCCGGGCTCACCGCGCTGCGCGTCGCGACGCCCGAGCACGCGCCGGCGCCGCGGCAGGGGCAGATCGCCCGGGACGGCGCGCGCCTCGTCGCCGACCGCCTCGCCTCGGCCGTGCTCGCGGTCTCCCGGGACGTCGCGCTGGCGGCCGAGAACGCGCTGCTGCAGCCCCAGGCCGATCCCGCCGCGATCCGCGCCTACTTCGCCCGCTGGCGCGCCCTCCACCCCGAATACGCGGACATCCTCCTGGCCGACCGGACCGGCCTGATCCGCGCGACGGCGAGCGGGAGATTCGCCGGCGCTCACGTGTCGGGCGCGACGTGGTTCGCGCGGGGCCTCGCCGGGACCGTCATCGCGGATGCCAGCGAGCGCAGCCGGGCCGGCATCGAGGCGCCCCGCAACACCATCCTGGGCGCGCCCGTGCCGGGACCGGACCGGACCGCGATCGGGATCCTGGCGGTGCAGCTCACGCCGGAATGGATCGGCAGCGTCGTTGACGCGGCGCGCGCCGATCTCGGGGAGGCCGGCCGCGCGCTGCAGCTCAGCATCCTCAACGGCACCGGGCGGCCCCTCCTGCAATCCGAGGGCGCCGCTGGCGCCCCGGCCGGCGGCCCCGAGGCGGTGGCCTCGCTCCCCGACGCCGAGGGGGCGGGGCTCGGCTGGCTCGTCGCCGCGCGGGCGCCGGGCGAGGCCGGGCCGACCTGGCAGTCGCAAGCCGGCTCGCTGCTCCTGGCGGACGTGGTGGCCCTGGCCGCCCTCCTGGGCTGGATGGTCGGGGGGCACGCCACCCGGGGCCTCGCGCGCCTGCGCGGCGCCGCCCGGGACGAGCGGCCCGGCCTCGGCGCCGAGCGGTTCTGGATGCGGGACCTGGGCGACCTCGCCGGGACCCTCGCGGAGGTCACCGCGCGCGCCCAGAGCCGCGACCGGCTGCTCCACGAGACCCGCGCGGCGCTGGCGCGGGCGCGCAACCGGCTCCGCTTCATCCACGCCGTCACCGGCGCGACCTGCTGGGAGGTGGATTTCGCGAGCGGGCAGGTCGCCTGGACGGATGCCGCCGCCGACCGCGACGCGGGCGCCTCCGAGCGGGTCTGCGCCCTGGACGAGATCCTCTCCCGCGTGGCCGGCGACGACCGCGCGCTGGTCGAGGGCGCCATGCGCGGCGCGCTCGCCGCCGAGGGCGTCACCCGCGACGTGGCCGTCCGGATCCTCCCGGGCGACGGCGATGCCCGCGAGCGGCGCCTGATCCTGCGCATCGCGAAGGCGGCGCGGGACGAGGTCTCCTGCACGCGGCTGCACGTGCTCAGCCGGGAAGTGGCGGCCGCGCTGCCGGCGCCGGGCCCGGGCCTCGCCGCGGAGAATGCGGGCGCGCTGCCGGCGCCGGAGCGCCGCCGGGACCCGCTCACCCGCGAGATCGTCGACAGCATCGTGCACGACATCAACAACGTCCTGACCGTCGTGCTGACCTCGGTGGGGGCCGCGCGGGCGGGCCACATCCCCGACGAATCGGTCCGGCGCTGGCTCGAGGCGGCGTTTCGCGGGGCCGCGCGGGGCGCCTCGACGACGCGCCGGGTGCTCGCGCTGAGCCGGCGGGAGGCTCCCCCGGCCGGCGAGATCGATCTCGCGCCGATCCTCGACGACGTCCTGGCCTTCCTGCGCGGCACGGTCCTGGCCGGCACCCCGGTCGCGGTCTCGAAGGCCGCCGACCTGCCGCGGCTGCACTGCGCCGAGCGCGACGTCGAGATCGCCCTGCTCAACCTCGCCGTCGACATCCGCGCCTGCCTGACGGAGGGGGACGCGGTCGCGATCGTGGTCGGGGCCTCGCGGGACGCGGCCGGGGCGCCGATCCGCCAGCAGGCGGGCGTGCAGATCGGCGTCTCGATCGGCGGACGCTTGGCGGAGGGAAGCGGGATCGCGGCCGTGCGCCAGCTCATGGAGGAGATCGGCGGCGCGATCAGCGTCGGCCCGTCCGAGGTCACGCTCTGGATCCCGGGCTCCGACCTCGCCCCCGCCCAGGCGCGCCCGGGGGCCCGCGCGCGGGCGCGGCGCGTCCTCCTCGCGGAGGCCGACCCGCTGGTGCGCTCGGTCACGGCCGACGCCCTCGCGGGGCTCGGCCACGCGGTCACCCTCGCGGCGACCGCCGACCAGGCCTTCCAGGCCCTGGCGGAGCGGCGGGACTTCGACCTGCTGCTCTGCGACCACCTCCTGCCCGGCGCCAAGGGCCTCCACCTCGCGGCCGTCGTCTCGCGCACCCATCCGGCGATGGAGATCGTGATCATGGGCGCGCGGGGCCAGCTGCCCGCGAACGCGCAGGTCTTCGGCAGCCTCCACAAGCCCTTCGGCCTGACCGAACTCGTCCGCGCGCTGGACGAGGCTCCGGCCGCTTCCGTGCGGGCCGCCTGAGGGTTCAGGCGCCCCCGGGGGGAGCCGCCCGGCAGGGGAGGGGCGTGCCGCTGAGAAAGCGCCCGGACCGGGCGGCGTCCTCGCCGGGCCGCGCGGTCCCGCCGCCGTGCTCTGGGATTTGTTTCAGTCTTCCGGCTCGCGCGCCGCAATGGAGGACGCCACGATCGCGGCCTCTCTCATCCGGCACGCCGTCGCGGTGCCCGATCGAGTCAGCCAATACGGAGTGAAGACTCAGAATTGAACCATGTAGCACGACTCTTATCGCTCGATTGACGGCCGCCGCGGCCTGTGTCGTTCACAGCACATTGCCTGAGCAACGGCGCAGAGCCACAGGATTTAACGCCTCGTTAACCATTAAAACGAATATTTGTGGCGCTCGAAGCCGGGTTCACCCGCAGCAAGGCCCCAGAAGGTGCGACGTGTCTGCCCATCATTTGATCAAATGCTGCATTGTTGCCCTGGTTGGGTCGATTGCCGTGCCGGAGATCGGGTTCGCGGCCGATTGGTACACGGGGGCCGAGCAGGTCGTCCCGCAGGATGACTGGATCGTTGCGGTCGATGCCGCGGCCACCGTGACCTCGAACAGCTCCGCTTTCGGCGCGGTCACGGCGACGATCGCGACGGCCAACACCCTGGTCGAGAGCGGCCCGCGGGTCCGACTCCAGAGCGTCGACGGCGTCTATTCCTACCCTGGCGCGGGCGCCGGCCGGACGGTCCACGGGGTCCAGGCGGAGGGGTCGGCGCTCTTGGGCTACGAGTGGATCTGGCAGCAGGCCGCCGTCGCCGGCTACATCGGCTTCAATGTCCGCCACAACGAGCTCTCGATCCCGGATCCGCGCAACCCGGTGGTCGGAACCGGCGTCGGCGCGAAGGTCGCCGCCGACATCTACCTCAACCCGACGGTCGACACGCTGTTCGCGGCGAACGCCTCCTATTCCACGCTGTTCCGCGCCTACTACGCCCGCCTGCGCGCCGGATTCGCCGTCGCGGACGGCGTCTTCCTCGGCCCCGAGGGCACGTTCCTCGGCGATCAGTTCTTCAACCAGTGGCGCGTCGGCGCGCACCTCACCGGATTCTTCGTCGGGCCGATGAAATTCTCGCTCGGTGCCGGCTACGTCTTCGATCGCATTCAGAAGAGTGGTTACTACACCAGCGTCGAAGCGCGTGCGGCGTTCTGATTTAACCGTTCATTGGAGACGTTTATCAACAGCCGCGATGCCGATCGAGAGTGGACTGAAATTGGTCAGACTTTGGCTCGTATATTGCTGTGAAATGCAGCACCGAGTCGGTGTCTTGTTTTCACAGAGGAGATGAGAGTCGTGCCTGTCATTCTCGCGCGAGCGCTCTGGCTGACCAGCGCGATGGCCGTCCTCGCGCTCCTGGTTCAGCCCGTCGGGACGCAGGTCCAGCTCGAGATGAGCCTCGGCGCGATGGGCCTGATGGGCCTGATCTGGCTGTTCCTGCGCGGGCGCGTGGCCCGGTCGGTCTTCCTGGCGATCGGCAGTTTGGTGGTGCTGCGCTACCTCTACTGGCGCGTCTCCAGCACGCTGCCGCCCGTGAGCGACGTGCCCGGCTTCGTCTGCGGCATGATCCTGCTCGTGGCGGAACTCTACTGCTTCTACATCCTGATGATCAGCCTCGTCGTGAACGCCGACCCGATCGCGCGCGCGACGCCCGACGCCGCGGACGACGACGCCCTGCCGACCGTCGACGTGTTCGTGCCGAGCTACAACGAGGACAGCGACGTCCTGGCGACCACGCTCGCGGCCGCCAAGTCCCTGGACTACCCCGCCCACAAGCTCACCGTGTGGCTCCTCGACGACGGCGGGACGGAGCAGAAATGCTCCGATCCGAACCGCGCCAAGGCCGTCGAGGCCCGCACCCGCCGCTCGGTGCTCCAGAAGCTGTGCGCGGAACTCGGCGTCAACTACCTGACCCGGCGCCGCAACCTCCACGCCAAGGCCGGCAACCTCAACAACGGGTTCCAGCACTCGCAGGGCGAGATCGTCGTCGTGCTCGACGCGGACCACGTCCCGTTCCGCTCCTTCCTGCGCGACACGATCGGGCATTTCGCGCAGGACCCGAAGCTGTTCCTCGTGCAGACGCCGCACGCCTTCCTCAACCCGGACCCGATCGAGCGCAACCTCGGCACCTTCGACCGCATGCCCTCGGAGAACGAGATGTTCTACGCCGAGACCCAGCGCGGCCTCGACAAGTGGAACGGCTCCTTCTTCTGCGGCTCGGCCGCGCTGCTGCGCCGCCGGGCGCTCGAGGAGGCGGGCGGCTTCTCCGGCATCACCATCACGGAGGATTGCGAGACCGCCTTCGAGCTGCATTCCCGCGGCTGGACCAGCGTCTACGTCGACAAGACCCTGATCGCCGGCCTGCAGCCCGACACGCTGACCTCCTTCATCGGTCAGAGGTCGCGCTGGTGCCAGGGCATGCTGCAGATCCTGCTGCTGAAGAACCCGCTGCTCAAGCGCGGCCCGACGTCGATCCAGCGGCTCTGCTACCTGTCGAGCATGACTTTCTGGTTCTTTCCGGTGCCGCGATTGATCTTCATGGTCGCGCCCCTGCTTTACATCTTCCTGGACCTCAAGATCGTGGTGGCCAACGTCGATGAAGCGATCGCCTACACCGCGACCTACATTGCCGTGAACCTGATGATGCAGAATTACCTCTACGGCCGCCTGCGCTGGCCTTTCGTCTCGGAGCTCTACGAGTACGTCCAGGGATTGTTCCTGATCAAGGCGACCGCGTCCGTCATCCTGTCGCCGCGCAAGCCGCACTTCAACGTCACGGCCAAGAACGTGACGCTCGACCGCGACCAGCTCTCGCCGCTGGCGATGCCCTTCCTGGCGGTGTTCCTGGTCCTGCTGCTCGGGGCGGGCGTGGCCACCTACCGCTACCTGTACGAGCCCGGCATCACGAACCTGATGCTCGTCGTCGGCCTGTGGAACCTGTTCAACCTGATCACCGCGGGGGCGGCGCTCGGGGCGGCGGCGGAGCGCCGGCAGACCGAGACGACGCCCTCCCTCGCGGTCGAGCGCCCGGCGGTGCTGACGCTGAACGGCCTCGCCATCGACGTCGCGGTCGAGCGGATCTCCCGCGAGCGCGCGCGGGTCCGCATGGACGCGATCGTGCCGATGCGGCGCGACGGCGACGCGAGCGTGGGGACGCTCGGGGTCGCGCCCCGGGCCGACCTGCCCGAGGCCACGGCCCGGGCCGCCATCACGGCCCGGGTGGTCGGGGTCGCGCTCGCGGGCGAGGAATCGGTCTGCGACCTCGTCTTCGAGGACATGACGCCCTGCGCCTACCTCGTCCTCGCGGACCTGATGTACGGCGACGCGGAGGCGATGCGGCGCTTCCAGCAGCGCCGGCGCGGGCACAAGAACCTGCTCGCCGGCAGCCTGCAATTCGTCGCCTGGGGGATCGCCGGCCCGTGCCGGGCCCTGTCCTACTTCCTGTCGGACCTCGCGGCGCGGGACGCGCGCAAGGACCCGGCCGAGGTGCCGGTCCCGCAGACGATCCGCATGCATCGGCGCCTGGCCGAGACGCCGCGGCGCAGCTTCGTGGAACCCGCGAGGCCGCGCCCGGCCGCGCCCGAGGCGCAGCCGCCGGTGCCCGCCAACCCGGTCGACGCCACGCCGGCCTGGCTGCGCATGATGCTGGAGGCGGAGAACGCGACGCTCGCCCAGAACCGCGGCCGGCGCCGCTCCGACCTCGACCCCTCCTCGCAGCCGAGCCTCGGCTGAGGCCGCCATGACCGCCCAACCCCGCCTTCCCGACCTCCTGCCGATCCCCGCCGCCCCGGTCGGCGCCGCCCTGCGCCGGATCGCCGGCACCTCGCTCATCGGCCTCGCCCTGCTCCTGCCCCAGGGCGCCGGCGCCCAGAGCTTCCTCGGACGCGGCGCCCCCCAGGTGCTGTCCGTCCCGGACGCGGCCGGCGCGGCGCCCGGCCGCCCGGCCGAGGCCGCGCCCGCCCCCGAGGGCGCCGCGGTGCCGGCGCCCGCGCTCCTGCCGCAGCGGCCGCTCCCGGCCGGCCGGAGCGGGCTGCGCCTGAGCGGCGAGGAGAGCGGCCTGCAATGGAGCGTCTACCTGACGGAGGCCGAGGCGCGCGAGCACCTGCGCTTCCGCATCGGCTACCTGGCGGCGATCTCCGTGGTCCCGGAGACCTCCTCCCTCACCCTGTCCATCAACGACGCGGTGGTCGGCCGCACGGCGATCCGCGCCCCGAGCGCCGTGCGGGTCGTCGAGTTCGACGTGCCGCCCGGCCTGCTCAGGCCCGGCTACAACGCCGTCGCGGTCGCGGCCGTCCAGCGCCACCGGGTCGATTGCAGCCTGCCGGCGACCTACGAGCTCTGGACCCAGGTCGACCCGTCCTGGACCGGCTTCGTGCTGCCGCCGGGCACCGGGACCGCCCAGAGCCTGCGCGACCTCGCCGCGGTCCCGCCCGATCCGCGCGGCGTCGTCCCGATCCGGGTGATGCTCCGCAGCCGGCCGACCTTCGAGACCTTCGAGCGCATCATCGGCCTCGTGCAGCGCGTCGCGCTGGCCGGCGGCTACAGCCACGTGGCGGTCGAGTTCGGATCGGCGCAGCAGGGACCCTCGGGCCTGAACCTCGTGGTCGCGAGTCCCGACGAGCTGCGCGAGGTCGCCAATGTCGAGGCCGGCGAGGTGGCGAGCGGCCAGCCGCTGACCGTCCTGCCGGCCCAGGCGACCCGGGCCACGACCCTGATCGTCCCGGGCACCGCCCCGGCGGATCTCGACGCCGCCGCCGAGGCGGTCACCGCCTCGGCGGCCCATGAGCCGGTCGGGAGCCCGCAGGGGTTGCGGGCGCTCGCCCTCGCGCGCGGCGCCGAGATCCGGGGCGGCGAGACGCTGCGCCTCGCCGATCTCGGCCTGCAGAACCGCGAATTCAGCGGACGGCTGTTCCGGGCCGGCTTCGACGTGGTCCTGCCGAGCGACGTGATCGCGGCGGATTACGGCAAGGTCGTCCTGACGCTGGAGGGCGGCTACGCCGCCGGCCTCGACCCGGAGGCGCAGGTGATCGTCGACGTCAACCGGCGCAACGCGGCGAGCGCGCCGCTGCCGCGCGCCGAGGGCGAGGTGTTCCGCGACGCGCAGATCGGCCTGCCGCTCGGGCGCTGGCGGCCCGGCCGCAACCGCGTCGACGTCACGGCGCTGCTGCCCGCCGCCTCGGACCGCGCCTGCAGCGACGCGGAGGCGGACCGCAAGCGCTTCCTGTTCCTCGGCGAGACCAAGGTGGCCTTCCCGCGGCTGGCGCGGGCGCTGCGGCTGCCGGACCTCGCCGCGACGGCGGGCGGCGGCGCGCCCTATCGCGATGCGCCGCGGCGGCCGCGCCTCGTCGTGCCGGCGCCCGACCGGGCCTCGATGTCGGCCGCCGCCACGATCGCGGTGCGCCTCGCCCTGGCGGCGGGCCGCCCGATCGACTTCGAACTCGCCACCGAGCGCGCGGCGGAGAGGCGGGGCCCGACCGTGGTCGTCGGGCCGGTCCGCACGCTCGATCCCGACCTGCTGCGCACCGTCGGGCTCGACCCGCAGCAGGTGCAGCAGATCTGGCAGGGGCGGGCCGCGCAGGCCGGCGCCGAGATCCCGCAGCCGGCCGGCCAGGGCGGGGGCCTGAGCCTCGACCGCCTGCGCTCCGACATCCCTCCCGCCTGCGCGCTCCCGGCCGCCCCGTCGCGCAGCATCGCGGTGGCCCAGCGCGGGCGCTCCTCGGCGCGCGCGCAGGCCGCCGACCTCGTCACCTCCTGGGGCGCCTCCCTGCGCGGGGCGGGCGCGGGCGAGGACGGCCTCGCGGGGATCGGCGCGCGGCTCGGCGCCGTCCTCCAGGAGGCGGTCGCGGCGGCCTCGCGCTGGCTCGACGCGCAGGTCCGCGAGGCGGAGATCGAGGTGGATGCCCGCACCTCCCTGATCGCCGGGCAGGGCCTGATGGGGCGCGACCCCGACGCGACGCTCACGGTCTTCACGGCGCCGACCCCGGCGGCGCTGCAGGCCTCGGTGACCTGCCTGACCGCGCCGTCGGTGTGGGACCGGCTCGAAGGGCGGGTGGCCGTGCTCGACGGCAATGACGGCGCGGTCCGCACCTACGCGGCGCGGCACGCGATCCTCGTCGAGACGGCGCCCCGCAGCTTCGAGAATCTCCGGCTGATCGTGGCGGGCTGGTTCTCGTCCAATCCGAACGCCTTCGCGCTGATCATCCTGGCCTCGGCGGCCGCCCTCGGCCTGTCCACCTCGGCCATGCTGCGCGGCGTCGGGCGCACCGGCACGGGGCGGCGCGGCGACCCCGACCGCGGCACCGGAGCCCCCCGATGAGATCCTTCCTGCGCCTCGCGGCGACGATCCTGATCCTGGGCAGCGCCGCGCTGGGCGGCGCCCGGCCAGGCCTCGCCCAGCAGCCGGGCGCCGCCGAGCCGCCGCCCCGCGCGCGCGACGCCAAGAACCGTGATGGCGAGAGCCGGACTGGCGAGAACCGGACTGGCGAGCCGGCGTCGCTCCACAACGCCCTCGGCAACGGGGCGGCGTGGCGCGCCTACAAGGCGCGCTTCGTCACCGACCAGGGCCGCGTCGTCGACACGGCCAACGGCCGCATCAGCCACAGCGAGGGGCAGGGCTACGGCATGCTGCTCGCCGTCGCGGCCGGGGACCGCGACGCCTTCCAGCGGATCTGGGACTGGACCCGCGCCAACCTCATGGTCCGGGACGATTCCCTGCTGGCCTGGCGCTGGGAGCCGGACAAGCGCCCGGGCGTCGCCGACATGAACAACGCCACCGACGGCGACCTCCTGGTGGCCTGGGCCCTCATCGAGGCCGCGGACGCCTGGCAGGACGAGGGCTACCGCCTCGCGGCACGGCGCATCGCCGTCGATATCGGCCGCCGCACGGTGCTGTTCCGCTCCGAGGGCGCGGCCCTGCTCCTGCCGGGCATGGCCGGGTTCTCGGCCGAGGACCGGGCGGATGGGCCGGTGATCAACCTGTCCTACTGGATCTTCCCCGCCCTGGCGCGCCTGCCCGCGGTGGCGCCCGAATTCGACTGGGCCCGGCTCAGCGCGGCCGGCCTCGACCTCGCGCTGCGGGCGCGGTTCGGGGAGGCGGCGCTGCCGGTCGAGTGGACCTCGCTGCGCGGGGGCGAGCCGAAAGCGGCGGCCGGCTTCCCCCCGGTCTTCTCCTACAACGCGGTCCGGGTGCCGCTCTACCTCGCCATGGCGGGCATCGCGGAGCGCCGCTACTACGCCCCCTTCGTGAAGGCCTGGGCCGAGGTCGGCGCCTCGGGCCTGCCGGTGGTCGACACCGCGAGCAACGACGTCGTCGGACGGATGCAGGAGCCCGGCTACCTCGCGGTCGCGGCCCTCACCGCCTGCGCGGCCGGCACGGCCTCGCTGCCGCCCGCCCTTCCCGACCCGACCTCGCCGCAGAACTACTACCCGGCGACGCTCCAGCTCCTGGCCCTCGCCGCCGTCAACATGAGGTACGCGTCATGCCTTGGGCGCTGAGTTCCGGAGCGCCGTCGCGACGGGCCGCGATGCTCGCGGCGCTCCTCGCCGCGGGCGGGGGCGCCGCGCGGGCGGAGGCTCCGACTGCCCCGGTCGGGGTGATCCAGCTCGACGAGCGGCGCGCGCCCGTGATCCTCGGCAGGGACGGCGCGCCGGCCGAGGATGCCGAGATCGTCGACGAGAGCGCGCTGCGCTTCTACGCCGCCCAGCGCCAATCCGACCGGGTCCAGGCCGAGATCGCCCGCCTGCGCCGCCGCTACCCGAACTGGAAGGTTCCGGCGGACCTCGATTCCATCCGCCCGAGCCCGCCCGAGGAGGCCCCGATGTGGGACCTGTTCACGGCCGGCCGGTTCAACGACCTGCGCGCCGCGATCGCGGCCCGCCAGGCGAGCGATCCCGGCTGGCAGCCCTCGGACGACCTCGCCCGCAAGCTCAACCGCGGCACGCTGCGCAGCGAGGTCAAGGCCGCGGCCCGCGAGGGCGCCTGGCCGGAGGTGATCGCCCGGGTCCGGGCGGTGCCGGAGGCGATGCGCGACCTCGACATCGACATCGCCTGGCTCGTCGCGGAAGCCTACGCCCGCGGCGGCGATCCCGGCCAGGCCGCGAGCCTCTACCGGGGCATCCTGGCGGGGCAGAAGGAATCCGCCCTGCGCCTCGCGACGATCCAGAAGGCGATGGCGACCCTGCCGATCGGCCAGGTCGAGCCGCTCCTCGCCCTCGGTCAGCCGGCCGCGGACGGGAGCAACGAGTTCGCGGCGCTGCGCCTCGACGTGACCCGCGCCCGCATCGCCGCCATCCTGCACGACGAGCCGGTGGGCCGGATCGAGCCGGCCGACCTCGCCGCCCTGAGCGACCACGTGCGCAAGCTCGGCGAGCCGGACCAGTTCAGCCTGCTCGGCTGGTACGCCTACAAGCGGCGGCAATTCCGCGAGGCGCTGGACTGGTTCAAGGGCGCGATCGCCCGCGGGGGCAGGGCCACCGTCGCGACCGGGCTCGCCCTCTCGCTGCGCGAGGTCGGGCAGGAGCGCGACGCCGAGGAGGTCGCCTTCGCGTGGCGCGAGGGATCGGTCACCAACACGGCCCTCTACATGGACCTGCTGGAGCGCCGTCTCACCCAGTCCCCGGTGGCACCCCTGGAGGCGCCGCGCCTGGACCGCTTCGCCAAGCTCGTCCTCGCGACCGGCTCGGGCGAGGGCGCCCAGGCGCTCGGCTGGTACGCCTACAATGCCTGCCAGTTCGACGCCGCCGCGGAGTGGTTCGAGCGGGCGAGCGCCTGGAAGCCCCGCGAGGCCGCGATCCTCGGCTACGCCCTCTCGCTGACCCGGCAGAAGCGCAACCGCGAGTTCCTGGAAATCGTGAACCGCTACGACGGGCTGTTCCCGAAGGTGGTCGGGCTCCTGTTCACGGCGCAGGACGAGGGCGCCGATCCGGGCCCCTGCGCGCCCCCCCGCTCGGGCCCCGCGCCCCAGCGCGCGGCCCTGACCCGGCCGGCCGCGCCCCGCGTGCCGAAGCCGACCGCGGCCGCCCCCGAGACGGTCCTGCCCGTCCGCCGCGGCGAGTTCCCCCAGGCGGTCGCGCCGGAGAACCCGCTGCGCTTCACCGCCCAGCCCGCGGGCGAGAAGGGCGGCGAGCGGGACGCCCTGCGCGACCTCCGCGCGGGGCCGCCGCCGCTGGTGGCCCGCCGGGTCCCCGGGGTCGGGCCGATGCCCTACGAGCGCTACGGCTACGCCCTGCTGCCGAGCTGGAACGGCTCGGACCGGGCGAGCCCGCAGGACGGCCTGCCGCCCCCCGCGGTCGGAACCATCGCGCAGGCCGAGGGAGCCGCCGCCCCGGCCGGCCCCGCCCGCCCCACCCAGACCCGCGACGGGAGATCGCTTCGGCCTCTTCGACGCGCCGCCCGCCGCGATGCGGTGAGCGCAGCTTCCGGATCGCCCATGACCTCGCCCCGTCCCTCCCTCGCCGCGGCGTCCCTCCGGATGGTCGCACTCGCCGCCGCGGCGGCGTCGCTCGCCGCCTGCACCGCGTCGGGCAGCGGCCGGCGCGTCCTGCGCGGCGCGGAGAGCGCCACGTCCTTCAGCTCGCTCAACGGCTCGGCCCGGTCGCAGGCCCTCGTGCACCTGCCGGGCGCCGAGGCCGGGCAGTCCATCCAGGTCGACGGCTACTCGCAGGGCCTGCGCCAGCGGATCAGCTTCGGCCCGCGGGGCGGGGGTGGCGAGGGCTGGATCGACCTCGCGCTGCGCCGCCGCGGGGCCGTGGACGGGCCCGCCATGGCCAAGCCGACGCGCTCGGGCATCGCGGCGGAACTGGCGGCGCTGGCCGGAGGATCGGGCTACCGGATCTCGTCGCGCCCGGCCCGGAACGCCTACGGGCCGATGGGCTTCGCCCAGAACGAGCGCTGCGTCTACGCGTGGCAGTGGATCGAGGCGGTGCCGAGCCTCGGCGCGGCCTTCCCGCCCGCCGCCTCGCCCGTCACCGCCTCGCTGCGCATCCACCAGTGCCGCCGCGCGGGCACGCCGTCCGAGGCGCTGATCGAGAATCTCGCGCGCCTGCGGCTCGGGTCCGACGGTCCCGTGCCGGCGGACGCGCCCCCGCGCCGCCGGCCGGCATCCCGTCGCGTCCTGGCGGCCGCGCCGGCCGCGGTCCCGCCCGCGGCGGCCGTCCCGCCGGCGATGGCGGCCGCGCCGGTCGCCCCGCGGCCCGCCGCCCCGGACCGGGCCGCGACCCCGACCTACCTCGCGCCGCCCGCCGGCCCGCCGGCGGCCGCCTCCCTGGCGCCGCCCGCGGTACCCCGCCCGGGGCCGGCCGGCGCCACGCTCGCCCAGCCCCGCTTCATCACGGATACCCTCCCGACCCCCGGGATCGGCCGCATGCCCGAGGCGGCCCCCGCGCCGCGCCCGCCCGCCCGCGCCGAGCCGATCTCGGGCGAATTGCCGGCCCAGGCCTATCGCGGCCCGGCACCGCCGCCCTTCGGCTGGTAAGAGGGACCAGCCGTCATCCGCTGTCCGGGCGATCACGTCCGGAACGCGCATGATACGGATCTCGTCTCACGCCTCCGCCGCGGGGGCGAGCCCGGCCCAGAATGCGTCGTCCCCCGCCCAGGCCACGGCGAGTTCTGCGAGGTAGCGGCGCCCGGCCTCGTCCCGGACCACGAAGCCGCTCGGATCCGGGAGCAGTTCCTGGAGGCGAAGCGCCGGGCCGTGGGCCGCGAGGTCCTGGCCGAGGAGGTCGATCGCGAGCGGGCTGTCAGCCGCCAGCAGCACCTCGGTCTCGCCGCGTCCCGCGAAGGCGTAGAGGAGGGCGGGGAGCCCGGCCTCGCGCGCGAAGCGGCGCCAGATCACGAAGCGCTCGGCCCCCCGGGCGGCCGCGAGGCCGGCGCCCACGGCCTCCCGCGGCGTCCAGCGCTCCGGGCCGAGGACGGTCTCGCCGAGGAGGAGCCGCGGCAGGTGGCGCCACTCCGCCACCTCGCGGGCGAGCGGCGGGATCGGCGCCATCAGGGATGGGCGGCCGAGGCAGAGGGACACCGAGGACAGGAGCCAGGCGATGCGGTCGAGCCCGGCGAGGGAGGCGGCGGTGCGGGCGGCCGGGACGAGCCGCTCGGGCAGGCCGGCGGCGTGCAGGGCCGGCCGGCCGCGCGCGTCGCGGCCGATCCCGAGCCCGCGCAGGGCCTCGCCGCCGCCCGCGAGCGGGTCGAGCGCCCGCCGCGCGCTGGCGGGCCGGGCCGTGACGTTCGGCGCCCGGTGGTTGCGGATGGCGATGTCGCAGAAGCGCACGGGGTGGCGCGCCTCGATTCCGCGCAGGGCGCCCCGCAGCCAGTCGAGGAAGGCGTCCGACCCGTCCAACGCCGCGCCCAGGAGGGCGGCGAAGCGCCCGTGAAAGAAGGCGGGCTCCGGCGTGATCCCGCCGAGCCGCAGGCGCCCGTCCGCATCGACGAGGAGGAGGGCCGAGCCCGCGGGAAGGGGCTCCCCGCCCGGGCCCGGCTCAGGCTCCGGCTCCGGCTCCGGCAGGGCGAGGCGGCGCGCCGCGGGATCGGGCGCGAGGACGCGCTCCCAGCGCCCGAAGGCCTCGCGGGCGCGCCGGGCGAGGTCGCTGCCGGGCGGGGCCGCCGCGCGCTCCTCCCAGGTGCGGGCGCGGCGCCCGAGGCCCGCCTCCGCCTCCGCCTCCGGCGCGAGGAAATCCCCGAGGGGAACCGTGCAGCCCGGGGCGATCGGGCCGAAGAGGCGCTCCGTCTCGATCTCCGCCTCGACGGCGCCGAGGCCGAAGCGGTCGAAGGCCCAGGCCGCGCGGATCCGCGCCTCGATCGCGGCGGCGAGGTCCCGCGACAGGGCGAAGCGGAACGGCGCCGTGCGGTCGAGCGCGAGCACGTCCGCCCCGTCCGGCAGCGCCAGGCCGTAGCCGGCCAGCAGGGCGGCCACCGGCGCCCGGGCCGCGTCGAGCCGCGCCCGCAGGGCCTCGGCCGAGAGGGTCTCGATCCCCGCCTCGATCTCCGCCGCGATCCGCGCGAGGGCGGCGCGGACCGCGCGCCAGCTCTCGGCCTCGCCCGCGGGCAGGGCGGCGACGATCCCGTCGAGGGCCTGCCAGGGATCCGCGTAGAAGCCCGGCAGGGCGGTCGACGGGGACAGGATCCCGGCGCCGATCCAGGCCTCGACCCAGGCCCGCGCGGTCTCGTCCGGGAGCGCCGGATCGCGGCGGCGCAGCGCGTCGGCGATCGCGTCGGGCGCCGCCTCCTCCCCGGGCGCCAGGGCGGCGCGGAGGTGGCCGAGCGGCGCGTGGTCGGCGACCTGCCGGGTGACCCAGATCCCCTCCGCGACCGTGCCGAACAGCCACGCGGCCCCCGCGCGCCGCAGCGTCGGGTTGAGGCGCCAGGCGGTCGCGTCGATCCAGGGCCGGGCGCGGCCGCGCGCCTCCAGGATCCGCGCGAACAGGTGCAGCACCGGGGCGACGCGGGTGACGGCCGGGGCGGGCGCGACCGCGAGCGGGCCCCGCGCGCACCATCGCGCGTCCTCGCCCCCGCCCACGTCCTCTCCCCCGCCCGCGTCCTCGAGGACGATGCCGGCCCAGAGGCCGTTCGGCGTCGCGCGGCCGACCGCCCGCATCAGGTAGCGGTGCAGGCTCGCGGCGAGCCGGCGCCGGCCGCGCGCGTCGCCCGGCGGATCCGTCAGGCGGCGGAAGACCGAGGGACTGGCGAGGCAGAGGGCGCGCCGAAAGCGCTCCTCGCGGGCGACGGCCTCGAGGGCCGCCCCCGCGCGGGCGAGTTCCGCCGCGTGCGCCGCGTCGATGCCGGCCCGCTCGGCCGCGTGGGCGAGGCGGGACGCGGCGGCTCCCCGAACGGCCTCGCCGAGCGAGGGATCGCCCCAGAGCCGCCCGACCGCCGCGGCCGGCAGGGGGCGCGCCGAGCGCCGCAGGGCCCGCGCCAGGTCGAGGAGCGCCCCGCGCCGCGCCGGATCCTCCGCGCCCCGCAACGCCGCCCGCACCTCGCCGGCCAGGGCCGCCCCCTCGCGCAGGAGCGCCTCGTCCCGCGCGATCCAGGCATCGACCCGGTTCGTCAGGGCCGCCGCGCGCAGCGGCGCCAGGGTCTCGATCGGCCAGCCCGCGACGCGCAGGATCGCCGGGCCGAGCCCCCGCACCGCGCTCATCCGGCACCCTGCCGGATCGCCCCGCGATCCGGGTGCCGGGCCGGGTGGAAGGCGCCCGGATGCGGCTCGGGCAGGGCGCCGCGCAGGAGGCTGCGGCCGTCCCAGGAGGCCGCCACGGCGCGCACCAGCGGCACCGCGCGGGCCTGGCCGAAGCCGTGCCGGTTGAGGGTGAAGAGGGCGGCCGTCGCCAGGAGGGCCCGCAAGCCGCAGGCGAGGCGCCCGCGCTCCCAGCTCCGCAGCAGCCCGGCCGCGAGCTGCCCGGCCGCCTCTCCGTAGGCGTCGAGGATCGCCGCCTCCGCCGGGCCGGCGCTGGTCCGGAGCCCGTCGAGATGGATCGGCGGGGAGGCCGGGAGCGGCGGCGCGTCCCCGGCGGGCGCGCCCTCGGCCGGCGCCCGCAGCAGGACGAGGAGGTTGCACCACGTGTCCCAGACCTCGGCGCCGTCGCCGAGGCTGCGCCACGCCGTCTCGTTGAGGATCGCGGTCAGCAGCGACGGGTAGGGGATGGTCAGGGCCTTCTCGGCGATGAGCCGGTCGACGGCGATCCAGAGCCGGCTGTCGGCCTCCCAGAACCCGTGCACGGCCTCCATGGCCTGCGCCCCGCCGAACAGCCGCGCCTCCGGCTCGTAGACGCTGACGAAGTGCCGCGTGACCCTGCCCTCGGCCACGTGCCGCGCGAGGATCGGGCGCAGCTCCGCGAGCAGCCGGTCGCGGTCGCCCCGGAAGCGCAGGCGCAGGTCCGGCGGCTTGCGCTGGAACAGGAAGGCCGAGAGGAGGCGCGTCCTGCGCCACCCGGGCAGGGCGTCGCCGATCTCCCCGAGGAGGGCGCGGGCGGCCGGCAGCGCCGAGCCGCGCTCGCGGGACAGGCCGACATTCACCTGCAGCCAGGAGCGGCCCGCGCGCGCCATCGGGTCAGGCCCCCGGACGCAGGCGGGCGGTGCCGACCGCGACCTGCGCGGCGGCGAGGCGGTCGATCTCGGGGGCGAGGCTCTCCTCCAGCAGGCGCACCAGGGTGAAGTCCCGCATCGCCTCGGCGAAGCCGGCCGGATCGAGGCCGCTCTCGGCGAGCCAGCCCGCGAGATCCTCCGCCGCGGCGAGCCCGAAGCACAGCCGGAACTGGCTCTCCGTCTCCCGGACCTGCTCGGGCGTGGCGCGGAGCCCGAGCCGCGCGGCCTCCCGCCGGGCGAGGAGCCGCAGCAGGGCCTTCTTGCGCACGACGGCGACGGTCTCCCCGCAGGCGGTGAGCGGCTCGACCGGGCGGGGGCCGAACCAGCCGGCGGCGCCGGGGCGATCGGGGGCGAGGGCGTCAGGCACAGGCGGCCTCCGGGAGCCGCGGCCGGGGAATCTGGGCTTCGGTGGCCGGCTCGGGCTCCGGATGGAGTTCGAGCAGGCGCTGGCGCAGCAGGGCGGTGAGGGTGTCGCGGGTGCGGCGCAGGTCGTCGGGCGAGGCGCCGGGCCCGGCGAGATCGCGCAGGATCTCGGCGCTGGTGCGAAAGCCCGGCGTCTCGCCGAGGCGGCGGAACCACTCCGCGTCGAGGACGAGGGCGCCGCGGCGCGAGGCGATCCGGCAGAGGCCGCCCTCCCGGCGCACCCAGGCGGCCGGGTTCCAGGCGAGGCGCAGGCGGCGCGGGTCGGCGGGGCCGGGCAGGTCGAGCCGGTCGGGCAGGTCGCGGCCGAACCACGCGCCCGCCGCGCAGAGCGCCCATTCCTCCGGGGCCGGCCACAGCACCGGGGGCCAGGCGTGGCAGCGGGCGAGGAGGGGCCCCAGCCGCGCTCCGGCCTCGTCGAGCAGGGCGGCGATCTGCGGCCGGGTGAGCCCGGGCGTGCTCTCCCAGGCGGTGCCGACGCCGAACAGGAAGTCGCGGCCCTCCGTGGGGACGAGGAAGCGGATGCCGTAGGCGTCCGGGTCGGCGAAGTAGGGGGTGTCGGTCAGGATCTCCAGCTCGTGCACGTCGAGGGTGCAGCCCGGATCGTCGAACAGCTCGGCATTCTCCTCGAAGAAGGCGAGGGTGCGCCGGGCGCTGGCCTCGGTCTCGCCCGGGAAGCCGACTATCGAGAAGACGTGGAAGCGGATCCCGGCCTCGCGGCAATGGCGCAGGACCGGCGCCGCGTGCTCGACCCGGATGCCCTTGCGCATCCGGTCGAGGGTGTCCTGGTCGGCGGATTCGAGGCCGAAATAGAGCCGCCGCATCCCGACCCGGGCGAGCCGGTCGCAGAGGTCGCGGGTGAAGCCCGGCTCCAGCCGCGCGTAGCCCGAGAAGACGCAGTCGGTGCGCCCGCGCGCCTCCAGCGCCTCGGCGACGCGCCCGAGCACGCGGGGGGGCAGGGCCTCGTCGGCGAGGAGGAAGTGGCGGCAGCCGTGCCGCTCGGCCAGGTGGTCGATGTCCTCCGCCACCGTCTCGGGCCGCCGCAGCCGGTAGCGCTTGGGCGAGATCCGGTTGATGAAGGGTATGTCGCAGAAGCTGCACTCGTCGTGGTAGCAGCCCTTGCCCAGCATCACCGGCAGGACGAGGTGCGGGCTGAGGTAGCGGTCGAGGGGCAGGCCGTCGAAGTCGGGCGTCGGGTTGGCGGCGTAGTCCTCGACCCGCGTCGGCGTGGCGACGACCCTGTCGCCCGCGCGGTAGAGCAGGTTCGGCACGCGCCCGAGATCCCCGTCGCCGGCGAGCGCGTCGAGGAGGGCCAGCATCGCCGCCTCGCCCTCGCGGGTCACGACGGCCTCCGCGAAGGCCGCGAAGAAGGCCGGGCAGCCGGCGAGGGCCTCGCCGACCTTGGCGATGGCGGTGCCGCCGAGCACCACCCGGTGCCCGCGGGCCCTCAGCCGCCGCGCCAGCGACAGGCCGGGGATGAGCTGCCAGCGCAGGGTCAGGGAGATGCCGACGAGGTCGTAGGCCCCGCCCGCCTCCAGCCGGGGGAAGACCTCCTCGCTCCAATGCTCCTCGAACAGGTTGGCGGCCGGGTCGGCGGTCACCGCGAGGAGGTCGGACAGGCGGCTCGGATCGACCCCCTCGACCTCGTAGCGCAGCACCTCGGTCTGGTAGCGCAGGCGCCGGGGCGCGGCCGCGGAGACGAGGTCGAGGGCGTCGTAGATCCGCTCGCGGGCCGCGTTGAGCCGCCAGGGATCGGCGAAGCGCACCGGGTCGCGGATCGTCGCGAGCGCGTCCTCGATCGTGTCGGGCAGGTCCGGCGCCAGGGCGGCGAGGCGGCCGAGGGCGGAATCGGGCTCGGGGCGCGGGCGGGCGGCGAGCGCGGCGGCGGCGCGCCGCAGGCGCTCGGGCCGCAGCAGGGCCAGCACGCCCTCGAGGTCGAGGTCGAACAGGTCGACCGCCACCCCGGCCGGGCGCAGGGCCGCCGCCAGCGCGGGCAGCGGCAGGCGCGGGGCGCGCGGGTCACCCCCGGGGGGATAGATGAGAGCGACCCTTGCCATGGGGACCGATAAGGACGCGGGGAGTCACGGGCGATCCGGCGCGGGGCGGCCGTCCCGCGCCGGAACCGGCTCACCAGGGGCACATCACGGTCGAGGACATCACCTTGCCGAGATCGGGAAGACCCGGCTTGCTGTGCGTCAAGGATGCCGTGAGCGAGCCGATATTGAAGCTCGGGATCTGCACCACGCCCGGCAGCTGAATGCCGCCGCCGATGCCGGCGCCGCCCGCCACCGCTTCCAGCGCCGCGCCGCTCAATTCCTCGTCCTTGCCGGCCGACGACGCCGCGAGACCCGACTTCAACTTCTGCACGTCTTCGTCGGGCATCTTCGTCTGGGCCAGAATCTCGGGCCGAAGATAGTAATAATTACCACCTCCATCGGTGATCACCAAGCCGTTCGGCTGTTGATTTTGCTCGGACATCCGGCCTCTCCCGATTTTGCTGGGCACTACGAAACAATAATACTCCTTACTCAACTGGTACGCAACAGAGGAGTCGAGGTTCACCAAGTCGAGCCCGCGAGTTCCGCTTCGGGCGCTTGCGGTTCCATGGCGCACAACTCGCTCGCATGCCGCCGGTCGGCGCGGGACTCGGCCGGCCCCGGCTGCGCCAGCACGAGCTGGAGGAGCCGGTGCCCGATCAGGTCGTGGAGGGCGCCGCGCAGGCGCTCCTCCGGGGCGTCGTCCGGGCGGACGAGGCCCGCCGCGACGCAGTCCCGGATCAGATCCTGCATGGTCCGCACCCGCTCGGCCCCGAGGGCCCGGAAGGCGCGCTCGTCGAGTTCGACGGCCTTCCAGCGCGAGGCGACCTGCACCCGCCCGTCGCGGCGCAGCAGGGCGGCGGCGGGATTCCAGGTGAGCCGGAAGGGCACGCCCGCCTCGGGCAGCGCGGTGCGGTAGGGGAAGGCGCCCTCCGGGTAGCGGCTCGCGTAGAGCAGGGCGTATTCCTCGAAGCCCGGCCAGAGGTGCATCGGGGCGTTGTGGAAGCGCGCGAAGAGGCGCCGCAGCACCGTGTTGTAGCGCTCCACGAGGTCGATCACCCGCGCCTCCGACAGGCCGCGGCTGTTGTCCCAGCCGCCGCGCAGGCCGATGACGAAATCCTTGGCGAGGGCCTCCCGCGGCAGCCCGAGCCCGAGCGCCTCGGCCTCCGCGAAGTAGCGCGTGCGCAATTCGAGGCCGAACGGGTGGAGGTCGAAGCTGTTGCCGGGATGGTCGATCAGGTCGGCATGGTCCTCGAAGAAGCCGAGGGTGCGGCGCGCGCTCGCCTCCGTCTCCTCCGGGAAGCCGATGATCGAGAAGACGTGGAAGTGGATCCCGGCCTCCCGGCAATGGCCGAGCACCGGGCGGACATTCTCCAGGCGGATGCCCTTGCGCATGTGGTCGAGGGTGGCCTGGTCGCCGGATTCGAGGCCGAAGAAGAGCTTGCGGAAGCCCATGCGGGCGAGCTTGGCGCACAGGGGCGCGGTGAAGCCCGGCTCCAGCCGCGCGTAGCCCGTGAAGGAGAGGCCGCGGGACGCGGCCTCGGCGCCGAGGGCGTCGGCGACGCCGTCGAGGAGGCGCGGCGGCAGCGCCTCGTCGGTGAACTCGAAGTGGCGGCAGCCGAAGCGCGCGTTGAGGGTGAGGATGTCCTGCGCGATCCGCTCGGGCCGGCGGATCCGGTAGGGCTTGCGCGAGACGTGGTTGATGAAGGGTATGTCGCAGAACTTGCAGGCGTTGAAGTAGCAACCCTTGCCGACGAGGATCGGCAGGATCGGCGCAGGGGCGAGGTAGCCGGCGAGCGGCAGGCCGGCGAAGTCCGGGGTCGGCAGGGCATCCACGTCCTCGACGTGGGTCGGCCCCATCCGCACCCGCCCCTCCGCCACGTGCAGGAAGTTCGGGACCTTGGCGAAGTCGCGCGCCCCGTCGAGCTGGGCGGCGAGTTCGAGGATCGCGGTCTCGCCCTCGTAGGCGATCACGCCGTCGGCGAAATGGGCGAAGAAGTCCGGCCGGGCGAGGAGTTCGCTCACGAACTTGGTGAAGACGGTGCCGCCCAGCACCACGAACAGGCCCCGGGCGCGCAGGCGCCGGGCGAGGGTGAGCCCGGGCAGGATCTGCTGGCGGTTGACGATCGAGATCCCGACGAGGTCGGGCCGATCCGCGTCGAGGGCCGGGAAGAGGTCGCTGCGCCAATGCGCCTCGAACAGGTTGGCGTCCGGGTCGGCCGTGACCGCGATCAGGTCGCCGAGACTCTGCTCGTCGACGCCCTCGACCTCGTAGCGGATCGGGCAGAGGTCGTAGCGGACGGGGCGCGGCGCCGCCGCCGAGACGAGGTCGAGCCCGTCGAGGATCGTCTCGCGGGCGGCGTGGAAGGCGTGGACGTCGTAGAAGCGCTCCGGGTCGCGCAGGGTCGCGAGGGCGCGCGGCACCGCCTCGACCAGGGCCTCGCCGCGGGCGAGGAGGCGCGCGGCGCCGCCGTCCCGCGCCCCCCCGCGGCGGAGGCGGGCGAGGGACGCGGCCACGCTCTCGGCGCCCAGGAGCGCGGTGAGGCCCCCGATATCGGCGTCGATCAGGTCGGTCCGGATCCCGGCTTCCCGCAGCACCGCCGCGAGGCAGGGCAGGCCGAGATGCGGCGCGCGCGGGTCGGTCGCGGGCGGGAAGATCAGGGCGACGCGCATGCATCCTCCCGCAGGGCCGCCGCCGGCACGGGCGAGGGCCAGAGCCGCTCCGGATCGAGGGCGACCGGGCCGAAGCGCGCGAGGTAGAGGCGGGGCGAGACGTAGACGCTGACCGCCGGCCGCGCCCCGTGCCGCTGCAGGGAGGCCCAGCCGTGCAGGCCCTCCTCCCCGTCGAGCCCGCCGGGGGCGAGCGCCGCCAGGGCGGCGCGGTAGGGGGCGGCGGGCAGGCCGAGGCGGTCGAGCGCCCGCGTCAGCCGCGCGGCGAGCACCGCGTCGGATCGGGCGCAGTGCGGGTAGAGGCGCAGATGCGTGGTCACGTGCGAGGGCTCGGCGCGGCCCGGGCGCAGGTGGAAGGCGGTGAGCGCGCCGCGCCGGATCGGGCCGTCCCCGGCGAGCCCCCGCACGAAGGCCAGGACCTCGCCGGAGAAGGCGGGATCGTGGGGTGCGGCGAGCGTCTCCGGCCCCGCCCAGCCGTGCCGGACGTAGAGCTTCACCCGCGCCTCCGGGCCGGGCACGAGGTCGAGGCTGAGGAAGAGCGGCTCGTCCTCGGGCGCGAGCCGCGCGGCGAGGCCGGGCCAGGCCGGGGCGAGGCCGAGGCGGTCGAGGGCGGCCTCCGCGGTCGCGCGGGCGCGCGCCCGGCCCGGGGCCATCAGGTGCAGGTAGACCTTGAACCAGGGCGCCCGGCCCGGCGCCAGGACGGCGCCGTGCCAGAGCACCCCCGCCGCCCGCGGGTCGGGCCGCGCGAAGAGCGGCAGCAGCGAAGCCAGCCGCGACAGGTCCGCCCCGTGGCGTTCCGCCAAGTGCTCCGAGAGGGCGCGCGCCGCCGCGAGATAGCGCGCGGGCGTCGCCGGGCGCCCCTGCGCCTCGACCGTGACGCGCACCTCGCGCCGGGTCCCGTCGAGGACCAGCGAGGCGTCGAAGCCGCTCGCGTCGGCCCCGAGCCCCGACCAGGGCGGCGGCGCGGCGAGGGGCTCGTCGGCCCAGGAGGCCGCGAGGAGCCGGGCGCAGGCCACGGCCTCCTCGCGCGCGGCCGGCGGGAACCCCGCCGCCGCCGCCACCGCCCGCAGGGTCCGGGCGGCGGCCTCGAAGCGGGTGGCGGCGCCCATCAGCCCTCGACCCGGCACACGACCCGGCCGAGCCGGACCGGCGCCGCCTCGGCCGAGGCGGGCGCCGCCTCCGCCGCGGGCGCCTCGCCCGGGACGCCCTCCGGCAGGCGGCGCAGCTCCACCGTGAGGAGGTTGACGGGATCGGGACAGTTCAGCACCACCCGGTCGGCCGGCCCCCAGGGCACGGCGCCGCCGAATTGCAGCATCAGGATCGCCGGATGGGCGGCGTGGTAGAGGTAGCCGCACATCCCGGCCGTGTTGCGGGCGCTGACGGGCAGCACGTCGCCGACCCGGTGCCCGGCATTGCAGGTGCCCCGGATGCAGGTCACGGTCGCCTGGACCGGATGTCCCTTCTCGCGGTTCATCGGGCCGCCTTTCGTGTCACGCGGGATCCGGCCGTCGCCAAGCGACCAGGTCCCCGAACCGAGCCTCGCGTCAGAGGCGCAGGGTCTCGCCGTGCTCCGGCACCAGGACGGGCCGCTCCGTGCCGACGCGCAGCGCGCCGAGGCTGAAGGCCGGCAAGGGGGAGGCCGGCGACTCGGCCGCCGCGCGCCGCGCGAGGCTCTGCTCCCGCTCGGCGATCAGGGCCTCGCCCAGCGCCGGCTCGGTGACCAGCGAGACGTAGCGCTGCTCGTGGCGAAGCACGAAGCCGAGCGAGACGAGGTGGCCGAGGCGCTCGCGATCCGCCTCCGGCACCCGCGGCTCGGAGACCGGCATCTGCACCGAATCGAGCACCCGGGCGAGGTCCGGCGCGAGCAGGCAGGCGCCGACCTTGGCGCAGCGCCGCGTGTCGGTGACCTGGAGCCAGCCCCCGCCGAGGCGCTGCAGGCTCAGCCGCGGCGGCCCGCCCGGGGCCGCCCAGGCCTCGGTCCAGGCCTGGACCTGCCGGTCGAGGGCCGCCACGAGGTCGGGCGCGTCCATGAACTCGGTGCGGTACTCGCCGAAGAAGTGCAGGGCGATCCGCTCCGCGTAATCCCCGTAGAGTTCGTAATAGGCCTGCCAGGCCCGCAGGCCGGTGATGCCGAACCGCTCCGGCTCGTTGTGGTAGGGCGAGTAGCGGGAGATCCGGATCGGGCCCCAGCGGGTCGGCGGCCGCAGGTGCTCCAGGAGCGGCAGCAGCGGCAGCATCTCCTCGTAATCCGCGCGCGTCTCGCCCGGGATCGCGGTCAGGATGTTCCAGATCACGCGCAGGGAGCGGGTCGTGGCGTCGCGCAGGACGCGGATGTTGTCGATCCCGCTCACCCCCTTGTCCATGCTCTTGAGGATCCGGGTCGAGAAGGACTCGATCCCGGGCTGGATCTCGAAGATGCCGGCGCGCACGAAGCGGTCGAGATCCTCGGGCCGGATCGGCGACTTCACCTCGTAGCTGAGCGCGCAGGGCGTGCCGCGCTCGGCGAGCGCGTCGAGCACGCCCTTCGGGAAGTCCTTCGCCATGATGTTGTCGCTGGCGTAGAACTTTCCGACCCCGTAGCGCCCGATCAGTCCCTCGAGCTCGCTCACGACCCGCTCCGGGGACTTGGCGCGGTACTGCGTGCCGGGGAAGTTGTAGCCGCAGAAGGTGCAGGTCTTCTTGTCGCCCCACCAGCAGCCGCGCGAGGATTCGAAGATCAGGAAGTGCGGCGCCGTCGCGGCGACCGGGTCGGTCGCCTTCAGGGGTGCGAGTTCGGCGAAGTAATCGTCGTAATCGGGGGCCGGCACGTCGTCGAGGCGGGGAATGCCGCGCCCGCGGATGATCCGGGTCGCGGGCAGGGTGCCCTCGTCCACGAGCCTGCGGCAGAAGCGCGGGAACTCGATGTCCGACTCGCCCGAGAACACGGCGTCGAACACGCCCGTCAGCTCGATCAGCGCGCTGCCGATCGGCTCCGCCGCGTTGGCGCCCCCCAGCACCGTCACGATGTCGGGCCGCAGCCGCTTGACCTCGCGGGCGAGGGCGATGCTCGCCATGGTCTGCTGCACCATGGTCGAGAAGCCGACGATGCGCGGCGCGCCGGCCACGAGCCGCCGCGCCGTCTCGGCGATGAAGTCCGGAATGGCCGCGACGACGCGGGCCACCTCCTCGTCCTCCGGCGCGGCCGGGCGCACGAGCTGGCGCAGCTTGGCGTCGGCCTCCGCGTCCTGCCGCAGCAGGGCGAGGATGCGCTCCAGCGCCTCCGCCTTCTCCGGGAAGGCTGCCCCGAGGAAGATCGCCTCGCCGATCAGCGTGCGCGAGCCGGCGATGCGGGCGCAGAGATCGAACCCGAACCGCGCCGCGAATGCCAGATTTGCGTAGTGAACCCGCGCGGAGAGGCCAGCCCGTCGCAGAGCCGGCACAAGAACGCTCGGCCCGAGGGTCGGAATGCCGGGATAGAGAACCGGCGGCACCACCAGAAGAACCTGTTCCGAGAATGTCACAGGGGTTGCTCCGCCGCGATGGTGCCGAAGCCGACTTGTGGAGACTAACTGAAATCTTGGTAGAAAGTAAAGTCCCGCAACCTGGGATCAGTGCCGCCCGGTCACAGCCTGGGCTGTACCGCGCGCAGGATCGCCTGCGTGCTGTCGATGAACTGGAGCGCTTGGCGTGTCTTCCCGGCCGCGAGCGGGGAACGCGAGCAGGTATCGGACAACTCTCCGAGCCGGCGGCGCTCGGTGTCGAGGATCTTGAGCGCGTTCTCGACGGCGAAGCGCAGCACGCTGCGCAGGGATTCGTCGTCGCCGAAATCCGTGATCTCACCCTCGATGGTGATGAGCGATTCGTATCCCTTCAGCTCGTCGGAGATCTGCATGAGCGAGCGCAGGGTCGAGCGCAGGCAATCCCCGTCCGGGGCGGACAGGTCCGGGCTCTGGGCCGAGCGCGCGACGTCGCTGAGCACGGCGGTGAACAGGGGCTTGATCCGCGCGACGCTGGCGAGGTCCCCGTCGGAGAGCACCCGCGCGACCGCGCCGGGCGGGAGCGCGAGGAGCAGGAGGGCCGCCAGCGCGGCGGGCCGCGGCGGCCGGGCGGGTCGGGCCCGCCGCCGATCTGCGCCAAGTGCACTCCGCATCGCGGACTCCTCCCGGGCACTCTGTCCCAGTCCGGACCGGGTCCGGCAAGGTTCAGGGTGGTCACGGGGCGAAATTCTACTACACTCGGCCGCGCGTGTACCGGCCATCCGGAGGAGATTCCGCGCGGCGCCGCAACGGCGATTGCGGGCCGTCTCTGCGGCCGGGAGCGACCCGGTCCGGGCGAGGCGCCGTGAGTCCATTGCCGTGAGTTCCTTGCCGTGAGCCCCTCGCCGTGAGTCCCTCGCCATGAGTTCATCCCCGCAGCGGGCATTCCGGCCGATCGCGCTCGAGCGCGCCGCCTCGCCCGAGCAGCTCGACCACCTCGTCCGCATCACCAAGCCCGCCGACTGGATCCTCGCCGGCACGGTGGCGCTGCTGCTCGTCTCGGCCCTGACCTGGAGCGTGGTCGGGCGCGTGCCGACGCGCGCGGCCGGCGAGGGCATCCTGGTGAGCGTCGGCGGGCGCGTGGTCGACGCGGTCTCGGCCGCCTCGGGCCGGCTCGCGGCGATCGAGGTGGCGGCCGGCGACCGGGTCGTCCAGGGCCAGCCGGTGGCCCGCATCGCCCAGACCGACATCGAGGAGCGCCACCGCGCCGCCGTCGAGGTCCATCGCGAGCGCGAGCGCGAGCACGCCACCCTGCGGGCCAAGGTCAAGGACGAGCTCGCCGCCAAGGCCCGCAACTTCGCCAAGTTGGAGGAGGCCTTCGACCAGATCGTCCACGCCACCGATCAGCGCATCGAGTATCTGTCGACCGAGGTGAGGAACCTGGAGACGCTGCTCGGCAAGGGCATCACCACGCGCCGGGTGGTCGAGGACCGGCGCCGCGAGCTGACGGAGGCGCGCCAGCGGCGCGAGGACGCGCAGAACGAGGTGCTGAAGCTGCGCACCCAGAAGACCGATCTGGAGACCCAGCGCGAGCGCGAATTGCAGGACTCGCAGTTCCGCCTCAACGACACCCGCCGCCAGATGGAGCAGCTCGCCGGGGAGCTCGGCCGCAACACCCAGGTGCTCAGCCCGATCGACGGGCGGGTCCTGGAGGTCAAGGTCTCGCCGGGCTCCGTCCTCACGGTCGGCATGCCGGTGATCGCGGTCGAGAGCGAGGGCAAGGCGCTGGAGGCGGTGGTCTACATCCCGGCCGACAAGGGCAAGACCGTGAAGCCCGGCATGGAGACCCGGCTCGAGCCCAGCACCGTCAAGCGCGAGGAATACGGCACCCTGGTCGGCAGCGTGGTGTCGATCTCCGACTTCCCGATCACCCCGCAGGGCATGGCGGCGGTGCTGCACAACGACCGCCTGGTGAGCCGCTTCTCGCAGGAGGGCGCGCCCTACGCGGCCCTGGTGCGGCTGCAGCCCGACCCCGCGACGGCGAGCGGCTACGCCTGGGCGGTGGGGCGGGGCCCCGACCTGCGCCTGACCAGCGGCACGCTGGTGCGGGCCGAGATCACCACGCGCCAGCACCGCCCGCTCGACCTCGTCGTGCCGATGCTCAAGCGCCTCACCGGCCTCGCCGGGTAAAGCCGGATGAGCGCCGCCGCCCTGCGCCGCCTGCTGCCCTGGCCCGGCCGGGGCCGCCCGCCCGCCACCCCGACCGTGCTCCAGATGGAGGCGGTGGAGTGCGGGGCCGCGGCGCTCGCCATGGTGCTCGCCCATCACGGCGCCTTCGTGCCCCTGGAGCAGCTGCGGGTGGCCTGCGGGGTCTCCCGCGACGGCAGCAAGGCCAGCAACATCGTCAAGGCGGCGCGGGGCTTCGGGCTCGCCGCCAAGGGCTTCCGCAAGGAGCCGACGACCCTGCACGACCTGCCGATGCCGTGCATCATCCACTGGAACTTCAACCACTTCGTGGTGCTGGAGGGGATCCGCGGGGAGCACGCCTTCATCAACGACCCGGCCATGGGGCGCCGCCGCGTCACCATGCAGGAACTCGACCTCGCCTTCACGGGCGTCGCCCTCGCCATGGAGCCGACCGAGGAGTTCCGCCGGATCGGCCGCAAGCCGCAGGGCTTCCGGCTGCTCCTGCGCGAACTCGGCGCCTCCCGCGCGGCGGTCGGCCTGCTCGTCGCGGTGAGCCTCGCGCTGATCGTCCCGGGCATCCTGATCCCGGGCTTCACCAAGATCTTCATCGACGAGATCCTGATCCAGAACACCCCGGGCTGGCTGACGCCGCTGCTGATCGGGATGGGCCTCACCGCCCTGTTCCGGGCCGGCGTCACCGCCCTGCAGCTGTCGCTGATGACGCGGCTGCAGACGAAGCTCGCCGTGGTGATGACCAGCCGCTTCCTCTGGCACGTCCTCGCGCTGCCGATGGAGTTCTTCGCCCAGCGCCACGCCGGCGACATCGCCAACCGGGTCTCCACCAACGAGCAGATCGCGCGCCTGCTCTCGGGCGGCCTCGTCAGCAACGCGCTCTCCCTGACCTCCCTGGTCTTCTTCGCCGCCGCGATGGCGGTCTACGACCTGCTCCTGGCGGTGATCGGCGTGGCGCTGTCCCTGCTCAACGTGCTCGCCCTCCACCTGATCGGGCGGCGCCGCGAGGATCTCAGCCGCAGCCTCGCCATGGAGCGCGGCAAGCTCCTGGGCAGCACGATCGGGGCGGTGCGCACCATCGAGACCCTCAAGGCGAGCGGGCTGGAGGACGAGGCCTTCGGGCACTGGGCCGGCATCCAGGCCCGCGCCCTCAACGCCGAGCAGGAGCTCGGCGCCACCTCGGCCTGGCTCGACACGGTGCCGACCCTGCTCTCCGGCCTCACCACGGCGGCGATCCTGGGCATCGGCGGCCTGCGGGTCACCGAGGGTTCGCTGACCCTCGGCGGCCTCATCGCCTTCCAGTCGCTGATGGCGAGCTTCTCCGAGCCGATCACGGCCCTGGTCGGCCAGATCGGCAGCATCCAGATCATCAAGGGCGGGCTGGAGCGCCTCGACGACGTCTACAACTACCCGGTCGAGCGGCCGGAGCCGGATCCCGCCCTGCCGCCGCCGCCGCCGCGGCTCGTCGGGCGGGTCGAACTGGTCGGCGTGTCCTTCGGCTACGCGATCCTGGAGCCGCCCCTGCTGCAGGATGTCTCGATCACCATCGAGCCGGGCAGCCGCGTCGCCCTGGTCGGCCTCTCGGGGAGCGGCAAGTCGACCCTCGGGCGGCTGATCTGCGGGCTCAACCGGCCCTGGTCGGGGGAGGTGCGCCTCGACGGGCGGCGCCTCGCCGACATCCCGCCGGAGGTCTTCGCCCAGTCGGTCGCCTACGTCGACCAGGACATCGTCCTGTTCGAGGGCAGCGTGCGGGACAACCTCACCCTCTGGGACCCGACCGTGCCCGAGCCCGACCTCTCGCTGGCCCTCAAGGACGCGGCGGTCCACGGCGAGGTCGCGACGCGGCCCGGCAATTACGACGGCCACGTGCTGGAGGGCGGCGCGAATTTCAGCGGCGGCCAGCGCCAGCGCATCGAGATCGCCCGCGCCCTGGTGCAGAACCCCTCCGTCCTCGTCCTCGACGAGGCCACGGCCGCCCTCGATCCGGTGACGGAGAAGATCATCGACGACAACCTGAGGCGGCGCGGCTGCACCTGCATCATCATCGCGCACCGGCTCAGCACGATCCGCGACTGCGACGAGATCATCGTGCTGGAGCGCGGGCGCATCGCCGAGCGCGGCCGGCACGAGGAACTCCTCGCCCGGGAGGGCGCCTACGCGGCGCTCCTGGCCCAGTCGTGAGCGAGCCGCTTGCGAAGGGCGGGCTCGCCCTGGTCGGGCCGGCCGGCGCCCAAGCGCCGCTCCCCGCGGCGCCAGTTCCCGCCCAAGCGCCGCTCCCCGCGGCGCCAGTTCCCGCCGAGGCGCCTGCCCAACCCCTCGACGGGCGCCGGCCGGAGCGCCTCGCCTCCCTCGGCGCGCCGCTCGTCGTGGCGAGCGGGCACGCCGACCTGTTCGCGCTGCGCAGCCGCGACGGTGCCGTCGCGGGCCCGCGCCGGCACCTGCTGCGAATCGAGAGCGGCGGGATCATCCTGCCGGTCCCCGCCGACGCGGGCGCGGGCGGCGAGCGCCTGGAGATCATCGCGGTCGGCACGCCCGGCACCGCGGTGCGCGAGGCGGCGCAGGCCGAGATCGGGCCCCTCTGCGAGGGCTGGGTCCTGGGCCTCGCGGCGCTGGTCGCGGGTCCGCACCCGGCCTGGGACATCCGGGAGGCCGCTTCCGGCGAGGCGCTGGAGCCCGGGGAGCGGCGGCGGGGGCCGGCCCGGGCCCTGCGCTGGGTCGTCGTCGAGGAGGGGAGCGCGGCGATCGCCGGCCAGGCCCCCGCCTACCGGCCGGGCGACCCGCCGGCCCCCCTCGGGGCCGGCCTCTGGGCCCAGGCCGGGCCGGAGGGCTGCCGGCTCTCGCCCTGCGCGGCCCCGGAGGGCGACCTCCTGGCCCTGGCCGTCGACCGCTTCCACCGCGCCGCCGCCGCCGCCCTGCACGGGGAGGCCGCCGGCCAGCCGACCCGCGACGCCGCGCGGCTCGCCCGCCGCGCCGACCTCGACGCCGCCCGCGCGGCCGAGCTGTTCGGGCGCCTCGGGAGCATCGTGGTGCGCCGGGACGCCCCGCCCGCCGCGGTCGATCCCGAGGACCCGCTGATGGCGGCCTGCGCCCTCGTGGCCGGGACCATGGCGGCGCCGCTCACCCGCCCGGCCGGCCGGGTGCGGACCGCGCGGGACTACCGCGACGTGGTCGAGATCGCCCGCGCCTCGCGGCTGCGGGTCCGCCGCGTCCTGCTGCGGGCGGAGTGGTGGCGGCAGGATGCCGGGCCGCTCCTGGCGTGGCGGGGCGAGGCGGGCGCGCCCGTGGCGCTCCTGCGCGAGCGCCGCGCCTACCTGATGGTGGATCCCGCCACCGGGGAGCGGCGGCGGGTCGACGCGGCGCTCGCCGCCGAGCTCGGCCCGGAGGCGGCGGGCTTCTACCCGACGCTGCCCGGCCGCGCCCTGAGCTTCCGCGACCTCCTCGCCTTCGCGGCCCGGCGGGCCAGGGGCAACCTCGCCTCGGTCGCGGTGCCGGCGGTGCTGATGGGGCTCCTCACCCTGGTCGTGCCGCTGATCACCCAGGCGCTCGTCAATTCCGCGATCCCGCGCAGCGAACTCGACCAGATCACGGTCTGCGCGATCGCGCTCGCGGTCACGGCGCTGGCGGCGGCCGCCGTGCAGGCCGCCGAGAGCCTCGCGATGCTGCGCCTGGAGGGGCTGATCGACTGGACGCTGCAGGCCGCGATGATCGACCGGCTGCTGCGCCTGCGCGCCGCCCTGTTCCGCGACCACACCGTGGGCGACCTCGTCGACCGGGCGATGGGGATCGACGCGGTGCGCCGCCTCCTCACCGGGCGCACCCTGCGCAGCCTGCTCGCCGGGATGTTCGGCCTGTTCAGCATCGCCCTGATGCTGGTCTACGACCCCGTGCTGGCGCTGATCGCGGTCGCGCTCGCGCTCCTGCGCGGGGTCCTGATCCTGGCGGCGAGCGGGTTGCGCCTCTACCACGAGAGCCGCGCCTTCAACGGCCAGGGCCGGGTTCAGGGCTTCGTGCTCCAGCTCTTCGCCGGGATCGGCAAGCTGCGGGTGGCCGGCGCCACCGTGCGGGCGCTCGCGGTGTGGTCGCGGCTGTTCACGGAGCAGAAGGGCCACTTCCTGGCGGCCCAGCGGATCGCCAACGGGCTCAGCATCGCGGAGACCGCCCTCCCGACGCTCGCGACGCTCGCGATCTTCGCCGCGGCCTCGACCCTCGGCAGCACGCTGACCCAGAATCTCGGCGCCTTCCTCGGCTTCTTCGCCGCCTTCGGCCAGACGATGGGGGCGATCGGGGCCTTCGCGGCGGGCCTGAGCGAGGCGCTGGTGGCGATCCCGCACCTCACGCGGATGCGGCCGCTCCTCGCCGCGGAGGCGGAGATCGCCGACGACCGCAAGCCCCCGGGCGACCTCTCGGGCGCGATCGAGGTCTCGCGCCTGACCTTCCGCTACGGCGCCTCCGGCCCGCCCGTGCTCGACGCGGTGTCGCTGCGGATCGCGGCCGGCGAGTACGTGGCGATCGTCGGGCCCTCCGGCAGCGGCAAATCCTCGCTCCTGCGCCTGCTGCTCGGCTTCGAGGCGCCGGAATCCGGCGCCGTCTTCTACGACGGCAAGGCGCTCGACACCCTCGACGTCAGCGCCGTGCGCCGCCAGCTCGGGGTCGTGCTCCAGAACGGCCGGCTCACCACCGGCAGCCTCTACGAGAATATCTGCGGCGGCGTGCAGCTCCCCCTGGAGCAGGCCTGGGAGGCGGCCCGGATGGCGGGGCTGGAGGGGGACATCCGGGCGATGCCGATGGGCATGCACACGGTGGTGGCCGAGGGGGTGAACACGCTCTCGGGAGGCCAGCGCCAGCGCCTGCTGATCGCCCGCGCCATCGCGCGGCGGCCGCGGATCCTGCTCTTCGACGAGGCGACGAGCGCCCTCGACAACCGCTCGCAGGCGGTGGTGAGCGCCTCGCTCGGCGCCCTCAACGTCACCCGGATCGTGATCGCCCACCGGCTGAGCACGGTGCGGGAGGCCGACCGGATCGTCGTGCTGGCCGAGGGGCGCATCGTCCAGTCCGGCACCTTCGACGACCTCGCCGCCGCGCCCGGCCTGTTCGCCGACTTCGCCCGGCGCCAGCTCCTGTAGGACAGCCCGCGATGCGCAAGGTCCTCTACCTGTTCGGGATTCTCACCGACGAGGACGTCGCCTGGATCGCCCGGACCGCGACCCGGCGCGCGCTGCGCGACGGCGAGGTGCTGATCGCCGAGGGCGACCGCACCCGATCCCTGATCCTGATCCTCGACGGCGTGCTGGCCGTCACCGCGGAGGGGCACGGCGAGATCGCGCGGCTCGGCGTCGGCGAGGTGGTGGGCGAGGTGTCGCTGGTCGATTCCGCGCCGGCCTCGGCGACGATCACGGCCCGCGGTCCGGGCGCGGCGCTCTTCCTCGACCGGGAGGTGCTGCAGCGCCGGCTCGACGCCGATATCGGCTTCGCCGCGCGCTTCTACCGGGCGCTGGCGATGTTCCTGGCCGACCGCCTGCGCGCGGCCCGCCCGCCGCGGCCCGGGATCGGCCTCGCCGACGACGGCGCCCTCTCGCCCGACGAGCTCGACCCCGCCATCATGGACACGGTCTTCGTGGCGGGCGAGCGCTTCAACCGCATGATCGGGCTCCTCGACGCGCGCCCGTGAGGCGGGCCCCGCTGGCGGCCGGAGCGGGGGTCGTCCGCCGCCCGTCCGGCACGGCCAACCCCATCGGTCAGGCGAGACCCGGATCAGACCCGCCGCACGGCGAGCGCCACGTCGGTGACGAAGGGCGGCGGCTCGATCTCGGTCGCCACCCCGTCGCGCGCCGTCACCTCCCGGCGGCCGCACGGCCGGCCGGCCCGCGTGTCCCAGGCGGTGAGGGCGTAGCGCCCGGCCCGCAGGCCCGGCAGCGCGAGGCGGATGCCGAGGGGCGCCGCGTCCCGGCGCAAGCGGCCGTCCGGCGCCAGGGAATCGGCGCGCAGGCACCAGATCACGGCCTGCTCCGCGTCGCCGCAGGCGAAGAGGGCCGCGCCCGGCCCGGGATCGCCGAGGTCCCCGCTCAGGTTGCGGCGCCGGAAGCGGCGCCAGTCGATCAGGGGCAGGAAGCCGGAAAGGCCGCGCTGGGCCGCGCGCATCCCGGCCGTCAGGCTGTGCGGGTGGCGGTTCGGCCAGCGCATCCCGCCGCCGGCCCCGCCGCTCGCCAGGTGCGCCCATTGCATGTGGCGGAAATACTCGTCGTCGAACGGCTCCGGCAGGGTGAGGCGCCGGTCCTTGAAGCTGTGGATCGGGCCGTGCTCGCTGTCGAGGAAGGGCCGGCCGTCGCGGATCTGCGCCAGGCCCTCGCGCACGATCCGCCCCATCGCGATCGCCGGCTCGACGGTGTTGCGCGGATCGTCGATCGTGCCCTCGGCGTAGATGTGCAGCGTCGCGAAATCGAGGTCGGGGTGGCGGAAGATCGGCTCCTCCAGCCCCAGATGGGGCCGCCAGCCCAGCTCGGGTCCGAACAGCGACACGGTCTGCGGATGCGCGCGCCCGTAGAGCCTCGTCTCCAGGGCGCGCACGTGCCGGCTCAGATCCGCGATGAAGGGCGCGAACCCCTCCGCCGAACCCTCCGCATGGGCCGGGTGGATCTCGTTCCAGAGGTCCCAGGCGAACAGCGCGCCCGAGCCGCCCCAGCGCGCGACCGCGAAGGCGAGCCGGTTCTTGATCGCCTCCCGCACCTGCGGGTCGAGCAGGAACCGCGACGGCTCCGCGAGCGGGCCCCCGTGGCGCCGGTTGTAGGGATGGCGGTGCCAGTGCAGCCACATCCAGAACGTGTCGAAGGGCGTGAGCAGGATGCGCAGGCCGACGGTCTCGCACAGGGCGAAGAGGTCGTCCCAGAGGCGGACCATGGCCGGGACGAAGCGGCCGACCGGGCGCTCGATGTAGCGGTGGCGCACCTGCGCGTATTCGAGCATCAGGCGCAGGCAGGTGACGCCGTGATCCGCCAAGTGCCGCAGGTGGGCCTCGGCGGCGGCGAGGTCGCGGCGGCCGAACAGGCCTTCGAGCTCGTGCCAGCTGATCGCGTCGTTCTGGCCGACCGGCGTCCAGGCGGCGCCGGTCTCGGTCTCGAAATAGGGAATGCCCGGTCCGGCGACGCGGATCCAGGGCAGCCGGCCGCCGCGGGCGCCGGCCGTTCGGGCCGGCGCGGGGTCGGGTCGGGGGGAGGGCGACGGCCCGTCCGCGAGGGAGCAGTCGGGATCGAGAGCGCGGTCGTCGGTCATGCGGCCGTCATCTCGCGGGAGCGCGGGCTTGTTCCTCGCCGGGCGGCTCCGCGCGGCGCGGCGCGCGGCCCGCGCGCCTACTCGGCGGGCGGGAGCGCGGCCGCGGGCCGGCGCGGCGTCGCGCGGGGGGCCGGCTGAATCCGCTGGGCGGGTCCGCCCAGGGCCTCGTCGAGGCGGCGGAAGGTGGCGAGCGCCTGGCCGACGATCTGGTCCATGTTGTAGTAGCGGTAGGTCGCGAGCCGCCCCACGAACCAGACGTCCGGCTCCGCCCGCGCCAATCGCTCGTAGCGCTTGAACAGGGCCTGGTTCTCGGCCCGCGGCACCGGGTAGTAGGGGTCGCCCTCCGCGCACGGATACTCGTAGGTGAGCGAGGTCCGCGGGTGCTCCTGCCCGGTGAGGTGCTTGTACTCGGTGATGCGCGTGTAGGCCTCGCCCTGCGGGTAGTTCACCACCGCCACCGGCTGGTGGCAATCCGCGTCCCGGGTCACGTGCACGAAGCGCAGGGAGCGGTAGGGAAGCCGGCCGAAGCGGAAATCGAAATACTCGTCGATCGGGCCGGTATAGATCACCCGCCGGTGCGGGATCACGTCCCGCACGCTGCGGTAATCCGCGTTCGTCATGACGTGGATGTTCGGATGAGCGAGGAGCCGCTCGAACATCCGCGTGTAGCCCTGGGCCGGCATGGCCTGGAACGTGTCGGTGAAGTAGCGGTCGTCCCGGTTCGTGCGCGTGGGCACCCGCGCGGTCACCTGCCGGTCCAGTTCGGACGGGTCCAGCCCCCATTGCTTGCGCGTGTAGCCGCGGAAGAACTTCTCGTAGAGATCGCGGCCCACGGCCGAGACCACCACGTCCTCCGAGGTCCGGATCTCCGTCACCGGCTCGGCCCGCGCCGCGAACCACGCCTCCAGCTCCTCCGAGGTGAGCGAGAGGCCGTAGAGGCGGTTGACCGTGTCGAGGTTGATCGGGATCGGCACCAGCATGCCGTCCACCTGCGCCAGCACCCGGTGCTCGTAGGGCCGCCAGGCGGTGAACTGCGACAGGTAGGCGACGACCGCCTCCGCGTTGGTGTGGAAGATGTGCGGCCCGTACTGGTGGATCAGCACGCCCGCCTCGTCCAGGCGGTCGTAGGCGTTGCCGCCGACGTGGTTGCGCCGGTCGATGATGAGGACGCGCTCGCCGCGCCGGCTCGCGAGCCGCTCCGCGAGCACGCTGCCGGCGAAGCCCGCGCCCACGATCAGCCAATCGTACATGTGTCTTGACCCCTGGGCGGGAGGAGGCGTCAGGCCGGGGAGGCGGCCGAGTGCAGAAGGGCGGGGGAGGCGGCCTCGCGCCGCCGCAGGCCCGCCCGCATCAGCGCATGCATGGCTTCGTAGGTGCGATCCCACGAACCGCCCGCCAGGTGCCGGTCCACCCGCTCCAGCCACGCCTGCCGCGGCTGGGCCAGCAGCGCCTCGATCGAGAGCGCCACGCTGCGCGGCGAGTCGGCGATCGCCACGAGACCGGCCTCGCCGTAGTCGCGCAGCACGTCCAGGATCGGCGTCGAGACCACGCGCAGGCCCGCGGCCAGGAATTCCGGCGTCTTGGTCGGGCTGATGAACCGCGTCGCCTCGTTGCGCGCGAAGGGCATCAGCCCGAGATCCCAGTGGTGCAGGTAGTCGGGCAGGGCCGCGTAGGGTTTGGAGCCGAGCCAGTGGATGTTGGCCCGCCGCGGCAGGCTCTCCGGGTCGATCTTCACCACCGGCCCGATCATCACGACCTGCCAGTCCGGCCGCAGATCCGCGAGCGCGCCGAGGAGGTCGCGGTCGAGGCGCTCGTCGATGACGCCGAAGAAGCCGATGCGGGGATGCGGGATCGCGGCCTGGTCGCCGGGGTCGGGCCGGGCGGCGTCGCGGGCTTGGCGGAAATGGGCCGCGTCGACCGAGGAGGGGAAGCAGTGGACGCTGGGATGCGCCCCGCGCTTGGCCTCGTAGAGGCTGCGCCCGCCCGTGAAGACGAGGTCGGCCCGGGACAGGAGCTCGGCCTCCTGGGCGATCAGGTCGGGCGAGGCGCCGCGGAAGGCGGAGAGCTCGTCCATGTTGTCGTAGACGGTGAGGTCGCGCGGCAGCTCGGCGGAGACGCTGATCGCGGCGGGGGTGTAGTACCAGAACACCCGGGCGGCGGCCTCGCGCCGGCGCAGGTGGTCGCCGATGAGCTGGGCCTGGATCGGGTCGGCCGCGCAGGCGCGGGCGGGGTCGACGACCGGCACGGCGACGTCGATGCCCGGGGCGACCGCCTCGACCCGGAGCCGGTCGCTGCCGCCGGGCTCGAAGACCGGCTCCTCGACGAAGAGCACGTCGAAGTGCCGGGCGGCGCGGGTGAGCAGGTGCTGCGGCCGCTGCCAGACGAAGGCCCAGCGCAGGTGGGAGAAGCACACCAGCAGGCCGCGCGCCGCGCCCTCCGGCGGCAGCAAAGGGGGTTCCACAGGCTGGTCGTCCAAGAGCCCCGGCGCAGCCCCCGTGATGCTGCTGGTCAGGCGCATATCGTTCACGTCGTGCCCTTCATGCTGGTCCCGCAGGCCGACCCTCAACGCCAAAGCCGAAGGCTCGGTTCTGCGAGCGGCCAGATCTATTTTTCCCGGACCGATTAACGCAGTTGAATGTGGATGTGCTGGCTTCGGCGCAGCCGAAGAAGTCTCTGAGCCAAGGTCGATTTATGTTTATTTTGAGCCGTATCTGCGGGATCAGATCTTTCCGGTCAGCATCGCGGAACGGTGCGGCGGCGCACCGATTTGACAGGGTCGCGGGCGATCGGGCCCGGTGCGGGGCGTCGGGCGATGCTTGAACGGGGGGATGGCGGCAGCGGGCGCACCGGCCGGACCGCGGCGCCCGTGCCCGTCCCCGCGGGGCCGGCGGGCCCATGATCTGCCCGCCCATGATCTGCCCGCCCATGATCTGCCCACCGACGAGGGCGCCCGCACCCGGTTCGCCGTTCGGGAGCGTGTTCCTGGGCGGCTTCGAGTGCTCCACGCATCGCCGCGCCGACGGGCGGCGCCTCGACCTCCTGGCGGCGACCGGGCACGACCGGCACGCGCTCGCCGATTACCGCGCCCTGGCGCGGCACGGCCTCCTGGCCGCCCGCGACGGCCTGCGCTGGCACCGCATCGAGGCGGAGCCCGGGCGCTACGACTGGTCGAGCGCCCTGCCGCTGCTGGAGGCGGCGCGCGAGGCCGGGATGCGGGTGATCTGGGACCTCTGCCATTACGGCTGGCCCGACGATCTCGACATCTGGTCGGAGGCCTTCGTGAGCCGCTTCGCCGCCTTCGCGGCCGCGGCGGCGCGGCAGGTGCGGGCAGTCTCCGGCGCGCCCCCGTTCCTGTGCCCGGTGAACGAGATCTCCTACTGGGCCTGGGCCGGCGGCGAGGTCGGCCGGATCGGGCCCTGCGCGACCGGCTGCGGGGCGGCGCTGAAGCGCCAGCTCGTGCGCGCTTCCCTGGCGGCGACCCGGGCGGTGCGCGAGGTCGAGCCGGAGGCCCGGTTCCCGCACGCCGAGCCGGCGATCCACGTGGTCGGCGGCCCCGAGGCGGGCAGCGCGGCGGCGGCGGCCGCCTACCGGGAGGTGCAGTACGAGGCGCTCGACATGGCGAGCGGCCGGCTCGCCCCCGACCTCGGCGGCGGTCCGGACGCGCTCGACGTGGTGGGCCTCAACTTCTACCCGGACAACCAGTGGGTCCATGGCGGCGGCACCGTCCCGCTCGGCCACCACGCCTACCGGCCCTTCCGGGCCCTCCTCGCCGAGGCGCATGCGCGCTACGGCCGGCCGCTCCTGGTCGCCGAGACGGGGGCGGAGGGCAGCGCGCGGCCGGCCTGGCTCCACTACGTCTGCGGCGAGGTGCGGGCGGCGCGCGCCGCGGGCGTGCCGGTGCTCGGGATCTGCCTCTACCCGATCCTCGACTATCCGGGCTGGGAGAACGAGCGGCCCTGCGCGGTGGGGCTCCTCTCGGCCCCCGACGAGGCGGGCGCGCGCCGGACGGACGGCCCGCTCGCCCGCGAGATCCGCGAGCAGCGGGCCCGCTTCGCCGGCTCCGCGCAGGAGGAGACCGATGCGGCCTGAAGCGGGAGCGGCGGGGATTGCGGAGGAGGGGGCCGGGCCGGCGCATCTGCAGAGCGGCGGGCGCTTCATCCTGCGCCACCTGCGCGCGTGGCGCTGGCATTTCGGCCTGCTGTTCCTGCTCGTCGTCGCCTGCGCGTCCTGCGGGGTCGGGCAGCAGGTCGGGCTGAAGCTCCTGGTCGACGCCCTCGCCGGACCGCCGGAACTCGGGCGGGCCGCCCTCGCGGCGCTCGCCCTGTTCCTGGTGCTGATCGCCCTGGAGGCGGCGCTCGCCCGCCTGACCGGCTGGCTGACCTGCCGCACCACGGTGGGCGTCGGGGTCGACCTGCGCGCCGAGCTGTTCGACCACCTCGGTGGCCAGGCGATGCGCTACTTCGCCGAGAACCTCGCCGGGTCGCTCGGCCAGCGCATCACCGCGACGGCCGGCAATGTCGGCGCCCTCGTCAACACCCTGGTCTGGCGCATCGTCCCGCCGGTCGTCGACGTGGCGGGCGCCGTCGTCGTGTTCGCGAGCCTCGACGGATTCCTCACCCTGGCGCTCGTCGCCCTGATCCTGGTCGTCACGGGCGGGCTGATCTGGTTCGGCGCCCGGGGCCGGCCGCTCCACCGCGCCTATTCGGGCGAGGCGGCGACGATCGCCGGCGACCTCGTCGACACCATCACGCAGATGTGGACCGTGAAGGCCTTCTCGGCCCGGAGCCGCGAGCGGGCGCGGCTGGAGGCCGGCTTCCGGCGCGAGGCGGCGGCCCAGCGCCGCAGCTGGCTCTACCTGGAGAAGGCGCGCCTCATCCACGACGTCGCGCTCTGGGTCCTGGCGGCCGGCATCCTGTCCTGGACCCTCGTCCTGTGGAGCCGCGGCGGCGCGAGCGCGGGCAGCGTCGTGCTGGTGGCGAGCCTGACCCTGCGGATCCTGCACTCCTCGAAGGACATGGCGCTCTCGCTGGTCGACCTCGCCCAGCATTTCGGCTTCATCGAGGAGACGCTCGCGGTGATCGCCAAGCCCTGCACCGTGCGGGACGCGCCCGCCGCGCCCGCCCTGCGGTCGCGCGGCGGGGCGATCACGCTCGCGAACGTCACCTTCGCGTACGGGCCGGGCCGGCCCGCGCTGCGGGAGGTCAGCCTCACCATCCCGGCGGGCCAGAAGGTCGGCATCGTCGGGCCCTCGGGGGCGGGCAAGTCGACCCTCGTGCAGCTGCTCCAGCGGCTCCACGACGTGGACGAGGGCGAGATCCGCATCGACGGCCAGCCGATCGCGGGGGTGAGCCAGGATTCGCTGCGCGCGGCGCTCGCGGTCGTCCCGCAGGAGATCGGGCTCTTGCACCGCTCGGTGATGGACAACATCCGCTTCGCGCGGCCGGAGGCGAGCGCCGAGGCGGTGTGCGCGGCGGCCCGGGCGGCGTCCTGCGACGGCTTCGTGCGCCGCCTGCCCGAGGGCTACGACACGATCGTGGGCGAGCGGGGCGCGCGCCTCTCCGGCGGGCAGCGCCAGCGCATCGGCATCGCCCGCGCCCTGCTCAAGCGCGCCCCGATCCTGCTCCTCGACGAGGCCACCTCGGCCCTCGACACCGAGACCGAGATGGCGATCCAGGCCGCGCTCGTGCGGCTGATGCGCGACCACACGGTGATCGCGGTGGCCCACCGCCTGTCGACGCTGACCGCCTTCGACCGGATCCTGGTGGTCAACGAGGGCCGCATCGTCGAGGACGGGACGGTGCGGGACCTGCGCCAGGCGGGCGGCCTGTTCGCGCAGATGTGGCACTTGCAGGCGGAGGGGCTGTCCGGCGAGGCCGTGATGGACGCGGCCTGACGGGAGCGCGCCGTGCCGCGGGCGACGGCGGCGAAAGCCCGGTTGCGGCGCGCCCGGCGGGGGCGCAACTCCGCGCCGGCGCCGCCGTTGTCCCCGATGCGCGGCCCGCGGCGCCAGGATCCCCTCGGCGCGCCGCGCGGGAGCCTCGGGCGCGCGTGACGGCGTGGCTGGACGAGATGCGCCGCCAGACTGGGCGGATGGCCGACGCGCTCGGCTACGGGCCGCAGGAAACGCCCTGGCGGAGCGTCGCGGACCTGCCCGGCGCGCAGCTGCGGGCCTACCACGCGCGCGAGCGGGAAGACGGGCCCGTCCTGCTGATCTGTCCCGCGCCCTTCAAGCGGCCCTACATCTGGGACCTGATGCCGCCGGTGAGCGTGGTGCGGCGCTGCCTCGCGCGCGGCCTGCGCGTCTACCTCGTCGCGTGGCGCGATCCGGCCGCGCCGGAGGATCGCTGGGGCCTCGCCGACTACGCCGACCGCATCCCGAGCGAGGCGCTGGCCGCGATCGCGGCCGAGACGGGCGGGGCCGCGCCCATCCTCGCCGGCCACTCGCTGGGCGGCACCCTCGCGGCGATCTGCGCGGCGCGTCACCCTGGCGCGGTGGCCGGACTCGTCCTCCTCGACGCGCCGCTCGCCTTCGGGGAGGCCGGCGGGCCGCTCGCCCGGGCCGCGCGCGAGATCCCCGACCTGGCCGGGTTGCGCGCGACCCTCGGCGACCCGGTGCCCGGATCGGTCATCACCGCGCTCAGCCTGCAGGCCGCACCGGAGGTGTTCCGCCTCCAGCCGGCCCTCGATCTCGCCGCCTGCCTCGGCGATCCGCTCGCGCTCGCGGTGCATGCCCGCGTGGCCCGCTGGGCCCTCGACGAGTTCGCGCTGCCCGGGCCGTTCTTCGAGGACGTGCTGGCCCAGCTGTACCGGGAGGACCGGTTCCTGGCCGGCACGCTGCGGGTCGGCGCGCACAGGGTCGGGCTCGCCGGAGTGAGGGCGCCGATCCTGGCCGTGCTCAATCCCTCCGGCCTCATCGTCCCGCCCGAGTCCCTGCGCCGCGGCCTCGCCGCGGTCGCCGGCCCGCCCGCCGAGCTGCTGACCTACGAGGGCGAGCCCGGCCCGATGCTGCAGCATCTCGGGCCCCTGGTCGGGCCCGCGGCCCATGCGCGGCTCTGGCCCGGGATCCTCGACTGGATCCTGCGGCGCGCGGCCGCTCCCGGCGCGGCGGATCCGGCCTGAACCCGTCTCATCCGCTGTCCGGTGATCGTCCGGACAGCGGATCCCAAGCCCGCGCGGCGCGTGAGCGAAGCCGACATCCGCATGGCCGAAATGGGAGATGGCGAAGCAATCCGTCGGATGTCGTATGACCAGCCCGCGCGGCGCGTGAGATGCCGACATCCGCATCGCGACGCAATCCGTCGGATTGCGGATCACGCCACCTTGTCGGCGATCTCGCGCGCCTGACAGCTGTCGGCCCGGACCCGCCAATCCGCCACGCCCAGGCTGTGGCACAGCATCAGCTTGGCCTCCCGGATGGCCTGGGCCTCCGAGAAGCCGCGGACGACGCAGGTCCATTGCAGGACGCAGCGCTCGTGCCCGGTGTCGTCCGAGACGACCTTGCGAAAATCGACCGTGAACCTGCGCATTCGAGCAATCCCGCACCTCGAAGCAGCGACCATGGCGCGCCCGCTCGCGCGGGCATTGATCCAGCGCAAGCGGGCGCGTCCAGCCGGACGTTGCCGCGCGCGGGGGGCACGCCCCCTGATCCAGATCAATCCCGTGCGCCGCAGCGGTCCCTATCCTGCGGGCATGGTGATCCGGCGCTCGGTCGGGCCATCCGCGCGAGGGGTCGGGACTCGGCGGCCGCGCCGCCCGAACCGGCTCGGGCGCCGCGCCGGCCCGATCCTCGACCCTGCCGGAGGCACCGCTTCCCCGGACCACCGCGAGAGGAGCGATCGTGACCACCTCCCCCCCTGCCGAGGCGTCGCCCGAGGTCTCGGTGCGGCCGGACGGGCCGGCATCCGCCGCCCGATCCCTCGTGCCCGTGCCGCCGCCGCCCGCGGCCGCGCCCCGCCCCGTCCCGCGCATCCCCGCCGCCCGGCGAGCCCTGCGCTTCGCCGTCCTCGCCGCGCTCCTGCTCGGGGCGGGCGGCGGGGGCTACGCGTGGTGGCGCGCCCACCAGCCCTGGCTTCCCGCGGGTTTCGCGCAGGGGAACGGCCGCCTCGAAGCCGACGAGATCGACATCAGCACGAAGTTCGCCGGGCGCCTCGCCCAGGTCCTCGCCGACGAGGGCGACCTCGTCCGGGCCGGTCAGGTCGTGGCCGTCATGGACACGCGGGACCTGCAGGCGCAGATGGGCCAGGCCGAGGCGATGGCCGGCCAGGCCGCCCAGGCGGTCGAGGAGGCCGACAGGACCCTCGCCCAGCAGGAGACCGCCATCCGCAGCAGCGAGGCGACGGTCGCCAGGGCCCAGCGCGCCCTCGACGAGGCGAATGCCAACCTGCAGCAGGAGCAGAGCCGGCTGCGGCTCGCCAAGCAGGAACTGGCGCGCACCAGCACCCTCGTGGGCAAGGGCTTCGCCACCCACGAGACCCTCGATACCCGCCAGCAGGTCGTGGACGTTGCCCTCGCGGCGGAGGCCGCGGCCCGCGCCCGGATCGGCGCGGCCGAGCACGCCCTGGCGGCCGCCCGGGAAGCGGCCGCGGGCGCCGTCGCGGCGCGCGACGCCGCCGCGGCCCGGGTCGGGGCGACCCGCCACGCCCTCGATGCCGCCCGCCACAGCGTCGACTTCTACCGGGTCAACATCGCGGACAATTCCCTGACCGCCCCCCGCGACGGGCCGATCCAGTACCGGATCGCCAATGTCGGCGAGGTGCTCGCCGCGGGCGGCAAGGTCCTCACCATGCTGGATGCCGGCTACGTCTACATGGACCTGTACCTGCCGACCGCCGAGGCCGGGCGGGTGACGCTCGGGGCCGAGGGACGCATCGTCCTCGACGCCTATCCGGACCACGTCATCCCGGCCAAGGTGGTGTTCGTGGCGAGCCGCGCGCAGTTCACGCCCAAGACCGTCGAGACCCGCGACGAGCGCGACAAGCTGATGTTCCGCATCCGCCTGCGCGTCGATCCGGAGCGCCTGAAGGGCCGCGAGGCCCTGGTGCGGGCGGGGCTGCCCGGGATCGGCTACGTGCGCACCGACGCCGCCGCCGCCTGGCCGGCGCGCCTCGCCCCGAGCGCGCCGCCGAGCCTGCCGCTGGCGAGCGCCCGATGACGCGGGCCGCACCGGATGCCGGCCCCGTCGCCCGCGTCGAGGGGCTCTCGCATCGCTACGGCAAGCGCCGCGCCCTCGACGCGGTCACGCTGTCGCTCCCGGCGGGGTGCGTCGTCGGGCTGATCGGCCCGGACGGCGTCGGCAAGTCCTCGCTGCTCGCGATCCTGGCCGGGGCGCGGCGGATCCAGCAGGGCCGGGCCCGCGTGCTCGGCGGCGACATCGCCGATCCCGCCCACCGGGCGGCGATCTGCCCGCGCGTCGCCTACATGCCCCAGGGGCTCGGGCGGAACCTCTATCCGGACCTCAGCATCCGCGAGAACATCCTGACCTTCGCGCGCCTGTTCGGGCAGGCCGGGCCGGAGCGGGAGGCGCGCATCGGCGCGCTCCTCGCCGCGACCGGGCTCGCGCCCTTCGCGGACCGCCCGGCCGGCAAGCTGTCGGGCGGGATGAAGCAGAAGCTCGGGCTGTGCTGCGCGCTGATCCACGAGCCCGACCTGCTGATCCTCGACGAGCCCACGACCGGCGTCGACCCGCTCTCCCGCCGCCAGTTCTGGATCCTGATCGACCGGATCCGCGAGAGCCGCCCCGGCCTCTCGGTGCTGGTGGCGACCGCCTACATGCAGGAGGCGGAGCGGTTCGACTGGCTCGTGGCGATGAATGCGGGCCGGATCGTCGCCACGGGCTCGGCCGCCGCGCTGAAGCGGGCGACCGGCACGCACGACATCGAGGCGGCCTTCGTGGCGCTGATCTCGGACGGGGCGCCGCCCGCGCCCCGCGCCCCCGCGCCGCCGCGGCCGCAGGGTGCGGGCGAGCCGATCATCACGGCGCGGGGCCTGACCTGCCGCTTCGGCGCCTTCACGGCGGTCGACCGGGTGAACTTCAGCATCGGGCGCGGGGAGATCTTCGGCTTCCTCGGCTCGAACGGCTGCGGCAAGACCACGACCATGAAGATGCTGACCGGGCTGCTGCCGCCGAGCGAGGGCGAGGCGCTGCTGTTCGGCCGGCCGCTCGATCCGGGCGACCTCGCGACCCGCAAGCGGGTCGGCTACATGTCGCAGGCCTTCTCGCTCTACGCCGAACTCACCGTCCGGCAGAACCTCGACCTGCACGCGCGCCTGTTCGGCCTGCCGGCCGCGGCCGCGCGGGCCCGGGTCGCCGAGCTGATCGCGGAATGCGGCCTCGCCGACCATGCCGACCACGCGGCCGAGGACCTGCCCCTCGGCCTGCGCCAGCGGCTGTCCCTGGCGGTCGCCATCGTGCACGCGCCGGACCTGCTGATCCTCGACGAGCCGACCTCCGGCGTCGACCCGATCGCCCGCGACCAGTTCTGGGACCTCCTCACCGACCTCGCGCGCCGCCGCGGCGTCACGATCTTCGTCTCGACCCATTTCATGAACGAGGCGGAGCGCTGCGACCGCATCGCCCTGATGGATGCCGGCCGGGTGCTGGCGACCGACACGCCCGCGGGCCTGATCCGGGCGCGGGGCGCGGCGAGCCTGGAGGAGGCCTTCATCGCCTGCCTGGAGGAGGCCGCCGCCGAGCGCGGCGCCGCCGCGGGCCCGCCCGCCTGGATCGCCCCCCGGGAGGCGCCCCGGGCCGGGCCGGCGCGGGCCTTCAGCCTGCGCCGCCTGCGGGCCTGCGCGATCCGCGAGACGCTCGAACTCCTGCGCGACCGCGTCCGCCTCGGCTTCGCGATCCTGGGCACGAGCTTCCTGATGCTGGTCTTCGGCTTCGGCATCTCGACCGACGTGAACAGCCTCACCTTCGCGGTGCTCGACCGCGACCACAGCCACGCCAGCCGCGCCTACCTGTCGGCCCTGCGCGGGTCGCCGTACTTCGAGGAGCGGGCGCCGCTCGCCGACGACGCCGAACTCGCGCGCCGGCTCGCCAGCGGCGAGATCGCGGCGGCGCTGGAGATCCCCCCGCATTTCGGCCGCGACCTCGCCCATGGCCGCCCGACCGAGGTCGGCGCCTGGATCGACGGCGCGCGGCCCTTCGTCGCCCAGACGATCCGGGGCTACCTCTCGGCGCTGAACGAGAGCGCGCTGGAGGACAGGCTGCTGCGGGTGCCCCCGCGCCCCGGCCCCCCGGCCGAGGTCGCGCTGCGCTTCAAGTACAACCAGAGCTTCAATAGCGTCTACGCGATGGTGCCGGCCCAGATCGCGCTCCAGCTCGCCCTGATCCCGGCGATCCTGATGGCGCTCGCCGTGGTGCGGGAGCGGGAGCTCGGCTCGATTACCAACCTGTTCGTCACGCCGGTGACGCGCCTCGAATTCCTGGTCGGCAAGCAGCTGCCCTACGTGGCGCTGGCCATGCTGAATTTCGGGCTGATGCTCGCCATGGCGGAACTCGTGTTCCGCGTGCCGCTCAAGGGCAGCCTCGCGACGCTGGCGGCCGGGACCCTGCTCTACGTGACGGCGACGACCGCGTACGGGATGCTGGTCTCGACCTTCGCGCGCACGCAGATCGCGGCCCTGTTCGGCACCGCGATCCTGACCGTGGTGCCGGCGACGATGTTCGCCGGCATGCTGGTCCCGGTCTCCTCCCTGGCGGGCGGGGCGCGGGTGATCGGCGGCCTCTTCCCGATGACCTACTACCTGCCGCTGAGCGTCGGCACCTTCACCAAGGGTCTCGGCCTGGCGGACCTCGCCCCGAACCTCGTCGCCCTCGCGCTGTTCGTGCCGGCGCTGACCGGGCTCGCGCTCCTGATGCTGCCCCGGCAGGAGCGCTGAGGCATGGGCCCGATGCGCTCCGCCCTCACCATCTTCTGGCTCGGCACCAAGGAGCTGCGCAGCGTCCTGCGCGACACCGTGATGCTCGGCCTCGTGATCTACAGCTTCTCGCTCGCGATCCTGATGCAGGCGCAGAGCAGCTCGCAGGAGGTCCGCAACGCCTCGGTGGGGATCGTCGACGAGGACCGCTCCGCCCTCTCGCGCCGCATCGCCGGCGCCTTCCTGCCGCCGGTCTTCCGCCGGCCGCAGCCGCTGGCGGAGCGCGACATCGTCCCGGCGATGAATGCCGGGCGCTACACCCTGGTCCTCGACATCCCGCCGAATTTCGAGCGCGACCTCCTCGACCGGCGCCCCGCCGCCCTCCAGCTCGACATCGACGCCACCGCCATGGTGCAGGCCGGGCTCGGCGCCTCCTACGCGCAGCAGATCATCCTCGAGGAGATCTCGGGCTTCCTCGCCCGGGCCGGGCGGGCCGGGCCCGCGCCGGTCACCCTCGCGTCGCGGGTCGCCTACAATCCCAACACCGAGACGCCCTGGTTCACCAGCGTGATGGGCATCATCAACAACGTCACCATGCTGGCCATCATCCTGGCGGGCGCGGCGATCGTGCGCGAGCGCGAGCACGGCACCCTCGACCACCTGCTGGTGATGCCCGTGCGGCCCTTCGAGATCGCGATGGCGAAGGTCTGGGCCAACGGCGCGGTCATCCTCGTGGCGGTGGCGGCCTCGGTCGAGATCGTGGTGCGCCGGCTGCTGCACGTGCCCATCGCCGGCTCCGTGCCGCTCTTCCTAACCGGCACCGCGGTCTACCTGTTCTTCGCGACGGCGGTGGGCCTGTTCCTCGGCACGCTCGCCCGCTCGATGCCGCAGCTCGGCCTGCTCTACCTCCTCGTCTACCTGCCGCTCGCCATGCTGTCGGGCAGCAACACGCCGCTGGAGAGCATGCCGGCCTGGCTCGCCCGGATCCTGCAGGCCTCGCCGACGGTGCACTACGTCGCCTTCGCGCAGGCGATCCTCTACCGCGGGGCGGGGTTCGGCGTGGTCTGGCCGCGGCTCGTGCTGATCGCGCTGATGGGCGGCCTCTTCCTGGTGCTCGCCCTGCGCCGCTTCCGCCTCGCCGCGGACGCGGCGGCGCGCGGCTGAAAGCGGCGCGTCCACACGCGGAGATTGATCCGGCGCAAGGCAGCGGCGGCGGACGGGCGCATCCTCCGGGGATCGGAGGAGACGAACCATGGTGATGCGCTGCATTCTGGTGCCGCTCGCGGCCGACCTCGACCCATCGCCCGCGCTCGACGCCGCGGGGCGGCTCGCGCGGCGGCTTCGCGCCCACGTCACCGTGGCCTATCTCGCCCCGACGGTGGAGCAGGTCCTGGCCCCGCTCGCCGGGCTGCCCGCCTCCTCCCTGACCGTCTCGGCGATCAAGGAGGGGCAGCGCCTCGCCGCCGCGCAGGCGCGCGAGCGCGTCGCCGCCTGGTGCGGCCGGGAGGGGATCCCGCTCGCCGACGCGCCCGAGCGCCTCGACGCCACCTTCCTGCGCTGGACGGAGGTCGAGGGCGACGCGGACCACGCCCTGACCATGCTCGGGCGCATCCACGACCTCGTCGTGGTGGGGCGGCCGCGGGCCGGGACGCCCTTCACCGAGGCCGCCTTCGACACGGCCCTGTTCGCGGTCGGGCGGCCGGTCCTGATGGTCGGCGAGGCCGTGCCGGACGACCTGCTGCGCCACGTGGTGATCGCCTGGAACGGCAGCCTGGAGGCGACGCACCTCGTCGCGCAGTCGATCGCCCTCCTGCACGAGGCGGACCGCGTCACGGTGATCGAGGCCGAGACGGCCCGCAGCGGCGAGACCCGGCTCGCCGACCTCGGCGCCTATCTGCACTGGCACGGCATCCAGGCCGACTCGGCCCGGGTGCGCCTCGCGCCCGGCGAGACCGAGGGGGAGGGGATCCTGGCGGAGGCCGCGCGGCGCGGCGCGACCCTGCTCGCGATGGGGGCCTTCACGCATAGCCGCGTGCGCCAGCTCCTGCTCGGCGGCGTGACAAGGCACGTGGTGGCGCGGGCGGAGATCCCGGTCCTGATGGCCCATTGAGGCCGGCGCGCGGGTCGGCCTCCTCCCCGGCCCGCGCCGCGAGGATGAAATTACCAAGATCTCTCGTTACAAGAATATATTCGTCTCGTTGACGCTGACTATTTCCCGCTGATAAAAAATTTACAGGCAGTCGATCGAGCTGCGCCGAGGGCGCGAGCCGGGCAACGGAAAGTTCCCGCGAGTGTCGATACGCAACCGATACGGTGTCGGCCCGCAACGCGGCGGCGCCGCGACCTTGACGCGCGGACCGAGCGGTCGCGCGCGCTCCACGTCCCCGAGGCGACCCGGGCGGTGAACGGCGCCCCCCTGGAGGGGCCTCACCCGTCGCGGGGCGTGGTGTTCCAGGACCCAGCCCTCTATCCCTGGCGCAGCGTCGCCGGGAACGTGGCGGTCGGGCCGGAGGCAAGCGGCGTCCTGGCCCGCGACCGCGCCGCCGCCGCCCTGGCGCTGGTCGGGCTGTCGCCCTTCGCGGACGCCTTCCCGCATCAGCTCTCGGGCGGCATGGCCCAGCGCGTGGCGCTCGCCCGCGCCCTCGTGAACGAGCCGCCGCTGCTGCTCCTTGACGAGCCCCTGGGCAAACTCGACTCGCTGACCCGCCTGACCATGCAGGCCGAATTGCTGCGGCTCTGGCAGGAGAAGGGCTTCGCCGCCCTCCTGGTCACCCACGACGTCGAGGAGGCGCCGATGCTCGCCGGTCGCGTTCTGGTGTTCTCGGACCGGCCGGCACGCATCCGGGCGGATCTCGCCCACGACCATCCCTGCCCGCGCCACCGCGATGATCCCGCCCTGGTCGAGGCCCGCCGCCGGATCCTCGACCTGCTCGGGACGGCCTGATGGCCACCGGGGCCGCCCGGCGCGGCCCCGGTGGCCACCCTCACGGGCGCGGCAGGCGCGGCCTCGGCGCACCGGCCCAGGCGGAAGAGAGCGGCTGATTCAGCAATGCATAGGATCTCGACAGCGCTTCCATCGACCGCGCCAAGCATCGAAGGTCTACCTCACGCACCATCAGGTTGCGCCACAGCCTCTCGCGTGTCGTATCGCGGCAACGATTGGCACGCGTGATCTGAGTATGTCTGGTCATGGCCCGCCCTCCTGGGCCATTATACGTCGGGAAAGGCTGTTCGAAGCAAGAGAGAACCGGGAGAGATAAGGCCGGGCCGGCGCCGCCTCCGGCTTGCGCCGCCGCTCCCGGGCGGGCATCCGATTGCGAGGAAGTGGGGAGGGCTCAGCGATGCGGTCGCTCGACGAGGTGTTCGACCGGCTCCCGCACTCGGCCTTCCGGCGGCGCTTCGGCCTGGGAGCGGCCGAGCGGGACGTCCTTCGCCGGATCGGGTGGGCCGGGATGACCGCCCATGCGCGGGACTTCGTGGCGCGGCGCCTCGCGCCGGCCCGACCGGACCGGGACGGCAAGCAGACGCCGTTCCGGGGCCACCCCGTCTTCGTCGCCCAGCACGCCACGGCAACCTGCTGCCGGGGCTGCCTGGCGAAGTGGCACCGCATCCCGCCCGGCCGCCCGCTCACACCGGCCGAGCAGGACCACGTCGTGGCGGCCCTCGCGCGCTGGCTGCGCGCCCAGGCACCGGAGTTGGGGCAGGCGCAGGAGTTGGGGCAGGCGCCGGGCGCCGGGAGCGCGCCCGACGCCTCGGTGGACGCGCTCCCCCTGTTCCGGCAGCGTTGAGCCCGAACCCCGACCAGCGAGGAGCGCGAGGGCATGGCGACCGTGAGATTGTGGAGCGACGGCGAGGCCGAGGCCGATCCGCGCGTCAAGGCGGTGTTCGACGACATCCGGGCGACGCGCGGCTCTCCCTTCATCAACAACTTCTGGCGCGGCCTGGCCAACCAGCCCGCGGTGCTGGAGCGCATCTGGAGGAGCCTCAAGCAGGTGATGGCGGCGGACGGCGCCCTCGACCCGCTGACCAAGGAGCTGATCTACATCGCGGTGTCGACCGCGAACGGCTGCAGCTACTGCATCCACTCGCACACCGCCGCGGCGCGCGCCAAGGGCATGAGCGAGGCGCAGCACGGCGAGTTGCTCGCCGTGATCGGCATGGCGTCCGAGACCAACGCCCTCGTCACCGCGATGCAGATCCCGGTGGATCCCGAGTTCCAGGCCTGACGGAGGGGCCGCAGGACGGCTCGGCTCGACGGGCGCGCGGTTCGGGCGCCTCGCTCCCGCGACGTCCTCCCGCCTCGAAGGAGAAGGCCCGTGATCCGTCGCACCCTCCTGTGCCGCGCCCTCGCGCGCTCGGCCGCGCTCCTGGCGGGCGGGGCCGCGATCCTGGCGGGCGGGGCCGCCCGCGCGGCCGAGATCCGGGTCGTCAGCGCGGGCGGCTTCGCGGCCGCCTGCCGGGCCCTCGCCCCGGATATGGAGCCCCTCGGGACGGGCCGCCGAGGGCCGGCCGATGCGGGGCGCCGCGGTCAGGCGGCCTCGGCATAGCGCCGGCAATGCTCCAGGTAGCCGACCTCGTGGCGCCCCGCGAGCTCGACGACGCTCGACCACAGCCAGGACGGCGCGCCATCGGCCTGGCGCCGGTCGCGCAGCACCTCCTCCCGCCACGCCGCGCGGTCGGCCTCGGGCATCTGCCCGCCATGCGCCCGGCCGACCACGCGGGCGAGGTAATGGGCCGCCGCGACGGCCTCCTCGCGGCTGAACTGGTCCACGTCGAGCTTGAGATCCTGGGGCAGAAGTTCGCGCAGCACGACCGGGCGGCCGAGGAGCCGGGCCGGCAGCATGCGCTCGCCGAGGGCCGGCGACAGGGCCCGCGCGCCCGCCACGACCCGCTCGGCGGGATCCTCGGGCATCCGAACGCCGGGCGCCGGCGGCGCGGCGGCCCGCACGGCCTCCTTCAGGTCGACCAGGGCGAGGCTGCGCCCCTCGGGCTCGGCGATGCGCACCAGCGCCGCGTAGCGCAGGAAGCCGAGCGAGCTGCAGCCCTTCATCCAGTAGGCGGCGTCGATCAGGCGCACCTCCGCTTGCGGGCTGCGCCGGTTGAGCGCCAGGACGAGGTCGCGCACGCCCTCGCTGCGGAAGAGCGCCTCGATGGCCTCGCGCTCGGTCGGCTCCAGGGCCCAGAACTTGCGGCCGAGGGGGATCGCCGGCTCGACATCCTTCAGCCGCTCGCGGGCGAGGTGCTTCCAGCGCCGCCCGAGGGCGCGGCGGCGGACCACCCTGACCACCTCGGGCTCCTGCGCGGCCTCCTGGGCGGCCTCCTGCGCGCCCTCCCGCGCCGCGGGGCCGGCGAGGCCGAGCGCGTAGCCGCGGACCATCTCGTCGAGCATCCGCGCCGTGACGACGCCCGGCAGGTTCGAGCCGCGGGCGGCGCTGGCGAGGGACAGGCCGAGCCGCACGAGATCGTGGGTCGGGTTGCCGATGACCGTCTGGTCGAGGTCGCGGATCTGGATCTCGACCCGGCCCTCCGCATCGGCCAGCGGACCGAGATTGCCCAGGTGGCAGTCGCCGCAGATCCAGACCGGCGGCCCCTCGGGCAGGGTGCCGCGCGCGAGGGTACCCAGCCACTCGTAGAATTTCAGGGTGTTGCCCCGCACGTAGGCGTGGGCCGACCTCGCCATCTTCAGGGTCCGCTGCCGCTCCAGCACCGATTCCCGCTCCGCGGCCCCGATCACGCCGTTCCCGCTCATCCACACCCCTTCGCGTCGCTGCCGCGCCGTGGCCGCGGCGCTGCATCAACGCACGGGAACAGAGCGGCAACGCGCGACGAATCGTAGCTGTGGGGGATGAGGAGGCCGGCCGGCGCGTGGGCGGCCGGCGGCCCGCCGCGGCGGTGGCCGTGACGTCCGGCGCTGGCACGGCGCCCGCGCCGCGCTAAACGGGGCCGGCGCGGCGGGCGGAGGAGGCCGGGATTGAGCATCGCAGCACGGGGGCGGACGGACGCCCCGGCGCCCGGGCCGGGCAGGGAGCGCGAGGGCCCGCGCGGCCTGCAGGTGGAGGCGCTGCGCAGCCCGCTCGCCGGCCCGTTCGACCTGTCCGTCGCGCCCGGGGAGATCGTGACCATCGCGGGCCCCTCGGGTGCCGGCAAGAGCCTGTTCCTGCGCATGATCGCCGATCTCGACGTGAATTGCGGGCGCGTGCGGCTCGACGGGCGCTGCCGCGCGGCGATGCCGGCCCCGGAATGGCGCCGGCTCGTTCCCTACGTGGCGGCCGAATCCGGCTGGTGGGGCGAGACCGGGGCCGCGCATTTCGCGCCCGGGCGGCGCGGCGCGGCCGCCTCCCTCGCCGCGCGGCTCGGCCTTCCGGCCGGCTGCCTCGACGGCCCGGTCGCCACCCTCTCGACGGGCGAGCGCCAGCGCCTCGCGCTGATCCGCGCCCTGGTCCTGACCCCGCCGGCCCTGCTGCTCGACGAGCCGACCGGCCCCCTCGATCCGGTCGCGACCGCGTCCGTCGAGGCCGTGCTGCGCGAGCGGGCGGCAGCGGGGACGATCGTCCTGATGGTCTCGCACGACTCGGCGCAGAGCGGACGGCTCGCCGCGCGGCGCCTGCGGATGGCGGGCCGGCGGCTCGAGGCGGTGGCGTGACGCCGATCAGCCTCGGCGCCGCCGACCTCGCCCTCGCGGCCGCCCTGGTGGTGCTGGATGCGGGCCTCTCGCTCGCCCTGCGCCTGGACCTCCACCGCCAGATCGCCCTGGCGGCGGCCCGGATGGTCGTCCAGCTGATCGGCGTCGGCTACCTGCTGCGCCTCGTCTTCGCCCTCGACGACCCGCGCGCGACCCTCGTGCTGGTGCTGGCGATGAGCCTCGTGGCGGCGCGCGAGGTGGCGGCGCGGCCCGAGCAGCGCTTCCGCGGCCTCGTCACCGAGGGCATCGGCCTCGGCGGCGTGCTCCTCGCCACGGCGGCGACCTGCGGCCTCGCCCTCGCGACGGCGATCCGCCCGACGCCCTGGTACGATCCCCGCTACGCGATCCCGCTCGCCGGCATCGTGCTCGGCTCGGTGCTGAACGCCGCCAGCCTCACGCTCGACAGCCTGCTCGGCGGGGTCCGGCGGGAGCGGGCGGCGATCGAGGCCCAGCTCGGGCTCGGCGTGCCCTTCGCCGAGGCCGTCGCGGGCCCCGTCCGCACGGCCGTCCGCCGCGGGCTCCTGCCGGTCATCAACCAGATGTCGGCCGCCGGCATCATCACGCTGCCCGGGATCATGACCGGGCAGATCCTGGCCGGCATGGACCCGGTCGAGGCGGTGAAGTACCAGATCCTGCTGCTGTTCCTGCTCGCCGGCGCGAGCGGCCTCGCGGCCCTCGCGACCGCCCTCCTGGCCCGCCGCGCCCTGACCGACGACCGCCAGCGCCTGCGCCTCGACCGGCTCGCCTGACGGGGCCCGCGCCCGTCAGGGGTGGGCCGAGGCGTCGAGGAAGTGCACCAGGGGAACGCGGAGTTCGTGCGCGGTGAGGTCCGCGGGGCCGGTCGCGGCCGCCGGCATGGCGGCCCGCCGGTAGGCGGCGGAGTCGAATTGCGGCGACGGGTCGAGGTCGCGGGTCGCCCCGCAGCGCAGGAGATGCGCGAAGGGATCGCGGTTCGGGCCGATCTCCCGCCCGTGCCGCGCGAGGTAGTAGGCGAGGTCGAAATGCGGGTTCGGCGCGACGCGCTGGGAGCGGCGATGCGCGAGGTAATGGGCGAGGGCGGTCGTGCCGGCCGGGACGCCGTAGGTCCGCCGGTACCAGGCCGGGTCGAAATACGCGATCGGCCGGCAGCCCGCCGCCTCGCCCCCGGCGAGGTAATGGGCGAGGGGATTGGCGAGGGAACCCGCCCGCGGCGCCCGCGCGAGGTAGCGCGCCCGGTATCAGGCCGGGTCGAAGCAGAGGTTGGGGCGGCGGCCCTCCCGCCAGCCGAATTCGCAGAAATGAACCACCGGGTCGAGGCCGGCCGCCAGGACGTCCTGTCCCTCCATCAGGTAGTAATTGACGTCGAGGAGGCCCGAGCGCCGGATCGCCTCGGCCTCGTCCGCCTGCGCGGCCCGCGGACCTCCCGCCCGCCCGACCAAACGCCGCGCCATCCGTCTCAGAACCCGCACGTCCGGCCTCTGTCCGTCCCTCCGGCCCAGCATAGCGCGCGGGCGCGCGGCGAGCCACGCGCCCTGCGTGCGTAAGACGGAGAATACAACCTGCTGCGGGGAGGCCCCTGCCTCAGCGCCCGAGGGCCGCGAGGGAGGCGTCGCTCGGCCGGTCGAGGGGCAGGCGGCGCAGGATGTCGGCGACCGGGTCCTCGGCCCAGGCCTGCGTGACGAAATCGGCGTGGGTCACGTCGGGGCCGGCGGGAAGGAAGGTCGCCCCGCCCGCGAGGGTCTCGGGGAGTTGCCGGCCGACACTCACCCCGCGCCGGGCGAGGCCGCGCTCCAGCTCGGCGTTGCGCGCCTCCGTGAACCGCGTGTAGGCGCTGACCAGGAAACGGCCGCCGCCGCGCGCCGCGAAGGCCGCGTAAGTGTCGGCCTCGCCGTAGAGGGCGTCGAGGAGGACGACGCCGCGCACGCGGCGCGCGCCGGCCGCGTCCCTGAGGCTCCAGGCCGCCGGGGCGAAGCCGCCGCTATAGGCGACGAGCACGACCGGCATCGTGGCGAAGAGCCCGCGCGGGGCGCCCGTCCGCTCCGCCAGCCGCGAGGCGGCCTCGTCGAGGAAGCGGCCGAAACCTCCCGGCTCCCAGAACCGTCCCGCGCTCGAATCGCGGGCATCGACCGCGAATTGCGGGGCCAGCAGGACCGCGTTGACGCCCGCGCCCGTCACCTGCGCGGGCAGGCGCTGGCGCAGCAGCACGTCGCGGCCCAGGATCGCCCCGTGCCCGTGATAGTACAGGACGAGCACCGCCGGCCGGTTCGGGTCGAACCCCGCCGGAACATGCATCAGCACCCGGCTGTCGTTGAAGGTCTCGCTCTCCCACAGCACCTGGCCGCGGGCGGTGCGGTGGCCGCGCGCCCCGTCCCGGACCACGTCGAGGAAGGGACCGCGCTCGGGCACCGCGCCGTCGTACGGGAACGGAGCCGTCGCGAAGGCGACGAGTTCGGTCGTGCCGGCGAAGCCGGGCCGGCGCGCGGGCGCGGGCGTCGCGACCTCGCCCGCGCGGGCGGGGCGCTCCTCCGGCGCGGAGGGGGACTCGACCGCGGCGCGCTCCCGGGTCGCGGAGCGCTCCAGGACCGCGGAGCGCTCAGGGGGCGCGGGCGCGGCGGCGAGCGGGGCGGGCGCGGCCGACGGCTCGACGAGGGACCGGCAGGCCGCCGTCTCGCCCAGGAAGGCGAGCAGCGCCGCGGCGGCGACGTGGCGGTTCCGGCGCCGCCAGCGGGCCGCCGGGGTCGTGGGGCGGCGGAAGGGCAGGAGGCCCGCGCCGGGCGACGGGACGGCGTCGCCCGGCCCGTCCGGCCACGGCACCGGGCCGCACACCGCGACGGCGCCGCGCAGGGAGGTGGCGCGGTGGCCCGCCCGGAGCCAGGCCCCGACGAGGGTCTCAGGCCCCGCTTCGCCGGGGAGGCGCCGACCGGTCCCGCTGCCCATCTGCCCGCCCATCGCTCGCCGTCCCGCCCCGCCCGGACGCGTCACCGACCGCCGGACGATGGCCGGAACATGGTTAATGATGTCTTACCGGACCCGCTCTTCTCCTCCGCACGCGGCCGTGTTCATTCGAAAACCGCGCGCGGATACGGCTTGTAAACTGCTCATCCTTTAAGAATAGCGGCTGTGGCTTTTTCGAGGCCGGCGTGGACACCAGTCATGACTGAGCCTCCCACAGCATCCCGGCCGGCCGCGACGATCACCACCCTGGCCGCCACGAGCATCGTGGTCGCCGACATGGTCGGCGTCGGCGTGTTCACCAGCCTGGGCTTTCAGGTCAAGGACATCTCGTCCGGATTCGGCCTTCTCCTCCTCTGGGTGATCGGGGGCGCCGTCGCCCTGTGCGGGGCGTTCTGCTACGCCGAACTCGCCGCGATGTTCCCGCGCTCGAGCGGGGAGTACAATTTCCTCACCCGCTGCTACGGCCCGGCCCTGGGGTTCCAGGCGGGCTGGCTGTCGGCGACGGTCGGCTTCTCGGCACCGGTCGCGCTCGCGGCCATGGCCTTCGGCCAGTACGCCCGCGCGATCCTGCCCGAGGCCCCGCCGCTCCTCCTCGGCCTCGGCGTCGTCTGGGCGGTCGCGGCGGTGCACCTGCGCGGGGCGCGGCACAGCACGGCCTTCCAGGTCGGCTTCACGCTCCTCAAGCTCGCGCTCATCCTGGCCTTCATCCTGGCCGGCTTCGCGCGGGGCGGCGGGCAGCCGATCAGCTTCGCGCCGAGCCAGCTCGATCCCGCCGAGGTGCTGAGCGCGTCCTTCGCGGTCAGCCTCGTCTTCGTGATGTACGCCTATTCGGGCTGGAACGCCGCCACCTACATCGTGGGCGAGATCCGGGAGCCGCAGCGCAGCCTGCCGCGGGCGCTCCTCCTCGGCACCGGGACGGTGATCCTGCTCTACGTCGCGCTCAACGCCGTCTTCCTCTCCACGACGCCGGTCGCGGAGCTCGCGGGACAGATCGACGTCGCGCTGATCGCGGGCCGGCACATCTTCGGGGAGGAGGGCGGGCGGGTCGTCGGGGCGCTGATCTGCGCCGGCCTGATCCCGACCATCGGCGCCATGACCTGGATCGGGCCGCGGGTCACCGTCGCCATGGGGGAGGATTTCGCGCCCCTCGCGCCGCTGGCGCGGCGCTCCGCCGGCGGCGTGCCCCGGGCCGCGATCGTGCTGCAGGCGGGCATCGCCAGCCTGCTCCTCCTCACCCGGAGCTTCGAGGCCGTCCTCGACTTCGTCCAGGTCTGCCTGCTGCTCTGCTCCTTCCTCACCGTGCTCGGGCTGGTGCGGCTGCGGATCGTGCGGCCCGACCTGACGCGGCCCTACCGGGCCTGGGGCTACCCGGTCACGCCGGCGATCTTCCTCGGCGTGACCCTGTTCATGATGATCCACCTGCTCGCGGTCCGGCCGCTCGAATCCCTCGCGGGCCTGCTGATGATGCTCGCCGGCCTCCTGCTCTTCGGGCTCGCCGCCGCGCAGCCGCAGGGCGACGCACGCAAGGCGCTCTCGCAATGAGACAGATCCTCCTCGCAAGCCTGCTGGTCCTGCCCCTCGGCGTCGCCGCCGCGGAGGCGCCGAGCCCGGACGCGACCGCGCGCTTCCTCGCCGGGATGCCGGCCCCGCCCGGCGCGATGCTCGCCCGGCTGGAAACCGACCCGGCCTGGAAGCAGCACGCGGGCGCCTTCACGGCCGCCTTCCGGACGGTCGAAACGCGCCAGCTCGGGAAGATCCGGGCGTGGTCGCAGGCCAACCTCACGGCCCGCCGCGGCACCGTCTACTACCTGTTCAGCGGGCCGGACTTCCTCTACGCGGACAGCTTCTTCCCGGACGCCTCGACCTACGTGCTGGCCGGGCTCGAGCCGGTCGGCAGCGTGCCCGACCCGGCGAAGCTGCCGCGCGGCAGCCTCGCTTCGGTGACGCGCAGCCTGAGGACCTCGCTGCACACCGTGCTGAACTTCAGCTTCTTCCGCACGCTCAGCATGCGCGACGACCTGCGGGCGAGCCCCGCGACCGGGACGCTGCCGGTGCTCTACGTCTTCCTCGCCCGCGCCGGGAAGACGATCCGCGGCGTCGAGTTCGTGCACCTCGATCCGCAGGGAACCCTGAATGCGGGAGCCGCCGCCGGGGCGGGGACGCCTGGGGTCCGCATCACCTTCGCGCGCCCCGGCGGGCCCGACCAGACGCTCTACTATTTCAGCGCCAACCTGGACAATGACGGCTTCCCCAAGAGCGGGCTCGCGCCCTTCTGCGAGCGGCTCGGGATCGGCGACGGGCTCGTGAAGAGCGCCTCCTACCTGATGCACGACGGCCATTTCTCGGAGGTGCGCCGCTTCCTGCTGCGGCAGACCTCGACGCTGCTGCAGGACGATACCGGCGTGCCGGCGGCGATGTTCGGGCCCGAGTGGGAGCTGCGGCCCTACGGCCGCTACACCGGCCCGATCGGCCTGTTCGCCGGCCGCTACCAGCCGCGCTTGGCCGAGCTGTTCCGGCGGCAGCCGCCGCGTCCGCTCGGCTTCGGCATCGGCTACCGGTACCGGCCCGACGAGTCGAGCCTGATCCTCGCCACCAAGCGCGAGGCGCAGGTGCTGCGGCCCACGCTCGAGTGATCCGGGATCCGCTTGATCGAAGCGGATCCCGGATCACGAGCCTGCGCGGCGCCTGAGCGCGGCGCCTGAGCGAAGCCGACATCCGCATGGCCGAAATGGGAGATGGCGAAGCAATCCGTCGGATGTCGGATGACGCCGCCCGCCCCGGGGCGGCCGGGCGGAGCGCCCGGGCGCCCGGCGCGTTGGTCCTGCGCGCCGCCAGGGGGAGGTCCGCCCAGATGCGCCTCGCCGCCGCTCTGCTGACCATCCTGGCGCTGGGGCTCCTGATGCTGGCCCCCGCGACGGTGGCGCTCCCGGTCTCGGCGCTGCTCCTCCTCGCCTGGCCGCTCCTCGACCGCGGGCGCTGACCCGGTCGGGTGCGGCGCGCGCAAAGCCCGTGCCGGCCCGCGGCACGCCCGAGACGGGATCGGACGGTTCATGATCGGCCGCCGAGCCGGGCGCGAGCGTGCCCGCGCCGCACTGGCGGGCGGCGCGCCCGGCATGCGACAGAGGCGCGATGATCCGTCTGCTGAAGCACGTGCTGATCGAGTTCGGCCCCGACCGCGACGCCGAGATCGACGCGGCGGTGGCCGCCATCCTCGCCACCTTCCCGGAGGCGCAGATCGCCCTCGCCCCGGGGCTCCTCGACGACGACCTGCTGCTCGAAGTCCGCATTCCGATCGCCCGCATGGCCGAGTGGCCGCTGGTGGCCGGTCGCGCGCAGCCCCCATCCTCCGCATCGGCCTCCGCATCGGCGCACGACCCCGCGGACCCGGCGAGCGCCCGCCCGCACCACCTCTCGTCTGAATGAACCGCACCCGCCGCGATCATCGCCCGAGCAACGTTTAGCCGTTATCTGGTGAAATCCAGTTGACACACCGGTGGCCCGGTCACAGACAGCCGAGGTTTGCAACCCCCGGTACGTTCGATGAGTGACGAGTACGCAACCGAGCTCGATCCGATTACGATGGCGGCGGATATCATCGCGGCCTACGTCTCCCACAACAGTGTCCCGGTGGCCGAACTGCCGGCCCTGATCCAGGCCGTCTACGACCAGCTCGGGCGGCTCGGGCAGCCGCCGGCTCCCGAGCCCGAGCGGCCGGTCCCGCCGATCCCGATCAAGAGGACGGTGACGCCGGACGCGATCATCTCGCTGGAGGACGGCCGGCCCTACAAGTCCCTGAAGCGTCACCTGAGCACGCGGGGGCTCACGCCCGAGCAGTACCGGGACAAGTGGGGCCTCCCGCCCGACTACCCGATGGTGGCGGCGAACTACGCGGCGCAGCGCTCCGAGCTCGCCAAGGCGAGCGGCCTCGGGCGCCGCCGCTGAGGCCGCGCCTCGGCCCTCCACCACGCGAGAGGCCCTCGGCGCCCGGGCGCCGAGGGCCGCTTCCGCCTCAGCCGCGCGAGCTGGGGTCGGAGAGCTTCCTCAGATTTTCCGGCGGCGTCTCCGCCTCGGTCGCCTCGACCGTCCCGACGCTGCCGCCCGACACGGCGTCGAGGCGCGCCCGGTCGGAGGCGATGCGGACCACCTCCGCCTCCCAGTCGGGCTCCTCGTTCATGCGCCGCTGCAGGTCCTCCGGGTTCGCCACGTCGAGCGGGCTGTCCTGGCCGAAATCCTGGCCGTTGCGGTCCGCGTAGGCGTCGAAGCTCTTCAGGTTGGGCCGCGGCTCCGGTTTCGTCTGCGTCATGACACTCTCGCCTGAGGGAAGGAGCGGGTCGGGTCCCCGGCCGTCGCGGCCCGCGGCACCCGCCCTGACCAACGGGTCACCCGGCCTCCTGTTCCGGATCAGCAGAGCCACAGTCCATCCTCCACGCGCCGCGCCGTTGCGGCCGTTCCGCCGGCAATTCACGCAGATCAATCGCGGTCCGGATCACCCTTCACGCCAAAAATCCAGGAACAGCGGCCGCCGATCTTGCTTTGATGACATGCGATCGGGCGCGTGCGCCGGGATCGCGGCAGCGGGACGAGCGGGAGCGCGACCATGCCCGAGGCGGCCGCCCATGCGCAGGGCATCCTGATGGCGAGGCCCGACGCGGCGGCGGGACCCGGGCTCCCGGCCGGGACGAATGCGATCGGCCTCGGCGGCACCCGCGACGGGCTCGTCCAGGTGCCGGGCGTCGCGCCGCCGGGGCGGCGACCGCCGCTCCTCGTCATGCTGCACGGGGCGGGCGCCTCGTCCGCGGACGTCCTGCCGATGGTCGCGTCCTGCGCGGAGCAGCACGCGGTCGTGGTCCTCGTCCCGGATTCGCGGGGGGCGACCTGGGACCTGATCCAGCGCGGCTACGGGCCGGACGTGGCCTTCCTGGACGCGGCCCTCGGGCGGCTCTTCGCGCGCCAGGCCGTCGACCCCGCCCGCATCGCCGTCGCGGGCTTCTCGGACGGGGCCTCCTACGCCCTCTCCCTCGGCCTCGCGAACGGATCCCTGTTCGGGGACGTCCTCGCCTTCTCGCCGGGCTTCTGCGCTCCCGCGCGCCGGGAGGGAACGCCGCGGATCTTCCTCTCGCACGGGCGGGAGGACCCGGTCCTGCCCTTCGCGCGCTGCGGCGACCGGGTGGCGGGCGCGCTGGCGCGGGACGGCTACGACGTCGCCTATCGGCCGTTCAGCGGCGGCCACGCGGTGCCGAGCCCGCTCGTCGCGGAGGCGTTCCGGCGCTTCCTCGCCTGAGCCCGCGCGGCCACGCGATACAACCGGAGGTTGAAGCATGGCCGATCCAGCCGCCGAGGCGGACCTTGTCAGGCTCCTGCGGGAGCGTCTGGTGCCGCTGCCGCCGCCGAGCGAGCCCGGGTTCGGCGCCCTCGCGGACCGCTTCGCGGCGGCGCGGGTGGTGCTGCTCGGCGAGGCCACGCACGGCACGCGCGAGTTCTACGAGGCGCGCGCCGCCCTGACGCTGCGGCTGGTGGCGGAGCACGGCTTCCGCATCGTCGCGTTCGAGGCCGACTGGCCGGACGCGGCCGGGATCGACCGCTACCTGCGCGGCGCGGCCGAGACGCCGTTCCCGGACGGCGGCTTCGCGCGCTTCCCGACCTGGATGTGGCGCAACCGCGAGGTCCTCGCCCTCGCGGAGGGCCTGCGCAGCGTCAATGCCGGGCGCCCGCCGGGGGATCAGGTGCGCGTGCGCGGCCTCGACGTCTACAGCCTCGGCGCCTCGATGGCGGCGGTGCTCGACTACCTCGACCGGGTCGACCCCGCCGCCGCCCGGCAGGCGCGCGAGCGCTACGGCTGCCTCTCGCCCTGGCACGCCAAGCCCGAGCGCTACGGGCGCGAGGTGATGTTCGGCGCCAAGCATCCCTGCGAGGACGCGGTCGCCGCGATCCTGCGGGACCTGCAGGAGAAGCGCGCCGCCTACGCGGCCGACGACCCGGATTCCTACCTGGACGCGGCCCAGAACGCCCGCATCGTGCGGGCGGCCGAGCAGTATTACCGCATCATGTATCGCGGCTCGGTCGAGTCGTGGAACATCCGCGACCGTCACATGTTCGACACGCTCCAGCACCTGATGGGGCGGCACGCCAAGGCGGTGGTCTGGGCGCACAACTCGCATATCGGCCATGCGGGCGCGACCGCGATGGGCTGGGAGGGCGAGTTCAACATCGGCGAACTCGCCAAGACCGCCTACGGCGAGGACGCGGTGCTGGTCGGCTTCGCCACCGATCGCGGGACCGTGGCGGCCGCCCACGACTGGGACGAGCCCATGGAAGTGATGACCGTGCGGCCGGTGCGCGAGGACAGCCACGAGGCCCTGTTCCGGGCGGCGGGCCTCCCCCGCGCCGTCCTGGACCTGCGCGAGCCGAGGGCTGCCGCCCTGCGCGAGGCCTGGGCGGCGCCCCGGCGCGAGCGGGCGATCGGCGTCGTCTACCGGCCCCGCACGGAGTTGCAGAGCCACTATTTCGAGGCCGTGCTGCCCGACCAGTTCGACGCCGTCCTGTGGTTCGAGGAGACGGCGGCCGTGACGCCGCTCGACCGCGCCCCGCCCCGGCGGGGCGAGAGCGAGACCTACCCGAGCGGCCTCTGAGCGGGCCTGCTTTGGCAGCCCGGCGCGTCGTCCGCGACGCGCAGCGCCCGATCACGCTGCACTCGGATCCTACTCTAGGTCATTGATTTTGCCGCGTTTTCTTCGACGTTCCGGTATCCACTTCGTCGGAGGACGCTCTAGATCGTCGATAGGCCCAAGGTTTTCGTCGCAGGACCGGCGGCCGCATTTGTGAAGCCTGCTCAGGACCGCATGCAGAGGAGGACCCGATGGCCTTCACCCTGACGAGCCCGGCCTTCGCGAACGGGGCGCTGCTCCCGTCCCGCTACGCCCGGCACGGCGAGAACCTGTCGCCGCCGCTCGCCTGGAGCAATCCGCCGCCGGACACGCGCAGCTTCGTCCTGATCCTGGAGGATCCGGACGCGCCGGCCCCGTCCTTCCGGCACTGGGTGATCTACGACATCCCGCACGAGCGGCGCCACCTGCCCGAGGGCGGCAGTTCGGGCGCGGCGGTCGAGGGCCTGCCCCACGCGGTCAACGGTTTCCGCAACGCCCATTACGACGGCCCGGCGCCGCCGCCCGGCGACCCGCCCCACACCTACCGCTTCCGGTTGCTGGCGCTCGGCATCGCGCATCTCGGCCTCGACGGGCAGCCCTCGGCGGCGCAGGTCTGGGACGTGGCCCGGGAGAACATTCTCAGCGAGGCCGAACTCACCGCCACCTTCCGGAGGTGAGACGCTGTCGGGACGATCACGTCCGGACCGCGTCTGACACGCCCGCGCGGCGCGTGAGCGAGGCCGACATCCGCGTGGCGACGCATTCCATCGGATTCCGCCTGAGACGCGGCGGCACCGGATCGCGCGCCGATCACGCCCGCCCCGGACCGGAGCGACGGAGGGAGACGCGCATGAGCCCCGGGCGCGGGCCACAGCAGCCTGTCGACGGGCACCACGGGCGCGGCCGCCGTGCCGCCCGGCGGGACCGGGGCCGGCGCCGGTTCGGGGAGCGGCCGCTGAGCCGGCGGGGATCCGGATCCGGGCGCGGCGCGGAATTCTCCCGCCCCGCTCAACGCCGGTGAACGCGCCCGCGGCCCGAACCGGGATGGTTGGTGCAGGAACGCTCGGCACAGGGACGCTCGGCCGGGCGGGGCACCACCGGGAGCAGGCCGCATGCTGACCACGCGCAGGGACACCGGCGGGGGCGGGGGAACGGCGGCGCCCCGGGACGAGGCCGCCCGCCTCGACCGCGCGCCTTCCTGCGCCGCTCCGGGCTGACCGCGGGCGGGCTCGCCGCCCTCGGCGCGCTGCGGCCCGGCGCCCTGCGCGCCGCCCGGGCCGCCCGGGCCGCCGGCTCGGCGGTGAGCGGGCCCGAGGTGACGATCCGCAAGAACATCTGCACGCATTGTTCGGTCGGCTGCACGGTGACGGCCGAGGTGGTGAACGGGGTCTGGGTCGGCCAGGAATCCTCCTGCCCGACCCGGTGCCGGTGCACCGGGAGCCGATCGACTCGCCCCGGCCCGACCTCGTCGCCAAGTAGCCGACCCGGCCCGACGAGCGCCAGTTCCGCGTGCCGAACCTCGGCTTCTCGGTCCAGAAGGCGGCCGTGGACCGGGCCATCGCCAGGGACTTCCCGATCATCCTGTCGTCGGGCCGCCTCGTCGAGTACGAGGGCGGCGGCGAGGAGACGCGCTCGAACCCCTGGCTCGCCGAGTTGCAGCAGGACGTGTTCGTGGAGGTGAACACGCAGGACGCGGCCGAGCGCGGCATCAGGGACGGGCAGTTCGTCTGGGTCTACGGCCCGGAGAACGGCTCCAGGACCAAGGTGAAGAGGACCAAGGTGAAGGCGCTGGTGACCGACCGGGTGGCGAAGGGCGTGGCCTTCATGCCGTTCCACTTCTCGGGCTGGTACCAGGGCAGGGACATGCGGGGCTACTACCCGCGCGACACGGATCCGGTGGTGCTGGGCGAGAGCGTCAACACGGTCACGACCTTCGGCTTCGACCCCGTCTCCGGCATGCAGGAGACGAAGGCGACCCTCCGCCGGATTCAGGCGGCCTGATCGGGAGCGCCCACCCGAACAACGAAGCAGAATTGCATGGCGCAATTCTGCTTGGACTCTTGTTTTCGAATCATTTTTGCCGCCAAACCGGTGACCACTTCGGCGAATGATGCTCAGGGTCCTCCGCGCGCGGGCGCCGCCCGGTCGAGGCCGATCGAGTGGCGCCACTCCGCCAGGAACCGGGCGCGACGCGCCCGGTCCTGCACGGCGAGCAGGGCCGGGCCGAGCGCGATCGGCCGGAAGGCCCCCGTCGCGGCGAGGCTCGGCGGGCCGTCGACGCCCGGCGGCAACGGACCGTCGAGCCCGAAGAAGAAGGCCTTCTCTCGGCTGAGGCGCTGCCCGCGCGCCGAGAGCAGGTAGTCGAGGAAGGCGAAGCCCTCGGCGGCGTGGACCGCGCTCACCGGGATCAGCGCGCCGCGGACCAGCACCAGCGCGTAGTCGCGCGGCACCACGAGCCCGAGCTTCGCCCCCCGGCGCATCGCCGCGTAGACGTAGGAGCCGAGCAGGTTGTAGCCGATGGCGAGGCGGCCGGCCTCGAGATCCGCGATGAGGGTGCTGGTGCAGCAGGCGACCCGGAGATGCGCCCGCCCGAAGGCCTCGACGAGGCGGCCGTAGGTGGCGGCGCTGCGGGCGTCGTAGGTCGCGAACAGGTAGCCGATCCCGGAGGCGGCGATGTCGTAGGAGCCGATCCGCCCCGCATAGGCGGCGGCCTTGTCGCGCAGGAGGTCGACGAGTTCGAGGCGGCTGCGGGGCACGTCCTCGGGCGGGACGAGGTCCACCCGGTAGGCGATCACCGCGGGCTCGGTCGTGAAGCCGAAGACCTCGTCGCGCCACACCGCGTAGGGCGGCAGGCGCGCCGTCTCGGCGGAGCGGTAGGCCCGGGCGCAGCCGTCATTGGCGAGCTTCACCAGGTGATCGACCGAGGAGGAGATCACGAGGTCGGCGGAGAAGCCCGAGGCGCGGCCCGCGCCGCAGGCCGCCGCGGCCTCGCCGTAGAGCTCCGCCGTCTCGTACTCGACGTAGATCACCGTCACGTCCGGGGAGAGCGCCTGGAAGTCGCGGATCAGCGGCTCCATCACGTCGAGGTCGGCGGCGGCGCGGATGGTCAGCTCGACGCGCGGCCATTCCGGGGCGGGAAAGCGCGTCACCTCGTGGCCGGCGGCCGGGGCGAGGCCCAGGAAAGCGGCCGAGAGAGCAGCGGAGAGACCGGCCGAGAGACCGGCGGAGAGCCCGCGGGAGCGCCTCACCGCGGCGCCTCCTCGGCGGCGGGAAAGCTCAGGACCACGGCGAATCCCTCGTCGGAGCGCGATTCGAAGCGCATCTCGCCGCCATGGGCCGCCGCGACCTCGGCCGCGATGGCGAGGCCGAGGCCCGAGCCGATCCCGCCTCCCGTCGCGGCCTGGAAGGGCTCGCGCACCCGCCCCCACTCGGCGGCCGGGATGCCGGCCCCGTCGTCCACCACCTCGACCGAGACCCGGCCCGGCTCGCGCCGGGTGCGCACGGTCAGGCGGTGGGGGGCGCCGTGCTTGAGGGCGTTGTGGATCAGGTTCGCGAGCGCCTCGCGCAGGGCGATCGGGTCGCCGCGGATCGGGAGCGCCTCGTCCGGGCCATCGTAGCCGATATCGACCAGGCGCCCGCCCGAGAGCGGGATCGCGTCGATCAGGGTCTGGCGCGCGATCCCCGCGAGATCGACCGGCGCGAGGGGCACGGCCCGGGCCCGGTGGATCACCATGGCGTGGTTGAGGAGCTGGTTCGTCAGCCGCCCGAGCTCGGCCGTGCGCGCCTGGACGCGGGAGACCTGGGCCCGGCGGCGCTTCGGGTCGTCCTCGGCCGAGAGCAGGTCGACCTGCGCGGACAGGGCCGCGAGGGGCGTGCGGATCTGGTGGGCGGCGTCGGCGATGAAGCGGCGCATGATCGCCATGTGGCCGGAGAGCCGGCCCATGAAGTGGTTGATCGAGCCGACGAGGAGGTGGATCTCGCGCGGCACCGCCACGTCGAGCGGGTCGAGGTCGTTGGGGCCGCGCCCCGCCAGCACGCCCTCGATCGCCGCGAGCGGCCGCAGCGCCGCCCGCACCGCCACGATCACGGCACCGAGCGCGAGCGCGCTCATGGCGACGACGAGGAGGCTCGCCTTGGCGGTCAGTTCGGCGGCGAGCGCCGAGCGCGCCTCGCGGGTCTGGGCCACCACCACGGCGGCGAAGCCCGCCCGCGCGGCGTCCGGCACGTAGCGGCCCGCCACCACGACCCGGACGGGCTCGCCGCGATGGGTCCCGTCGAGCAGGATCGGCCCCTCGCCGAGCCGGCCGCGATCGACCGTCACGGCGAGGTCGGCATTGCCGGTGAGCAGGCGGTCGGACGGGTCGAGCACCTTGTAGAAGATCCGGTCGCGGGGGGCGAGGCCGAGGGTCTCGAAGGCCGAGAAGGGTGGATCGACGCTGACCTCGCGCCCGTCGCTGGCGATGGTCTCGGCGATCTGCAGGGCGGCGCCGACGAGCAGCCGGTCGTAGGCCTCGTCGGCGGCGAGCCGCGCCGAGGTCCAGGCGGCGGCGAGCAGCAGGGCCGCCCCGACGGCCAGCACCAGCCCGAGCACCCCGACGAGGCGCAGGAACAGGGACGGGGTGCGGGCGATCACGTCTGCGGCCACACGACCTGGTAGCCGAGCCCGCGCAGGGTGCGGATCTCGGGCTCGGCGCCGGCCTGGGCGAGCTTGCGGCGCAGCCGGGCGACGATCTGCTCGACGGCGTTCTCGCTCGCATCCTCCTCGAAGCTCGTCACCCGCTCGAGCAGTTCCGCCTTGCCGAAGATCCGGCCGGGCCGGGCCGCCAGGATCTCCATCAGGGTCCATTCCCGGCGGGTGAGGTCGAGGGGCTGGCCGGCGACCCGGGCGCTGCGGGCCGCCCGGTCGAGGACGAGGTTGCCCACCGCGATGGCGTTGTCGGCGTGGCCCGAATGGCGCCGCAGCAGCGCCCGCACCCGCGCCTCCAGCTCGCGGAAGTCGAAGGGCTTCACGAGGTAGTCGTCCGCCCCGAGATCGAGGGCGCCGACCCGGTCGTCCACCTCGGAGCGGGCGGTCAGCACCAGGACGGGGCTGCGCCCGCGCCGGGCGCGCAGGCGCCTGAGCACCGAGAAACCGTCGAGGCCGGGCAGGTTCACGTCCAGGATGACGAGGTCGTAGGCCTGCACCTGCAGGGCCGCGTCGCCGTCCGCGCCGTCCCGCTCCCAATCGACCGCGTGGCCGAGCGCCCGCAGCCGCGTCGCGATGGCCTCGCCCAGGTCCCGCGTGTCCTCGACGAGCAGGATCCGCATCCGGCCGGCGCTCCCTCCCGCCCCTCTTCTGTCAGGTTGGCGTCAGGTTGCGAGCCTACAGCATCCCTCAAGGCCCGGCCAAGCGGGCCCTCGAACATCCAGGGAGGGACCGTGATGAACGTACGCCCCAGCCTCGTTCCGGAGCCGCTGCTCACGGTCCAGGGCGTCACGCTTCAGTACAAGACGACCGATCATCTCGTCACGGCGACCTACCGGGTCGATTTCGAGGTGCTGCCCGGCGACCGCTACATCCTGCTCGGCCCGTCCGGCTGCGGGAAGTCGACCCTGCTCAAGGCGATCGGCGGCTACCTGACCCCCGTCGAGGGCGAGATCCGGCTCAAGGGCCGCAGGGTCACCGAGCCCGGCCCCGACCGGATGATGGTGTTCCAGGAATTCGACCAGCTCCTGCCCTGGAAGACCGTCCGGCAGAACGTCGCCTTCGCGCTCACCGCGAGCGGCCGCGCCGCCGGGGCGGAGGCGAACGACCGCGCGATGGCCTATATCGAGAAGGTCGGCCTGGCGAAATTCGCCGATTCCTACCCGCACATGCTGTCAGGGGGCATGAAGCAGCGGGTCGCCATCGCCCGCGGCATGGCGATGGAGCCCGACATCCTGCTGATGGACGAGCCCTTCGCGGCCCTCGACGCGCTCACCCGCCGCAAGATGCAGGACGAGCTGCTGCGCCTGTGGGAGGATACCCGCTTCACCGTGCTGTTCGTCACCCACTCGATCGAGGAGGCGATCAAGGTCGGCACCCGCATCCTGCTGCTCTCGCCCCATCCGGGGCAGGTGAAGGCCGAACTCAACAGCCTCGCGCCGGCCGAGCTCGGCACCGCCGCGCAGGGGGCCCTCGAAGCGCGCATCAACGACATGCTGTTCGCCTGAACGACGGACCGCCCGGGAGAGACGCCATGAGCACAGTCAGCACCCTCGGCCTCGATCAGCGGCCGGACATCGTCCGCGAGACCTCCGCCTCCGGCGCCGTCGCGGTCGAGCAGCGCCTGTCGCTGCCCGAACTCCTCTACCGCCAGGGCTGGCTGCGCAAATGCGTGGTCCTCGCCGCCCTGGCCATCCTCTGGGAAGTCTACGGCCGCTGGCTCGACAACCCGCTCCTGTTCCCGACCTTCGGGGCCACGGTCGAGGCCTTCGGGAGCGCGATCCTGAGCGGCGAGATCCCCCGCAAGGCGCTGATCTCGCTCGAAACCCTGGCGATCGGCTACGGGATCGGGATCGGGCTCGCCGCCCTCCTCACCACGATCGCCATCGGCTCGCGCATCGGCACCGACCTGCTCGAGACGCTGACCGCGATGTTCAACCCGCTGCCGGCGATCGCGCTCCTGCCGCTGGCGCTGATCTGGTTCGGCCTGGGGCAGGGGAGCGTGGTCTTCGTCCTCGTCCACTCGGTGCTGTGGGCGATCGCGCTCAACACCCATGCGGGCTTCCGCTCGGTGTCGAACACCCTGCGCATGGTCGGGCTGAATTACGGGCTGCGCAACCTCTCGCTGGTGCGCGCGATCCTGATCCCGGCGGCCTTCCCGTCGATCCTCACCGGCCTGAAGGTCGGCTGGGCCTTCGCGTGGCGCACCCTGATCGCGGCCGAACTGGTCTTCGGCGTCTCCTCGGGCTCGGGCGGGCTCGGCTGGTACATCTTCGAGAACCGCAACGCGCTCGAGACCACCAACGTCTTCGCCGGCCTGTTCACCGTGATCCTGATCGGGCTCTTCGTCGAGAACGTGATCTTCGCCAACATCGAGAAGCGCACCATTCGGCGCTGGGGCATGCAGCACTGACGGCGCCGCGGGCCCGACAAGACACAACGGAGAGGAAACGAGAGATGATCGGACGCAGGCTGGTTCGGCTGGCGGCGGGGGCCGCCCTCGCGCTCGGGCTCGCGGCATCGCCGCTGCGGGCGGAGGTGTCCGAGGTGCGGATCTCGAAGGGCTACGGGGTGCTCTACCTGCCGCTCTTCGTCATGCAGGAGAAGAAGTTCCTGGAGGCCCAGGCCGCCAGGGCCGGGCTCGGCGACGTCAAGGTGACCTGGCTCACCCTCGACGGCGGCAACGTCATCAACGACGCGATGATCGCCGGCTCCCTCGACATCGCCGGCACCGGGGCGCCGGGCTTCCTCGCGCTCTGGTCGAAGGGCCGCGGCAGCCCCAAGACCGAGGTGATCGGCGTCTCGGGCATGTCGACCACCGCCCTCGACCTCAACGTGAACAAGCCCGAGATCAAGTCGCTCGCCGACTTCACGCCCAAGGACAAGATCGCGATCCCGGGCATCAAGACCTCGCTCGCCGCCGTGGTGCTGCAGATGGCGGTGGCCAAGCAGTTCGGCCCGGAGAATTACGGCAAGCTCGATTCGAGCACGGTCGGGCTGCCGCACCCGGAGGCGGTGGCGGCGCTGCTCTCGGGCCGGACCGAGATCGTGGCGCACTTCGCCTCGCCGCCCTTCACGCAGGTGGAGCGCGCCGACCCCAAGGTGCGCACGATCCTGAAGGCCTCGGAGCTGTTCGGTCCGATCACCCTCGACGTGGTCTTCGCGCTCAGGCGCTTCACCGAGCAGAACCCGAAGATGACCCAGGCCTTCCTGGACGCGCTCGATCAGTCCTGCGCCTTCATCAAGGACAACAAGGCCGAGACGGCGGAGATCTTCGCGCGCGCCTCCAAGGTGAAGGTGACGCCCGAGGAGGTGGCCCAGATGCTTGAGGACCCGGACAGCCGGTTCTCGGCGACGCCGAACGGGATCATGGAGTTCGCGACCTTCATGCACCGGGCCGGGATCATCAAGACGAAGCCGGCGACCTGGTCGGACCTGTTCATCCCGGCCCTGCGCGAGCGGGCCGGGAGCTGAGCGGGGCGGCCGCCGGGCCGCGGACCTTCTGGCGGCTTCCGCCGGCCCGGCGCCCTCCTGTATCAGGGCGCCATGTGGACCCGGCCCCTCCCGCTCCTCGACCCGATCGCCGCCGCGTCGCGCCTGCGGGGGCGCAGGGGGCTCGCCCTCCTCGACAGCGCGATGCGCCACCCGGACCTCGGGCGCTACTCCTACGTCGCGGCCGACCCGTTCCGCGAGATCCGGGTGCGGGACGGGCGGACCCTCCTCGACGGCGTACCCGCCGAGGGGCCGCCGCTCGCCGCAATCCGGCGGGCGCTCGCCCCCTACCGGGCCGAGCGGAGGCCCGACCTTCCCCCGTTCCAGGGCGGGGCGATCGGCTACCTCGCCTACGATTTCGGCCGGGCGCTGGAGCGCGTGGCGGCCCCGCCGCGCCGCGCCGGGCTCTGCGACGACCTCGCCCTCAACCTCTACGCCACGATCCTCGCCTTCGACCACGGCGAGGGGACCTGCGCCCTCGTCGCCACCGGCTTCCCCGAGACCGAGCCCGACGCCCGCGCGCGCCGCGCCCGCGCCGATCTCGACGCCTGGGAGGCGGCCCTCGCGGCGCCCGAACCGGCCCCGGCGCGCCGCGCCGTCCCGCCGCTCGCCTGGGAGTCGAACTTCACGCGCGACGGCTACGCGGCGGCGGTGGAGCGGGTGCGGGACTACATCCGGGCCGGCGACATCTACCAGGCGAACATCGCGCAGCGCTTCGCGGCCGCGCTGCCGCCGGACTTCGACGCCTTCGCGCTCTACCGGCGGCTGCGGGCGCGCAACGCCGCGACCTTCGCGGCCTATCTCGAACTCGGCGCGCTCACGGTGGCGTCGAGCTCGCCCGAGCGCTTCCTGCGCCTCGACGGCCGCCGGATCGAGACGCGGCCGATCAAGGGCACGGCCCCGCGCGCGGCCGACCCGGCCGAGGACCGCGCCCGGGCCGAGGCGCTGCTCGCCAGCGACAAGGAGCGGGCCGAGAACGTGATGATCGTCGACCTCCTGCGCAACGACCTGTCGCGGATCAGCGAGCCGCACAGCGTCGCCGTGCCGGTGCTGTGCGGGCTCGAAACCTACGCGGGGGTGCACCACCTCGTCTCGGTGGTGACCGGGCGGCTGCGCGCGGGCGCCGACGCGCTCGACCTCCTGGCCGCCACCTTCCCGGGCGGCTCGATCACCGGCGCGCCCAAGCTGCGCGCCATGGACATCATCACGGAGATCGAGGGCGATGCCCGCGAATTGTTCTGCGGCAGCATCGGCTGGATCGGGTTCGACGGCAGCCTCGACACCAACATCGCCATCCGCACGGTGTTCATGGAGGCGGGCCGCGCGGTGCTGCAGGCGGGCGGCGGGGTCACGCTGCTCTCCGATCCGCTCGCCGAGTACGAGGAGACGCTGACCAAGGCGGAGCGGGTCTTCGCGGCCTTCCCGGAGGCGGGCTGATCCGGGATCCGCTCGATCGAAGCGGATCACGAGCCTGCGCGGCGCCTGAGCGAAGCCGCCATCCGTATGGCGACGCAATCAACCGGATGGCGCATGATACGCGCGCCCGCGCCCCCCACTTATGGGTGCGACGCCGCCGCGCCTCGGCACGGTCCCGGCTGGCGGCGATCATGCGGGGCGTCCCCGCGCGTCCAGGCCGCCGGAGGGCGGCGCAAGGCATCCCGGATGATCCTCGTCATCGACAATTACGATTCCTTCGTCTTCAACGTGGTGCGCTACCTCCAGGAACTCGGCGCCGCGGTCGAGGTGGCGCGCAACGACGCGCTCGACCTCGGCTCCATCCGCGCCCGCGCGCCCGAGGCCCTGGTGATCTCGCCCGGCCCGTGCAGCCCGGCCGAGGCCGGGGTGTCCCTCGAGGCGGTGCGCGCCCTCTCGGGCGAGGTGCCGATCCTGGGCGTGTGCCTGGGCCACCAATGCATCGGGGCGGCCTTCGGCGGGCGGGTCGAGCGGGCCCTCCGGCCCCTGCACGGGCAGGCCTCGCCGATCCGGCACGGCGGCACCGGGCTGTTCCAGGGCCTGCCCTCGCCGATGCGGGTCGGGCGCTACCATTCCCTCATCGTGGCCCCGCGTCCCGCCCTGGAGCGCAGCCTCGCGGTCGACGCGGTCTCGGAGGAGGGGGAGGTGATGGCGCTCTCCCACCGCCGCCACCCGACCTACGGCATCCAGTTCCACCCGGAATCGGTGCTGACCGAGCACGGCCACGCGCTGTTCTCGAATTTCCTGCGCCTCGCGCGGGCGTGGCGCGCGGCGCCGGCCGATGCCGTGGCTTGACGGCGCCTTCGTCGAGGGGCCGACGCTCCCGCTCGACCCCGCCGACCGCGGCCTGACCCTCGGCGACGGCGTGTTCGACACCGCGCTGGTGCGCGACGGCCGCGTGATCTTCGAGGCGGCCCACGTGGCGCGCCTCGTCGCCTCGGCGGCGGCGCTCGGCTTCCCCCTCGACCCCGCCGCCGTGACCGCCGGCATGCACGCGATGGCGGCGGGGCGGGAGCGGGCGGCCCTGCGCACCACGGCGACCCGGGGCAGCGGCCCGCGCGGCCTGCGCCCGCCGCCCGCGCCGCGCCCGCGCCTGCTCGTGACCGCGGCGCCCCTGGCGGATCCCGGCACCGCCTTCGCGCCGCTCGCGCTGCGCACGACCGGCATCCGCCGCAACGACACCTCGCCGACCTCCCGGCACAAGACCCTCGGCTACCTCGACGCGGTGCTGGCGGCCGAGGAGGCGGCGCGTGCGGGCGCCGACGAGGCCCTGTTCCTCAACACGCGCGGGCGCGTCGCCTGCGCGGGCACCGGCAGCCTGTTCGCGCTGATCGGCGGCGCGCTCGTCACCCCGCCCCTCGCGGACGGGGTGCTGGCCGGCATCATCCGGGGCTGGATCCTGGCGCGGGCGCCGGATCTCGGGATCGCCGCCGAGGAGCGCTCGCTCCGCCCCGAGGATCTCGCGGGCGCGGAGGCGCTGTTCGTGACGAACTCGCTGCGCCTGATCGCACCGGTGCGCGCGCTGGACGGACGCGCGTGCCGCGACGGGCTGCAGGATGGGCGCATCCGGCGCCTCGCGGATGCGCTCCGGGAGGAGGTCGCGTCGCATTCTCCCCCGTGACTGACCCGTCCCCCGCGGGCGGTCACGGAACTGCCCGACGGCGGCCGTTTCGCCCCGCTTGCCCGGACACGGATGAGACGCCCGCACGGCGCGTGAGCGAAGCCAACATCCACACACAAGAAAGATTCAACAGTGCGGTGATTGCGTTCCGGTTCGATTACGTACAGGGCAAATTTTCGTGGATACCGCCGATGAGAGTGGTCGGAGAAGGAAACGAGAGGGCCCCTGAGCCGCTGGATGTCGTGGCGTTCGAACACAATCAGCGCGTATCCTGCTGAACTGGATTCATCTCCATCGCAGAAATTGCAAAAGACAAGCGATCCGGAGCAAGAGTCAGAACTCAGCCCAGGGGCCGTCGCCGCCCTCGGCGTTGCGCGTCGGTCGCCGCGGGGGCGATCACAACAGACCGGTCGGGGTGCGCCGCCGCCGCCCGCCGCCGCGGGCGGCCCCGCCCGGGAACGGGATCGCTGCCCGAAGATTAGGCCTCCCACATCCTGGGAGGCGGTCTTGGCGGCAGGGGCGACGACGACACTGGCGGACGAGGCTGTCCGCACCGACATCCCGGCCCGCATGGACCGGCTGCCCTGGAGCCGGTTCCACCTCCTCCTCGTGATCGCGCTCGGCATCACCTGGGTTCTCGACGGGCTCGAAGTCACCATCGTGGGCGCGATCGGCCCGGTGCTGCAGGATCCGCGCGCCCTGGGCCTCTCGGTGCAGGAGATCGGCGCCGCCGCCTCCTTCTACGTGGTCGGGGCGGTGGCGGGGGCGCTCGTCTTCGGCTGGGTCACCGACCGCTACGGGCGCCGCGTCGTCTTCTTCACCACCCTGGTCGTCTACGTGGGCGGCGTGGTCGCGAGCGCGCTCGCCTGGAACTTCTGGAGCTTCGCCCTCTTCCGGCTGGTCACGGGGCTGGGCATCGGCGGCGAGTACGCGGCCATCAACTCGGCCATCGACGAACTCATCCCGGCCAAGTACCGCGGCCGGGTCGACCTCATCGTCAACGGCAGCTTCTGGGTCGGGGCCGCGGCGGGGGCGGCGGGCTCGCTCCTCCTGCTCGATCCGGACATCGTGGCGCCGCATCTCGGCTGGCGCCTCGGCTTCGGCATCGGCGGCGTGCTCGGCCTGTTCATCCTGGTCCTGCGCCGCTACGTCCCCGAGAGCCCGCGCTGGCTCGTGGTGCATGGCCGCCAGGAGGAAGCGGAGCGCACCGTCGCGGAGATCGAGCGCAAGGTCGAGGCCGAGACGGGCGCGCCCCTCGCCGAGCCCGACGGCATCCTGGAAGTCCACCCCAAGGCGAGCTTCGGCTTCGGAGAGATCTTCGGCTCCATGCTCGGGCCCCATCGCGGCCGCAGCCTGCTCGCCCTGGTGCTGATGTCGGCGCAGGCCTTCCTGTTCAACGCCGTGTTCTTCACCTACGGCCTCGTGCTCGCGAAGTTCTACGGCATCCCGGAGACCGGGGCCGGGCTGTTCCTGGTGCCCCTCGCCATCGGCAACTTCCTCGGCCCGCTCCTCCTCGGCCACTACTTCGACACGATCGGGCGCCGCCGCATGATCACCGGCACCTTCGCGGTGAGCGGCCTGATGCTCGCCGTCACGGCATTGGTGTTCGGCCTCGACCTGTTCACCGCCTGGACCCAGACCTTCGCCTGGATCGCCATCTTCTTCGTCGCCTCGGCGGCGGCGAGCTCCGCCTACCTCACGGCGAGCGAGATCTTCCCGCTCGAGACCCGGGCGCTCGCCATCGCGGTCTTCTACGCCCTCGGCACCGCGGCCGGCGGCGTGATGGCGCCCTGGCTGTTCACCCGGCTGATCGAATCCGGCCACCACGCGGCCCTGGCCGCCGGCTACGGCGGCGCCGCGCTCCTGCTCCTCGTCGCCGCGCTCACGGAGTGGAAGCTCGGCGTCGACGCCGAGGGCAAGTCTCTGGAGAGCATCGCGGCCCCCCTCTCGAAGGCCCGGTGAGGATCCAGGCCCGCGGGGCGCGCGATGGGCCTCGTTCGACGGCCGTCAGAGCGGCGCCCGTCTGCCCGGCACGGTGACGGCTCCGGCGAGCGGATCCCGCATCAGACGACATCCGACGAATTGCTTCGCCATCTCCCATTTCGGCCATGCGGATGTCGGCTTCGCTCAAGCGCCGCGCGGGCTTGGCATACGACATCCGACGAATTGCTTCGCAATGCGGATGTCGGCTTCGCTCAAGCGCCGCGCGGGTTTGGCATACGACATCCGACGAATTGCTTCGCAATGCGGATGTCGGCTTCGCTCAGGCGCCGCGCGGGCTCGTGATCCGGGATCCGCTTCGATCAAGCGGCTCCCGTATCACTCCTCGCGCACCGCCTCGCCCGCTTCCGTCCCGCCGGGCCGCCCCGCGAACGACGCGCCGAACTCCGCCGACGCGATCTCGTCCACCAGCACCCGCAGCTGGGCGGCCTTGTCGGGCCCGAGCGTCGCCTCGAAGCGCGCCTGCGCCTCCCGCCACAGCCGCGCCGCCGCCCGGAACCGGTCGCGGCCCGCCGCCGTCAACACCACCCGGCGGGCGCGGCGGTCCGCGGGGTCGACCTCCAGCGCGACCAGCCCGTCCCGCGCCAGCGGCTTCAGCGTGTGGCCCAGCGCCGAGAGGTCCATCACCATCGCGGCGGCGAGATCCTTCATGGTCGGCCTGCCGAGCTGGCGGACCTGCGCCAGGAGCCCGAACTGCGTCGCCTTCAGCCCCGCCGGCGCCAGCGCCTCGTCGTAGAGCTGGCCGAGCCGCCGCGTCGCCCGCCGCAGCCCCGCGTTGCTGCACGCGACCGCCGCCGGCCCTGCCGCCTCGGATCCGTCCCGCTCCGGCCGCATGGCTTCCCCGTCCGCCCCGCCCTTGACGAATACTGGCATATGCCACCAATCTTCCCGCGGGGCCAAGCGCCAGGATGCCGGATCCCACCGGCCGCCGTCGAGGCCCGATCGCGAGGTCCCATGGACGACCGCACGCGCCGCCTTCTGCGCGGACCGATCGGCCCGACGCTCCTGCGCCTCGCCGTGCCCAACGTGCTCGTCATGCTGGTCCAGGCCGGCGTCGGGCTGCTCGAGACCGCCTTCGTGGCCAGGCTCGGCACCGACGCGCTCGCCGGCATGGCCCTGGTCTTCCCGCTGGTGATGACTGTGCAGATGATCTCGGCCGGCGCTGTCGGCGGCGGCATCCTGTCGGCGGTGGCCCGCACCCTCGGGGCCGGGCGGCGCGAGGCGGCCGAGGCGGTGGCCTGGCACGCGCTCGCGATCGCGCTCGGGCTCGGCCTGCTCACCACCGCGGCGGCCCTGCTGGGCGGGCCCTCCCTCTACCGGGCGATGGGGGCCGAGGGCGCGACGCTGGCGGCCGCCGCTTCCTATGGCGGCGTGGTCTTCGCCGGGGCGGCCCTGGTCTGGCTGTTCAACGCGCTCGCGGCCGTCATCCGCGGCACCGGCAACATGGCGCTGCCGGCCGGCGTCACCTGCGCGGGCGCCGTCGTGCTGGTGCCGCTCTCGCCCGCGCTGATCTTCGGCCTCGGGCCGCTGCCCGGCCTCGGCATCGTCGGCGGCGCGGTCGCGATCCTCGCCTACTACGCGGCGGGGAGCGCCGTGCTCATCGCCGCCCTGTGCTCGGGCCGGCTGGTCCTGCGCCTGCGCCGCCCGCCTCCGCTCGCCCGCGGCCCCGCCCGGGAGATCCTGCGGGTCGGCGCCGCCTCCGCCCTGGTGAGCCTCACCACCAACCTCACCATCGCGGCCGCCACCGGCTTCGTCGCCCGCTTCGGCCCCTCGGCGGTGGCCGGCTACGGCACCGGGGCGCGGCTCGAATACCTGCTGGTGCCGCTGGTCTTCGGCCTCGGCGCGCCGATCTCCGCCATGGTCGGGACCGGGATCGGGGCCGGGGACCGGGTGCGGGCGCTGCGGGTGGCCTGGACGGGCGCGGCGATCGCGGTCGGGCTCACCGAGGCGATCGGCCTCGCGGCCTCCCTGCGGCCCGACGCCTTCCTGGGCCTCTTCGCGACCGATCCGGTCATGCGGGAGGTCGGGGCCCGCTACCTTCGGCTCGTCGGCCCCTTCTACGGCTTCGCCGGGCTCGGCCTCGCGCTCTACTTCGCCGCCCAGGGCGCGGGACGGATCGCCTGGCCCCTCGTCGCCGGGCTCACCCGCGTCACCGTCGCGGTCGGCGGCGGCTGGCTCGGATCGCGGGCGGGGGCGGGGCTGGCCGGCATCTTCCTGGCGCAGGCCCTCGGGCTCGCGGCGCTCGGCCTCATCAACGCGGGCGCCGTCGCGGCCGGCGCCTGGTTCCGCACCCGTCCCCCCGTCGCGGGCCCGCTCGCGATCCGTCCCGGCGCCTGAAACCGGAGCCCCAGCCCATGACTCCCGATCCCACGGTTGGCCTGTATTTCGAGGATCTCGCCGCGGGCCAGATCCACCGCTCGGCCGAACTCACCGTCACCGCGGAGGCGATCACGCGCTTCGCGGCCGAGTTCGACCCCCAGCCCTTCCACCTCGACGAGGCGGCGGCCGCCGCCTCCTTCTTCCAGGGGCTCGCGGCGAGCGGGTGGCACACGGCGGCGCTGACCATGCGCCTCCTGGTGGAGGGCGGCCTGCCGCTCGCGGGCGGCATCATCGGGGCCGGGATGGACGAGCTGCGCTGGCCGCGGCCGCTGCGCCCCGGCGAGACGATCCGCCTGGAGAGCGAGGTGCTGGAATTGCGCGCCTCGCGCTCGCGCCCGCGCCAGGGCCTCGCCAAGGTGCGCACCACCACGCTCAACCAGGACGGCGCGCCGGTCCAGGTGCTGGTCGCCAACCTCGTGGTCCAGCGGCGGGCGGGCGGGCCGGCCTGACCGCGCCGACGGGGGGCGATCCTGCCGAGGATCCCGCTCGCACGTCACGTCCGCCGCCGCACCGGCGACCGCTTCGGCGCATGGTGCTCGTACCAACGGCTCAGGATGCTGACGCATCGAGCCGTTGCTCCATCTCGAATGTTCGATTTCAAGCCAGAGGCTTGCCGAACCAGAGGCTTGCCGAAAATTCGAGAGCCGCACCACCGGTCATGAGAAATGACCGGTGGTATTAGCCCGCACGGGCGCCCGAGCCCCACTCCCGCGACCGCCCGGTTCTGGCTACCTTCCGGGCGAGGGGGAGGGGCCATGCAGACATTCGACGTCCTCAACCCGCCCTTCGACCGCCTCACGGCCGAGGAGGCGGACGGGCTGCGGCGGCACGTCGACATCGGCTATTACCGGCCCGGCGCCGTCATCGTCGCCCGCGGCAAGCCGGCGGAGCTCCTCCACGTCGTCATCAAGGGCGCGGTCGAGACCCGGATCGACGACGCGCCCCTGGCGGTGCTGCGGGCGGGCGACACCTTCGACGCCCGCGCGGTGGTGCACGGGGAGGCGGGGGAGGATTTCGTCGCCGCCGAGGAGACGCTCTGCTTCCTGATCCCGCGCGAGGTGATCGTGCGGCTCGTCCACGCCAACCGCGCCTTCGCGGCCTTCTTCTACGCCGAGATCTCCCGCAAGCTCGACGAACTCACCGCCTGGAAGCCGCGGGAGGGGGTCGACGCGGTGCTGCGCACCCGCATCCGCGACGCGCGCCACGGCCCCGCAGTGTTCCTGCCCGCCGACGCCACCCTGGAGGAGGCCGCCCGCCAGATGCTCGCGGCCGATGTCGACGCGGTCTTCATCGAGGCGGGCGGGCGGACCGGGCTCCTCACCGGCCACAAGGTCACCCGCGCGGCGGTGATCGAGAAGCGCCCCTTCGACACGCCGGTGCGCGACCTCGCCAAGTTCGACCTCACCGCCGTCGAGGCCGACCAGGTGCTGCTCGACGCCCTCCTGGTGATGACGCGCCACGGCCACCGCCGCATCGCGGTCCGGGAGAACGGCCGCTACACCGGCTGGCTGCGCGACATCGACCTGCTCGGGGCCTTCGCGGGCAACGCCCAGCTCGTGCCGAGCCGCATCGACCGGGCCGAGCGCCCCGAGGAGCTGCGCGAGCCCGCCCAGGACATCGCCGTGCAGGCCGAGCAGCTGCACCGCCAGGGCGTGCGCGTCGACGCGATCGCGCAGGTGATCTCGGACCTCAACCGCCGCCTCTACGCCAAGCTGTTCGCGCTGCTCGCGCCGCCGGCGATCCGCGAGGCCGGCTGCCTGTTCCTGATGGGCTCGGAGGGGCGCGGCGAGCAGACCTACCGCACCGACCAGGACAACGGCCTCATCCTGGCCCGCCGGGTGCCGGAGGACGACCTCGCGACGTTCCGCGCCGCCTTCTCGGAGGCGCTCGGCGAACTCGGCTTCCCGCCCTGCCCGGGCGAGATCATGGTGAGGAACCCGCTCTGGTCGCAGGAGGCCGACGGCTTCGTCAACCAGCTGCGCCTCTGGACCCTCGCGGGCGACCCGGACGCCGCCATGAACCTCGCGATCTTCGCGGACGCGGCCGCGGTCGCGGGCGATCCCGCCCCGCTGCAGCGGGCGAAGAACTACCTCGTCGAGGCGGTGCGCGGGGAGACGCGGCTGCTCGCGCAGATCGCCAACCTCATCAACATCGTGGGCGAGGGCGGCCATGGCGGGCTGTTCGACGCGGTCTTCGCGCGGATCGGGCTGCGCCGGGGCGAGCTCGACCTCAAGCGGGCCGGCCTGTTCCCGCTCGTGCACGGGGTGCGGGTGCTCGCCATCGAGGCGGGCCTCGCCCCGACCGGCACCGCCGAGCGGATCCGGGCGCTCGTCGAGAGGGGCGTGCTGGAGGAGGGGTTCGGGCGCGACCTCGCGAGCGCACTGCGGGCCTTCATGGCCCTGCGGCTCGAGCGGCAGCTCGCCGCCGCCCATCGCGGGCAGGTGGGCGACCCCGTGACCCTCGCCACCGACGCGATGCCGACCCTGGAGCGGGATCTCCTGCGCGAGGCGCTGCGCATCGTGCGGCAGTTCCGGGAGGTGATCCACGTCCGCTACTCCCTGGGGCAGTTCTGAGATGTGGACCTCCCTGCGCCGCCGCCTCGACCGGGCGCGGCTGCGCGACCCCGCCTTCGCCTTCCTGTTCGAGCCGCCGCCCCCCGACGAGGCCGTCGCCCTCGACTGCGAGACCACCGGCCTCGACCCGCGCCGGGACGAGATCGTCGCCGTGGCGGCGATCCGCATCCGCGGCGACCGGATCCTGACCAGCGAGAGCCTGCGCGCCACCGTGCGCAGCGACCGGCCCTCCTCGCCCGAGGCGATCAAGGTGCACCGGCTCCTCAACGCCGAGATCCGCGAGGCAGAGCCCCTGGACGCGGTGCTGCCGGCGCTCCTGCGCTTCATCGGCGGCCGGCCGATCGTCGGCTACTACACCGAGTTCGACGTGCGCATGCTCGACAAGAGCGTGCGCCGGCAGTTCGGCATCCGCCTGCCGAACCCGCGCATCGACGTCTCCTCCCTCTACCACGCCGCCAAGTACCGCGACGCGCCCGACTACGTGAAGATCGACCTCAGCTTCGCGCGCATCCTGGAGGATCTCGGGCTGCCGGCGCTGCCGCAGCACGACGCGTTCAACGACGCGCTGATGACCGCGATGATCTACCTGCAGCTGCGCGACCTGCTCGCCCGCCGCGTCGCGATCCGGCGCGAGGCCGCGGGCCCGGTCGAGACCGTCGCCTTCGGGGCCTGAGGGGCCGGCGGCCGGCCCGCCGCGTCCGCGCGCCGGGTCGAGACCGCGCGCGTGTTGAAAATAACGGCCGGGCTTCGCATATCGCCGCCGTCAACCTGGATTGAGGGAGCCAGACACACGTGAGCGAGACTCTGGAACGGCATGCCTTCGGGGCCGAGGTCGGGCGCCTCCTGGATCTCGTCGTGCACGCGCTCTACTCCGAGCGCGAGATCTTCCTGCGCGAACTCGTCGCCAACGCGGCGGACGCGGTGGACCGCCGCCGCTTCGGGGCGCTCACCGACCCGGCGCTGTCCCTGCCGGCGGACGCGAAGGTGCGGATCCGCCCCGACAAGGCGGCGCGCACGCTCGCCATCTCGGATCCCGGGATCGGGATGAGCAAGGAGGATCTGGCGCAGAACCTCGGCACCATCGCGCGCTCCGGCACCCGGGCCTTCAGCCAGTCCCTCGCCGACGCCAAGCCCGACGAGCGCCCGAGCCTGATCGGCCAGTTCGGCGTCGGCTTCTACTCGGCCTTCATGGTGGCGGACCGGGTCGAGGTGACCTCCCGCAAGGCCGGCAGCGACGAGGCCTGGACCTGGGCCTCGGAGGGGCAGGGCGAGTACACGCTGAGCCCGGCCACCCGCGCGGAGCCGGGCACCGACGTCGTGCTCCACATCAAGGCCGACGCGGACGAGTACCTGGAGCCGCTGCGCCTCGAGACCATCGTGCGCAAGTGGGCCGACCACATCACGGTGCCGATCACGCTCCTGCGCGACGGCGAGGAGGTCTCGGGCAACGAGGGCACGGCCCTCTGGCGCAAGCCGAAATCCGAGGTCTCCGAGGAGGCCTACACGGCCTTCTACCGGCACGTGACCCACAATTTCGACGCGCCCTGGGCGACGCTGCACTGGCGGGCCGAGGGCGCCCTCGACTTCACGGCCCTGCTGTTCATCCCGGGCATGAAGCCCTTCCTGGCGGTCGAGGAGGAGCGGGAGAGCCGGGTGCGGCTGCACGTGCGCCGCATGTTCATCACCGACGAGGCCGGGCTGCTGCCCTCGTGGCTGCGCTTCGTGCAGGGCGTGGTCGACACCGAGGACCTGCCGCTCAACGTCTCGCGCGAGATGCTGCAGGCGACGCCGGTCCTGGCCCGCATCCGCCGCGCGGTCACCGGCAAGGTGATGGCGGAGCTGAAATCCCGGGCCAAGGACGCGGAGAGCTACGCCACCTTCTGGCAGGCCTTCGGGCCGGTGCTGAAGGAGGGCATCTGGGAGGATGCGGAGCACCGCGACGACATCGCGGCCCTGCTGCGCTTCCGCTCCACGGCCGTGGAGGGCTGGACCTCGTTCGCGGACTACGTCTCGCGCATGAAGCCGAACCAGGAGGCGATCTACATCCTGGTCGGGGACGACGCGGCGGCGCTGGCGCGCTCCGCCCAGATCGAGGGCTTCCGGGCCCGCGGGATCGAGGTGCTGCTGCTCTCCGACCACGTCGACGCCTTCTGGCCGGAGCGGCTCGACAAGTTCGACGGCAAGCCGATCCGCAGCATCACCCAGAGCGCGGACGACCTCTCGGCCTTCGCGCCCGAGGGGGAGGCCGCGGGCGAGGCGGCGGACCTGACCGAGTTGCTGCCCAAGCTCAAGGAGATCCTGAAGGACGACGTCGCCGAGGTGCGGGCGAGCCAGCGGCTCGTCGAGAGCGCGGTGCTGCTCTCGGCCTCCTCGGGCGGGCCGGACCTGCAGATGCAGCGCCTGCTGCGGCGGGCGGGCCGCGGATTCGGGGCGGGGCTGCCGGTGCTCGAACTCAACCCGCGCCACGCGCTGGTGCGGCGCATCGCCGAGCGGGCGCGGGCGGGCGAGGATGTCGGGGAGGCGGCCCAGACGCTCCTCGACCTCGCGCATGTCCAGGGCGGCGACCCGCCCCGCGACCCCGTCGCCTTCGCCCGCCGGGTCGCGGCGGCGCTCGCCGCGCAGGCCTGAGGGCGCCCCGCCTGCTCGCGGCGAGCCATGCTCCGGCCGGGCGGCGGCCCGCGCCGGCGCGGCTGGTCCCGCCGCCGAAATCGGCTAAGTGCCTCCCGATTGCGCAGCACGCGGGTCGGGAGGGCAGGGGGTGCGGACGATCGGGGAGAGCCGGGCGGCGACCGAGCTGGGCGCCGCCCCTGAGACGGGCGCCGTGCCCGGAACGGGCACCGCGCCCGGAACGGGCGCCCGGCCCGGAACGGGTTTCGCGCCCGGAACGGGCGCCCGGCCCGGAACGGGTTTCGCGCCCGGAACGGGCGCCTGGACGCCGCGGCGGGCGCTCCTGCGGCGGCCCCTCGTCATCACCTTCGGGCTGATGCTGATCGCCTTCAACCTCCGCCCGGCCCTGTCGAGCGTCGGCCCGCTCCTCGGGCGCATCCGCGAGGAGACCGGGATGGGCGGGGCCCTGGCCGGGGCGCTGATCACGCTGCCGGTGCTCTGCCTCGGCGTGTTCGGGCGGCTCGGGCCGCCGGTGATGCGCCGCCTCGGGGCGGATGCGGGCGTGCTCGCCTTCCTGATCGTCATGGCGGCCGGGCTGGTGCTGCGCGGGCTCGACGGCATCCCGGCCCTGTTCGCGGGCTCGGTGGTCGCCGCCTGCGGCATCGGCGTCGTCAACGTGCTCCTCCCCGCCATCGTCAAGCGCGACTTTCCCGACCGGCCCGGCCTGATGATGGGCCTCTACACGGCCGTTCTGTGCCTCGGCGCCGCGGCGGGCGCCGGCCTCACGGTGCCGGCGGGCCGGCTGCTCGATTCCGGCTGGCGCGGGCCGATGATGATCTGGGCCCTGCCGGCCCTCCTCGCGGCCCTCGCCTGGCTGCCCCTGGTCCGGGCGGCGCCCCGCCGCCCGGGGGGCGGCGCGGCGCGGCGCATCTCCGGCCTCTGGCGCGATCCCCTGGCCTGGCAGGTGACCGGCTTCATGGGGCTGCAATCCTCCCTCGCCTACATCGTGTTCGGCTGGCTGCCGGCCGCCCTCATGGACCGCGGCCTCGACCCGGTGGCGGCGGGGCTCGTCGCCTCGGTCTCCGCCATGGCGCAGTGCCTGCTCGCCCTGGCGGTGCCGCCGCTCGCCGCCCGACGCCGCGACCAGCGGCCCTGGGTGCTGCTGGTGATCGGGCTCGCGGTGGCGGGCTTCGTCCTCCTGCTGGTCGGTCCGGCCGCGCTCGTCTGGCTCTCCGCCCTGCTGCTCGGCCTCGGCCTCGGCGGATGCTTCGGCCTCGCCCTCACGCTGATCGTCCTGCGCTCCCCCGACCCGCAGACCGCCGCCGACCTCTCCGCCATGGCGCAGGGCGTGGGCTACAGCCTCGCGGCGCTCGGGCCGTTCCTGATCGGCCTCGCCCACGAGGCCAGCGGCGGCTGGGGCCTGCCCGCCCTGCTGTACCTGGGCATCGGCCTGGGCGGGATCGTGCTCGGCCGGCAGGCGGCCCGGGACCGGCTCGTCCGCGCGCACGAGCGGCGCGCGCCGGCCGGATGAGGGCCCCGCGGCGCCCGGATCGCGTGCGCCGCGGGGCGTGCGCCGCCGCCGCGCGCCATCCGGGCCTCGGGCGGAACCGCGCCGCGCGGATCCGCCGGGAAGGGCGCTCCCTCGCGGTGCTTTGCCGGAGAACCAGTCACCACCTGCTCAACCCAGGTGCGGCGCCGCGCCACGACCGTGCCACTCCGGCCATTTCATGACGTAAAGTCATGAAAACGATGGTTGTTCATTTACCGCCACACCCTACGCTGGGTTCGCGACTGAAGAGTTCATCCCGGAGCCGGTACCATGTGGGACAATCTGGGATCGTCCGAATCCGAATTCGCGGCTATCATTGCCGCCAGAATGCATCGCGCGGTCAATGGCGAAGACGTCTTCTCCGTTGCGGCCGAGGTGATTCATCAGCAGACGACAGCGATTGATCTCGACGGATACATGATGTCGATGAGCGGCCGCTGCGCGCGCCGGGTCTTCGGGAGCGGGGCGGCCTCGCGGCGGGGCGGCCTCGCCGAAGCCGGTCCTTGGCTCGTGGCGGGGGGCGAGACCGGTCCGGTCCGGCAGCGGGCGGAGGAGGGCGGCACGATCCTGCGGCAGCGCCTCGTCTCCGACTCCCTCCTGCTCGGCGGGCTGGTCCTGGCCGGCCCCGACCTCGGCCCCGCCGACGAGCGCCGCTGCGCCGTCCTCGCCCGGCTGACGGCCGACGCCCTGTCCGGGCTGCACCAGCGGCGCCTCTCGCAGCTCGTGCTGGAGTCCCTGGAGCAGAGCGAGGAGGCGGTCTCCTTCTACGACGAGGAGGAGGGCATCGTCTTCACCAACGATGCGTATCACCGCATCTTCCCGCATTATCCGGACCGCCGGGCCCTGCGCGGCGCGCACCATCTCGACCTCTACCGGCTCGACCTCGACGCCGGCATCATCGACGATCCCCTGGCGCGGGCGGATCCCGAGACCTACCTCGCTGAGCGGGCGCGGAAATCGCGCCTGCTGACCGATCGGCAGCGGGAGATCCAGCGCGTCGGCGGCCGGACCTACATCTACACGCGCACGCGTTCCAGGACGGGCGCGACCCTGTCGCGGCGCACCGACATCACCGAGCAGGCCCTGACCGAGGCGCGCCTGCGCGAGCGCGAAGCCGAGTTGCGCACCCTCGCCTTCCAGGATTCCCTCACCGGCCTGTTCAATCGCGCCTACCTGCGCGAGAAGGTCGAGCAGCTGGAACGGGCGCTGGCCGAGGGGCGCGTCGCAGGCCTCTGCGTCCTCATGATCGACCTGAACGGCTTCAAGGCGGTGAACGACACCTACGGCCACGATTGCGGCGACAGGGTGCTCAGGATCGTCGGCGCGCGCCTGTCGGGCATCCTGCCGCCCGAGGCCGTGCTCATGCGGCTGGGCGGCGACGAATTTCTCGTCCTGCTGGAGCAGGCCGCCGAGGAACCCGAACTGGCGGCGATGGCCGAGGCGATCATCGCCGCCGTGACCGAGCCGATCCGTGACGGCGACCTCGCGCTGAGCGTGGGGGCGAGCATCGGCATCGCCGCGGTGCGCGGCCCGCAGACCGAGATCGACGCGATCATCGGCCGGGCCGACCTCGCGATGTACGAGGCCAAGTCGCTGCGCTGCAGCGGCTACCGCTTCTTCCATTCCGGCCTGCGCGAGCAGCGGCTGGCGCAGCTGGCCCTGATCGAGGACGTGCGCGGGGCCCTGCGCCGCGGCGAGTTCGCGCTGCACTACCAGCCGCAATTCAGGACGCAGGATGGCGGCCTCGCGGGCTTCGAGGCCCTGGCGCGCTGGACCCATCCGCGACACGGGCCGATCCCGCCCTCGACCTTCATCCCGATCATGGAGGAGAACGGGCTCATCGAGGCCCTGGGCACCTGGATTCTGGATACCGCCTGCGCCGAGGCGCGGACTTGGCCGACGGACCTGCGGCTCGCCGTCAACGTCTCGCCCCTGCAGGTGCGCAGCGGGCGCTTCTCCCTCACGCTCGCCGAGGCGCTTCTGCGCAGCGGCCTGCCGCCGCATCGGCTCGAACTGGAGATCACCGAATCGGTGCTGCTCGCCGACGAGGCGCGAAGCCGGGCCGAGCTCGAGCGCTGGAAGGCGCTCGGCGCCCGCATCGCGCTGGACGATTTCGGGCGCGGCTATTCCGGGCTCGGCTACCTGACCGCCTTCCCGATCGACAAGATCAAGATCGACCGCGCCTTCCTGGCCGGGTTCGACGCGCAGCGGCCGGACGCCGCCGCCGGCGTGATCCTCCACGCGATCATCCGCCTCGGCCGCGTCCTCGGCAAGACCGTGACGGTCGAGGGTGTCGAGAGCCCCGACCAGCTCGCCCATCTGCGCCGCGAGCGCTGCACCGAGGTGCAGGGCTTCCTGCTGGGCCGCCCGATGCCCGCCGCGGAGGTTCCCGGCTTCATCGCGCAGCGGGCAGCCCCGTCGGCGGCGTGACGCCGCCCGGCCGCCCGCTCAGCCGCGGCGGAGCGCCTCCAGCACCTTCGCGCCGGGACGGCCGGTCTGCGGCCAGCCGAGCTGACGCTCGATGTCCTTGATCGCGTCGCGGGTCTTGGCGCCGACCCGGCCGTCCGGCTCGCCGACGTCGTAGCCGCGCGAGGCGAGGGCGCTCTGCAGGGTCCGGCGCTCCGCCCGCGACAGGGGCGGGTCGTCGGTCGGCCACGCGGTCTGGATGCCGGCCCGGCCGCGCAGCCGGTCGGACAGCACCGCGATGGCGAGACCGTAGGATTCGGCCGCGTTGTAGGAGTAGATCGCGTCGAAGTTCCGGGTCACCAGGAAGGCCGGGCCGTCGACCCCGGCCGGGGCGATGATGCCGGCCGGACCCTCGCCGGAGAGCGGGCGCCCGTCGACCCGGGCGACCCCGAGGCTCGCCCAGTGCGCGATCGGCCGCTTGTTCTTGCGCCCGGCGGCGGCGACGCTGAAGCCCCGCGGCAGCCGCACCTCGTAGCCCCAGGGCAGGCCGTTCTGCCACTTGGCGGCGCGCAGGAAATTGGCCGTCGAGCCGACCGCGTCCGCCACCGAATCGACCACGTCGCGCCGCCCGTCCCCGTCGAGGTCGACGGCGAGGCGCTGGTAGGTCGAGGGCATGAACTGCGTCTGCCCGAAAGCCCCGGCCCAGGAGCCGGTCAGCCGGTCCGGCGCGATGTCGCCGCGGTCGATGATCTTCAGGGTCGCCATCAGCTCGCCGCGGAAGTAGCCGGCGCGCCGGTTCGGGCTGCAGGCCAGGGTCGCGAGCGACTGGATCAGCGGCATCTTGCCGAGGTTCTTGCCGAAATTGGACTCGACGCCCCAGACCGCCGCGATCGTGTAGCGGTCCACGTGGAAGCGCGCCTCGGCCTCGGCCAGGGCGGCGGCGTGCTGGCGCATGGCGGCGCGGCCGTCCTCGACGCGCTCGTCGTCCACGAGGGCCGCCATGTAGTCCCAGATCGGCGTCTTGAACTCTGGCTGGGCCTGGGAGAGTTCGATGACCTTGTCGTCGTAGACGATGCCGGCGGTGGCGGCCTGGAAGGCGGCCGGCGAGATGCCCCTGCCCCCCGCCTCCTGGCCGAGGCCGGCGAGGCAGGAGCGGAAATCGGCCCGCGCCGCGCCGGGCAGCGCGAAGCCGCCCAGGCACAGCAGGGTCGCGGCCGTCAGGCGCAGGCGAAGCGTCATCGGGAAAGAACTCCGTGGACCGGGATCCAAGCACCCGAATAGGGCAGGATGAGGGTTAACGAAGTCCTGCCGGCCGCGCGCGGCCCCGTGGCGCGCCTCAGGCCCAGGGGCGGTCCGCCAGCGCCCGCTCGTAGGCCTCGATCGCGGGCGCCTTCTCGAGGGTGAGGCCGATCTCGTCGAGCCCGTTCAGCAGCGTGTGCTTGCGGGCGGGATCGATGTCGAAGTGGAGCACCCCGCCGTCCGGCCCGCGGATCTCCTGCCGCTCCAGGTCCACGGTCAGGGTCGCGTTGGCGCCGCGCTCCGCGTCGTCGAACAGCTTCTCCAGGTCCTCGGGCGCCACGGTGATCAGCAGGATGCCGTTCTTGGCGCTGTTGTTGAAGAAGATGTCGGCGAAGCTGGTCGAGACGATGCAGCGTATGCCGAAATCCGCGAGCGCCCACGGGGCGTGCTCGCGCGAGGAGCCGCAGCCGAAATTATCGCCCACCACCAGGATCTTGGCGTTGCGATAGGCGGGCTGGTTGAGAACGAAGTCCGGGTTCTCCGAGCCGTCGTCCCGGTAGCGCATCTCCGAGAACAGGCCCTTGCCGAGGCCGGTGCGCTTGATGGTCTTGAGATACTGCTTGGGGATGATGCGGTCGGTGTCGACGTTGACGATCCGCAGCGGCGCCGCGACGCCTTCGAGAACGGTGAACTTTTCCATGATGCGAGCTTTCCGGCGGCCCCGGGGGCGGCCCATCGGGCGCTTGTAGCAAGCCGGCGGGGCGCCGCAAAGGCCGCGCCCGCGCGGCTGCGGGCACCGGCGTCCCGCGAATGGCGGATGCCGCGCGGCCGCGCTTCGGCCAAACCGGGGCGAGGGCGCGGCCCGGTCCCCGGCGCGGCACCGACGGCCGTGCCTCGCCGGGGCGTGATCCCCCGTTGCGGCTTGTCATCATAGGAATATATGCTCAAGCTGAGCAGAGCAGGCGCGGAACCGGATCGTGATGACAGATGTTCGCGACGATCGTCTGGCTGACGCGATCGATCTGTTCTACGAGGCGGCGCTGAACCCGGAGCGCTGGCCGGCGGTGCTGGAGGCCTACGGGCGCGCCGTCGGCGCGGACGGCGCCGTGATGCTGCCCGGGCCGGCGGCGCCGCTCGCGGCCTCGGTGTCGGAGGACATGGCCGAGGTAGTGGAGGCGGGGGTCCGGGACGGCTGGCTCGCCGAGAACCCGCGGATCGCGCGCGGCATCCAGGCCCTGAAGGATCCGCGCGGCGTGATCACCGAGTCCCAGATCTTCACGCCGCGGGAACTCGACCACATCCCGTTCAACGCGGATTACGTGGGACGCCACGGCTACCGCTGGTTCGCGGGCCTCTACATGGTGGCGGAGGGGGAGCGCAGCGTCATCCTGTCGGCGGAGCGCCGCCGCGAGCGCGAGATGTTCTCGCACCGGGAGATCGCGCAGATCCGGCGGGCGGTGCCGCACCTGCAGCGGGCCGGGCAGATCGCCCTGCGGATCGCCGAGGCGCGGGCCGGCGCCGCGCTCGACGCCTTCGAGACCCTCCGCTGCGGCGGCCTGCTGCTCGACGCGAGCGGCACGGTGCTGCGGATGAACGCCCACGCCGAGCGGCAGCTCGGCCGCGGCATCGCCGTCGTGAAGGGGGCGCTGCTCGCCCAGGATCGGGCGGCGAACGCCGCCCTCGGCCGCCTGATCGCGAGCGCGATCCGCGCCGGCCGGCCGCACGAGGGGGCGGCCGAGGGGCCGGTGGCGGTGCCGCGGCCCGAGGGCCCGCCCCTGATCCTGCACGCGGCCCCGCTCGCCGGGGCGGCGCAGGACCTGTTCCAGCGCGCCCGCGCGGTGATCCTGGTGGTCGATTCCGCGGCGGGCGGGCGCCCGGGCGAGGCCCTGCTGCGGCAGGCCTTCGGGCTCACGGCCGCGGAGGCGCGCCTCGCCCGCGACCTCGCCGAGGGGGGCGAACTCGCGGCGGTCGCGGCGGCGCACGGCATCACGATCGCCACCGCGCGCTCGCAGCTCAAGGCCGTCTTCGCCAAGACACGCACCCACCGCCAGCCGGAACTCGTCGCGCTGCTGGGGCGGATGCGGCTGTGATCCGGGATCCACTTGATCGAAGCGGATCCCGGATCACGCGCCTGCGCGGCGTCTGAGCGCAGACGACATCCGCCGTCCCGAAGGGATCAAGCGGATCGGGTATGATCCGACATCCGACGGATTGCGTCGCCATGCGGATGCCGGCGTCGCTCACGCGCCGCGCGGGCGACGCGCCGCGGAGCGCGGGACCGATGGCAGCCCCTCGACCGCGCGTCAGGCGCCCGCGCGATGGCGGGCCGCGTCCAGGCTGAGCGGCCCCGGCCCGGCGAAGACGAGGTAGAGGAAGACGAAGCAGTAGAGGATGGCCGCGTCGCCGCCGTTGAGGGTCGGGAAGAAGCTGCGCGGCGCGTGCCCGATGAAGTAGGCGAAGGCCATCTCGCCCGACAGGATGAAGGCGACCGGCCGGGTGAGGAGGCCGAGGGCGAGGTGCGCGCCGCCCACGAGTTCGAGGATGCCGGCGATCCCGGGAAGGGTGGTCAGGCCGGGCGGGTTCGGGTGGGGCGGGAAGCCCAGCACCTTCTGGGTGCCGTGGGCCATGAAGATCAGCGCCGCCATGATGCGCAGGACGCTGAGCATGACGGGGGCGTAGCGGTCGAGGGTGGCGCGCATCGCGAACTCCGGCGGGCCCTCCGGAGGAGGCCGGGGGCAACGACGCCCTTAGCCCGGCGGCGACGAGACGCTCAAGCCCGACGCCCCGGCCCGGGCGCGCCCGGGCCGGGTTCGCGCCTCAGCGCGAGCCGGAGAGTTCCAGCACGTCGTCGAAGGTGCGCAGGCCCGCCTTCTGGGCGTTCACCAGCACCGCCATGTTGCCGGGCGCGTGCTGGTTGCGCCACATCTTGGTATGGGCGTGCGGGATCTTGTCCCACGGGAACAGCTCGCTCATGCACGGATCCACCCGCCGGTCGATCACGAACTGGTTCGCGGCCGCCGCCTGCTTGAGGTGCGCGAAGTGCGAGCCCTGGATCCGCTTCTGGCGCATCCAGACGTAGCGCGCGTCGAAGGTGATGTTGAAGCCGGTCGTCCCGGCGCAGAACACCACCATGCCGCCGCGCTTCACCACCAGCGACGACACCGGGAACGTCGCCTCGCCCGGATGCTCGAACACGATGTCGACGTCGTTGCCCTTGCCGGTGATGTCCCAGATCGCCTTGCCGAACTTGCGCGCCTCCTTCAGCCACTCCGTGTACTCGGCAGAGTTGACCTTCGGGAGCTGACCCCAGCACTTAAAGTCCTTGCGGTTGATCACCCCCTTCGCGCCGAGGCTCATGACGTAGTCGCGCTTCGACTCGTCCGAGATCACCGCGATCGCGTTGGCCCCCGAGGCCGCGCAGAGCTGCACCCCGAACACGCCGAGCCCGCCCGAGGCGCCCCAGATCAGCACGTTCTGGCCGGGCCTCACCGTGTGCGGCGCGTGGCCGAACAGCATCCGGTAGGCGGTCGCGAGGGTGAGCGTGTAGCAGGCGCTCTCCTCCCAGGTCAGGTGCTGGGGCCGCCGCATCAGCTGGCGCGACTGCACCCGGCAGAACTGCCCGAAGGAGCCGTCCGGGGTCTCGTAGCCCCAGATCCGCTGCGACGGCGAGAACATCGGGTCGCCGCCATTGCACTCCTCGTCGTCCCCGTCGTCCTGGTTGCAGTGGACGATGACCTCGTCGCCGACCTTCCAGCGCTTCACCTTGGCGCCGACCGCCCAGACGATGCCGGACGCGTCCGAGCCGGCCACGTGGAAGGGGGCCTTGTGGACGTCGAAGGGCGAGATCGGCTCGCCGAGGCCCGCCCAGACGCCGTTGTAGTTGACGCCCGCGGCCATCACGAGGACCAGCACCTCGTCGTCGCCGATGGTCCAGGTCGGGACGACCTCGACCTGCATGGAATCCTCGGGCGGGCCGTGCCGCTCCCGGCGGATCGCCCAGGCGTACATCCTGGACGGCACATGGCCGAGCGGCGGGATCTCGCCGATCTCGTAGAGGTCCTTCAGCTGCCCCGATCCCCCGGGGATCGGCCGCACCGCAGCGCCCGCACCCATTGCGGACCCTCCCTTCAGATATTGCACTGCACCGATCCTAGCGACGATCAGGACGGGGTCAAATAGACCAAAAGCAGGGCAGACGGACGCCGAAAACGCAGGCAATCCGCTTCCCGCGCCGGCGCCGCGCGGGCGGTCGGCGCACCGCTTGCTTGCGCTGACGCGCGGTCGGGCCCGTGCGGCCGGCGCGAGCGACGCGCGCGGGGGCGTGACGGCCCCCCGCGGGCTTGTCTACGATGCGGCGCCCCGGACGGGGCTCGGACGGAAGCGAGGGGCGAGGGCGCCATGGGCGAACAGGCGACGAGGACGGCGCAGCGCGACAAGCCGTGGATCATCCGCACCTATGCGGGCCACTCGACCGCGGCGGATTCGAACGCGCTCTACCGGAAGAACCTCGCCAAGGGGCAGACCGGCCTGTCGGTGGCCTTCGACCTGCCGACCCAGACCGGCTACGACCCCGACCACGAACTCGCCCGCGGCGAGGTCGGCAAGGTCGGCGTCTCGATCGCGCATCTCGGCGACATGCGGACCCTGTTCCGCGACATCCCGCTCGCCCAGATGAACACGTCGATGACCATCAACGCGACGGCGCCCTGGCTGCTCGCGCTCTACCTCGCGGTCGCGGAGGAGCAGGGTGCGCCGATCGCGGCCCTGCAGGGCACGACGCAGAACGACATCATCAAGGAGTACCTCTCGCGCGGCACCTACGTGTTCCCGCCGGCCCCGAGCCTTCGGCTCACCAAGGACGTGATCCTGTTCACGACCAAGCACGTGCCGAAGTGGAACCCGATGAACGTCTGCTCCTACCACCTGCAGGAGGCGGGCGCGACGCCGGTCCAGGAACTCTCCTACGCGCTGGCCATCGCCATCGCGGTGCTCGACACCGTGCGGGCGGATCCGGATTTCGACGAGGCGAGCTTCGAGGAGGTGGTCGGGCGCATCTCGTTCTTCGTGAATGCGGGCCTGCGCTTCATCACCGAGATCTGCAAGATGCGGGCGTTCAGCGATCTCTGGGACGAGATCACCCGCGACCGCTACGGCATCAAGGACCCGAAGAAGCGGATCTTCCGCTACGGCGTGCAGGTCAACTCCCTCGGCCTCACCGAGCAGCAGCCGGAGAACAACGTCCACCGGATCCTGATCGAGATGCTGGCGGTGACGCTCTCGAAGCGCGCCCGCGCCCGCGCCGTGCAGCTGCCGGCCTGGAACGAGGCGCTCGGCCTGCCGCGGCCCTGGGACCAGCAATGGTCGATGCGCATGCAGCAGATCCTCGCCTACGAGACCGACCTGCTCGAATTCGACGACATCTTCGACGGCTCGCGGGTGATCGACGCCAAGGTCGAGGAGCTGAAGGCCCGGACCCGGGCCGAGCTGGAGCGGATCGGGGCGCTCGGCGGCGCGGTTGCGGCGGTGGAGACCGGCGCCCTGAAGCGGGCGCTGGTCGAGTCGAACGCGCAGCGCATCGCCGCCATCGAGCGCGGCGAGCAGGTCGTGGTCGGCGTCAACCGCTTCGAGACCGGCGAGCCCTCGCCGCTCACCGCCGGGGACGGGGCGATCTTCACGGTCTCCGAGACGGTCGAGATGGAGGCGCAGGGCCGCATCCGCGCCTGGCGGGCGGAGCGCGACGCGCAGGCGGTGGCGCGCGCCCTCGACGAGCTCGACGCGGCGGCCCGCTCGGGCGCCAACATCATGCCGGTCTCGATCGCCTGCGCCAAGGCGGGGGTGACGACGGGCGAGTGGGGCGCGCGCCTGCGCGCGGTCTTCGGGGAGTACCGGGCGCCCACCGGCGTCACGCCCGAGACCGTGACCTCGGGGGCGGCCGAGGAGGCGCGCCTGCTCATCGCCGATCTCGGCGAGCGGCTCGGCGAGACCCCCAAGCTGGTGGTCGGCAAGCCGGGCCTCGACGGCCACTCGAACGGGGCCGAGCAGATCGCGCTGCGCGCCCGCGACGTCGGCTTCGACGTCAGCTACGACGGCATCCGCCAGACCCCGGACGAGATCGTCGCCAAGGCCCGCGAGCGCGGCGCCCACGTCATCGGCCTGTCGATCCTCTCCGGCTCGCACGTGCCGCTGGTGCGCGAGGTGAAGGCGCGGCTGCGCCGCGAGGGGCTCGACCACGTCCCGGTCGTGGTGGGCGGCATCATCTCGCCGGAGGACGAGCTCGTCCTCAAGAACATGGGCGTGGCGGCGGTCTACACGCCGAAGGACTACGCCATCGACGCGATCATGGTCGGCCTCGCCAAGGTGGTCGAGCGCGCCCTCGCGGCGCGCGAGGCGCAGGGCCCGGTGCCGAACCGCGAGCAGGTGTTCTGATCCCGGCGGTCATGTCCCACGACCGCCGGTTCCGTTCTCGGATCGTCGTCAAGCCTTCGGCGTGGTGGCGGCGATCCGAGATGGTCAACGGCCCGACGCGCCGGCATCCCGGGGCGTCGGGATCAGGCCGCCTCGCCGGCGCGCTCTTTCCCTCGACCCGGCATCCCGCGTAGATCACCGGGATGCCGCTGCCCGCCCCCGTCACCGCCCTGCTCGTCGCCGCGCCCGGCGCGGCCGCCCTGATCCTGGCCCTGCGCCCGCTCCTGCGACGCTACGCCCTGGCGCGGCCGAATGCCCGCTCGAGCCACCGGGTGCCGACGCCGCAGGGCGGCGGCGTCGCGGTCATCGGGGCGGCGCTCCTGGTCGGGGCGGCCCTCTGGCCGCTGCCCGTCGGGCGCGAGGCCGCCTGCCTCGCCGCGGCGACGCTCGGACTCGCCCTGGTCGGGGCCGTGGACGACCTGCGCCCGCTGCCGGCGCTGCCGCGCCTCGCGCTCCAGGCCCTCGCGGTCGGAGCGCTGCTGGCGGCGACCCCCGTCCGGCTCTGGCCGGGGATCCCGGCCGGGCTCGAATGGGGCCTCTCGCTCCTCGCCGGGCTCTGGTTCGTCAACCTCGTGAACTTCATGGACGGGCTCGACTGGATGACCGTCGCGGAGGCGGTGCCGCTGCTCGCCGCGCTCCTCGCCTTCGGCGCCTGCGGAGTCCTGCCGCCGGAGGCCACCCTCGTCGCCGGCGCACTCCTCGGCGGGGTGCTCGGCTTCGCGCCGTTCAACCGGCCGGTGGCGCGGCTCTTCCTCGGCGACGTCGGCTCGCTGCCCCTCGGCCTCGTGATGGCGTGGCTGCTCTACCGGCTCGCCGCCGAGGGCGGCCTCGCCGCCGCGATCCTGCTGCCGCTCTACTTCCTCGCCGACGCGACCCTGACGCTGCTGCGGCGCCTGCGGCGCGGCGAGCCGGTCTGGCAGGCCCACCGCACGCATTTCTACCAGCGCGCCACGACGAACGGCTACGGCGTGCCGGAGGTGGTGGGGACCGTCTTCGGCCTCAACCTCGCCCTCGCGGGTCTCGCCGGGGCGACGCTGGCCTGGCCCTCCTGGCCGGCCGCCCTCTCGGCGCTGGCGGTCGCGGGCGGCCTCGTCGCCCTCGTGCTGCGCGCCTTCGCGACCCCGCGCGCCATCCCGGTGACCCCATGATCCCGGTGACCCATGAATTCTCGGTGACCCCATGACGGCTGCCCCGCTCATCGCGCTCACGGGCGCCACCGGCTTCATCGGCCGCCACCTCCTGCGCGACCTCACCGGCCGCGGCTACAGGGTCCGGGTGCTGCTGCGCCGGCCGGTCGCGCTGCCGCCCGGGGCGAGCGGGGCCGTGGTCGGGGACCTCGCCCGGCCGCAGAACATGGCGGCGGCGCTCGCGGGCGTCGACGCGGTGGTGCACTCGGCCGGCCTCGCCCACGCCATGTCGGGGGCGCCGGAGGACGATTACCGGACCTTCAACACCGAGGCGACGCGCGGCCTCGCCCAGGCCGCCGCCAAGGCGCGGGTGCGCCGCTTCGTGTTCCTGTCCTCGATCCGGGCGCAGTGCGGCCCCTCGGCGCCCGGGATCCTCACCGAGGCGGATGCGGCGGCCCCCACCGACGCCTACGGCCGCTCCAAGCTCGCCGCCGAGGAGGCCCTCGCCGCGGTCGAGATCGACTTCGCGGCCCTGCGCCCGGTCCTGGTCTACGGACCCGGGGTGAAGGGGAACATGGCCGCGCTCCTCGCCCTGGCGGCGCGGCCCGTCCCGCTGCCCCTCGGCGGCCTGCGCGGACGCCGCTCCCTGGTCTCGGTCGAGACGCTCGCGGACGCGGTCGAGGCGGTGCTGCGCGCCCCCGGTTCCCTGCGGCGGCCGCTCATCGTGGCCGAGCCGGACCCGCTCACCGTGCCGGAGATGCTGGCCGCGCTCAGGGCCGGGTTCGGCCGCCCGCCCGGGCTCATGCCGGTGCCGGCGCCGCTCGTCGCGGCGGCCCTGCGGCTCGCGGGCCGCGGCGAACTCGGCGAACGCCTCGCGGGCTCGCTCGTCGCCCGGGCGGAGGCGCTCGCCGGCCTCGGCTGGACGGCGCCGCGCGGCAGCCGGGAGGGCCTCACCGCGCTCGCCCGCGCGGTCGCGGGCGGGGAGGCGGCTCACACCACATCCGGTTGAGCGCTTCGCCCTCTCCGATTTCGGCAAAGCGGATGTCGGCGTCGCTCAGGCGCCGCGCTCAGGCGCCGCGCAGGCGCGTGATCCGGGATCCGCCTCGGTCAAGCGGATCCCGGATCACTCCTCGTCCGCCTCCTCCTCGTTCTGACGGATGCCGTAGCGCTGCTCCAGGCTGACCGGGGAGCGGGCGGGCCCGCGCTCCCCGCCCGCGTCGGGGTGGGGCCGCATCGGCCGAGTCGGCCGGTCGCTCTGGTCGCGGCCGATGCGCGGGATCAGGTGCACGATGTCGACGAAGTCGTCCGCCTGCCGGCGCAGGTCGTCCGACACCATCGGCGGCTGCGTCTGGATGGTCGAGACCACGGTCACGCGCACGCCCCGCCGCTGCATCGCGGCGACCAGGGGCTTGAAGTCGCCGTCGCCCGAGAACAGTACCATGTGGTCGATGTAGGGACTGAGCTCCAGGGCATCGATCGTCAGCTCGATGTCCATGTTGCCCTTGATCTTGCGCCGCCCGGTCGAATCGGTGAATTCCTTAGCCGGCTTCGTCACGACACGGTAACCGTTGTAGTCGAGCCAGTCGATCAGCGGCCGGATCGACGAGTATTCTTGATCTTCAATCAAAGCGGTATAGTAGAATGCCCGAATAAGATTCTCGCGGGACCGAAAGTCTGCGAGAAGCTTTCGATAGTCGATGTCGAAGCCGAGCGCCTTGGTGGTCGCGTAAACATTAGCGCCGTCGATGAAGAGGGCGCTGCGCTGATATGTCATTTGTTATTCCTGACCGCGCGGCGGGGCCGGCGGAAATGGCGGCGACGTCCGTGGATTCGGCGCGACATCGACAGATCGGATGATCGCGAAAACATCCGCCGCGTAGGGCGCGCCGGCCCGCGGCCTGCAATAGCGTTGAGGTAAGGAGTAGGGCCGCTCCGTGTCAAGCTGAGCTTGACGCGCGTCCAGTCAGCCCGGCGTCGTGGCGCGGCTGCCCGGCTTCACGGCCGGGATGGCGGCGAGGTCGGGCGGGAGTTGGTCGGCAGGATAGTTCGGGATGTCGAGGGTGGCGAGGGCGACGAGGGGGGCGCCGAGATCGGCGCGCCCGCCGGAGCGGTCGATCAGGCAGGCCGCGCCCACGACCTCGCCGGGCTGGTCCCTCAGCGCCGCGAGGCATTCCCGCGAGGACAGGCCGGTGGTGACGATGTCCTCGACCATGACGGCGCGGCTGCCGGCCGGGATGCTGAAGCCCCGCCGCAGCTGGAACGGCCCGCCCGGGTCGCGCTCGACGAAGATCGCCCGGGCGCCGAGGGCGCGGGCGGTCTCGTAGCCCGGCACGATTCCGCCGATCGCCGGGGAGACCACGAGGTCGACCGCGCCGTAGCGGTCGCGGATCACGGACGCGAGCCCGGCGCAGACCCGCGCGGTGCGCACGGGATCGCTGAAGATCGCCATCTTCTGCAGGAACACGGCGCTGTGGAGGCCCGACGAGAGGATGAAGTGGCCCTCGAGCAGGGCGCCGGCGGCGCGGAATTCCTCGAGCAGGTCGTCGGGCGTCATCGAGCGGGGTCCTCCGGTTCCGGGGCTTGTGGCAGGGGCGCGTTCGCGGTGCAACCGGGTCAGCCGTTGACCCGCTCGACCTTGCTGACCACGCGCTTGGCCCTCAGCTCGGAGATGATCGCGTTGAGGTGCTTGAGGTCCCAGACCGAGAGGTCGATCAGCACGTCAGTGAAGTCCTGGCTGCGCCGCTTCATCGAGATGTTGTCGATGTTGCCGTCGTGGTCGGCGATGACCTGGGCGATCTGCGCGAAGCTGCCGGGCTCGTTGATCGACTGGAGGGCGATGCGGGCCGGGAAGCGCTGGTGGGTGCCGCCGTCCACGTCCCAGCGCACGTCGAGCCAGCGGTCCGGCTCGTTGTCGAAATCGGCGAGCGCCGGGGACTGGATCGGGTAGATCGTCACCCCCTCGCCGGCGGTGAGGATGCCGACGATGCGGTCGCCCGGCACCGCGCCGCCCTCGGGCGCGAAGCGCACCGGCAGGTCGCGGTCGAGGCCGCGGATCGGGATCGCGTCCTCGCCGCCCTTGCCGGGCCAGGTCAGGCGCACGGTCTGGTCCTTGTCGAGGGAGAGGCGGCCGGCGCCGTTGACGTGGGGCCTCGGCGCGCTCGGGGCGGGCTGGCTGCGGCGCTCGTCCTTGTAGTCGGGATAGACCGCCTTCACGACGTCGCCCGAGAACATCTCGCCGCGTCCCACCGCCGCGAAGACGTCCTCGGCGGAGGTGCGGGCGAGGCGGGGGAGGGCGCCGCGCAGCTTCTCGTCGGAGAAATTCTTGCCCGCCCGCTCGAAGGCGCGGTCGAGGATCTGCCGCCCGAGCCCGGCATATTGCCGCCGCACCGCCGAGCGCGTCGCCCGCCGGATCGCCGCCCGGGCCTTGCCGGTCACGACGAGGGATTCCCAGGCCGCCGGCGGGGTCTGGCCGTCCGCCCGCACGATCTCGACCTCGTCGCCGTTCTGCAACTCGGTGAGGAGCGGAGCGATGCGGCCGTTGATCTTGGCGCCGACCGCGGCGTTGCCGAGCTCGGTGTGGACCGCGTAGGCGAAGTCGATCGGGGTCGCCCCGCGCGGCAGCGCGATCAGCCGGCCCTTCGGGGTGAAGCAGAAGACCTGGTCCTGGAAGAGCTCGAGCTTGGTGTGCTCCAGGAACTCCTCCGGGCTGTCGCCCTCGGCGAGGAGCTCGATGGTGCGGCGCAGCCACTGGTAGGCGCCGCTCTCGGTGGCGAGGTGGGGCGAGCCGTCCTTGTAGAGCGCGTGCGCGGCGATGCCGTACTCCGCCACCTCCTCCATCTCGGCGGTGCGGATCTGCAGCTCGACGCGCTGGCTCTTCGGCCCGATCACCGTGGTGTGGATCGAGCGGTAATCGTTCTGCTTCGGGGTCGAGATGTAGTCCTTGTAGCGGCCCGGCACCATCGGCCAGGTCGTGTGCACGACCCCGAGCGCCCGGTAGCAGGTATCGACCGAATCGACGATGACCCGGAAGCCGAAGATGTCGGACAATTGCTCGAAGGCGACTGACTTGCGCTCCATCTTGCTCCAGATGGAGTAGGGGCGCTTCTGCCGGCCCTTGACCTTGGCGACGATGCCCTTGGCGGCGAGCCTCTGGACGAGATCGCGCTCGATGCTCTCGACGAGGCGCTCGGACTTGGCGGTCAGGTCGTCGAGCCGGCGGCTGATCGTGGCGTAGACATCCGGCTTGAGGTTGCGGAAGGAGAGGTCCTCCAGCTCCTCGCGCAGCTCCTGCATGCCCATCCGGCTCGCCAGCGGCGCGTAGATGTCGAGCGTCTCCTGGGCGATGCGGACGCGCTTCTCCGGCGGCATGTGCTGCAGGGTGCGCATGTTGTGCAGCCGGTCGGCCAGCTTGACGAGCAGCACGCGCACGTCCGCCGCGATGGCGAGCAGCAGCTTGCGGAAGTTCTCGCCCTGGGCCGCCTGCTTGGAGACGAGGTCGAGGCGCTTGATCTTGGTCAGGCCGTCGACGAGCGTGCCGATCTCGGGCGAGAAGGTGCGGTTGATCTCCTCCAGGGTGGCGGCCGTGTCCTCCACCGTGTCGTGCAGCACGGCGGCCACGATGGTGGCGTCGTCGACCCGCAGGTCCGTCAGGATCGCCGCCACTTCGAGCGGGTGGGCGAAGAACAGGTCGCCCGAGGCGCGCATCTGCGAGCCGTGCGCCCGCATCGCGTAAACGTAGGCCCGGTTGAGCATCGCCTCGTCGGCGGCGGGGTTGTAGGCCTTCACCCGCTCGACGAGTTCGTACTGGCGCATCATCCGCCGGTGGTCTCCTGACGCCCTGCCGCCCGACGCGGGCGGCGCGCCGTCGCACGAAGGCGGCCGCGCGGGCCTTGGCGACGAGGCTTGAGGGGATGTCCGACTATCGGGGGGAATCGCGCCCCGCGCCAGATCCTTCTCGTCGCAAGGGGGCGCGGCGGCCCTGCCCGGAACGCAGAAACCCGGCGCGAGGGCCGGGTTCCGCGGGTCCGTCCGGGATCGGAAGGGTCAGTCGCCCTCGTCCTCGGTCTCGGTCGGGGGCGCGAGGTTCTCGAGGCCCCGCAGCAGGTCCTCCTCGCTCATCCGGTCGAACTGGATGTCGTTGTCGTCGCCCGAGGCGGCCTGGGGCGCCACCGCGGCGGCGGCGGGCGAGCTCGACAGGAGCGGCACCGCCTCCGGCTCCGGCTCGTCGACCTCGACGTATTTCTGGAGCGAGTGGATCAGCTGCTCCTTGAGGTCGTCCGGCGTGATGGTCTCGTCGGCGATCTCGCGCAGGGCCACGACCGGGTTCTTGTCGCGGTCGCGGTCGACCGTGAGGGGCGCGCCGGACGAGAGCAGCCGGGCCCGATGGCCGGCGAGCAGGACGAGCTCGAACCGGTTCTCGACCTTGTCGATGCAATCTTCAACGGTGACGCGAGCCATGCGCGGCTCCTTCCTTCAGGCGAACGGCGGATCGGGGATGGGTCTCTCTACACGAGATGCCAATTTGCAACAAGCACCGGCCGCGGGGCGACGGGTGCGGGCCGGGCGCCCAAGGGGCCCAGGGCTCACGGGCTTCAGGGCGTCACGGGCGCCCGGCGGCAGCAGCCCACGTAATCGCCGTGGACCCAGCCCGTCTCGCCGCCGCGCAGGCGCACGTTGAGCCAGGCGCCCTGGCGCCCGAGCACCGTGAAGAGCGCGTCGGGGCCGAGCTTCATCAGGCGCACGCCCTCGCTGGCGCTCGGGCGGCTGCGCAGGGCGAGCCAGTTGTCGCCGGACGGGTCGAGCCGGATCGGGTGGCTGAACAGGCCGACCCGCATCTCGCGCGGCGGCTCCGGGGCGGGGGCCGGGAGGGCGACCCGCGGCGGGGCCGGCCCCGCGCTCGGGACCGGCGCCGGGAGGGGCGGGGGCGGCGCCGGCAGCGGGACCGGGGCGGGAGCCGGCCGCGGCGGCTCGGCCGGGGCCGGATCGCTCCCCGAGAGGCTGAGGAAGCGGGCGCCGCGGACCTCGTTGTAATAGGCCGGCACCTGCTTGTGCGGCACGGTCTCGGCGAGCCGCACCACCTCGTCCCGGACGGTCTCGCCGAGATCGATCAGGTTGACGCCCGGCCGCCGGATCTGCGCGACGAAGACCCGCGTGAAGACCGAGTTCGGGCTCGGATCCGACCCCGGCAGCCGGTCGAGGGCCTGCTGGCCGGCGCCCGCCGCGTAGAGGGAGAAGACGCCCTCCGCCGGCTCCGTCCGGACGAGGCCGCGGGTGAGGCCGACGCTGCGGGTCCCGCTGCGCGGGAAGGGGTTGTCCCGGCAGGCGTCGATCACCATCACGACCACCCGCGCGCCGCGCTCGCGCAGGGCCGCGCTCAGATCCGCCTCGGCGAGCGCGCGGTTGCGGGCGAGCAGCTCCTGGCCGGGCTCGATCGCCGGGATGTCGGAGGGGATCAGGTAGTTCGTGCCCTGGAGCGCGATGCCGTGACCGGCGAAGTAGAACAGGGCGGTGTCGCCGGGCTGGACCTGGTCGGCGAAGACCGAGAAGCGGCGCAGGAAAGTCTCCTGCGTCACCCCGGCGGTGAGCAGCGTGACCCGGAACCCGATCGATTCGAGGGCCGCCCCCACCGCCCTGGCATCGGCGACCGGACGCTCCAGGGCGGCGCCCGGCCCGAGATTCGGGTAGGTGTCGACCCCGACCACGAAGGCGAGCCGATCGGCCGCCGCGGCCTCCGAGCCGAGGAGCGCGCAGACCCACAGGACCAGCCAGACCCCGATCCGCCGCACAGATCCCTCCGGGTGACGCGATGCGCGCATCCCGGATTCCCTGCATTCGAACGTGGCGCGGCGCAAGCGCTGCGCAGGCCGGGCTCGCTGCGAATCGGGCTCGCGCCGGCCGCTCACTCCGCGAAGGACACGGCCGACATGCCCTCGTCGAACTCGAAAGTGCCCGAGAAGCCGCAACCGTCGGGCACGAGGCGCTTGCCCGACGTGTCGAGTTGGACGGAGCAGACCTGGCGATCCCGATACGCGTCGTCGATCAGGACGGCCCGCCGGCCGCGGTCCAATCTCCAGCGCGCGGCCCAATCCCATCCGTCGTCACCGTCCACCGTAATACCGTGCAATCGTCCGCGCGATCTGAAACACATCGTTAGTATGTTGACGAAGCGAGCCTTCGCGGGCAGGGACTGCTTGGTCCAACATTTCTTGAGATCTGATTTCAGCACGGTGTCGGAGGCATGGCCTTCCCATGGGAGAGCGAGGGAAAGGAGCGATAAGACGGAGGCGGCGCGCGTCGATTGCTCGGAGTGGCCTCGGGAGGGCGGCTTTCGCAGGGGAAGCGGGCCGAATCCGCACGGGGATTGGGGCGATTGCGTGATGGCGGGCCGACCGCAGACTCCCTCATCGGCAACCCGCTCGCGCGCGTCGGAGGGCGGCCGCGTGCGGATAAGGAGCCCGTTCGCCCGATCTTCGAGGTATCGTCCCGCGGGACCGCGAGTCCGGCAGGGAGAGCGACATGGCCGACACCGAGGACACCACGAACGGGCTTGCGCGCGGGGAGCTCACCGTGCGCACGATCGCGATGCCGGCCGACACCAACGCCAACGGGGACATCTTCGGCGGCTGGGTGATGTCGCAGATGGACCAGGCGGGGGGCATCGCCGGGGTCGAGCGGGCGCAGGGCCGCGTCGTCACCGTGGCGGTCGAGGCGATGAGCTTCATCCGGCCGGTGCGGGTCGGGGACGTGCTCTGCGTCTACACCCGCGTCGCCCATGTCGGCCGCACCTCGATGCGGATCCAGATCGAGGCCTGGGCCCGGCGCTTCCGCACGCAGCTGCGCGAGAAGGTGACGGAGGCGACCTTCACCTTCGTGGCGATCGACGACGAGGGGCGGCCGCGCCCGGTGCCGCCTGCGGCCAAGGCAGAGCGGCCATGACGCGGCGGTAGGGGACCTTTCAATGTTCCGCGCATTGATAGGGTCCGCCGCAGCACGCGGCTCCCGGAGCCGGGCATGTTCGAAATGTGGGTTGAGTCAATGCTCCTGGCCGTCGAGGCCCAGGGGGTGATCGCGCAGCGCCTCGTGAAGCTCGCGGCCTGCGACGCCGAGGCGGTGGCGGAATCGCACCAGATGGTGAGCGAGAAGGTGAGCGCCCTGATCGAGGCCACCGGCACGCTGCTGACCGGCGGCGGCATGGGGGCCGTGGTGGCGCGCTACCGCGAGCACGTCGCCGCCAACGCCCTGCGCCTCGCGCCGCCCGCGGAGTGAGCGACCCGACCTTCGCCTGCCAGGCCTGCGGCGCCTGCTGCGCCTACTCGGCCGAGTGGCCGCGCTTCTCGACCGAGGACGACGCGGCGCTGGCGGCGATCCCGGCCGCGTACGTGGACGACCCGGCCGGGCGCATGCGCTGCCTCGGCGACCGCTGCAGCGCCCTGGAGGGCCGGGTCGGCGTCGCGGTGCGCTGCCGCGTCTACGCGGTGCGCCCGGAGGTCTGCCGCACCTGCGAGCCGGGCGACCCGGAATGCCTGCTCGCCCGCCGCCGGCACGGCCTGCCGGTGCCGGCGGACCCGGCCTCCTGATCCGGGATCCGCTTGATCGAAGCGGATCCCGGATCACGGGCCTGCGCGGCGCCTGAGCGCGGCGCCTGAGCGACGCCGACATCCGCATGGCCGAAATCGGAGATGGCGAAGCCATCAACCGGAGGTCGGATGAGACCGGCGCCGCGGCGTCCTGAGGGCTTGTGCCGGGCGCGGCGCGGCGGCACATCCCCCGGATGATCGATCATCCGACCCGGGACGTCGGTTTCGGGGTCTACCTGCACTGGCCGTTCTGCGCGGCGAAGTGCCCGTACTGCGACTTCAACAGCCATGTCCGCCACGCGCCCCCCGACGAGGCGGCGTGGCGGGCGGCCTTCGCGCGCGAGATCGCCCACGCGGCCGCGCTGGCGCCCGGCCGCACGGTGACGAGCGTCTTCCTCGGGGGCGGCACGCCCTCGCTGATGCAGCCGGCGACCGTGGGGGCGCTCCTCGACGCGGTGGCGGCGGCCTGGACCGTGGCGCCCGGGGCCGAGATCACGCTCGAGGCCAACCCGACCAGCGTCGAGGCGGACCGCTTCCGCGGCTACCGGCTCGCCGGGGTCAACCGGGTCTCGCTCGGGGTGCAGGCGCTGGACGACGGGGCGCTCAGGCGGCTCGGGCGCCTGCACAGCGCGGCCGAGGCGCTCGCGGCGGTCGAGACCGCGTCGCGCCACTTCGCGCGCTTCTCCTTCGACCTGATCTACGCCCGGCCGGACCAGACGCCCGCCGCCTGGGCGGCGGAGCTGCGGCAGGCGATCGCGCGCGCGGCCGAGCACCTCTCGCTGTACCAGCTCACCATCGAGGAGGGGACGCCCTTCCACGGGCTCGCGGCCGCGGGCCGGCTCGTGCCGCCCGACGAGGACACGGCCCGGGCCCTGTTCGACGTGACGCAGGAGGTCTGCGGCGCGGCGGGGCTGCCGGCCTACGAGATCTCGAACCACGCCCGGCCCGGCGCCGAATCCCGCCACAACCTGCTCTACTGGCGCTACGGCGAATATGCGGGGATCGGTCCCGGCGCCCACGGCCGCCTCGTCCTGCCGGGGGGCCGCACCGGCACGGTGACGGAGCGGGCCCCTGAGGCGTGGCTCGCCCGGGTCGCGCGGGAGGGCCACGGCATCGTGCGGACCGAGGCGCTGACGCAAGCCGAGGAGGGGGACGAGTTCCTGGTGATGGGGCTGCGCCTCGCCGAGGGCATCGACCCGGCGCGGTTCGCGCGGCTGGCCGGCCGCCCCCTCGACCGGCGGCGGCTCGACGGGCTCCTCGCCGAGGATCTGGTGCGGGTGACGCAGGCGGGCCGGATCGCCGCCACCCCGAAGGGGGCCCCGGTCCTCAACGCCGTGGTGGCGGAACTGGCGGCGTGAGCGCGGGCGGCGGGACGGCCGCCGGTCGAGGGCGCGGGAGAGCGGTGCCGGGAGAACCTTGCCGCGCTCAGGTCCCGGACGGCCCGAGCGCCCGCGGCGCCGGGCTCACCACCGCGCTCGACCCGCCGCGGATCTCGAACACGGCGAGGGCCCGCTCGCTCGGCCCCTCGGCCTTGAAGCGGAAGGTGCCGTCGGTCCCCGCGAAGCCCGAGGGATTGGTGAGCGTCGTCTCGGCGAAGCGCTGCGACCCGTATTGCCGGTTCAGCGCCGCCGCGAGCGACACCGCATCGTAGGCCAGGGAAGCGACCCGGACCGGCTCGCCGCCGAACCGCGTCCGGTAGCGCTGGGCGAAATTCGCGTAGCCGCCGGGCTCCACCGCCGCGAACCAGCCGCCCTGCAGGGCCGGGATGGCGAAGACCCGCGGATCGTTCCAGATCGCGGTGCCCACCGGCTTCACCCGGGCCGGGTTGAAGCCCGCGCGGGTGAGGGCGCCGGCCGTGGCGGTCAGGCCCTCGGGCGTGTCGGGCAGGAACAGCACGTCCGCCTGCGCTCCCGGCCCGGTGACGAGCGGGGCGATTCGCGCCACCGCGGCGGCCGGGTTGCCGGCCGGGAAGCGCTCCAGCGCCACCACCCGGCCGCCCTTGCGGGCCACCGCCTCGCGGAACTGCGCCTCCACCACGTTGCCGTAGGTGGTCTCGGGGATCAGCGCCGCGAAGGAGCGCCGGCCCGCACCCGTCACCTCCTCGACCACCCGGTCGACCTCGGGCTGCGGCAGGAAGCTCAGCAGGTAGACCCCGCGCCCGGCGACGCTCACGTCGGTCGAGAAGGCCACCACCGGCTTGCCGGCCGCCCGCACCGCCCCGGCCGCGGCCTGGACGCTCCCGGCGAAGAGCGGGCCGATCACGATCTCGGCGCCCTCCGCCAGGGCCGACGCGGCGGCGTCGCGGGCCCCGTCGGGCGTGCCGCGGTCGTCCTTGACCAGGACCTTCAGGTCGGGATTCTGGAATTCCGCCACGGCGAGTTCCGCGGCGTTGCGCATCGCGGCGCCCGCCGCCGCGCCGGGCCCCGTGAGGGGCAGGATCAGCGCCACCGTGACGCTGCCCTGGCCGATCGCGGAGGCGTCGGGCGTGCCGGGGGCGGGCGCCGCCGGGGCGGTCGCCTCCGCGCCGGGCCGGGTCGCCACGACCGGGCTCACGCCGCTCCCGCCGCAGGCCGACAGGCCGAGGGCCAGCACCGCGCAGGCCGCGCGCCATCCAGGCCATCCCACGCGCAACGCCGCCATCACCCCGCTCCCCCGCTGCGGCCGCCCCGACGCCCGACGGATCACGCCCCGCTGCATAAAGTCTCCTCAGGAAAAGTAAACGGCAGGTCGCCGCGCCGCACTCCCCCTTCCGTCGGGGAAAAGCTTATGGTCTTCCGCGCCGCAATCATGCGACAACCGCGCCATGACCGATGACGCCACGACCGATCAGGCCACGACCGATCAGGCCATGTCCGATCCCGCGAAGTCCGATCCCGCCGCGACCGATGACGCCATGAGCGACCGCGCCGACGAGTCCGCCCGCCGCCCCGCCGCGCCCGGGCGCGGACCGGCCGTGTTCACCGCTTTCGGCCTCGCCGCCGAGGCCGAATCCCTCGCCCCGGGCCTGCACGTCGTCGCCACCCCGATCGGCAACCTGAAGGACGTGACCTTCCGGGCCCTCGCCACGCTCGCGGCGGCGCACGCGGTCCTGGCCGAGGACACCCGCGTCACCCGCACGCTGCTGGCGCATTACGGCATCACCACCCCGCTCCTGTCCTATCACGAGCATTCGGGCGAGAGCGTCCGCGAGCGGATGATCGCCCGCATGAAGGCCGGCGAGGCGCTGGCCCTGGTCTCGGACGCGGGCACGCCCCTCGTCTCCGACCCGGGCTTCAAGCTCGTCCAGGCGGCGATCGCCGAGGGGATCACGGTGACGCCGGTGCCCGGCCCCTCCGCGGCCCTCACCGCCCTGATGGCGGCGGGCCTGCCGACCGACCGCTTCTTCTTCGAGGGCTTCCTGCCCCAGAAGGCCGGAGCCCGGCGCACCCGCCTCGCGGCCCTGGCGGAGGTGCCCGGGACCCTCGTGCTGTTCGAATCCCCCCACCGCCTGCCCGAGATGCTGGCCGACGCGGCCGAGATCCTCGGGGGCGGGCGGGCGGCCGCGGTCGCGCGGGAACTCACCAAGCTGTTCGAGACCGTGCGCCGGGGCGAACTCGGCGGGCTCGCGGCGGAGTTCGCCGCCTCCGGCCCGCCGAAGGGCGAGGTGGTGGTCGTGATCGGGGCGGCGGTCGAGTCGGCGCCCGGGCCCGAGGCCGACGCCGACCTCGACGCGCGGCTCTCCGCCGCGCTCGCCCGCCACTCGATCAAGGACGCGGCCGCCCTCGTCGCCGACGAGACCGGCCTCAGGCGCCGGGACGTCTACGCCCGGGCGCTGGCGCTGGCCCGGCGCGGCGATGACCAGGGCTGAGGCCGGCCCGGCGCGGCGGGCGGCGCAGCGCCGCCGCGCGACCTACCTGCGCGGGCACGGGGCGGAGCGGCTCGCCCTCCTGGCCCTTCTCGTCAAGGGCTACCGGCCGCTCGCCCGGCGCTACAGCGCGGCGGGGGGCGAGATCGACCTCGTGGTGCGGCGGGGCGCGGTCGTCGCCTTCGTGGAGGTGAAGGCGCGGCCGACCCTCGACGAGGCCGCCGCCGCCATCGACGCGCGCAAGCGCCGCGCCTTCTCGCGGGCGGCGCGCGCCTGGATGGCCCGGAACCCGTGGAGCGCCGGGCTCACCCTGCGGGCGGACGCCGTCTTCGTCGCGCCGCGGCGCTGGCCGCGTCACCTCGTCTCGGCCTTCGCGTTGGAAATGTCCTGACGGCGGTTGGCAAGTGCGAAGCCGGCGTTCATCTTCCGTGCAGCGCAGCATGGGTAGCGTATGCTGCAGGAAGCAGCCGGAAGGGGGCGCCATGCGGAGTGGATTCGGCTGCGAGGCCTGCGGCAGCCCGGCCGTGCGATTTCCCGCCGTGCTGCACGAGGACGCGCCGGTGCAGTGCGACCGCTGCGGCTGCACGCTGATGGCCTGGGGCGCGTTCAAGCGCCGCGTCGAGGCGGAGGCGAACCGGGTCGCGCGCGCGCAGGAGCCGGAGCCGCGCCTCAGCCCGGATGGCCCTGGATCGCCTGGATCAGGGTGCGCTTGAGGTCCTGCTGGCTGAAGGGCTTCTGCACGACCGGGCGGTCGCGGAACGGCTCGCGGATCCCCGCGCCGCCGTAGCCCGTCGAGAAGACGAGGGGCAGGCCGCGCCGCACCACCGCCTCGGCCACCGGATAGATCGGCTCCCCCGCCACGTTGACGTCCAGGATCGCGACCGCGAAGCTCTCCTTCTCGGCCATCTCCAGGGCCGTGCTCAGCCGAGCGGCCGGACCGACGATGTCGCAGCCGAAGTCCAGGAGCATGTCCTCCAGGAGCATGGAAATCGCCGCCTCGTCCTCGACCACGAGGACGCGGGCGCCGTTCAGGATCTGGTCGCTTGTATCCGTGCTCACGCCGGAGGCTCTTTCCTCAACACCTCGGACCGAGGTCACGCTGTCACCCTGGACTTGTCGCACTCACCGTGAGCCGCCAGGGCGACGGATCGGCGCGCCCGCGCTCGCCGCGGAACCGCACCCTCGCCGGGCGGGAGGGCGGTTGAGGCGTCGCCCGGAACGCGCACCATGTCAAGCGCGGGGCCGCGCGGCGGCCGGCCTGTGCGCCGAGGGAGGGCAGGGATGAAAACGCCCGCGAAATCGTCCGCCGCGCGGCCGCGCCCGGGCCCGAACCGCCGCCTCCTCCTGCTCGGGCTCGGCGGCGCCCTCGCGGGCGGCCGGGCCTCCGCCGACGGGGAGGCCGTGACGGTCGCCTCGAAGGGCGATGCCGAGGGGACGCTGCTCGGCCAGATCATCGCCCAGACCCTGCGCGGCCTCGGGATCCCGGTGGTGGCGCGCCTGCAGCTCGGCCCGACCCGGATCGTCCGGACGGCGATCACGGCCGGCGAGATCGACGCCTATCCGGAATATACCGGCAACGCCGCCTTCTTCTCGGGCACCGAGACCGATCCGGCCTGGAAATCGGCCGCGACCGCGATCGCGGCAGCGCGACGCTTCGACGCCCCGCACGGCCTCGTCTGGCTCACCCCGGCGCGGGCGAACAATTCGTGGCAGATCGCCGTGCGGGGCGACCTCGCCCGCCGCGAGCGGCTGTCCGGCATGGCGGATTTCGCCGGGGCGGTGCGGCGCGGGCTGATCGAGCTCGCGGCCTCCGCCGAGTTCGTCGAGAGCCCGGCGGCGCTCGCCGCCTACGAGAAGGCCTACGGCTTCGTCCTGCCGCGCGAGCGCATCATCACCCTGCCGGGCGGCGACACCTCCGTCACCCTGCGGGCCGCCGCCCAGGGCATCAGCGGCGTGAATGCCGGCATGGTCTACGGCACCGATGGGGCGATCGCCGCCCTCGACGTGGTGGTCATGGAGGATCCCCTGGGCGCCCAGATCGTCTACGAGCCGGCGCCGGTCTTCCGCGCCCCGGTGCTCGCCCGCCACCCGGCGATCGCCCCGGCCCTCGACGGGATCTTCTCCCGGCTCGACCTGCCGACCCTGCGGCGGCTCAACGGGGCGATCACCGTCGAGGGCGGGACGCCGGAGGCGGTGGCCCGCCGCTATCTGGCGGAGGGCTGAGGGCGTGGGCGGGCCCGTGCGCGCCCGGCACGGCCGCCAGGATCACGGCCAGGATCACGGCCAGGATCACGGCCAGGATCACGGCCAGGACGACGACATGCGCCTTCCCCAGCAGGTCCCGCAGAGAGGCGTCGTCCGGCGGAGCCGCCCGGTCGGTCTCGGGCCCGCCGAAGGCCGTGCCGAACCGCGCCGCGAGGGCGCGCCGGGCGGCGAGGCCGGGCGGGGCGAGGCGCTCGGTCGTCGGCCCCGCGCGGGCTGCGTCGCACGGGCGGCCGGTCCGGGCGATGCCGGGCGCCCGCGCCGCGGACCCGCCCCGTGAGCGCCGTCCCGCTCCCCGGGGCGCGGCGCGTCCTGCCGCTCGCGGCGGCCGCCCTGGCCCTCGCCGCGCTGCTCGGCCTGCCGCTCCTGACCCTCGCGCCGAACCGCCTGGTCCCCGGCACGCCGGTCGGCACCGGCTGGACCGGCCCCGCCGCCGGGTTCCTCGCCCTGGCGGCGGCGGCGCTGCTCGCGGGCCGGGGGCGCGGCCCGGCGGCGCTGGCCCTCGCGGCGGGGCTGGCGGCCCTGGCGGTGCTCGCTCTCGGCCTCGGCGCGGCCGCGGCCGGTCACCTCGCCGGCCGCCCCCCCGCCGCCCGCGCCTCCCTGGCCTCGGGTGCCTGGATCGCCGCCGCAGCGATCGGGCTGCTGGCGGTGGAGGCCGCGCGCGCCCTCGGGATCCGGGCCGCCGGCCTCGCCGTCGCGGCGCTCGCGCTGCTCGGGACGGTGCTCGCGCTCCGGGCCGGGCTCCTCGACGGGGTCTCGCTGGTGGTCGAGGGCCGCGCGCGCGCCGGGACCCTGAGGGCCGCCCTCGGCGAGCACCTCGCCCTCTCGGCCGGCGCCCTCGCCCTCGGCGGCGGCGCCAGCGTGCCGCTCGCCCTGCTGCGGCTGCGGGGCGGGGCGGGCGCCCGCCTGATCGACGCGGTCCTCAACGGCGTGCAGGTCGTGCCCGCCCTCGCGCTCTTCGCCGCCCTGGTCTCGCTCCTCTCGGGCCTGCTCGCCCTGCTCCCATCCCTGCGCGGCCTCGGGCTCGCGGCGATCGGGCCGACGCCGGCCATCCTCGGCACCGCCGCCTACCTCGCCCTCCCGCTGGTGCGCAGCCTCGCCGAGGGCTTGGCCTCGCCCGATCCGGAGGTGATCGAGACCGCCCGGGCGCTCGGCCTGCGGCCGGTCCAGATCCTCGCCCGGGTGCGGCTGCCCCTCGGCGCCCCGATCCTGCTCGGGGGCCTGCGCGTCGCGGCCGTGCAGGCGATCGGCCTCACCACCCTCGGCGGCCTGGTCGGGGCGGGCGGGCTCGGCGCGGTGGTGTTCGACGGCATGGCGCAATTCGCCCCCGACCTGATCCTGCTCGGGGCGGCGCCGGTGGTCGCGCTGTCGCTCGCGGCGGATCGCGCGCTCGCGGCCCTGCGCCCCGCCCGGGGAGCCTCCGCGTGAGCCGGCTGGTCTCCGCCCTCGGGAGCGCGGCGGTGGGTCTCGCCCTCGCGGCCGCGGCGCATCCCGCCGCCGCCGCCGCGATCGCCCGCGCGGTCGGGCTCGGGACCGGGGCGCCGGTTCCCCTCGATCGCCTGCTCTGGCTCGCGCAGCGCCACCTCCTCCTCGCCCTCGGCGGCTTCGCGCTCGCGGGCGGCCTCGGCCTCGGCCTCGGCATCCTGGCGGTCCGCAGCCGCGACGCGCGCCTGCGCGGCGCCATCGACGCGCTCGCCGCCGCCGCCCAGGCGGTGCCGCCGGTGGTGGTGATCGGCCTCGCCCTGCCGATCCTGGGCTTCGGCGCGCCGCCGACGCTCCTGGCCCTGGCGGCCTACGGGCTGATGCCGGTAATGCGCGCCACCATCGACGCCCTCGCCACGGTCCCGGCGGAGGTGCGGGACGCCGCCCTCGCCGTGGGGCTCACCCCCGCGCAGCTGTTCCGGCAGGTCGACCTGCCGCTCGCGGCCGGGCCGATCCTGGCCGCCCTGCGGGTCGTGATGGTGGTCGCGGTCGCGACCGCGGCGGTGGGCGCGCTCGCGGGCGCGCCGACCCTCGGCACCCCGATCGTGGTCGGGCTCCAGAACCAGAACGGCCTCGCGCTGCTGCAGGGCGCCGCGGCCGCGGCGGCGCTCGCCTTCCTGGCGGACGCGGCCATGCTCGCGGCCGAGGCGCTGCTTCGGCCGGTCCCGCCGCGCTGAGGGCGGGGAACCGTCCCGGGGAGCGCGGCGCCCGCCGGGCCGTCGCCGGTCCTCGGTTCGGACGCGCCGCCCGCGGACCGGGATCGCCCGATCGGTGCGCGCGGGAGCCGCGACCTTGGGTTCCCGCGGCGCGCCGCCCGGGCCGCGAGTCGCGCCGGCACGGGAAGCGCTGGGTCAGGAGGGCCGCGGCCATCTCCTTCCTCTCGGCCGCCGGCGCCCCTGCGACCCGACAAGACGCGCCGAGGTCAGCCCGTCATCGCCATCCATTCCTCCGCCGGCCGGGAAAACCAGCCCAATATTTCGGGATATATAGTCTCACGACGGTCCGGTCGCGACCCGATGGCATAATTTAACCTGCCCTAACCGCTAAGAAAGCGGCGCCTGCCGGGGCGGTTCGGTTTTCTGCCACGATTCAAAATTGCATTGTCGAGATGAGAAATGCGCTGGTTATCGAAATGGCACTCCATCTTTCGCATGTTGTTCTCGCACCATTCTACGCCACCCAGATCCTGACGGGGGCGAAGTCGTTCCGGACCAATCCGGTGCTCGGCAGCGTCCGCCTGAACCGGCGCGGCCTGCATGTCTGGCGGGTGCGGCTCGCCGCGGCGATGACCGCGCGGCGCCGCGCGGCGCTCGCGCCGCTGGTGACGGAGGAGGATCGGCGCCAGCTCGCCGCACAGGGCTACATCGAGGTGCGGGATTTCCTGGCGCCCGATCACTTCGCGGATCTCGTGCGCGAGGTCACCTCGCTCCCGCTGCCGGCCAAGCAGTTCCGCGAGGGGAACGCGGTGACCCGGCGGGTGCCCCTGACGCCCGCCACCCTGCGCGGCCTGCCCGCCTGCCGCCGCCTCCTCGCCATGCCGGCCTTCCAGGGCCGGCTCCGCTACGTCGCGAGCTTCGACGCCGAGCCCGAGGTCTACATCCAGACGATCTTCTCGCGGCTCGACGGGTCGGCCGACCCGCAGGGCGATCTGCACATGGACACGTTCCACCCGACCATGAAGGCGTGGCTGTTCCTGCACGACGTGCCGGCGGACGAGGGCCCCTTCACGTATGTGCGCGGCTCGGCGACGCGCTCCCGGCGGCGCCTCGCCTGGGAGCGGCGCCGGAGCATCGACGCCTGCGATCCCGCCGCGGGAGGCGGCGGCGCCTTCCGGATCCGGCCCGACGAACTCCCCCGCCTCGGCCTGGCGGAGCCGGTCCGATTCGCGGTCCCGGGCAACACCCTGGTGGTCGGCGACACCTGCGGCTTCCACGCCCGCGGCGCCGCCGCGCGGCCGAGCCTGCGCGTCGAGATCTACGCCGCCAGCCGCCGCAATCCCTTCCTGCCCTTCGTCGGGCTCGATCCCTGGGCGCTGCCCGGCCTCAGGGGCCGCAAGATCGCGCTGTTCTGGGGCCTGCTCGCCCTCGCGGAGCGGCTCGGCCTCGGGCGCAGCCAATGGCGGCCGGCGGGACGCGTGCGCGCGGGGGATCCCGTCCGGGAGGAGGCACGCTGAGCCGCCCGCGCCAGCGCGGCCTCCCCGCGCATTCCACCGAGATCGGGCGCTCGTCGCAGCGAAAAATCCCTCCAAGTGATTGTTCTGAAACAACTTCCCGGCTCGATGCCGAGCGGGGCTTTATCGGATGCTTGTAGAATTGTAAGCTTGGCGGACGAATGCGACGAAAGACCGAATATACATGTTGCTGTACAGTCACTGTTCGGTGTCTCGCGGTCGGCACTTGGCCTGACGCGGTCCGATGCGCCGCGCCATCATCCATATCGGGACGCCGCGGACCGGCAGTTCGTCGCTGCAGACCGTGCTGTTCCGCCACCGCGCCGCGCTGCGCGAGGCCGGGATCCTCTATCCCGACCTGACGCCGCGCGCGGCGCCGCTGCCGCATCTCAGCCACCAGCACCTGGGGGCGGCGCTCGCGGGACGCCGGCCGCTCGGCGAGCGCCGGGAGCTCCTCGACGCGCTCGCCTCGCGCCTCGCGGCGAGCCGGGCCGAGGCGGTGGTGATCTCCTACGAGGGCCTGTGCCTGTTCCCGTCCTGGCACCCGGCGCCCGGGCTGCTCTGCGACCTGCTGCGCCGCCACGGCTACGAGCCCGAGATCCTGCTCACGGTCCGCGCGCAAGCCGCCTATCTCCAGTCGCAGCATCTCTGGCGCCTGCAATTCCTGGCGGAGCGGCGCCCCTTCGCGGCCGCCTTCGCGGCGGATCTCGGGCACCGCCGCTACGATTACCTCTACGGGCTCGACGGCTGGGCGCGGGCCGCGCGGGGACGCGTCAGCGTGGTGCCTTACCGGGACCGGCGCGCGGACGCGCCGCTGATCGTGCGCGTCGCGGCGGAACTCGGCCTCGCGGACCGTCTCCTGCCGCTCATGAGCGCGGACGACCTCGCCTGCCGCGCCAACCGCAGCCTCGACCCGGTCTCGGCGGAGGTGGCGCGGCGGCTCGCCGCCTCCGGGATCGCGCGACGCGGCGAGCAGGCCCGCGCCGTGACGGCGCGGATCGAGGCGCTCGCGGCCGAGCGGGGCCTCGGCGGCGCCTTCCAGGCCCTCGACGCCGGCATGCTGGAGCGGGCGGCGGCCCATTACCGGGCGACGAACGAGCTGCTGGCGCGGCGGGTCTGGGCCACCGGCTGGGACGACCGGATCGAGGCGCCGCATATCCTGCCGGCCACCGAACTCGCCGGCCGCCCCCTCGACCGCGCGACCGAGGGCGAGGTCGAGGCGATCCGGCGCCTCGTCATCGCCGAGCTCGGCCTCGGGACCGGGGGGCGGCTCGCCCGCGCCCTCGCCCGGGCCGGGGAGGAGGTGGCGATCTCCGTCCGCCGGCTGCCGATCCTGGCGCCGCGCTGACCCGAGCGCTACTCGCCGATCTCCACGGTGGCGCCCCTCGCCACGTGGAGGGCGAGGTCGCGGGCGTCCCAGTTGGTCAGCCGGATGCAGCCGTGCGACTCGGACTTGCCGATCTTCTCCGGCTCGGGCGTGCCGTGGATGCCGTAGGACTCGGCCGAGAGCTCGATCCAGACCAGGCCGACCGGGTTGTTGGGGCCGGGCTTGATCGTGAACTTGCGCGTCGCCTCGACGCCCTTGAAGGCGTATTTCGGGTCGTACGTGTAGGTCGGGTTTAAGGTCACGCCCTCAACCTTGAAGCGGCCCTCCGGGGCAGGCTTCTCCTCGCTGCCGACCGAGGCCGGGTAGACGGCGAGGAGCGCGCCGTCGCCCCCGTAGGCGCGCACCTGCAGCGCCTCCTTGCCGACCACGATGCGGGCGACCTTCGGCTCCTCGGGCAGGCCCTTGCCGGGCCGGTCCGTGGCGAGCGGCGGCACCGCCGCGACCGTCACCACCGTCCCGGCGCGGCCCAGGTCCTTGTCCGGGTTGAGGGCGTCGAACAGCGCCCGGCTCATGTGGAAGCGCTCGGCCAGCATCTCGGCGGGCCCGGTATAGGACAGGGCCTTGAGCTCGGCCTGGTCCTCCATCTTGGCGGGGATCTCCTCCGCGTAGGGTCCCTCCGCATCGGCCTTGGTCAGCGCGTAATCGGTGAGCACCGGATCCTGGCTCGACCCCGCCAGCGCCTCCCAGAGCCGGCCGTCGAGGTGCCCGCTGGCCGGCATTCCCTTCGCCTCGGCGAAGGCCTTGAGGGCCCCGCGCAGGTTGTCGCCGTCGCGCCCGTCGATGGCGCCCGGGGAGAACCGCGCCCGGTCGAGAAGCACCTGCGCCTTGATCAGGACCGGATCGGGCCGCTTGCCCGCGGGCTTGCGGTGGGCGCCGGCCTCGAAGCGCGCCCCGTTGACCGCGTCGCGGTCGAGGGCGGGCGCGGCCGCCGCCGCACCGAGCACCAGGACATTCGCCACGCACACCGCCAGCACCCGTCGCATCGCCTCACGCCTCCGCTCCTGCGTGGGCCACAAACGGCACCGGGGCCCGGCCGTTCCCTGCTCACTGGCAGAGGCGATGGCCGGCATTCCGCTCGCGCTCGTCGAGGTGCAGGTGGTTGCCGTGCTCGGCATCCGAGCCCGGCCCGAGGACGGTGCGGAAGAAGGCGCAGGCGCGGGCCCGCACCGCCGCCTGGAACCGGCCCTCCGGCGTGCCCTCGGCCTGCGTCCCGATGCCGATCGGCTCGCGTCCCTCGAAGGTGAAGCCCATCACGTCGATCGCGTTGGCGAAGGCGTGCTCGCTGAGCTTGGCGTCCGGATCGTGGTTCTGGCCGCGGCACTCGTAGGAGGTCGAGATGCGCAGCGACCTCGGCGGGCGGCCGAGGTCGCGCTCGGCCAGGACCCGCACCTCGGTGCTCCAGCGCGCCAGCGCCTCCGCGGCCCGGCAGGTGAGCGTGGCGGGCGGCGAGAGCTGGATCCCGTCCGGCAGCTCGACGACGCGCAGGGGCTTCGGGGCGCCGCAGAGCCCGTCCGCCAGTGCCGGCAGCGGCTCGGCCCGGGCGCCGAGGCGCTCCAGCCGGCTCAGGCAGGCGGTGTCGTCCGGCACCGCGGGTGCCGCCGGCCCGGCCGGCAGGTCGGCGGGGCGCTCCGGCGGCAGGGGAGCCGCCTCGGCGGCGGGCGGGGCGGGAGCCGGAGCCGTGGCGGGACTTGAGGTCGTGGCAGGATTTGGGGCCGTGGCGGGATGGGGCGCCGGCGCGGGCAGGTCCGGCCGCGGCGGCGGCAGGGGCGGGGCGTCGCGCGCCTGGGCGAGGGCCGGCGCGGCGGCGAGGAGCGCGAGGAGGAGCGCAGGGCGGCGGGTCACGATCTCTCCCGGATCGAGCCGGAGCCCACCGGGCGCCGGCCGGCACTCAACGGCCACGCCGTTCCCCCGTTCCGCGCTCCGGCGCGGCCTCGCGCGCTTGCGCCGGACCCGCCACCCTCTATCGTCGGCCGCGACTCGATTCCGCAAAGGACGCACGCGCATGGCTGGCACCCCGGCGACCCCTCCCGGCAACCCGCTCCTGGACCCGGTCTGGACGACGCCCCACGGAGTGCCGCCCTTCGAGCGGATCGAACCCGCCCATTACGAACCCGCCTTCGCCGGGGCGCTCGCGGCGCACGAGGCCGAGATCGCCGCCATCGCCGGGAGCGCGGAGCCGGCGAGCTTCGCCAACACGGTCGCGGCGCTCGAGCGCTCGGGCCAGGCGCTCAAGCGCGTCGGCGGCGTGTTCTTCAACCTCGCCGGCAGCCACACCAATCCGGACCTGCAGGCGGTGGAGCGGGTCATGGCGCCGCGCCTCGCCCGGCACCACAGCGCGCTCTTCCTCAACGGGGCGCTCTGGGCCCGGGTGAGGGCGGTCGACGGGGCGGACCTGTCGGAGGAGGAGGCCCGCGTCCTCGACCGCTACCGCACGCTCTTCCGCCGGGCCGGGGCCGATCTCGACCCCGCCGCCAAGGAGCGCATGGCCGCGATCGCGGCGCGGCTCGCCGAACTCGCGACCCGCTTCTCGCAGAACCTGCTCGCCGACGAGAGCGGCTTCGTGCTGCCGCTCGAGACCGAGGAGGACCTCGCCGGGCTGCCGCCCTTCCTGCGGGCCGCCGCCGCCCGGGCCGCGGCGGAGCGGGGAAAGGGCGGCCACGTCATCACCCTGGCCCGCTCGCTGATCGAGCCGTTCCTGGTCTTCTCGACCCGACGCGACCTGCGCGAGCGCGCCTACACGGCCTGGATCCGGCGCGGCGAGAACGGGGGCGAGACGGACAACCGGGCGATCATCGCCGAGACCCTGCAGCTGCGCGCCGAGCGGGCGCGGCTCCTCGGCTACCCGAACTTCGCCGCGTTCAAGCTCGCCGACACGATGGCGGAGACGCCCGAGGCGGCGCTGGCGCTGCTGCGCGACGTCTGGGCGCCCGCCCGCGCGCGGGCCGCGGCGGAGCGCGGCCGGCTGCAGGGGCTGATCCGCGACGAGGGCGGCAACTTCGCCCTGGCGCCCTGGGACTGGCGCCACTACGCGGAGAAGCTCCGGCGGGCCGAGCACGACCTCGACGAGGGCGAGATCAAGCCGTACCTGCCCCTCGACGGGGTGATCGCGGCCTGTTTCGACACCGCCTCGCGCCTGTTCGGCCTGCGCTTCGCGGAACTGGCCGAGGTCCCGCGCTACCACCCCGACGTCCGGGCCTGGGAGGTGCGCGACCGCGACGGCTCGGTCGTCGGCCTGTTCCTCGGCGACTACTTCGCGCGGCCGAGCAAGCGCTCCGGCGCCTGGATGAGCGCCTTCCGCTCGCAGGAGCGGCTCACCGGCGAGGTCACCCCGATCATCGTCAACGTGATGAACTTCGCCAAGGGCGCCGAGGGCGAGCCCGCGCTCCTGTCCTTCGACGATGCCCGCACGCTGTTCCACGAATTCGGCCACGCCCTGCACGGTCTGCTCTCGAGCGTCACCTACCCGCTCCTCGCCGGCACGGCGGTGGCGGGCGACTTCGTGGAACTGCCCTCGCAGCTCTACGAGCATTGGCTGGAGCAACCGCAGGTGTTGCGGGCTCATGCCCGCCACTACCGCACCGGCGAGCCGATGCCCGAGGCCCTGCTGCAGCGGCTCCTCGCCGCCCGCACCTTCAACCAGGGCTTCGCCACCGTCGAGTACGCCGCCTCGGCGATCGTCGACCTCGACCTGCACCTGTCGGAGGCGGCCGAGGCGGGACTCGATGTCGGGTCCTTCGAGGCCGAGACCCTGACCCGGATCGGGATGCCGGCCGAGATCAGCATGCGCCACCGCTCGCCGCACTTCGCCCACATCTTCGCGGGCGGCTACGCGGCGGGCTACTATTCCTACCTGTGGTCCGAGGTGCTGGACGCGGACGCCTTCGACGCCTTCCGCGAGGCCGGCGACATCTTCGACCCCGAGACCGCGCAGCGCCTGCGCACCTTCGTGTACGGGGCCGGAAACCTGCGCGACGCGCGCCGCGCCTACATGGCCTTCCGGGGCAGGTTGCCGAGCATCGACCCGCTCCTGCGCAAGCGCGGGCTCGCCGCCTGAGGACCGCACCCCGGCGCGGGGCGACCCCGCGCCGCTCCGCAGCCCCTGAGGCGCTAACCATTCGGTAAAGAAGTATCGTTAACCAAAAGCTTCCAGGACGGCGAGGAAGCTTTTCGTCATGAGCGACGGCAAGGATCAGGCCGGGGACGCGCCCGGCACGAAGGCGGCCTCCGCGGAGGGGCGTCTCAAGGACGTGGCGGCGCGCGCCCGGGCGGCCCTTCCGCGGCTGCGGCGCCCGCGCGTCAAGCTCGGCCTGCCGGTCGCGGCGCTGATCGGCGGCCTCTGCGTCGGGGCCTTCGGCGGCGGCGCCGCGGTGGCGCTGATGGGGAAGGGCGCGCGGGCGGAGCGCGCGGCGGTCGGCCTCGCCGAGTGGAAGAAGTTGGCGACGCGCCTCGACGCGCAGGCCGCGGAATCCGCCCGCCTCGCCGGCGACCTCAAGCTCGTGAAGGAGCGCTCCGGCGCCGCGCAGGCGGCCGCCGAGGCCGCGCGGAGCGAGGCGGCGGCGCAGTTCGGGCAGATGGCCGAGCGGCTGGAGCGGATCGGCAAGGTCGGGAGCGACGCGGCGGCCAAGCTCGCCGGCCTCTCCGACCGGATCGAGCATCTCGACCGCGAGCAGCAGGCCCGCGTGGCGGCCCTCGGCGAGCGGCTCGACCGCCAGCGCGCGGCGGCGCCGGCCCCGGTGGCGGTCGCGCCCGCGCCGGCCCCGAAGCTCGCGAGCGCCGAGCCGACCCTGACCGGGAGCCTGCCGGACAAGCCCGCGGCCAAGCCCGCCGCGCCGGCCGCGCCCAGCGCCACGACCGCGCCCGCGATGGTGGACAGCTGGGTGCTGCGCGACGTCTACGACGGCGTGGCGATGATCGAGAACCGCAACCGGCGCCTGATCGAGGTGGGCCCGGGCGACACGGTGCCGGGCGTCGGGCGCGTCGAGGCGATCGAGCGCCGGGGCAAGGCCTGGGTCGTGGTGACCAGCCGGGGCCTGATCACGCCGCAGATCTGGTGAGGGTCAGGCCGCCTCGTCCGACTTGTCGGCCGGCTTCGCGGGGTCGGCCAAGCCCTCGCGCACGCGGCGTCGGCCGCGGGCCTTGGCTTGGCCGCGCAGGGCCTTGGTCGGGTGCAGGATCTCGGCGAGGCGGGCGAGGGCCTCTGTGTCGTCGAGATGGCGGGCGTCGAAATCGGGCATAGCGGTCCCCCGGGCGCGGAGCCCGTGGCTGGTGGGGTACGCGTACGCATACAGGATACTGAGAAACACGGAGCGAGCTGAACAGTTCCGCCCGCGTCGTGGCTCCATGCAAAAAGTTTTGCAGCTCCCCCGCAAGTCCCGAGGACTTGGGCGGTTCGGCTTTCGCAAGAAGTAGTGAACGGTCGCCGCGATGGATGTGCGGCAGCGCACGCAGATCTCCCCGCTGCGCTGCGGGACGTCGGCGCCCGGCGCGCGAAGCATCGCGCGCTGGTTGCTGCCGGCCGACCACGCGACGGCCGCGGGATGACCGGCTCAGGGGATCACAGGTTGCGGGTCGCCCGGCGGCCGGCCCGATGCGGCGAAGCAGGCCGCCCCGGCCTCGCGAAGGGCTCCGGCGCCCCGCGCGCTCCCGCAGGGACGAATCGGGTCCGCCGCCGGGCTCGCCAGCGCCGCGCGGCGATCGTGCGGCCCCGTCGCGCCGGGGCCGCGACGCTCAGTTGCGGGTGATGCGCGCCGATTGCGCCATCCGGATCAGTTCGCGGGCGGTCAGTCCGCGACGCTCCTGCTCGCCCTCGGCCGGAGGCCCGGCCAGGGCCGGCGCGGGCGGCGCCCCCGCCCGCGCTCCGGGCTGCGGCTCCCGGGAGAGCCGGACGCGCCACACCCTCGCCAAAGCCAGCATGCTCAACCCCCCGCTGCAAATCACCCGGTAAGCTTAACAACGTTTTGCCGGGCAGGGTATTCTTGAAGCGCCCGCGCACCGCCCTACCGGCCGGCATGAACCGCGGCGATGGGCGCAACGTGCGTGCGCATCAGGCGGACGAAAGCTCGGCTCACGCGGTGTCCTCGCGCAGGAGCTCGGTATTGATCGCGAAGGCCGCCATGGCGCCCTCCGCGGCGGCCACGATCGCGAACTGCACCCGGCGCGAGGCGTCGCCCGCCACGTAGAGGCCCGGGACGTTCGACTGCTCGTAGTCGCGCGTCGGCACGGTGCCCTTCGGGGTGAGGTCGCAGCCGAGCCGCGCGACGAGGGGCGAGGGAACGCACTCGGCGGGAGTGAAGAACATGGCGCCGCAGGGCAGGGCGGCGCCGTCCCGGAAGCGGATGCGGGCGAGGCGCCCGTCCTCGCCCTCGACGCGGGCGACCGGGCGCTCGTCGAGGCGGATGCCCTGGCGCGCGAGCCGCGCGCGGTCCTCCCCGGACAGGTGCTCCGCCGGCCCGTCGCTGCACAGGGTCAGGTCCCGGGTCCAGGCGGTGAGTTCCAGGGCGAGGCCCTTGCCGCAGCCGCCGCGTCCGTAGACCGCCACCGGCGCGTCGCGGTTCTCGTAGCCGTCGCAATAGGGGCAGTGGTGCACGCCGCGCCCCCAGAAGTCGCGGAATCCCTCGACGGGCGGCAATTCGGTGGCGAGCCCGGTGGCGAGGACGAGGCGGCGGGCGGCCTCGCGCCGGCCATCCGCCAGAACCACGGTGAAGCCCTCCTCGTCGCGCCGCGCGTCGGCCACGTCGGCGTCGCGGACCTCGACGGTCGGGTAGCGGGAGAGTTCGGCCCGGCCCTGGTCGCGCAGGGCGCCCGGGGGGCAGCCGTCATGGCCGAGATAGCCGTTCATGCGCGGCGTCACGGCGTTGCGGGGGTGCCCGGCGTCGAGGAGCAGCACGGTGCGGCGGCAGCGGCCGAGCACCAGGGCCGCGCTCAGACCCGCGGGCCCGCCGCCCACGATGATGACGTCGTACATGGAACCATCCGCCGCTGCCGCCCCTCTCGGGTACAGACGCGGCCGGGGGCGGAGGGTTCACGGCGGGCACGAAAAAGGGCGCTCGCGCGCCCCCTCCCGTGCCGGTCCGGCGGTGTTCGCCCTCAGGCGGCGGCGGTCTTGACCGCGATGCCCTTCTCGGAGAGCAGCTGCTGCAGCTCGCCCGACTGGAACATCTCGCGGGTGATGTCGCAGCCGCCGACGAACTCGCCCTTCACGTAGACCTGCGGGATGGTCGGCCAGTTCGAGTAGGCCTTGATGCCCTCGCGGATCTCCATGTCCTCCAGCACGTTCACGCCCTTGTAGGGCACGCCGAGGTAGTTGAGGATCTGCGCGACCTGGCCGGAGAACCCGCACATCGGGAATTGCGGCGTGCCCTTCATGAACACGACAACGTCCTGGGACTTGATCTCGCTCTCGATGCGGCTGTTGATGTCGGTCATGATGTCCTCTCGGTGAGGGCGGTGCGGCGCGCCCGCCGGCAGCTGATGCGGTGCCCTAATCCTGGGGGACGCCCGTGGTGAGCGCAAGCGCGTGAAGCACGCCGCCCATGCGACCCTGCAATGCACCATAGACCATCTGATGCTGCTGCACCCGCGACTTGCCCTTGAAGGCGGCCGACACGACGGTGGCGGCGTAGTGGTCGCCGTCGCCGGCGAGGTCGCGGATCTCGACCGTCGCGTCCGGGAGGGCCTCCCGGATCATCGTCTCGATCTCGCGGGCGTCCATGGGCATCGAAGCGTTCTCCGTCTCCGCCGGGATCCGGCCCTCGGGATCAGGCGCCGGGCCCGGCCATGTAGGTCGGCAGCCACGCCTCGTTGACGGCGCGCAGCTCCTCCACGGATATGATCTCGTCGCCCGGCAGGGTCAATGAATCGGCGCCGGTGACGCCGATGACGGCGGCGTCGATCCCCTGCGCGGCGGCGCTGTAGAGCAGGTCGGGCACCGTCTCGGGCTCGACCGCGAGCAGGTAGCGGCCCTGATCCTCGCCGAACAGGTAGGCGTGGGCCGGGATCGGCAGCGGGCATTCGGGCAGTGCCGCGCCGATCCGGCCGGCCATCGCCATCTCGGCGAGCGCCACCGCGAGGCCGCCATCCGAGAGGTCGTGGACGGTGTCGACGAGGCCCGAGGCGATCAGCCCGCGCACGAACTCGCCGTTCCTCCGCTCGGCGGCGAGGTCGACCGGGGGCGGCGCGCCTTCCTCGCGCCCGCAGATCTCGGCGAGGTAGAGGGACTGGCCGAGCCAGCCCTGGCTGCGCCCGATCAGCACCAGCGCGTCGCCCTCGCGCTTGAGGGCGAGGGTGGCGATCCGGCGCACGTCGTCGACGACGCCGACGCCGCCGATCGTCGGGGTCGGCAGGATGCCGACGCCGTTGGTCTCGTTGTAGAGGGAGACGTTGCCGGACACGACCGGGAAGTCGAGGGCGCGGCAGGCCTCGCCGATGCCCTGGATGCAGCCGACGAACTGGCCCATCACCTCGGGCTTCTCGGGATTGCCGAAATTGAGGTTGTCGGTGACGGCGAGCGGCCGGCCGCCCACCGCCGAGATGTTCCGGTAGGCCTCGGCCACCGCCTGGCGGCCGCCCTCGACCGGGTCGGCCTCGCAGTAGCGCGGCGTCACGTCGGTGGTGAGCGCGAGGCCCTTCGGCCCGTCCTCGACCCGCACCACGGCGGCGTCGCCGCCCGGCTTCTGGACCGTGTTGCCGAGGATGTAGTGGTCGTACTGCTCCCAGACCCAGCGCTTCGAGGCGAGGTCGGGCGAGCCCATCAGCCTCCGCAGGGCTTCGCCGTGCGTCACCGGGGCCGGGACGTCCTCGGCCCTGAGGACCGGGTGGTGCATGTTCGTGCGGTGCGGCCGGTCGTAGAGCGGGGCCTCGTCGCCGAGCTCCTTGATCGGCAGGTCGGCGACCGTCTCGCCGCCGTGCTTGATGACGAAGCGCAGCGTGTCGGTGGTGTGGCCGATGATCGCGAAGTCGAGGCCCCACTTCACGAAGATCGCCTTGGCCTCCTCCTCCATGCCGGGCTTGAGCACCATGAGCATGCGCTCCTGGCTCTCGGAGAGCATCATCTCGTAGGCAGTCATGCCCGCCTCGCGGGTCGGCACCGCGTCGAGGTCGAGTTCGACCCCGAGATTGCCCTTGGCGCCCATCTCGACCGCCGAGCAGGTCAGGCCGGCCGCGCCCATGTCCTGGATCGCGATCACGGCGCCGGAGGCCATCAGCTCCAGGCAGGCCTCGAGCAGCAGCTTCTCCGCGAAGGGATCGCCGACCTGCACGGTCGGGCGCTTCTCCTCGGAGGATTCGTCGAAGGCGGCCGAGGCCATGGTGGCGCCGTGGATGCCGTCGCGGCCGGTCTTGGAGCCGAGATAGACGATCGGGTTCCCGACCCCGGTGGCGGCCGCGTAGAAGATCGCGTCGGCGCGGGCGAGGCCGACCGCCATGGCGTTGACCAGGATGTTGCCGTCGTAGCGCCGGTGGAAGCCGACCGACCCGCCGACGGTCGGCACGCCGAAGGAATTGCCGTAGCCGCCGATGCCGGCGACGACGCCCGAGACGAGGTGGCGGGTGCGCGGATGGTCGGGGGAGCCGAAGCGCAGGGCGTTCAGCGCCGCGATCGGCCGGGCGCCCATGGTGAACACGTCGCGCAGGATGCCGCCGACCCCGGTCGCCGCGCCCTGGTAGGGCTCGATGAAGCTCGGGTGGTTGTGGCTCTCCATCTTGAACACGCAGGCGCGCCCGTCGCCGATGTCGATGACGCCGGCATTCTCGCCCGGCCCCTGGATCACCCAGGGCGCCTTGGTCGGCAGCGTGCGCAGGTGGATGCGGGAGGACTTGTAGGAGCAGTGCTCGTTCCACATCGCCGAGACGATGCCGAGTTCGGTGATCGTCGGCTCGCGGCCGATCAGCTCCTTGAAGCGGGCGTATTCCTCGTCGGTGAGGCCGTGCTGGCGCACGAGGTCGGGCGTGATGGCGATGTCGTTGCGGATCATGCGGCACCCTCTGCGGCGGCCTCGCGGTCGAGGCCCAGCGCATACGGCAGCCGGGGGAGGGAGGGCAATGGGCGCGGACCCGCGAGGGCGCATCGGCCCGCGCATTTGCCAGCCTGGCGGCGAGGGTTTCCCCGGTCGGAGAGGGAGGCGACCGTGCCGGGAGCGGAGCAACGGCCTTGCCGCCGAGGCGCCTCGGCGGAATGCTCCGGGCGGGCGCCTCAGCCGGCGCGCTTGGCGGCGTCGGCGAGGAAATCCGCGATCGTCGCGACGAAGGCCTCGCCGTAGGCCTCGCGCTTGCGCTCGCCGACGCCGTGGACCGAGCGCAGGGCCCAGAGGTCGACCGGCTTCGCGCGGGCCATCTCGACCAGGGTGCGGTCGGGGAAGATCATGTAGGCGGCGACGCCCTCCTGGCGGGCCAGGGTGGCGCGCAGGCCGCGCAGGTGCTGGAACAGGGCCTCGTCCTCGGACGAGAGGCCGAGCGTGTCGTCGCGCTCCGCCCCGCGGGCCCGGCGCTCCTTGGGGGCCTTCGGCTCGGGGTCCGGGCGCAGCTGCACGGGCTCGCGCCCGAACAGGATCGCCTCGCCCTTCTCGGTCATGGCGAGGCCGCCATAGCCGTCCTGGTTCTCGGCGACGGCGCCGGCCGCGAAGAGCTGGCGCAGGATCGAGCGCCACGCCGCGACCGGCTTGTCGGCCCCGACGCCGAAGGTCTTGAGCTTGGTGTGGCCGTTGCGCCGGATCTGGTCGGTCTCCTTGCCGTGGACGAGGTCGCAGACATAGGCGGCGCCGAAGCGCTGGCCGGTGCGCACGATCGCCGAGAGCACCTTCTGGGCCGCCACGGTGCCGTCGACCAGCGCCACGCCGCCCCGGCAGAGGTCGCAGCGCCCGCACGGGGCGCTCGCCTCGCCGAAATAGGCGAGGAGCGACTGGCGGCGGCAGGTGGCGCCCTCGCAGAGCGCGATCATCGCGTCGAGCTTGCGGCGCTCGACCCGGCGGCGCTCGTCCGGGATGTCCTTCTCCTCGATCTGGCGGCGGCGCAGGGCCATGTCGTCGAGGCCGTAGAGGGTGAGCGTGTCGGCCGGCAGCCCGTCGCGGCCGGCGCGGCCGATCTCCTGGTAGTAGCCCTCGACGTTCGAGGGCATGTCGGCGTGGCAGACGAAGCGCACGTCCGGCTTGTTGATGCCCATGCCGAAGGCGACGGTCGCCACCATGACCATGCCGTCCTCCTGCAGGAAGGCGTCCTGGTTGCGCATCCGCGTGCCCTGGTCGAGGCCCGCATGGTAGGGCAGGGCGTTGACGCCCTCCTCCTGCAGCATCTGGGCGAGCTGCTCGGTGCGCTTGCGCGACGAGCAGTAGACGATGCCGCTCTCCGACCGGCGGGTGCGCAGGAAGCGGCTGATCTGGCGGGTCGGGTGCTCCTTGGGGGCGAAGGTGAGCCGGATGTTCGGCCGGTCGAAGGAGTGGACGAAGATCTCGGGCCTGCGCCCGGCCGGGAAGAGCCGCTCGGTGATGTCGGCCCGCGTCGCCGTGTCGGCGGTGGCGGTGAGCGCCACCATCTGGACGCCGCCCAGGGCCTCGCGGGCGCGGGCGAGCTCCCGGTATTCCGGCCGGAAGTCGTGGCCCCATTGCGAGACGCAATGCGCCTCGTCGACGGCGAGGCGCCGCACGCCCGCGCCCTGCAGCGCCTCGATCAGCCCCTCCATCAGCAGGCGCTCGGGCGAGACGAAGAGGAGGCGCAGGTCACCGGCGCGGATCTGGCGCCATGCCGCCTTGGCGCTCGCCTCGTCGACGCTCGAATTGAGGGTGGCGGCCGCGACCCCGAAGCCGCGCATCTGCTGCACCTGGTCGTGCATGAGCGCGATCAGCGGCGAGACCACCACGGTGAGGGCGCGCTCGACCAGGGCCGGGAGCTGGTAGGTCATCGACTTGCCGGAGCCGGTCGGCATCACGGCGAGCACGTCGCGCCCGTCGAGCACGGCGCCGATCACCTCCGCCTGGCCGGGCCGGAAATCCTCGTAGCCGAAGGTCGTCTGAAGGGCGGCGCGGGCCTCGTCGAGGCGTGAGGTCATCGGGTCCCTGCTTCAAGGTCGGGCGGGCGCCGCGTCCCGCCTCCGGTTCGGGGCCGTCGCGGCGATCGCGGCCGGCCCGGGTCGACACAGCTCTCCCGGCGTCCCAAAGGCAGGGTCTCGATGCCCCTGAACGACCAGGACGACGAGGTGGAGCGCCTCGCCGCGACGCTGGCGTCGATCGCGCGCGTGAGCAAGACGGATGCCGTGCGTATGGCACTCACGAACGCGCCGCAACGGCGCCAAGCGTCACGCATCGCGCGTCGGGGACGCCCCCCTTGCGCGAGCGCGCCAAACCGATCCAGGAGCGCGTCGCGCGCTATCCGGCCACCGGCTCGGCAGATGGTCTTCGCCGAACCGGCATCCCCTTCGTCGGACCATGCTCCCGCGCGTGCCGCCCGACGTGCCCCTGCCCTTCGTCGGCGACGATGTCGTGCGGACCGACATTCCCTCCGCCCGCCCCTGAGGCGGCTCAGCCGGGCCGCACCTGCCCCTCCGCCACCGCGACCACGTCGCCGCGGCTCCCGAGTTCCGCGAACAGCGCCGGATCCGCCCCGGTCATCCAGACCTGCCCCGGCAGCGCCTCCAGGGCGTCGAACAGGCCCGCGCGCCGGCGCGGGTCGAGATGGGCCGCGACCTCGTCGAGGAGGACGAGGGGCGCCAGCCCGCTCATGCCGGCGACCAGGCGGGCATGGGCGAGCACGAGGCCGATCAGCAGCGCCTTCTGCTCGCCGGTCGAGGCGGTGCCGGCCGGCACGTCCTTGGGGCCGTGGCGCACCACGAGGTCGGAGGCCTGCGGGCCGGCGAGCGTGCGGCCCGCGGCGCGGTCGCGGAAGCGGTTCTGGCGCAGCGTCGCGCGGAAGCGGTCCTCGGCGTCCACGGCCGGCCAGACCGCCACGAGGTCGTCGATGTCGCCCTCGAGCCGGACCCCCGCCCAGGGGAAGGGCGAGGCCGCGTCGCGGGTGGCGAGGATCAGCCGGTCGAGGCGCTCCACCGTCTCGCGCCGGGCGAGCGCCACGGCGATCGCCAGTTCCGCCACCTCGCGCTCGATCGCGTCGAGCCAGGGCCCGTCCTCGGGCCGCTCCTCCAGCAGCCGGTTGCGGGAGCGCAGGGCACGCTCAAGGGCGCTGACGCGGCTGCCGTGGCCGGCATCGACCGCGAGGACGAGGCGGTCGAGGAAGCGCCGCCGATCCCCCGCCGGGCCGCGGAACAGCGCGTCGAGGTCCGGGGTGAGCCAGACGACCCGCAACTGCTCCGCGAAGGCGGTGGGCGAGGGGGCGCTCGCTCCGTCGATCCGGCACTGGCGCCCGCCGCGCTCCTCGCGCCCCTGCGGCGGCTCCCAGGCGGTGCCGACGCGGTGCTCACCGTGCGGCCCCTCGACGCTGAGCGACACCGCGAAGCCGCCCGGCCCGCCCTCGCGCGCCATGGCGGCGAAATCGGCCCGGCGCAGGCCCCGGCCGGGCGCGAACAGCGAGAGCGCCTCGAGGATGTTGGTCTTGCCGGCACCGTTCTCGCCCACCAGCGCCACGAAGGGCCGGCCCACGCCGAGGTCGAGGCTGGCGTGGTTGCGGAAGTCGCGGGCGATGAGGCGCGTGACGCGGAAGGGATCGGGGGCGGCCATGGGTCCTGGGCCACCCAATCACCCGTCCCGGCGCCGGGTTGCAAGATCCCTCGCCCGCGGCCCGACGCGATCGATCGCCACGGAGCGCCGTCGCGGCCCGGCGGAGCGCGGACCCGCGCCGCCGGGCCGGGCCTGGCGGAACCCGGCGCGACCGGCGCGGGAGCGCGCCCGCCTCACACCCGCATCGGCATCAGCACGTAGAGGGCCGGCGCCCCCTCCTTGTCCTGGATCAGGGTCGGGGAGCCCGGATCGGCGAGCTTGAACAGGGCGCTGTCGCCGTCGAGCTGCGCCGTGATGTCGAGCAGGTAGCGGGCGTTGAAGCCGATATCGAGGGGCGCGGCCTCGTAATCGACGTCGAGTTCCTCGGTGGCGCTGCCGGAATCCGGGTTGTTCACCGAGAGCGACAGCCGCCCGCCGCCGACCGCGAGCTTCACCGCGCGCCCGCGCTCCGAGGAGATGGTCGAGACGCGGTCGACCGCCTTGGCGAATTGCTCGCGCTCGACGGTGAGGAGCTTGTCGTTCCCGGTCGGGATCACGCGCTGGTAATCCGGGAAGGTGCCGTCGATCAGCTTCGAGATCAGCGTCACCCCGCTGGAGAAGGTGAAGCGGACCTTGGCGGGCGAGAGTTCCACCCCGACGCTGTCGCCGCCATCCTCCACGAGCTTCTGGATCTCGGCCACGGCCTTGCGCGGCACGATGATGCCCGGCATGCCGCGGCTGCCCTCGGGGGCGGGCATCTCGACCCGCGCGAGCCGGTGCCCGTCCGTCGCGACGGCGCGCAGGCGCAAGCCCGCCTCCGTCTCGATCGTGTGGAAGAAGATCCCGTTCAGGTAGTAGCGCGTCTCCTCGGTCGAGATCGCGAACTGCGTCTTGTCGATCAGCTTCTTCAGCTCGGCGGCCTGGAGCTGGAAGCGGTGGGGCAGTTCGCCCGCGGCGAGGTCGGGGAAATCCGCCTCCGGCAGGGCGCCCAGCATGAAGCGCGAGCGGCCCGAGCGGATCTGCATCTGGCCGGTCTCGCCCGTCGTCTCCAGGGAGACCTGGACGCCGTCGGGCAGCTTGCGCACGATGTCGTAGATCACGTGGGCCGGCACCGTGGTGGCGCCGCCATCCACCACGTCGGCCGGGATCGTCTCCGTGACCTCGATGTCGAGGTCGGTCGCCCTCAGCTGCAGGCCGTCGGCGCTGGAGCGCAGCAGCACGTTCGACAGGATCGGGATCGTGTTGCGCCGCTCGACGACGCGGTGCACGTGGCCGAGCGACCGTAGGAGGGCCGCGCGCTCGACTGTGACTCTCATGGGGGTGGTCCGCCGTCTCACACTCTCGCGGCCCGCAAGGGCCGGCACCGCATCGCTTCCCGTGCCCCGCACGGGGTCGAAACTTTGGCGAAGCTCCATCCCGAAGGCAAGCCGGGGCCGCCCGCGCGCGAAGGCGGGGTCCGGGGCGGGGCGCCGCGAGGGCCCCGCCGAAGCACCGCCGGCGGCGCCCGGCGGCGCGGCGTCAATCCTGCAGCATGCGCTTGAGGAGTTCGACCTCGTCGCTGAGGGCCGAATCCTCCCCGATCGCCTTCTCGATCTTGCGCACGGCGTGCAGCACGGTGGTGTGGTCGCGCCCGCCGAAGCGGCGGCCGATCTCCGGCAGGGAGCGCAGCGTCAGCACCTTGGAGAGGTACATGGCGATCTGGCGCGGCTTGACCACGGCGGCGGTGCGCCGCTCCGACAGGATGTCCGAGCGCGAGACGTTGTAGCGGCTCGCCACCAGCTTCTGGATGTCCTCGATCTTGACCCGCTTCGGCTCGCGGTTCTTGACGAGGTCGCGGATCGCGGTCTCGGCCGTCTCCAGCGTCACCGGGGCGCCGGTGAGCGTGGCGTGGGCGAGGAGGCGGTTGACCGCCCCTTCGAGGTCGCGGCCATTCGCGGTGATCGCCTTGGCGACGTACTCGGCGACGGCGGGGCTCACCTCGAAGCCCGGATGGCTGACGCGGACCGCCTCCAGGCGCGATTGCAGGATCGTGGCCCGCAGGGCCTCGTCGAGGGTGCCGATCTCGACCACGAGTCCGCCCGCGAGGCGGGAGCGCACCCGCTCGTCGAGGCTCTCCAGCTCCGTCGGCGGACGGTCGGCGGCGGCCACGACCTGCCGGCCGGCATCGATCAGCGCGTTGAGCGTGTGGCCGAACTCGGCCTGGATCGAGCGGCCCTGGATGAACTGCACGTCGTCCAGGATGAGCACGTCGATGGCGCGCAGGCGCTCCTTGAAGGCGAGGGCGTTCTGCGTCTTCAGGGCGTTGACGAAGCCGTACATGAAGCGGTCGGCGGTGAGGTAGATCACCCGGCGCCCCGCCTCCTTGGCGGCGTGGCCGATCGCGTGCAGGAGGTGCGTCTTGCCGAGGCCGACGCCCGCGTGGAAGTAGAGCGGGTTGTAGATCGGCCCGGAGCCCTCGTGGCCCGCGACGCGCTCGGCCGCCGCGTGCGCCAGGGCGTTGGAGCGGCCGACCACGAAGGTCTGGAAGGTCAGGCGCGCGTCCAGGGGGGCGCCGCTGAGGTCGCCCTCGCCGCGCTGCGCCCGATCCGCGTCGGGCAGTTCGATCGTGGCCGGGGCCGCGGGCGCGGCGCCGGGCGTCCGGATCGGCGAGGCGGGCTTCGGCGCGGAGGCCGCCGCGCCCGGCGCCGCCCGGGCCGGGGCCATCGGGCCGCGCACCCCGACCTCGATGCCGTCGATCCCGTCCGCCTCGCTGCGGAAGGTCGCCAGGACCCGGTCGAGATAGTGGGACTCGATCCAGCTCTTGAGGAAGCGCGTGGGCACGGTCAGCCGGGCGGTGCCGCCCGCCACGTCCTGCAATTCGAGCCGCGCGAACCAGCTCGCGAAGACATCCTCGCCGAGTTCGGCCCGCAGGCGCCGCTTGACCCGCTGCCACGCCGCCGCGACGTCGCCGCCAGCGCCCCTGCCCGGATCGACCCCTTCCGCCAAGCCGCCATCCACACGCATTGATGGGTCCTCTCTCGGACCGCCCGCGGCTTCCCGCCCGCGGCCCGTACGCCGATACGCAACTCCCGACATGTCCCAGTTCGAACCATGTCGGCACAGGTGAGGAACCAAGAGTCAACTGCCCCCAGCCTCGTCCCCGCCTTCCTCACCGGTCTATCAACAAGAACTCTCGTTT